>NZ_QOKX01000001.1:0-1226393 GCF_013319255.1 Pseudoalteromonas sp. JC28 | reverse complement strand
CAATGCAGGTGATGATCGATACAAGTAAAGAAACGCAAACTGCGTATGCACAGAATGGTGAGGCTCAAAAAGCGGTAACTGTTCCGTCTATTAATTAGCAAAACAAAAAAGCGGCGCAAATTTTTGAGCGCCGCTGATTTTCACAATATCAAACTCATTTTAAAATAGGCTCTCACTCAATCCCGAACTCTCCCACATATTCCCGTAGTTTTCGCACAATTAGCTATAGAGTTTTTGTACATTGGATCATTTGGGGTATAGAAAATCTCACAAGCCAATCAACACATCGTGAGGTGAACTCGCTCCCACCACAGTATCAGCACAGTAAAACATATAAGCACAGTGCAACATGGTGGAAGGTGGTTTACCCGCCGATGGGTTGTAATGAAGTTCCTGCAAAAAACCATGTACATTAAAACCCGTTTCAACACTCGCTCCCAGTAGATACACAGCGTTAACTCTCATTGAAGTTTTGTATTCTTTCTTTAATTTTAGTGCTAGAAACTCCTTGGGTATAAGGGATATAAACAACCTGAATATTTTGTGGTGCTAAAGCTGCTTCCAATGCCTGCCAGCGGGGTGTGTGTTGCCATTCATCACCGCAGATCACAAGGTTTACTCTTTGTTGTGCGATCCAGTGCGCTGCTCGCTCAGTATCAGCCATTGGTGCACCGACTAAAACCGCTTTATCTACGCATGCTAATGCCTTAATAATACTTAAGCGCTCGTCTTGATCCATTATTGGCGGTCGTCCCTTACTTTTTAACGCAAAAGCATCCGGTGCGACCCCAACAACTAAGTAGTCTCCGTGTGATTTCGCTAACGACAAATACGTTAGGTGACCAGGGTGAAGCAGATCAAAAAAACCAAGGGCTAAAACACGGCACGGCTGTTGTGATTTCATCTGCTTCTGTACGAACTGCATAAGATTTTTTAAAAGACTGTCATGAGGCTTGAACTTTAATAGCACCTTAAGCATGGCATGCATTTTTTTGAAGTTGCCTTTTTTCCACTCAGTGTAGAGGTGAGAGTAGGCATAACAGTAATATAAGTAGGAATCTTGCATAATATTCGGGGCGCAGACGATGGTATCAAAATTTGTGTCAGGTATTTTCCAATCCAGCCCATATAATGCTTGTAAGATTTGCTCTGGATACTGGGGATAACAAATTTCTCCCGCAGGTGAGCTGATGCTCACAACTTGAATAGCAGAGAAGCGCGTCACTCTATTCCAAGTAAAAGGTACGTCTTGCATCCATAAACCTGATATGGTGTCTCCAGTGCTTTGCTCTGTGGCATAACCGCAAAGGTCAAGCACTAAGCCTGATTGGTGGCGAAAACACCGAGGGTTTATAAGTCCATAGGATTGCGCTTCTTCGTGCCAGCCAAGATGCTGTAAATGTTCGATTGCGCTTTTCATGTGAGACCAGTCGATACCAATATCAACATCTTTATCATTTTCTAAGAGCTGACCTTCACGCTCTAACCCAAGCAAAGTACCAGCCGTAGGAAAAGCATAAAATCCCGCATTTTTTAAGGATGACAATGTTTGTAGTAATAGGTGTAATGCGCTTTCAGGAGTTAGTTTAGTTGAGCCCGCGCTTTCATGTATTGATACTTCGGATGATTGAACTGCTGCAATGTTTGTCATTGCGTCATGCTGCAAGCGCCATCCTAGTGCTTGATAGAAGGTTTGAGCGGCGAGTGGTAGTTGTCTGTTTTGTTGATAACTGCGAGCGAGAATATAATAGCTATCTGGTACATCTGGGTGTTTATGTAGCAGTGCTTCAAGTTGTTCAATCCATTCACTCCCGGCTTGTCTACGCTGTGCCAATTGTGCGAGATATAAAATGACCTGCTGGGTGGGCTGCTGTTGATATAGTTGCTGAAATGCTTGCTCTGCTGCTTGATCTTGGCCTGAAGTAAAATACTCGATGGCCTGTGTCATCTTTCTATTAAGTTGTGACTGTTTAATTACTGTGTCTTTCTGCATCGATTAAATACCTTGTTGTGCTGCTTTTAGTTTTTGTAGTCACAGAGTCCATGTTTTGATAACCCACTTTAATGGATTTGATGTGTTTAATGTGAAGTCGCTAGCAATTTTATACTGCTGCACGCTCAGGCATTTTGCCAACCAGCGGAAGCTTCACTATGATTACTTTAAATCAGGAAATCGGAGAGCGAAAGTGCTACCAATTTTAATTATAGTTTCTTCTCTGACAGTACTCGCCCCTGATGAATTGTTTAAGACATTGCAGGTTATTCAAGATTTAAACATCTCTAACCCAACACAAGCAACTCGAGTATATGAAGCAGCGTTACCCAAACTTCCAGAACAGCCTTCTAAAGGTATCTATGAGTTACATCGCGCCGGTTTAGAAGCTGCAATTAAAACAAACGATACGGTCAGAATTCGTGAAATAGTAGCGCTATTTTCCGACAATACTGAGTGGCTTGCGTATTTGCAGTCCGAAAAGGGGCAAATTGCAAATTACCTCGCGATTTATTATCGCCGGATCGGTAAGCCTGCGCTTGCGCAAAAAAACTATGAATGTGCACTTAAGTACTCAACTCACGAGCAAAGGCCACTTATCGTTAATAATCTTGCCGTTTTATATCGAACAACAGGGCAGTTAGAAGAAGCAATCAATATTTTAGCGCCGACATTGTCTGAGGTGAAGGATGAACAACTGGAAGCGGCACTTAACAATAACTTAGCTAATGTTTATTTTGATATGAGTAAGTATCAGCATGCTGCAAGACTATATAGGCAAGCTTTCCTCTATCATCAAAAAGCAGAGCAAGCATACGAAGCGAGTTATACAGGGTTAAATTTATTAAATGTTTACCTGCTTGCCAATCAGTGGAAAAACTATAGGCGCTATATGAATACAGTGAAAACTCAGCTAAGTGCGGTAGAGGATAAAGAATTATCTATTGTGTTTACTTGGCAGGAGCTAATTTTTCAAAAAAGTAGAAATGGCATACAGCCAAATGCAGATCAAGTAGAGTTTCTTATTTCGACTTTACCCATATTGCTCCAAAGTGATTACGGCAGCAATATGGAGAAATATGTTTATACATTACAGCTCCCAGAGTTGATTGCATCTTATAATGCGCTGTTATCTGAGCAGCAAAAAGTGGCCGCCAGTGTATCGACGGATACTTCGCTACCGGAAGTTGCGCTATCTTGGTGTGAACACTAATCCATCACAAAAAACTATTACCACAACACTGCTCTTTATACTTTGAATGGTAGATGTATCAGTTGGGAGCTGATAAATAATGAGTACCTTTGACTCAACCATCACAGAGTAAAATCAAAGGTCAAAAGCGAGTTCAGAGTTAGAAAGTCCACGCTAGGTGTAGCTGGGGAGCAGATTCATTGGTATCTGTGCCAAGTTTGTTACGCCAATATTGCCATTCAACACCTAACATTAACTGGTTGTCAGGCATACCTACCGCGTTGCCTAGATCCCATTGTAGAATTGGCTGCGCGAGCAACCAGCCTTTTACGTCATTACCCAACTCGTTCTCTCGCTTGCCAATATATTCTACGTGACCTGTGAGATAGAACTTTTGCTCGCCAATTGTAAAGGGGTAACCCCAAGCGAGATCTATCATCCAGCTATCACTTTCTTTAGGCGCACCGCCATGACTAATACCTTGGCTATCGTCTTGATAAAGTGTGAATGTAGAAGAGAAAAAATTGAACCCGTCAAAATTCCAATTTACTTTGACACCAGGCAAGTATTTCATCACCTTAGCGTCTCCGGCTGCATTGAAACCCATGGTTAAGCTAACGTCAGCTATGGCGTCGAAAGAAGACTTAAAGCCTGCAATCTTTGACATCGAGAAGCTCGAATACCACTCTCCATAAAAGTCACCGTCTTGGTATCCATCACTAAGGTCATCTTTGCTGTAATCGATAAAGAAGAAATTATCGCCGTAGCGATATCCAGACGCATGTTGTAATGAGTAAACCGTTGCCGTTGCTTCGCTTCTGCTAAACGGGTTTTTGAAATCACCGTGGTTTATATGTAGTTGTGTTGTACTCCAATCAGCAGCATAACCAAATGTGCTAAAAGCGAGTGAGGAGGAAATGATGAGCGTGTTGATTTTCATTTATTAATTCGGATAGCGTTAAAAATGAAAGTATAACAAAAGCGCCCAAAGTTGGGCGCGTAAACCGAATAAATTATGCTTTATTTCTTCTTAGGCAGATAACGGTAATGGCGGTGAAAGCCAAAATGAAACAGTAATAAGAAGAGCTAGATACATCCCAAGGGCTGATTTTAAACGTGGCCCCGAGTAGCAGCGCTTGTGCACCATAGGGTAAAGAGCCTTGCATAACACAAGCGAAAATATCTAATAAGCTTGCTGAACGTTTAGCTGAGATCTTTCCATCGTCAGCCAGTTTTTTAGCGACAGGGCCTGCAACTATGATACTTACCGTGTTATTTGCGATACACAAGTTACTTGTTAACACGAGTGCAGCAATACCGAGTTGATCTGCAACTTGACGGTGCCATTTCGCGATAATGCTGGTAATTTTTTGGATTTGTTTGGCTAAAAAATCTAGGCCGCCATTGATACGAATAAATTCAGATAAGCCACCAATGAACATCGATAGCAAGAAAATCTCCTGCATATCACTAAAGCCTTTATAGATATCGTTTAAGAACGCAGCGCCTTGATAGTCACCGGCAAAACCCATACAGCCGGCAAAAACGATACCACTAAAGAGCACCACAAAAACATTGATACCAATCACCGCCAAGACCAAAATAAATGCGTATGGTAAAACTAATAACCAATCAAACGGCTTGGTTTCTACAATCTGCGGCTCTGGGGTTAAAAACACCAAGAGTAAAACAGTCAGCAGTGCAGCTGGTAGGGCTATTTTTAGATTCTCTCTAAATTTATCTTTCATTTCACAGCCTTGCGTTCGCGTTGCTGCAATTGTGGTATCAGAAATAATGGATAAGTTATCGCCAAACATTGCCCCCGAAACGATGGTACCAGCCATAAGTGCTGGATCAATTCCGGTTTTCATCGCGACGGCAACAGCAATAGGTCCAATTGCACCAATTGTGCCCATGGAGGTTCCCATTGCGGTAGAGACGACAGCAGAAATAAGGAACAAGCCGGGTAATAAAAATGCCGGAGGAATAAGTGATAAACCGGCGTTAACCACAGCGTCAACACCGCCAGTGGCACTTGCAACCGCAGAAAAAGCACCTGCTAATAAATAGATGAGGCACATGGTGATAATATTGCTGTGTCCTGCGCCTTGAATAAAAGTTTCGACGCTGCGGTTGATAGTATCTTTATTAAGTAAAAAAGCGAGAACGATGGCTGGTAAAATCGCAACAGGAGCCTTTAATTGATAAAACGCATAGTCAACGCCTTGCGATTGCAAATACAATCCTGCGCCAAGAAAAATTCCTACAAAGGTCAACAGCGGCAATAATGATAGTTTTGCCTTTGTTTGATTGTAATTTGGTTGCATAGCACTCCTCAACAATAAAGCACAGCCAATAGCCAGCTGTAAAACCGCACAACACACCTAATACCAATTGTATTAATTCTCCAACCAATTTGAAGGGTGAATTAGCATATTAGCGTCGTTAAAAATTTCTCATTTAGAACAACTAAATAGCAAAATTTTTGCCTAGCTACTAAGGCTATTTCTCCGCTTCAAAATAGCCCATTTACTTAATGCAATTGGTATAAGGTGAAAATCTCTCAACTTCAATAGGTGAGCGAGCGCGGCAGTTTATATGTTTAGACGTCTAAAGTCTAATGTTTTATTATTTTCAACTTAACTGACTATGACACACAGATACGGTAAACTCTACTCCCGCAAAAACACATTTCTATTATCCGGTTAGCCATCGTTGCTGCCTTGTGGATAATCAACATCGCAAATAAAAAAGGGTAACGTATGACAAGAATAGGTATTTACGGTGCGAATGGCAGAATGGGGTTAGCATTGATTGAAGCCTGTTATTTGTCACAACGAGTAGAGCTGGCCAACGCTTTTGTACGAGATAATTCACAATATCTTGATAAAGCAGTTAATCAATTGCAGCCTCAAGCAGACGCAAATATCTGTTTTAGCTCCGAGCAAAGTAAGCTTGAAAATGTTGACGTATTAATAGACTTCACTTTGCCAGAGGGCATGAAGCAGCATTTATCAGCTGCAATTGCCGCTAAAAAACCGATGGTGATCGGTACGACTGGACTGACAGCAAGTGAAATGGCGCTGTTGGTGGAGGCCGCAAAAGATATCCCAATTGTGTTTTCTCGCAACTATAGCGTTGGTATTAACCTGCTACTTAACTTAGTACAAACAGCCGCACAAAAGCTGGCTGACGACATGGATATTGAAATTTTCGAAGCACACCATCGCAACAAAATCGACGCGCCCTCAGGTACTGCGCTCGCTATCGGAGAGGCGATTGCAGAAGCAAAAGGCTGGCAACATGATGAGGTTGCGGTTTACGACCGAAGTCAGAGCCATGAAGCGAAATCTCAACAAGAAATCGGTTATTCGGTCCTTAGAGCGGGAGATATAGTAGGTGAACATACAGCTTACTTCTCGACAATGGGGGAAAGGCTTGAATTAACACATAAAGCAGCGTCGAGATTGACCTTTGCATCAGGTGCTGTAAGGGCTGCGCAGTGGCTAAAAGATAAACCAGCAGGCCTTTATGATATGCAAGATGTGCTAGATTTAAAGAAGTAAGTATAACATTTTGAGGCTTTAAAGCAAAAAAAGAGTTTAATGGCTTATTTTTATAATTTTTGTGATTTGTATTAGACGAAAAGGCATTCATGCTGTAGACTATAACGAATTTGCCAAAATTTTAATAACTGCGTGTTACCAAGCGCTTTGTAGACGGGATGTTGAGCGTTTTGCTTTCGCCCGTTTTTTACTATTAGGAGGTTAACTTGACTAAATCCGCTCTGTTAGTCCTTGAAGACGGCACGGTGTTTCGCGGTACTGCTATCGGTGCTGACGGTATGTCAGTCGGTGAGGTGGTATTCAATACGTCAATGACGGGGTATCAAGAGATCTTAACGGATCCTTCATACGCGGAACAAATCGTTACGCTTACTTACCCACATATCGGCAACACCGGTACTAACAGCGAAGATGAGGAAGCGGACAAGATCTGGGCAAAAGGCCTAGTGATCCGTGACTTACCACTGCTTGCGAGTAATTTCCGTAACGAACAATCATTGAGTGATTACTTGAAAGAACGCAATATCTTAGGGATCGCAGATATTGATACTCGTAAACTAACTCGCATTTTACGTGATAAAGGCGCCCAAAATGGCTGTATTATCGCAGGTGAGGAAGTAGACGAGCAAAAAGCGCTAGAAGCGGCGCAAGCATTCCCTGGCTTGAAAGGGATGGATTTAGCAAAAGTAGTAACAACAGAATCTCAGTTTGAATGGCGTGAATCAAGCTGGACTCTAGGCGAGGGCTTTAAAACGCTTTCTGCTGAAGAAGAAAAATTCCATGTTGTTGCGTACGATTTTGGTGTGAAAAAGAACATTCTTAGAATGTTAGTTGATAGAGGCTGTAAGTTAACCGTTGTTCCAGCAGAAACCTCCGCTGCTGACGTACTTGCATTAAACCCTGATGGTATCTTCCTATCAAATGGCCCTGGCGACCCTGAGCCATGTACTTATGCCATTGAAGCAATCAAAGCATTTTTAGAAACAGATACACCTATTTTTGGTATTTGTTTAGGCCATCAATTATTAGCACTAGCTTCTGGTGCGAAAACAGTAAAAATGAAGTTTGGTCACCATGGTGGTAACCACCCGGTTAAAGACTTAGATCGTGATGTCGTGATGATCACTGCACAAAACCACGGTTTTGCTGCTGATGAAGCAACGCTTCCTGATACGCTACGTGCAACGCACAAGTCACTGTTCGATGGCACACTGCAAGGTATTCACCGTACTGATAAGCCAGCGTTTAGCTTCCAAGGTCACCCTGAAGCAAGTCCTGGTCCACATGATGCGGCACCGCTATTCGACCATTTCATTGAATTAATGCAATCTCGCAACGCTTAATTAGACCGGAGTAATAATGCCAAAACGTACCGACATAAAAAGCATTCTGATTTTGGGCGCAGGCCCAATCGTTATCGGCCAAGCATGTGAATTCGATTACTCTGGTGCTCAGGCCTGTAAAGCGCTTAGAGAAGAAGGCTATAGAGTTATTCTTGTAAACTCTAACCCTGCGACTATCATGACTGACCCTGAAATGGCGGATGCAACTTACATCGAGCCTATTCACTGGGAAGTGGTAGAAAAGATCATCGAAAAAGAAAAGCCTGATGCGGTGCTGCCTACTATGGGTGGCCAAACAGCTCTTAACTGTGCGCTAGACCTAGATAAGCACGGTGTGCTTGCTAAACATGGCGTTGAGCTAATTGGTGCGACTGCAGATGCAATCGATAAAGCGGAAAACCGCGAGCGTTTTGACGCGGCGATGAAAAATATTGGCTTAGAATGTCCTCGTGCTGAAATTGCACACTCAATGGATGAAGCGCACGATATCTTAACTCGTATCGGGTTCCCATGTATTATTCGTCCTTCATTCACGATGGGCGGCACCGGTGGTGGTGTTGCGTATAACATGGAAGAGTTTGACGAGATTTGTACTCGTGGTCTTGACCTATCACCAACAAATGAGCTGCTTATCGATGAAAGCCTATTAGGCTGGAAAGAATATGAGATGGAAGTGGTTCGTGATAAAAACGACAACTGTATCATCGTATGTTCAATCGAAAACTTCGACCCAATGGGCGTACACACTGGTGACTCAATCACAGTTGCACCAGCACAAACGCTAACTGATAAAGAATATCAAATCATGCGTAACGCCTCGATGGCGGTACTTCGTGAAATTGGTGTTGAAACTGGTGGTTCAAACGTTCAGTTTGGTGTAAATCCTGTTGATGGCCGTATGGTTATCATCGAGATGAACCCGCGTGTATCGCGTTCTTCTGCACTTGCGTCAAAAGCAACGGGATTCCCCATCGCTAAAATCGCTGCCAAGCTTGCCGTAGGTTATACGCTTGATGAGCTTCAAAACGACATCACAGGTGGTGCAACTCCAGCATCATTTGAGCCGTCAATCGACTACGTAGTGACTAAGATCCCTCGTTTTAACTTCGAAAAATTCGCAGGTTCAAACGACCGTCTAACTACGCAAATGAAGTCGGTTGGTGAGGTAATGGCAATTGGTCGTAACCAACAAGAATCATTACAAAAAGCACTACGAGGCCTAGAAGTGGGTGCAACGGGTCTGAACCCAATCGTTGCACTAGACGCGCCAAACGCAAAAGAAACGATCATCCGTGAATTACGCGAGCCAGGTGCTGAGCGTATTTGGTACATTGCTGATGCGATGCGTCACGGTATGTCTGTTGAAGAGGTATTTGAACTCACTAAAGTTGACCCTTGGTACCTAGTTCAAATCGAAGACATCTTAAAAGATGAAGCGACAATCGCTGAAGTGGGCATGGCAGGTCTAAACAAAGACTTCCTGCGCCGCTTGAAGCGTAAAGGTTTCTCAGATGCTCGCATTGCCGAAATCGCAGGCGTATCAGAAAAAGAAATTCGCAAGAAGCGTCACCAGCTTGAAATTCTGCCAGTTTACAAGCGCGTAGACACATGTGCTGCAGAGTTTAGCTCAGACACCGCTTACATGTACTCAACGTATGATGAAGAATGTGAAGCGAATCCTTCTGACAAAGACAAAATCATGGTTATCGGTGGCGGTCCTAACCGTATCGGTCAAGGTATCGAATTCGATTACTGCTGTGTACACGCAGCCCTTGCGATGCGTGAAGATGGCTATGAAACTATCATGGTTAACTGTAACCCAGAGACAGTTTCAACAGACTACGATACGTCTGACCGCTTATTCTTCGAGCCAATTACACTTGAAGACGTGCTAGAAATTGTCCGTGTTGAAAAGCCAAAAGGTGTGATCGTTCAGTACGGTGGTCAAACTCCACTTAAATTGGCCCGAGATCTTGAAGCGAATGGTGTACCAGTAATTGGTACTTCTCCTGACGCTATCGACCGCGCAGAAGACCGTGAGCGCTTCCAACAGCTTGTAGAGCGTCTAAACCTACTACAACCAGAAAACGCAACAGTAACGTCACTAGAAGAAGCGGTTGCTAAATCACAAGAAATTGGCTTCCCACTGGTTGTTCGTCCATCATACGTACTTGGTGGTCGTGCAATGGAAATCGTGTACGATGAAGACGACTTACGTCGCTACATGACAGAAGCGGTGTCTGTTTCTAATGAAGCTCCAGTACTACTTGACCGTTTCTTAGATGATGCAATTGAAGTAGACGTAGATGCTATCTGTGACGGTGAGAACGTTATCATCGGCGGTATTATGGAACACATCGAGCAGGCGGGTGTTCACTCGGGTGACTCGGCTTGTTCATTACCAGCACACACACTGCCGCAAGATATTCAAGACGTGATGCGTAAGCAAGTCCGTGATATGGCGCTGGAGCTAGGTGTTGTTGGCCTGATGAATACCCAGTTCGCGGTGAAAGATGGTCAAGTTTACCTGATTGAAGTTAACCCGCGCGCTGCTCGTACAGTACCATTTGTTTCAAAAGCAACAGGCGTTGCACTTGCAAAGGTTGCTGCACGTTGTATGGTTGGCCAGTCTCTTGAAAGCCAAGGTGTAACGAAGGAAGTTATCCCTCCATATTACAGTGTAAAAGAAGTGGTATTGCCATTCGCTAAGTTCCCAGGTGTTGACCCAATGCGTGGTCCAGAGATGCGCTCGACGGGTGAAGTGATGGGGGTTGGTGAAAACTTCGCCGAAGCATTCGCAAAAGCCCAATTAGGTGCATCAAACACTTTACCACGTGGCGGCCGCGCGCTACTATCTGTGCGTAATGGTGATAAGGCACGCGTAGTTGAACTAGCTAAGACAATGAAAGCAATTGGTTTTGAGTTAGATGCAACGAATGGTACGGCGAAAGCGCTTGAAGAAGCGGGTATTGAAGTACGTCGCGTAAACAAAGTATTCGAAGGCCGTCCTCATATTCTTGACCGTATCAAGAATGGTGAGTACAGCTATATCGTTAATACTACCGAAGGTCGCCAAGCTATTGAGGACTCGAAGGTGTTACGTCGTGGTGCACTTCAGCATAAGACTAACTACACCACTACGCTAAATGCAGCGTTTGCAAACTGTACAGCGAATGAAGCTGACGACAGAAGTTCTGTAAACTCTGTTCAAGAACTACACCAGCGTTTGAACTAAAAAGAACAAAGCCAGAGCGTCAGCTCTGGCAATGAGTGAGATACTTATGCAATCAATTCCGATGACAGTACGAGGCGAAGAATTGCTTCGTGATGAACTGAATCATTTAAAAAAAGTTGTTCGCCCGAAAATCGTTGCAGATATTGCAGAAGCGCGTGAACACGGTGACTTAAAAGAAAACGCTGAATACCATGCTGCACGTGAGCAGCAAGGTTTTTGTGAAGGCCGAATTCAAGAAATTGAAGCTAAGCTTTCAACAGCACAGATCATCGACGTGACTAAAATGCAGAACAATGGCAAGGTTATTTTTGGTAGTACTGTGACTATTGTTAATGTAGATACAGACAAAGAAGTAACTTATCGTATCGTTGGTGACGACGAGGCCGATCTTAAGAACAACTTGATTTCTGTTAATTCACCGATTGCGCGTGGATTAATCGGTAAAGAACTAGATGATACAGTGAATATTCAAACGCCGAACGGCGCTGTTGAATATGAAATCATCGAAGTTGAATACAAGTAATCCTTTCTTTTAAAGCCCGCACCCGCGGGCTTTTTACTATAACAATCATTTCTACTTTTGCTGCTGTAATGTCGTGTAATTGCCATTTCTCTATATTCTTATAGCTTTGTGTGATGCCTGTATATTTTTTGGTACAAACAATTTGAGGAGAAAAGGATGTCATTTGAAGTCGATCAATTCAAAACAGAAGGGTTTGAATTGTTTATATCGAGTTGGAAATCTAAGTTGGCAGGCGCTGGCGCGCAGGACCTCTCACTGAATCAACATTGTTTTTGGCGTATCATGCGTAGTCACTGTGCGATTGACCTTAGTAAGCAGAGTGAGCTTTTGCAAGGTGTGAGCTTAGCAAGGTACGATACCTATCTTATTCTTACTGCTTTGTTGTATACCAATAGCTTATATGCAAGTTCTGATTTAATCATTGGCTATAATCTACCAGATCACTTCTTTACCAATAATAGTTCTGAAGCTCGACAAAACCTCTCTCGTGAGTTACTTGATTCGCTCAAGCTCACTCAGCCCTTGTTCTTAGTTGATGAATATTTTGAAAATTTTGAGTTCAATACGATTGCTTATGACAAGCTCAATGAGGCTAATCCCGTTTGGCACGATATAAGCAGCGAATTAGGCACTTTACCCAGCTTAGTAAATACCACCCGCTCAGAGCACCAGCTTTCCTTAAACCTATTACACTTTGTACCGAAGCTTTTCTCTGGTAAGCAGCTTGCCGAGCAAATAAATTATTTAACCTGAGCTTCGAATAATTAATGCCTTTCTAGCAGCTAGTTTTAGCGCTAACTGCGTTGAATTCACTGCCAATAGCCAGCTATTGGTGCGTAAATTCGCCTGGTTATCCCTAAAACTCTCTGGCTAGATTAGGAAATAATTTGATGTAGTTAAAAAACAATGAGTTGGCTCATTCCTTATCCAAACCTCAGGTTATTTAGCTGAGATAGCGTAGGGGTCATACACATCTGACATAGTTTGAAACGAATTTGATTTAGACTTTTAGTGCGAGCTTGTTACACTCGGATTGTTCCCAAAACCAATCAGGCACCGGTTCATAAATGATATGTGCGTATGAGCCGGTATCTTTATCAGGAGAATAACCATGAGTTTATTAAAAAGCGCATTGTTTAAGACGTTGAAAAATAAGTCTACTCAGCAAGTCGCTTCAGTGGTATTGGATAAGGCCATGAAGCAGGGAAAAGAATACCTAGATTCAAGAAACACCAGCTGTGGTAACGATACAGATGAGTTGCTGTTAGGGTTACAGCATTTATTAGCA
Organism: Pseudoalteromonas sp. JC28; assembly: GCF_013319255.1. NCBI lineage: Bacteria > Pseudomonadati > Pseudomonadota > Gammaproteobacteria > Alteromonadales > Pseudoalteromonadaceae > Pseudoalteromonas > Pseudoalteromonas sp. JC28. The sequence continues at coordinate 1,213,253 of NZ_QOKX01000001.1, read as the reverse complement.
CAAAAACCAAATGACGGTGTTTATTCAATCACGCTATCCACTTATCGAGTGAGAGTAAAAATCACTTCTGGCGCTATTTCCCATATTGATAAGATCTAATTTATTCCACTCACTATAAATTTTTATTCCTTCTTTTCGTCAATTGGTTGGACTTTTAATCATAAAGATCAACCAATTGGGTGTATGTATAAGCTACGACCTTCCCTTTGGATATCCGTTTTTAAGATTATGATGGCTTTTCCGTCGAGCCACTATTCCATAAAGTTATATAAAATATATTGTATACATTGTAATTTTAGTGTTAAAAACCTATAACCCAATCGGGTTTGGATACACAACAGGAAAGGTAAATGATGAAAATTACAAAACTCACTTTGGCGTTATCTGCGCTTACAGCGATAAATTCAGCCAACGCACATCAAGAATCACAGCGACTCTTTAAGCCGCTCGATGCATCGGTTCAAGTGGAAACGAACATTTCCCATGGCCATGAGCACAAAGATTTGCATGATAGAGCACCCGTTGCACATACACCAACAAGGAGTATGCCGCTATTATCTGCTAAACACACGCCATTATTGCAAGCGCTGGCAGTGGGCCAAAGTGAAGCGATTGCTGCATGTGATTTAAATAGCTTAGCAAGTGCGAGCAGTAGCCAAATTGTTACTGAAATAAAGCAACAGGGTACGAGCTGTATCAATGCTTTGTTCTCCGCTGACAGCAGCATCCAAACACAAGTATTCACTTCAGATAAAATGTACGCTGCGGCGCAAAATGCCAAGTCGCTTTCGCAAAGCTATTCAGGCAACGGTAGTGCCGACCTCGAAGCGCTTTATTTATTTATTCGCGCTGGCTTTTATGTTGAGTTTTACAATGATCAGGTGACTTTCGCTACTTGGGTTAAGCCTGCGGTGAAAGATGCATTGGATGCTTTTGTTAGCAATAGCCATTTCTACGACGACAATGATGCCCATGGTAAAGTACTCGGTGAGGCTATTACTACAATGGATTCATCGGAACTACAAGGGCACTATCTGCCAGTTGTAAAAGCATGGCTATCTAAATGGAATGAAAGCTACGCTCAAAAGTGGAATATGCGCAGTGCGGTAAACGGCATTTTCACTATCTTATATCGTGGTCAGTGGAATGATAACTTTGTCGCTTTGATTAAAAACGATCAACAATTGGTGAGTTTACTAGGGAGTTTCACCGCACAAACTTGGATGGTAAATTCAGACTCTGAATATCTAATCATCAATGCTGCTAGCGAATTGGCTCGACTTAAATTATACAGTGGTGCAGCTATTCAAGAGTCAGTCGACACGCAATTAACCGCTTTATTCTCGCGTTATAACAGTTATGGTTTTGGCGATGGTGTCTGGTTAGCTGCGGCTGATGTCGCGACCTATTATGCTGATTGTGGCCAGTTTGGTATTTGTAATTTTGATAAAGAACTTGAGAGCAAAGTACTTTCTCAACAACATAGTTGTAGCGATACAATAAAGATTAGAGCACAAGCACTCACCGCTCAGCAATTGACTTCAGCGTGTCAAACTATGGAAGCGGAAGAAGGGCGATTCCACACTATGCTGGAAACAGGCCGCTTACCGGTTGCCGATGATAACAATGATTTTCTGCAAGTGAATATCTTTAATAGCAGTGCAGACTATAAAAAATATGCCAAAGCCATTTTTAAAATCAGCACCGACAACGGTGGTATGTATTTAGAGGGTGATCCTAGCGATGTGAATAACGTTGCTAATTTTGTTGCATACGAGGCCAGTTATGCAAAGCCGGATCATTACATCTGGAACTTAGAGCATGAATACGTACATTATCTTGATGGGCGTTTTGATCTTTATGGTGACTTTAATGCACCGACTAAGCCTATCGTTTGGTGGAGTGAAGGGGTGGCTGAGTACATTGCAAACCTCAATGATAATCAAGCCGCAATAGATACAATCAAAGATGGCTCAGTATATACGCTAGCCGAAATATTCAGTACGACGTATGACGGTTTTGACCAAGATAGAATTTACCGTTGGGGTTATTTAGGGGTGAGATTCCTGTATGAAAAACACTTTGATGAAGTGCTCGCAATGCGACAGGAAACGCGACAAGCAAATTGGAATGCGTACCAAGCCCGTATGGACCGCCTCGCATCACAGTATCAATCAGAGTTTGTTCAATGGTGCAACGAGCTTGCTGCTGGTGGTCAGAATAACGCACCTACTTCAGAGGTTAATGGGCCATACTCCGGTGATGTTAATCAAGCGATACTATTTTCAAGCCAAGGTAGTGTCGACCCTGATGGTGATGTACTCACTTATCTGTGGCGTTTTGGTGATGGTAGCCAAAGTAATGAAGCCAATCCCACGCACAGTTATGTGCAAGCAGGCGAGTATCAAATTAGCTTAACGGTGAGCGATCCTAGCGGTTTGAATCACACTAGTAATACAGTGGCTACTGTAAGCGCAACGACTTCAAACAAACTACAGTCTGGCGTACCTGTCACGGTTGCGGGCGAGCAAGATGAACAAGTTGCATTTTCAATTGATGTCGCTGCTGGCACTGATAAATTAGTCATCAGCACGTCAGGAGGTACAGGTGATGCCGATCTTTACCTTAAGTTGGGCTCGGCGCCAACGTTCAGCGAGTATGATTGCAGACCATATCAATCCGGTAACGAAGAGGTATGTGAAATTACTACACCTGCCGCTGGCACCTATTACATTATGCTGCATGGTTATAATCGCTTTGAAAATGTGCAGTTGTTAGGAGAAATCGTAACAAATTCAACAATAGAGGACGTATGTCAGTCGCAGGGTAGTGTCTCTAATGGTAGATTAGCAGCGGATGAAACAATTTGCCTTGGAAGCCAAGAGCCGATGTGGTTTAGCCTTGAGAATGTAAGTGGTCAACAATCTGTGGTGATCAAAACAGCTCATGGTAGTGGTGATCTTGGGCTTGAATACAGCAATGCAGGATGGCCAAATGGTACTAATGTGGATGCAAGCTCGTTCAATCAAGGTAACCAAGAGTGCATTGAGATAAGTGCGCAATCTGAATATTGGGGATACTTGAAAGTGTCAGGCGCACCAATGGGGGCAGCGCTGAAAGTGTCTTATAACAAAGATGGTTGTCAGTAATTGCCTAATACTAAGGCAGACATAATGAAAGTAATAAAACGGGTGATAGAGATCACAGTTATTACTTGTTCATAATTTGTTTTTGTTATATTTTTGTAAAATAAGGGGCCTTTGGTCCCTTTGCTCATTTAAAAATTAAAAACATGTGAAAGGAATTAACCGATATGCCGAGAAGGAGCTAGGCTGTAGTTTTAGACTGTATTAAAAGTTTAGGTTAGACACGAGGCACTCAGTGTTAAAAAAGTACTTTATTGCCATTTCCACTTGGTTAATGGTGGCCTTTTCAGTGACAGCCGCTGAAACCCAAATTCTCTACGTATATCATCACAAGCCGCCCTATATTATTGATCTAGAATCGCAAAAAGGTCTTTATTTTGATTTAGCAAAACTGATTAATGCCGTGCAAAAAGAGCTGCAGGTAGAAGTACGTTTTGTACCACGTAAACGCTTAGATAAGCAGCTTGAGCAGCAAACACTCAAAGGATTTATTTTAGGGGTAAACCCAGCTTGGTTTGATGACCGCAAAAAACAAAAGTATTTGTGGAGCGGCCCGTTAATGTATGACACGGACGAATTCGTCTCGCATGTAGAGCAACCGTTTGAGTATTATCACCCTAGCTCATTGTACGGTAATCAAGTTGGCGCCATTGCTGGGTACTACTACCGCCACTTAGATCAAGGAGTGGAGCAAGCCAATATCCAGCGGGTGAACGTAAATTCCGAAGAAGCTCTATTGGAGATGATCCTCAAAAGGCGGGTGAGTATTGCGATCGTCAGTCGCTCTACGACAGAATATCTTGTTGCTAAAAATGGTTGGAAGCGAGTGTTTCACTTTTCTCAAAATCCCCATGAAACCTATTTTAGAGCAATATTGGCGCCTAAAAATTCAGCATCGGGTTTTGAGGCGCTACAACAGGTGTTGGATTCAAAGCCTTTCAAAAAGCAACTGGTGAAATTGCTTAAAAGCTACCATCTTGCTTATTGAAGTAAGGGGGAAGGAGCGGTAGTTATTCTGATTTCAGGTTAGATACATCGCTCCGGTGCTTTAGTGATCACCAACTACCCGTGTTTTCCATTGACTGCCAAGGCTCAGCTGGAGGCAACGCATCACCTTGTTGGAGTAACTCGATAGAAATTCCATCTGGAGATTTAACAAATGCCATGTGACCACAGCGCGGTGGTCGGTTGATCACCACACCGGCATCTTGCAGCTTTTGGCAAAGTGCATAAATGTTTTCTACGGCAAAGGCCAAGTGGCCAAAATTACGACCACCAGTGTATTCTTCCGGATCCCAGTTATAGGTAAGTTCGATAGTAGGAGAAAAGCTTTGCTGCGCCTGCTCAACTTGATCAGGGGCGGCGAGATAAATTAAACTAAAACGGCCTTGTTCACTGTCATAACGTTTCACTTCAACGAGACCCAAGAGGTCGCAATAAAACTTCATGGATTCATCAAGATCGCGTACACGTACCATAGTATGTAAGTATTTCATTATGTATTCCGTTTAGACTCTAGTCAGCAAATTTTAAAGTGTTACACATCAGATTGAAAGGTCAACAGACCTCAGGCATCCCGATGAGCGGATAAAAAAGTAATTGATTTCTGGTAATTTTTAGCACTGCTAGTTAAGCTTTTGTGAGATTGAGAATTAACGATTCAAAAGGGCGCTCAACGATGGCGGAACTTCCTGAAGTAATAGATAGCATGACAGATATCGTTTCGTGCTTAAACACCAGCGAATCTTTGGAGCACTTCTTGTTGAATGTGCACTGTATTGTGCAAAAAATTACTTACGCGGACAATTTCTATGTGGTTTTGCAAAGACAAGATGGCGAGTTTGAGTTTCCCTATTTCCATGATGTCAAAGACAGTATTTCGCTCGAGGAATTAAATAGCCTAACTAGCACAGAAATAGACAAAACGCTTACTAGTTATGCGCTGCGCTCTGACAGTGTAAAGAACTATTCTGAGCATGCTTTGATGGCACTGACCGAGAAAGGGGTTATTGAAATGTTAGGCAGTTTCCCCAAGCAATGGCTGTGCTTTCCGTTAATCAATCGCGACAAGCATTTAGGCGCGTTTGTGATCCAATCCTACCGTCGTAGCGATGAATATTCAGAAGCCATGGTGGATTTGTTGTATACCGTCAGTCATGTTATTGCCTCTGCGATGGATGCATTTGCAAACCAGCAAGCACTCATTGAAGCGAATACAGCGCTTAAAACACATGAGCTTGAATTGGAAGCAATGGTAGAAAAACGCACCCATGAACTTAGTGCGAGTTTAGAAGAATTAAGAACAGAGGTCGAAAAGCGCAAATCACTTCAAGAAAAGCTAGAGTTTGATGCCTACCACGATAACCTTACGCAATTGGCGAATCGAAAATACCTATTTAACGAGCTGAATAAAATGTCTGCTCGCTCGATGCGACAGCCAGTAAATGTGTATTTAGGGTATCTCGATTTAGATAACTTCAAGCCGATTAATGATAATCACGGCCATCATAGTGGTGACGAGGTTTTGGTTCATGTAGCAAGACGTCTACAAGAAGCGTTACGAGAGTATGACTTTGTTTGTCGTATTGGTGGAGATGAGTTTGTCTTTGTGATTAATGAAAAAATTGCCAGAGACTTGCTTGAAAGCTTAGCAAATCGCCTTTTGAGCGTGATAAATGAAGATATCTTGCTTACCAATGGTGAGTTGGTAAATGTCGGATGCAGCATCGGCATGGCGGTTTCTGAGGGCGTGGAATTCAGTGCGGAATCGTTATTAAAAGTTGCTGATCAAGCGCTTTATGAGTCGAAAGGAAAGGGTAAGAATCGGGTCTCATTTAGCTTTAAATAACACTGAATATAAGATTAATATTTTGTTATTTATCATGTTTTTATAAAATTTCATGATATTGTTCGTTGTCCTTTGCTTTAAGCAGATGATTGATTTAGGATCAGGCTTTATAGTCAGAAAAACATGGACATTATGATCATCAGGCTGATCCTTATTGCACTGTTTTGTTTTGCCATGACGGCAAAAGCAGTAGAAGTTCAAAATTTATATGAAGCCTCGCTGAGTGTTAGCGACAAATCTCGCGCAACGCGAGCGCAAGCGAGCCAACAGGCATTATTAAAAGTGTTGCAAAAGCTCACAGGTAAAGCCGATGATTTTTCTCACCCTTCTATCCAAGCGAGCCTTAAGCGCATCTCAGATTACATGCTGAGATATGAATATTATGATCGACAAGGCGTAACCAAAATAAAGGTGGAGTTTGAGCCTGGTAAGGTCGAAGATCTAGTCAGAGAAGCCGGCTTACCGCTTTGGGGCAACCGCCGTCCTATGGTCGCGATTTGGATGGTGATCGAAGATAACTTCCGCCGAGAGTTTGTTACGCAAGAAAGCTACCCTCAGCTCGAACGCTTGATTTATGACACTGCGGACGAGTGGGGCGTGCCGGTCGTTGTTCCTCTGATGGATCTTGAAGATCGCAGTAATGTGAGTATCGCAGAGGTGTGGGGAAACTTTTCTAACGAAGTAGAAGATGCGTCATTGCGTTATGAGGCGGAGCGCGTTATCACCGCCCGTTTGTTTCAGCCGCCCCATACAAATTCTTGGCAGCTAGACTGGCGCTACACTGACGCTGAATATTTTGAGCCTGAGCAATATGTCGGTGACAAACAGCAAGTTATTATTGATATGGTGAATCAGCTATCTAGCACTTTAGCTCAGAAATATGTTATTGACCCTAATCTCACTTTTGAAGCCCATCGAACTGAAATTGTGGTTGAGCAATTACAGTCATTTACGGATGTAGAAATGGCGAAGCGTCGTTTGCTATCTATGAGTACTGTAGTGGATGTCGATGTGATCTACCGTGCGAAAACAGCAGTGAAGTTTGCGATTGAACATACCTCTAGCGTATCAGACTTGCGTAAAACGATTGCATTGGAGCAAAGCTTTAAGGCGTACGAAGACCCGAGAGCCTATTATCAAATCGCAGACGATAACAACCTTAAATACAATTGGGTGGATAAATAGGATGGAATCGCCACGTCAAATGGCGTTGCCAGTGACGCTGCCTGATGACGAAACCTTTGCCTCTTATTTTGGCGGTGAAGCGTCATTGGAAGTAAGCCACTTAAAAAATGGCCTTGCCCGTCGTTTAATCGGTTTTCAGTACACTTACTTGTGTGGGTTGGCAGATTCTGGCAAGTCGCACTTGCTTTATGCCACGTGCATTGAAGCGCAAGAACTTGGACTCTCGACTATTCTATTGTCAATGCGAGAAGTGTTGGATTTTGGCCCGTTAGTGTTAGATGGGCTCGATGCACTGGATGTAGTTTGTATAGACGATGTGCATTTGGTTGCAGGAGATGAAGCGTGGGAAAAAGCCTTATTTAACTTTTTCAATCGTTTTAATGAAAAAGGCAAATGCCTAGTGGTCACTGCCGATCTGTTACCCAACATGTTGAATTTGTCACTACCAGACTTAGAATCGCGCCTAACCTGGGGGACGACTTTTCAGATCCGCTCGATGAGTGACGATGATAAAGCCGAAGCTCTAGTAAAAAGAGCGCATATGCGAGGCCTTGAGCTCTCTGATGAATGTGCACGATTTTTGCTCACGAGATTGAGTCGTGATATGCGCGCTTTACTTGATGTATTGGATAAACTCGATCACGCATCCATGGCTGCGCAAAGAAAGTTAACAATTCCTTTTATAAAAGCCACTTTAAAGCTGTAACAGGGCTAGAATATCGCCTTGCAATTCAGTTATCATAAGAGATTAAATAACAGCAAATTACCTCAGCAAAGATCAGGTAGACAATGAATTTAGAAAATATTTTAGCGCAAGCGCTTGAAGCCGTTGAGCAGGCAAGCGAAATTGCGCACCTTGAGGAAGTTAGAGTTAACTACCTTGGTAAAAAAGGTGAGATCACAGGTCTTCTTAAAACGCTAGGCAAACTCGCACCAGAAGAGCGTAAAGACGCAGGTCAGGTGATTAACCAAGCGAAGACCCAAGTACAAGATGCGATTACAGTAAAACGTGAAGCGTTAGCCAATGCAGCACTTGAGCAGAAGCTAGCAGCTGAGACGATTGATGTGACGTTGCCGGGTCGTACAATGCCAGCCGGTGGCCTTCACCCAGTTACTCGCACCATTGAGCGTATTGAGCAGTTTTTTGGTGAGCTAGGATTTGCTGTTAAATCTGGCCCAGAGGTTGAAGATGACTTTCATAACTTTGACGCGCTAAATATTCCAGAGCACCACCCAGCGCGTGCCGATCATGATACTTTCTATTTCAATCCTAAATTGGTACTACGTACACAAACCAGTGGCGTTCAGATCCGTACTATGGAAGCTGAGCAGCCGCCTTTGCGAATTATCTCGCCAGGTCGTGTATACCGTAACGATTACGATCAAACACATACGCCAATGTTCCATCAAGTTGAAGGCTTGATGGTCGACACTAACGTGAGCTTTACAGAACTTAAAGGAATTTTGCACGATTTCCTACGCAACTTCTTTGAAGAAGATATGGAAATTCGCTTCCGTCCTTCATACTTCCCGTTTACAGAACCTTCAGCTGAGGTGGACGTAAAAGGTAAAAATGGTAAATGGCTTGAAGTACTAGGCTGTGGCATGGTGCACCCGAACGTATTACGCTCGGTAGGCATTGACCCTGAAAAATACACTGGTTTCGCCTTTGGTATGGGGGTTGAGCGTTTGACGATGTTACGTTATGGCGTAACTGACTTAAGAGCTTTCTTCGAAAACGACTTAAAATTCCTAAACCAATTCAGATAAGAGCGACAAAAGTATGAAATTCAGTGAAAAGTGGTTACGCGAGTGGGTCAATCCAGCAATTGATACTGATGCGCTATCTGAGCAATTATCAATGGCGGGTTTAGAAGTTGATGGTGTAGACCCAGTTGCCGGTGACTTCCAAGGTGTGGTTATCGGTGAAGTGGTTGAATGTGGTCAACACCCAGATGCTGACAAACTTAGAGTAACAAAAGTAAACATAGGCGAAGACGAACTACTAGATATTGTCTGTGGTGCCGCTAACTGCCGTGCGGGTTTAAAAGTAGCGGTTGCTAAAGTGGGCGCAACGCTTCCAGGCGATTTCAAAATTAAGAAAGCTAAACTTCGCGGTCAACCGTCTCATGGTATGCTGTGTGCGTTTGAAGAGCTTGGCATGGCGGAAAGTTCAGACGGTATTTTAGAACTCCCTATGGATGCCCCAATCGGTCAAGATATTCGTGAATACTTCGGCTTGAACGATGTAACGATTGATGTCGATTTAACGGCTAACCGTAGCGACTGTTTAGGGATCAAAGGTCTGGCTCGTGAAGTTGGAGTACTAAACAGCATCGACGTAACAGAAGTTGCTATCACGCCCGTTACGCCAACGATTGATGATAAAATCTCTATTGAATTGGTAAACAGCGAAGCATGTCCACGCTACTTAGGTCGTGTGATCAAGGGCGTTAATGTTAAAGCAGAGACCCCGTTTTGGATGGTAGAGAAACTACGCCGCTGCGGTGTACGCTCAATTGATCCAGTTGTTGATGTTACGAACTACGTATTACTTGAGCTAGGTCACCCTATGCACGCGTTCGATTTAAGCCAAATCGAAGGTGGAATTAAAGTACGTAATGCCTTTGAGAATGAAGAGCTAGTATTGTTAGACGGCAACACGGCGAAGCTTAATCCATCAACACTTCTGATTGCTGATGATAATAAAGCACTTGCGATGGCAGGTATCTTCGGTGGTGAACAGTCAGGTGTTAGTGACGAGACAAAAGACATCTTGTTAGAAAGCGCGTTCTTTGCACCGCTTGCGATTGCAGGTCAGGCACGTAGCTACGGTTTGCATACCGATGCATCGCACCGTTATGAGCGTGGTGTAGACCCGGTACTGCAGCGTGATGCGATGGAAAGAGCAACAGGCTTGCTACTTGAAATCGTTGGCGGTGAAGCCGGACCGATTGTTGAAGCTGTGTCAGAAGCGGATTTACCAAAAGAGCGTCAAGTGACTTTACGCCGTGAGCGTTTAGACCGCGTGATCGGTTATCATATAGAAGATGCTAAAGTATCAGACATCTTGGCGCGTCTGGGCTTAGCAGTAACATTTGCAGGCAGCCAGTGGCAAGCTCAAGTACCAAGCTATCGCTTTGACATTAGTATCGAAGAAGACTTAATTGAAGAAGTTGCGCGCGTATTCGGTTACAACAATATTCCAAATGTGGCACCAACTGCTGCGTTAAAGATGACAGATCATCAAGAAGCACGTTTGCCTGTAGCGCGCTTTAGAGATGAGTTAGTAAGCCGTGGTTATCAAGAAGCCATCACATATAGCTTCGTTGATCCAAAAGCACAACAGCAGCTACACCCAGAAGCAGATGCATTAATTCTTCCGCACCCAATTTCGGTTGAAATGTCTGCAATGCGTGTAAGCCTGATGACAGGCTTGATCAATGCGGTTTCTTATAATCAAAATCGTCAACAATCGCGTATTCGCTTATTCGAAACGGGCCTTAAGTTCATCAAAGACGACAACGCGGAAAACGGCGTACGTCAAACCGCTGTGATCGGTGGTATCGCGTATGGTAATACGCATAACGAACATTGGTCAGTGCCTTCACGTAAAGTGGATTTCTTTGATGTGAAAGGCGATGTAGAAGCATTACTAGCGCTTTGTAACGATAAAGCACGCTTTAGCTTTAAAGCGGAAGTGAGCGATGGTTTGCACCCTGGTCAATCTGCTGCAATTTATGCAGACGGTAAAAAGGTTGGTTTCATCGGTGCAGTACACCCTCAGCTATTAAAGCCGTTAGAACTTAAAGATACGCCATATGTATTTGAAATCGACATGGCTGCTTTAGAAAATCGCCTGCTTCCAGAAGCGGTTAGTATCTCGAAATTCCCATCAAATAGAAGAGATATTGCTATTTTAGTTGCAGATGACGTAAAAATAGGCGATATTTTAGAGTGCATTGAGAAAGTTGGCGGAAATCAATTAGTTGACCTAAACTTATTCGATGTGTACAAAGGGCAAGGGGTTGAACCTGATCATAAGAGTTTAGCCATTGCTCTAACATTACAAGCGGTTGATAGAACGCTCGAAGAGAAAGACATCAACGCGGTTGTAGAAAACGTGGTGGCCGAACTGGCCAAACAATTCAATGCATCGTTGAGGGACTAGATATGGCGCTTACTAAAGCCGACATAGCTGAACACCTATTTGAAAAACTGGGGATCAATAAGAAAGATGCCAAAGACTTAGTTGAAGCGTTTTTTGAAGAAATCCGCTCAGCGCTAGAAAACGGCGAGCAAGTAAAGCTCTCTGGGTTTGGTAACTTTGACCTTCGCGACAAGAAGGAACGCCCAGGTAGGAACCCAAAAACTGGGGAAGATATTCCTATCTCTGCGCGACGCGTGGTAACTTTTAGGCCTGGCCAAAAGTTAAAAACCCGTGTTGAGGTCGGCACAAGCAAAAACTTGTAATATAAGAAAGCCTTGGTGGTGAAACCAAGGCTTTTTTTATATTGAAATAGTTTTGTCACATATTCGAGCTACACTCTGCGCCTGTTTGCGTTCCGTGGAGTGAGGAGCTTATGCGAGGAGCACACTCCTTAAGCAAGTTGTTTAAGAATATCTTTATTGCTTGGTTGTCTTGCACCTTTGTATTTTCAATCGTGGCTGCCTTCACCTATGTGCATCAAAAAGAAACCGCTAAATCCAACCTTGTCACTGTAGCGAGTCGGATTGTATCTGACATCAACAAAGAGTTTGTCGTTGTAGACGATACCTTAAAACATGCTATCCATCTTTCTCCAAATTGCGACCCTGAGGGTCTACACTACATGCGTAGATTGGTTTTTGAAAACCCAGGCATGAGCGAGATAGGGATCGTAGATAGTAAAGGGAAATTGGTCTGCAATTCTTTTGGGCAACTCACTCCACCTGTGAATACCAGCGCCCCAATAAAAAAGCCCGGGCTTAGATACTATGGCCCAATCATTACCGACTATTTAGAACTTCCTGCTTTTGTTTTAGCGCGCACGAGAGACGATGGTTATGAGGTAAATGTGTTGATGCCGGATCATTGGCTAAAGAGTATGCTTGATATCTCAGCTCATCATAATACCGATTTTGCTGCTTTGGTCGACAATAGCACGGGTGTGCCGGTTTTTTTAAATGGCAAATACGCTTTGCCAATCCGCCAAAAACTATTTCCAGTGGCTAATAGCCGCGCAGTAGAGGGGCTCTTTGATGATGCAAAGGTAAAGTTTGCGTATGTTGCAGCTATTCCAAGTTTGCCGCAGATGAGCTTAATTATTGCAAAAAATGATGAGCAACTAGTGAGTCTAGGGTGGTTGTGGCTAGTACTTTGGAGTGTGTTGTATTGTGCCTCTTGGGTTGGCCTCACGTTGTTATTAATCAGTTATGACAAGCGCCAGCTAAGCAGTAAAACACAAATATTAAGAGCATTGGCAAATGATGAGTTATTTAATGTGTATCAACCTCTCGTTAATGCACAGATACCATCGATAGTGGGCGTGGAAGTACTCATTCGTTGGCGTCACCCACTTGAAGGAGTGCTCGGCCCCGCTTACTTTGTGCCTGAAGCTGAGCGTGATGGTACTATTTTAGATATCTCGATAGCACAAGTCGAAAACGCTGTGCGTGATTTGACGGACATCTTAGTCGCTCAGCCAGACTTTAAGGTGTCTTTTAACGTTAATGGTTTACTTTTGGGCTCTAAACGCTATATCGATGCCTTACTTGCTGCAAAAAACCAAATATCTTCATTAACTATTGAATTAACTGAACGTGATGTGCTGACGCAGGCTCAAACGAAAACGGTACTAACCGAGCTCAAACGTGCTGGAATAGAAATCGCGATTGATGATTTTGGTACGGGGTATAGTGGTTTACAGTACTTGCAAAGTTTTCCGATCGACCTGTTGAAAATAGATCAGAGCTTTGTAGCATCAATTGGCCTAGATACTTTGCAATCCCCGGTTTTATCGGCAGTGATTGATATGGCGGAAAAGCTGGATAAGAAACTGATTGCTGAAGGGGTAGAGACTCAAGCTCAAGCTAGTTATCTCAAAAGTCGAGGGGTGAATATCCATCAAGGTTGGCTTTATTTCAAAGCACTAGAGCTACCGCAACTACAGCGTGAGATAGATAAAGTGTTAGATAACAAAAGAGCGGCTTAACCGCTCTTATTTAACCAAAGCTCAGAAAAAGACCTAACTATTATAAAACCTCAGCGAAGTAGCAACCAAATGCATCAAGTATTAGTGCATTTGCGCTCGCCGTGCCGCTTAGGTGCTTCAGGTCGCACTGCGTTAATGCAACTTCAGGAAGTGTCACGCTTTGTTGAGTAGCTGCTAAGTTGAATGCGCACAGCAATGTTTGGGTTTGGGTTCTACGGTAAAAAGCTAATACTGGCTCTGGAGTGTCAATAAACTCAATGTCACCTGTTTTTAGTGCAGGTTGCGCATTTCGCCACTGTAAAAATGCTTGATAGTAGCTGAGCGTTGAATTGCTATCTACTGCTTGTTTGTCTACAGCTCGTAGGGCATGCGCTTCAGAAACTGGTAACCAAGGCTTAGACTCTGAGAAGCCAGCATTAGTTTTTGCCTGTGTCCACGGGATCGGCGTTCTACAGCCATCACGGCCTTTAAAGTTTGGCCAAAAGGTAATGCCATATGGGTCCTGCAGCTCTTCGAAGGCAACGGCGGCTTCGCCAAGCCCTAGTTCTTCGCCTTGGTACATACAGACGCTACCACGCAATGAACCGAGAAGGGCGGTGAGCATTTTGACCTGTGCATCGTTTACCTTGCCATCTATACTCCAGCGACTTGCTACCCGTTCTACATCGTGATTTGCAAACGCCCAACATGGCCAACCTTCGGTCATGACTGACTCTAGGCGAGAAACCGTTTCTCTGATGTACTTTGCACTATAGTCGTTAGTTAGCAGCTCAAAGCTATAACCCATGTGTAGCTTATTACCATCGGCCGTGTACTCTGCCATTGTTTGCAAAGAGTCTTCTGAGCTTATCTCACCTAAGCTAACTGTGCCTGGGTATCTATCTAATAAGGCACGGATCTCTTCCATAAACGCTAAATTTTCTGGTTGCGTATTATTGTAATAATGGTACTGAAAAGCGTAAGGGTTGTCTTCGCTAAAGCCACGACCTTGACGAAGTTCAATGGGTTTAGCTGGATTATCCCTAAGCTGCTTATCGTGAAAACAGAAGTTGATGGCATCTAGTCTAAAGCCATCAACGCCTTTTTTAAGCCAAAATTCGACGTTATCTAGTACGGCTTTACGTACTTCAGGGTGATGAAAGTTGAGATCCGGCTGCTCAGTGAGAAAGTTGTGCAGGTAATATTGGCAACGTCTAGGCTCCCACTGCCAGGCAACACCACCAAAAATGGATAGCCAATTGTTTGGTGGACTGCCGTCTGGATTGGCATCGGCCCATACATACCAATCTGCTTTATCATTTGTGTTGTCTTCACGACTTTCGACAAACCACGGGTGTTGATTTGAGGTATGACTAAGTACCTGATCAATAATGATCTTAATATCACGTTTATGTGCTTCACCAATAAGCGTATCAAAATCGTCGAGCGTACCAAACATAGGATCGATATCGCGATAGTCGCTAATATCATAGCCAAAGTCTTTCATTGGCGATTTAAAAAATGGTGAAATCCATACTGCATCAACACCAAGCGATTTAATGTAGTCTAGTCGCTGAATAATACCCTGTAAGTCGCCAATACCGTCTGCATTACTGTCTTGAAAGCTACGCGGATATATTTGATAGATAACCGCGCCTTTCCACCATTCATTATTTGCCATGCACTTTCTCCAGGCTATGTGCGTGTTTATTCTGTGGCAGTGCTGAGTATCAAGTAAATACTATGCTGGGCACTTTCACCACTAATTTTGCCAAAGAATACGTCATGCTCGGTGGGGTGTAAAAAACCTGCATACGTATGCAGGTTTTGTGAGGTGAATTTATGATAACTCATTCACATAATTTTATTTTATAAAATAAATTTACCAATATTGACCTTTAAAAGGGAATAACCAGACAAATAAAGCTTTGTAAGAGTGAATTTTTGGTAAGACCAATTTAACTTAAGTATAGCTATAGATTACATGTTGAGGATATTTTGGTGTTCAGTCGACAATAATAGCCCGTGAAAGTTAAGATTTAGTGAAATTAAAGCTGGTAAATAAATGTGGTCGGCCTTTTGACCTTACCCAATAAAACTATATATATATCATTGAGTTGAGTTTTGTTCCTGTAAAAAACCTGTAAATTTCGTTGAAATGCACTAGCTTTGAATACGTATGCATAAAGTTGTTTACAAATTTAATCAGCCGCTAGTATTTGACTGACAACAACTGTGCTCGTTTGTTTTTTCATCAGTTTGCACGCCAGATGAACAAATCGCACAATATAATATGGTTAATTGGGATAAAACATTATGTCTAAGTTCAAACCGAGTATGCTAACGCTTGCGCTGATTGCTGCAGGTGTGAGCCATGCTGCTCCTGTTGAAGATAACACTGCTAATAATGAAGAAAAAAACGTTGAGGTGATCGAAGTTCGAGGTATCTCGCGCAGTATCATCGCCTCAATCGATAAAAAAAGATTTAGCGACACCATTGCAGAAGTAGTTGATGCTGGAGACTTAGCTTCCTTACCTGACGTATCAATCGCTGACTCGTTGAGCCGTCTACCTGGGATCACCGCGGTAAGAGCAAGTGGGCAATCTTCGCAACTTAATATTCGCGGGATGAACGGCGACTTTATTCAAACCACATTAAACGGACGTGAGCAGGCGAGTACCAGTGGATATACTGCAGGTAGTCGCTGGATTTCATTCGACCAATATCCGTCAGAATTAATTAATCAAGCCGCAGTGTATAAATCACCAAAAGCGTCGCTGATTGAAGGCGGTGTTGCGGCTACGGTTGAACTTAAAACGGCAAACCCTCTCGATGCTGAAAAAGAACATAATTTTAATTCTTCGGTAAGATATTCCTACAATGATGCTGCATCAGATGTGGGCGCGGATTCAACAGGCGAACGTATTAGTTTTTCATACCGAGGTAAATTCCTAAATGAGACACTTGGTTTTGCTATTGGTGGGGCGTATCTAAACCAACCAAATAACGCAATTGATATCTCAGCGCATGCTCCTACACGCTCTCAAGATTTTGATGGTGATGGTACAGAAGAGCGTTCGGTCAATGGCTTTCAATATCGTTCAGCCAAAGGCAGCGATGAAAGACTTGGCCTGTTAAGCACTTTGGTGTATCAGCCAACAGACGCATTCAAAGTCCAATTTGATTATTTCCATTCTAAGTTTGAATCGGAAGATAAAAAGAGCGGCTTAAATATTGAAGGATTCTCAAAAGATATTAACTCGTTGTATTCGGTTGATAATGCAGTTGTTAAAGACGGTTTTCTAGTTGCTGGGGATGTGACTATTACGGATCCCAATGGCCCATGGGTTGAGATGCGCTCTGAAGACCAATCAACGGATTCAACCACCGACAGCTTTGGCTTAAACTTGCAATACACGACAGATTCGTGGGAATTAAAGTTCGACTGGGCTCATAGTGAAGGGGAAAAAACGCGTAGAGATATGATTGCTTCAATGCATGCATATGAATACGGTACTTCTACACTGGAAGATGGAACGTTAGTTAACACTTGGCAAGAATTAAGAAATCAAACCTTTTCTTTCGAACAAAGAGAGAAAGACTCACCACTGTTAACACTTGGCAATGGGTATACCGACCTATCTAATATGCGACTGGGTGATTGGGAACAATTTCCTCACAAGTACACAGACGAGTTAGATAGCGTTAAGGTTGATTTTAAGTATTTTATTGAGAACAGCTTTATTTCTTCGATTGAAGTTGGTGCGCGTTGGTCTGACCGTGAATTTACGGATCAACGCTCGACATTTAGATGGGGCGCACGCGAAGGCCAAAATGGTTACCAGTTACCGGATGGCACCATCGTCACGAACAAAGGCTGTGAATTTAATGATCAGAACCACCCGTGTATTCCTCACGATTTGACGGGATATGTTTCGGTTAGAGATACTCGAGGTTTCCAATACTTGGAACTAGACCTTGAAGGTATCGCTAACGAAGTATTTGGTCCGGGCAATTATGAGGCACAGCAAACTTGGGGTCACAATTGGACGCTCATTGAAAGTGGAGCTGTTCGAGAAGAAGTATTAGCCGGTTATATTATGGCAAATATAGATACCGAAATTGCCGACATACCAGTGACGGGTAATTTTGGCGTTCGAGTAGTAAAAACTGATACGAAATCAATAGGCATTCAACAGATCCAAGGCGATGAAGTTGGTGACTCAATCATCGATGATAATGGCGTTGAAAGAACCGATTATCGCCATGTTAATTACGGCCCTGAGTATACGGACACATTGCCTTCACTAAACCTCAATTTCAGAGTGAGTGACACGGACCAAATTAGGTTTGCAGCTGCAGAAGTTATTGGCCGTCCACCTGTCTACCAGCTTAGAGGTGGTGCAGGGTCTTGGGCTGACACCGCAAATGATGGTACTAGTCCTCGTTATAATGTGTGGTCAAAAGGTAACCCAAATTTAGACCCGTTTAGAGCGACTCAAATTGATTTATCTTATGAGCGTTACTTTGAAGATGGTGGTGCTTTTGTTGCCGCGATATTCTGGAAAGATATTGAATCTTTGATTGAAAGTATTACTTATCAAGAAGGTGAGGTTGACTGGGCTGATATTGGCCTAGAGGTACCAGATGGGTTTGTTGCAGGTCAATACCAAACGACTCAGAACAATGATCAAGGTGGATACATAAGAGGTATTGAGCTGGCTTATACCACGATGTTTGATAATTTACCGGGTGTCTTTTCGGGCTTAGGTTTTAACGCTAACTATTCATATACCGAGAGCGAAACAACGGTAGATGGCGGTGGTAACTTCCCTGATCAGCAACTGCCACTCCCTGGTCTATCAAAAAATGTATGGAGTGCTACGGTATTTTGGAACATAGATTCGTTCACAACGCACCTGAATATCCGTTACCGTGATGAGTATGTATATGAAGGGGCTTCACCAGGAGGCTCTTCTCTAGCTTGGGCTGATGAATATACTGTTGTTGATTGGCAGGCATCGTACAACTTTGAGAATGGTTTGGAAGCCGTCTTACAGGTTAATAACCTAACTGATGAGCCAAATACTACTAATTATGGTACTGCACTTGCCACTGGTGAGTACAAAGAGTTTGGTCGCCAGTATTATTTAGGGTTCAACTATAGCTTCTAATTATTAGCAAGCATTCATGGCCACCAAAGTAACACCTGCTTTGGTGGCTTTTTTATAGTCGCTCACTGTGTAATGAGTGGTTATCATCAATTATCTAAATTGATATGTTTGTTTCACTTTCAATACGTGGTTTTTAATAGGTTTAAGGTGCGAAGGCGATGAAAAATCAGAAAATAGTGATTTTAGGTGGTGGAACTGCAGGTTGGATGGCCGCGAATATGATGGCAAAAAGCTGGGCAGATAAAGCGATAGAAATCACTGTGGTTGAATCTTCTAGCATCGGAACTATTGGTGTTGGTGAAGGGTCTACTCCGCAGTTCAAAGGATTTATGGATTATTTAGGTATCTCGGAAGCCGAGTGGATGCCGGCTTGTAATGCGACCTATAAAAATGGCATTCGGTTTATAGATTGGTCGACAAAACCTGGGTTTTCTAGCTATTTTCACCCATTTCCTGCACAACCTGATGACTACAGTGCACCGGCTTTTTTTCATAACAGCTTTGTTCGGCGTAAGGCGATTGACGTAGAGGGCCACCCAGACCACTTTTTTTTAGCAACTCACTTGGCTGATTTAAATAAATCCCCAATTGCTGCAGAAAGCTTCCCATTCGAAATTAATTATGGTTATCACTTTGACTCAGCTTTGCTTGGCCAGTTGTTGGCTCGCAAAGCGGCTGAGTTTAATGTAAAACACATTGATGCCACAATTACCGACGTTCGAAAACACGTTGATGGTGATATTGCGGCACTGATAAGGTCTGATGGTACGGAAATCGCTGGTGATATTTTTATTGACTGCTCGGGCTTCAAAAGTTTACTGCTACAACACACTTTAGGCGTGGGGTTCGAGTCATTCGAGTCCAATTTATTTAACGACGCTGCGGTCGTTATACCTACCAAGCAACTTGACACTATCCGCTCCGAAACACAATCTGTTGCGCGTCAATTTGGGTGGTCTTGGCACATTCCATTAACGAATCGTATCGGTAACGGTTATGTTTATAGTCAGCGTTACTGTAATGCGGATCAAGCCGAAACCGAGCTAAGGGCTGCTTTGGGGTTGTTGGACTCTGATGTAGAAGCTCGGCATATAAAAATGAAAGTCGGGCAAGTTAAAGCGCACTGGAGCAAAAACTGTATAGCGATTGGTTTATCTCAAGGATTCATAGAGCCTTTAGAAGCAACCGCTTTGCATATAGTCCAAGAAACCGTTCAGAGCTTTATTGAATGCTACCAAGATGCGGGCTTTACCGATGGTAACAGAGATAAACACAACCGCGCTTTGAGCGAACGGTATCAGGCTATTCGAGACTATATCGTCGCTCATTATCGTGTGAATAGTCGTACTGACACCAACTACTGGCTTGATAATGCCAACAATAACCACTTATCGCGGTCACTCTATCAAATTTTACAGACTTGGGTTTCTGGTAACAACTTATCGGATGAATTAGTTCGCCAAAACGTTGATCAATATTACCCTTCAGTCAGCTGGCATTGTTTATTGGCAGGTTATGGTATCTACCCAGAACAAGCTCAGCTTAAGTCAGGCAATGCCCTAGCAAACCAACATAGCATCGAAAAAGTGAATGACTTCATCAGACGATGTGGATTGAATTTTAAAGATCACCGAATGGAGCTAGAAAGCTTTGTGGCAAATGTTCACAAGTAACTTGGTATTAATCGTTATAAATAAAATCTAATTAAGGGTCTCTCTGAATACATATGTGATGGGTTCAGTACGTTCGTTTACGCAAATAGACTCTTTTAAAACAGCATTATGACAACACTATGAAAAATAAATCTCTACTATTGGCTGTGTCAGCGCTTTTGGGTGGTGCAGTGAGTTTAAGCGGCTGTGGCCCCAAGCCAGTTGATAAAAAAACCGAACAAATGACATTGCAATCGGAAGTGGCGCCAGTGAGCAAACCTGTTGTTTATCAAGTATTCACAAGGCTCTTTGGCAACACCAAAGCGGTGAACAAACCTTGGGGAACAATAGAGGAAAACGGCGTAGGCAAGTTTTCTGATTTTACTCCTACCGCGTTACAACAAATTAAGGCGATGGGTGTGACCCATGTTTGGTATACCGGCGTGCTCCATCACGCAGTAGTGACGGATTATAGTAAGTATGGGATCAGCCAAGATGATCCTGATGTTGTAAAAGGCAGAGCGGGTTCACCTTATGCAATAAAAGATTACTATAACGTTAACCCTGATCTTGCGAACGATCCTTCTGCGCGACTGGCTGAATTTGAAGCCTTAATTGAACGTACACATGACGCCGGCTTGAAAGTGATCATCGATATTGTGCCAAACCATGTCGCTCGTAACTATGAGTCACTCGGTGCGCCTAAAGGAACTGTCGATTTTGGCGCGAATGACGACACGCAAGTTGCATATGCTAGGGACAATAACTTTTATTACGTGGTTGGTGAGGAATTTACAGTACCAACGAGTGAAGGCTATCAGGTGTTAGGTGGTGGATCTCATCCATTGGCGGATGGCAAATTTGCAGAAAATCCAGCAAAGTGGACCGGTAACGGTGCTCGTGCGGCAAAGCCTGATATTAATGATTGGTATGAAACCGTCAAAGTGAATTACGGGGTGAAGCCTGACGGTAGCTACGATTTCGAACGCCTGCCTGACGATTATGCTCAGCAGGATTACCGTGCACATTTTGAATTTTGGCAACACAAGCAATTGCCAGATAGTTGGTACAAATTTCAAGCCATTACGCACTTTTGGTTAGAAAAGGGCGTAGACGGTTTCCGTTACGATATGGCGGAAATGGTGCCAGTAGAGTTTTGGAGCTTCCTAAACTCTTCGATTAAAACAAAAAATCCTGAAGCTTTCTTGCTTGCAGAAGTCTATAACCCCACTTTATATCGCCCGTATATCAAGCAAGGGAAGATGGATTACCTCTACGACAAAGTGGGTTTCTACGACACGTTAAAGGTGTTAATGCAAGGCAAAGGTAGTGCCCAAGCCGTATTGGATAGTCATCTATCGGTAGCCGATATTGCCCCACATATGTTGCACTTTTTAGAAAACCATGATGAGCAGCGTATCGCAAGCCCTGAATTTGTAGGCGATCCGCTAAAAGGTAAACCCGCTATGGTGGTTAGTCACCTGATAAGCACAGCGCCATCGATGATCTATTTTGGACAAACATTAGGGGAGGATGGCTCTGAGCAGGCGGGGTTCGGCAGCCCAAGCAGAACCAGTATCTTTGACTATATTGGTGTACCCGAACATCAGAAATGGATGAATGACGGGAAGTTTGATGGCGCGCTTCTTTCAAATGAGCAGAAGGCGCTTCGTAATTACTACGTCAAATTACTCAATCTTGCAAAACAGCCGGCGATTGCGGCTGGTGAATACCAGCAAGTCACCCTGAGTGCTGAGATGCCAAGCAATGCTGAAACAGTTATGGCATTTGGCCGTAAATTAGGTCAACAAAAGTTGTTGGTCGTGAGCAACTTTAATGCGGAACAAGAACAAATAGTCACCGTAAATCTGCCTAAAGATTGGCATGGTGCTTATAACGATATTTTAGAGTCACACCCGACTTTACAATTACAACCAACGACTGATGGCGAGCACGTCAACGCAACGATTGCGCTAGCGCCGCTTGCCAGCGCGGTTTATCAAGTAGAGAAGTAAGCTATGCAACAAGAACAACAAAAACCACAACTCAGTTTTTGGCAGATATGGAATATGTGCTTTGGGTTTCTTGGGATCCAATTTGGTTTTGCACTGCAAAACGGCAATGTGAGTCGTATTTTTCAAACCCTCGGTGCCAAGGTCGATGACATCCCTATATTGTGGGTTGCAGCGCCCTTAACGGGTTTAATCGTGCAGCCAATTATCGGCTACTGGAGTGATAGAACATGGGGAAAACTTGGGCGTAGAAGACCATTTTTCTTGTGGGGGGCTATTCTCACCACGCTATCGCTTTTCATTATGCCCAATTCTCCAACGCTTTGGATTGCGGCGGGTATGCTGTGGATCATGGATGCGTCGATCAACGTCACGATGGAGCCGTTTAGAGCATTAGTAGGTGATAATCTGAATGAAAAGCAACGTGCTACAGGTTATGCGATGCAGAGCTTTTTCATTGGCGTCGGTGCCGTGGTCGCGTCTGCGCTGCCTTGGATGATGACTAATTGGTTTGAGGTGAGTAACACAGCTCCTGCAGGACAAATCCCTGACTCGGTAAAATACGCATTTTACTGGGGGGGAGCTATCTTGTTCATCTCCGTATTGTGGACGATTCTAAAAACGAAAGAATATAGCCCTGAGCAACTCGCAGCCTTTGAACAAGCGCAAACGAATACGCAGAGCGCAACTCAATCAGGCTTACCTATGAACTTTTTAAAAGGCAGTGCGGTGAGCGGTTTCATTGGCGTTATTGTACTGCTTGCCGTTGCACTTCTTGGCCTTGAAAAAGAGCTTTATTTGCTTAGCGGGCTGCTCATCGCTTTTGCAATTGTATTTGTCATTGCGCATGTGATGCAGCAAAAGCAGCGCGTAAGTAATGGTTTTTATCATGTTATTTTTGACTTATTTACGATGCCAAAGACCATGCAGCAGCTTGCTGTGGTGCAGTTTTTTAGCTGGTTTTCGCTATTTGCCATGTGGATCTACACCACCTCAGCGGTGACGAGCCATCACTATGGTACGTCAGATGTAACGAGCAAGCTTTATAACGACGGTGCTGATTGGGTCGGGGTGTTATTTGCAGCCTACAATGGTTTTGCTGCTATTGCTGCGATGGTGATCCCATTCATGGTTAAGCGCATCGGTCTCAAAGGGGCACATGCAGCTAACTTGTTTTTTGGCGCAGTGTCTTTAATTAGCTTCAAATTTATCGCTGACCCCACATTACTTTGGTTGCCAATGGTGGGCATTGGCTTTGCTTGGGCATCTATTTTGTCATTACCTTACGCGATGTTAAGTAACGCTTTGCCAAGCAACAAAATGGGTGTATTTATGGGGATCTTTAACTTTTTTATCGTGATCCCACAATTACTCGCCGCCAGTATTCTAGGTCTAATTCTGCGTCATGGTTTTGATAACCAACCGATATTCGCACTCGTCATCGGAGGCGTGTCATTTTTACTCGCTGCATTAGCTGTTTCAAGAGTCACGATAAAGGCTCAATAAGGAGAACGAGATGATTAAACTATCAACAATCGCACTTGCCTTGGTAAGTGCTGGCCTCATGGGTTGCGGATCACAGCAATCTGGCAATGAAACCCTGACGGCACCAGGTGCACCTGGCGTTAAACCTTATTGGTCATACTCTGGAAAAACGGGGATTGGTACGTCGTACGAAGCGTACCAAGACGGCAAGTATAGCGATTCTACGGCTACTAAAGCAGTTTCAAAGGTATGGTTTTCTGTTGCAAAAGGGATGATCACAGAGACCATGTTTGGACTTATTCACCAAGCGCAGATCAAAGACATGCAATTTATCATCGTGGGTGACGGCTTTGCAGTGAAAGAATCTGATACTGACGCTCTAGATGTCACGATTGACTACCTTTATAAAGATGCCAGTGGGCGCCCGTTATCGCTGGCTTACAAAATATTAAGCAAGGATAAGCAAGGCCGTTTTACTCTTGAAAAGCATATTTTTACCGACCCTGATGGACAAACCTTGTTTGTTCGAGCAAAAGTAGATACTGAATTCAAAAATGTACAGGCTTTTGTGAACGTTAATCCATACGTGAATAACAATGGCTTAAACGATTTTGCAAAAGTGACAGAGCAAGGTTTGTTAGCATGGGAAGGTAAGAACTATCTCTCATTGCAGAGCAAAACCGGCTTTGTTGAAGCATCTGTCGGTTTTACTGGCACCAGCGATAATTTAGCGGCACTTGAGACTACAGGACATATAGCCCAGGCTTATACATCTACAGGCAAAGAGAGTGGCAACGTTAACTGGTTGGCAAACTTAGGAGAAGTAAAGGGCAGCAGCACCTTTGACCTTACCTTGAGTTTTGGTCATTCTCAGCAGCAAAGCTTTGCTGAGGGGGCAGCCACATTAGCCAAAGGTTACGATAAAGTACTGGCTGATTATAATGGTCAAGGCACTGCGATGGGCTGGCAAGATTATCTCGAAAGTTTAGCGCCACTAGAGTCCATGACGGCAAATACCGCAGACAACGGCAAGTTACTTTACATCAGTGCGCTTGTGCTTAAGGCGCAAGAAGATAAAACCCATGCCGGTGCACTGATAGCATCGTTGTCGAATCCATGGGGTGACACAGTACCAGCAGAGCAAGGCCATACCGGTTATAAAGCAGTATGGGTGCGTGATTTTTATCAAGTAGCGATGGCATTTTTGGCGATGGGAGATACACAAACAGCACTCACTGCTTTTGAGTATCTAGAAAAAGTGCAAGTTACGGATAAAACACCGGGTAACCATGGTGATACCGGCTGGTTCTTACAAAAAACGCATGTAGATGGCGAGCTTGAGTGGGTTGGAGTACAGCTTGACCAAACAGCAATGCCGATTATGCTGGCATGGAAACTGTGGCAAGCGGGTGTGCTAAGCGATGATAGACTGGTTTATTGGTACAATAAGATGTTAAAGCCCGCGGCTAACTTTTTAGTTGAAGGAGGGCTGGCTAAAATATTGTGGAATGACACGCAAATCATACCGCCTGCGACGCAACAAGAGCGTTGGGAAGAGCAAAATGGCTATTCACCATCGACTACCGCGGCAATCATTGCAGGCCTTGTGACAGCGAGCGACATTGCTAAATTGGCCGGTGATAAAGCGGGACAAGAGAAATTCCTTGCGACGGCGCAGCAGTACAATCGTGATGTTGAGTCATTCATGTTCACAACCAAAGGTAATCTGCAAAGCAAACACAGTGACGGTCAATATTTTTTCCGTATTGGACAAGACGAAAACCCTAATTCCAGTACGACCTTAAATGCCAATAATGGCCGCAGCGGAATGGATAAGAAGCAAATCATCGACGGTGGCTTTTTAGAACTTGTGCGTTACGGGGTTAGAGGGGCTGATGCCCCAAGCATCGTGGCTACCATGCCTGAATATGATGATGAGTCGATAGCTGAAAACTTAAGAGTAAAATATAGCTTTAAATTTGATGGCGATGTTAATAGTTATCCGGGGTATCGCCGTTACGGTAACGACGGTTATGGTGAAGACGAGAAGCGCGGTATTAATTATGCCGAAAATGGTCAGAATACCGATGGCCAACGCGGTCGAGTGTGGCCTTTCTTTACCGGAGAGCGTGGTCACTATGATATTGCGCTGGCGCTGCTCGATGGTGAGTTAAGTGCGGATGAACAGAGCAAAATACAAAATACCTACGTGAAGGGGATGGAGCACTTTGCTAATGAAGGCATGATGTTACCTGAGCAAGTATGGGATGGTGTGGGTAAAAATACCTTTGGCTATCAACTTGGCGAAGGAACCAACTCGGCGACGCCTTTGGCTTGGACACATGCTGAATACGTAAAGTTAGTGCGCTCTCTTAATGAAAAACAAGTGTGGGATCACTACCCAATCGTAGAAAGTAAACTGAAATAACAAACAGTAAGTAAACCCATAAAAAATGCCGAAGATGAGTTCGGCATTTTTATCGCTATTGCTACCGTGAAGACTGCCTAACAATCAATTTCGGTGGCAAGAGAGTAGAGGCTACCGCTTCACCTCGGATAAGCGTAAGTAAGTTATCGACCAGCATTTGTCCTGCCAATGTGGTGTTTTGCTGCACAGTAGTTAAAGAGGGAGAAACATAACCCGCAGCGGCAATGTTATCAAAGCCAACGACATGTACATCATGAGGCACGCGAACGCCTGCTTCTTGAAGCGCCTTAATCGCGCCAATAGCAATAAGATCGCTAGCAGCGAAAAGCGCGTTAAATTTAACATTGTTGGCGATTAAGGAGCGAGTTGCATGATACCCAGAGTCTTCTGTGGAAATCGCATTTGCCATCTTACGGTCGCTCACCTCAATACCTTTTGCTTTAAGGGTGTCTCTAAAGCCTTTAAAACGTGCAAAAAACTCCGGGCTGTGATCCGAAGCATCGCCAATAAACGCACAATCTGTTCTGACCATGTCAATTAAATGCTTTGCAGCCAATACACCACCACCGTAATTGTCGCAGCTCACAGTGAGGTCTGGACGGTTATCAACTGTTGCCCCCCAACAAACAAACTTTGTGTGGTTGTCGAGTAGAGTTTGTAACTTTGACTGGTAATCGATGTAATCACCATAGCCTAGTAAAATTAACCCGTCAGCACGGTGACTATCCTCGTAATCGGCATGCCAATCACTGCTCGTCGATTGGAACGATACTAAAAGGTCATAGCCTTCTTTTGCGCACGCTCGGGTAATACTGCCAAGCATACTTAAAAAGAACGGATTAATTTGTGACTCGTCTTCTGTGGGATCTTCAAATAGCAGCAAAGCCAATGTACTGCTTTGCTGAGTGCGCAGATTACTCGCGTTTTTATCGACCTTATAGTTAAGCTTTTTAGCAATCTCATGAACGCGACGACGTGTTTCTTCGTTAACCAAAGGGCTATTTCTTAGGGCGCGCGACACCGTAGATTGCGAAACGCCAGCATAATGGGCGATATCAAATGAAGTTGCTTTACCTTTCATGTTCTTCTCAACGCTTAAGACAGTGACATTGTCAGCCATTCAATTTTTTTTTCAACCAATTTCACCGAATTTGCAAATTTTTATTGATACAGTCTGACACCGGTGTCATAATGTCGATGTTTTATCATTTTGTTGTCAAAACGTATTTGGCTGCCCTATGCCAAGGGCAGCATTTTTTTACCAAATTAACAGAATAACAGGTAAGAGCAAAAGCCAAGGCGTGCAAATTTTGGCGAGTTGAGACAATAAATTGCAGGACGTGTGCTGGCAGCCCTGATGTTAGCCCAAGCATAATCGCAGTGATAAAGAGATAATAATATGAGCCAGACAACAAGCCATTCATCCGTGCCGTTTGAGCCGATTGTCGTTGCCGACATCGGGGGAACAAACGCCAGATTTGCAATCGTGTCAGATTTTGATACACGAACTAACCATTTTGTAATTACGCATCAAGCCACTTTTCCTAGTGCTGAATTCCAGTCTTTTGAATCCGCTATCCAAAAATATTTAACTGAGCTACCTGTAGCGCAGCCAAGCCGAGCCTGTCTCGCGGTTGCCGGTCCTATCAAATCTCAGCAAGTTCATTTAACTAATTTAGGTTGGCATTTTAATTCCGAAGACATCAAAGCCCAGTTCGATTTTACCGAACTTGCCGTGATCAACGACTTTGCCGCTTTTGCCTATGCGGCGCCCTACTTAGCACTAGAGAAAAACCTAGTGATTAAGCAAGGCCAGCCTGAGCTAGGTGCAAATATCGGTGTAATGGGTCCTGGCACTGGATTTGGTGCGGCTTGTCTTGCTAGAGATATTAATGGCAGCGCGGTGATGAGCTGTGAAGCGGGACATATCTCACTTGCACCGGTTACTGCCTTAGATAAAGAGCTGTTAACGGTACTGCGCGCGAGTATTCAACATGTTTCAGTCGAGACGGTGTTTTCAGGCCCAGGTATTGCGAGACTCTACAAAGCCATGGCAGAAGTGCGTGGTGAGCAAGCTAAAGATCTTAATGCGGCGCAGATCAGTGCGCTCGCGAAAGAGTGCAAGGTTTGTGACGCAACATTGAGTCACTTCTGTGACTGGATGGGGAGCGTAGCAGGCGATTTAGCACTGACTTTTGGTGCCTTAGGTGGTGTTTATATAGGTGGTGGGATCTTGCCGCGGATGAAAGCGCGATTACAAGCAAGTAGCTTTGTTGAACGCTTTACCGAAAAAGGCATGATGTCACAGTACACGAGCCAAATTCCAGTTACTTTGGTGGTACAAGATAATATCCCACTGATTGGCGCAGCAGCATGTATTCATGAGCGACGCCGGGCTTAAGGGTAAATCGATGAAAAAAGTAACTATTAATAGCGTTGCCGAATATGCCGGAGTGTCTAAAAAGACAGTATCTCGGGTATTAAATAACGAGCCAAATGTTAGTCCAGCAACGCGGGAAAAAGTCCTGAAGGTCTTTGAAGAGCTGAATTATAAGCCTAATCCTATTGCACGCGGTTTGGCACAAAATCGTAGCTTTATCATCGGTTGTTTATACGACAACCCATCAAAAAGCTATATCACGCGAGTGCAAAGTGGTGCGCTGGAGGCGTGTCAGAAACATAGTTACAATTTATTGATACATCCTTGTGAACTGCGCGGCCAAGACCTTATCGACAATGTTGATCAGCTGCTTACCACATCGAGACTTGACGGTATTGTGCTTACTCCGCCGTTTTCAGACTCCAACGAGCTTATTGCTTTTTTAAAGCAGCGCAATATTCCTTATGCACGCGTTGCTTCAGCCATTGAAGGCGATGATTCGATTTCAATTCGCAGTAATGACGAGCAGGGCGCTTTTGAGTTAACTGAGCACTTGATTAATTTAGGTCATACCGAAATTGCCTTTATTAAAGGTCACCCTGATCACAGTGCCACAGAAAATCGTTTTTCTGGTTACCAAAAAGCACTGGCAAAGCATGGTATTGAATATCGAGAGCGGTTAGTTGCAGAAGGTAACTTTAGTTATCACTCAGGTGCAGACAGTGCAAAAGCCATATTGGACCTAGAGCCAAGGCCAACGGCTGTATTTGCATCAAACGACTACATGGCTGCGGCTGTGTTAAAACTTGCTACACAGCGAGAGATCAAAGTGCCCGAGCAGTTATCTATTGCTGGGTTTGATAACGCACCTATCGCAAGGCATATTTGGCCGGGTCTGACGACAATAGCACAGCCTGTGGAAGAAATGACTCGGATAGCGGTAGAAGAGCTGATTAAGCATATATCTCAGCCGCAAGAAGCACCGTTTCAGCAAGTTTTAGAAGCTAAACTTATCACTCGAGAGTCGACGAAAGCGCGCTCGAATTCATAACTTTTTCAATTTTTATACTTGCCCCAAAGCCCAACGCTTAGCCGTTGGGCTTTTTATTTTCGCAGCTACTAGGGAATATTGCAGTTCCTTTGTAAATTATTCTACGTAAAGCTAGGACTAGATAAATGCGCAGATTTATGTCGCGATAATCAGGCTCGCTGACCCATAGATTAAAGCTCATGTTGCCAAGTTAAGGCTCATTGATAACTTCGCTATCAAATAATGATTTCGCTCAATCATTAATATTATTCTTTTTGTCATAATAATTACTAATAAAATCAGTTAGGTAATGATTTTAAGACTACAGATATCGGCAAAGTTTTAAGTGGTTATAATTTGGTCATTTTAAAAAGTTAGACTAAATTTATAAGAAGGGTTGACACCGGTGTCAGCTTTGTGCGTAAATATAGTGACACCGGTGTCAGGTTGGGGTGAGAGACAACCTGATAGCGTACCTTTGAACGGGTAAATCAAAGCAGCTCTGTACAAGGATTACCACGAATGCTGGTAATCGTGCAGAGCCTTTTTCCTCTAACACTAGAGAGTCAGTAATATGTTGCATCCACGAATTCAGGAAGTCACCGAACGCGTCATTGAGCGAAGCAAAGCAACACGTCAAGCCTATTTAGCTCGAATCCAACAAGCAAAAAAACAAACGCGCGTACGAGCAGGACTGGGCTGTGGAAACCTAGCACACGTAATGGCTGCTTGCTCAAGCAGTGATAAGACTCGTCTAAAAGAAGACGAGCAACCGAACCTAGCAATTATCAATTCGTACAATGACATGTTGTCTGCGCACGAACCTTATAAAGAATATCCAGATTTAATTAAAGCAGTGGCAAACAAGTTTGACGCGACTGCACAAGTAGCGGGTGGTGTACCTGCTATGTGTGATGGGGTTACCCAAGGTCGCGATGGCATGGAACTGTCTTTGTTCTCTCGTGACGTAATTGCCATGTCAACAGCGGTGGCATTATCACACGATGTCTTCGATGGGGTTTTCTGTCTTGGTGTATGTGACAAAATCGTCCCAGGACTATTAATCGGTGCTTTGTCTTTTGGTCATTTACCCATTTTCTTTTTACCAGCAGGACCGATGCAATCTGGGATCCCGAACAAAGAAAAGGCGCGCATTCGTCAAAAGTTTGCACAGGGCTTAGTCAGCCGCGAAGAGTTACTGGAAGCTGAGAGTGCTTCATATCACAGTGCAGGTACTTGTACTTTCTACGGTACGGCAAACTCGAACCAGATGCTAATGGAGATCATGGGTCTTCATTTACCTGGTAGCTCGTTTATCAATCCATACACAGAATTAAGAGATGGCTTAACGGCGAGTGCGGTTGAGACCATGCTAACTCAGCTACTTGACGGTAAAAGCGGCAATGCACTTGCGGATATCGTGAGTGAAAAAACGGTGATCAATGGCTTGGTCGGTTTGTTGTCTACTGGTGGTTCTACCAATCATGCCATTCACTTAGTCGCAATGGCAAAAGCGGCGGGTGTTCAAATCACTTGGAAAGACATGGCGGATTTGTCTGAAGTAGTGCCGTTATTAACGCGTATTTATCCAAATGGTCATGCCGATGTAAACCACTTCCAAGCGGCTGGCGGCATGGGCTTCTTAATGCGTGAATTAAGAGAAGGCGGCTTCTTACACAATGACGTAAAAACAATTGTGGGTGAAGGACTTGATGCTTACACGATGGAACCACTACTGGATATCAACAGCAATGTGATCATCAGCGATAACCAAGGTCCTGCCAAAGTGAAGTGGGTACCAGTACCCGAGAACTCACTGGATGAAGAAGTACTTCGCCCAGTAGCAAATCCATTTAACAAGCAAGGCGGCTTGCAACTACTTAATGGTAATTTGGGTAAAGCGGTGATTAAAGTGTCTGCGGTACAAGAGCAGCATCAAACGGTGACTGCACCGGCGAAAGTATTCAGCTCTCAAAGCGAATTACAAGAAGCCTTTACTGCTGGCAAGCTTAACCAAGACTTTATTGCCGTGATTAAAGAGCAAGGCCCTAAAGCGAAAGGTATGCCTGAGTTACATAAACTGACACCTGTCATGGCTACATTACAAGACCAAGGTTTTAAAGTGGCGATTGTGACAGATGGTCGTATGTCTGGTGCTTCGGGTAAAGTACCTGCGGCGATCCACCTTGCGCCGGAAGCGGTTGAAGGTGGTGCAATTGCAAAAGTACACGAAGGTGATTTGATCACCTTAAATGCACCAAAAGGCGAATTAGTGCTACATGTTTCTGATGAAGAAATGGCACAGCGCGAATTACAGCTCTCACCGCAATCGCAAACATTTGGTACGGGTCGAGAGCTATTCTCAGGATTTAGACACGTAGTGAGCAGTGCAGATCAAGGTGCATGCTCATTTGGCATCGAAGAATAATAACAGTGGGAATGAGGGTGAGCATGAGTATTAAAGAGATATTGTCAGCAGCACCAGTGGTTCCGGTTATCGTTATTGATAACCTAGAAGACGCGGTGCCGCTTGCTACGGCATTGTTTAATGGTGGCTTAAAAGCACTTGAAGTGACACTTCGTACACCGGTGGCAGCGCAAGCGGTAAAAGACATTAAAGCGGCTTTACCAGACGCCTATGTTGGTACTGGTACGGTAGTGGATAAGGCAACCTTTAATGCCTCTGTAGAAGCCGGCGCTGACTTCATGGTAAGTCCTGGTGTCAATGACGAATTATTGGAACTGGCAAAGTCGTCAAGTATTCCATTTCTTCCAGGTGCTGCAACGCCAAGCGAAGTGATGAAGCTTGCAAGTCACGGTTTTGAATTCTTAAAGTTTTTCCCAGCGGAAGCTGCAGGTGGTGCACCAATGCTTAAATCCATTGGCGGACCAATTCCACAAGTAAAATTCTGTCCAACGGGTGGTATTTCGTTGGCAACTGCACCTAAGTATCTTGCACTCGACAATGTGGTATGTGTGGGCGGTACTTGGATGCTTGATAAAGCACTTATCGCAAACAAAGACTGGCAAGCCATTGAAGCGCTTGCGAAACAAGCAAGTGAAGTAAAATAGATTAGGGGACAGTTATCATGATTAATATCGCAATTAATGGCTATGGACGTATCGGTCGTAACGTACTTCGTGCACTGTACGAGTCAGGTCAGAATAAAGACATCAAAGTCGTTGCCATCAACGATCTCGCACCTGCAAACGTAAACGCGCATTTGACTCAATTTGACTCTGTACATGGTCGCTTTCAAGAGCAGGTTGTTCTTAACGACAACACACTCGTTATCGGTGGTGACGAAATCACGCTAACGCAAGAGCGTGACCCTGCAAATCTTCCTTGGAAAGCGCTAAACGTTGATATCGTACTTGAATGTACTGGGTTGTTCACTTCTCGCGAAGCTGCGGCTAAACACATTGAAGCCGGTGCGAAAAAAGTGATTGTATCTGCGCCGGGCACAGATATGGATGCAACGGTTGTTCATGGCGTTAACAGCGAAGTGCTAAATGCTGAATCAACCATTATCTCTAACGCATCTTGTACCACAAACTGTCTTGCGCCTATTGCAAAAGTATTGAATGATACTATTGGTATTGAGCAAGGTAGCATGACAACCATTCATGCCTACACCAACGATCAGAATCTATCAGACGTTTACCACCCGGATTTATATCGTGCGCGTAGTGCTACTCAGTCGATGATCCCGACGAAGACGGGTGCGGCAAAGGCGGTTGGCTTAGTGCTTCCTGAACTTGCTGGCAAACTAGATGGTATGGCGGTTCGTGTGCCAACCATCAACGTATCACTGGTTGATTTAACGTTTGTTGCTAAGCGTGACACTTCAAAAGAAGAAGTGAATGCGGCAATCAAAGCGGCTGCTGAGGGCGCGATGAGTGCAATCCTTGAGTACAATGAATTACCTTTGGTTTCTATCGATTTCAACCACAACCCAGCTTCTTCAGTGTTTGACTCTACACAAACCAAAGTAGATGGAAAGCTGGTAAAAGTGATGGCTTGGTATGATAACGAATGGGGCTTCTCTTGCCGGATGCTAGACCAAGTTAAAGCACTAGGTGCATTTTTATAATCAGGATTAATTTCTGACCAAAAGCTCTGCAGATCGCGGAGCTTTTTTGTTTTTGACGGAAAAATTGCCATTCTTCCTTATCAATTAGTATAAGTTCCTTGAGGATCGGCACCGTATATGGAAAAATTCACCACACAAACACCAATAACTCCAAACGAGGATTCAATTATGCGCATCATCTTGCTAGGCGCGCCGGGTGCAGGTAAAGGTACTCAAGCTCAATTTCTAATGGACAAATATGGGATCCCTCAGATCTCGACAGGCGACATGTTACGTGCTGCTATCAAAGAAGGGACTCCGTTGGGTCTTGAAGCGAAAAAAGTCATGGATGCAGGTCAACTAGTATCTGATGAAATCATTATCGGCTTGGTAAAAGAGCGCATCGCAAAAGAAGATTGTGCAAATGGCTTCTTGCTTGATGGCTTCCCACGCACAATTCCACAAGCAGATGCAATGAAAGAAAATGGCATCAAAGTTGACCATGTTATCGAATTTGACGTGGCAGATGAGATCATCGTTGAGCGTATGAGCGGTCGTCGTGTACACCCAGGTTCTGGTCGTGTTTACCACATCGTTTACAACCCGCCTAAAGTAGAAGGCAAAGATGACGTAACGGGTGAAGACCTAATCATTCGTGATGACGACACTGAAGAGACAGTACGTAAACGTCTGGCGATTTACCATGAGCAAACAAAACCACTGGTAGACTACTACAGTGCGGAAGCGGATGCTGGTAACACGCAATATCACAAACTAGATGGTACACAAGCTGTTGATGCGGTAAGCAAGCAGTTAGGTGAACTATTGGGTTAATAACTAAGCGTTCGCTTGGTTAACGTGTAGGAGTCCTATGGGACTCCTACATTATTTCTAAACTAGCTAAATCGTTTTAATAAGTGCTGTAGTGGAAAGTAATACTTTCTTTTTGACTTGGTTCTGCATAATGGAAGTTGCCTGTGGCTTCTACTCTATGAACGATAGAGGCTGAAATACCCGCTTTAAATGCCTCACCATTAAACGTAGCTGTATTCCCTGAATCGTTAGGATTAATTTCAATGCACTTGAAAGGTGCCGTGCTGTATGCACGACTGAAACAAAGCTCCACCGTTTCATTGCCAGGATCGGCGTAACCCGCTGAAGTATAGCTAACTCCAGTGATAGTACCCGTTTTGCTTCCATATGGGATATCACTTAAATCGATGTTTAATACAGAAAACTCTGTAGTCGAAAGACCGCCTGCTGAGCTTAATACTAGCATCCGACTAGGTTGTTTTTCTTTCGTGATCATAAAATCGTCAGCAATTGCTTGACCACTAAGCGCGAGTGAAGAAATGAAGAGGGCGGTAAGAGACATCTTTTTCATTAACAATTCCTTATTGTATAGTCTAATTCAAGCTATGCAGTGCAACTGCATAGTGGCGTGATTGTAATGAACGAAGAATGTTTGGGTCAACCTTAGATTTGTAAAATAATACAACTAAATCATAGGTTTATGATTTTAATTTGATGGGTCTTATGAGTAAGGGGCTGGTGCCCCTTACCGGTTTTACGCTTTCGCGATAAAAATTGCACGGAGTGGAGCGGGGTAGCCTTCAATGGTCTTGCTGGTGTCTTTTGGATCTAAGAAATCAGCAAGCGACTCTGTTTCCATCCAAGGAGTTTGGCGCTGTTCGTCTAACGACGTGACATCTTTGTTTACTACCTTGATATCTTTGAATCCCACGCGCTCAAGCCATAATGTTAATGCGTCGCAGCTTGGAATAAACCAGACATTGCGCATCTTGGCGTAGCGATCGGTCGGCACCAATACTGTGTTTACATCGCCCTCAATCACGAGTGTTTCTAGCACTAATTCGCCACCTTTTCTTAGCTGAGACTTTAGCTGTGCTAAAAAGTCGATTGGTGAACGACGGTGATATAGCACGCCCATTGAAAACACAGTATCAAATGCTTTTAGCTCAGGAAGTTGCTCTACACCTAGGGGTAGTAAATGCACGTTCGGATCGGGGTTAAAGTGTTTAATAGTTTGGAATTGGCATAAAAATAGATCGGAGGGATCAATGCCAACAACAAGCTCTGCGCCTTCACCGCGCATACGCCACAAGTGATAACCTGAGCCACAACCGATATCCAATACATTACGGCCGTGAAGGTCGCTGATATGGGGGAGCAGTCGGTCCCATTTCCAGTCGCTGCGCCACTCAGTATCAATATGGACGCCATGTAAATGAAATGGTCCCTTACGCCATGGCATCATGCGTTTTAGTAAATGCGTTAACTGCTTTTGATGACCTTCATTGACGTCTTCGCCAGTACCTATCTCAACCTTGGTTTTTATATCAACATGGGTGGTTGAGATCTCTGGTAGATTTTTAATGACTTTTTCCCATTTCGGCCAGTCGCCATGTTGGGCTTCTTTTTGCCAATGGCTAAGCTGCGCAGGCAACGTTTCTAGCCAATGGCTCAAAGGGGTTTTCGCAATGGTTGCATAAAAGTCGGTAAACCAATGATTCATAATTGCCTCTATTTTATTGCTACCATTGAGCAGAAGTTAAAGCACTGATACCACACTTGAGTTTGATTAAAGCCAATAGCTTCTAATCTTGTCATATGGGTACTTAACAAGTCCGTGCGCATCACGTTTTCAATCGCGTTGCGTTTTTGGCTGATCTCTAATTCTGAGTAGCCATTGTGGCGTTTAAAGTCGTGGTGAAGGTCGATAAGTAAGTTGTCTTTAGTATCGTTTTCACCGCGGATTTTTTCACTTAATAGCAGTACACCACCAGGTTTCAAACCCTGATATATTTTTTCTAGAACCGCTTTGCGGTT
This sequence comes from Pseudoalteromonas sp. JC28, assembly GCF_013319255.1. Lineage (NCBI taxonomy): Bacteria > Pseudomonadati > Pseudomonadota > Gammaproteobacteria > Alteromonadales > Pseudoalteromonadaceae > Pseudoalteromonas > Pseudoalteromonas sp. JC28. The sequence goes on along the minus strand of NZ_QOKX01000001.1, from coordinate 1,176,816 downwards.
TTCTGGTGGAATAAACTGTAGGGTGAAGTTCATCGCAACGACAGATGCATTGCTAATCTCTATTTCATTGATATCACCTAACGTGACCGAGACTGGGACGTCGGATTTAAAGCCTTTTAGATGCAGTTGGCAGCGCTCTACCATAGGCTGTGAATTGTCCACGGCAATGATATGACAGTTTTCTTTATCTATATTTCTACGCATGCTTAGCGTGACTGCGCCTAAAGAGCAGCCTAAGTCATATAAGTTTGAGTTACTTTGCGCGTAAGTACCCGCAAGTTTGCCCATTGTGCTTACTATTGTCGCGTAGCCCGGCACTGAGCGCTGGATCATATCTGGAAACACTTCGACGACATTGGCGTCGAAAGTGAAATCTTTCACTGCTTGTTCAGTGGCATAAATACTGTCTTTGCCCGTCACATTTAATCTCTCTTTGAAAATAATCTCGCTATTTTAGCATTTTATGCTGGATAGTCAGTGATAAATTCAGTAGCTTGGCTACTATTAATAATAAGAAGTAACTATGAGACCAAAAATGGCGAAAAGCAAAGTGATTAGCACAGAAGACATCCTCTCAACGCTATGCCACTCAGTAACAGAAGTTCTGTCGTCGGCAAGCGGCAACCAAATTAATTATTCCGCGATGGTACAAAAGATAACTCGTACCTGTATGAGGCCTGACATCGGCTGTTTCGTATTGTTTGATGGCGGCTTTACCGGTTTAGTCGTAACTAATTTTACCGCGCAAGCCGCGATGGAGGTGTATACCGACTACATGCGTAACATGGGCATGCCTGAAGAAGAAATTGCGCATAGTCATTTATCTGATGACGTTGCCAATGTATTGGGTGAGTTGATGAATCAGATTGTTGGTGATTTCACCAACAAAGTACGTGAGCAGCTACATACCTCTATCACGCAAAACCAGCCTAAGATGATGGCTATCAACAAACAGGTGCAGATCTCGGTAGACACAACGATGGATCGCCCGCAGGCGAGACGCGTTACCTTTACCACTCAAGGCCAGAATATTTTCTATCTTGAATTGGCAATGGATAAAACTGAATTCATTAAGCTACATGACTTTGATATTGCAGAGTCGGTAGACCCAGATGACATTATTGCAAGTCAGGCTGAGAAGAAAAAGCCAGCGAAGCCTCAGGAAGAAGATGTTGTAGATGACGACTTTATGGATCAGTTAGGACTGTAAAACCGTATTTAGAGCACCTAACAGAAAGGCCACATCTGTGGCCTTTCTGTTAGGTAAAAATCTTCATTGCGCCCTCGGATAAAATATATAGTAATGGCACTAATGCAGTGCGCCTTTTCCTGCATTGAGCTCAGGTGCTTCTTCTACATGCTTTATGGATGTTAGCATCATAAAGGCTTCATTGAACTCAAAGCGGGCGATGGCGGTTTTTAATTTCTGTAGTTCTGGTTCAGTCAAATAGCTACTTACTGAAATTGAGTCTACTAGCTCTGTGGCTTGAGTATCATAATCTCTTAATGCACATGCGAGCTGGATGAGTTCCTCTAATTGACTATTGCCACCTTTTTCTTCGTTGTTTTTCGTTACACTTTTTACCTGATGAGACGCTTCTTTTTTACGACGCTTTTGGCATTGTTCCAGTGCATATTTAACGTATTTAATCAGCTCGTCAATTTCGCTTGCATTAGGTGGGCGGACATTGAGAGAAGCCTCAATGTGCTTAAATTCCTCGGTCAGCCTAACAATCGAAAGGTTAGCACTAGCACCTTTTAATGCATGTAACATGCTATGTGCCAGTTCAAAATTTTCAATGGCTAAAGCCTGTTTTAAATTGATCAGCTCTTCAATCTGCTGGGACAGGAACTTTTCTAAGATATCGAAGTAAACCTTTTGGTTGCCAGCTGCTCGAGCAATACCCTCGGCAATATCAATACCTTCAAACTCAATGATCTCATCAATTTCCTCTATCTCTGCAACGACTTTTGGTGGGTTAACTTCTGGTGTTGTTAAAAGGCCATCGGCTTCGGGGCATACGTATTTCAAAATACTTTTAACGAGTTGTTCAACGTCGATGGGTTTGGTTACGTGGTCATTCATACCAGCATCGATGCAAGTCTGTATGTCTTCTTCCATGGCATTGGCGGTCATCGCTAGAATAGGAAGTGTATTTTTATCGAACTCTATGCGAAGGTTTTGCGTCGCGGTAATGCCGTCCATCACTGGCATTTGCATATCCATTAAAACAATATCTATGTGTTTGCTATGAACTTGATCAATGGCTTCTTGTCCATTGTCTGCGACCGCTACTTGCGCTCCGAAGCTAGATAAGATCTCCGCTGCTATCTCCTGATTGACTGGCTGATCCTCCGAGACCAAAATTGATATGCCATTTAGTGCTTGTTTACTAATCGTTTGTTCTTTTTTGGTGATAGTGGTTCTTACTTCCGGTGAGTCAAACACGGCATTTTGAATAACGTCCACAAGGTTTGACGGATTAATCGGCTTTAAAAGTACACCATCAATTAAACTGGCTTGGCTATCGTTGAGGTTTAATTCTCGACCATAAGCGGTGACTAAAATAAACTTACTTTGCGACACATCGACCTGCGATTGCAGCTTAGTGATCAGCTCAATGCCATCTAATTTTGGCATATGCCAATCGACAAAAATAAGATCGGGTAACTCTTGTGTCAGGACGAATTGATTTAACGCTTTATGAGGGTCTAAATAAGAACAAACCTGCATACCAAAGTTTGTTAGCATACCGCTTAACACGTCCAATGCGTGTTGGTTATCGTCAATAATTGTTGCTGATAGTTCTGATAAGTGGGTAGAGGCCATTTTCGCCTGACTCAGCTCGTCACTGACTTCCATTTCTAATGTGAAATAAAATTCCGAACCGACGTTTTCCTCGCTCTCAACATATATTTCTCCCCCCATAAGCTTGACCAATTGTTGCGAAATCGTGAGGCCAAGCCCTGTACCGCCATATTTTCGGGTGATCGAATTGTCTGCTTGCGAGAAAGATTGAAATAGGTTTTTTTGCTGGCGTTTATTCATGCCAATACCAGAGTCTTTTACGCTAAACTTAATTTTTGCTAACCCTTTTTCGACATTGACAAGGGCGACACGAATAACAACCTCACCGGTTTCTGTGAATTTAACTGCGTTACCCGCTAAATTGATGAGTACTTGGCTTATTCTAAATTGATCGCCAATCACGCAGTAGGGCACTTGTGAGTCGATATCAAAGACTAACTCTAGTTGTTTTTCTTGGGCTTTTACACTGACGATGGTGGCGACATTGTCGAGTAGTTTTTCTGTTGAAAAGGCCTGATATTCTAACTCGATTTTGCCAGCTTCGATTTTTGAAAAATCGAGTATATCGTTGATCAATCTCAGTAATTGCTTTGCGGCTGTATCTATTTTTGATACGTAGTCGTGCTGTTTTGCATTCAATTCTGTCGCGAGCGCGAGATGAGACATACCAATAATCGCGTTCATTGGGGTTCTAATTTCATGGCTCATGTTGGCGAGGAATTCGCTTTTCGCTTTTGCCGAGTTTTGGGCCAAGTTTTTTGCTTCTATGAGTTCACGTTGTAGTTGGTTCCTCTCCGAAACGTCAAGGTACATGCCAACAATACCAGCTACATCGCCATTTTCATTAAAAAATGGCGCTTCGTATACAATCAGTTCCCGCGGCTGTTCTTGGCCATCGAGCAATAATACTTCATAGGTTTGCTCCTGGGTTGTGGTGGTAATTTCGTGGGCTTTGGATTCAAATAGACTGGCTATTCCTAGATCAAAAACCTCGTCTAACTTGGCGCCAATCACATCTACTTCAAATTGATCTAACAGTGTTAAAAAGGACTTGTTTACGCCCATAAATACACCGTCAGTCGAACGATAATACGTGGGGTTTGGGATAGCATTGATAATATGGTGAGTAAGTTCGAGTTGTTCGCTTAAGGCCGATTCTGCCTTTTGCTGCTTTTCGATATTTTCATTGATGGCAAGCGCGAGGCTTAAGTCCTTACACAAATACTCGAGCGCTTCAAATTGGCTGTCTATCAACACCTGAGCACTACCTACTAGCAGCACATAGACAACATGATTACCGATGGCTAGTGGAAAGCAATAACGGCCTTGTAACTTCACTTCAACTTCTTGTTCTTTGAGCCACAACGGTTCTTGTTGTACTTGTGGTTCATTATTTGCTGCGCAATGCGCTAGAGTGGACGCAATAATTGAATGGCTTGGTGTCACCCCATGGCTTTTCACTAACGACAAGGCGTCGTCTTCTAAATTGGCATAGAGGCAAACACTCGGTGCATTGAACTCATTGGCAATAAACTCTAGTGCATGGCGCACGATAGGCTCGGAGCCGGTGATGGATTTTAGTTCGCGATTATAGTTTTCGATAATTGCGGCTGACGCCAACTTTTGGCTTTGAGAGGTGGTGGCAACATGGATCGCTTGCGTGAGCCGTTTTACATCGACGTCACTGTTTGTAGGCACCACAGAAAGAGGGGCGCCATTTAACGCTTGTGCACGTAGCGTATTGACGATGCGATATAGCGGGGAGAAATGTTTGGTGCGCATAAACCAAACATAAAAGCTTAAAAATAGTGTTAATACCGCGAAGGCAAGGCCGGTAATCAACAGTATTAGGAGTTGTTGATTTGTGCTTGTTTCAAGTTCAGCGTTTGCAATGAGAGGCAATTGTGAGATGGCATTTTGATAACTTTGAGGCAAATCGGCCTGCTCAACCGTATCTGCTAAAAATTGAGACTTTAGTCTTGCTTGGGTTTCATAGATTTGTTGTAACGGAAGTGGTAATGGATGACTTGGTGCAGATTTGATTTCACCTAGCCATTGGACGTTTTTATCTTTGCTATACATCTCTAGTGATAGGTGGTTGTGGTAAGCGGTATTAACGTCGGTCGCGAGAGTGCTGTGAGTAGTTGTTGAGTAGTAGATAAGCGTTGCGCTTCCTAGGGCAGCCATCAAGGCGAAAAGTGCGATCCAACTTAGTAATGCTTTTGAGGACATAAGTTATTATTTACGCGTGAATTTATATATAAACATAGTCGCGATATACAATATCTCAAGCTATGCTGTAAAAAGTGTCTATCTTAAGGACTTGAGTAACGTTACATGTCAGACATTTTAATTGTTGACGATATGCCGGAAAACCTCCAAGTATTGCAGCTCATACTAAGAAAGGAAGGGTATAAAGTATTGGCAGCACGGGGTGGGGATATTGCCTTAGGTATTGTTAAAAAGCACCAGCCTGAGTTAATTATTACCGATATAAAAATGCCAAATATGTCGGGGATTGAACTATGTAAAGTGCTTAAGTCCGACAATTCGGCGGCGGCCATTCCGGTTATTTTTGTGAGTGCTTATGAAGACAGCGAGAGCTTGGTACAAGCATTCGAAGTCGGTGGTGTTGATTACATCACCAAACCTTATAAACCCGCTGAAATCATAGCCAGAGTAAACACCCAATTTAAGTTAATTGAAGCGCAAAAGTTAGCGGTAAAACAGCAGCTATCTAAGGCTATAAACCAAATGGTGATGGGGATTGCACACGAAATTAATACCCCGCTTGGTACCAGTATTACGTCCAACACCTTTTTAGAAGGCGTCATGCAGGAGCTACAAAGTGCACTCACCGCAGGTACGCTTACGCAGGATGAGCTGGTAACGGGGTTTGAGCAGATCAAAGACAGTAGTGCGCTGTGCAGCCGTAATCTAGAAAAAGTGGCTAAGTTTGTCAGTTTATTAAAATCGGTCTCTCAGTCTGAGCGAGATAGCAGTTGTGCTGACGTTAAATTACAAGAAATAGAAACAAGACTGAAAAAAGATTTTTCAAAGCAAGACGTACAAATTCAGTTTGTTGGTAACACAGCAACTGAAGTTTACGTGGATGGTCAAGCACTGGTTGAGGTATTGAGCAACTTAGTTGAAAACTCTATTGCGCATGCCTGGATTGACCATGATCACCTTGCCACTATCACCTTTACGCGCTCAGGTAACAATTTACATGTTAATTATACTGACAATGGAATAGGGCTTAGAGGAATTAGTACACAAGAGTTATTAAAACCATTTGTGACGACAAAAAGAGGTAATGCAGGCCATGTTGGGTTAAGCGCAAATTTAACTGCTAACTTGGTTTCAGGGGCACTCAATGGAGAGTTTAGCGTGAAAAATACACCGCAAGGATTGGAGTGGGATATCCAAATACCGATAGATACCCCCGATAATGCTTGATCTGCATCAAAAGTCTCAGGCCCTATACATAAAAGCGGACATAAGTCCTTATATCATTTGTCCTAATTCAATAAGCTCGCTCGCTGTTAAAACGTAATCTTTAAAAAGTACTCTGCTGACCATGTAATTAGCTACACTTTTTGAAGAATTATCGACAACACGATCGTATAAGGGCTTTTTAGCCTTTGCTGTTGCTGTTTTGAGTGAGGCTTGTTAAATACAAGTTTACTGCTTAAAAACAACCCCCTAGGTTAACAGACCCGATAACATACGCCTTACCTTCTACTAGGTACGCAGTGTTGAGATGACACGGGAAGTGCGTTATTTACCCCGATGTGCAATTGAGTAAATAACCATGAATTACTAATAATTTTGGTGGAACCATTATGCAACAGTTACCTACCGTAGACTATCAATCGCCAAATGCTGCGAAAGAATTTGTAGAATCTTTAAGAAACACGGGTTTCGGTGTACTAAAAAATCACCCAATCCCACAAGAGTTGGTTGAATCAATCTACAAACATTGGCAAGAATTTTTTAATTCAGAAGAAAAACACGAATTCCTTTTCAATAAAGAAACCCAAGATGGTTACTTCCCACCAGAAGTCTCTGAAGTTGCGAAAGGTTTTACAGTCAAAGACATCAAAGAGTACTTTCACGTTTATCCAAAAGGTCGCGTACCGGCTCAATTAGAAGCAGAGATTCGTGAATATTACCGTTTAGCGAGCGAGTTTGCTCAAGAGTTGCTAAGCTGGGTACAAGCGGAAGCGCCTGCAGATGTGAGAGCGAGATTCTCTATTGATCTCAAAGATATGATCAAAGAATCAGAGCAGACATTACTGCGTATTCTTCATTACCCACCAATGACAGGCGATGAAGAACCAGGTGCAATTCGCGCCGCAGCGCATGGTGATATCAATCTACTTACTGTATTGCCTGCGGCAAATGAGCCTGGCCTACAAGTGCAAAGACAAGATGGCAGCTGGTTAGACGTACCATGCGACTTTGGTTCGTTGATTATTAACATTGGTGACATGCTGCAAGAGGCGTCGGGTGATTACTTCCCATCGACAATTCACCGTGTGATTAACCCAACAGGCAAAGCGTCGACGAAATCTCGTATTTCATTGCCGCTATTCTTACATCCAAGACCGGATGTTGTGTTGTCAGAGCGTTACACTGCAGATAGCTATTTGCAAGAGCGTTTGAGAGAGCTTGGGGTTAAGTAATCTGCGAATAACCTGAACGATAAGGTTAAATCGATAAAGCGACTTGATGTAATATTGAGTCGCTTTTTTATTATGTGTCTAACAATCCCTAATCTCTGTTAGTCCTTGTAATTTGACGATTATTGCAATTTTTCACTGACAATCCTCACAATCTGTGCAATATTAGTTTTTTTCAAAATGAAGAAATTTCTTGAAAAAATTAATGACAACGCTGTCATTTGTTGTGTAACATCAATTCAACATGAATGAAAAACCGTGTCCAACGAAAACAATAACGCGGTCTAATCCAGAACAAAGTAGGGGTCTTTACATGATGGCTAAACAGGTTAACCAAGACCAACTATACATCGGCGTCGATGGTGGTGGAACAAAATGCCGCGCTACAATTTATTCTCTTCAACATGGCGTTTTGGGTACGGGTCTAGGCGGTCCTGCGAATCCCCTACATGGTCTAGAGCGCACGCTTGAATCTATCATGGTGTCGACACAAATGGCGTTACAAGACGCAGGTCTTCGTGTTGAACAAGTACATGAGCTAAATGCAGGTCTTGGCCTTGCAGGTGTTAACTTACCCGCGCTCTATGACAAAATCATGCAATGGGAGCATCCCTTTAAACAAATGTTCCTTACCACAGACTTACACACCGCGTGTATTGGTGCTCATGAAGGTAGCGATGGTGCCGTGATTATTACGGGCACCGGCTCCTGTGGTTTTGCCTTAGTTGATGGTAAAACAGTGAACTATGGTGGTCATGGCTTTGCTCAAGGCGATATGGGCAGTGGCGCATGGATGGGATTAGAGGCGGTAAAAGCTGCATTACTCGATCTCGATGGCCTTGGCGAAAAAACGTCATTGAGCCAAGTATTACTAGAGCACTTCAGTGCGAAAGGGGCTATGGGTATTGCTGAACAAATGGCGGGACAACCGTCTAGTGGTTATGCAAAGCTGGCTCGTTATGTATTAGAGCAAGCCAAGCTAAATGATGAAATTGCTCTTACTATCGTAAAGTCTGGTGCGGAATATATTAGTCGTTTAGCGAAGCGTTTACTTGAACTAAACCCACCTAGACTCTCTATGATCGGCGGATTATCAGAGCCGCTACAACCTTGGCTCGACCCAGAAGTTGCAAAGCAAGTCCAATTACCTAAACAACCTCCTGAAATGGGGGCAATTTACTTTGCAATTCAAAGTGCAGGTCAAGAATTAAAAAAGGCGAACTAATGACGACTCAATGTTATTTTGCTCCAGAATTTTTTGATGGTGAAAGTTTTAGAAAAGACGTTTATTTCGAAGTTAACAACGGCCAAATTCGTTATGTAACTGAGTCGCTAGTAACCAATGTATCTAAGCTATCAGGGCTAGTTGCACCAGGTTTTATTGACGTACAAGTTAATGGTGGTGGCGGTGCATTTTTTAATGCCGAGCAATCCACGACATGCTTGGCGACTATGGTTAAAGCACATGGCCAGTTTGGTTCCACGGGATTAATGCCAACCCTTATCACTGACAAGATTGAAGTGATGCAACAAGCGGCAGATGCAACAGCAGAAGCTATTGCTACTAATCAGCCTGGAGTGCTTGGGATCCATTTTGAAGGTCCACACTTATCTCATCCTAAAAAGGGTACGCATAGCGAAAAGTTCATTAGACCAATTTCAGAGCAAGAGTTTGCGGTATACGCGCGTCAAGATTTAGGCATCAAAATGGTAACTTTAGCACCTGAAACTGTGCCACTTAGCGATATCGAACGCTTGATTTCTTTGGGTGTGAAAGTGTGTATCGGTCATTCAAACGCGGACTATGACACCGCTAACGCTGCACTCAATGTTGGCGTGGATGGCTTTACTCACCTATTTAATGCAATGTCTGCGTTTACTTCCCGTGAGCCGGGCGTTGTCGGTGCCGCGCTTTGGAATGACAATAGCTGGTGTGGTTTGATTGTTGATGGCCATCACGTTCATCCATTGTCGGCGCAGCTTGCGATTCGTACTAAGCAGCGCGGCAAAGTGATGCTAGTGACGGATGCCATGCCTCCGGTTGGGACAGATGATACGGAGTTTGACTTTTTTGATGGCAGAAAAGTTATTCGTACTGGCGATCGGTTAAATTCAACAACCGGTGAGCTTGCTGGTAGTGTATTGGATATGGCAAGTGCGGTGCGAAATACCGTCAATACGCTTAACGTGAGCCTAGCGGAGAGTTTGCGCATGGCCTCTCTTTACCCTGCGCAATATCTTGGCCTGTCTCAAAAGGGGCATCTAAGATCGGGTGCTGATGCTGATTTCGTGGTGCTCAACAGCGATTTGATTGTGAAGCAAACCTATATTGGTGGTCAGTTGCTGTAATTGATTTGCAATTGAATAGTGGACGGAAACGGCCGCTTAAGTTTCCCTGATAAAACCCCGCAGCAGTACCGCGGGGCTTTGTTTTTTAAGCTTAGCCGGTATTTGGTTAAGCATGGGTGGATCGACAACTCAGGAAGTTAATGTCGTGTGCGTAATGATAGAGTCATGATTGCAACGCGCATCAAAACTAACCTTGAGGCAAATGGATTTGCTTGATTGAGCGATCCATAGTTAATGTTTTCACGCGGATAAATAGCAATGACAACGAATAATAAGCCAAAGCGACTTGCGTCTTTAGATGCCTTACGCGGCATGGATATGTTCTGGATCTTAGGTGGCCAGTCTATTTTTGCGGCACTGTTTGTACTGACCGGATGGCAAGGGTGGAAGGCTTTTGAAGCGCACACACTGCACAGTCCTTGGCATGGCTTCACTTTTTATGATCTTATCTTCCCACTGTTTATCTTTTTATCGGGTGTGGCGATGGGCTTGTCGCCTAAACGTATCGATCATCTGCCCTTTAATGAACGTAAATCGTTTTATCTCAAAGCACTGAAGCGCCTTTTGTTACTGTGTGCTTTTGGCGTGTTATACAATCATGGTTGGGGAACTGGGATCCCAATGGATCCAGACGGTGTTCGCTACGCTAGTGTATTAGGTCGCATTGCGTTTGCTTGGTTCTTTTGTGCTTTACTGGTTTGGCATACGAGCTTGCGAACCTTGGCTTATGTGGGTGTAGGCATATTGACATTTTATTGGTTACTGCTTTGCTTTATCCCGGTTCCTGGTGGGCAAGCGGGGGACTTAAGTGCAAATGGTGTTGGTAGTTGGAATGCGTTCATTGATACGTATTTACTACCAGGGACCAGTTATCAAAATCGTCCGGTTGACCCAGAAGGTGTGCTGTCAAGCTTACCTGCCATTGTAAATGCTATCGCAGGTGTATTTGCTGGTCGTGCGATCGCCAATGCACAAACGCAGGGAGAGTGGAAAATTGTTGGTATTTTGGCAGGCTCTGGTGTACTCGCCTTAGCACTAGGTTGGCTTTGGGACATGCAATTTCCAGTTAATAAAGAATTGTGGACAAGCTCATTTGTGCTAGTAACCGTCGGCTGGAGTGCAATTCTACTAGCGGTATTTTACGCGATAGTAGATGTACTGAGCTTTCAACGTTGGGCGTATCCATTTGTTATTATAGGAGCCAACTCCATTATTATTTATTTGGCGTCAAGCTTAGTGAATTGGACCTTTATTAGTAAAAGCGTATTCGGTGGCGTGATTGCCGCCGTGCCGGCTGCGTGGCAACCATTAATTGCTGTTTTTGCGCTACTGGCGGTACAGCTTTTAGTGCTGCACTGGATGTATAAACGCCGTATTTTTGTAAGTGTATAATATTCACAAGCCTCCTTTCAAAAAGCCCACCGTTGTGGGCTTTTTAACACCTTTAGATTGCATAGAGTAAAAAATATCCATATTTTTTTTCACTTTTGCTTTACAAGCGAATTATTTCTGATAATAATGACAGCGTTGTCATAATGGTAATAACCTAATGTTGTGTATCCCAATTAGGTTCGATCTGACCTTGCTTTGATTGCACGCGAGGCAAGGCTCAGATCCCATTTTATTCTAATCATCTCAACATTTGGTTAATCGTATGCAAGTAGTCATTTTAAAAGACGCTGCCGAAGTGGCAGCATATGGTGCAGACATTTTTACAACGCAATTAAAGCGTAAAGCTAACTCTGTGTTGGGATTAGCGACGGGTTCAACACCGGTTGCTTTGTATCAAGAATTAATTAAGCGTAACCAAGCAAACGAAATCAGTTTTGCGGAAGTTACCAGCTTTAATCTAGATGAATATTTAGGCTTAGATGGCTCGCACCCACAAAGTTATCGTTACTTTATGCAGCAGCAGCTATTTGACCATATCAACATTGATAGAAGTAACACGCACGTACCGCCGGGGGATGCAAAAAATCCAATTACGGCGTGCGGCGAGTATGAAGCACGTATTAAATCTGCTGGTGGTATTGATGTACAACTGTTAGGTATTGGCAGAAATGGCCATATTGGCTTTAACGAGCCATCTTCTGGATTGACGTCACGCACTCGGGTTAAAACCCTAACGAAAGCGACGATTGATGATAATGCTCGTTTTTTTAAAGCTGATGAGTACCAACCTCATTTGTCAATCACAATGGGTATTGGCACGATTTTAGATGCTAAAAAAGTCGTGTTATTAGCGACTGGTGAAAACAAAGCTGATGCCGTTGTTGCTATGGTGGAAGGCCCGTTAACTGCGGCGTGTCCGGCTTCGGCACTACAAATGCATCGTGATGCTGTAATCGTCATCGATGAAGCTGCGGCATCTAAGCTAAAAGATATTGAATTCTATAAGCATATTGAAAACGAAAATCAAAAGCTGTTGGACTATCTTGCCTCTCTGTAGTGTGAAATCACACTGTAGTTTTCAAAAGCCCATTTATGGGCTTTTTTTTTGCCTGCACCTTTGTGCTATGGTAGCTTTAAGGTCTCGCCGAGGTGGATAAAATGTTCCAGAACACGAAGGAATAGGGGCTTGCTGTATTACACTCAAATGACGTTAGACAGAGCGTCTAACGAAAGAAAAGATCAAAACTGGTTATTATCTCAAATGGGTGACAATAGTCGCTGGTTATTAATTCAAGACGACGCTAATTTAGTGCGTGTCGGAGATAATGAATTACATTATCTTTCTCGCACAGAAGTCGCTGATTTAGCACTTCAAGACGCGATATTCTTAGGTCGTGACGAAGCGCACAGCTATTTTGCGCTTGATGTCTCTAAACAACGAGACAAGCTTTCTTTTATTGACTCCGAGTCAGAATTCATCGATATGCGCCAAGTGGGTCGTAACTTACCAAAGCAACAAGGCTCAATTGGTGTGCTTGCACGAGGCTTATGCTACTGGCATAAAACCCATTGTTTTTGCGGACGTTGTGGGCAACCCAATAAAATGGTTGAAGCAGGTCATGCAAGACGTTGTGTTAACCCTGAATGCCGCCACATGACGTTTCCACGTACAGATCCAGCCGTTATCATGCTTGTCACTCATGTTTTCCCTGATGGCGTTGAACGCTGCTTGTTGGGCCGTCAGGCTGTTTGGCCAGAAGGGGTATTTTCGACGCTGGCTGGGTTTGTTGATCCCGGCGAATCGTTAGAGCAAGCCGTGATAAGGGAAGTGATGGAAGAGGCGGGTGTTGAAGCATACGACGCCACTTATATTGCCTCACAGCCTTGGCCGTTCCCGTCATCACTTATGCTGGGGTTTATCGCGAAGGCAAAAACCACAGAGATTTTTGTCGAGCAAGATGAGCTTGAGCAAGCTAAATGGTTTTCACGGGCGGAGCTTAATACATTTTCAGAGTGGGGTGATACAAAGCCCGGCTATAAACTCACCAGAGAAGACTCTATCTCCAGATATTTAGTTGAATACTGGCGTGCACAATCAGAAGAGTAATTATGAAAAAGCATACTAAAATCGTTGCTGCTGGAAGAAAAGCAGAATATACCAAAGGGGTAGTAAACCCAGTTGTTCAGCGCGCCTCTACTGTAGTTTTTGAGAGCGTTGCCGAAATGCAAGAAGCGATAAAAGGCCGTGGACATCGCACCCTGTTTTACGGCCGCCGTGGCACTAATACCCATTTCGCCTTGCAAGATGCCATTACTGAGCTTGAAAATGGTGCGGGTTGCGCCTTATATCCGTCTGGTGCTGCTGCTATCGCACAGTCACTACTGTCATTTTTAAAAGCAGGCGATCACTTGCTGATGGTGGATACTGCCTATGAACCAACCAGAGATTTGTGCGATAAGCTGTTAAAAGGCTATGGTATCGAAACCACTTATTATGACCCTATGGTTGGCGCTGGTATTGACGCGTTAATTCAAGACAATACCAAAGTGTTGTTCTTAGAGTCTCCAGGTTCAATCACCATGGAAGTTCAAGATGTGCCAGCGATGGTTGAAGTTGCAAAGCGCCGTGGCGTTATCACTATGCTTGATAATACGTGGGGTAATGGCTGGCAGTTTCGTCCGCTCGATCATGGTGTTGATATCAGCATTCAAGCGGCAACCAAGTATATTGTTGGGCATTCGGATGTCATGATGGGGGTTGCTGTTGCAAACGAGCGTTATTGGCCTGAACTTAGAGAACACTCGTATTTACTGGGTCAATGTACCTCTGCAGATGATGCTTATTTAGCACTACGTGGGTTACGTACTATGCCTGCGAGGTTAAAACAACACGAACAGTCGGCAATGATAGTGGCGAAATGGCTCGAAGCGCATCCGCTCGTGGATCACGTTAGACATCCCGCTTTTGATACTTGCCCTGGTCATGAATTCTTCAAGCGAGACTTTGATGGCAGTAATGGCTTATTTTCAATCGTAATGAAAGAAGGTAGCCAAAAGGCGATTAACCGTTTCTTAGATGCCTTATCCCATTTTAAAATGGGTTTCTCATGGGGCGGCTATGAAAGTTTAGTTACAGCCAATAAAACCATGGAGCATTTGCGATCAACTACAGGTTGGACACTTGGCCCCGTGATCCGCCTTCACATCGGTCTTGAAGATGTAGAAGACTTGATAGAAGATTTAGAACACGCACTTAAGGTCTACGAACAAAACCTCGCGAAATCTTAAAACTTCGGCTCAACTTATCAGTATTGGGTGCTTCACTTTTAACGAGGCACCTCGGATTTATTGAGCCATAATCGCTGTTGGATCAAGACTGAAAACTGTAGAAAGCAATACCAGTTTGGCGCAGTTTAAGCGTAAAGCACAGGGAACCTTTAGAGGGAGGTAATGTCCAAGAGCTACGTCATGAAAGTATTGAAAACTAAATTCAAGGAAAGGTGATGAAATTAAACAGACTGATTATGTTACCGGTAATCTCACTAAGCGCTTGTGTGGTAATGCCCGTCCAGGATACTGCCCACATCAACAAGTGTGAGATCTCATCGGATAGAAAAACCCTAAAGATAGTCGATGTTGCAGACGAAACCAATACGTATTATTCCGTGAGTGGAATTATATTAACGCCGATACTCGTTCCTACTACTGCTATTATTTCGGGAACTTATGTGTTGGCAAATAATGCCTATCGTCTTGGGGAAGAGACGATAAAGTGCGAAAACAAATCTTAAAACTAACTACAAACTTATTTAATTGTTGCGTTGTGCTCTGTATTTGAGCGCAGCGGGTCAAAACCACTTGTGCGACATGCTTGGTTTGCTATATTTTACTTTTATAATGTATCGTAAGCGTCGCCAGAACCACACCTAGCTACTGAATACGCTCAGCCTATAAAGTACAGCTCTGAYCTCAATTCGGAGCTGACCATGCCTAAACACAAAACCGCAGAGCAATGGCTGAAACTTATCGAACAACAGGAACTCAGTGGTTTGTCTGTCACTGACTTCTGCACGCAGCACAACCTTAGTACCAAGTCTTTTTATAATCGCCGAAGTAAACTTCGCACTAAAAAACCACCTGAGTCATCTTTTATTGCCGCTAAGCCTGCTGCATCTGAGTCCGTTTCTCTGCCTGAGTTGTTACAGCTCAAGCATGGTTCTCAATTCGGAGCTGACCATGCCTAAACACAAAACCGCAGAGCAATGGCTGAAACTTATCGAACAACAGGAACTCAGTGGTTTGTCTGTCACTGACTTCTGCACGCAGCACAACCTTAGTACCAAGTCTTTTTATAATCGCCGAAGTAAACTTCGCACTAAAAAACCACCTGAGTCATCTTTTATTGCCGCTAAGCCTGCTGCATCTGAGTCCGTTTCTCTGCCTGAGTTGTTACAGCTCAAGCATGGTCAGAATACGGTGTTGTTGCCATCAAACACAGATGCCCTGTGGTTGGCTGCACTGCTCAGGGCGCTGTCTTGATCTGCTGGCACAATGAGTCTGTTTACTTGCACCGCCAGCCAGTAGACTTTCGTAAATCCATCAATGGGCTCGCGGCGRTTGTTGAGCAAGAAATGGCAGCACACGCGATGAGCGGTCAGGTGTTTGCGTTTTGCAATAAAAACAAGGACAAGCTGAAGGTGTTATATTGGGATAAAACCGGCTTTGCCTTGTGGTACAAGCGCCTTGAAAAAGACAAGTTTAAATGGCCCGACAAAGAAGACGATGACGTCATTACACTCAGCGCCGAACAATGGCAGTGGTTATTGTCTGGCTTATCGGTCATTGCCCACAAGCCGCTCAGCTATGGTTATAACGTATGATCATAACAGGGGTTTTTAGATCACGAATTAATCTAAGCTATTAATTTAAAAACAGTTACTCTGTTGATACAGTAGACTGCATGAAAGAAATGAATAAACTGCCTGATGATCCTCAGCAGTTGAAGCAGATCATTGCTCAGCTTCAGGCGCGTAATAACTACCTCGAAGAACAATTCAGACTGGCCCAGCAAAAACGTTTTGGGGCCAGCAGTGAGTCGCACCCTGCACAAGCTGACTTGTTCAATGAAGCCGAAACGCTGGTTGAAGAAGCACCTGAGCAAGACGTGGAAACCATCGAATATCAGCGCAAAAAGCCGACACGTCAGCCACTGCCAAAAGATCTGCCCCGCGAACGTGTTGTGCATGACATCGACAACAAACAATGTGACTGCTGTGGCGGTGAGCTGCACAAAATGGGCGAGGATGTGAGCGAAAAGCTGGAGTTTATCCCGGCCCAGGTCAAAGTCATCGAACATGTCAGACCAAAATACAGCTGCCGGCACTGTGAAAAAACACAAACCCGGGTTGAGATAAAACAAGTCCCAGTCCCACCGAGCCCGGTCCCGAAAGGTATTGCCACGGCCAGTTTGCTGAGCCAGATCATCACCAGTAAATATCAGTATGGCTTACCGCTGTATCGGCAGGAAAGCCTGTTCAAACAATATGGTATCGCGCTGAGCAGGCAAACCATGGCGGACTGGGTGATCCGCTGTGCCAGTTTATTTAAACCGCTCTACGACAGACTGCACGAAGTGTTGCTACAGCAACCGGTGGTGCACGGCGATGAAACTACGGTTAAGGTGGTGAAAGAAGACAAACAGACCAGTTACATGTGGCTGTATTGCAGCGGCACGGACTCGCCTATGGTAGAGGAGAGCATCCCCAATATTGCCCTGTTCGACTATCAGAATAGTCGTGCGAGTCGCTGTCCTGTGGCATTTTTACAGGGCTACAACGGCTNGTGCCAGTTTATTTAAACCGCTCTACGACAGACTGCACGAAGTGTTGCTACAGCAACCGGTGGTGCACGGCGATGAAACTACGGTTAAGGTGGTGAAAGAAGACAAACAGACCAGTTACATGTGGCTGTATTGCAGCGGCACGGACTCGCCTATGGTAGAGGAGAGCATCCCCAATATTGCCCTGTTCGACTATCAGAATAGTCGTGCGAGTCGCTGTCCTGTGGCATTTTTACAGGGCTACAACGGCTATCTGCAAGTTGACGGTTATGCGGGCTATGAGCAAACGCAGGCGACACTGGTTGGTTGCTGGGCGCACGCAAGACGCAAGTTCAAAGAAGCCGCAGATGCGCAGGCCAAGGGTAAAACTGGTAAAGCGAACTGGGCGCTCAACCATATTCAAAAGTTATATCGAGTTGAGACTGCAAACAAAACAGCAAGCGCAGAGGAGCGGCAGGCTGCACGGGTACAACAAAGCGCACCGCTGCWGGCCCAGTTTAAAACCTGGTTAGATAAATCAGCACAAACGGTGGTACCAAAATCGAAGCTGGGCGAGGCCGTCCACTATNACAACCGGGCAGAGCGCGCTATCAAACCGTTCGTCATAGGGCGAAAGAACTGGCTGTTTAGCTTCACCACAAGTGGCGCTGAGAGTAGCGCAATCCTCTACAGCGTGATCGAAACAGCCAGAGCAAACGGCCACACCCCATTCGATTATGTGATGCATTGCTTAAATGAATTAGCCCAGCCACAGTGCGATATCGACAGTTTACTGCCCTGGCATGTTAGCCTCTAGGTGTAGTTAGCCGTACGCTTACCGATTATGTGATGCATTGCTTAAACGAATTAGCCCAGCCACAGTGCGATATCGACAGTTTACTGCCCTGGCATGTTAGCCTCTAGGTGTAGTTAGCCGTACGCTTACGTTACTTGGGATGGTAAATACATATTGTTTAATCGAGGGATGGATAACGAGAATTCCAATGTCGACATCTACTGGATGGATGCAAAGATAATTAATGAGTTAAAAACCAAAAATCTAAGTAAGGAAGCATTATGAGTCGACGTTATATTTTGTCTCTATTATTTATGCTAAGTGGCGCTCGCAAAAGTCATGATACTAAAGCAGTTGCAACAAGTAGCTAGTTAGGCAATCCTATCAACGCAAGTAAACTAACGGGAACTCCTAGCTTACTTGCGTTGTTAATACTTACGCGAAATTAGATACAATTAGTTCCTTTATACCATTGTCCAACTTGCTTAAATCTTCCCATTCACCATAGATATCTTCTAACATATGAACCTCATCGACTAGCTCTCCATTTTTATACTTGCTGACTACAGGATGTAAAAAACCATGTTGAGAAAACTTGAGTTGCTCATCTTTATCACTTGGTATGCGGTAGCTAAATTCCAATCTAAAACCTGAAAATTGCTTAAACTGTTCCTCATTTTCGTAAACAAGTTTTGGGACGCTTTCAAAAAATTCAAAGCCACCATTTGGTTTCTTTGAATACAAATCATAAGCGTTCCCAAACAAAAACCAAATTGTGGTTGCTGATTTTATACGCTCGCTGATCTCATTGTATAATTCTGAAGAAGAATCAAGTTGCTTTCTACTTTGCTGTGCTACAAGATTCAATTTCTTGATAATTATTTCAGATAATGACTCCGCGTTATGCCTAATTCCGTGTATAAAAGGAGTTGAGGAATCTTTGTAGTCATTGCATTGCATATTCGCTCCGCAAAAAAACAGATTCGGAATATTACTACTTTCCCATTTATGATTAAGCTTAGGAAACATGTTTTTCAAGCACAACTCAGGAAAAGTACTTGGTGCGTAGTGATCGAAGTTACACTTAAACCCTGTACAGTTTATGACGTAATCATAAGTGTTTTTTTCTGATTCTCCATCTTCTGAAAAAATCATATCTACCAAATACTGCCCAGAATCTAACTGTTCAATTGATGCAATTTTTCCGTTTAAGATCGCGTTTTGCTGTTTCAAGAAAAAAGTATCTAGAAACGCCTGATTCACTGAGCGTAAATGCCCGGGGTAGTGGCTGACCCAAGCAAAATTGAAATCATCTGGGCTTATTAAATGGGTGTTTGATGAGACTTCTAATAAGCTATCAGCTGTTTCAAATGCCGAGTTACCTTTCCCTAATATGAGTACTTTCTTATTTGTGAATTGAGCTACGTCGTTATTCATTTCTGTATAGGCTATAGAGTGCTCAATGCCTTTTATATTAGGAATGTTGAGTTCGCCGATCCCTGTGGCATCAACTAAGATCTCACTTACATATTCTTTACCGTTACCATCGACGACTGTAAATTGGTGGTCGTCTTTTGTAACCTTTGCAACGTGGGTTTCGTAATGAATAGGTAACTCGTACTTTGTCGCGAATTCACCAAGGTATTTGACAAGGTTGTCCGCACTCGGATAGTAAGATTTATCAAAGTCTTTAAAAGAAAACTTATCGTCGCCATTTAGTAGTGAATTCCAGTCCCATCTAAGGTTCTTCTCTTTATTATCAAAGCCCGTGTTTACCTTATTTATCGATATCAATTTACGATGGACTGGATAAGTTTCAAAGAAGCTTCCTGCAACTTTTGCACGTTCCAAAACAATATGGGACACATTTACTTTGTTAAGATAATAGCTTAATTGTAAGCCCGCAGGTCCAGCACCAATGATGATGACTTTATAATTTAACTCCATTCTCAACACTCCTTTTGTAAGGTTTCGGGGTTTTTGCTTATTTTTCTAAAGTGTTCATTCTTTATTATATTTTGTGGCGTATCAGTAGCCACGATCTGCCCGCTATCAACTACGATAACCTGATCTGAAAGGTAGATGCTATTTAGGTTATGTGTGATTATTAGTACAGTTTTATTTTTTGCTATTTCTTTTAAGTGACTATGAAGACCGGATTCAGTGGCGAGATCGAGAGAGTTTGTAGCTTCATCTAAAATGAGTATATCACTGTCTGAATATAGCGCTCTTGCTATCGCAAGTCTCTGTTTTTCTCCACCAGATAAATTTGCGGCATTCAAGGTGACTTCGCTATTAAAGGTAAAGCCATTGCTTTGCATGACGACATCAAAGTTTGAGAGCTGAGACACTCGCTTGAGCTTTAACTCGTCGACATTATCAAAACTGAGTTGTAGAGTGATATTTTGCCAAAGTGGTCCACTGAAAAAGAAAGGATCTTGTTCGACCATCGTGACCTTTTGGTGAGTCGATTGTGAGTTTTTCTGATTCTGATGAATGAAAATTTCACCTAGATAGCTTTGATATAAACCCGCAATTAGCTTTATTAAAGTGCTTTTCCCGGAGCCTGAGCGGCCGATAATAGAGTAAACTTTATGCTCTTTAAATTTATGCGTTATAGCACATAATGATTCAGAATCTGCCTTTTGATATTTAAACGACAGGTTGGTTAATTCAATTTTATTGTGTGTTGACGTATCTTTGGTGGCGGAAGCTAACCGTTCAGCGGGCTCTTGATTTAGTAAACTATCTAAGCTGCTAACTGCGTTTCGAGCCTTCGTTGTAACGGAGTTTATGTCACTTATTGAGGCGAAGGAGTACGACATCAGTAATAATACCATAATGAACGCGACTAATTCTCCCGACGCCATTGAACCTTCTATGACATTCAACCCGCCTACCCACAAAACAAAGATCACGCTAGAGAAACTGCCCAAAATGATTAATCCAGATACAATAGATTCTAAAGAATGAAGTCTTTTAGTTGCATTGTAGACTTGACTCGCTCCCGATTCTATTTGTTCTCCCAGTAAAGTTTCCATTCTATGGATTTTTATTGATTGTATACCTGATAATGATTCAATGATTGTCGAGTTTAGATTAGCAACGGTTTCCCGTTTATGGGCGTTGGCCTCGGAAACTCGCTGGCTTACTTTAAAAATGATAAGAATAACCAGCGGAACGGTGACTATTGAAAGCAAAGTCATATACAAACTGGTGGCTAATAAATAAATTAGGCCACACAATAAAGTGCCGGAAGCTTGAAAGAAAATGCTTAAAATAAAGTGGACGTAGGTGTTTATAGCTTTAACATCATAGTCGATATTAGAATAAAGCTTGGAAGGGGAAGTAACATCAAATAACTCTTGTTGCTTATATAGCATTCTCCCCATCGCAAAGCTAAGTAGTTTATTGCTTAGCATCTCCTTTATATCAAATACGAGTTTTTGCCTCAAGCCATTCGAAAGCACGAATGTAATTAATAAAAGCAAGATAAATGAGACAAAATAGTTTAAACGTTCTCTCGTGACTGACTCTTGAAACAGTAGCTCAACAGTATAGGCAATGCCAAATGAACTGATGACGACTAAAACATTAAGTACAGCCACAATGAATAGCGTAAAGTGCTGTTTCGCACATAGAGTTTTAAGTTTTTGAAAAACAATACCTTCTGGGATAAATATCATTCTTTATATTGACTCTTCGATAACTCTAAGTAATTTACCAGTTCCACAACATTTATCATTATAGTCTTCGACATGGCGAGCATTTATCACTCTGTCATGCGGACAACCACCATTACAAATTGAGAACCATTCACACTCTCGCATACGATCCGTCGCGTCAATTTCTTCTTTTACAGATGCTTGATTATGATTTGACTTTTCGAGCAGGGTGGCTAGATCTGAATTTAGAAGTGAGCCGTAAATACTGCCAATATCTCCAACATACTTATCACAAGGTGAAACATCACCGTTTGGTTCGACAGTGATTATTTCTTGAGAGCAATTTCCTGCCCAATAACAAGCGGAAAGTTGCTTAGTTTTATCCGATAAAACATCGATAAAATTTTCAAACATTCTGATTCTAACTTTGTCTTTGTAGTGCCCGTACCAAACACGATAAACGCAGCTTAAAAATTCAATGTATTCTTTGTAGCTAATGTAGGCATTACCGATATCATCACCAGGCTTTGCTCGGTTATCTGGGACGATGTTCAGAAATTCTATGTCATTTAATTCAATTGAGTGTAAATAGCTTAAAAGTCGTTCAGGATCTAAGTTGTATACATCTTTGTCGACGACTATTAAAGCACCGTAGGCTATACCATGATGCTTAAGCCGTCGAATTCCTTCAGCAACCTTAATGCTGGTTGGTCTTCCTCGGACGTCAAGTCTCCGAGTATCATTGATTTCAGGTACACCATCAAAGCTAATTCCCACGGACATGCCAATGCCTTTTAAGAAAGTGAGCCACTCATCCGATATATTAACTGCGTTTGATTGCATAGTATTGGTGATGAAGTGATCTGGGCGTCTAAATTGTTCTTGTAACCAAATCAACTTTTTGAAGAACAATGGTCTAAGAAGTGTTACTTCTCCACCGTGCCAAACAAACTCCACTCGAGATACATTTGGGATTGCTAATATTCGTTTAACAATTGAAACGAGGTTTTCGAATTTTATAGATTGATTTGGTCCTTCTGCCCACGAATGGCAATATGTACAGCGTAAGTTGCATAGACGTGTAGCCTTGAGTACAACTACAACTTTACTTGCTTTTAGTGGCTTTGCTTTGAAATCGCTTGCTTTTTCTTCTCTGAAAAGAGCTAATTCTTCATCGTCTAAAATATCATAGTCTTTGATCTCACCAATAAGTTGAGATGCTAAGCGAGAGTACTGATAATCACTCACTTCTATGTCTACGGTTTCTTTACTGTTTTCTGCAGCATCAATAACTTTAATAGAAATATCACCGAGCATAATTTATTTTCCTTAATTAACTAATTCACCATCAACCATACTTACTCGCCTACCTGCAACACTTGCTGCAGCAGCGCTGTGCGTTACCATTATGATTGTAGAAGCGCTTGTGTCATTTACTTCCAGCAGTATATCTAAGACCCGCTGGCCAGTTTTTTCATCCAGATTTCCCGTCGGTTCATCCGCAAGAATAATACTTGGTTTGCACGCCATTGTTCGGGCAATCGCAACCCGCTGTTGTTGACCGCCAGATAATTGACTAGGGTAATGATCTTTCCTCGCAATTAATTCCATACGCTCTAATTCTTGCTCTGCCAGTCCTAGTCTATCTTTGTGTGGCACACCCCTAAATTTGAGTGGCAACATAATATTATCCAACACTGATAGGTCAGGGATTAAATTGAAAGACTGGAACACATACCCCAAATGTTCTCTTCTGTACTTTAATTTCTTTTTTTGAGATATCGCTGAAACATCAAAACCATTTAAATGTAAACTACCGGAGTCAATATTCGAGAATAATCCAATTGCGTTGAGTAATGTTGATTTTCCTGAACCTGACTTTCCTGTAATGGCAATAAATTCACCTTTATCAACTTGTAGAGATACTTTATTTAAGGCAGTAGTTTTAATTTTATTTGTATAGAAGTGCTTACACACGCACTCAAGTTGAATGACGCTATTCAATGTATAATTCCTCCTTATATTTTTTGTTCCAATCTAAAATTACGACGCTTTTACCTAACACCATAGGAGCATCAATCACTACTCGATCCCCAATCCTTTCCTTAATAAGGATAGGAGTCCTAATAGCCTTACTCTGTTTATCCGAGTGAAGATATACGAATGTGGTATCACCTTTTTGAAACGTTGCTTCGGCTGGAAGTGTAGGTAGGATATTCTTATCGCTATTGGCAAGTTCTATTTCGACAGATTGGCCGACTTTAATGTTACCTTGCCATTCATCGGTATTTGGCATCTCAAGGTTCATTTTGAACTTTCCCTGCTTAATTAATGGGAATATTTTTAATATCTTTAAGTTAATATTTTTATTGTCTATCTTGGCTGTAGCTCTTGTTTCTTTATTGATTCGCTCTAGATAAAATTCATTTAACTCTACTTCAATTAAGTATTCACCCACCATATCTAGGGAAGCAAATTCTTCTTTAGGCAATATCTGTTGTCCTGACTCGACATCAAAGCCAACAAGGTTGCCTGTGATAGGGGCCCTAATAAGAAGCTGCTGCTCGCTCTCCTGAAGCTTGAGTAGCAAACTATTTAATATTTCCACCGTTTCACCTATCTGCTTTAGCTGATGTGTAATCTGATTATGTTGTGATTGGTAGTAATTAGTCAGAACACCTTGTTTCTCTTTCCATCGAGTCAGGTTACTTTTTATGTCTTCTACATCTGATTTTTGAGAAAGATTCTTTTCTAATAACCTGAGTTTTTGATCCAGTTCTCTTTCAAGTACATCTACGTTATAAAGGGCATCTTCTAATGACAACTTTGAAGAGGTAAGCTCACGCCTCAAATTTAATCTCATATTTTCCAAATTACTAATCTGTTCTGATATTTGAGCCATTTTTTCTGTCAACTTTAATGTGTAGTCATAGTTTTCTAGCTCTAAAATAACATCTCCCTTTTCTACAAGTGTATGTTGCCGATTGATAAAGCTTTTTACTCTGCCGCCAATGTCAGAGGACAGCTTGATAGATTTCATCGGACGTATCGTACCTATAGATGTAATTGCTGAATGAGAGTTTGTTACGGCAATAATTTTTGCTTTTTCATATGGTATACTTGATATCGACTTGTTGCTGTGGAATAAAAGAAAGAAAAAGATGAATGTCATTAATAAGAAGAACGCTACTATCTTTTTACGCTTACCTTTAGGGTTTTCTATTATAGTGTCCATTTAAATCTTTACTGCCTCTCTAGATACTTTTTGCTAACAACAAAAAAGCTAAGAATTATCACGCTGATGAAGATGGCTGCGATGGCCATAGAAGAAAATATATAGCTCGTAAAACCAAAGGAGAAGTTATCAGATATCAAAAGGTTGTCTTTAAGAATATAATAACCAATGCAAGTTCCAACTAAAGAAGAAAAAGTATATAAATAAATATTGTTTTTTAGGGTGTAAGAAAAGATATCTTTCAATCCAGCTCCTAGTTGCTTCATTATATCTAGAGTGTAACTATTACGCTCTACATCAACTAAGCTGTTGGCAATTGTATTTAGGGAAATCAAAACTATGTTCAGAGCGACAACCCAAAGTAAATAATTGGCGATTTTTGATAAATCTGAATACTCTGACTCAAGTGCTGCATAGCTTGAGCTAAAATCTAATTTATTATTTATGCTTATACGATCGACAATTCGGTTAGAAGTGTTAAGTAATACCGATGTTGCTTTCTCTTCATTAAGGACAATCATAATAGGATCATGAAATGGTTTTACCTTACTTAAAAAAAAGTCACTAACTACTTTAACTATTTCAATTTCTTCTACGCCATTCCCTAAGTCAGCATAAAATTTATGCATTGATAACTTTTCGATAGGAATATTGTCATATAAATTTGCGAATGCTTGAGTTACTACAACCCTTGTCTTTCCATTTATATGGCTGTCATAATTTGAGTGAATGATACTGTCTAAGTCTAGCGGATTTAGACCAAATACTTTTATAAATTCTTCACCTGCATAAAAGTAGTTAATTGGTGTGATATTCTGATCTATTTTTTGTTGTGCTGTGGAAACCGTGACAAAGTGTGATGATTTATCAAATGGGTGCCAGCTAGCTACAGCAGAAACTTCTCCATATTCGGCATTGATTTTATTTCTCAGTGTAATAGGACTTACATCATTAACACCATCTAGCTTTATAAAGTGGCTTTTTGCGATATCGTAGCCGTAGTCGGCCTTTTTTTCGGTAAACAGTTCATAAGTTAAGCTAACTGCGATAAAAATTACAATAGAAGTGATTAACATCTGAAGAAACACAGTGACTTTTGTAAGCCACATCGTTTTTAGTCCTGTCGATTTGGTGATGGACTCATCGCTTTGATACGACAGAACTCTCTTAATAACAAACACATTAGATAGAGTGTATAGGGATGTAATTGTTATTATTATCAAAGATAATGTAAATAACTTTTCCTCTGTGTTGACCGTAGATAAAATATCAAACTCACCGGAAAGAGGTGGGAGGATAAGGTAAAATAATATAGCTGATGTGATATTGGCTATGATAAGAGAATTTTTGTTTTCTAGTAGAGAAATAAAGATAATCTGTATTTCGCTACCGCCAATGCTTGTTAATGTCTTTATACGATCTAATTGAGAGATTTTTATTGAGATTATCGAGCTTAAAAATCCAACGGTTCCAAGAATGAAAGAAAATATGCAGATTCCAAAGATTAGATATAAGCTTGATTTTGAAAATGTAATTCCAAGCGCGTCAGGGTGATTCTTATCATAATGAAGATCTGAAACTGCTCTTTTTGAAAGGTTAATAAATGAACTTGGGGTGAAAGGCGCCCCAGGGATCTGCGGTGCGTTACTACTAACGATTTTTTCTAGATCTAGGTCATTTCTGTTTACCAGTTCGACAAATAGATGAAGATGAGTGTCATACCAATCAGTATAACTTTCTTTTATTTTTCCATTATATAAATGATCGAAGTTAACAATCACATCTGGTTGGATTGATAAGGTGTCATCTATTTTTATTACTTTCTCTATTCTATATAAACCAGTATTGTTTATTTTTATTGTTTTTCCAATTATTTTACTCTTATCTTCCGCTATCTTTTCAGCGAGCGTGGACGAGATGAAAGCTCCACTTATACCCAGCTCTTCAGAGCCTAGATTTAGCATGAGTTGTGCAGTTTTATCTAATGCATAGACTTCAGTGCCTTTTAATTCTATATCATTATATAATATAGTTATATTCTCACGATAAACTTTGCCTACCCTTTTTACAGCTTGATCTTTTTCTAATACAGGTATAAGTGCAGCAGGCGCTTTAGAGCTTACCACGGTTTCACCGGATGGTAGGTTAAATTGGGTTTCAATTTTATATATGTCGCTGGAAAGTCCAGAATTTATAGAGCTGTCTGCTAGAAAAAAAATAAACATCAATCCAAGTAAGACAGCGCCCAGTGATAAAGATAAAACCCCAGTGACAGCGGAAAGTGCTTTTCCATCGCTCAATAGTTTAGACATCTTAACTACCTAAACTCTGCAAATTTTTGAGCGTGTCGAATAGTCTTTGTTCTATTTCAAACTTTGAATCAGTGATAGCATCTAAAAAGCTCGATGATGAAAAGCCTCTAGATGCTTGTTGTAGATAATAATATGCATTATCTGAAGGCTCATAAGCATACGCCTTTCGCCAGAAATTCTTCAAACCATACCAAGTGTAACAGGCTTGAATATAGGTATTTGGATCTAACATTCTACCTGTCCAAGGCGATTTGATGATACGAGAGTGAAATTTTGTTGGTAGACACGGCTCATACAATTCAGCTAGGTCAAATAGATTATGTGTCATCTCATGAACGATAGCATCGGCAATTGTTTCAACACTCACCTCACTAAGATTAGGATTAATCAAGACAATTAAGCCATTGCTAATATTAGTTGAAGCACAGTTAAAACGATTTTTTGTCTTATCAAACCGGATTGCTATTGAGCAAATGCTCTCTTTTAAAATTGTGTAGCACGGATCTGAAACCGCTTTTATGTAATCTAGCGCATTGTAAATTTTTGGAGTCGAGCATTGAATAAGCTCTGGAGTAATGCCCGTATCGTCCCAAGGAATATCTTTTTGGACACCTCTTGCTAGGTCACTAAAGTAGTCTAGAAGAATGTTTGAGTCGGGATGAACATTTTGATTTTTAAACAGTTTATCTGAGGATGCTTGATAACCAAGATTACCGCGTAAGTTCCAAGTGACTGAGGTTTCATCAATGAAATCACTTTGGATAATATAGTCAGGGTTAAATTCCAAGAAAGAAAGTTCTGTAATTAGTAATCTCTCTATCGTTGATTGATATTTTTCATCACCACGGCGTGCGATCAATGTATTCCAAAATCTTGGTAATTTTAAAAGCTGGTACAGATCATTAGTTGACAGTCTTTCAGAGAGCTTATCAAACAATTCTGAGAGCGGTTTGTTTGATAATACCTCTTTCTCAACGATATCTATCATTAATGTTAATTTACATCGCGTAAATATCTCAACAAAGGAGTCGTTCTCAAACTTCAGACAACTGGGTAATTCGCTCGTTAAAATATTCATAACATTCGTCCTAAATAAAGCTGTTAACACTGCACATCTTTAACAGCTAATCAACCAAAAGGTGGTTACTTCTCGAACGACTTAGACCAGTTCCAAGCGGTAATTGGTGGAGCAATCGCAATGCTATCAACACGAGATTGGTCAACGTTTGCAATATTTAGTGTTTGATCTGAAAAGCTAGCTTTTAACGCATCTAGTTTTTCTGCAACAGAAATTTTTTCTTTTGGTGCTTCAACGATCATTTTTAATTCCTTCTTAAAAGTTAAATTATACCTTGAGGATACATCCTCGAAATATTTGTACATTAAATGATAATGCAGTGTCAAATTTTTTATTTTAACTTGTTAGAGTGTGACGTTGGTTTGCACTTATTTTCTTTAACTTAATTTTTTGTAAGTCATTGGATTGTTAGTTTTTATTGGTTTTTTATTTGATGGGCCTAGCTTGGGGCATGGCGAAGCTTACGCTGAGAATGAAGTTGTGTTGAATTTATGTTAATTTTATGGGTTTGTTGGTGGGCTGTTTGGCTATTTTTAGAGTTTGCATTATGGTGATAGATTTTTGGAAGATGTAGATGTAGAAGTGGAGTAATACATACTCCACTTATAAAACTTAATGCTGTGCTTTGGGAGGGAAGTTAGCCAATAGTTCTGAGATGGTTTTGTTTATTGACTCTGTTCTTTGATCTGGTGATTGGTTGCTACGTAAGCGGCCTTCTTTTGCACCGCGCCAAACTAGCTGGTTAGACGCTTTGTCTACCATATCTAGTACTAGCGTGCCCACTTCATATTCACGTGTTGTGGTCTGTGTTTGCCAGCCAATACCCCAGTAATTCCAACGCGCACCATACGTGGTGTGAAGCGAGTCAGATTCAATTTTTGTATCAACTGATGCGTGATAGTTAACCAGTAAGTCAGCCGATTGCGGATCGGTGAGGGTGAAACCTTGTTTGCTCATTTCGTTTTGAATTGCACTGCGGATCCGCTTTTCCATTAAGTCATTGACTTGGTATTCACGACCATTATTTTTTAGGTCCGCTTCAGGTGACCAAGCATAGGTTTTGTAGTTAGCGAATTGTACAGACTTATCATAATCCCAATCAGGGGTTTTGGCGCAGGCCGCTAACATCAGCGCCAAAGTGGCGATAACAATATTCTTAAACATGTGTCTTTACTCCTTAGTCGGATGTTTGCTCTACCTTAACGTGTTAAGGCGTTAAATGGTAGAGACAAGCATCCTTTAATAATTGTATCTAAGACATTAACTTGAGATTAATGTTCCACTTCTATCCAGTCTTTTTCATCTACCCAGTTTTGGCTACCTTGTGCAACACTGCGGATCGGCACTAGGTAGTCACAGCTGATCTGTGGTTTCACCGATGCAAAAATTGGCACAAACCCAAAGCTTAGTGCGGTTTCGATAATGGCCTTTTGGTTTTGTGGGTCGATATCCGCGGCTTCATCGATATAAATCGGGATACGATACATCGCTTGCTCTTGATCAGATAACAGATAGCGAATAAATAGCATGCCACATAAAAGCTTGATGGTGATCCGTGTACCGTTTGAGCCGGCCGAGTCAATTTTATCGAAGTGTTCAATGTCACCCGCGCGGTTGACCACTTCAAAGCGAATGTCAAAGAGGTCAGTTAACGTCAATCCCGCTTTATCACTTGCAAGTTTGATGATGTGATCTTTCGCCTCATTAACGGACTTTTCTGAGCTAGGCTGCTCGCTGAGTAAGTCTAAGCTTTCGCCTTTTTCGTATAAATCTGAAGTGCTGATAATGGTGTCTATGCTATCGATAAGCATTTTACGAGGGATCACATTAATCTTAA
The DNA here is from genome assembly GCF_013319255.1 of Pseudoalteromonas sp. JC28. NCBI lineage: Bacteria > Pseudomonadati > Pseudomonadota > Gammaproteobacteria > Alteromonadales > Pseudoalteromonadaceae > Pseudoalteromonas > Pseudoalteromonas sp. JC28. The sequence goes on along the minus strand of NZ_QOKX01000001.1, from coordinate 1,146,840 downwards.
ACGCTTGCAAGTTAGAGATACGATGCTGGCTTATGCCTTTGTTAAAGCTGTTCATCTCTCGGCGTAAGCGGTCTAAGTCTTGACGCAGTCCTTTAATGGTTGCGGCCACTTCAGTGAGCGCCACTCGTGCTTGTTTATCGACGGCATCTCGTTCGTTATCTAGGTTGTGATACGCGCTGATCAGCTTTTGATACTTAATAGTAACGTCTGACTCGTTTTCAAACTTAGTGATCCCAGCATTGTAGATATGCAAGTAGGTATTACGCACATTAACGTCTAAGTTTCTAAGCTCATTACAGTCTTTATTAAACTGGTGGGTCACTTCAGACAGGTTATCAAAATCAAGATTAATTTCGATTTCGTACGGTGCCAGTTTACCCGAGTATAGGTCTAGTGTGTGATCGATACGTTCTGACTTTACTTGTTTTAAGCGGTCGGCTTGGCGTACCAATAAGTCTTGCTTGCTTTTAATGATAGAGCGGCGATCTGAAATCGAACCGGCATTACGCTGAATATCATGTAAATATTCATCAACTTGCTCACGTTCCATCTCAAGCTGCTCTTTTAGTGCTTGCTGAGCATCGACGGATTGCAACATGGTTTGATATTGCTCAAAGCGTTTCATGGCCGCTTCGGTAGCCATTAGTTCATCATATAGAGCATCACGTTCTTTTTGTTTTTCAGCGACGTTTGCGGCGACTTCACGCTGCTGCTTTAAGTCGTTAAGCGACTGTTGTAGTGACTCCAGCTGTGCTTGCAGTTGGGCTTTGTTCTCACCGCTTTGCATTTGTACTGGACTCAGTTTTTTCAACTTAACGGTAGCACCAGGTACTTTAAGCTCACCACCTTGAACTGACTTAGATAGGGACTCCAAAAATGCGCCAAAGGCATCTTCGTCGGTGATATCAATTTCACCTTGAGAGGTGGTTGAAAACGATAACAAATCCGGATTCAAGATCCGTGAGATCTCTTCCACTTCTTTTAAAGAAAGATCTTCACGCATACGAGTAAACAGGTTGAACTCAAGGTTCTTGAGTTGCAGTTTTAAACTCTTAATCTGCTTTTGCGTTTCGTTGATGCGAAAATCAAGGGTATGGAGACTTTGCCCCTGTGCACTATTAATAGAGAAGGAAAGCTGCTCATATTCCTTTTTCAACAGAGTTAAATTGGTTTTAAGCGTTGCATGATTCGTTAGCTCAAATTCACGTTTTAACGCGTGGAAATCAGTAAACCATTGTTCTATTTGGGTTTGTTTACGCTCGATATCTCGAGACTGTTGGACGTACAGCTGCTGCTTAGACTCAAATTCGCGCTTTTCAGCTTCTATGTCTTCTAGCTGTGTTGCCAGCTCTGCAATTTGCTCGTTGTGATAGTTATCATATTCAACCAAAGCTAAATCGAGTTTCGGTGCGTAAGCCGCCAGTTTACCTTTTAATACCGCCTCATTTTCAAGCATTTTCTCAAGGGCTGAAATTGGCTCTTGCATTGACTCCAGCGCATTTAGTTCACGACGCGCACGGTTAACCTTATCAAAAGCGCGACGCCAGACTTCATAAAAATCGACTTTCGAGTTCGACATATGGCGTTCGAACACCTTGAGCATAAAGCGCTTTACGTCTTGTGCACCGAGTTTGTGCAGATTCAAAATACGACGGAATATTTCTTTATATACAGGCGCATCTTGGACATTATTCAGTGGGATCATCTTCAGGTTGATATCGCCATCAAATGGTGTGGCGCCACCTGTGAGCAGGGCATTAAGTTCTTGTGCTTTTAGCTCTACAGGCTTAAGTTGTTTTTCCTGTAAGTGATTAAATAGCTTGGTGTACTTGATGATACTTTTACCCTGGGTGTAATCATCAAGATTCAGTTTGCCTTGATAGCAAAAAAACTGATGCGCGTAACCGGCGATTTTACCCAGTCCCGCAACGCCAATGACCACATCGCCGTGGGGGAGGTTGGCTTCAAGCAAAATATAGGATTGATCAGAAGAGAAGTAGAACTTACGCGTTTCTTCTAAATCGTGGCCATCCCATTCAGTCAGTCTTAAATCGTTGATAAGTGGAAACTGTAGCGCGTTGATCACCGAGCTTTTACCGGTGTTATTCGGGGCGCAGATAGACGCACTTTTATCCAGAGGAATGACACACTTAGCGTATCCGGCGGTATTTAATAATGCGAGTTTACTTAGGCCGTACAACTGCTCGCTCATAGCTCGTCCTCAATATCATATTGTTCTTCGTTTACTTCCATTAGCGCGTCAATGTAGCGATAAATCGGTGCAAGTAGCATAAAGCCTTGCTCAACCTCACGGGCTAGACCCAGTCTCACCATACGTAAAAACACGTCTTTTCTGAGATCTGAGCCCGAAAAAATCTCCAACTGGTCAAAAAGATGCTTATTGAGCTGTACTATGGTTTGCATTAGCTCTAAATCGCAGCTTTCATCAAATAGTACGCGAAGCGGATCTTTACCTTGGTTGGCATAGTACTCAATTAAAATATAAATGGTTAGGGCAATCGCACGGGAAATTTTCCCCATATTTGGCGTGCTTTCATCGCTTGCCAAATAATAAAAACCACGGGCATCGTGCTGTAAATCATGGCCTAAGGCTGAAAATAGCGCTTGATAGCTATCAATTTGCTGATCTAACTCTTGCCAAAGGGTAGTGTCTTGCTCACTGATATGATACCCGCTCACCAGTTTTTTATTAATGGCTTGGAGTTCATTGAGCATGTCTAAGTTAATTGTCGTCATAATGCTAATCTTGTTTTGCTTTGGCACTAAATGGATATAAAGAGAAGGTATGCGATGCGATAATGATCTTACTCTTTTGTTGCTCTTGGCTGAGTGCCAAGTCAGATTCGTTGATCAGTTTTTGATAAAGGAACAGCATTTCGTCTGCTTCAAGATCTGGGTAGCTATCGCTTAAAAAGCCCAATAGTGCCTGGCGCTTTTTACCGGTTTGTTGAAATCTCGTTTTTACCGAGTTGTAATCTGGAATGTTAGGACTTTGATAAGCTGGCACATCGTCGTGATCGGGCAGCTGATATTCTTCATGCTCAAATTCAACGAGACTTGCCATATATGCGACCATGTGACGCTTTTGCCCAAGGTTAAAACGTTGAATGTCTGACACAAATTCTGGTTGAACTGGTGAGAGTAAACGGTCAACACCGCGCTTTCTAATTTGTCCAAGGACTTTAGAGGCTTGCCGCGTAATGAGTGTATTGCGGCGTAGCTCTTCACGTAACGGCATTAGGAGATCGGCACTGCGGCTTAAACTTTCTCTACCAATGAGGTGCATATCTAAAATGCGTGTTCTGAGCTGCTCCAGCATGCGTTTGTCTGCAGCACCACGGCCTAATTGTTCAATCTCGTCAATTTGCTCACTGACCTGAAGCTCTATCTGATCGAAGCAGCGTTGGAAAGGGCCATGAATATCGACCATTTCCAACATAGGTTCGATATATTCGTCAAACGCTTCTAATACGGCTTTATATCTCATGCCAAGAGACAGCGTTGAGGTGTCAGACTTTGCTTGTTCAACCAAGTTCATGATAGCGCTTTCGTTATGCTCGAACAGCTTAACAATTTTACGAACGCGTTCGTCCATAATGCGGCTAAAGCGGCGTAGCTCAGAGTAGTCAGCCTCTTCACCGGCTTGTGCGATGCGATTACCTAATCTTTCTAAGTCTTTTACCAGCACCGTGATTTCTTCCGCTAAACCGAGGCTTTCTTCTTGTAAAAGAAAGCTGGCGAAGTCAGCGATTGCACGGTTGATTTCTAACTGTGAAGATTTAGCTAAAGGAATAATAATTTCTTGTTGGAGTAATCGATTGGTTTCTTTATATATCCGTTCACTCGACCAGCTAGAATTTTTCTGCTTTAGGATGTTTTGTACATCTTTTAGACTGAAATCTGCGAGCTTAAATCGTTTAAAAAGTAGCTCGAGTACGCTCCAGTGTTCATTTATCGTATTTAATAATTTTTTTGCTGGGATCATAACTTTCCAGTGTGTAGTAGAGAAGTTTCATCACCACTTCATCAAATTGTCACAAAATGTTTATTGTACGTGGCATGGGGCCTGCGATGGTGCTAGAATCCGCCCCGAAATCGAACCCACCCCTTGTTACATTTAATTACAGGTTGTTTGCGCATTATGGTCACGCCCATTATTCTAACCCTGATCGCCATCGCTTTTATACTCATCGTTATAGAAGATATTATTCACGTAAACAAGGCCAAAACAACGCTTTTTTTTGGTACTTTATGTTGGATTATCGCCTTTATCTCTCCAATTCATGGTCAAAGCCCAGAAATTGTACAAATTGAACTAGACCATAACATTTTGGAAATCGCGACGCTTTGGCTGTTTTTAATGGCTGCCATGACGTTTGTGGCCTACTTGAACTCAAAAGGGTTTATCCAAAATATTGTTCACCGGATCATGCCAACCCATATTAGCGAACGCAAGCTAATGTTTTTGGTCGGTGCTTTTGCATTCGTATTTTCGTCAATATCGGATAACATCACCGCGACGCTTATTTCATTAGCTGTAGTCATGTCTTTGAAATTAGACCCGAAAAAGCTAATTAGATATGCGACATTAATCATCTTCAGTGTTAACTCCGGTGGGGTATCATTGATCACCGGTGATGTAACCACCTTGATGATATTTTTGGCCGATAAAGTAACCATCCCTGATCTGCTTTTACTAATTGCCCCTTCTATTTTTAGCGTATTTATCTTAGCTGCGATGCTATCAATCGGCATGAATGATAAGATCATTTTTGAAAAGGCTGAATTACGCAGAATTGAAAAGACCGATATCACCATTGCGCTCATCTTCTTATCAACCATTTTTGCTACGTTATTCTTAAGCGTGCAATACCATGTACCGCCGATGCTGACTTTCTTATTTGGCTTGTCTTTGATGTTCTTAATGGCGCAATTCTTGATGCGCAAAAAGGACGTCAATAAGAAAATCATCGACTATATCCGTGAAATTGAATACGACACCTTATTGTTCTTTGTGGGTGTGCTGTTATTAGTTGGCGCGTTGAAAGAGGTCGGTGTACTGTCTAAGTTTACCGATTTATATCTGCATCTTGCACCGGAATACGCAAACTACTTGGTCGGTTTAATGAGTGCGGCGGTAGATAACGTGCCATTGACGGCGGCGTTATTAAAAGCAGATATTACGATGACTCCAGCGCAATGGCTAACCTTTACTTATGCGACTGGGGTTGGTGGCTCTATGCTTATCATTGGTTCTGCAGCGGGGATCATTGCAATGAGTAAGGTTAAAGCGTTAACCTTCTCAAGCTATCTTAAAATGAGTATCTACCTGCTTATCGCATATACCATTGGATATAGTGGCGCGTATTTCGCGGGTCAGCTTATTTAAGACCAATGGATTTAATTTTTTAGCGCTTTGGGATAAGTTTTTCATAAATAACTTGACACCTAGACGGCTAAAAGATAATTTTCTCACATCGCCCGCATTTATTGCGGGCTTTTATTTTGCTTTTATTCAGATTAACAAAGGCAAAATAAACAGAAGAGGCGCGATGCTTAGGTAGTTAGTGTGAGGTGACGAGACCAATGACCACTAGTGAGGGAAGTATTCGCCGAGGAGAAAAGTTGCTCGTCGCAACGATTCTTCGGTTTACGAGGCTGAATCCTCGGAACTGTCACCGTATTGGTGGAGAGCTTCTGGCAAAGGTCATTTCAAGCGTTCGTCTTTTTAGAAATCCCATGCCGAGTTCTCCTTATAAAATTTGACTGTGCCAACAGTCGAGAGGAGAGAAAATGAATTCGCAGTATGTTGTAGCCAAATTTGGCGGTACCAGTGTCGCTGACTTTGAGGCTATGTCTCGTTGTGCTCACATTGTTCGTGACAACCCAAATGTTCGAGTGGTCGTTGTGAGTGCGTGTGCTGGCGTAACCAATCACCTTGTAACGCTAACCCAACAAAAGGAAGATGAGGCCGGGCGCAAAGCGGTTGTTGCAGCGGTTGAAAACATACAGCAAGCGATTATCGACCAAGTGTCTTTGGATGCTGATCTTGCTGAGGGTTACAAGCAAACTTTCAGTGAATTTGAAAGCCTTGCGAGTTTACCTGCACTTAGCAGACAGCAATGCGATGAAATGTTGAGCTTTGGCGAACGTTTTTCTTCTTATTTGTTTACCCAAATACTACGTAATAACCAGGTTCAGGCGTCGCGCTTTGATGTGCGTAAAGTGCTTAAAACAGATAATCAATTTGGAAAAGCGAATCCAAATGTTGCAGCTACGCGTGAAGCTGCGCAAACCAATTTGGTCGCGCTACTTGGCGACACAGTGCAGGTGACGCAAGGGTTTATTGGTAGTGACCAATACGGCCAGACGACTACGCTTGGTCGTGGCGGTTCTGACTATAGTGCAGCATTGTTAGCAGAGGCAATTGACGCGTCAAGTGTGCATATTTGGACCGATGTCGTTGGTATTTTCAGTACCGATCCGCGTTTGTGTGTAAAGGCTAGACCTATTCCTCGTTTGAGTTTTGATGAAGCGGCAGAAATGGCGACATTTGGTGCTAAGGTGTTACATCCCGCAACTATATTGCCAGCGAGTCGTAAAGGTATTTCAGTATTTGTTGGTTCAAGCCGTGATCCGCAAGCGGGTGGCACTTGGATTGAAAAAGAGAAAACGGCGCAAGCAGGCATTCGCGCAGTGACACAACGCAAAAACCAAATACTATTGACGTTAAAGAGCCCTGAAATGCTTCTTGCTAGCGGCTTTTTGGCTCGTATCTTCACCATTTTAAGCAATTACAATATATCGGTTGACTTGGTAACGACTTCGGAAATTAGTGTTGCACTTACGCTGGATAATGCGCCGAATGCTTCTCGACCAGAGCTAGAACAAGCTTGTTTGGATGAACTTGGCGAGTTTTGTCATGTGACCGTTGAAAATAATCTTACTTTGGTGGCCATGATAGGTTCTGAGATCCAGTTGAAGAAGTGCCAACTTAACCTGATGGATGTGTTGTCAGAGTTTAATATTCGATTGATATGCCATGGTGCGAGCAAGCACAATCTGTGCTTTTTAGTTGAGCAGCAGGAGTCAGATCAGGTCGTGCAGTCAATTCATGCTAAATTACTAGAGGTTGCGTAAGTGAATTTATTGTTTTTTAGGAACTAATAAAAAAGTTGCATTATTGAGTAATGGATGGCACTTTGTTTATAACGGTTAGGGTCTGCTGACCATCAAGTTTGTTTTTCCCTAGGAGTGCCATCATGAATTATAAAGACGTCTACGAATTCTGGTTTGTTGAATGCACTGAATCAGATTGGTGGAAGAAGTCTGCGGACTTTGATCGCATAATAAAAAATCGCTTCGGTATTTTGCACCAAATGGCGCACCAAGGTGAGCTTTCGAGCTGGAGAGCAACACCACTTGGCGCGCTGTGCGAAATCATTATCTTAGATCAGTTTTCACGCAATATATTCAGAGACACTCCAGAGGCGTTTGCCAGTGACGCATTGGCGCTAAGCCTCACCCAACACGCTATCGAAAAGGGCTATCACCGCCAGCTCAACGATACTGAATTGATGTTTTTATACCTACCTATGATGCATAGCGAAAGTCGCATCATCCATCGTGCCGCAGATCATTATTTTCGCGACCTGCCCAATTATGATTTTGAAGTCGCGCATAAAAAAATTATCGATAGATTTGGCCGATATCCCCATCGAAATGAAATACTCAATCGCGATTCAACAGAAGCAGAAATGGACTTTCTAGAGACGCCCAACTCGAGTTTTTGAGGCACGGCTCGAACCTCTCGCATTTTTAGCGGAAGTACGTATAATCGGCCGTCTACAAAAATAATGATTGATTACAGACATGGCTCATACGCGCGATGGATTTCAAAGCCGACTTGGCTTTGTGTTAGCAGCAGCTGGTGCGGCTGTTGGACTTGGTAATATTTGGGGGTTTCCCACACAAGCCGCAAACCACGGTGGCGGTGCATTTTTACTGGTTTATTTTGCGGTAATTTTCTTACTCGCATTACCTGCACTTTACACAGAATTGTACTTAGGCCATCAGGCACAAGCAAACCCAGTTAAAGCACTTAAGACAGCCTGGCGTGAAGGTAATCCGAAAATAGGAGCCGCGGCGGGGTATATCGGCCTTGCTGGTGCTATCGTGATGCTTAGCTTTTACTCCATTGTGGCTGGGTGGATGCTGTCTCATGCACTTGATCCTCTTGCGCAAATGGCTGAACTAGATGCTGCTCATCAGTTTCTTAGCGGTGATTCGATGCTGAGAAACTTTATCTTTACGCCACTAATGTTAATTTTGACTGCGAGCATTATTCTTAAAGGCGTAAAATCAGGCATAGAAGCTTGGTCGCGCAGACTTATGCCGTTGTTACTGGTATTACTGCTTTGCCTTATTGGCTATATGGCGACATTAAACGGTGCAGCAGAAGGGTTTAGAACGTATTTAATTCCGGACTTTTCAAAAATTAGCGATCCTGACTTGATCATTGCGGCGATGGGGCAGGCATTCTTTTCGTTGTCGTTGGGTGTGGGCTGCATGATGATTTATGGCTCGTACTTAAAACCGAATGAAAATCTACCTAAGCTGACGTTTAGTGTTGCAATGCTAGACACCAGTGTCGCATTTTTGGCCGGTTTACTTATTATCCCTGCAATATTCGTTGCGCAGCAAAATGGTGTTCAAGTATTTCAAGACGGCAAATTAATCGGTGAAGGGCGGTTGATTTTTGCCATTTTACCCGAGCTATTTGCCAATATGGGTGAAATGGGATTATTAGTTAGCCTGACTTTCTTTGTGCTTATGTCTATTGCGTCGGTAACGTCTACCATTTCTTCAACAGAAATTCCGGTATCTTTCTTGGTTGAAAACCATGGCTTTCAACGTAAACAAGCGACTTGGTTGGTTACGTTAGTTATCTTATTAGCATCGAGCACGATTATTCTAAACTTTGATTGGTTGTTCGAATTGGTGATCAGTCTATTCACGCAATATCAGCTACCATTGATGGGGCTGTTCTACTTTATTACTGTTGGCTGGGTTTGGAAGCGCGGTAATCAGCTCCACTTAGAATCCCGTGGTGCACATTACTTGTTTGCTCAGTACGTTAGATTTGTTTGCCCAATCTTAATGACCGCGGTATTTATTAACGTAGCACTGGCAAAGTAGTGATCATTTATTCTCAAAAACGGGAAGCATTGGCTTCCCGTTTTGATTTTTATAACTAAGCTCAAAAATCTCGTGGGGAAACAAACTCCCCAGCTTGAATGCTTTCGTAAGTTCTTTGCGCCAATGAATCTAAGTTGGCTAAATCTTTGCCCATTGAAGCCAGTTGGTTTGTTACTGGAATAATATCAATATCTTCAACCCCAGAAAGCTGGGCCACTCGGGCAAAAGTATATGCGTGCTTATACTTTTCGTGTTTGTAGAAAATACTGACTAAAGATGAATAGACTTCTGGGTTAGGGGTATGACCTCTTTTATTCAGCTCTAATACGCGGTAGAGAATATCAACGGTTTTATCGTCATCTACTTTGGCATAAAACTCTGCGAGGAAAAGCTGAATTTCGGGATCGTTTTGGACCCTAGGGTCGTCTTGCATATTCAGTAGCTTGTTCATTGCTGTGCGATCACTGTTACGAGACCAATGATAATAGAGCAGGCCTGGGTGGTTACTGCCTTTTGTTTCATTGTAAATACGCGTCATTTCTTTTAGTGCGGTGAGATGACCTTCCACTCGTGAAGTGGTTTTTTCTTTTAACTTGATGTGCTCAATTTTGGCGGCGCGAGAAACACATTGGTTGTAGCTTTCTAAATTTTGCAACAAGTCATATTTGTTTTCGTCCGTTGGAGACTTGTATTCGTGGTAGCGCGCGTAAATTAGCGACGCACGTTCGTCTTTACAGTGACTGTCTTTATTTAAGTCTTCACAAAAACCAGGCGTTTCGCTACACACTTGGTTCAAGGTTAGGGTGTCGTCGCAACCAGCAAGTAGTAACGCTGCAAAGACTAGCGACTTTTTAAACGCCATAGTTTGACCTCAATGATTTTTTATAATTATAGGGGGTTACGCCCGAATAAACAGGGTAGAGCTAATAGTTTACTAGTTTAACGCAATGAATTGTTCGGTAACAGTGGAGAATCACGGCAGTTTAAATTAGAATAGCCGTGCCCATTCGGGCTATCCGTTCAAAGAAAATTGTTTATTAGGCAGAAAAAATGACCTTATCTCACGAGCAAGAATATCAAAACAGCTGGCAAGAGCGTCAAGATTATGCAGAAAGCATGCAACCCCTAATCGGTCGTCTATACCGTAACAAAGGCGTTGAAATCTCTGTATACGGTCGTCCTCTTGTGAGCGCAAGCACCATTGATGTTATCAAAGCACACAAAACAGTAGCACGCTTTGAAGAGCGTAAACTACGTCTTCGTGAAAGCTTTCCATTCTTAGAAGTGATCAGCAAAATGGAATTAGCACCAGGTCGTGTTGACCTTGGTAAGCTAGCTTATGCCTACATTTATAAAAATGCAGGTGAAGGCCGCTCAATCGAAGAGTTTTTAAATGCAGAACTTGCAGAATTACTAAACCAAGGTGCACGTCCAGAACCTCGTGACGTCGTTCTTTATGGTTTTGGTCGCATTGGCCGTTTATTAGCACGCCTACTTATCGAACGTGGCGGCTCTCACGCTGATTTACGCCTTCGTGCAATTGTTGTTCGCGGTGGCCGCGATGGTGATCTCGAGAAACGTGCAAGCTTATTGCGCCGTGACTCAATTCATGGTCCTTTCAATGGTTCAATCACAGTAGACCATGAAAAAGGTGCGATTAAAGCAAATGGTAACTACATTCAGATTATCTACGCAAACTCACCTGAAGAAGTGGATTACACAAAATACGGTATTGAAAACGCGCTTATCGTAGATAACACAGGTGTGTGGAAAGACGAAGATGGCTTAGGTAAGCACCTTAAGTCAATCGGTGCGTCTAAAGTGTTACTTACAGCGCCAGCTAAAGGTGACATCAAAAACATCGTTTATGGTGTTAACAACTCAGACATTCAGTCTGAAGACAAGATTGTGTCTGCAGCAAGCTGTACAACTAACGCAATCACACCGGTATTAAAAGCACTTAACGACAAGTTTGGTATTAAGAATGGTCACGTTGAAACGGTTCACTCTTACACCAATGACCAAAACTTGATCGACAACTACCACAAAGCTGAGCGTCGTGGTCGTAGTGCAGCATTGAACATGGTTATTACTTCAACCGGTGCTGCGAAAGCGGTTGCTAAAGCACTTCCAGAGCTTGCTGGTAAACTAACTGGTAACGCAATTCGTGTACCAACACCAAACGTATCAATGGCAATTCTTAACCTAAACCTAGGTAAAGAAACAACTGCTGAAGAGCTAAATGAATTCCTTCGTGAGTCTTCACTTTACTCTGAACTACGTGACCAGATTGACTACACTGCATCAACAGAAATCGTGTCTACTGACCTTGTGGGTAGCCGTTATGCAGGTGTGGTTGACTCAAAAGCAACCATCGTTGATGGCGACCGCGTAGTACTTTACGTATGGTACGATAACGAGTTTGGTTACAGCTGTCAGGTTGTACGTGTAATGCAAGACATGGCGGAAGTAAAATTCCCGAGCCTACCTCGCTAACACGAAATTTACGACAAAAAGCCAGCACCAGCTGGCTTTTTTAGTTTTTGAAACAAATTGGTTGTGGTAGGCTTGCAAAGATAGGTCAGCTACAATTAGCTAACAAAAAGTTACACCTTAACTTTGTGCAAAGGCAGGCACAGTATTACCTCTTTTTGAGGCTTAATATTGTTCTAGACTGAAGCAAAGTTGAGTATGGTAACAGTGTATTTACACAACAGTTTTTAACTTATTTAGGGAAACCTATGCGCATTACGAGTAATTTCGATAGTGGTAATATCAAGGTGGTAAAAGCAGAATCACCTGCGGATATTCAACTAGAAATCAATAAAGACAATGAGTCTGACTTTTTTCAATGGTTTCACTTTAGACTTGAGTCTACGCCTTTTTTAGAGCACAAAATTCATATCAACCAACTACTAAACTCAGCATACCCTGAAGGTTGGGATGACTATCATGCGGTTGCATCTTACGATCGTCAAACTTGGTTCCGTGTGCCAACCCGTTATGAGAATGGCACATTAACTATCGATTTTGAGCCTGAATGTGTTCATACCTACTTTGCTTATTTTGCTCCTTATAGTTATGAGCGCCATTTAGACTTAGTCTACTGGGCTCAAGCCCACGATGCGTGCGTTGTAGAGACGCTAGGTCAAACACTTGACGGCCGTGATATGAGCTTACTCACTATTGGTGAGCCGTCAGATGAGAAGAAAAAGATTTGGATCACGGCGCGCCAGCACCCGGGTGAAACGATGGCAGAGTGGTTTGTTGAAGGTCTACTTCACAAACTATTGGATGACGAAGACCCACATGCTGCTGCACTGTTATCGAAAGCGATATTTTATGTCGTGCCAAATATGAATCCGGACGGCAGCGTTCGTGGTCATCTTCGCACTAATGCAAAAGGCGTTAACCTTAACCGTGAATGGCAAACCCCGACACTTGAGAACTCACCTGAAGTTTATTATGTATTAAATAAAATGCATGAAACTGGGTTGGATATGTACCTAGATATTCATGGTGACGAAGCACTACCGTATAACTTCGTTGCGGGCAGTGAAGGTATTCCGAGTTATGATGAGCGCCTACAGCGTTTGGAAGAGTCTTTCAAGGCGGCACTGTTAACTATCACACCTGAGTTCCAAGATGAATTTGGTTACGATAAAGATGCACCGGGTGAAGCAAACCTTACTGTAGCATCATGTGCTGTTGGTGAAGCGTTCAAAGCGTTGGCTTATACCGTTGAAATGCCGTTTAAGGATAATGCAAATCTGCCGGATCCATACTTCGGTTGGTCAGACCGACGCTCATATCAGTTTGGTCAAGACACCTTAGCTGCAATCTTAAATGTGGTTGACGACTTAAGATAAGCTTAAAGACGGGTAATCACCATATTGATTACCCGCTTATTTTTGTGCGTTTAAAAGAACAACAAAATAATATTTAAAAATAATAAGGTAGAACACCTCAACAGGGTGTAATAACAACAATAAAGGGGAATATTCGTGGATGCGTTAGGCAGCTTATTAGATAGCTTGGATGGAATGTTAGGTGGTTCACCTTGGTTCCCGTATGTACTGTTAGGGGTAGGTTTGTTTTTTACAATCTACTTGAAATTTCCACAGATCCGATATTTCAAACATGCTTGTAAAGTCGTTACCGGAAAATATGATAAAAAGGGCCTAGAAGGGGATACCACACACTTCCAAGCACTCGCAACGGCACTCTCTGGCACAGTTGGTACTGGTAATATTGGTGGGGTGGCGCTGGCAATTTCAATCGGCGGGCCAGCAGCATTATTTTGGATGTGGATGACGGCCTTTTTTGGTATGACAACCAAATTTGTGGAAGTCACGCTATCGCATAAATACCGTGTACAAACAGATGATGGCACAATGGCTGGTGGTCCAATGTATTATATGGATCGCCGCTTAAACATGAAGTGGCTAGCGGTATTATTTGCAATTGCTACTGTGATTAGCTCATTTGGTACAGGTAGTTTGCCGCAGATCAACAACATTGCTCAAGGTATGGAAGCGACCTTTGGTTTTGCACCGATGGCAACAGGTGCGGTGCTTTCTATTCTACTTGCTTTGGTTATTCTTGGTGGTATCAAGCGTATTGCTGCCATCACTTCTCGCGTTGTGCCATTAATGGCTGCGATTTATATTCTTGGCTCTTTTGCCGTTATTTTCTACAACATTGAGAATATCGTTCCTTCTTTCCTTTCTGTATTTACAGATGCTTTCACGGGATCTGCGGCAGCGGGTGGTTTCTTAGGGGCTTCTTTTGCGTATGCATTTAACCGTGGGGTTAACCGAGGTCTGTTTTCCAACGAAGCGGGTCAAGGTTCAGCGCCAATCGCGCACGCCTCGGCAAAAGCCGATGAGCCAGTGTCTGAAGGTATGGTTTCCATTCTTGAACCGTTTATTGACACAATTATTATCTGTACCTTGACGGGATTGGTTATTTTGTCATCGGGTGTGTGGACCGAAAAGTTCGAAACTCATTTTGAGCGCTCGTCTATGGTTATCTTAGACGGTAAATATGACGAATCGAATCAACAAGACCGAGATGCATTGTACGCCTACTTGAATGGTAAAAAAGAGCATACTGTCAAACCTTTCAATGGTGAGATTGAAGTCGTACAGGGTAAGGCGGTAACAGAAAACTTTACCGTGATCCACTCGCGTTCTATTGGTGAGCAAGTACGTTTTGGTATTACAGAGCGTCACAAGTACACAGGTACCGTCGAAGTGAAAGACGGCTTGCCAACAGACAATAGCATCAGCGTGATTGGTTACTCTTTAGTGCATTCGGCAGAGCTGACAACCAAAGCATTTACCCGAGGTTATTTGGGCGAAAATGGTAAATACATCGTTTCGATTGGCTTGTTGTTATTCGCGTTTTCTACGGCAATTGCATGGTCATACTATGGCGACCGCGCGATGATTTATCTTCTGGGCAGCCGCTCGGTCATGCCATATCGCGTATTCTATGTTGCAGGTTTCTTCTGGGCGTCGTTTGCTGATACGACACTAGTGTGGAAGTTGGCTGCAGTGGCCATTGTAGTGATGACCTTACCTAACTTATTTGGTATTTTACTACTCAGAAAAGAAATGAAATCTTCAGTTAAAGAATACTGGGAAGATTTCAACAAAGAACACAAACAGTGAGCGAATTTTAATTAAAATTATCTTGTCATTTAAGGACAAGAGTTCGCAAAGGTAGTAGAATAGGGCGCCTCACAGGTGCCCTTTTTTGTATTATGGAGAAGTAACACGATGGCAATAGCACAGTGCCCAAGCTGCGGTAAATCTATTTCCTCCAAACATAAGTCCTGCCCGCATTGTGAAACCAATTTAGCAGACTTTTCTCAAGAAGACAGAGAGAGAGCGGCCTCTAGAAACCGTGTAAAACGTCAGCAATCAGTAATGAATTACTCGTTTATTGCACTGATCTTAGTGCTAGGCGGATTCTTATATATCTATTGGCAGCAGCCTGAACCTAACTCGTTTGAAATGATTGCAAGCAAAAGCGCTATAGGCATAGGTGCGGTTTGGTACTTAATTAATCGAGTCATCCTCGTTATTTTGAAAAAGAAAAAGTAGTAATGAATGTAGATAGCTTAGTTCAAAATATTACCCCTGAAGTATTCGAGCGTTTGCAATACGGCGCGTCAACTGGAAAGTGGCCTGATGGTACGTCGCTAAGTGATGCGCAAAAAGAGCAAACCGTGCAGTTGGTCATGCTATATCAAGCAAAAGTAGCCAAGTCCAATGAGCAGTTCACCATCAACGAAAAAGGTGAAATGGTGCAAAAATCCAAACGCGAATTACAACAAGAATTCAAAGCCGACAACGAAATAGCTAGGTTCAGTGAAAATGATCTTTAAACACCTTTTTACACCGAAATGGAAACACCCTAAGGTTGACGTTCGCTCACAAGCAGTGGACAAGTTAGACTTAAGCAAAGACGCAACTTTACTACATACGCTAGCACTTGAGGACGAGTCTGCACAGATCAGAAAAAAGGTACTTACTAAGGTAAATGACCTTGGTCTTTGGTGGAAAGTTTATAAGCAAGATAGTGAGCTAAAAGAGCTTGCTGAGCAGAAAATTTCGAGTGCGGTTATTAATCAAGACACCGCACTGCAGAGCAACATTCGTGATGAATACATTGAACGCTATGCACCAGCTAAAACGCTTGAGAAAGTCGCGTTAATTGAAACTGATTTAACGAACAAAGTTAAACTGCTTAAGCGCCTTGCGAACGCCACGTTAATCGAAAAATCCTTCAAAGAAGGTGATGAAGCACTTCAGATCGCTATGTTGGAACTGATTGCACAGCATTCACTTGAAAAGAGTGTCCTAAAAGCAGCCAAAGGTGAAGCGCTGACTTCTCTTACTGGATCACTGGAGCAGCAGCGATTAGCAAAAGAAATGCCTACTCAAGTTGCTGAGCAAACGCGGGTTGTACTTGCCAAGTTAAACGCGCTAAGAGATAAGCAAAGCTATGAAATTGTGAACGCGCAAGCACAACAGTTATTTGCACAGTGGCAAAGCATTGAGCTTAAGTGGTTAGATGCTGAAACGGTAACTGCACTAGATGCAAAGTATCAACAAGTAGCAGATAAATTAAACCGTCATCTCAATGAGTTACAAGTTAAACATCAAGCGCAGCAAGCTGAGTTAATGCAAAAGCAAAATGAAGCCCTAGAGGTCGCTGAATTAACTGCTGAACTTGAGGCCATTGAAAAATCGGTCGAAGTTGCATGTAAAACACTAGACTTAGCCCCACACGATGCACTAGTTAAGCGTAGTGAAGTATTAAAAGGCAAAGTGTCTGCACCTCAATATGTCACTGTTGAAGCGCTTGGCGAGTTCACAAGAAAACTGCAAAATATTGAGCGTGATCTTGCCGATTTACCCGCACTTATTGCTGCAAGTGAAACCTTCAATAATGCCTTAGCAGAGTTGAAAGCAGTTGAAGTACCAACTTCATTAGAATCGCTTGATACCCAAATGCAAGCACAAAAAGACCGCTATGTTGCAGCGCGTAAAGCACTAGATTCACTGCCTAAGGTATTGCATAAATCAGCAAAAGCTGAGCTATCAGATGCAAGCCAAGTGTTTATGACAGCTATCGAGCCGCTGAAAAATGAGCAAGAAAAAGCACTCAAAATCGCGAAGAAGAAAGCACGCGATGTGCAACGATTAATTGATCAGGGCCGATTTAACGTGGCATTTGGCGTTTTTAATGGCTTTATCGAGCAGTTTGAGTTGCTAACGCCAAGCTACAAAAAGCAGCTCGAAAACCAGCATGAAAGCTTGTCTCAAGCATTAAAAGATCTTAAAGATTGGCAAAAGTATGCTGCTACACCTAAACGTGAAGAATTGCTTGCGGAGCTTGATAACAAACTCGCTGAGGAGGCGGTTGACCCAGTTAAGCGTGCTGAGGAAGTAAAATTACTTAGAGTACGTTGGAACGAGCTTGGTCATGTTGAAACGGAACAGGAAAAGGCACAAGCCGCTCAATTTGATGAAAAAATTGAATTATTGTTTGTACCGTGTCGCACTTACTTTGCGGAGCAAGAAGTACAGCGTGAGCAGGCAAAAATTGCACGTGAAGCGCTGATCGAGGAAGTGAAAGCGCTGCTTGGTACTTTGGATAACGAAGGTATTGATTGGCGAGAAGTTGAAGCACAATTTAATCGCCTAGCCAAAGCATGGAAAAATGCTGGCAATGTGGATGCCAAAGTCTATCAAAAGCTGAATTCGATTTACCGTGAGCACCATCAAGCGGTTTACGAGAAACTTAAAGCCTTCCATCAAGCCAATGCCGTTGAAAAGACCAAGCTAGTTGAAACTGCACAGCAGCAGCTAGAGGCTGAAGATTTGGCAGCAGCTTGTGACTTACTGAAATCATTGCAAAAACAGTGGCAGCAAATTGGTTTTGCTGGTGCCAAACAAGAGCATACTCTGTGGAAAGCATTTCGTGCCCATAATGATGCCGTGTTTGAAAAGCGCAGCGCACAATATGCAGAGCAAAAAGCACAGGAGAAGTCGCAGGAAGCCGAGCAGCGTCAGTTGTTAGCAGAGTTCGACAACAAGGTCATAGAAGCGGTAACTCAAAATGAACTGGTTGCTATTCGTAACGAACTCAATACGTTTATTGTAGTGCCAGGACTGAAGCAAGAAAAGAATCGTTTATTGTCTCAAGTGAAGTCGAAATTAGATGATCTGTTTTCATCTCAGCGTCGCGAAAAGTTCAATGAATTGGTGGAAGCGGTAGACACTGACGGTGATATTCCAAGCTCGTGGCAAGGTAGCAATAAAACCTCGCTAAACGCTGCTCAGTTGCTATTGAGGCTTGAGATTTTAACGAATCAGTCATCGCCAGAAGCGTTGCAAAGCGAGAGAATGTCTGAGCAAGTTGCGATGCTGGACGCAAAGCTGCAAGGTGAAGAAAGTAGCCTTGAGACTTACCTTATCAGTTATCTAGCTGAGGCTGAAAAAGCCGATATAGTGACTTCAAAGGGGAGATTATTGGCGGTCTTAAACGCTTAACTTCCTATACAGCCAACTTAAACCGTGCGGTTTGAGTTGGCCTCTTTCCGAATCAAGACCTTCCATTATTTTTCTCCTTGTTATCGCTAATTTGTTGATTATATATTTGGATTGCGTTGATTTCGGCCTGATACAAGCTCAATCACTTTCAAACCCACCTAAATCTTAAGTTCATCAGACATGATTAACTTGCTTGATATCAGCTTTAGTAATGAGCACGAAAAATTTAGTTAAGAAAAGCTATTTTATAGATCTATCTATAACAACTTGTGATACTGTTAATTTTAGTAAGATATTGATAATAAGTGAAAGGCAAGCTTCTACACCCCTAGATAATTTAAATTGGAAGCGGTTTATGACTGAAAAAATTTTGCACGACTTTCTAACCATATGGGTCACCATCGACCCTATTGGCACTATGGCGATATTCGTTGCGCTTACAGCTAATCTCTCTACTGAAGAACGTAAGAAGACGGCGATCAAAACTATAGCCTATGCTTCCATCATTTTGATAGGGTCCATAATTATTGGACAAATTCTATTAGGAGCTTTGGGTATTAGCCTACTTTCTTTTCAGGTTGCTGGTGGAGTTATATTGTTCTTATTTGGATTACAAATGGTTTTTTCTAAAGAATCCAGCGAGAATACGAAAGAGCCGATGCATGATATTTCCGTTTTTCCTTTAGCAATACCTTCTACTGCATCTCCTGGTGCAATTTTGGCAGTAATTTTAATTACTGATAATCACGTTTATACCATTCAAGAACAGCTAGTTACAGCTACTACTATGTTGGTTGTATTATTTATCACACTTTTAATGTTACTTTATTCCACGCGAATACTTCAATTTATCGGAGTTGCAGGAGCGTCACTACTTACTCGACTTATGGGCATGATACTCGCAGCATTATCAGTAGAGTTCATTATGGAAGCCATTGGCGTCAGCAAGTGGGTAGAAAACGCGCTATGATTTCATTAAGTATATGCATGCTAATCAATGTGGTTACTACTGTAATAATCCAAATCAGTTTAAAAGGAAAGCCCAAACTCAGAAAGTAAGATTACCTATTGCTATAAGCACTAAGCTGCGTGAGCGTAATACGCTCACTTGTGCTCTTACTTAGCGCTAAGTATTTGCGCTAGTTTGTGTACATCATCAATAGCACGTTGTTTTGAGTGCTTATGCCTGTCATCTCCAAACTCTTGATACTCAGATGCGATTTCATAAAACGCCTCAGCACCTAAATATGGAGCCAACTGCTCGATATGGCTACTTAGATGATTCAAATGATATTGTGACTCACCTTTTTTAAATGCAAATTCTCCCCAAGATGCCAGTAACACGAGAGTTTTACCCGATAAAATTGGCTCAAGTGGTTTATCACCTCGTGCTAAATCAAAGCTGAAGGTTTTATTTACTCGGATCGCCAGATCAAACCAAGCCTTTAGCACGGCAGGCATGCCGTAGTTATACATAGGGCTTGCGATCACGATAATATCGGCATTGGTCACTTCTTTGATAATTTCGTCAGACTCAGCGAGTACTAAGCGTTGCTCTTCGCTCAACACGCCTTTTGCAAATGCAGCCGCTATAAATGCTTCATCGATGAATGCAGGTTGTTTCACGGAGAGGTCGCGATGGGTGATTTCCACTTCATGTGTGAAGCAGCTAAATTTTGTCAAAAATTGCTCACCTAACATCCGGCTAATTGACTGATGTTGCGAACTCGTCTCACTATACTTTCTTACGCTACTACTTATATATAGAATGTTTTTCATGGCTTTTCTCCAGTTGTGTCTTGTGTTTTATTTTGTGCCTGCGAGAGCAATGTGACAACTGAGAAGAATCCATAAATAGATGAGATAAACTAACTTATAGGTTTGCTATGTTCACACATTTACCGTCTTTGAATAACATAAAAACCTTTGCGGTTGCTGCGCACTACTTGAGCTTTAAAGATGCGGCGCGGGTACTTAATGTTACGCCTACGGCAGTGTCACATCAGATAAAGTCACTGGAATCACAGTTAAGGGTTCAGCTTTTTGAGCGAAAAACGCGAGTAGTGCAATTAACATTACAAGGACAGGCACTTGCAAAGGTGTGTATTGATTCACTCAATATGCTCGATAATGCGTTTATTGAGTTTACCGAGCAAAAGAATGATTTGCTTATTTCATGTTGTAATTCATTTGCTGCACTTTGGCTTGCTCCGAATATGGCTGCCATTAATCATGCTTTCCCAAACCAAACCGTCACAATATGCGCGAGCGATCAACTCATTGATTTAAATAAAGAGAAGCATATTGATATCGCCCTGCGTTATGGCAAAGCGGATCCGAATTCTAATGAAACTCATCTTATTACCGAGAAAATTGGGCTTTATGCTAGCCCAAATTATCGGGTGCCAGACCAAGGTAAACCTGTACTATTTCTCACCCATTGGCAAGACGAAACGGGGCTTGAAAATATTCCTTGGCGAGCGCACATTGACGAAAGCCATTATGACTTGCGTTATTTTGAGCAAGAACACTTTGTCTTGCAGGCGGCTGTGGCCGGGCAAGGGCTGGCACTATTGAGCGATGTATTAGCAGAGTTAGCAGTAATACAGGGGTGGTTAAGTAAAAGCCCAACAATGGAGGAATTTTCAGGCTATGGCTATTGGCTCAGGCAAACGACTTATCGCAAGAGTTCGGCGATTGTTCACCAGTTTACCATTTGGCTGGCAAGCGCGTTACAAAATATCAAGGCCAACAAAGATAAGGACATAAGATAAAAAGATAAAGGGCAGGCACTTTTATCAATGAGCAAATAAGCCGTTTTTTAATATTGATCTATACTTTTGTGGAGCTTAAGTCCTTATTCGAAAAGTGTTTATTGCTAGGTGGTGATGTGATGATAAAAATCCTGCTGATGAGTCTCATTTTATTTCCCGCTTTATGTTTGAGTGGTGATTATACCTTCGCCTTTGTGCCGCAGCAGTCTGCAAATAAGTTAGCCAAAAATTGGCAGCCTATTCTCGATTATCTCAGTGATAAGACCGAAGATAACTACACGTTTAAAACCGCTAAAGATATACCAACCTTTGAAGCCCGGGTGTTGAAGCAAGAGTATGATGTAGCATACATGAATCCCTATCACTTTGTTGTATTTAATGAGCAGGCAGGTTATCAAGCTATCGCCAAGCAAAGAGATAAAATGATCAAAGGGATCATCGTGGTTAAAAAGGGAACGGGTATTACTGACTTATCGCAGTTGCGAGGAGAGACGCTTGCTTTTCCGGCTCCTGCTGCATTCGCTGCAAGCATTTTGCCCCGTGGTGAACTTGTGAAACAAGGTATTGAATTTACACCAAGGTATGTCTCTTCCCATGATTCTGTTTATCTCAACGTGTCGAGAGGATTTGTAAAAGCGGGCGGTGGTGTTATGCGTACTTTCAACAACGCCGATCCCAAAATTAAATCACAACTTGACATTCTCTGGATGACAAAAGGTTATACGCCCCATGCATTTGCCGTTAAAAAAACAATGCCAGAAGACGCAAGGCAAAGATTAGTAGAGGCGTTGACCTCTCTTGAACTGAGTGAAGAGGGCATTAGGCTACTCGAAGCCGTGAACTTCAAAGGCATTATGGCGGCGTCGAACGAGGACTGGCAAGACGTAAAAGCATTAGAATTAGAAACCTTAGTTGGCAATTAGTACGCGGACTATTAAGAAGCCCCACAACTGAATGAAAAGGCTATCGTTAAGACTCAAAACCATGATTGGCACCGCTATTATTGAAGCGGTGTTGTTGAGTGCGCTCATATTTGTAGTGATTGATTTTATGATGGAGTCTGCAAATGACGCCATGAATAAACGCGCAACGACGACCGCAAGCCTGTTTGCGAGTGCGACCAAAGATGCGGTGCTGTCATACGATTTGGCCACACTGGATGCTTTTACCAATGAGTTATTAAGTAACCCAGATATCCTTTACGTTAAAGTCATCGATGGTGAAAACCAAACTCTTTCTTTTGCAGGTAACGAGCGCTTAAAAGAACGTACATTTGAAGGTGATACGTTAGTTGAAACAGTTACCGACGGTATTTTTGATATTCATGCTGATATTGTTGAGGGTGGGACACTGTTTGGCACCATTCAAATAGGCATAGATATTGGCACCATAAATCGAGCTATGTCAGAGGTAAAACGCTGGACGGTTTCCATCGCGCTGTTTGAAATGGCGTTAGTTGCTATTTTCTCTTATTTTCTCGGTATATATCTCACAACCAATCTGTATATACTGAAGAATCAAGCTAAATTTATCGCTCGGAATGTCAAAAACGGCGTGTTTGATTTCAAATGGAAACCAATACAGAGTAAAGATGAGTTACAAGAGCTATCTTTGGCGTTTGATGAGCTATCACAAACCTTAGCCGAAGAGCATGAGCGTCGAGAGCGATATAAGCATGACTTGATTGAGCTAAATAAACATCTAGAAGAATTAGTGGCGCAAAGAACTGAAAAACTGAATCAGAAAAATCAGCAGCTTGAGGCTACCAATAGAGAGCTTGAAGCCGCACAGCAACAGCTTGTTCACTCAGAAAAAATGGCATCGGTGGGTCAATTAGCCGCCGGGGTTGCCCATGAAATAAATAATCCGCTCGGTTTTGTCATGAGTAATCTCGATGTGATGCGTCACTATCATGGCGATTATGCCGAACTTGCAAAGCGTGCGATTCAGCTTGGACTTGAACCCAGTACATTCGTAGCGTTTAATCAGTTTATTCAAGACAAAGACTTTGCTTTTATTAATAGCGATTGTACTGAGCTTATTGACGAGTCGATGACTGGGCTACAAAGAGTGTCTGCAATTGTGAACGACCTCAAACAGTTTTCAAGGGCAGATACTATTCAATTGCAACCTTGTGATATTAACGCCTGTATTAAGACAACGTTAAATCTGGTGGAGAGTAAGCTCAAATATCATGCTAATGTGATCACACAACTGAATGAAGTCCCTCAAGTGCTCGGTAATCAAGGTAAACTAATTCAAGTATTAACGAATTTACTGATCAATGCGGCTCAGGCATTGAAAAGCGAAGGAGAGATCCGCGTCTCAACAAGTCTAGAACAACAGCGTGTACTGATCCGAATTCAAGATGACGGGGTGGGGATCCCCGAAGAAATAAAAGATAAAATATTTGACCCATTTTTTACGACTAAGCCCATTGGCAACGGGACAGGCTTAGGCCTTTCAATAAGTTATGACATTATTAAAGAGCATGGTGGCGAGCTTGTAGTAGAAAGTGAGGTTGGGATTGGAAGCTGTTTTACTATCACCCTGCCTGTTTCTCCTTGAACTCGAAAAGCAGTTTGATCTTGCCCTTGTTATTCAACACTCAAGTATAAATTATCCGCAGTTCAGATCCGCATTCTGGTAATGAATATCAGTTGGTGTGAGCCTGAGACAAAGGATTTCTAAATAAAGGGTGATGGATTACCTTCACCTACTTAGGCTTTATATCTCAGAAGTATTGCAATTTTCATAAATGGTAATTATTATCATTCGCAATTTTTGCAAGGACTTGCGTGTTGACTTATAAATGATGTATTCACAAGAAATATTACAGTCACTCTCCTCAAATGAATGTGCACTTAAACGTTTTCTGACTAGCAAGCTTGGTTGCTCAGATACAGCGTCAGACATTCTACAAATCATTGCTGAAAAGCTGTTAAAGATGAAAACAAATCGAAATGTAGAAAATCCAACTGCCTATCTGTATCGCTCCGCCCACAATGAAGTCATTAATTACTTCCGTACTGAACAGGCTAGAACCCAGTATGAAAAAGCGTACATGACGACATGTATTGATAGTCAAATAGCCGATATTTCAAAGTGCCATATCAGCTCGTGTGAGCTTCGTTGCATAAACTTGGCACTGGACGAGCTGCCATTGTTAACCCGGCAGATATTTTTTATGTACACCATCAAGGGTGTTAAACAACGAGATATTGCCACACAGTTAGCAATTAGCCTGTCAAATGTAGAAAAGCGTCTCACCGTAGCAATAAACTTTTGTAAAGAGGTACTGTCTCGGTAAGTACGGGTGGCACTTTCGCTGCTCGCACATAAAAAGTATGACGAACACCTTTCAGTTACTACTTATCTTAATGCTCGCCGTTACGCTAAAGCGGATTTTTATAAGATTTTTACGGGTTTGTTAATTCGTAGACGTCTTAACGATGAATTATATAAATGGGTACATGAAAATAGAGGATGACCATGAAAAGCCATACTTTTAGAATAAATAAGTTTCAGCATGCGATGAATATATGTAGACGGAGCTTATTTATTTCTAGCGCAGGACTCATATTGGCAACTGCGAACGTTTATGCTAGCGATACTACGTACCAACTAAATATAGAACCCCAAACGCTTTCTACAGCGATAACCGAACTGTCAGCTGCAACGCAGCAGCACATTACTGCATATGGTGTCGCGTTAGCAGAGCAAAAAACGATACAATTGAAGGGAAACTATACGACGGAAAAAGCACTTGAAATTCTTTTGAAAGGAAGCGGGCTTGTTGCAACTAAAGTTGACGAAAATCGTTTCTCAATCCATGAAGTAGGCGCAGCTCTCGCGCGTGATAATGAAATTGAACGTATTGCGGTGACGGGCAGTTATGTGGTCAATGAGCCAATAGACACGGCAACAGGTTTGGGTCTGACATTGCAAGAAACCCCGCAAACCGTGAATATTATTACCCGGCAAAGTATTGAAGATCAGGCGTTAACGTCACTAACCGATGTGATTAATAATGCTTCTGGCATTTCGGCCAAAGCTTACGATAGCTCAAGGAATGCGTTTTCGTCTCGAGGCTTCAATGTTGACAACTACCAAATTGATGGGGTGCCAGTACAGTGGAATGGCGCGCAGAGTGCTGGTGAGTCGCTTACCGACACCGCACTCTATGAACGTATTGAAATCGTGCGAGGGGCTACTGGGTTGTTGACCGGCGCAGGAGATCCGTCGGCATCGATTAACTTGGTTCGTAAACACGCAAATTCGAGTGAACTTAGTGGCAAGGTAATTGCGCGCTTAGGGCGCTGGAACAATTATTATGCGAGTGTTGATCTGGGCACCGGGCTAAACGAAAGCGGATCTGTTAGAGGTCGAACGGTTATGGTGCTGCAAGAAGGCGACTCTTTTGTCGACTATGAAAAAAAGAGTAAACAGGTTTTTTATGCCACCGTTGATGCAGATTTGTCGAATGCAACCTTACTGCGATTAGGGTATAGCATTCAAGACAATGAACCCAAAGGCTCTCAATGGGGCGGGCTGCCAATATTCAACTCTGATCTCAGCCGTACAGACTTTGATCGTTCAGCTTCAGTGGCCGCAAAATGGAGTAGTTGGGCCAGTACACACAAAACATTTTTTGCAAACCTACATCACAGTTTTAGTAATGGATGGGAGTTGGTTGCCCATGCGAATAAAAATGTCAGCACTGCAGACATGTATTTACTTTGGGTATCCGGACTTCCTCATCCTGTGACGGGGGCTGGGATGACTGCTTCTGGATCGCGCCTAGAAAATGAAAGAGAGCAGATTGACTTTGGTGTCAGATTACAAGGCATGTACTCTTTATTTGACCACGAACATGAATTTGTAGTTGGGGTTGCAAAGAGCGATCAGGACTTTGTGTATTACGGCTATGAAGGTGGGGGGAGCAAAACTGCCAAACCAGTCACAAACTTTTTTGAGTGGAACGGGGAATTTGACCAGCCAGATTGGGGTCAAAAATACATCAGCCAGGATTACACCACTGAGCAAACAGGTTACTTTGCTGCGACACGAATACATTTGAGCGATAAATTTAAGGCAATTGTTGGTGCTCGGTTAGCGAGTTGGAATAGGCAGGGTGTATCCTATGGAACAGACCAAGACTATGGCGATGATGACGTATTTATTCCCTATGCGGGGCTACTGTATAGCTTAAATGACAGTCATACGATTTATACAAGTTATACGGAAATCTTTAAGCCGCAGAATGCGGTTGACGCTGATGACAATTACTTAGACCCCCTCACTGGGATCAATTATGAAATTGGTTTGAAAAGCACTTATTTCAATGATGCGTTACATACCAATATAACTTACTTTCAAACACAGCAGGAAAACTTAGCGGTTGTTGACCCTGATTTTGTTCCACGTCCTGATAAGTTAGCTGCATACAAGGAAGCAGATGGTGTTGAAAGCGACGGTTACGAGCTCGAAGTAGTCGGTCAGATCATGGACGGCTGGAAGATTAATGCCAATTATACTGCATTCGAAGCAACGGCTGAGGATAGTAGTGGCACATCAAATACGGTTAATACGCGATTTCCTCGAAAAATATTTAGATTATTCAATACCTTTGAATATAACCAATTTACATTGGGGGCAGGTATTTCTTGGGAGGGTGAAAATTACACTGACATAAAATCACCATTAGGCAATGTACGAGTTGAACAGCCAGCCTATTCACTTATCAATTTAATGGCTAGATACCAACACAACGAGGCGCTATCAGTACAACTAAATATTGATAATGCCTTTGATAAAGAATATTACAGTCAGATCGGCTTCTACTCGCAGCTAGCATATGGTGAGCCAAGAAATATTAGTTTGAGTCTTCACTACAAACTATAAATTTGAACTCCATATTCGATGGAAAAAAGGTATAGAGCTAGAAATAGCGCTATACCTTATCACTAGTAAACACGCGAATACGATGTCTATCAGGGTCTAATACGACAAAACTAGCGCCATATCCCTCGGCTTGCGGGACCTGAGCAAACTCAATATCTAGTAATTTCCATGTATCGTATAAAGCCAAAAGCGCTTCTTGGCTTGGTTGCATAATAGAGATTTCAGAACCGCCCCCGGTAATGCAACTTGGTGGTGTAAGGGCTGTGTTTTGTTTAAGTGCAATGGAGACGTTGTGTGCACATTTCATAGAAACAAAAGTTGGAGAAAGCTGCGCTGCCTCACATTGGAATAGCTGTCTATAAAACGCTTCGCTTAGCTTGATATCGCTTACATATAACACCAAAGAATCAATGGTGATCATCATGGGATTCCATCATTTTTTAAAAGTTGCAGCTAAGATACGCTCTTAGTGTGTCAGTTACTGTCAGTAGCTTTACGCTGAGTCCAAAACAGGAGTTTGAGCATTTAATCGAGACCGATAGTCCCATATCACTTTAACTTCATGTTATTAACGCTTAAAGTAATCTCGCACACTGTCTATCGGTGTGTAGAGCAATGTGAAACTGGTGTTTTTAACAAAAAGGAAAGGTTGTATGGTTACTTGCTACTTAAAATATGTTGTTGATCCGGCAAAAATTGCTGACTTTGAGGAATATGCGAAAATGTGGATCCCACTCGTCAATCGCTTTGGTGGGCAGCATAATGGCTACTTTTTACCATCGGAAGGTGCAAGTAATATTGCTTTGGCATTATTCACCTTTCCCAGTTTGGCGGCCTATGAAACGTATCGTAATGAGTCGTTTCAAGATGCACAGTGTCAGGCTGCAATTAAATTTGCAGAAGATACCGGTTGCATAATCAGCTATGAACGCAGCTTCTTTAGACCTGTATTTGAATAGAGGTGAGTAAATGGAGCTGAACATCTCGTGGAACTAGATATTTCTGCCAATCTCAAACTACAAAACCTTG
Source organism: Pseudoalteromonas sp. JC28 (assembly GCF_013319255.1). Classification (NCBI taxonomy): domain Bacteria; kingdom Pseudomonadati; phylum Pseudomonadota; class Gammaproteobacteria; order Alteromonadales; family Pseudoalteromonadaceae; genus Pseudoalteromonas; species Pseudoalteromonas sp. JC28. The sequence continues at coordinate 1,118,846 of NZ_QOKX01000001.1, read as the reverse complement.
CCGTGACGCATGCAAAGCCATTATTTTATTGCGTACAAAGCAGTCGTGCAAGTTTACAAAATGTGCTGCCGTGGGTTGCGACATTACATACCGAGGCTGATGCAGAGCGATACATCGACACACGTATAAACAACCAAGTCGGCGGACTTTGGTCTGCTATTGAATTTAATTGCGAGTTTTGTGGTGTGTTTGGGATCAAATATATGGATGCGCAAACGCAAACTGCTGAAATTGGCTATTGGCTTGGCGAAAAGGCAAGAGGTCACGGCTTAATCGGTCTAGTGCTTGAACAGGTTATTGCCAAGCTTCGAGAGGTAAGTGATATTAAAACTGTGGAGTTTCAATGCTTACAGTCAAATATTGCGAGCCAGCGGATCATTGAAAAAATAGGCGGCCAGTTTGTTGAGTCCTGTGTCAATGATTTGGGCGTAGCAGGTGACGAGTCGCTATATATCTATCGACTCGCACTCTAATTTCTTCTATTTGAGGGAATGAGCGCATAGTTGCTATGCGCTCAACTGATTAGTTTACCTCACACTTAGCAGGCACAGCTCGGCTTCGTAGGGTAGTGACGATAATTTGCGGTAATAGCGGCATTACAATCATGCCAACCATCAAACTATACTGAAGCGGCGTGAACGTCTCGCCCAGTAGCACCAACCCCGTCAAAATACCCGCAATCGGATTTGCAATACCACCAAAGGTAAAGTCCACCACAGACATACGTTGTAGTAACCACACGTACAAACTATAACCTAGCGCGGTGTTCAGGAGCACGACCCATAATATGCCGCTGAGATTAGTCATCGAGAAATTGTTAAAAGCTGCAATATACTTAGCTGGTGCGATCACACCGTGAACGCTTGATGCGAGTGTGAGAATAACGCCGCCAATAATGAGTTGCCAAGTTAACACTGTCCACCAATGCATGCGACCACCAAGAGACTTAGTGATTGAGCTGCCGATCACGATACAGGTTATTGCCGCAAGTATTGCCGCTAAACCAAGAGGGTTTAAACTCAGTGAACTCGGATCAAATAGCAACCAGGCCAACACAATAAGCGCCGCACCGCATAACGCTTGCACCAATCCCGGACGTTGCTTATTGACTAACCAATGATAAAGCATGGCGAACACCGGCACAGACACCATGCCCACGCTAGATATGGCAGATGGTAGCGTTAACGACATCACGAAGATCATGCTAAAAAAGGCCGCGATATTAATCGCCCCAAGGGCGCATAGTATTTTCCAGTCAGTTTTTTTTGGCAAACTTGGCTTAACTGCTAGCAAAATAAGCCCAGCTGGAAGCGCTCTAATAGCGCCAAGTAAAAGAGGCGGCCAGTCCGCAAGGGTGTATTGTGTCACCGCGTACGTGGTGCCCCATAAAAATGCAGGGATCATCGCAAGGAGTATATTCACATTAACTATCTTTATATTGAGATACTTTTCGCTAAGGTATTACTAAAAACACTTTTTGTAAAGTATCTTTATGTTAAGATATTTCTTTACAACGTTTGTTGTCGGGGCAAATATTAATGGATGCGATTGATAGAGTACAAGAGCAGTGGGCTCGCGAAAAACCACAGTTAGAAACAACGCCCATGGCGATAATGGGTCGCTTAGTGCGCATAGCTAAACATATGGAAGCCGAAGTTGAAAAGCTACATAAGCAATACGGATTAAATTTGGGCGAATTTGATGTGTTAGCTACCTTGCGCCGCAGCGGCAAACCATTTCGCTTAACCCCATCAGAGCTATTTAAAACCATGCTACTCACCTCTGGCGCGATGACCAATCGTTTAGATAAGCTAGCGGCAAAAGGCCTTATTAAGCGTGAGCATTGTAAAGAAGACCGCCGCAGTGTAACAGTTGAATTAACAGCAGAAGGCCTCGCCCTGATTGAAAAGCTGATTGAGCCGCATATCGCCATTCAAGCCCAATTGGTTGAAGGGATGAGTAAAGAGCAGCAAACCTTGTTAAATGGTGTGTTAAAAGAGTGGTTAACGCAATTTGAGTGAGGATATAAACAGTCTTGTAATATGTCGGTTAGGTTGGAATAAGTGAAGCACCACCACAAGTGTTTCATAGTGTAAATAATCTAGTGGGAGGCGGTTCACCCGCCGAGAAGTTATGTTTTCAAGCTATTGTTGATGATGAGTTTGCAGGCGACCACTTCGAGTTGACTAATGAGTAGAGCCTTCCTTGGCTAATATCAAAGCGCATCCACGCGTTCCTCGTTCATTCTTTTGAAACGACGCGGTCGAGCGAACCAAGAAAACGTCGCCCCGACATCACACTTAATCCTCAAATCCTAACCCGATATAGTGCAACCATCATGTAAGGCACATCCCTATGCCAGACAAGACTTAGCCAACATCCTGTCGGCACATTGCATATTGGTTTATACTTTTCGGGTGTGATGGAGGGGGAATAAGTCGCCTGTGGATTTCCACTTTCTCAATAGCAATAGAGTCGTTTACAAGTTCAGAAAATTGAGGCTCCAAATTCGCAGTATAAATATTTTTGTGGGAGGCGGTTCACCCGCCGAGAAGTATGTTTTTTAGGTGTGACGAAGGAGAATAAGTTGCATGTGAGATCTTCTACGACTTTACAGTAAAATCCAAACAAAAAAGCCACCTGGTTAAGGTGGCTTAATCTAACCCCGCATCCGGTTATTTATGCTTTACAGCCCACAGATGCAGTAGTTCGTGTGCAATGGTGGCGGCGGCGATTGCGGTGAGCTCGCTTTGGTCGTAGGAAGGGGAGACTTCTACTACGTCCATACCTATCATGTTTAGCCCTTGCAATGCGCGTAAAACCTTCAGCACTTTGTCGCTGGTTAGGCCGCCGCATACTGGGGTGCCGGTGCCTGGTGCGAATGCTGGGTCTAGACAGTCGATATCAAAGGTTAAGTACACCGGCAAGTCGCCAACGCGTGCTTTGATTTGTGCTGCTATTTCTTCGGCACTTAAGTCGTTTGCTGCCATAGCGTCAATCACGCCAAACTCGTGGCCTTGCTCTGTGTACTCGGTTCTAATGCCAATTTGCATTGAATGCTCTGGGCTTATTAGGCCCTCAATCGGAGCATGATAGAACATAGTACCGTGATCATAGCGTGAGCCTTGGCTGTACGTGTCTGTGTGCGCATCAAAATGTACAAGCGCCATTTTGCCGTGAATTTGCTGATGAGCACGCAGCAATGGCAGGGTCACAAAGTGATCGCCGCCTAGGCTTAATAGCGTTTTGCCTTGCTGCAAAATTTGCAGAGCAGCTAGCTCGAGTTGCGCAGTAAAATACTCAGGATCGCCAACCGGGTAAGTGAAATCGCCAGCGTCCTGAAGTTTAATTTTGTCCCACAATGCAAATGACCAAGGGTATTTTTTACTTTCCCAAGCTAAGTGCACGGATGCGCGACGGATTGCATCTGGACCCAAGCGTGCGCCTGGGCGTCCAGAGGTTGCCAAGTCAAATGGCAAGCCAAGTACCACAACGTCTGCATCAATATCTGTGATATTGCGTACCATTGGCTGACGTAAAAACGTCATGCCGTTGGAGTACAGAGAATGATCGGTGTGATCGAATAAGTGGCTCATGGGTTAAAAATCTTCCAAATAAGTATAGCCGTCAAGGCCGGTTTCAAGCTCTGCCAGGCAAGTAGCTCGTTCTTCAAGCGGTAGTTTGCTTTCAACTAGGTTGGCAAAGTTACGCTTAAATTGTTCAACATCAAGGTGTACATAACGCATCATATCGGCAACAGTGTCGCCCGCATCGACATTACCAAGCGCCAATTCGCCTTGGTCATCTAATGTGGCTACAACGGTGTGGGTGTCGCCAAATAGGTTGTGCATGTCACCTAAAATCTCTTGGTATGCACCCACCAAGAAAAATCCCAATAAATAGGGTTTATCTTTGCAAAACTCTGGTACTGGTAGGGTGGCTTCAATACCTTGGCCATCCACATAATGCTCCACCGTACCGTCAGAATCACAGGTAATATCCAGTAATACCGCGCGGCGCTTTGGCGCCTCTGTTAACCCGCTGAGTGGCAGGACAGGGAATACCTGTTCAATACCCCAAGCGTCTGGCAAAGATTGAAATAGCGAGAAATTCACAAAGAATTTATCCGCAAGCTTAGCACTGAGTTCGTCAATAATTGGGCGATGGAAACGGTTTTTGTTATCCATACGCTTGTTTAGCTCATAACATACGCGCAGGTTTACTTGCTCCGCCCAAGCTCTTTGCTCAAGGCTTAATAGGCCCATCGCAAATTGGCTGTGTACTTCTGCCAAGTCGCCCTGCGTATCATGAAAAATTTCAATCAACGCGCGGTCGTCGCTCTGCTCGTTGAGCGCCTGCCAAGACGTCCACATATTGTGTAGCAGTCTTGGGGCGTCACTTACCGGTGCAGTTATCTCTTCTACTTGATAGCTTTCGGTGCCAATCACATCGGTGATTAATACCGCGTGATGCGCCGTTAACGCACGACCCGACTCAGAGATGATCTTTGGCATTGGCTGATTGTATTGCTTACAGGTATCGCCTACGGTGTAAACGATGTTGTTTGCATATTCAGCTAAGCTGTAGTTCATCGAGTTGGACGACTGGCTACGCGTTCCATCGTAATCCACTGCAAGTCCGCCACCTACGTCTAAATTCAACAGGTTTGCACCTAAACGGCGTAATTCGCAGTAGAATCTAGCTGCTTCACCCACACCAACGCGCACATCACGAATATTGGCCATTTGCGAGCCTAAGTGAAAGTGCACCAGTTGCAGCGCGTCTAGCATGTCAGCTTGCTTTAATTGGTTAACAACCGTAAGGACTTGCGATGCAGACAGACCAAATTTGGACTTTTCACCGCCGCTTGCTTGCCATTTTCCTTTACCTTGTGATGCCAAACGTACGCGTAAGCCTAAACGTGGTTTAACGTTGAGTGCTTTGGCTTCTGCCATCACGATGTCGAGCTCAGAACGCTTTTCTAAAACGATATAAACCTGATGGCCTAATTTTTCACCGATAAGCGCAAGACGGACGTATTCTCTGTCTTTGTAGCCATTACACACGATCACTGCGCTGGTTTTCTCACTGAGCGCCAATACGGTAAGTAACTCAGCTTTACTGCCAGCTTCTAAGCCAAGCTGTTTTTTATCGCTGGCCGTTTGGCTTGCGATAAGCCCCTCAATGACTTCTTTTTGTTGGTTTACTTTAATTGGGTAAACCAATAAATAATCTTCTGGGTAGCTGTAATCAGTAATCGCCTGATTAAACGCACCAACAATATTATGTACGCGCTGTTCAAGGATTTGTGGAAAACGCACTAGCGCAGGTAGGGTATAACCCTCAGATTTAATTTGTTGTGCAATGTTTGTCAGAGTTACGGCGTGCTGTGGCTGCTGTTGGTTCGGCATCGCAGTAACCTCTCCCTGATCATTAATACCAAAGAAGCCTTGGCTCCAGTGGCGCACGTTGTAGCATTCACGTGCTTGCTCAGAAGAGGTAAATTTGGTCATTCAAGTTCCTTAACGTAAGTTAGAGTTCAGCCTGCAGTGCGCCATCAATGGCGGCTACTCACTGAGTGATAGGTAGAATTAACCTGAACTCAGCATAACAACTTATTCTCTGGCAGCTGTTACCCCCTACTACAGCGTTAAATTTGTTTGCAATAGGCCAGCTATTGACGCACAAATTTGCCTTGTATTAAGAAATAACATCTGGCCAGAGCGATATTACGCTTTTGAGCATGGATATTTTAGTTGATTAACTAACTTTTTATCCCGAGTTCAGGTTAATTAATTTTCGCGCATTAGACACAAATAGAAAGTCTCAGTCTAATGAGTTATTTTGCTCGTCAAGAGTGACAAATCTTTCCCTTAGTTTAGTTGCGCTATAACGTGAATTAAGTGAGTGTAAACAAGGAGTAGTAAATTCTACTCTCGTGGTTTTTTAAGCTAACATTCCATCAAAGCGCAAGATTTGCATCGTTGGCAATCAAGATTATTTATATCGCTTTGCTCGGTGTGCCTTTGCTTATTTTTGACGTGAAGCTTATTCGTCGAGAAGTTGATATCTTGTTTATGGGTTATGTAGCTTATTTCATTTATACGTTGAGTCAATAAAGTTTCAGAAGTTTCTGAAACTTCGTTGCGTTTATCGAGTAAACTAATTTAGTATGTTATTGGGAAAACTTAAAAATGAGAAAGGACAATGAAAACAATAACATCAGCAGTACTCGGACTCGTCGCTTACAGTTCAGTGGCCAGCGCCAACCAATCAGTTCATGAACACGATTATCAATATGTGGAAATAAACGGCAACAAACTTGCCTATGCTTGCAAAGGAGAGGGCGAGACTACCGCACTTTTACTAGCTGGTATGGGCCTTGATGCTCATGAAACCTACAAAAACACCATTCATAACATAAATCCAAAAGGCTATCGCTTATGTTTTTATGATAGAGCTGGCACCGGAAAAAGCACTTTTGCCAAGCCTCGAGTACGGACTATGTTGGAGCTTACACAAGAGCTTGAGGCATTCACTCAAGCCACTAAAATGGATAATTTGGTACTTGTACCTCACTCTTTTGGTGGGTTTGTTGCAAGGGCTTATGCCAACCGAAACCCTGAAAAAGTGAAAGGGATGGTACTTATTGATATCGCTCATGAGTCTTGGTATCACGATATGAAAAGTAAGATGTCTAAAGAAGCATGGAAGATAATGGAATGGATCATCAACTGGGAGCGAGATACTCATTCATTAGAAGATTTTGAAGAAGCTTCTGCCCATACAGAGATGTATAGAATCAACCGGAAAATGCCAGTTACCATACTGTCGCGAGGGATCCCTTATGTGACTATCCGCTCTACTGGTATGAGTTATGCTGATGTTGATGTTTATACTCAAACTTCAAAAGGCTCCCAAATAAAGCTGCAAGAAATTGGTGATAATGTTACGCCCATTACCATGAAATATGCATCTCACCTGTTTGATGAAACAGATCCATTTATTGCCATCAAATATATTGAAGAAATGGTGAAAAAGGTACGATAATATTTTTTACGCAAAGGGTTAGCGGTTATACTGCTGCTAACCCAACTAATAATAATAAAGCAATGTTCTCTCATCACATAATCAGTTCAAAAATCACGACTTTCTTAGTAGCTGCAGCCGGCTTTGCAGGGGTGGTATTGTCAGTACTGGGTGTATTTAACCATCCGGAATTGACGTTAATCCTCGACTTTACAGCAAGCTTTTTATGCTTGATGGTCGCGTATAAGTTATATCAAATGCAACTCAGGGCCTTAAGTTGGGCAGCAGTGCTCGGCGCGCTTATGTCCGTTGGCGTAGTCGTCGATGATACGCTAATCCAATTTTCATCAGGGCTGCTATTAACGGTTCAGTTGAACCTAGAAACCATAGCCGTAAACATCAACTTGCTTGGCTTGATTATCATCGCGACTGCGCTCACGGCAAAAATAAAGCTAACTAATTCAAAGGAATAATTAATGGAGCTACTTACCTATCTGCAGACGCATTTTATTACCAAAGAGACTTTGCTACGCGAGTCGCAGTTATCCCATCTTGAATTGGCTATGTTAATTGAAAAGCGTTTGATGCCAAAAGCCGCCTATAAGTTAGCATTAAAGCTTGAATGTGATTCTTTCTTTGGTGAGCACAGTGATGAAAGCTGCCTAGAATTTTATCCGCAAGGCGCTTTAGTGTGGCTTGGTGCGGTATCACAAGTAACGGATGAAGCACAAGCCTTTACACTCTTTAGTAAACGTTATAAAAACCAACTGCATAGATTAAAAGCGCAAGGCTTTAATCCGAGAGGTGCAAAGCTGGATCAAGACATCGACGCGCACTTAGAAAGTGAGTGGCAACACTTCCTTGACGGTATTTACGGACTTTGTACTAAAACGGGTTTACCTGAAGATATTGCAAATAAAGAAGCCGCCATCGTTATCATCAATGAGTATTTGGCAAGAGATGAACACTTGAGTTCAGATGAACTAACCAACCTTCACCAAGTGGTCGATTTATTGGATGAGGCCAGTGCATTATTTGCGCCTCATGAGCGTGAACGTAGCTCACGCAAGCGCTTAATAGATGACGTGAGAGCAAAATTTCCAAAGCCTTTAACATCATAATTAACTGTTTTTCGCTTTTTAAATCATGTGAATTGACTTCACATCCATTTCACACCTGTCCGCATAAAGTGTCTGTAACAAAACAACACAAGGGTCAACAGGCCCGAGGACAGGATGATGAACAAATCACTATTAACCTTATCTCTCGTTGCTGCCTTATCAGCAACTTCAATCAATGTGGTTGCGCAAGATAAAAATACACCTCATGTGCTCATGGTGCTCAGTAGTTATGGCGAAATGGGGGCTGATGGCTCTTTAAGCAAACCTGGATTTGAATTTGACGAGCTCAGTAAAGCGTATGCCGTGTTCAAACAAAATGGCATAAAAGTCACGTTAGCCTCGCCAAAGGGCGGTGAACCACTTGCCGATAAGTTCGATAAGAACAAACCCTACAATCAAGCATACAGTAACGATACGACAGCGATGGTGCAGCTTAAAAACACTAAAAGACTGAGAGAGTTAGAGCCCTCGCAATACGATGCTGTATTTGTGGTTGGGGGCAAAGGCCCAATGTTCGACTTGCATGACTCCAAGCCGTTACAGGCGATTATTCGTGATATCTACGTTAACAACGGCGTGATTGGTGCGGTTTGTCATGGTCCTGCTGCATTGGTGGATGTAAAGCTTGAAAATGGAGAGTACTTAATCGCTGGCAAGCGAGTAAATGGCTTTACCAACGAAGAAGAAGCAGCGTTTGGTAAAAAGTGGACCAAACAGTTTCCATTCCTACTTGAAGATAAACTCATTGAACGTGGAGCATCGTTTGTGCAAGACGGGTTGATGTTGAATCAGGTCAGTATTGACGGTCAATTGATCACAGGGCAAAACCCTTTTTCTACGGTAGACACTGCTAAAGCGATGGTTGCGGCGCTAGGTCTGACGGTAAGCGAGTTACCGCGATTCAAAGACGATGAAAGTATCTTGTTGGTAGAAGAGTTCTTTTCAGATAGTAGCAAAGCGAAGGCGCGTTATTTAGCGGATAAGTCATCATTTGATCCTATGTTGCTCGGGATCTCTGGTTTATATCAAGCGCAGCATGCGCAAACTGCTCATCAACTTGCCGTGGCCATTGAGTTGATGCAATTAACCCTTGCAGATATCGATCACCCCATGTTGTACGAAGCGCTAGTAAATGCACAGCTCAAACTAAATGATGTATCTGGCGCAAAATCCACAATAAAAGCAGCGCTTAAAAAGCACGGTACGGCGGAGAGTTTGATTGCACTAAAAGAGAAAGTTTATGGTTAAGCAAAACTGGAGAAAAGCAATGTTAGTAGTGACTGGAATTATCGCGGGCGTTGCCGCTGTTTGGTATGCAGTATTTGGATTAAAGCCATACAGCGTTACGCCAGAGGAATTAACGCAAATATATAGCTATGAGCAAAAGGCGGTGGAGGTAAAGCTATCGCCGCTCGAGGGCAATCAATTTTCACTCGAATACATTAGTTTTGACGGTGATAAAGTGAATGGCCAAATCATTTACCCCACTAATTACGATGCTAGTAAACCAATGCCTATCATGGTGGGTGTCCATGCGATGGCTCGTAGTTATGTGCGTTGGATGCAGGAGAGTTTTAGAGGATATGATACGTTTGAGCAAACCGATGAACTTACCAAAATGGCACTAGCAAGCGGGTATGCCGTGGTGGCCATTGATTCAAGAAATCATGGTAAGCGTAAAGATCTCGAACATGGTATTTTTAAAATAATGGATGATTTAGATTGGTGGGGCAAGCGCGAACCGTACGAAAAGTTAATTATTGATTCGGTAAAGGATCACAGGGTACTGCTTGATTGGATTGCAACTCAACCGCAATTTGATCAAGACCAAATCAGTGTTGCGGGATATAGCATGGGAGGTCAAATCAGTTTAATTCTAGCGGCGCTGGATAAACGAGTAGATAATGTATTATCAATTGTGCCGCCTTACCTGACTAACGCTGTGGCACGAGTGGCGATTAAAAACTTTGCGACGGCAGTTGATTCTCCCAAGGTGTGGTTGGTCTCGGCTGATGACGATGAATACACAAGCGAGCGTGAAAATGAAGCACTATTTGAAGCCATTGCGAGTGTGCAAAAACATCATGTAGTCATTGAAGGTGGGCATCTCTTGCCTGAAGGCTACTACAAAAAACTACAAGGCTGGTATTAATGAAAGCAAGCTCACAACTCAATATTTTAGTGATTGAAGACAACCCCGCGATTGCAAGTAATATAGCCGATTACTTCGATATGCAGGGACATAATCTGGACTTTGCTTATACGGGAGAGCAGGGTTGTGAGCTTGCATTAACGCAATATTTTGACTGTATTATTTTAGATATTATGCTGCCAGATATTGAAGGGCTTGAGGTCTGTCAGCGATTAAGGCTTCAAGCCGACAGACATATTCCCATCATCATGTTAACTGCTCGAGATACTTTGGACGATAAATTAGCAGGATTTGCGCAGGGTGCGGATGATTACCTCACCAAACCTTTTTCGCTAGAGGAGCTAGCAGCCCGAGTCAGCGCATTAACTTGCCGATTAAATCCCACACCTGCTGCAAGAACACTTAGCGTGGGGAACGCAGATAAACAGGTTACGCTCAATTACCAAAATCAAACGGTAACGCGGGGTGAGACTGCACTCGTGTTACCACCAATATTGTTCAATATTCTTAAAATTTTGATGGAAAGTTATCCTCGAGCGGTATCAAAGAGTGAGCTTGTTGATCGTATTTGGGGCGAGGAGGGCACTGACTCGGACTCTTTACGGTCACATATCTACCAATTACGTAAAGCGGTAGATAAGCCATTTCCAACTGCCATTATTAAAACCATTCACAGCGTTGGCTTAGTGCTGGATTTATAGCTGAAATTGCAACTGAGAAAAATGAAAACAAAACAACTAAGAAACCGCATCATCACCTACTTTGTCTCTATTGTAGTACTGCTCAGTATATTATTTTCACTGATCACTTTGCTTTTCAGCTACATTATAGAAGACAGTTTTTTTTATCAAATTTTAGAGGATGAAAGAAAGCAGATAGCGCTTCAAATCGTCAATAACGAGACACCAGAACCGCATTTTGACTTCGTCACGTTTCATCCGACAACCGACACTTTACCCGCGGTGGTAAGAACGCTACTCGCTGAGGAACCAAACCGTAAAGAGTTTAGTGCTGAGGCGGGTAAACATTATCATATCGCCTTTCTAAACAAGGATGACCGTGGACAAGGCATATTGCTTGCTGAAGTAAGCGGCCATCTTGTGGTGCGCGAACTGCGAGGCTTGATGCTTGGTTTTTCACTGACCTTATTGGCGATTGGATTAATCATTGCGTTATTGTTAGCGCTCGGTACGGTAAAGCTGGCAAAAAAATTACTTAAACCTTTGGATGAGCTCATGGTAATTGTAGAGGCGAGTCCCGTTGAAAACTTCCCGACCAATTTTGCATCTCAGTTTTCGCAAAATGAAATTGGTAAATTTGCACAAACGCTTGAATCAGCCCTTGCTCGTATTCGAGCATTCGTTGAGCGTGAACGCCAATTTACCAGAGATATTTCCCATGAATTGAGAACACCTGTCACCATTTCCCAAGGGGCGGTTAGTTTACTCAACCACACCGAGTTAAACAGTAAACAGCAAGAGCTGGTGGCAAGGATAGCGGAGTCTGACCAGCAGATGCAGCTAACACTAGAGGCGCTACTTGCCCTTGCCCGGGAAAAAGCCGATACACCGGAGCAGACTAATTTACAATCCGTGATTGAAGCTTGCATTATTAATAACCAAGTGCTGTTTGAGCATAAAGTCCTAAGTATTGACTTACCCGGCAATGTATTTGTTCCTATGGCCGCGCAGGAGCTAAGATTGGTAGTACAAAACCTGTTACAGAACGCTGTACATCATAGCCAAGGTGAGCAAATTCATATTCGTTACAGAGATAATACACTAACGATTGCGGATAATGGTCAAGGGTTACCAGAGATCTTTACGGCAAACGAGCAAGCCTTTGAGTCTGGCATGCGGGGTCCTAATAGTTTAGGTACTGGCATTGGCTTATCGCTAGTAAAGCGTCTTTGTGAGAAGTTTTCTGTGGAGGTGATGATTGAAAGTGGCGAAACGGGTGTATCGGTTCACTTAAAGTTTGCTTAGGGTTGTTGTTGACCTGACCCAACATAGTTTGAAAAGGCACGGTGACTTCTGTTATCGTGCCTTGAGAGAATTTAATTGAACTTAAGAAAACTCGGCGATAACCAATACTCTCTTGTGTTTAGCGCTATAAAAAACAATCCCTTCACCACCGCCTTCAAAATAAGTAGAGAAGCAGAAGGTACCAAGGTAAGTAAAATCTACACCGTGCTCTTCATCAAAAAAGCCAATTTCACGAGTGGAGTAGTGGCTGTAATTCTCGCCGCTTTGCTCATCCATAGCGTCAAAATAGCGCGTTTCATCATCACCTTCTTCATCCCACAAGTAGGCGTCCCAATTGCAACCGAGTATGGGTTGGCCACCGAATTCAAATAGCGGATCACTTTCATCATTTTCGTCAAGAGAGTAGTTAAGTCGTTGATGTTTGGCGTAGAAGCTGGCTGCTTGCTGATAGTATTCGCTATAGTCTTCAAAATCCTCCTTCTCTTCACTTAGGTTGTCAACATTGTGAGCGTCAACTTGCCACCCATTGTCTGTCAGTGAGTACGAGATATAAGGAAGGTCGCCATCAAAAATCTCCATAGAAATCGGTAATGCGATAAGTACATTGTCATCGCTGTTTACGTCTAACTTTGAATAGGCAAGTAGTCCTATTGGTAATAACTGATTGTCATTAAACGCGACATCTTGGCTGCTCGGGAATGGCTTGTAAAAATCAGTCGCTTGTAACACTTTTGTCGCAGAGCATGTGAGCGCCGAATCTTTAATGTAGAGGGCCATAAAATAACTCCTTTTTATGGTTTATTTTTTTGGTAATTAATACGTTAGGCTTATATTTGGTGCACACCATATAGCGATGTGTGTGGAAAATCAATCCGTGATAATAATTGTTCGGGCGGCAGCGTGCCTGTCCTTTATATTTTCTCCAAATTTGTAGCTTATCATGCTTATGATAGGGCCATTGCAGTGCTGGATTGTCCGCTATAATACAAACTACATCAGGTGAGAAAAGTAGATACGCCATGGAAAATAGAACATTTAAAATAAAAGTAATGGATTTAACTGAATTAGAAATTGCAGCAAAGTGGGCTCTGCAAGAAGGGTGGAACCCTGGGCTTAGCGATGCTAAGTGCTACTATCAAGCCGATCCAAATGGCTTTTTAATTGGCTATCTAGGCGATGAACCTATCGCTTCGATTTCGGTGGTTAAGTACGATGATTCATTTGGTTTTTTAGGCTTTTATATTGTTAAACCAGAATATCGAGGTAAGGGTTATGGGATGCAGATTTGGCAGGCTGGACTTCAATATTTAGCTGGTTGTAACGTCGCACTGGATGGAGTGGTCGCGCAGCAAGAGAATTACAAAAAATCGGGTTTTAAGCTCGCCTATCGTAATATTCGCTACGAAGGAGTGGGTGGCGGCGAAACGCCTGATTGCACAAACTTAGTGGCACTTGAAAGATTACCGATAGAAGAGGTCATTGCTTACGACAGTGCGTTTTTCCCAGCAAAAAGAGTAGCCTTTGTTGACGCTTGGATTAACCAGCCAAACTGCCACGCTTTAGGCATTAAACAGGATGACACACTTGTAGCCATAGGTGTGATCCGTCCTTGTCACGTCGGCTATAAAATAGGCCCTCTTTACGCTGATAACGTAGAACTTGCAGAAACACTCTTCTTAGCGCTTAGGTCCAAGGTATCAGCAACTGAGGCCATTTACTTGGATGTGCCAGAAGTAAATGCCGCTGCTGTTACGCTTGCACAAAAGTACAAGATGTCGCTTTCTTTTGAAACCGCAAGAATGTACACCGCTGAACGCCCCGATTTGCCATTAACGCGAGTGTTCGGTGTAACTTCGTTTGAAATTGGCTAGTTTGATTCAATCGAAGCGGTATTGCTGATAGGTTGAAGTCAATAGCTCAACAAACTCCCGTACCTTTGCGGGAGTATATTGCTTCGACAAGTACAGCGCGTGAATAGGATAGCTTTCATCGTGTAGTTCAGGTAGTAGCTGTACACAACTGCCTATAGCTAATTCATCTTTAAATGCCCATAGCGGCCCGTAATGCACACCAAGGCCAGCATTTACCCAATTTTTTAGCACTGCAACACTGTTGGCGATGAGTTTACCACTTACCGCGACGGCTTCACGGTGCAGGCCTTTACCGAGAATGAGCTGATTATCAAGTTTAGGTTTATTGTAAAAGATAAAGTCCAGTTTGCTTAAATCGCTAAAGCGTTGTGGTTGCCCCATGCGTTCAATATACGATTTAGAGGCCACCAAGACCCGTGGTACATGACCTAGTTGTCGGCAGATCAAGGAGGAGTCATCCAGTTTGCCAATCCTAATTGCAATATCGATTTGTTTAGCCTTGAGATCTTCAAAATGACTGCCGAGCAGTAACTCGATATTGAGCTCTGGATAGGTGGTTATCATGGTTTGTACCACAGGTGCAATGAAGCGCTCGGCGAAGTCGTGTGGGGCTGCAACCCTCAATGTTCCAGAAGGCAGTGCTGAGGTGCCTGAAATCGACTCTTCTAATTCCCTTTTTTCATCAAGTAATTGCTTTACGCCTTTATAGTACTCAAGCCCAACCTCAGTTGCGGCTGTTTGTTTAGTGGAGCGCTGTAAAAGTTTTACTCCTAATCGACTTTCTAAGTTTGCGAGCTTTCGGCTTACCGAGGACGGATCGGTACCTATCACCTCAGCCGCAGATTTGAGGCTGCCAGATTCAACGGTAAGAACAAATAAATCTTCTTCAGTAATCGATTTCATAGCGGATGTAAAAAATGCAATTAGTAAATGACTAAAATCACTATACCTGTATCCCTTTCACCTAGCTACACTAAAAGTCGATTGAATATTTCAAGTAGGAGAAATAGGTATGTCTAAGCAATTAACAGGTAAGGTTGCGTTTATCACTGGGTCAGCCAAAAATATGGGGAAGGATTTTGCTATTGCGCTGGCAAAGCAAGGCGCTAATCTTGTTATTCACTATCATAGTGCCCATTCTAAACTACAAGCATTTGAAACCCAGAAGGAAGTTGAAGCGCTGGGTGTTAGGACGACGCTAGTACACGGAGATGTCAGCAATAAAGCGCAAGTAATGAATATATTTGAGCATATTATTAGTGAGTTTGGCGGCGTAGATATCGTTATCAATAATGCCGGCACTATCAGCAAAAAACCGTTTGTTGAATATAGCGAGGAAGATTTTGACAGGCTATTTGGGATCAACTGTAAAGGGGCATTTTTTGTGATGCAAGAAGCCGCTAAACATATTCGTGATAATGGTCGGATCATTAATATGGGCACTTCGCTGCTGGCAGCATTTACTGGAAATTATGCACTCTATGCTGGCTCAAAAGCACCACTTGAGCATTTCACTCGTGCGCTGGCAAAGGAAATCGGACATCGAGGAGTGACCGTCAATACTATTGCACCAGGTCCAATTGACACAGACTTTTTCCGTGGCGAAGAAAACGAGCAAACCATTAATTATTTGCAGTCTGCAAGTGTAATGAACCGACTAGGGCAAGTAGACGATATTACCCCTGCGGTGCTTTATCTTGCGTCGGAGCAATCACGCTGGACGACTGGGCAAACTTTGTTTGTTAACGGAGGTTTTGTCACTCGTTAAGTATGCTATTAGGGCACAAGTTGGTTAGGCGGTTTGTGCCAACGTTTTGTTCGCCAACAAGATGGTAAAAGTGGTGCCATTTCCGGCTTTGGAATTGACTTTTAAGTCACCTTCTAAATGTTTTTTGACGAGATTATAGGTGACGGAAAGTCCAAGCCCGGCATGACCATGTTGGCGAGCTGTGGTGTAAAAGGGCTCGAAGATCCGGTTTAGGACCTCATTACTCATACCGATGCCTTCGTCTTTGACTCGAATAAATATTTTATTGTCAGTGATCTCTAAACGAACAGCAGCAAAGGGCTGGGTATTAATATCATCGCTATAACCGTGAATTCGGGCATTCTCAAGCAGTTGTAATAAGGTTTGCTGTAGCGCATTAACGTTGATTTTGACCAGTTGTTCCAGTTTTCCTGTTGCGCTAAATTCAACGCGCATCTTTAACTGGAAACGTGCCGTTTGTTCGCAATAATCGCGAATAACGGCTTCTAGGTCGACAAGTTGCTCGACGTCAGTTTCTTGCTCTGCAGAGATATTCTTGAACTCTTGTACTAGCTTTGCCGTTTTGCCGAGATTTCGCTCTGCGATAGACAACCCAGAATCCAATGCTGCCATAATTTCTAAAAACTCAGCGTGCGATAAACGCTGCGCTTTCATGCCTGTTTCCATCACATCCACTTGTTCTTGGCAGGACGACACCGCGGTAATTGAGACGCCAAGTGGGGTATTTACCTCGTGAGCCAATCCTGAAACTAAACTACCTAGGCTCGATAATTTTTCCGCCTCTACCAGTTGCTGGTGGATCACATGGATGTGGCTAAGGAGCTGGTTGATGGCAAGGCTAACATCAGTCAATTCATTGTGATTATCAATGTCGATACGTTTTTCGAGACTCGAGCTCTCAATAATGTGGTTAATTTGCGAGCGAATATGATCGATTGGATGTTGAATAGAGCGGTATAAGGCGAAGCCAACGGCAATTAAGCTCACTAATACAATCACAGAAAAAGTAATGAGCAACAACTTTAGTTGGCTAAATTGTTGCTCGGTTTGCTCCACAATACCGAGTGCGACATCATTTTGTACCTTGGTGAGTGCTTGTAATGATGCAGTTAACGGATCGAACTTTTCATAGAGTGCGGTAATAAACTTATTTTGCGGAATAGCTAAAAATGTCCCTTGATCTATCGCGCTTTGGATTGTGGCAATATGCGTAAATACGGCCTGCATTTGGAACTCAATGAGTTCGACCTTGACTTGCTCCGCCGTCACCAAATAAGTGTTTAGATAGCTTTGCCACACGTTGTTCATGACCCGAGTAGCATCTGCTATTTGCATCAGCACCTCGTCTTTGGAGACCAGTCCTGCACGATACTTATGAAGTATGTCGACAATTTGAATCGCACCGTGATCTGATACTTTTTTTATTTGAATAAGCGGCACAACACGATCGGCGTATAGAGATTCTACTTCTGACTCAAGGTGAGCGTAACGGTTAAAAGCATATCCAAGCAGTAAGGCAAGCGCGATGACGGGAAATACAATTAGCAGCCATAGTTTATGGCGAATATTAATTAGCTCTAGCACTACAGATAACTCATTTTTTGCATATCAACTTGAAGTATAAGTGCTGTTGATAATGTCGCCATTTTTCGTGGTGAAAATTAAAAAAGCACAATATGCGACTTGTGTCGCACTTTTTTGTTTGTTAATGTGTGACATATGTCGCAGTTGTGAGAAAAACAATGAAACCAAACTCAACCGAACTAATCGTTTTAAAGATCCTTTGGCGTGAACAGCCAAGAACGGGCAAAGAAATTCATACAGAAATAGGATCAAAGCTCAGCTGGAGCTACTCATCAACTCGAAAAACCCTTGAGAGAATGTGTGAAAAGGGTTATCTCACCGAGCAAATGCAAGGCAACAAAAAAATATACTCAGCTGTGCTTGCTAAAGTACCGACTCTCGCACTTTATGCTCAAGAGTTTGCAAAGCAAATCATGGAGTTGGATGAACCACTTCCAGTCGCTATGTTTTCAGATAGTAAGTTAATTGCAGCGGATGAATTAGATGAATTGGAAGCCATGTTAGATGAGTTAGCTAAGACGCAAGGTGATAAAGAGTAGGGTATGGAACTAATATTACTTTCGGTCTTGCTGTGGGTGGCGCTTAGTGGCTTAACGTACGCGCTTGGAGTGAAATTTTCCGCTCGGTATGTACGGAATAAAGGACTTTGGTGGGGCGTGCTGGCAGTGACTTTTGTGCCTTGGATCCCACTTGAACACATGGGGCAACACAACGCGATTCCAGCCGTATTGTTTAATGCCAATTTACAACAATTTGCAGAGCCGCTGCTGGCAATGACGAAGCGCACTCAAGTTGCGTCTGACTGGCTAAACCTGACGCTTATGGCTGTATTTCTGGTCTATTGCGTTGGGCTAATCGCTCATCTTTTGGTACTTGGGCGACAGTATTGGCGAGTAAAACGCCTCTGTAGCACCGCCTCAAAAATAAAGCTCGGTGCACGGAGTTGCTATCAATTGCCAATTACTTGCTCTCCTTTTGTGTTCGGACTGTGGCAACCTAAAGTGTATTTGCCGGTGGAATTTGACACGCTACCAGAGGCAGAGCAGCAAGCACTTATTCTGCATGAGTTAACCCACATAGATAAAGGCGATCACATTGCCGTCGTAATTTGGCGAATACTCGCGACGCTTGCTTGGTTTAATCCGTTTATTGCAAAAATGGAACAGGGCTTTATTCGAGCGATGGAATATCGCTGTGATGAGGTGACGATAGCGAAGCACGGCCTTGAGCCTTTGGCTTATAGCAAAGCATTAATGAACTCTTTAAAACGGGCTGCTGCTCCGCCGAAAACGATGAATATGACAGCAAATTTTGCATCTAACTCTTTGACTTTAGATGATTATAAAAAGCGTTTTAGCGTTATTCTTAAATCTAAAAAGAAGCCAAGTAACCTTGTGTTGATAGGGTTTTTTGTGTTGCTTAGTTCAGGTTTAGCCTATGGCAATATTCAATGGACAATGGGAACGGCGATGGTCAGTAAAACATGGACATACCCAGTCGTCACACCTGAAATAACATCAAGGTTTGGGCATATATCGAACTTTCGTCACAATAAAGCACATCAAGGACTGGATTTAGCTGGCGGCGCTGGTGAACCTGCGATGGCGGTTGCCAGCGGTACGGTCACGATTGCTGATGATAAAACCTTGCCTGAGAATTACGGTAAAGTGGTGTTGATCCATCATGACAATGGTTATCAAAGTCTCTACGCACACCTTGATAGCATTGATGTTGAAGTGGGTGAGCAAGTATCGCAAGGAGAAGTGATCGGTACCATAGGTGAAACCGGTCGAGTCACTGGTCCACATCTACATCTAGAAGCTCTGCATAACAACACGCGCATTGATCCGCTGACCTTATTGGAAAATTAACATGATTAAAAAGCTTTCTATCGCCATTGCAATGATGGCAACTTTTGGCTGCTCGAAACAACCCGAGCAGATACATTCGGTTAATAAAGCGCAAGAGAACACCCTTGTGTCGGCGCAAGCAGAACAAGGCCAAGCTGTTGTACATAATGGATCCGCTGAAGACTCAGTCGCGGCCCAAATCACCCAGGAGCTAAAGCCAGTTCAAGATGTTCGTTTACTTGAACTTAAATCGGGTGAGAGTTTAGCGAATCTTTTAAGTGAGTTTGCGTTCAGTGACCGCGATAGTTGGCTGGTGGAACAAGCCGTGAGTACGTGGACATCACTGACTAAACTCAAGGCTGGACAGTTAATAGAAGCAGAGCTTGTCGACGGACAAGTACAGCAGATCCGCTTTGAATATGCATTTGCACAGGTTATTGAGATTAAAAGAGTAGATGAACACTGGCATGCATCGCTAAGTGAGCTTGAAACCGTCACGCAAACAAAGCGTTTATCGACAAGCATAGATTCTAGTTTTTTTGTGGACGCCAGCAAAATCGGGGTACCCAATGACATTATCAATCAAAGTATCGTGGCCTTATCTCACCTTGTCGATTTTCAAAGAGAAGTATATGCCGGCGATCAAATTGATTTTGTATTTCAAGAACAGCAGCTTGTGGCAGCCGAAGATATACTCAAGCAAATCTCCAAACCTTTAGAATTACAACATGTTGCGCTACTTTCAGGAAAAGAAAAATACCGCTTATACCGGTTTACTGATAATGGCGGAACGACCGCTTTTTACCACTCAGATGGTACCCTCGCACAAAGTTTTTTAATGAAAACGCCGCTTAACGGTGCTCGATTATCGTCAAACTTCGGTAAACGTCATCACCCAGTATTGGGCTATACCCGAATGCACAAAGGGATCGATTTTGGTGCGCCTGTTGGTACGCCTATTATGGCTGCGGGTTCTGGAAAAGTACTCAAAGCTGGGTGGGGCGGCAGCTTTGGTAATCGCGTAGTGTTAGATCACGGCAAAGGCTATCAAACACTTTATGCTCACTTAAATGGCTTTGCGAACGGCCTCAAAGATGGGACGAGAGTAAAGCAAGGCGATGTGATTGGCTACCTTGGTAATACCGGCCTGTCGCAGGCGCGTCACTTACATTATGAAGTGCATAAAGACGGAAAAGCCATCAATCCACTCACCCTAAAACAACCAAAAAACACTAAGCTAAGTGACACGCAATTTGATGAATTTAGCGTGCAGGTTGCACAAATTACCATACTGCTCGATAGCGAAAACACAAAGCTTGCTCACCATGATGGACAGTCGGGCGGCATGGGTAGCTCTGATGACTAGTGCTGAAAAAAATCGTATTAACAGCCTCGACTTTATTCGCGGGGTAGCAATTCTGTGTATTTTGCTTATCAACATCGAAAGCTTTGCCTATCCCAATCCATGGGGCAGTTACCAATATGGCTTTATGACAGATATAGACAGTGAGGTAAGGTACTGGGTTTACGTGTTTGCTCAGGGCAAGTTTTACGGATTGTTAGCGATATTATTTGGCGCAGGTCTCACCATTATTCTTCAAAAACAGCCATTTGAATTTGCTATTAAATTAAGTGCGGCAAGGCTAGTGGCTTTATTTATACTCGGCCTTGTTCATGCTTATTGTATTTGGAGTGGCGACATTCTCTATCACTATGCTGTGATAGGAATGATTGCCACCACCATCATATTACTTGGCACCCGGGCCATCAAAGGCAGCATAGTAATTTGTTTGGCGTTTATATTAGTTGCAGGTTTTGGCAGAGCAGAGCGCACTATCGCCCAATACGATGCTTACCAAGCAGCACTCAATGTGGACGAAGCGTCTCGCACACGAGACCAGCAAAAAGCGATTAATCGGTGGAAGAATAAAACCGAACCACGAACACCCACCCATCGTACTTTGGAAGAAACGCCAAGCTTAACTGAGTATTGGCAGGAAAACTTTGACAGCCCGCAGGTCCACACAGGTAAGCTGTTTTATTCAAGTATTTTTTGGTCCACATTAATGATGATGCTGATAGGCTCGCAGCTGTTTCAATGGGGATTGTTTTCAAAGACTAAACTTAGCCCATTTGCGGTTGTGGCACTGCTTTGCTTGATTGCGGTGTCATGTTATGCCACTCAAGCTCGCTATTTTCATTGGCTACAAAGTTCACATATCCCAGTGTTGTCTTACGCTAAACAAATGGTCATCGTACTTAACCGGGAGCTGCAAGCGATTGTTTACTTGGTTTTGTTATCTTTGCTATATAACCGTTGGTTGCATCGCTTCAAACCCCTTGAGGCGATAAATCAAGTGGGTCGATTTGCGCTGAGTAATTACATTGGACAGTCACTGTTATTGGTGGTCATATTTTATGGCTTTGGATTACATAATACGCTAAGTCGCAGTGAGCTCTTGCTCTTATGGCTTGTGATTATGGCAGTGCAGCTGCTGTTAAATGTGATTTACGGGCGATTCTTTAAGGTGGGTCCCGTTGAACGAGTATGGCGCAAACTAACAATTAAGTTACACACATAATCGACTCGAATTTTTTACAAATTCGAACTTCATACCTAAGCTAATTTTGACCTAATATTGAAGTCGACACGTTAGCTTGAGGTAAGGTATGGAAATAGAAATAACACAAGGATGGGACATTGAGCATGCGCAAGCGGCTGCTGAGCTTTATGTTGACGCGTTTGGTAGCAAATTCAAAGCCGCAGTGCCGGATCGCAATAAGCTGATCACTATTATCGCGAAGAGCTTCATCTCAGAATACTCCTTTGCTGCCTTTGCAGACGGCAAGTTAGTGGGGGTTGCGGGCTTTCAATATGGCAAAAGCGGTTTTACATCAAATATGGGCTTTACTGGACTCATTGATGAATTAGGCTTACTAGGTGGGGTTAAAGCCGCAGCGGTGTTTACCCTATTTGAGCGAAAGCCTGCGCCCAACGAAGTGGTGATGGACGGCATCGCTGTTGCAGAATCGGTCAGAGGACAAGGTGTTGGCACTGCGCTTCTAGTGGCACTGCAGCGCTATACCAAACAAAGCGGGTTTCACGCTTTACGACTTGATGTAATTGATTCTAACCCCCAAGCAAAAAAGCTTTATATGAGAATGGGCTTTGTTGCCTCCCATCACGAAGATTTTTCTTATCTCAATTGGTTAATCGGTTTTAGCGGGGCAACAACGATGTTGTGGCGTCCATAGAACCGGTTTCCTTTGTTGCTAAAAATAAACGTGAAAGATAAGCAGGCCTTAACCATTTGCTTTTGCTGTGAAGTAACAAGTAAAATGCCGAACTTTACGCATAACCAGACACTGATATGACAGCAATAAACCCTGTATCGACCCTCCTTAATCATCTGCAAACCCAAGCCGTACCAAACGAGCTAAGGCGTCTATTTCATGGACGTGGTCGTTGCTATGAAGGGCTTGAACAAATCACAGTAGATTGGTTACAAGGTCAGCTCTTAGTCTCTTTATTCAAGGAGCACGACGTTGACTTGATAGCGTCGTTAAATCAGGCATTATTATCACTTGTGGAGACCGAAGCATTTAACGGAAAACTCTCTGCTATTTTGCTGCAACATCGTTATTTGCCTGACTCAGATCTTGAGGTTTTGTATGGTGAATTAACTGCTATGCCCATCGTTGAAGAAAATGGACTTAAATATGGCCTAAAGCTTGGCGTAAAGCAGAACATGGGACTGTTTTTAGATATGCGTTTGGGTCGTGAGTTCGTTAAAGCTCAGTCTGCGGGGGCTCGGGTACTTAATCTGTTTTCTTATACTTGTGGGTTTTCTGTTGCGGCAATTGCGGGCGGAGCTGCCCATGTTGTGAATCTGGATATGGCAAAAGCGGCGCTCAAGCAAGGCCGAGTCAACCACCAACTCAATGAACACGACCTCAGCAAGGTGTCTTTTTTAGGCCATGATTTGTTTAAATCTTGGGGAAAAGTGCGTAAATATGGGCCGTACGACCTTATCGTAATTGATCCGCCAAGCTTTCAAAAAGGCAGCTTTGCATTGACCAAAGACTATCAACGTATTTTAAGAAAGCTTCCTGAGTTACTTACGCCAAATGCCCAAGTGTTGGCGTGTGTGAATTCTCCCGATGTTTCAAGCCAATTTCTGATTGATGAAATGACCAGAGAGGCACCAACGCTCACATTTGTTGAACGTTTACAAAACCCACCTGAATTTAAAGACATTGATGAGCAAAGCAGCCTCAAGTGTTTAAGATTTAAAGCAAGTTAATCTATTTTTTAGCACTTTAACTTGGATGTAAAAGTGTGGACTAATACAGATAACCATTTAGCATTGAAAAGCGACCATTCAGCAATATTCAGAGTGCTTTTCGACGCTAAATGCGTACCATGAACGTATTCAGTCACTATTTGTATTGATTATGGTCAATCTCACATTGCAGCGAAATGAACAATTCGCAATTTTAGCCATCGTTGCCGCAATAAGTTTTGCTATCAGTCTTACCGATTGGGTGCAGCGGGGCATGTTTTTGTCGGCAAATATCGCGCTTTCTTCTCTTTTGGCGGTTGTGTTCCTCTACTGGTTACCTATGGTGATAAGTTACGTACTCATCATCCGTTTCAAGATAGGCAATTGGCCGCTGCAATATATCGGCTTTTACGGACTGATGGTAATGGGCTGTTTATGTTGGGGTGTACTCAGAAGTGGAATGTTAAATACCCATGCATTTTCACTGTTTGAGGCGCTAACCATCGCACTGCCTTGGTCTAGCGGTATTTTTGTGGTGATTAAGTTCTACCTTTCCCAAAAGTTGCTAAAACAAGAAAAACAGCTTCGCCAACTTGCCGAAATTAAGTTATTACACAGTCAGTTAAACCCGCACTTTATGTTCAATAGCCTCAACACAATTGCAGCCTTTGTACCAAATCAACCAGAAGCAGCACGGTCTTTGGTTCATAATCTCGCTGCGGTATTAAGATATTCATTAACGCATTCTGTGACAAGCGGAAAAATACCGAGCAAAGTATCCGTTGCCGATGAGCTAATTGCACTAAATCAATGGTGCGAGATAGAGCAAAGCCGGTTTGGGGATGCGCTTATCATCGACTTTGATATCGACGATGCATTATTGAGCGAAGTAATACCGCCAATGATTTTACAGCCACTTCTGGAAAATGCAGTAAAACATGGCAACAGTAGGCCGCTTCACATTGATGTATTAATCAAAAAGTTAGCGAACCAGTTAGTGTTTAAAATCAGTGACAACGGGGTGGGCTTTAAGGAGCAGGACATATTGAGTTCGTCAGATGCGGGACTCGGTCTTTCGATCACGCGCTCACGGTTAAAGTTAGAAGAAAATGCTGAACTTAGGCTTGGTAACGACATGCACACAGGTGGTGCTGTTGTCAGCTTTTCACTCACACGAGGAGCAAAGGAATGTTGAACATTGCCATTGTGGAAGATGAGCAACCGGCCATTGATAAATTAACTGAACAACTTAGCCAGATCACCAAGCACAACTTGGTACTGACTTGTAACACGCCATTAGTATTTCTTGATACATATCGAGAACTTGCGATAGATATTGTCTTTGTCGATATTAACTTGCCAGAATGCAATGGTGTTACTTTGGTCGAGAAACTTCAAGCGACGGGGTTTTCAGGTGCGATAATTTTTACCACGGCCTACAGTGAGTTTGCGGTTGAGGCCTTTACGCTCGGCGCGGTTGATTATTTGCTCAAACCGTATAGTACTGAACGCTTAGCGTTGGCGCTATCAAGAGTCAATCGTGTTATCGCGACAGGATTCGCCGCTACTTTAACGAGTAAGGTGGCGGGGAAAACCTCACTAATTGATGTCAGCAGTATCGAACTTATCAAGCTAGAATACGGTCAAGCCATTGCGTTTAGTAATGGACAGCAATATCCCATTGATGGCTCCCTTGAGGAGATCCAACAGCAATTGCCAACACATTTCTTAAGAGTTCACCGTAATGCCATTGTAAACCAAAGCGCGATAACGGCGTTTGAACGCTGGGTTACAGGGGGTTACCTTGTCAAGTTGCGAGATAGCAATTTACAAGTTGTGACCAGCCGGGGCGGTGCAAAACTACTCAAACAACAACTGAGCAACATAGGGCTCAGCTAACTCAAAAAAGGTAATAAAATGATGAAAACTATAATGCCATTTTCTTTGGTAGGGCTTCTTGCGGCCTGCTCAAACACGACTATACCAGATGTTAAACGTCAGTTTATCGATGATGGTCAGACTCATCCATTGGTTGTGGTGTTAGGTGGCAGCGAAGGGGGGAATACACTCGCTAATCCTCAGTGGAAACCATTTTTAGATGGATTTAATGATATTGGTGTCTCAGTAGCTGCACTTGGTTATTATGGCACTGAAAATACATCGAGCAGTGCAGCTGAATTATCTTTGGATGATATAGCCAAACGGATAAAAGCATTGAGTGCAGACCCAAAGATAAACCCAAATTGCGTGGCGGTGTATGGTTTTTCTAAAGGAGCGGAGCTTGCGTTATTACTCGGTGCGCACTTTGATGAGATAAACCATGTAGTGTCCGTCATGCCTAGTCACGTAAGCTGGAATGCTGTTAAGACCTTGTCTTCTCGCTCGAGTTGGATGCTTAGCGGCAATGCTCTGGACTACATTGATGCACCCCTGTTGTCATGGAAAATGCAAAAGGGGAACGTAACGGGAGAGTTTACACCTGCCTTTGAGGCTGCATTGGCAGAGGCAACGCCTGAAGCAATTGCAGCCGCTCGCATCCCGGTTGAAAACACCAATGGGCCAGTGCTACTGGTCTCTGCCAAACACGATGAAATTTGGCCATCGTACAAAATGGCCGGATATATTGAAGCTGATTTACGCGAAGCTAGTTTTTCTCATCCATTTAAACATATCGCACTTAACTCGGGTCACTATAGCTTTAACAAAAAAGTGCAAACCGAGGTAAATCAATTTTTAAGCGAAACCTTGGTAGCACGTTGCGCGAATAAGTAGCAATGAATTCACCTTGCTTTTATATTCTTGGTCGTTGAAAAATTTACCGAGCTGTAGGTAACGTTGTGTCTGCAGCTTTTAGTCGCTTTGTGTATTTTGCCGGTGTGATCTGAAAGATAGTTTTAAATTCGCGAATAAGATGAGATTGATCAGCGTAGCCGCAATCTAGCGCGAGTTGAGCGATGTTAATGTCAGGTGTTTCTCTCAGTTTTTGTTTAGCCAATCGAACTCTATAAATGCGAGCTAAATGTTTAGGGGTAATCCCACAATGTATTTTAACTTGTCTCTCTAATTGCCGTTTTCCGATCGGAGTTTGAGCATATGCTTGCTCTAAAGGAGTCATTGAAACAATATGCTCAAGGAGTGTTTGGGTATGTAGGATAGAATTGTGTCGAGGAATTGGCATATTCAATATTGGTTCTAGGAGTTTAAGTAATGCTGTCAGGTTGGCACTACTTTTTTGTAGCGTGTTCAACAAGGGCAATATATTTTTGGGATTTGCTATAGGATGTTGCAGCGTTTTCAGAAATGCCAGTCCCGCGGGTTTAAAGCGGATCCCGAAAAAACATGCCTGTTCAGAATAGCTGACTTTGCTAGACTGAATGGCAATTGGTTGCAGATAAAAGGGGGCTGTGAGCTGATTGTCGTTGAAACTAACGAGCCCACGAAGAGGGAAGATAAATCCAGTTGCCCCGTCGCTTGGAAGCCAAGTTTCTCCGCACTTGTGTGATTGTGCAAACCAGATAGCTTGCACATAGTTAGCGATTTCACCTGTTGGGTTTATTAATTCAAGCGTTAGATCTGTGCTCATTGAACTCTACATTCGGCTTAAACATTTTCACGATCCGATTCCAGCTGTTGATGGCATTAATAGCGATAGTTAACGTAGTCAATTCTTTATCATCAAATTCTACATTGAGTGTTTGATAAAAAGCGTCGTCAATCATTTGTGCGTTTGTCAGCTTTTCACAAAGCGCTAATGCCAGTTTTTCTTTATTGGTGTATAACGGCATGTCTTGCCATGCACTTAATCCAATAATTCGATTAGTGGTTTCACCATACTCTAGTGCCTGTTTAGTGTGCATTGCAATACAAAAAGCGCATTGATTGATTTGTGATGCTCTAAGTTTAACGAGCTCCCAGATTGTGACTCCAAAAGTTGTATGTGCCTGCTGTTTTAATAATTCCTCTTGTCCCAATAAGTGCTGAATAAGCTCAGGTGCCTGATTGAAGTAGTCTGCTCTTTTCATTTCTGAATCCTCATGTTTAGTGATACGTATAGTGTAATGAGGTGTAAGCGGTAAAAATTGAAAAAAAACGTCTTTGTAATAAAATTTTAAGGAAGGAACACACGACTCTAATTTAAAGGATGGTTGTAAAATAATGTGCGATGTAAACCTTGCTCTAGCGCTTTATCATTTATCCACACTCAAAAAAATCTGGCTTCAGGCCAACGGTACTTTTACAAATAAACAGCAGCAGGTAGAGCCAGTTAGTTTCGAATTATATAAAGCGACTTTTGACATACTGGGCTTAAGTTTATCTCAAGCACATCAGTTACAGTTTCAATATGCTCATGATTACGATAGCTTTATTGATGCAATTGTAACAATTGCTCAGCCGAGTAGTGAAAAAATAGCATTGCTAAAACATGTCACCTGCCACTTACCTTGCCCCGACAGTTATCAAGAAAAAATTGCTGCTGTTCAGAATATGCCGGATGTACTCACTGAGGACGACCTGAAATGCTGGCAGGACAACGGCTATGTCATCGTTAAAAATGCAGTGAGTGCCGAAGGCTGTGCCAATGCGAGAAACGCCATCCAAGACTATTTGGAGATTGAATTAGCAGAACCAAAGACTTGGTATAAGGTTAACCACGAAAAATTGAGTCGCAGTATGGTGCATTTGGTACAACATAAAGCACTGGAAGACAATCGGAATTCAATAAGAATTCATAAGGCCTTTAGCCAGTTATGGCAAAGCGAACAACTGATAGTTTCAGCCGATCAGTGTGGTTTCAACCCGCCTGAAACTGCGCAATGTAGCTTTCAAGGTCCTGATCTACATTGGGATTTAGATTTCTCTAAGCAACTCAAGTTTGGCACGCAAGGAATTTTGTATCTATCAGACACTGAAGAAAAACAGGGTGCAACAACGGTTGTGCCAGGATTTCATACAAAGCTAGAGTCATGGCTTGCAACGGCTCCATGGGATCCATGTGTTCCAAACACAGAATACTTACATCAACTGGGCTCCAAAGCAATTGCAGCCAATGCCGGAGATATGGTGATTTGGCACCAGTTTTTACCTCATGGTGGGAGCGCGAATACAGCAAACGCACCTCGTATAGTGCAATACATCAATATGCATCCATTCCCCGAAATGTAGAAGGTGAAAAAATCTCTACTTGGTTAAATTTTGTCTTAACTTGGCGGCGAGTAAACAGTAGTATGATTGTTAAGTTTGGGAGAATGTAGCAACTCACCACAAGGAAAAGCCGTCGATGCAATTAGCACAACTCAATATAGCCACCGCTAAATACCAAATGGATGCGCCAGAAATCCAATACTTTGTAGAAAGTTTAGACCGCATTAATTTACTCGCAGAGCAAAGCCCTGGCTTTATTTGGCGCTTGAAAGATGAAACCGGTAATGCAACAGAGATTAAGGCGTTTGATGATCCAAATATTATCGTGAATATGTCTGTATGGCAGTCGGAGCAAGCGCTCAAAGATTTTATGTTTAAAACCGCGCATAAGGAATTTTTGGCGCGTAAAAAAGAATGGTTTCACCGCGCTGAACAGGAAACTTACGTGTTATGGTGGGTTGAAGGGGGCCATGTCCCGACACTAGATGAGGCCAAAGAAAGACTCGATTACCTGCGTCGTTTTGGAGATTCGGCTTATGCCTTTACGTTTAGAAATAGTTTCACCGAACTAGACGTAAGGGAGAGGGAAGCTTGTGAAGAAGATTAATCTTGTGCACCGATGAAATGATAATCAACCCTAAGGGGGAGAGCCGCGTGGAGTGGTGAATAGCGATGATGTTGGTGGTACACTTATCGTAGATCATGATGTATGGATTTAACCAAAAATGCGCGCGGCACTAAGAAGCAAGATAATAGAAGTATGTGATAAAAAAATCGCACAAAAAGGAGATAACGTTGGCGTATCATTTTACGCTTTTTTTGCCAATAAAAACACGGACCCTGCATTACTTATGGAAGCGGCGACTTGGTGGATACAAACTCACGAACTAGACCACTTCGAAAAGGCGTTAAAGATAAAAGCAATGGTTGAAAGTGGAAAATAGGTCTTAAAGGATATTGTCATGGGCCATCAATCGAGATGACCCAACTGGCAGTTACAGCGTGTAAAACGAGACAAAAAATACTGCAACAGATGCAAGTGCAAACATAGTGTACTCGGTGATAGTTTGTTTGCGTTTCTCATCATCAGTTTTAGGGGCTGTCGCTATCATTAGCAGGCTAGTGACAAACATTGCTAATGAATATAAACATAGGATTGATAAAGTAGCATCTGTAAACATATAAGCCTCGACTTGGTTCTACTCATTTTAACTACGTGCATCATGGTCATACAGATCAACCTCTATACACGTTTATTTAAGTTGTATTCGCTTTTAATTACAGTAAATTATACTGTGTTTTTAGGTGTTTCTGAAAGGAGTAAAAGATGCAAGTTGAATATTTTGTGGTTGACGCATTTACGCGTAAACGTTTTGGTGGTAACAACGCTGCAATCGTTGAGGTTGAAAACTGGCTTAGCGACGGCCTAATGCAGCAGATAGCCATCGAAAATAACCTTTCCGAAACCGCCTTTTTGAAGCCAGTTGATAACAATCATTATGAGATCCGGTGGTTTTCTCCAATTACTGAAATTGACTTTTGTGGTCATGCCACGCTTGGTGCTGCGTATGTGCTTTTTAATCACAAGGGAAAATCAGGTGAGATAAAATTTCAAACTCAAGAAGTCGGAACACTCACTGTGAAGCAAGTGGCTGATGGTCGCATTGTGATGGAATTTCCGAACTTAGCCCCTGAGTTAACTGAAGCCCCCGACGCACTGCTGGAAGGGCTGAACGTAACACCGACGCGGGTACTTAAAAATCGCCAAGCGTACTTTGTGATTGTTGAGACTGAGCAACAAGTACGTAGCTGTGAGTACGACAGCGATAAATTGAAAACCCTTGCGCCTTTTGACGTTGTGGTAACAGCAAAAGGCAATGACGTTGATTTTGTGTCGCGTTACTTTTGGCCTGCAAATGGGGGCGATGAAGATCCGGTTACCGGTTCAATTCATGCCGGGTTAGCGCCATATTGGGCAAAGGCGCTAAACAAACAGAAACTTCATGCACATCAGGCTTCAAAACGTGGCGGTGAGCTATTTTGTGAAGTGACGGATACGAATGTCATCGTATCTGGGTTTGGTGTACTTTACGCAAAAGGAATATTCGAAATTGAGGACGAATAAGATTCAATTCATACAGGCAAAAGAAAGTGACTTTGACTACCTAGTGGCGCTGCGTAAAGCGACCATGGTGCCGCACTTAGAAAATGCCAGACTGTGTTTGACTGACGCTGAACATAAAGCCAGAGTATTATACGAATACTCAAGCTCACATTTGATTTATATAAATGAAAAGTGTGTTGGCTTGGCTAAGTTTAAGCAACGTGAACATGACTATTACCTCTTTCAGCTGCAAATAGAGCCCCAGCAACAAGGAAAGGGGCTCGGTGCACAAGTCATTAAAAGCTTGATAGAAAACCACTCAACATTGCCTTGGGTATTGACGGTGCTTAAAGCGAATCCCGCGAAGCGTTTATACGAAAAGTTGGGATTTGTGCAGTTTGCTGACGATGAATATGAGTTTCATTTTAGGCGTGAACCTAATCCCTAAATTTAGTATTCTCTAGCCAATTTAAATTTAAAAGAGTTGTTATGGCAAAACAAATATGGGTAGATGCCGATGCCTGTCCCGTGGTGATAAAAGAAATGTTGTTTCGCGCTGCAGTGCGTACTTCTACCACGGTTACATTGGTTGCAAATCAATATCTAAAAACGCCTCCGTCTCCTTTTATTCAAAAGCTTCAGGTTCCAAAGGGATTTGATATTGCGGATAACGAAATCGTGAAGCGCGTGAATGAAGGTGATTTGGTTATTACTGGCGACATTCCACTTGCAGATGAAGTCATTGAGAAAAAGTGCACCGCACTTAACACGCGCGGTGAATTGCTGACGAAAGAAAACATAAAATCTCGCTTAAATATTCGTGACTTTATGGACACGATGCGTGCCAGCGGCGTACAAACTCAAGGGCCACCACCTTTGTCTCAAGCTGATAAGCAAAATTTCGCCAATCAATTGGATACTTGGATCACCAGAAACACAAAGGGGTAGGTATGGCTTACAAGGCGAGTTGTTTGTGTAAAGCGGTTCAAGTTGAGATCCGTGGACCAATCAGCGATATCATCCACTGTCATTGCTCTTTATGTCGCAAGTCTACAGGCACAGCTTATGCCACTAATGGCTTTGTGCTGTGGAGTGATTTTGTGATTCTAAGTGGCGAAGAGGCACTAAACATCTTCGAGTTTAAACCTGGAAGAAAGCGCCATTTTTGCAAACATTGTGCAAGTCCAATTTTTAGTTCGAATGAAAGCGATCCAAAGCGGGTGAGGTTAAGACTTGGCATTTTGGACTCGGATATCAAAGAGCGGCCAATATCACATAATTTTGTCTCTTCAAAAGCCAATTGGGAGGACTTGGACGCGCCGCTTCCTCGTTATGATGCATTTGAACCTAGCCGCGATTTATCAACAACATCGGGAGGTAACTTGTGACGGGTATTAGCGATTTATCTCAATTATTAAAAGACATTTCCCCGACGCTTGATGAAACACCTTTTGTATTTTGTACAGCGCAAAAAAGCCTCGCTGAGTGCGTGATTTTCAATCCAATTGCGACCTTTATGGAGCGCGAGGGGTTAACGCTGGTAGTCACCAAGCAAATGGCAGACGAGCATGGATTGGATTACAGCTGTGTGATGAATAAAATTACCTTGCAAGTGCATTCGAGCCTAGAAGCTGTGGGATTAACGGCTGCATTTTCCAATGCGCTAAAAGATGTTGATATTAGCGCGAATGTAATTGCGGGCTTCTATCATGATCATATTTTCGTACCCGTAAATGATGCTAAGCGGGCGGTACTCGCGATACAAACGTTGGCAAAATGACATTGATAAATCTCGAAGGTTATTAGGTAGCATGAAAGTTTACTTTAAAAGAATGGCCTCCAAAGGTGTGTGTCCTCCGAGAAAACCGCTTAAGAAAATCCTTTGGTCATGGGTTGGTGCAATGGTGGGGATCTTGTTGATTACGGTGATTTCTAACCTCGCTTTACCATATGGTGTTGGCAGCGCATTGCTCATTGGCTCTTTTGGTGCAACTGCCGTTTTACTCTATGGCGCTCCTATGGCAGAGTTCTCTCAACCGAGAAATTTACTGGGCGGGCATTTCTTTTCAGCTTTACTCGGTGTCAGCATTTTTATTTTGCTTGGAGAAGAGAGTCTGTTTGCAGCACCGCTCGCGGTATCGCTCTCAATTGTTGTGATGCACTTTACTCGAACCTTGCATCCACCCGGTGGAGCGACCGCGCTAATCGCCATTATTGGTGGTGAGTCTGTTCATAACTTGGGATATATGTATGCATTTTATCCCGTGTTGATGGGGACTCTGCTGATGTTGTTGGTCGCGCTGTCTGTGAACAATATGTCGCGCAACCCCAAGCGGCATTACCCAGTTTATTGGTTCTAACTATTTTATATAAAAATTTAAAAGGACAGGCATGTCAAAAATTGAATTCGTCCCTTACCAATTAGTCCCAGCTAGCTTTAATCCATGGCGTGAAATATTTGTTGAAGTGGCAGAAGAAGTGATGGTGGCATTAGCACACCCTGAACTTGAATTTCTACACTTTGGTTCTAGCTCTTTTAAGGTTGCTGGCAAAGGGATCATCGATATCTCTGTGTTATACAAACCCGAGCAATTAACGCAAGCAGTTGAACATCTTAAAAATTTAGGCTTTAAAGATCAGCACAGCGATAATCCATTTCCTGATACTCGTCCTAGAAAAGACATCGCGGTGATGTATCAAGGTGAGTTGTTTCAAGTGCATGCGCATGCTATTGAAAAAGGAAGTGAAGAACATATAAAGCAAGAAAAATTTAAAGCTTATATGCTTAGCAACCCTAACGCGCGTGCGGAGTATGAAACTCAGAAACAATTAGTAATAGCGCAAGGTATAGCTTCCCAAGATGCGTATGGAAAAGCTAAAGCACCATTTGTAAAGCGTACTTTGAAGGACATCCAATTTAATTAACTAAAGTTCGAATAACTAATATTTTGCTTGAAGTTAGTGATAAAATTAACTGCTGGTATCCAATCCCAATCGCTCATGGTGATCGCATAAATTATTCATAGTGGAGCACGGTTTGATGTTGCTCCTAAAACTTGCTAACTAGGCAAGGGGGAAAAGTAAAGATTTGCGTTAAGACAGGAACCTCGCTCATTCTCCGAACCAGCATAAGGAGGTTAGCGTTTGCTGTATTTAAGTATCAAGGAGTAGGTGATAACTGGTAGCATGCAACTAAGGACAGGCATGAACAGATGCAAATGTTTACAAATTTGCGACATGGTCTAAGCTTTAATTTCTTCGATTAGCATTGATACGTTCAAGGAGAGAACAATGGGCTTAGCTAGGAAGTATCAAATCAACTTGTCAAATACGCGTTACTATCATTGTGTGTCACGTTGCGTCCGCCGTGCTTTTTTGTGTGGTGAAGATATGTTGACAGGAAAGTCTTATGAGCATCGGAGGGGTTGGGTTGAAACGCGTTTACTCTCTCTAGCCAAAATATTTTGCTTGGATGTTTGTGCTTACGCGGTAATGCCTAATCACACCCATGTGGTGTTGTATATCGATGATAAAAAAGCACAAAGGCTCAATGATAAAGCTATTTTACTACGCTGGAGCAAGCTTTATAAAGTATCTTCACACGCTCAGCAATTTTTACAAGGTGAATGCTTAAACGAAGGGCAAAAAAGTGAATTAAGCAAAGAAATCAATGAATATAGAAGCCGCTTAGCGAGTATTAGCTGGTTTATGAGAGGGCTCAATGAGCACATCGCTCGACGTGCTAATCAAGAGGATGAATGTACCGGACACTTTTGGGAAGGGAGATTTAAATCTCAGGCCTTGCTTGATGCTTCAGCCTTGTTAGCATGCATGGCTTACGTAGACTTAAACCCCATTCGTGCAAAATTGGCTAGTAACCTAGAAGATTCAGAACACACCAGTATAAAACTTAGGTGTGAGTTTGCAAAAAGATGCAAACAGCCGAATTATCTAGCGCGGTTTTTAGGAAATACCAAAAGACATGTACACAAAGGAATTCCTTTTGAATTACGGTCATACCTAGACTTAGTTGATTCAACAGGGAGGTGTATTCGTGCTGGTAAACCCGGGTTTATCGAACCGCGTCAAAAATCTATTTTGGAACAATTAGGTCTAGAAGCATGTAATTGGTTTCAACTTACTACCCAGCTTGAGCAAACTTTTCACGGTGCGATTGGTAGAGCAGATTCGATAGAGGCTTATTGTGAGCAACGCAATTTAAGGCGACGAAGTAATATTTCGCAAAGCCAGCGACTTTTTACGTAATATGAACTAACGTAAATGGCCAATTTAATCCGGTTGTAAGTGTTTAACTGCTCGCTCAGGTTGAGGGAGCAGTTAGTCGTGCACGTTGTATGAAACACTCAATCTTATTTGCACAAAACCATCGGTCTTACTTTATTTGGCTTTTCAGACTTCCAATTAATTGTTTCTACAAATTGATTATTTTAACCAGCCTAATCGGTTCACCATCAACGTCAAACTCACCCGTGATCTCAAGTAATCCATTTTTCAATCCTTGTAACTTATATACTTCAATTACTTGTGTTTGATAAGGTAAGAAAGTAACAGGCTGCTGCCAAAGTGAACCTTCATTTTGAAATGATTGAAATGGAGTAAAATCGACGCGTAATATACCACTCGATGCACCTGAATAGGGACCGGTTAGCGTGATGGTAATATTGTCACGAACAGTGACTTCCATTTTTACCCCATCGAAAGGTTTCTCTGACGTTAGAAGAGGCTTTTGTTGTGTTAATCCGTTCCAACTAATCACTAAGTTCTGAAAAGTATGTTTTGGCAATAGAACACGGTGTTCACCTGAAGCTAGAATTTTTTTGTAGTTACCGTAAGTTAGCGCAACAGCATGCTTACCGGGGTTGTTGACGTAAAGATAGTGCATTCCATCAGAAAAATAGCTTTGGGTGTTGATACCACTTAGCGTAAAGAGCGCATCGTCGCCAAGTGTTGATTGCCAACTTTGCATCAAGTGATTGAGGGTTTTATTCTCAGTTTCAGTGACTGTCCTTGATTTCTGTTTGCTAAATATTTCGCGAAGTGGGGTCATACAGTCACTTAACTGAGCACTATATTCCACACAGGTGTTAAAGGCTCTGCGCAGTAGCGATGCACCTTTAAAGTGCCAGGGATTAGTGGTTTGTTCATTCGTGATCAAGTAATCATACGCGGCAAAGTAGGGCGCTATTCTATGATTATTATTTCGGCCAAGAAGACTGATTTTTTGCAAGCTAAGCGCTGAAATGTCGATTTGGCTCAATTGTAACCTAGCCAGTTGCTCATGATGTTGTGTTTTCATTTTAATAACTAGCGCATCGTCCTGCTTTGAAAGCGTGAGCGCAAGTTGATGATATTGCTTGATATCCATGCGTAATTGCGGCAGCAGTGCGATAGACTTCGAGGAAAACAATGCTTGATTGCTTGAGACCGTTAACTTTACTCCTTCTTGAAGGGTAAATTGCAGTAAGTTGTCTTTACTAAAATCAACTTCTTCAACTTTAGAGCGTCCAAGACGCGCATCTAAGCTTTGGTTTGTTAAATCAGCGATTAACGCAACGCCAATTTCCCCACGTCTAATCTGCTCCGGCTCGAAGTCGATTTGTGCTGCAACACTATTCTCATCAAGTGAGTTGATTAGAGGTGTTTTATCTGATGCGGGAAAATCCATCACGACATGTGTAGAAGAAAAGTTTGGATGAATGTCAAGACGATTAAGTGTTTTGTTTTCGGTATTTCTGAGCCAATATGTGGCACCGTTTTGCTCCCAAGGCCCATCGACAATATAAAAACTTGGTGTGGCAGAGCGCACAAATGCTGCAAACTGCTGTTCAAGCTGGGGCCAATTGGGGAAGGTCTGTTTTAAGAGTGCATTGGCAGTTGGCAAGGTATTTTCAGAGTGGGGGTTTGCTTCCATTAATTTGCTGATAAAGCGTTTAAAATATTGATATCGCTCAGGATCGCTCAATAAAAAATGTACGATAAAAAAGTTGAGCCCGCGTTTGAGTGATGGATCATCATTGATTGCTTCAAAAGATGGCTGTCCATTTTGGTGATACTGCTGTAAACCTAAGTGCAGATAGTTCATTGGAGCACGGTCGAAAACCATTACAGTTAACTGTTTTTTATTTGGATCATATACGTGGCTTGCAATGGCATCTGCCATCCCCTCAGTGAT
Organism: Pseudoalteromonas sp. JC28; assembly: GCF_013319255.1. NCBI lineage: Bacteria > Pseudomonadati > Pseudomonadota > Gammaproteobacteria > Alteromonadales > Pseudoalteromonadaceae > Pseudoalteromonas > Pseudoalteromonas sp. JC28. The sequence goes on along the minus strand of NZ_QOKX01000001.1, from coordinate 1,081,764 downwards.
CCAGTTGGGTGCCCAAGTTGAGTGACCGTTCAGGGCCATATGAAACGCATGCATGGTTTCATGGATCACGATGTAGCGCTGGTGATGCTGGCGATGACTCGGAAAGTTGTACCCTGCGCGGTTATAAAACATGGTTTCGCCACCAGCCGTTTTATGTACGCCTCGCAAAAAACCGTCGTCCAGCATGGCTTCTTTTGTACGTTGGCGTGAACTGCCATAAACGACAGCAATTCTCTTTTTATCAATCGCTGCAGGCGCCATACCAAACAATTCAACATAGTGAGGGTAAGACATTTCTAATAATTCTAAATAGAGTTTTACTTTGTCCTCAGGAAAGTCACTTTTTAGCGCAAAATGTTTACTCACCCACCAGTCATATCCCCGCGAGTTAGCTATTTTTCCATCGCTATAAGTCAGCGGAATTTGTTTACCAACATGTTGGATATCAATGTGTCTCAACGTGCTGACTCGACCATTAACGCTTATTTCAGAGCGCATATCAGCGGGGCTTGGAATAGCAGCAATATCGCTTCGCGTAGTTTTACATCCGCAGAGTAAAGCAAGTATTGCAATTAGAGGAGCAAATCCTAGCCGCGGCTTTTGCATAGAGGGTATTCGCCAATAAAAGGTATGGAATAGATAAAATAAAGACATGATACTTTTCTCTCGTTATTATTTGTGTATATTGTATGCAATATAAAATAACAAAGATAACAGGTATTGTCATTATGCAAAATCAGCAGCAGTGGTGTGAACCCGATCTCAATGGAGCAAATCGGTCAAAGTCGTCTTCTGGGTTTGGTCGAACTTTTTACATTGCGAATATCATGGAAATATTTGAACGACTCGCTTGGTATGGTTTTTTCGCCGTGTCATCAATTTATATGACAACACCAAAGTCGCAAGGCGGTATTGGCTTTACTGATATAGAGCGTGGCGCCGTACAGGGGATTATTCCCTTCTTTTTATATCTTTTGCCTGTTGTAACTGGTGCATTGGGAGATCGCGTCGGGTATAAAAAGATGTTCTTTTTTGCATTTTTGGTGATGACACCAAGTTATTATTTACTGGGACAGGCACAGAGTTTTTGGCCGTTTTTTGCTGCGCTGAGCTTTGTTGCGCTGGGGGCTGCCTGCTTTAAACCTGTGGTCGTTGGCACCGTAAGCCACAGTACAAACGATGGTAATCGTGGTCTTGGATTTGGGATCTTTTATACCATGGTGAATATTGGTGGATTTTTAGGTCCATTGGTTGCGGGATATATGCGCGCCATTAGTTGGGATGCAGTATTTATGATGTCGGCAGTTTGGATTGCCATAAACTTTATTCCCTTGATGTTATTTTACAAAGACCCCCAAACATTACCTAAAACCAAGCAATCTCTTACTCTAGTATTAAAAACCGCACAGTCGGTGCTGGGTAATACACGTTTAGCACTTACGCTGTTTGTCGCACTGGCGCTATTGATGTCAGCTGGCGTTGGGTTTTCTAATTACAGTCAAGCGTTTACTTGGATTGCAATATGGTTAGTAGCTAACTGGGTGTGGGACAGAGTGCTTATAAATCGAGCGCCGACTAAAGCATGGTGGCAACAACCGATGAAGGTGAGTAACCTGCCGTTTGCGTTATATTTGCTGATCCTTGCTGGTTTTTGGACTGTGTATAATCAGCTTTTTTATACTCTACCTGTGTATATCCGTGATTATGCAGATACCCGAGATATATTGGCGTGGTTTGGCGATTCTGGCATCGCGTTTTTAGCACATGTTGATATTGATAAGTTAACAGCTGCCATTTCTACGCTGTTCAACGAGCTTAAGGAAAGCGGCGCGGTATCCATTGAAACCATTAGGCTTGAATGGGTTCACCTCAAAGTGAATGTCCCGCATGAGCAAATACAGTTGATACTACAAACGCTAAATGCGCTTCACGATAATGGACAGGCACTTTCACAGCACCAAGCGCAAGCCCTTGCTGAACAACTCGTACAATATCGTCAAATCAATCCTGAGTATCTCATTAATTTAGACTTTGCAGCGATCGTAGTCGCACAAATTTTGGTGAGCTTTCTCTGTCAGCGATTTAGACCATTTTATGTGTTAGTTACGGGCTTACTGGTGATGACGGTTGCGTTTATCGCATTACTTAGCGATAGCGACTGGTTAAGCGGTCAGCTCATTGTCACTGTCATATTGCTTATCGCGCTTGGTGAAATGCTTGCCTCTCCTAAAAGCCAAGAGTATGTCGCGAGTATCGCGCCTCAATCTCAAGCTGCGTTGTATACGGGATACTACTTTGTTTCTATGGCGCTGGGCTTCTTATTTGCTGGATTTTTATCTGGTTGGAGCTATAAAGTGTTAGTACAAGAAATGGCGGCACCTGAGTTAATGTGGGGGCTATTTGCCGCTATCGCGCTTATAACTGCCATTGCATTATTCTGGTTCAACAAAGTAATAATAGACAGAAAAACATAGCACTGTTGAAATGGGAACAGTTATTGGTCGCGATCGATTTGTTTGCAAGGCATATTCTTTCTACACTCAAGCAAAAAATGAGGAAGTAACATGAATAAAAAAATATGGATGAGCGCGGCTCTCTTTGTTTCAAGTAGTGTGCATGCGCAAACGTATGTTTTAAATGCCGACTCTGCGATTGATGTGGTGTCAGGCAAGCTTATCTCACCTGTCACTGTGGTCGTTGAAGACAATAAAATTATTTCAGTCGGAAAATCAAATCGTAAAGCCTATCCAAAAGGCGCAGAGGTGATAGACCTAAGCGGTCACACATTATTACCCGGTCTATTTGATATGCATGTCCACTTAACTTCAGATGCTCATGTTCATGGCTACAAACGGTTGCAACGCACCGCACCTCGTGCGGCAATTACTGGCGTTAGAAACGCCAAGCGTACACTGGATGCGGGCTTTACGTCTGTTCGTAATCTCGGTGCTGCTGGCTATGCTGACATCGCGCTGCGAGATGCCATTATTGATGGTGATGTATCAGGCCCACGTGTAAACGCAGCAGGCCCTTCACTTGGGATCACTGGCGGCCATTGTGACAACAACCTCCTAACCCATGAGCATAAAGTATTTTCAGAAGGGGTGGCTGATGGACCTTGGGCAGTAAGGCAAAAGGTACGTGAAAATATTAAATATGGCGCTAACTTAATCAAGTTCTGTGCAACGGGTGGCGTACTATCTAAAGGCACTAAAGTGGGGGCTCAGCAATATTCCCAAGAGGAAATGACGGCGATTGTGACCGAAGCACACTTACGCGGTTTAACGGTTGCTGCCCACGCGCACGGCACGGATGGTATCAAGTCTGCAATTAAAGCAGGTGTGAACTCAGTAGAGCATGTAAGTTTTGTTGATGATGAAGCCATTCAGCTAGCCAAAGACAAAGGCACGTACTTCTCTATGGATATCTACAATACGGAATATATCCTTGGCGAGGGCGAAAAAGCAGGAATTTTACCAGAGAGTTTAGATAAAGAGCGTAAAGTGGGTGCTACTCAGCGTGCCAGTTTCACAAAAGCGGTAAAAGCAGGCGTGAATATGGTGTTTGGCTCTGACGCTGGCGTTTATCCTCACGGTGACAATGGTAAGCAGTTTAGCCGCATGGTGAAATTTGGCATGACTGAACTACAAGCCTTACAGGCTGCCACTATTAACTCGGCGACGTTACTCAAGCAAAATACACAATTAGGCTCGCTTGAGGCGGGGAAACTTGCTGATATTATTGCGGTTAAAGGCAACCCACTAAAAGACATTAGTGTAATGGAAAACGTCACCTTTGTGATGAAAGACGGCCAAATAGAAAAGCAATAATCTAGCGACTAGCGCAGAGCTTGTTCTAAGTTCTGCGCAGACGCTATGAAACTGTTGGAATTCTTTTTTAGCCTCACTCTCGCTTGCTAGGCTGCCTTAGAGGTTATAAGGAGGCTTTCCTGCACTGCCCATAGTTTTACCTTACTTTGTATGTTATTTACATTGACTCGGGGAATAGGGTGTTTCTTACTATCTGTAAATTTTTATAACAGCCATTGATGCTGCGATATCCACATTCATTAGGGTATTCACTCCCTGCGTCAAAGCCGCTTGAGCAGTGACATTGTTATTTTGTTGCGCATTGATAGCGTTATGTGCAGCGTTTGACAATGCTTGGCTCACGGCAAGCATGAGCTTACTCGTTGCTAATGCTGGTGAGTCTCCAAGCACTTTGGTGTTTGTTTGAGACACTGAATCGGTAACTTGACTATTCACCGCAGTTGGAAATGCCATGTTTATCTCCTTTAAATAGCTGATACAAAAAGACACATAACCCCGTGGAGTGCAGAGATACTATTCTCGGCTCAGAGTATGCTTACATTCAGTCTAGTCTCTATATTAGAAAGTGCATTCAACCTTGAAGGTTAGTACAACAATTACCTAGAACTGAATGTAAAATTGTGCGGCAGAGGGGTTACCTTAGCCGTTATGCGAGCCGCATTTGTTGGCTCTGAGCGTCCTTGGACTTGGGAAAACTGTTGAATAATTTTGACGTTATCCGCTGACAAATGAGCTAAAAAGGCGCACAATAGTAGGCGTTGCCAGACAAGGTATTTCATGATGGATTTGAAATACCTAAGTGCTTTTCCAAGACCCTAGAGTACTTAAGTATTATACTTTTAAGGGCAACATGATGAATACGCAACTTCCTAAAATCGTGATAGTCGGTGGTGGTGCTGGTGGCTTAGAGCTGGCAACACAATTAGGGCATAAACTCGGAAAAAAACGCCAAGCTGAAATCTTATTAATTGATAAAAATCGCAGTCATATTTGGAAACCGTTGCTTCATGAAGTCGCGACAGGGTCTATAGACGCTGACTTAGATGGAGTGGTTTATTCTGCTCATGCAGCAAAGCATTATTATCAGTTTCAGCTCGGCAGTTTTAGCCACGTAGACTCAATCAATAACACCATCACGCTGAGCGAGCTAAAAGACGAACTCGGCCATCGTATTCTCCCAGAGCGACAAGTCAGCTATGACTATTTAGTGCTCGCTATTGGTAGTATTAGCAATGATTTTAATACGCCGGGGGTCAAGGAGCATTGCTTCTTTCTCGATTCAAATCAGCAAGCTGAGCGATTTCAGAATGCACTCCTCGATAACTTTACACGCTTACACCAAGACGATGACCCGAAGCACTCGTTAACCATTGGCATTGTTGGTGGTGGCGCTACTGGCGTTGAGCTTTCTGCTGAGCTGTATCATGTATCAGACATGTTGAAAATGTACGGGCTGAGTAAAATGACAGCCAAACGCCTTCGTATTGATTTAATAGAAGCAGGTCCTCGAATATTACCTGCATTACCAGAGCGTATTGCTAATTCAGCTAAACGGGAGCTTGTGAAGCTAGGTGTCACGGTGCGAGAAGGCACCCAGGTAAAGCAGGCAACTGAAGACAGCTTTATTACTAAAGAAGATGAACAGCTAAAGGCAGACATCAAGGTGTGGGCTGCGGGGGTAAAAGCACCTGACTTTATTAAAGAGATTGGGCTGTTCGAGCTTACTCGCAATAATCAAATTAAGGTAAATCAATACTTACAAAGCAGTGTAGATGAGCATATTTATGTCATCGGTGATTGCTGCGCGTTTACCCAAGCGGATGGCACTCAAGTGCCGCCGCGTGCTCAGTCGGCCCATCAAATGGCGCAATGTGTAGAGAAAAATCTAATCGCGACACTAAAAAATCAACCTTTACATGAGTTTACCTATAGTGACCACGGCTCTTTAGTGAATTTATCTCGTTATAGCACCGTTGGTAGTTTAATGGGGAACCTAACCAGCAATAGCTTTTTTATTGAAGGTAAGATAGCGCGATTCATGTACATCTCATTGTATAGAATGCATCAGCGCGCAATCCATGGTATCGCAAAAACCTTTGCACTATGGATAAGTGAAAAGGTGCTAAGAGTGGTACGGCCAAAAATGAAACTGCACTAAGTTAATCTGAACTTAAGATAATTAATGCCTTTCTAGCAGCTAGTTTTAGCGCTAACCGTAACCTTGCCTACAAAGGGTCTTTGTGGGAGTGGGACGCGAGAGCGTTGCTATCCGTAAAGCCTTTTCTCTAGACAAGGGGGAACATTAATGTAATTTTAAAACAATGTGTTAGCTCACTCTTTTTCCAACCCCGATTGAGTAGCATTTGGTGTATCTAAAACCAAAGACAATTGATTTTTTGCTTTGCTGTTCATATTCCAATTTTCAAAAACTTTTACGTGGCTGTCCACGATATCTATCAATAGTTAAAGTGCCTGTCCATGATAACGGTCTTTCTATTTCGTATGTCACATCAGCGTGATTTTGAAATTTTTATAAAGGCTACCTTACTCGATTTCACAAAAAGACTTCCCACCATTACTCAGCTATACAAAGCTTCTAGAGGTCATGTCTCGTGTGGTTACTTTGCTTTCAAGTTGTTTTAAAACCCTAAAGCCTACCGATCGCGACAGTTGCTTCATCGACTTAACGAGCAGCAATGTTTGCCATAATTAGAGGGTACTAAGGACCAAAATGTAATTGTCCCCCTTTGGTTATCCTTATCATATGATTCAAAAAAGTAAAATTGTCTTCAGTATGAATGAATTAACTAACTAACCTGAACTCTTTGTGGATAATAAACTTTTGAAGTTTTCATGAGACTCAATTTTTGAAGATAATATCTTGTCTAATTTAACTCCTAACGAAGCAGTGCTATCATTTTGTTTTAATAGCTTGTATAAAGAGTTAAATGAATAACCACCTGCAGAGTGCGTGAAAAGCTCTTTGAGAAGTTTATATTTATCATCTTTGTCGAACTTAACGCTGAGGACGTCAAAAATCACATGACCACAAGCGTAAGCAGCAAAGACTGAAGGGGTGTTATCAATACTTCCTAAAGCTTCTGTCTCAAGCACGCTAGAACACTTTTCTATGTCACTTTTATAAAAATAATCATGATAATCTTTAGATATCATGCCTAAGGACAGTAACAGTTGGTAGGATAAATATTCAGCACTACCTTCATATAGCCATGTAGGTGAATCTCCCTTATTTGGAAAAAGATAACCATTCCAAAGATGAACAGCTTCGTGCGCGATTATTAGTAAAATTTCACGTTCATATCTCAAAGGGTTTAAAATAAGATCATCTCCACTTAGAGTTAACACAATTTGACCTGGTAAAGCACCACCTTCAAAGCCTAGATAGTCTCTACTTTTATCATAATAAATTAAAACTTCAATGCTGCCAGGGTGGTTGTGATCTAAAGCCTTTCCTAATAGGTTTATAATTTTTATTGTATTCTCAATAACTGAATTAGTTAGTCTAATATCTATCTCTGAGCTGGTTTTGAAATTTACACCCTTAAATTCTTGTGTTTCAATAGGTGCTAAAAAGTAATAACTTTTAAAATCACCACCTCTAATTTTAAGGTGGTTTCCACTGGTTGTCTGATTGTTGTCTTTCTCTTTACTTATAATTTCGAATTCTATTTCTTCATTTTTTCCTTGCCCATCTTTGTGTAATTTATTTCATTAGGTAAGAAATAGTCTAGAAAAATACCAGTCCCACTTTTGAAAAATAGATATGGAGAATAAGCTCGAATTTCAGATGTGTCGAACCCCTTATCTATTGTTATAGATAAACTTTTTTTGGGGGTGGAAAACTCTATTTTTCCATTGGGTGATATAGTGGGTGGGTGGTTATCTTTAAACCTCCAATAATTCATTATGAAGTCTTCAGGTGCGTTTTTTATCGTTATTGATCTTACGCTTTCTCTAAAAACATACTCTATCTCAAAGTTTTTCTTACTTGTTTCTTTTGTTATTTTTATTTCCACATTGCTTGCAGTGCTTAAAAAGGTGGAAAAAAGAATGCTTAAAAAAAATATTGCCTTGTAAATTTTTATTTCTTTCATTGTAAATTTACCTAGTTAATTACTTCCTGACTTTGTATGATAAGAGAGTCACCTAAAAAATCTAAGTTTCTTTCAATTTCAACCACACTAAAGCCACTTGCTATTAAATAGTTCACGATACAAGGCGTCAACAAGATTGTTACGTGATGATGCTAATTGTAACGACCTAAAAATTACGATGCGTAATCAGATCATAAAAACCCAATACTCGTCAATTTAAACTTCGATCCCGCTCTGTTTCAACTCAGACATCGCTATAAGGGCAAAGTAAGGTGCCTGTCCACAAAAAGGCCAGATAACCAATGAAAGTTTGATGTAGATTAGTGATTAATCATTTCCTCTTTTTTGATTAACGAAAGCTGTCGTGAAGCTTGCACATTTGTCCTAGTATATTAATCAAGTGATTAATGGAGTTGAAACATGACAAATAAGCTAACGGAAGCCGCTGTTACCCCGAGAGAAAAGCTCATCACCGCTGGTAAATGTTTGTTTATTAACCGCGGATATAATCGAGTCACGACTAGAGCAATTGCGGACCTTGCTGAGGTAAACATTGCTTTGATTAAGTACTACTTCGGCGATAAAGCGGGACTGTTTGAAGCGGTATTTCGCGAAGTTGCAGCACCTCTACTGAGCTTGCTTGAAGGGATTAAAAAATCACAGTTACGCGAACTCTCACCGCTCATTTTAACTCAGTTTATAGAGCGCTACTTTCAGGTGATGAGCCAATACCCAACGCTACCTAAGATCATTTTTATGGCACTACATGATACGCACTCTAAAGAGCATGAAATCATAAAAAAGATTTTCTTTGAGCATGTAGAGAACGGTGTCAGTACTTTAAATTCGACCTTTCAAACGCTTTCGCCTGCAGAGCCCATTCGAGCTGAATGGTTACTTTTAACCTGTCTTGGCTTGTCGGCATTTCCTTTTTTGGTGCCACCGGTGATGCAGCCGCTACTTGGTATCGAAAACGTGGATACTGAGCAGTGGCGTTCCCTTGGCAAACATCAGCAAGCTATTTTTAACGTGTTTCTATCCCAGCATATTGAACGGAAAACATCATGAAAACACCGTTTTACATCATTAGTTTTGTGTTATTGACGCTTTTGGTTGGTTGCTCTAAACCTGAGCGTAAAATCTTCGGCATTATCGAACGACCGCAGGTGCAGATCAGCAGCCCAACCGGAGAGTTATTAGTTGAGTTGCTGGTCGAGCGCGGCGATAAAGTAGTAAAAGGACAGCCACTGGCGAAAATCGATGACGTAGCGCAGCAACAACAGGTTAATGCTATTGAACAGCAAATCGCGCGCTTGCAAGCGCAATATAGATTGTTACTCTCTGGCACCCGAGTTGAACAAGTCAAACAAGCCAAAGCAAGGGTGCATGCAGCACAGGCCGCTTGGGAAGAAGCTCAGCGGCAACTTGTTCGACAGAGGCAGTTAATCAAAGACAAGTTGACCTCTCAAGATAGGGTCGATGCCGCCTTTGCCAATGTCGAGTCGACACTTGGTATTTTGCAAGAGGCCCAAGCGCGTTTGAACGAGCTTGAAAATGGCACGAGAGAGGAGACAATCGAACAAGCAAAAATCGCAATTGCAGAAGCACAAACACAGCTAATTATCGCCAACAAGCAGCTCGCTGATCTTACCCTTAAAGCACCCACTTCCGGCATTGTCGAAGATTTACCTTGGCTTGTTGGTGAGCGTCCCATTAAAGGTGCACCGATTATTTTGCTGGCTGCTGACGACAAAACATTCGCTCGACTTTATCTGCCGCAAACCCAGCTTGCTAAAGTCTCTTTGGGAAGTGTGCTAAATGTGCATTTCGATGGCAGTGATAAAAGTCTACAAGGCACCGTCAGCTACATTAGCCAAAGCGCGAGCTTCACGCCTTATTTTGCACTTTCACAAGAAGAAAGAGCACGTTTAATGTATGTGGTGGAAGTGGTGCTCACTGATAAAGTGACTGTCCCGTCAGGCACGCCGGTTTGGGTGGAGCTGTAAGAATGACCAAGGAAATCGTGATCCAAAGTAAAGGGTTGGGTAAGCAGTTTAACGACTATTGGGCGGTTTCAAACCTAGACCTTACCGTAAAACAGGGCGAAATTTACGGTTTTCTGGGGCCAAATGGCTGCGGAAAATCAACCACAATCCGGATGTTGACTGGGCTATTAACACCAACTAAAGGTCATGTCAGTATTATGGGAAAAGATGTCCAGGCACATGGTGAAAGCTTGCGTAATCGACTAGGCTACATGACGCAAAAATTTTCCCTATACGAGTCGCTAAGTGTGCTGGAGAATCTCGAGTTTGTGGCGAAAATTTATGGTTTATCACGCAATGATGTTAAGCGTAGAGTGGCTGAGCTGCTACAGGAATACCAATTAGAAGATAAAAAATCGGTGCAGTCCAGTGCATTGAGTGGTGGACAAAAACAACGCCTCGCGCTTGCAGCTGCGGTTATTCATAAACCAGAGTTGCTCTTTTTAGATGAGCCGACGTCAGCGGTTGACCCGGAAAATCGTCGTGCATTTTGGGAGCAGTTATTTAGTTTAAGTGCGCAGGGCACGACCATTTTAGTGTCTACCCATTATATGGACGAGGCTGAGCGTTGTCACCGCCTTGCTATCTTAGAGCAAGGTGTAAAGCGTGCGGATGATAGTCCCGTCGCGCTGATGGAACAGTTAAAGGTTTCGGTGTGCGAAGTTGTGGGTGACGACGTCGCGGCATTAAAAACACGTTTAGCTTCATTACCCAGTGTGATTTCCGTCTCCCAAATAGGTGCTCGCCTTAGGGTGTTGATAAACAAAAAAGAATCACAACCTTTGGCATTATTGCGAGCTGAATCTGGAGGTGGTTACGAAGTGGATTTCACTCGCGCTAACCTTGAGGATGTGTTTGTAACGAGCACAGGGAGGGGCTATGCTGAGCTTGCGTAGGTTAAATGCCATCGTCAGTAAAGAGTTTATGCAGCTGGCACGCGACCGCATCACCTTTGCGATGATTGTAATGCTGCCATTGGCGCAGCTGTTGCTATTTGGTTATGCAATTAACACTGACGTAAGACATGTTTCCGCAGGTATTGTAGATTTTAGTCAGACTTATCAATCCAGACAGTTGATCCAAACCGCAGCCAACACTCAAGTTGTTGACTTTATCGGCTATTACGATTCAATTGCGGCGGCTGAGCAGGCCATTACCAGAGGAAAGGTGAATACCGTGTTGGTTATTCCTGCTGATTTTGTGCGTCGGCAGCTCAATCGTGATTATCAACTAAGTGGCTATAAAGTGGGTAATAGTACGGCGCAACATAGCGTTGCACAGTGGTTGATTGATGGTTCCGATCCGCTATTGAGTGGTGCCGTGGCAGGACTCAGCAAGTTGCCAATTAGCATCAAAAGGTTACCTATGCCTGCACTGCCAGACCCAGCTTTTGCGCTGCAAAATTACTTTAACCCAGAGAAACGTTCGTCGGTTAATATTATTCCCGGTTTGATTGCTATTATATTAACGATGACGATGATCCTATTTACCTCCTCAGCGCTGGTTAGAGAGCGTGAGCAGGGTAATATGGAATTTCTTATCACCACACCGGTTCGGCCAACCGAACTGATGTTAGGTAAAATTCTACCTTACATTCTTGTTGGCTTTATTCAAATGGCGATAATACTATTTTTAGGACATTGGCTATTTGATGTACCGCTCAATTTTGATATGCCAAGTTTACTTATCGTGACGTTGTTGTTTATCACCGCGAGCCTTACCTTAGGACTGTTGATCTCCACCAAAGCCAAGAACCAATTACAAGCAATGCAAATGACGGTTTTTGTGTTACTGCCTGCGATATTGCTATCAGGGTTTATGTTCCCATTTGCGGCGATGCCAAGAGCGGCGCAATACCTTGCAGAGATCTTACCTGCCACACATTACGTACGGTCGATCCGAGCTGTGGTACTTCGAGGCGCGCATTTCAGCGATTTGTATTTTGATTTACTCTGTTTAGTCGCCTTTAGTGTGATTGGCTTTATGATTGCGACGATGCGCTTTAAAAAGCGATTAGATTAGTTGTGTAAATATTGAACAGCAAAGGATGGGCATTAGTCTTTATTATGTTTACGCTTTTTAGTGAGCAAGTAAATGATACCTTCGGTGCGCTGGGCAATTTAATTCTGGTGTTATGGCTTGCGATACTCAATATTTCGGTGCATTTGGTGTAGATTAAAGCTGGCAACTTGTTGGCGCGAAGGTTTGATATAGGCAAAAATAAAGGCTTCTAAATGGAAGCCTTTATTTGTATACAAGTAATAGGGTGATTACATCACTCGCATGCCAGGCTGTGAACCTTCGTCTGGGTTCAAGATGTAAATTTCTTTACCACCAGGACCTGCAGCCAACACCATGCCTTCTGACATACCAAAACGCATCTTGCGAGGTTTTAGGTTTGCAACCATTACTGTTAACTTGCCGATAAGATCTTCAGGTGAATAAGCAGACTTAATGCCAGCAAACACCTGGCGCGTTTCACCACCTAAATCAAGCGTAAGTTTAAGCAGTTTATCTGCACCTTCAACATGCTCTGCGTTGGCAATTTTTGCGACACGCAGATCAACTTTGGCAAAATCATCGAATTCGATTTCCGCAGCGATTGGCTCTTTGGCAAGCGGGCTATTCGGATCTGCTGCTAAAGATTGACCACCCACTTTCTTTTCAAGACTTTCTTTCGAAGACTCGATCATCGCATTCACTTTATCAAGTTCAACACGCTGCATTAGTGCCTTAAACTTATTGATTTCATGATTAACAAGGGCGTTGTCAACGCTTTCCCAACTTAGCTCAGTGTTTAAGAAAGCTTCTACATTTTTCGCCATACCTGGAAGGATAGGCTTTAAATAAGTCAGTAATACACGGAATAGGTTAAGACCCATAGAGCACACTTGATGTGCACGCTCAAGCGTCTCTTCATTCTTTGCAAGCACCCAAGGTGCTTCGGCATCAATAAACTGGTTTGCTTTGTCAGCAAGGGTCATGATCTCACGTACTGCGCGGCTGTATTCGCGGTTTTCAAAATGTATCGCGATTGAACCCTTTGCAGCAACAAAGCTAGTTAGTAGCGCTTCGTCCATAATAGAGCCGCTTAGCTTGCCGTCAAATTTCTTAGTAATGAAGCCTGCGCAGCGACTCGCGATGTTTACCACTTTGCCCACTAAGTCTGAGTTTACGCGTGCCGCGAAATCTTCTAAGTTGAGGTCTAAATCCGTAACGCCGCTGTTTAGTTTAGCCGCGTAGTAATAACGTAAATATTCAGGGTCTAAGTGTTCAAGGTAGGTACGAGCCTTTACAAAAGTGCCTTTTGACTTAGACATCTTAGCGCCATTCACGGTGACAAAACCGTGAGCGAATACGTTATTTGGTTTGCGGAAATTAGCGCCATCAAGCATTGCAGGCCAGAATAGGCTGTGGAAGTAGATGATGTCTTTACCGATAAAGTGATAAAGCTCGGCGTCAGAGCCTTCACCCCAAAACTCGTCAAAGTTTAGGCCTTGTTTCTCGCAAAGGTTTTTGAAGCTTGCCATGTAACCGATTGGTGCATCCAACCAAACATAGAAATATTTGCCAGGCGCGCCTGGGATTTCAAAACCAAAATAGGGGGCGTCACGGCTGATATCCCACTGCTGCAAGCCGTCTGCAAACCATTCGTCTAGCTTGTTCGCCATTTCAGATTGCAGACTACCTGAGCGTAGCCATGTTTTTAGCATGTCTTCGAATGCTGGTAAGTCAAAGAAGTAATGCTCTGAATCTTTCAAGATAGGTGTCGCACCAGACATCACAGATTTTGGCTCAATCAACTCTGTTGGGCTGTAGGTTGCACCGCAGGCATCACAGCTATCGCCATTTTGATCTTCAGACTTACAAGTCGGGCAAGTACCAGTAACAAAACGATCTGGTAGGAAAATGCCTTTCTCTGGATCAAATAACTGTGAAATTGTACGCTTTTTGATATAGCCTTTTTCGTCTAAACGAGTGTAGATAAGCTCGCTTAGTTCACGGTTTTCGTCACTATGTGTGCTGTGATAGTTATCAAACTCGATATTGAAGTCTGCAAAGTCACGCTGACGCTCAATACTCACCTGCTTAACCATTTCTTCAGGTGTGATACCTTGCTTCTGTGCATTTAGCATGATTGGCGTGCCGTGCGCATCGTCTGCACATACATAATAGGCTTCATGGCCTTGTAACTTTTGGAAGCGAGCCCAAATATCGGTTTGAATATATTCCAGCAAGTGGCCTAAGTGAGTGGGGCCATTTGCGTATGGTAATGCACTGGTAATGAGAATTTTTCTCTTCGTCATAACGATTCCATGAATTTAGCGCGATCTTTCTAATTGATGGTGTTGAATTGGTTGATTATTCACCGAGTTAACACTTGAATGGACAAGTGTGCTTAGTGACTCACCTTCGTTCAGACCATGAACCGCGAATTGACTGGTTTTAATGAGTTGAATGTTACATAATTCCGTGGCTATTTTCATCATCCAGAGGAGTTTAATTTGTATGTTTGGACTGGAAAAATGGTTTGCCAAGGGAAAAAACACCAAACAGGCAATCATTGAGCTTTTAAATGGCTATCGTAGTGCCGCATTACCAGTGGGAATTGATGCAAATTGGGTGATCAAAACACAAGAATCAAAGGCGCAAATTCAAGTACAAATTAATTTTCCATTTGCTATTCAATGTGATCAAGAAATTGCCAGTTATCTGCAGCAACACTTAGGTAAGCCAATTGAGGTGACATCGAAAGTCGTCGTAGTCGGCAGACCAAAATTTAAAGCCATTAAACATATTATTCTTGTTGCCTCGGGTAAGGGCGGGGTGGGTAAGTCTACCACTGCGATTAATTTGGCGTATGCGCTACGTGCTCAAGGCGCGAAAGTCGGTGTGCTAGATGCTGATATTTATGGCCCTTCGCTACCTAGTTTACTGGCTCTTGAGGATGAAAAACCTCAGGCGAAAGATGATAAAACCTTACTACCAATTGAAAAGTCGGGCATTAAAGCCATGTCTATCGGCTTTTTGGTCCCAGCAGAGGACGCCACTGTTTGGCGAGGACCAATGGCTTCTCAAGCGCTTACTCAATTGTTAAATGAAACGGATTGGGGCGAGCTGGATTATCTGATTGTTGATATGCCACCTGGCACAGGAGATATCCAACTTACCATGACGCAAAAAGTGCCAGCCAGTGGTGCGGTGATTGTCACCACACCGCAGACCTTGGCGCTTGCAGATGCCCAGAAGGGCATCGCGATGTTTGAAAAAGTGCAGCTCCCCATTTTAGGTTTGGTCGAAAATATGAGTTACTTCAATTGTGAGCAATGTGGTAGCCGCAACCATATTTTTGGTCACTCTGGTGGCACCACGTTGGCGAGTCGCTATGGTGTGCCTTTGCTTGCGGAAGTACCGCTTAACGAACAGATCAGAACAGCAACGGAGCAGGGCGAAGATATCATTGCCACAGTCCGTGAGCCTAACTCAGAAAGCAAGACTGACAATTATGGTATAGCAGATCACTATGTTGATTGTGCCCAACTGGTTGCCAGTATGTTATATTACCAATCAGACTCAACATCGGGTGTTGAGATTGTGATGACGGAAGACTAAGAATGAGATTATCGGATACCCATATTCGAGAAGCGATTGAACAACAACGCATAATCATCGAACCTACACCTAAGCCAGATATGATTTCAGGCGTTACCGTGGATTTAAGACTGGGTAACAAGTTTAGAGTGTTTCAGGACCATGCCGCGCCTTACGTTGATCTCAGTGGTCCTAAAGATCAGATCAATGCCGCGATGGAATCCATCATGAGTGACGAAATTGTGTTAGAAGATGGCCAAGCGTTTTTCTTACACCCTGGTGAGCTTGCGCTGGCAATGACGTATGAAAAGGTAACCCTACCTGCCGACCTTGTTGGTTGGTTAGATGGCCGCTCGTCGCTGGCAAGGCTAGGTTTAATGGTTCATGTTACTGCGCATCGTATTGATCCCGGTTGGTCTGGAAACATCGTATTAGAGTTCTATAACTCAGGTAAGTTGCCTTTGGCACTTAGGCCAAACATGAAAATAGGTGCGATGAGCTTTGAAACGATGACAAGTGCTGCGCAATTCCCTTATAACGAGCGTAAAGACGCCAAATATAAGGATCAAAATAGTGCGGTTGCTTCGCGTATTAGTGACGACAGTTAATTGAATAGGTAGGCGAGAGGATTTGTGTGTAAATAGTTGGCCTATTACAAACAAATCTGACGCTTAGTTTTGGAATAACAGCGGCTGGAGAACAAGTTGTTGTTCCAATCTTATAATTAAATATTTAACCCCCTATAACGGCATGCCATCTTTACATTTTTGATCCCCCATCAAATAACCATAACGATTTAAATTCAATAATATTTTTGCATTTGCTTTGATCCAAACCATACTTATTGTAATGCGTTTTTTATGTTGTCGGCGAAAGCGTCATGCGAATGACTGCAGTAGACAAAGTGAAATAGGTATTAGTGCGCGAATGGCGTTGCCTTCTGATTTGCAAAGAGAAGCTCATAGCCAATGTTTTCAGGTTGGTGTTTTTCTTGAACGTTAACGCTTGGTTCTTTGCATAACGAATAGGCTGATAAATCACCGTCAAAGTGACTCAAGGAGAATGGGTATGTGGCTTAGCGCTGCTAGGTATGCCACACTGATGTTTACGATAATTGTGTGTTGCATCTTTGCGATGTTGGCTACTGCTGAAACGCAGCTGGCCGCAGAAACTATAGAAGCAAGACCTTTAATTTCAGTAGGCTATGGTGACTTTTCCGAGGCCCAGTTTAATGTATCGCAAGAAACGGTAATTATTCCAAAGGGTGTTGCGGTTTGGCTTCGAATCACAAACCTCGTTCGCGATGATCTGTCAGTCCAAGTGCTAACAGTCGCACGTCCATCCATGGGCAGTGTTGAGTTTTTTACCACGGACCCTATTGGAAAATTAACTCAAATCCCTGCAGGTAATAATCATACATCGTTATCCCATTTTTCCCCCCATTTGGTAATTGATGCAAATAGCCATATTGAGCCGATCGTTGTTAAAGTTCAATCACCCTATGTTTCCTTGTCCAGAGTGAGTATTGATCCTTATGAAGTTTATATAGAAGATACCAATGCTCATCTATTTTTAACTGGATTGTTTCTGGGGGTAATGTTTTTATTGAGTATTTTCATGCTCAGTACCGGTATTATTTCGAAACGCGCAAGCCTGCTTTCGGTTGGTGGCTATTTACTGTCATTAGCCTGCCTTTACGTCACCCATAAAGGACTCGCTGATATCTTTTTCAGCTACCAAAATAGCATTCATTTTTTACATTACAGTGGCAGCTTTGTGTGTTTTGCACTCGGCTTCAGCCTTTTGTTTTTTCATCATTTCCTTACTAAAAATAGGCTTGATAGAAAGATAAAGCTAACCATCAAGACGACCGCATATATCTACTTACTAAGTGGTGTCATTGTGGCGTTTGCTAAAGTGGATTTACCGTTTGCACTTCAGTCCATAATGGTTATTGGTGCGATTGTATTAAGTACGATGATTTTGGTAAGTCAAGATAAAGACAGCCGTAAAGAAGTCTATTTTTGCTGCGCAATTTGGTCTCCTATGGTGGCGGTATTAATTGGTTTTGCTGGGAGTCAATTAATACAACCAAGTGAGCAAATATCAATCGTAAACCATGTGTTGATCAGCCTACATTTAATGCTCTTACTACTGTTTGTGGTTTGGCATGATGCGGAAAAGCGGCGTATGTATATTCATTACGCTGAGTTTGATAAAGAGACTGCACTTCCCAATAAATTCGCCCTGTTTGGTTCGCTCGCTAAGCTTGAGGAGCAAAATAAAGCGCATACATTGTTGCTTTTTAAACCACTGATCCTGCCATCAATAAGGCTGAGTTTTGGCTTAACCTTTGCAAATCAGCACATCAATAAGTTATTCAAAGAGGTCTCTGAGCAAATCAATACTTATGGTAGCGCTGCCGTTGCAAATAAACGAAACACACCTATTTACCGCCTAGAAGACCAAGTGTTTGCCATCGTGCTTGATGGTAAAATAGAGGTCAGTCAAGTTGAGCAATATGTATGTATTTTATCAGCTGTATTCGAAGAAGGGGTTGGCTATAAAGACACGCAGATTGTCGATAGTCTAGAGGTTGGGGTAGCGAATTATCCAATGCATGCAAAATCCACTGAGAAGCTTATCCAGCGCGCGCTGCAGGCTCTTAATACTAAGTCACACAATGGTCAACGTTGGCATCTATTTGATGTTGAAAGCTCTATTTCGACTGAGCGACAATTAAAGCTCACCTCGTTTCTTAAAAGTGCGATAGAACATGAACAGTTCAGTTTATTCTTTCAGCCGCAGGTAGACCTCAGGACTGGCAGGGTATTTGGCTCGGAAGTGCTACTGCGCTGGCTTCACCCTGAACTTGGTTACATACCACCTGACGAATTTATTCCGATTGCGGAGTCTTCAGGGCAAATTTATGAGATCACCGAATGGGTGATTGAGCATGCGCTTCATTATCAAGCTGAGATAACCAAGTTATTGCCTGAGCACGTTATTTCAATCAACGTATCTGGTCGTGACTTGAGTAGAAGAGAGTTGTCGGTACAGCTTATTACGCTTATCAATGAATTATCACTCGCACCTTCTCAAATAATGATAGAGATCACGGAATCTGTAACGATAGGAAAAGAAGCAGAGCTCAAAGGGGTGTTAGATGATTATCGTTCAATCGGCGTAAAGGTGGCGATAGACGATTTTGGTACTGGATATTCCTCACTTGCATATTTGAGTAAACTTGGATTTGATGAACTTAAAATTGATAAAAGTTTTGTGATGGATATTGAGACATCTAAGAGCAACCAAACAATTTGTAAAGCGACGTGTGATATGGCGCACAGTTTAGGATCAAGGGTGGTGGCAGAAGGGGTTGAGGATATCAATAGCTACATTCGTTTGCAGGCCTATGGCTGCGACTTTGCACAGGGCTATTTTATTTCACGTCCGTTGCCGTTCACGGAATTTAAGAGTTGGCTAAGTAAAGTCACCTATGCTGGTGATATAAAATCTTTCCTAGTTCGCTGAAGTAGTGAAAAATGGGCTCAGCGCATCGTTTTCTATGTTCATGCTTTGGGTAAATCCCCAGTTTTTCTTGTTCTGAACCTTTAATTCCCGCGGCCAAAAATGAATTTGATATATCGCTGTGATAGGCAATAATGGCCTCGAACATCCGAGCTGTTAGCTCCTCGGGCAGGGCGTAATATATTTGTTTGTTTGCGCTATCAGCAATCTTGGCGGTATGAAAATACCGATTTGGTTTTTGATGTTGTTCATCTAAAAAGGTATGCGCAAAAAATGTTGCTAAAGCATTGTTCAGAGGGTGTAATACGGTTTCAGTAGAAAGTAACCAAGCTGACGATGCAAAAGGCTTTTTTGGCTGTGTTATTAAATGCTGGCAAATATAGTGATCAAATGCATGCCACCATTCGTGGGCAAGTGCGCCACCGCCGGCATTTTTTGCTAACGCGAGTGTTCTCGTATTTGCCGCGTAATGCGCTTGAATACCTTGTTGACCGCCTGTACCAAAAGCAAAATTAAGTGTTCCCCGAAGGCCAATGACTTCTGGTGGTACCTGTAATATTTGGGCTAGATCTGCGAGGGCATCATAAATGAAGTTGGCGGATAAACGGGTTTCTTCGGGCGTAACCCAATGACCAATGGTCATGGTTTTAAAGCCAAAGGTCTGTTTAATTTTACTGAAATCAACTTGATCGCCGAATCGATAATTGGGTCCTCGGCGAGTGTATCCGCGCAGTAGTCTCGAGCTTGGCATTTTCTTCCTTTAATACCGAGCCTTAACATCATCAGGCATTCGCGTCATCTGTTCTTTCACCATGCCTGCTTGAAGTTTATAGAGATCCGCAGTTTCGCATTGATCTACAATCTCGAGAAATTGAGCTGCCGCTTCAAGTGTTGATAAACTGTATTCATGTTTAGATTTACGAATAGTATATTCACTCGCATTTACCGAATCGAACTGAAAACTGGGTAACTGGCTTAGCCACGGATTGAGCTTATAAAGCTTAGTGGCTTTCTTCCAAGTACCATCCAATAAGATGATGGCATCAAGATTTTGAGCGCGATTATGTTCTGTAGTTAAGGTCTTAGCGTGGCTGTTTGGGTAAAGTAGTGCAACATGGTTTCCGTTGCAGAAGTTAATCAACTCTTCAAAGTCAGTGGTATTTTCTCCAACATACAGCGCAAAACTGTCTAACTGCAAGGCGAGGAGCTTTGCGGTATTCTTGGCGACTTTTACTTCGCTTGGGTGCTGCATGATAATAACTTGAGTCGCATTTGGTATCACGTTACCAATATAGGAGCATACGCAAGTTTTTGTGGGAAACTGACAGACTGGACAGGTATTACGTTTCATGTTTGATGAGGTGTTTCTTAATATAAGTCATATTTTATCATATCTTGCCCGCATTTACTTTGCACAAGAAACCAGATTTGGCTAGCATAAGTAATAGAATATTAAATTTAAGGAAAATTATGAGCATCGTAATAGATGAAGGTGCCCTAGAAAACATGCAAATGTTGCTGGGCGAGCAATTCGAAGATACGGTTCATTTTTGTTGTTCTGAATTCGAGCGGTTAGAATCGGAGTTGATGCTGAATTTGAATCAGGATCAAGAAGCTGCCATTCGTCATGCTCACAGTTTGAAATCTAACGCTGCTCAGTTTGGGGCCGCTAGTTTGAGCGATTTAGCAAAGATGATAGAGCATGCCCTTATTCAAGGGGAGCAGGATATTGTTGATGATTCTATTGAGAAGCTGGCAGCACAAGTTGCAGGTTCAAAAGCGAAACTGCAGCAGTGGGTGAGTGCACAGTCTTAAATCCAGCATAAGCCAAAGAGCGGAAATAAGGTCGTTTATACGGCCTTTTTTATTTTCTGAAACCTAATATTGCGCTTATTTATCCCACCCTAATCACTTCATTTTGTAAGTTGCTTTTTTGAAGCATAAAAAGTTATCACAAGCATAGAATTTAGACGGCATTGTGATATATGCTTGAGCAAAATGAGGGGGTTATAGATGCTACAAATAACAAAAAGTAATAAGCTCAACGGGGTGAGTTACGATATTCGTGGTCCGGTATTGGATCAAGCAAGAAAAATGGAAGACGAGGGCATGAAAGTCCTTAAATTAAATATTGGCAATCCGGCGGCATTTGGCTTTGATATGCCAGAAGATATGCACCGAGATATCATAAAAAACTTATATTCTGCACAGGGCTATTGCGACTCAAAAGGATTGTATTCTGCCCGAGTCGCCGTGTATCAATATTATCAGCAAAAAAGTTTTCCTAATATTAGTGTCGATAACATCTTCATTGGCAATGGCGTCAGTGAATTGATCCAAATGACCGCACAAGCCTTACTCAATGATGGTGACGAAGTGTTGATCCCCGCACCGGATTATCCGCTATGGACTGCCGCTGTTAAATTATCAGGCGGTAATCCAGTGCATTATCTTTGTGATGAAGAGCAAGACTGGTTTCCAGATATCGAAGATATCAAGCGTAAAATCACGAGTCGTACAAAGGCATTGGTGCTGATCAACCCAAATAATCCGACCGGTGCTGTATATGATAAAGCATTGCTTGAGGCATTAATTGAGGTTGCCAGAGAACACAAGCTATTAATACTGAGTGATGAGATCTACGAAAAGATTTTATATGATGATGCAGAGCATTTTTCAATTGCGAGTCTTTGTGATGATATCCCAGTTATCACTTTCAACGGCTTAGCAAAAACCTATCGTGCGGCCGGGATCCGCATGGGCTGGATGGTGATCAGTGGTAAGCATTCAGTGATGCGGGACTTGATCACAGGCTTAGAAATGCTCGCGTCTATGCGATTATGCGCCAATGTTCCTGCACAGTTTGCCATTCAACAAGCGCTCGGAGGCATACAATCCATCGACCAACTCATTGAACCGGGTGGGCGTTTGTATGAGCAGCGTGATATTGCGTTTAAAGGTTTAAACGATATCGAAGGGATAAGCTGTGTAAAGCCAAAGGGCGCGCTTTATGCGTTTCCAAAAGTCGACGTAAAGCGGTTTAATATTAAGAATGATGAGCGCATGGTGCTGGATTTGCTCAAAGAAGAAAAAATTCTACTTGTCCACGGACGTGCTTTTAATTGGCCCAGTGCGGATCATTTTAGATTAGTGTTTTTACCACATAAAGATGATTTACAGCCTGCAATGGATAGAGTAAAGCGCTTTTTTGCGCATTACAGTCAGTAATATCTGTATAAAAAATAAAAAAGCTCGGAAGTTTCCGAGCTTTTTTGTGGGCTAGTAATTTGTTACTTAGTGAGTATTAGAATTTAGCTCCGGTGTCGTTTGTTGGCTATCAGCCGAGCCTTTACCTTTAAACCATTTGCGGCCAACGCGTTTAACATCTTCAAGTGCCACATATTGACAAGGGATAAGTACGAGGGTGATCACCGTGGCAAACAACACACCAAACGCAAGCGATACCGCCATTGGAATAACAATTTTAGCTTGTAGGCTCGTTTCCATAATGATTGGTACAAGTCCGATAAAGGTGGTCAACGAAGTGAGCAAGATTGCTCTAAAGCGTTTACATCCGGCCTCGACGGCCGCGGCTTTCAAATCGATACCTTCTTCGCGTGCTTTATTGACAAAATCAACCATAACCAAAGAGTCGTTCACTACAACCCCTGCCACGGCAATAATACCAAAGAACGACAAACTACTCATTGTCATTCCCAATATCATATGACCGAATACCGCGCCGACTACACCAAATGGGATCACAGACATAATGATGACAGGCTGAGAATAAGAGCGTAGTGGAATTGCCAGTAGTGCGAAGATAATCATTAATGACAGGGCAAAGTCACGAATTTGCTCAGCAACACTGTCCATTTCTTCTTGTACGCGACCCGCCACTGCACTCTGAACGCTAGGGTAGTTCTTTAATAGACTAGGAAGATATTCGTCACGAACCTGTTTTGCTATCTCAAAAGGTTGTGCGATTTCTGTATCAACTGATGCCCAAACATTAATAGTGCGTTTGGCGTTTTCTCGGCGAATTCGGTTAACACCGTCTACCAATTTCACGTCAGCCACTTCTACCAACGGCACTTCTGCACCTTGAGGCGTTAAGATACGCACGTCCTGAATGTCACTAATGGCATCACGGTGTTCTTTAGGATAACGGATCATTACTTTGATCTCTTCACCATCACGTAAAATACGCTGTGCTTCAAGGCCGTAATAACTGAAGTTCACTTGGGATGCAACATCCGCCAACGTGAGTCCAAGGCTGTACGCTAATGGTTTAAGCTCAAGCTGCACTTCATCGGTTGCTGATTGCATAGAGTCATTGATATCACCAACACCTTCAATAGTTGCTAGCTTGTCTTTTAGTTTCTGTGCGACTTCACGAAGCTCTTCTTTGTGTTTACCTTCTAACCTAAAGCTAATGTCTCCGTCATCACGGCCACCATTCATAATGCTATCTTGAATGTTTAGCGATTTAACACCAGGCAGTGCAGGCATTGTATCACGCCAGCGGGCGCTGAGTGCAAAGGTATCGATTGGGCGTGCATCTGGTTCAACCAAGATCACCATAATATTTGCGCTTGTGCGGCCGTTCATATTCACCATGTAATCACGGATCATTTTCTTGCCATACTCAGCCTCAATTTCTTTGTCGACATTCAGTACCATTTGCTCAATTTTTTGAATTGACTCAAGCGTCGCGTTTTCTGACGAAGATAAGTTCATATCAATCGAGATACGTGGAAAATCATGTGGGATTTTTGGGTTAGCAACAAACTTCACTAAGCCACCAGCAAACATCCCGGCGCTAACAATTAAAATGGTTAAAAATCCAACAATAACGGTATAGCGGTAGTGAATACAGCGGACAATGAATGGGCGGTACGTGTTTTCAATGAAAGATTGAAGGCCGCTATCCATTTTTTCTCTGAGGCGGTGGAACGGATTTTTAGGGTTGCTTGGTTTGTCTTTCATCGCTGCTAAATGCGCAGGTAAAACCAGCTTAGATTCAACCAAAGAGAATAGTAAGCAAAGAATTATTACGCCACCAATTGCTTTAGAAAATGCTGCCGTTGGGCCGGTTGCTAATGTTTGCGGCAAGAAAGCAGCAACAGTAGTAAGCACACCAAAAGTGGCTGGGATAGCAACACGTTTTACACCACGAACGACATTATCGAGGCTATGACCATGTTTTTCTATTTCAGCATGGGCGGATTCACCGACGACTATTGCGTCATCAACGACAATCCCCAACACCAAAATAAAGGCAAAGAGTGAGGCTAAGTTAATCGTTACATCTAAATAACCCATTGGCATCATTAAAAATGCACCTAAGAAACTAACTGGCAACCCCATCATGACCCAAAATGCTAAACGCACACGTAAAAATAGAGCAAGCATTAGCATAACTAATACGCCACCTAACGCCATATTTTCTAGCATCATGTTAAGGCGGCCATTAAGGTAATAGGTCAAGTCAATAAAAGGTTCAAGTTCTACGCCTTGTGGCAGTGATCCTTTCTTTGCCTCAAGGTAGTTCTTAATGATATCTGCAACTTTGGTGATGTCTTGGTCTTTTGACGCGCTAACTTCATACACTAGTGAGTTCTTACCATTGTATTTAGAGTATTGAAGTCCTTCTTCAAAGCCATCGTTAATGGTGGCGACGTCGCCTAAGCTAACCTGTGCGCCGTCTGGTAGTGTTAGTAAGGGGAGTTTTCTAAACTCGTCACCGCGATAGGCTTGGTTTTCAACTCGCATTGAAATATAGCCATTCTCGGAGCGAATTTGGCCAGCAGACATGTTCGCTGAGAAGCTCTTTACTGCATCCGAAATTGCTCTAAAACTTAGGCCGTATTCGCGCATTTTATCAGGGCTTATCTCAATAGAGATTTCGTAGTTCAGGCCACCATCAAAGCGTACAAGGTTAACGCCAGGTAACGACAGCATTTCTTCATGAATGCGATTACCAAGCTCTTTAAGATCATGGGGACTCAAGTCGCCATTGAGTGACAACCACATCACTTCTTGGGTTGCTTTGTCGTGACGTACAATAGGGCGTTCCATTCCTGATGGGAAAGTTGAGACGGAGTCTACTTGCATCTTGACTTCGTCGAGTACCTCTTTGGTGTTGTACTGCTCGTCTACTTCTATCCAAGTTTGCGAGTAACCGCGATTAGAGTAGGTGATCAAGCGTTTGATCCCTTCGAGACCTTCCATGGATTCCTCGATCTTAATCGTGATCCCTTCCTCGACCTCTTGAGGTGCCGCGCCCGGATACACAGCTTGAACACTTATCCAGTTACTATCGTATTGTGGAAACATTTGCTTGCGGATCGAAAACGCGGTAAGCAAGCCGCCCACAATAATAAATATCATCAATAAGTTTGCTGCGACTGGGTTACGTGCAAACCAAGCAATTAAGCCTTTTTCTGTACTTTGACTATGCATAAACCTTACTCCTCTTTGAGCGCCAATTGGGTGTTTGCGCTTTGCGAAGGAGTATCGTCTGTACGTAGTTGCATCCCTTCAGACGGATAGTCCAGCGCTGAAGTAATGATCTGTTGGCCTGACTCAACGCCGTTATCAACGACGACCATGCCATTGTACTCTCTAATAATATTGACCTTTTTGTAACTCAGCTTGTTATCGTCATCCAATGTTGCAACGCGACCTTCTTTCACTAAGTGATGAGGAAGCATAGTGGCATTTTGCACTAACAAACCTTGAATATCAGCGTTGATATAAGCGCCAAAACGTAGTGGTTTTACGTTGTTGTGATAAGGCTGTTCGACTTGAGCAACAAGGTAGGTCATGCGACTTTTGTTATCGATAACGCCTTCACTGCGGACTATTTCACCTTTCCAACTCATCGGTTGACCAGCGACTTCTGCTGTGATCACGACATCGGTGCCAACACCTTGTTGCGGTAGGTATTTCAATTCATTATCGGCAACAGGGAGGCGTACTTCCGCAACAGATGTCGCATTGAGTTTACCAAAGCCATTACCGGGATTGACTACACTACCAAGGCTTACGGTGCGAGATTCTATAATCGCATCGTAAGGCGCTTTGATATAAGTACGCTCTAAATTTCGGTTCGCTCTTTTCACCGCTGCCTGCGCAGCTTTAAAGCTTGCTAACTTTTCAGCGAGCTGAGGTTTTCTTAAATAAAGTTCGGAAGGTATTTTTTCGTTAGCGTTTGCTTTAATCCTTTGCCATTCTGCTTTTGCTACTTGCACCTGAGCTTGCTCTATTTCTAGCGCTGAGCTGGCTTGTGCTAAAGCCGCTTCGGCTTCAATCAGCGACGCTTCATAGTCATTCGGGTCGATGCGAGCAAGCACGTCGCCTTCTTTGACAAAGCCACCTTTG
This sequence comes from Pseudoalteromonas sp. JC28, assembly GCF_013319255.1. Classification (NCBI taxonomy): domain Bacteria; kingdom Pseudomonadati; phylum Pseudomonadota; class Gammaproteobacteria; order Alteromonadales; family Pseudoalteromonadaceae; genus Pseudoalteromonas; species Pseudoalteromonas sp. JC28. The sequence continues at coordinate 1,055,265 of NZ_QOKX01000001.1, read as the reverse complement.
ACAAACTTGTCAGACAATGAAATGACTTGACCGCTGACCTGAGCAACAAGCTCAGTACTGTATTTTGGCATCACGATACCGTATGACGATACGTTCAGCCTAATTTGGTCAATATGAATAGGTTGAACCTGTACGAGAGGATGTACTATTTCTTCTTTCTTCTCTTCTGGAGGTTGTTTCATTGCAGACATGGCAACAGCCGCTGCAATTCCCACCGCAAGAACGGCAATTGGTAGAATTATTTGTTTTTTACTAGCCACGTTAAAATCCTTCCTGTTGAATGATTCTTGATGACCCAGATTAACGGCTCTAGATCATCGATAAGCTTAAGAATACGCGAATAGTTATGTCGAGGTGTTTAAATCCAGACTGAATATGTAACAAAGCTTTGCGTACCTAAATTTATCGTTACATTCTTAAAAGCGATTGATGCTTTTACGTGTAGTCGATTTTTCGATAAAATGCACCACTTATTGTCAAAATTGCGAGAAACAGAATGGATTGTAGGCTTGGTTGTGGCGCTTGTTGTATAGCACCAAGTATTTCAACACCCATTCCCAGTATGCCAAATGGTAAACCTGCGGGGGAGCGGTGTATTCAACTAGATGAAAATAATCTGTGTAAACTGTTTAACCAGCCAGAGCGCCCACAAGTGTGTTTGCAATTTAAGGCCATGGAAGATGTGTGCGGTGACAGTAATGAAGCAGCGATGCAGATCATCACAGAACTCGAAATGTTGACCTAACTAGCCTCTGGTTAACTGATAAAAAAACGCCCAGAAACTTACCTGCTAAGTTCTGGGCCTAGGGAAAGGCTCAAGATTGAGCCGTGCGCTAACTAAAAACACCTTCTAAGACTGTAGGGAGAAGTAGAAAGTACTGTTAAGTTTAGTTAACCTTTCATTCTTTTTACAAATAAATGAATGATTTATTAAGTTTATATAAAACAAAGAGTTGTTCTTTATATTCATAATTGGTCTTAAAAATATCAAAAGGGTATATTCAGGTTATACCCAAGTTATCAACAGGCCGTCTTTAATTAAATCCCGAGGCAAACTGTTTTTAACTTTATTCTTTTGCCATTTTCCTAACCCGATGGCACTGCCACATAGAGTGAGGATCACCTCTCCCGTTAGTTTGGTAACTTCATCTAGGCGTATATCTTTGCCATTAAAGTAATCTTTTGCTTGCTCTTTTGTTAGTGCTAAAGTGTTTTTAGACGCTAAGTGACCGAAAGTAGTGGCAAACTCATGCTCTAATCTTACCCCGTTTTTATGGGTAGTACCGATTAAAATCCCTATGCGAGAATATTTGATCTTATCTTGGATTGCTTCAAAGTTGTCAGGAAATAACCACACCTCTTTATCGCGCTGCATCAACTTACCGTCAAGTTGGGTAATACCAAACTGTTTTTTTAGTACGGATAACAATAGTTGAGTGGTTTTCTTGTCTAGTTCCTCAAAAGGGAAAGCGCCTTTTTTCTGCTTTGGATTTTTAACGGCAACAGAGTGTAACTTCTTAAATCGAGCAATGAAAAACCCTTCGCTATCATATAGCTGAGGCCACACATGCAAGTATCCTTCGGACGTTGTTGCTTTTTCAGCACCCTCAAATAAGGTCGACAGGTTTTCGACTGCTACTGCTTGAGGATAATTATCAATGAGGTGTTGGCATACTTGCTGATTTTCCAACGGTGTTAATGTGCAAGTTGAATACACTAAGGTGCCACCTGGCTTTAAGGCTTGAAATGCGCTGTCTATCAGTTGCTTCTGCACTTGTGCAATTTCAACATTAGACTCAATTGACCAGTTTTTAAGGGCATTTGGGTCCTTTCTAACAGTGCCTTCTCCAGAGCATGGCGCATCAAGCAAGATGTTATCAAAACATTCATGCATATAATCGCCAAAGATACAGCCGTCAAAGTGAGACAACGCAACATTTCGTATGCCCATACGTTTCATATTTGCTGCAAGCGCTTTGAGTCGAGATGACGATAGCTCATTAGCGATTAGTACGCCACGTCCATCCATATAAGCCGCGAGTTGCGAAGTTTTCGAACCCGGTGCTGACGCCATATCCAAATTAATATCATCACCGCTGATAGTCGATTTCAGTGCCGTGGGCGGCAACATGGAACTAGCTTCTTGGACATAGATGCAGCCACTTAAATGGATATCTGTGTTGCCGATAGCAAGATTAGCTTCTTCTTGCTCATTTCTTGATATCCAAAACCCTTCCTCACACCAAGGGATTGGCTCTGCCTGCCAATCACTTTTTTCGCAGTAGGCTAAGAATTCCGTGATGGACATTTTTAGGGTATTGACTCTGACTGCTCGGCGTAAAGGAGACTGGCACTTATCTATAAAGTCTTCGATGTTAAGATGGTCTGGTAAGTAGGTTTTTATGTCGTCCAGAAACGCGCTGGGAATATAAGTTGATTTGTCCACGCAGTTACTCAAGTTATAAGCTTTCTCTCATTTTACACTTTCATGAGTGAAAAATGCATATTTGTTGTGACGATGGTGATTATTCAACCTGAACTCGGGATAACAACTTGTTCTCTAGCAGTTGTTATTCCTTACTACTGCGTTAAATTTGCTTGCAATAGGCCAGCTATTGACGCACAAATTTGCCTTGTATTAAGAAATAACTTCTGGCTAGAGTGATATTACACTTTTGAACTTGGATATTTTAGTGGATTAACTCACTTCTTATCCCGGGTTCAGGTTATTAAGCAAAACTCATGGCTGACAGTAAAAGACTATGGTTATATAATCCTCGCGAAATATCGCGAGGATTGCTATGTCTATTATCAAACACTTTTTGGCGGACCCTAAATTATTATTGAATGCGGTTGGAGAGGGGATCTATGGTTTTGACCTTTCTGGTAACGCTGTTTTTGTAAACCCGGCCGCAGAGCGTATGACTGGGTGGCAAAGTGATGAGCTTTTGGGGGAAAAAATACATCAGTACCATCATCATAGTCATGCAGATGGGAGTGATTATCCTGCTGATGAATGTAACATCTACAAAACGATGTTTGATGGTAAAACACGACAGGTAACCAATGAGGTGTTCTGGCGTAAAGATGGAAGTTGCTTTCCTGTGGAATATACCTCAACCCCAATCTTTAAAGATCAGCAAATTATTGGTGCAGTCGCGATATTTCGCGATGTGTCGCAACAGCACAAAACTGAAAATGCACTAAGAGAGGCGCTGAATAAAGTTCAAGTACTGACTGAGCAACTTAAAGATGAAAATGCCTACCTGCTAGAAACATTAAATGAAAATTGGCAAGACTCGGGTTTGGTGGGTAGTAGCGCAATATTTCAGGCCATGTTGGCGCAGCTAGAACTGGTTAGTCAGACTGACAGTACGGTATTGGTTTTAGGAGAAAACGGCACCGGTAAAGAGCTTGTTGCTAGAAATCTGCATCGTCTTAGTGAGCGCTCATCGCAACCTTTCGTTAAAGTAAATTGCGCTGCTTTTTCACCAACCTTGATTGAATCTGAATTGTTTGGACATGAAAAAGGTGCATTTACTGGAGCGAATGAAAGACGTAAAGGACGTTTTGAGTTGGCGGATAAAGGGACCATATTTTTAGATGAAATTGGTGAGTTACCGCTAGAAGCGCAAAGCAAGTTATTACGTGTATTACAAGAGCGAGAGTTTGAGCGTGTAGGGGGAAGTAAGTCGATTCAAGTAGATATACGTATAGTCGCAGCGACCAACAGAGATTTATGGCAAATGGTCGAGGGTGGGGAGTTTAGAATGGATTTATATTATCGTTTAAACGTTTTTCCTATTCGAGTGCCTGCACTAAGGGAGCGTATAGAGGATATACCCGTATTGGCCAACAATCTCATCGTGCAGCTCAACAAAAAGCTGGGCAAGCAACTACGCGGGATCTCTAAAAAGGCTATTCATGCGTTACAGCGTTATGATTGGCCAGGCAATATTCGAGAACTCCAAAACGTGTTGGAGCGCGAAGCGATATTATCTAAAGGTCGTTTAATTGATTTATCTCAAGCACTTAACGTTACTGAGCAGCATAAATCTGAAAACGGTGAACTGACTTTAGCGCAGGCGGAAGCTGAGCACATATTAAGAGTGCTAGAAATAAGTAACTGGAAGATCGCTGGCAGCAACGGGGCGGCTGATAAGTTAGGGCTACCCGAAAGTACGCTAAGGTCGAAAATGAAAAAACTAAAAATTGCTAAGCTTTCGTGATATTTCGCGCCTACTCGTGATATTTCGCGATGTTTAAAATATAATAAAAATAAATACGATAAAAATCAAAATGTTATAAACTTTCAGATTGGTCTGAAAGTTGCAATATCAAACTCGTGTATTACCAATGTAGCAAATAACATGAAGTTTGATATCAAAGAAGAAGACATGATCATTAAGCCCTATAAACAAGAAGGGCCTATTTACGTCAGAGAGCAAAAAGGTTTTTTCCAAAAAATAAGAAGAAACCTTGGCTGGTTTTTAATGTTAACTTTCGTTCTCATTCCTTGGATCCCGTACAACGAGCAGCAGGCCATCTTGCTTGATTTTGGTAAGCAGCAATTTAGAATATTTGGTGCCACCTTTCTCCCTCAAGACTTTATGATTTTAGCCTGGATTTTTATGGTGGGTGCCTTTGCTTTATTCTTTGTCACGACTTGGCTGGGTCGCGTGTGGTGTGGTTATACTTGCCCACAAACAATTTGGATGCTGATGTTCACTTGGGTTGAGCACCGAGTGGAGGGGACTCGTAACCAAAGAATAAAGTTAGACAAATCAAACTGGGATAGCAAAAAAGTCGCGAAGAAAACGGCCAAACACGCTATTTGGTTGATAATTTCGGTGTTTACTGCCACTTCATTTATGGCCTATTTTATACCTGCAAAAGAGCTGTATCTAGACATGTTTACGCTTGAGTGGACTGGCCTTACTTCCTTCTGGGTATTCTTATTCGCACTTTGTACCTATGGAAATGCGGGCTTTCTACGAGAAAAAATGTGTACTGTGGCATGTCCATATTCTCGTTTCCAATCGGTTATGTTTGACAAAGATACGTTAGTCGTCACTTATGATAGCGAACGAGGTGAAAATAGGGGCCGTCGTAAACGCAAAGAGGATCCAAAACAGCTGGGGCTCGGCGACTGTGTAGACTGTAATTTATGTGTTGAAGTGTGCCCAGCTGGTATTGATATTCGTAATGGCTTGCAATACGAATGCATTAACTGTGGTTTATGTATCGATGCGTGTAACGAAACGATGAATAAATTCGGCTATCAGCCAGATTTGATTAAGTATCAAAGTGAGCATCAGCAAGCTGGTAAAAAATCCAATCCGTTTAGGTTAAAAATAGTAGGCTATGGTGCTATTACCGTATTGATACTAGTCACTATGGTGATTTGGGCATTCAATCGAACACCAATAGAAGCTTCTGTCATTCGCGACCGTAATGCGCTTTATCGTGTTAATTATGAGGGGTTAGTCGAGAACCCATACACCTTAAGTGTAATAAACAAAACACAGCACGATTTAACTTACACCGTGAGCTTAAAGGGACTGCCAGATGCGAAACTTACAGCTCCAATCACAACGCATATCGCTGGCGGCGACATGGCGTTAATCCCAGTAACAGTGACCGCTGATGGCTATGAGCTTAAAGGTAAGCGCACTCCAATCCAATTCACTATAGAGTCGCAACAAGATGCCAATATTAGCATCACGAAGGACAGCTACTTCTATAAAAATTAGTTTACACTCCCCCGACTCAAGGCGTTTGTATTATGAAGCGCCTTTTTTGTGTGCATATATGCACAATCTAACGCTAAATTTATGGCTTTCTCTCTGAACTTTTAGCATATAAGCTTACTCTTATTGAGAATGAGTTTTATTAGCTGAATATTATGTTTAAAAATACATCGCAACACTATGGTTTGTTAGCCATCATCTTTCACTGGGTTAGCGCGCTTGCGGTATTTGGCATGTTTGGTCTCGGGTTGTACATGGTTGAACTCAGTTATTACGATCCTTTCTACCGTGATGGCTTACATATTCACAAAAGCATAGGAATACTGCTAGCAGCTTTGATAGTACTTAGACTGATTTGGAAGGTTACTAACCCTAGCGTGAAACCCGAAAGCGAAGCCACTCCCATGGACAAATTGCAAAACACAATAGCACATGTCGTTCACGTCGTTTTGTATTTAGGTTTGTTTGGGCTGTTTGTCACAGGTTACTTAATTTCTACCTCAGATGGTAGAGCAATAGAGGTGTTCAACTGGTTTTCTGTTCCAGGTATTGGGGAGCTGTTTGATGAACAAAGTGATATTGCAGGCACTGTGCATTTATATATTGCTTGGGGGCTCATTGGATTAGTGGCGCTGCACATTGTGGGAGCGCTAAAACACCACTTTATTAATAAAGATCGTACCTTAGTTCGAATGCTCAAGGTACCAAACGCTACAAAAGTTGAGGATTAAAACATGAAAAAAACAATCATTGCATTAAGCATGGCAGCTATGACCTTATCGGCCGGAGTAAATGCCGCGGATTATGTAATTGATACTAAAGGTGCACATGCCTTTGTAAACTTTAAAATTAAACATTTAGGATACAGCTGGTTGCATGGTCGATTTAATAGCTTCGAAGGCGACTTCAGCTATGATGCAAAAAACCCAAATGCGTCAAAAATCAATGTAGTGATCGATACTGCTTCTGTTGATTCGAACCATGCAGAGCGTGATAAGCATTTGCGCGGTAATGATTTTTTAAACGTAAAAGCAAACCCAAAGGCGACTTTTAAGAGTAACTCGATTACTTTTAGCGATGATACAAATGCGAAGGTGAAAGGAAGCTTCACACTCAATGGGGTAACAAAGCATATCGAGTTTGATGTTAAAAAAGTGGGTGAAGGTAAAGATCCATGGGGCGGCTACCGAGTTGGCTTTGAAGGTGAAACTCAGTTAAAACTTGCTGATTATGACATCGACTATGATCTAGGCCCTGCATCAACACACGTTACCATTGGTTTGCACTTAGAAGGTATTCGTAAATAATCTCTGCTAGCACCACGTGTTACTACATACGTGGTGCTGCGCTTTACACTCTAGGAGAAGTCCACTTTTCAAATGCAATATTAGTTTTAGAAAGTTAGTTTTTAAAGATACTAGCTAGCTGTGGCTGAAACTGCTCTGGTAACCAACGAGACATAGCCAGTCTAAACTGTTCGTTTTTATGGGCTTGTTTTAACGCTTCGCTAATTGCAGCTATCTGTTCCTTACCAATCGCATTGTTATTACAGCCCGCATATCCAGCTGTTATCTGCGAGGCAATACTCAATCTAACTTGTGTCAATTCATCTTGCTTATCAACATGCAATTTGTGGTAGTGGTGTTCGCTTGGGTATCCAAGTATCACATCGACTCTTTTTTTAAGTAGCATGATAGTCAAACTCTCTAACGTATCTCTTCCTGGTCTTATGAGCACTTGCTTGGAAGGCAAACTCGCCAATAACGCATCAATTTCATGGCCAAACGATCGATTTGCCGCGACACCTACAGTTAGTCCGTGCTCAGTTACGAGTTTTTCCAAATCAATTGCGCTGTTGGTAATGCCAAGTGACTGTGCAACATCTTTCCTTAGTGCGGCAGAGGTTGATAATCCGATAGTGGAATACTCCTCACTAAAAGCGATATGTCTTTGCCGCTCGACTGTTTTATAGAGGGAGATCATACAATATTGGTTGTTGAAATTAGAGAGCTCATGTATGGCCCTAGATGCGGGGAATACTTTATAATTAAAAGTGTAATCGGGCATCTGTTGTTGAATGAGTTTTATCAATAACTCGTCTCGTCCTTGCCCTTCCAAATCGTCAGCAAGGATATAATAAGGCGCGAAATCTATCGCAATCCAAGTTATTTGTTTTGCAAATACAAAACTGGATTGAAAGGCAATGAAGAGGAGTAAGATGATTTTGATCAAATTGGGTCACTCTTGCTGAACTTACAATAAGCTTAGCATTGTTTGCGATGTTGATGATTAAATTAATGTTTATTTAATTTGTATTTAATGTTTACAGAGGTTGGCGGTATGCTAGCTTTAAAAGAAGTTTTAGTTTTGGGTAAAAGCATGCTAGCAAAGCTCAGTTAAGCGATTGAATATAGAGTTTGATTGCAGTGCGTTAATCCAAATATAAGTAGATAAGGCCACATGGCAAGGAAAGTCATAAAAGCCAATAACGATAAATTATTAATAAGGAAAACCTATGGCTATATTAATCGTTACCGATATTTTCGGTCATACGGATCATATTGATCGTTTTGCTAAATCGCTTGGAAGTGACGTGCAGGTGCTTTCACCATTTATAGAAGAACCAAATAGTGTCTCAGAGTCGGATTGTTATGAGCTGTTTTTGGCTCAGTGTGGTCATCGTTTATATGCTGATAAAATATCAGCAGCGATTTCTGAATACAAACCAAAACTTATTATTGGCTTTAGTGCAGGCGGGGCTGCTGCGTGGGTTGCATTGTCTGAACAAGGTGCATCTCACTCTGTCGAGCAACTTATTGCATTTTATCCCAGCCAAATACGTAACCATCTAAATATTAAGCCCAGCTGCGATGTGTCTATCTTCTTTGCTCAAGTTGAATCTCATTTTGACGTTGAGCCCGTCATTGAGCAGTTAAAAGATAAAAAAGGGTTGAATTGTATCCGAACGCGGTATTTACACGGTTTTATGAACAAGCTTTCGGGTAACTATGACGAGTACGCATACTCGCATTATCAGTATTTTTGCCAGCGAGAAGCGCGTAACTATTTTGAGGTTGTGCAACAAGAAGCGGAGTTTTCATAACAACATACGCAAAAGCGGCTTGAGCGAACTACACTAAACACTAACTTATCATACTTTAAGGAGTGAAAGATGTATCCAGAGTTGCCTGATTATCAACATTTTTATAGTAATCCGATCGCCAAACCTCCATGCAGAATGCTAAATGCACAAATGTACGGTTTTTTTGTCAAAGGAAAAAAATCAACAATCCAAACCTATGTTGATAAAACGCTTAATTCGGTTTCTAGTAGTGAATTTGTATTCAGGGCCCTAACCGATTGGTGCTTATTGACATTTACAGATATTGAAAATATCGCGTCAAAAGTGCCGCCATTTAGTAACTATGGATATATGCAAGAAACCGATGTCATCATCTGGTTGCCAATTCTGCAAGTCAATCTCGAAACGTTAAAGGCAGAACATCTATATTGGTATCCAGCATTTATCTCGGTCAATAACATTAACGCGCTGATAAATGGTCGAGAAATATGGGGCTACAACAAATATTTATGTCGCTACGAAATGCCTGGTAACTTTGGCGACCCACTGAACTTTTCCCTCTCTCTGGAGACCTTTAAGGAATTTGATCCCAACGTCAAAATGGCATGGCATGAATTGTTATCCATTGAACCTGAGGATGACGGGGAGTCGTGGTTAAAAGAAGTGTTGGAAGTGGGTGAAGAAATTGCTGAGCTTTTCAAAGATTCAGTGTCTGATTTAAACGTCGATAGCCAATTTCTTAAGCAGTTCTTATCGGGGTTTACCCACCCGCAAATGGATCAAATATTATTTAAGCAGTTCCCAGATGGCCATGCCGAGAAGTCTGTATATTCGGCAGTGGTGCATTCCCCTTCAGAGGTGAAGAAAATCCACAAAATTGGTTTTATCAAAGATGATTTAAGCTTGAATCTACAACGAATGGATGCGTTTCCACTCGATAAAATGTTTGGCATTCCATTAGGCAAAAGCGAGGTCAAACTACCTTACTTTGTGAAAATGGACTTCGATCAGGCAGGAGTGGAAGAAATTGTTTCCAGTGCTCAGAGTATGACTAATCTCCATCGTTAGTGTATTTGTGGCATAAAAAACACGATTTTTTACTAAAGCGATATTTGCATGTTTAGTTGTCTTCCTATGTGGCTTTAGATGTTGCTCGTCAACAGGTTAGAAAAAGGAAGGTTTATGAGTAAACAAAAAGTAGCAATACTTGGCGGCGGTGTTTCGGCAATGACTGCTGCGGTATACATGACTGAACAAGACGATTGGCAAGAGCGCTATGATATTACCGTTTATCAGCAAGGTTGGCGCTTGGGGGGCAAAGGGGCGAGTGGTCGTAATGCTGAATACGGCGAACGTATAGAGGAGCACGGTCTTCACGTTTGGTTTGGTGCCTATGTCAATTCTTTTAGGGCAATTGAGACCGTTTATAATAAGCTTGAGCGCTCAAGTGATATCCCCATTCACACTTGGCAACAAGCGCTAAAACCACATAGTTTGGTGGTGTTGCAAGAATATATTGATCAGCAATGGCAAACTTGGTCAGTAGATTTCCCTGAGATCCCAGGTAATCCAGCAGATGGCACACTCGATTTACATTTTTGGCAGATTTTAAAATTACTTGCGGCTTGGCTGCACAAGTGGGTTGATGATTTGGAATGCGAAGTTGAGAAAACCCACAAATCCACACAACTCAAAACAAAAAAAGAAAGAGACAAAACGCTGCTTGCTCACTTGGGACAGGAAGTTAAAAGTTTTTTTGATAGTGTAGAAGAAAAAGCTAGAGCTCTATTTGATGACGCAGAAAACCAAGCCCAAGAGGTCGTATCCACACCAAAGCTGTTAATAACGCAACTTAGTAATTTTCTAACGGTACGTGAAGCTGATCATCGTTTAGAAAATAAGAAAGATCACTTAGTTGTTTGGTATATGGTTCGAAAAATTAGGCGCTGGTTGCAGTCTGAAGTAAATGACTTAATTGATGACAACCCTGTCATTAGACGTCTATATATATGCATAGATTTAGGTGTTGCGATGACCATTGGCATGCTCCGAGACAAAGTCTATTCACGAGGGTTTGGTTATCTTGATCAATACGATTTTAAACAGTGGCTCAAGCGCAATGGCGCAAATGAATTGCTGTCTGTGGAGTCTGCACCAGTCCGCGGCTTTTATGATCTCGTTTTTGGCTATGAGAACGGTGATTTTAAAAAGCCGAATGTTGAAGCTGGAGTTGCGGCTTTGGCCATGCTTAGGATTATGCTGTGTTATCGCGGTGGTGTGATGTGGAAAATGCAAGCGGGAATGGGAGATATTATTTTCTCTCCTATTTATGAGCTGCTCAAACATCGAGGCGTTCAGTTTGCGTTTTTTCATCAGGTTGAATCGTTACACTGTACACAGGATGATGATGGTCATTATGTTGATAGCATTCAATTAATTCAACAGGTTAAACTAAAAGAGACGCAAAGTTACGAGCCTCTGGAATTAGTCAAAGACTTGCCATGTTGGCCAAGCTCGCCACTGTGGCAACAAATTGACCCGCAGCAAGTGGCACTACTTAAAGAACATGAGATTAACCTAGAGTCTTACTGGTCTAATTGGGAGGCGGTTTACCAACAAGCATTTGGACAGAGGTTACCGAGAAAAACACTAAATAAAGGTACTGATTTCGATTTAGTGATTTTTGGGATCTCAGTGGCAAGTCTTGAGCCACTTTGTCAGCAATTATTGGCTAAAGATAACGGCTTAAAGTTGCAAGCTGAAAAGGTCAAAACTGTTGCGACTCAAGCATTACAGTTGTGGCTTACTAAAACTGACAGTGAACTGGGTTTTCACGATCCTTCTGGTAGTAATGAGCCACCAATATTAAGCGCATTTTCTCAACCTTTTGACACTTGGGCCGCGATGTCTAATTTAATTGAGGTTGAAGATTGGCCAAATACACAGCCAAATAACATTGCCTATTTTTGTAGTGCTTTTACCTGCGCAGATTATCCACCTCCGAGCGATCATGAGTTTCCTGAGCGCATGAAAGCTCAGGTAAAAGAAAACGCATTGCAAAAACTTAGATTACAGATGCAGCCACTGTGGCCAGAGGCTTATCATGGTAACGACTTCGACTGGAACGTATTGTTTGATGTTGATAATAACGAAGGTGAAGTTAGGTTCAACACTCAGTATTGGAGGGTGAATGTCGACCCCAGTGAGCGTTATGTGTTAAGTGTTGTTGATAGCAGTCAATTTCGACTGCCTACGGACGGCTGCATATTCAATAACCTCTACATTACTGGAGATTGGATTAAAACCGGTGTCAATGCAGGTTGTGTTGAAGCTGCAGTGATGGCTGGCATGCAAACGAGTAGAGCCATCACCGGATATCCTCAAAGCATTAGTGGAGAATCAGGGTTTGAGCCGTTTAAATAACCGAGTTATTACTCTTTAGGCGCTAAACGAACGCTTGATTTTTGAACCGTTAGTTGTACAACTGTATTAGCTTAACCTATATTCTACGCCCTGCAATTTGCAGGGCTCAAATTCCACCTTGGTATAATTTGTATGTATTATGAACGATAACTTGAACCTTAAAAAGGTAATCGGGTTCATTTGTTTGGGGGTCTTTTTAATTCAGCTATACTGATAGTGCAATTGCATGATATAGCTCGGGATTCAAACTATGCCACATCCAAATGTGCTGTTAAATACGATAACACTAACATTACTCTTAGCAGTCTCGATGGAAGCATCAGCACAAGTCGAAGAAGAAATCGAAGTCATTGAGGTCTACGCTCAAAAAAGAAAGCAATCTATCAATGATGTTGCTATCGCTATTAAACCCATATCCGGACAAGTCATCACTGACGCGGCGCTGAAAGATACGACCGAACTAGGTAGTTTAGTTGCGAATGTAAAAATCAGTCAAAATGCAGCTGAGGGTACGCCCCCTGCGGTCAGCATTCGAGGTGTCGGACTTGTCGATTATAACACGGCTAACACTTCTCCGGTTGGGGTGTATTTAGATGGTATATCTGTTGGGTCTGCGAATAATCAAATCATTAACTTGTTTGATGTTGAACAAGTTGAAGTGTTGAAAGGTCCACAGGGTACACTTTTTGGTAGAAATACCACTGGGGGGGCAATTTTAGTGCGCACGGCGCGCCCAACAGATGGTGATTTTACTTCTGTCAGTGTAGGGGTCGGTTCTGACTCTTTATCAAGAGCTCGTGCGACGCTCAATTATAGCCTAGATCAAAATAGCGCGGTGCGACTTGCAGCTAGCCACAATAACTATGAGTACACAACGTATAACTTACAGCCTGACGCTCCTGAGGCGTATATGGAACAAAATGATGTTCGACTAAGTTATTTTGGCGAGTTTGATAAGTTCAGTGTTTTTGTGAAATTAGATTATGGTCATTGGAATGGACTGGTTCAGCCAGTCGGGAATATCGGATTATTCTCAAACCCTTTGGATGGTTCATTATGTTCTCCAGCCCAAGCGGGCACTAGCAACTGCGTTGATGCGCTTGGCTTTAATATTGGCAGTGACGATTTTTGGGCTGTACGGGTCAATAATTATCAACAACATCACAGTATAAGCAAAGGCGTTACAACAGAGGTCGCGTATGCACTGGATGACCGGTCTCAACTTATTTATCTCGGGGCTTTCAATCGCTTAGATAGGATACATGGATTTAATTGTGATGGAAGTCCATTTTCATTGTGTGAAGGCGAGTTAGGACTTAAAAATGAAAAGCTGGTGAATGAGCTTAGGTTTGAGCAAAGTATGGAGACCGGCTTTCTAACGGTAGGTTTATTTCAACTAGAAGAGCGTATTTATCAAGATAATTTTAATGACTTATTACGTGATTTTAGGGGAACCCCTAATGGTGCAAGTGCGGCGACCTTTTTCTATGATAATGATATTAAAGTAAAATCAATGGCCTTATTTGGTCAATATGAATATGAAGTTAGTGAGCATACAGATGTACTCGTAGGAGTAAGATATAGCGATGAAGATGTGAAGTATGACTCTTTTTCCTATTTAAACGTGCCTTTTGGAGGTAATCTCGCTGGCATTTTAGTTCCTGCCTACGACATTGAGGGAAAAGAGTCCGATAGTAATTTGTCTGGAAAATTGTCGGTTATCCATAAAGTTAAATCGGATAAAAGTGTTTATTATAGTTTATCTAATGGTGTAAAAAGCGGCGGCTATAACGGTGGCTTCCTTATTTCGAAGGATGCCGCGATACAGGCAAGTTATGGCCCTGAAGAACTAATCGCTCATGAAGTAGGCGCTAAGCTGTTATTTAATGACCTTAAACTTCGTACAAACTTGGCTGCTTTTTACTATGATTATAAAGATCAACAGGTATTTATGAATCAGGCTTCAGAAGTACCTGGAGCGCCGCCTTATCAGTTACTTGAAAACGTAGGTAAGTCCAAAATCTATGGTGCTGAGATAGAAAATACTTGGTATCTATCGGAGCAAACTCAGATAGGCTTAGATGTAGGGTATATACCTGAAGCTAACTTTGAGGAGTTTATCGATCCAGTTGGCGTTGTATTGACCGACAATCGTTTACCGTTTACATCCGAATGGAATATCTCTGGGCAAATAAATTATGCATTTAATTGGGATGAAGTTAGTATAAAAAGTAGAATAGCATTTGATTATCAAAGCGAATATTACTTTGACCAAAACGAATCTCCGTATGCTAAGCAACCCAGTTATATGCTTTGGAATGCTAATCTACAGCTGGAGTATAGAGACTGGCAGTTAGGTATTTGGGGTAAAAATCTTCTAGATAAAGAGTATAGCCACCTTAAATTTGACCTGAGTAGTTTTTTGGGAATGTTAGAAGACTTTAAAGGTGAGGGAAGAAGAGTAGGCATGGATGTAACATATCGATTTTGATTTTGCTTAATCACTATACGTATAAGTCACCTGACTTGGGGGTTGAAAACTTGCAGATACAATACCGAATCACAGGTAACTTTACTGAGGTAACAGGCTAGAATGCGTTTACTCCTGATCATTTTCAGCATAATTCTGGTTTCTAGTTTTGCCTATGCAGATCAGGCTGTGTTGAAATTGACGCAGCCTTGGCAATATCAAAATTTACACCATGTTGGAAAGGCTTATGAGGCAAATTCTAGCACAAGATTTCCTCAAAACTGGGCTGAATTGAGTGCGTGGGAATCTATTCATGAACCACTAAAAAACAGAGCGCTGTTTTCTGGTCGTTATTTCTTGGTTACTAAAGTCAGAAATGAAACACCCTTAAATGAATTTGTGCTTTATCCATACAATACGGTATTAAGCAAAGTTGAGTCGAGGATATATACACCGGAAACAGTCTTGCGAGTTTTCTCTGGGGGTAAGGTCGAAAATGAATTTGCATTTCATTATGGCAATCAAGTCACGTTAGAGCCTAGTCAAGATTATTATATCGTTACTCTCTTCGAGAGTGATTTCTTTTACACCCCGGTAAAGTTGACCATTGAGCCTCTTAGAGACTTTCAGCAGGAAGTGGTCTATGAAAATCTTATTATGACGCTTTGTTTTGGTGTCGGCATTGTTTTGGGGCTGTATAACTTATTAATCTACATCGGCTCTAAAGATATCACTCATTTTTATTACGCATTATTCACTTGTGTGTGGGTATTTGCGTGGAGCCATTTTTTTCATATTCCCGACGAGTTATTTGGGTTTTACTCTGCAAACTTACATTGGTTAGGTTTTGCGCTTGCGCCATTAACTAACGCGTTATTTTATATCCATCTTCTAAAACTCAAGGACGTTCATCCAAACTATGTGTCGATTTCTATTTGGCTTGGTGTGATAGCTGCGCTTGGACTACCGTTTTGTATTCTTTTCCCTGGCTTTGGTTTTATTTGGGCGACTTTAGTAACGGGGTTAGCGCTTTGCTTCGGACTATTTGTTGGTATTACGCGTTGGACTGAAGGATTTAAGCCCGCTCGCTATTTTGTAATGGCATATATTGCAATGGCGATCCCCAATATGGTGGGTAATTTAACGAACTTAAGTTTGCTGCCTGAATCGTCGAGTAACTTATATCTTTACGGTCTAATAGGTACTGCGCTTGATGCATTACTGCTGGCCTTCGCAGTTGCGGACAAGTTTAGAATTACCAGTGAAGAAAATATAGAACTCAATAAAAACCTTGAAGCAAAGGTGTTAAAGCGGACCTATGAGTTAGAGCAGGTGGCCTCAGAACTTAGAGATGCTAGTGAGGCAAAAAGTCGATTTTTGGCAAACATGAGTCATGAAATAAGAACACCAATGACGTCAATTATTGGCTATGCCGATGGCATTATGCTCGGAGATATTAAGCCACATGAGCGTAATCACGCTATCTCCGTTATTTTGCAAAACTCGCGTCATGTACTTGGGCTAATTAATGATATTCTGGATATGTCTAAAATTGAGGCCAATAAACTAGAAGTTGAGTTGGTGGAGTCAAACCTTTTTCAAGCGATTGCGCATGTCGATTCATTATTGGGTAAGCAAATTAGAGATAAAGGACTGGAGTTTGCGCTGAATTATCATTTTCCGCTGCCTGATTTTGTGGTTATTGATCCCACTCGTTTGCGACAGATATTACTAAATCTCACATCTAACGCAATGAAGTTCACGACGGTTGGTAAAATCTCGATTGATGTGGCGTGTCAAAACGAGCGTCTCATGATTACAGTGCGAGATACCGGGATAGGAATGACAGCGGACGAGCAAAAAGAATTATTTAGCGCGTTTTATCAAGCTGACTCTTCCACATCAAGGAAATATGGTGGGACAGGGCTTGGACTAAATATCTCCAAAAGCTTAGCGAGAAAGTTAGATGGTGATATTTCGGTAGAAAGTGAGGTAGGCTCAGGTACTGCCTTTACTCTTACTGTTGGCCTATATACCACCGAGAAAACAAAGTGGGTGCAAAGTCTCGCTCAAATTGGTGATGTTCGTGAACAAGGCACAATACCTGATGAAATAAATCAAGAGCTTAAAGGTGAGGTGTTATTAGCTGAAGATAACACAGACAATAGTAAGCTTATTAAGCGTATTTTAGAGCGTATGGGTTTATCTGTGACGGCGGTTGAAAATGGTCAGCTAGCGGTACAGGCGGTACTAGATGGTGATTTCGATTTGATATTAATGGATATCCAAATGCCTGTAATGGATGGTGAGCAGGCGTTTAGCTTTATTCAGGCAACAGGGTGTAGCACGCCTGTGATTGCATTAACTGCCAACACCATGCAGCATGAAATTGAGCGTTACTTAAAACTTGGATTTAGTGATCATCTTGCAAAACCTATTGATAGAGTCGTGTTCAGTCAAAAGGTAGCCTATTATTTGGATATCCAAGTCGACGAGGAAGTTGATCTTCCTGAAGCCGAATTTTATCAGTTAAAACAACAGTATATTTCTGGGCTGCATGAGCAAATCATTCAGATAAAGAATCAAGCTAAGTATCAGGACTACGATGCGTTAGCAAGAACAGTTCATGCGATTAAAGGTACTGCTGCGATGTTTGATTGTATTGATATTCATAAAATTGCAAACGAGTTGGATGTTAAGCTGAAGAATAAACAACTAGAGTGTGTTGAAGTGCAGCTAACTGAGTTACTTGGTGCGATGACAACCGCTATTGAGTCAGAAAAGCAGCAAACCAAACAAGCTTAGGATTCTACGCCTTGTTAATATTTATAGCGGATAGGCGTGATAATGAAAGGATTTTATACAACACCTTATCTTAATGGCTGCAGACTGTAGATTTGAGCCTTACTTAGGTCAGGGAAGTCCTTCCGCTGTTTATAGTTGGCATATAGATTGGAAAATATGGTGGTTTTGGATAGTTTATCTAGACTCGCAATAAATAAACGTCCACTGTTACGGTCTCCCGATATTACACTGCCTTTACAACACTGCTGAAATGAGGAGATAAGCGCTCTGATTGTGTTCTTATTGCCCGTATCCTGCAGTGCAATTTCTGCATCTATAAAGAATGCAACCCCACTCCAATAGACTCTTTGTTGTGCGTTTAATGACCACATTTGTTCGCTCACTGTTTTAAGTGCTCCTTTATTCATTCGCGTATTTTTTGCGCCTCGGCTGAGCCCTGAGATTAATCTTGTACGAAACTCTGCAACATTAAAAATATCGTTCTCTAGCATAATGACATTTTGTAAATAGGTAGCAAGCCCCTCTGCAAGCCAGAAATCTGAGTGGTCAAGCAACGGGTGATAAAGGTGAGCAATTTCATGGTACAAGGTCCAATCTTTAATCAACACTCGGCTTGAGGTAAATCGTTTGATTTGGAGTAGAACAGCGTCGGGTTTGCCACGTTGAACCGTGGCCCATGGCACAGGCTCAGATGCGAATAAGCTCGGTTCAATGATAAATGGAAGTGTATCTTGTTGTAATATTCCCAAGGAACGCTCTGTTGCTTTAACACCGTGTTTTAGCCAAGTTTCCACATGTTGTCTATCACTGCCACTGATCCAGCTCTTATATTCGATTTCAATTTCGGTTGCCTGAGTGGATGCAATTAAGCCAAACAACAGTATAAACATTAATAATTTCATTATTTTCTCTACAATGGTTACTTTGTAAATAGACCTGAGAACGCATTATTTCATTCTTGATGTTGAGATTATCTCAACTGACCTGGTTGGGTGATTGTGTAAAACTGAATAAAACAACGTTAAAGGGAAATAAGATGAAAGTCACCGCACTTAGTTTATTGTTATTGAGTCCAATTGCTTTGGCAAACCCACTTTTAGGTACTTGGGAATTTGTTGAGGGAAAATATGCCACCACAGATGGCATTGTATCAGCGCAAGCGCCTAGCTTGACGTCGATAAAGTTAATTACGGAGGCTCACCACAGCTACATTACGCAAAGTGAAGGAAAGTTTAAATACGCTGGTGGAGGGAGTTACAAAATAGAGGGAGATAGATTTATCGAAACCTATGAATATGGAAATGTTACTTCCTTACTTGGTCGAACGATGTCATTCAGCTACAAGATTGATGGTAATTTATGGCATCATGAACTGTATGAAGATGGTAAGTTCGTCGAGAAGGAAGTATGGAAAAAAGTTCAGTGATCCCAAAGAAGATGCGTTATATCAGTCACGCATCTTCTCAGCTTCAAATCCAGTACACCGAAACACCAACATTGAGTGCAAAGCAAGTGCTAATCAAAGTGCATGCGTTTGGGGTTAATAGAGCTGACATTTTGCAAAAACAAGGGAGATACCCTGCGCCTGAGGGTGATAGTGAGATATTGGGTTTGGAAGTGTCTGGAACGATAGTTCAGGTGGCGTCTTCTGAGCTTGAACATTTACTTGGTGATCAAGTGTTCTGTTTAACCTCTGGCGGCGGCTATGCTGAGTACGTGATTGCACAAAGTGAATTACTCATGCCGTTAACCGAAGGCTTGTCATTGAGCTATGCGGCAGGCTTAGCAGAAGTATATCTTACGGCCTATGATGCGATTGTGCGAACTGGGCAGCTAAATTCTAATGGGGTTTTACTATGCCATGGCGGTGCTTCAGGTGTTGGCAGTGCTGCCATAAGGATTGCAAAAAGGCTAGGTGCAACGGTCATTACGACCCAAAGTAGCAAGGAAAAGGCCAAGTACGCAAAGGCTCTGGGGGCGGATTACACTATTAATTATTTAGACTGTGATTTTGCTGAAGAAATGAAAAAGCTTGGTTTGAAAGCAAATGTCATTCTTGATCCAGTCGGTGGTGAATACCTCAGAGCGAACCTAAGAGTTGCAGCAATGGATTGTCACTGTGTGATGCTCGCTATGCTAGGC
The DNA here is from genome assembly GCF_013319255.1 of Pseudoalteromonas sp. JC28. Taxonomy (NCBI): domain Bacteria; kingdom Pseudomonadati; phylum Pseudomonadota; class Gammaproteobacteria; order Alteromonadales; family Pseudoalteromonadaceae; genus Pseudoalteromonas; species Pseudoalteromonas sp. JC28. Next base: position 1,035,593 of record NZ_QOKX01000001.1, on the reverse strand, counting down.
GGAAGATATACAGAACTAGACTTTGCCAAGTTACTCGCGAAAAGGTTTAACTTGCACGGAAGTACGTTGAGAAACCGCTCATTGGACTATAAAACGGAATTAGTGAAAGATTTTCTGAATGAGTTTGGCTCGGACCTGCCGGATCAGACAATGAAGATACCAATATATAAGGAGTTATATTGGGATGAAATTGAGCAAGCCCACGATATTCTCGAACACAACCAGAACCTCGGGAAGGTGATAGTTAGAGTTAGTTGACTGTTTATTTATACAGTTGTTGTGCTATCACTCTTAGTGATTAGAGGAGTGATTATTTTGACGTTCAAAATTGAAGAGAAAGTACCTTGCCCAGAGGAATATTGTGATTTGCGAATAGCCGCTGGATTATCTGCAAAATCTCTAGAAGCAGCCACAAGGGGACTACCTAACTCATTATATGGGGTTGCAATTCGACATAACGAACAACTTGTGGCAATGGGCCGGGTGGTTGGAGACGGAGGTTGCAATTTTGAAATTGTCGATGTTGCCGACAATCCGCTTTATCAAGGGCAGGGATTAGGGCGTACAGTAATGGAATATATTGATGGTTACTTAGCATCAAATGTTTTGCCGGGCTCGTATGTTTCAATGATTGCAGACGAACCAGCCTTTTACGAGAAACTGGGTTATCGCTTAGTAGCTCCAGCGAGTCAAGGAATGACAAAGAAGTTCACAGTAGGCTCCATTAAAAGCTCTAAAGTTTGAATTTTCAACTTTTTTCTTGGTAGATTAAGAAATAGCGATAGATATAGATAACTTTTGAAGGGTTGCAACTGAGTGGATCCGAATTATCGAGCTTTGGCACGGGTTATAGAGAGTAGGTAGTGCTTTTTCTTTATTTTAATTAGATCTAAGGTTGGTACAACCGAGTGGATCCGAATTATCGACCCTTGGCACGGGTTATAGAGAGTAGGTAGTGCTTTTCTTTATTTGAATTAGATCTAAGGTTGGTACAATCGAATGGATTCTTATTAGATAAGACTGAATATTTAGGAGTGGTACAACCGAGTGGATTCGAACCACCGACCCCTACCATGTCAAGGTAGTGCTCTAACCAACTGAGCTACGGTTGTATTATAAGATTTGGTACGACCGAGTGGATTCGAACCACCGACCCCTACCATGTCAAGGTAGTGCTCTAACCAACTGAGCTACGGTCGTACAATAACATTCGTTTATTAATTGTTTTCAGGTCTGTGCCTGTCAACGCGTTGTAATATATAGTGACTCAGCTAACGGATCAAGCGGCTTTCAGTAATTTTTTGATTGTTTGCCTTTTTTTTGTTCATACTGGAGGGATTTCACACAGCTCGTAAAATTTTTGCCACCATTTTACATGTGCTTTCGCAGAATCTTTAAGGTTATCCAAGTGTTGATGAAGCGTGAGCGGATCGGCAAGGTTATTATTTTGATACAATAGGTGAATAGGCTGCCAGGCAGCGATCAACTCTTCCGTAGAAAGAGATAGCATTGCCTGATACGGCTGAAGAATGGATAAATAATACTTGTTGAAGATATTGTTTATGATCTGTGCCTGCTTTTTATTTCCGCTGCTTTTGCAAATGCCATCTTTTAGCCTAAGTTGTTGTAATTGGCGTGTAGTCGCATTATTCAGCTGAGTCTGTTTACGAACGCTCGTCACCAAAGATGAGACAAATCGCTGAGAAAGCACTTTTATAGCGGGTGTGAGTGTGGTTGGGTTGAGATTTTCTGGCGTATCCATGTTTATTGCCAGCTCTGCAAGCTCGTTAACGGCCTCTAGCATGTTGCTGTGGGCTGCTGGCAGCTCTAGTGGCACTTCTTCAGCGATTAACAAACTCAAACTTGCCAACTCTCTTTCAAATGTCATCATATGAAGAAAATAGCGTGGAAGCTGTTGATTCTTTTCCTGTACTGCTTGAGTTAATGTTTGTTGCAGCTCGTCGCTCGTGTTTGGGTGCTGAATGCAGTGAGGCGCTTGTTGAATAAATAAGATGTTGTATTTCAAGCGTTCGCTTGGGTAACTTACTTTCCCTAATTGATTATTGTGCGCAGCGATGAGATTTGTGACTTTGCAGTGTCCAGCGGTCGCGATGTCTAACATAGAAATAGTTAGCTCACTTGTCGGCAATGGTACTTTTTGTACCTCCGGATTGTAAAGTGGCGCTGGGAGTACCACCTCTATGTCTGTTGCGCTCGCCAAACGTTGTTGATATTCAACGGCAATATCGGTCGGCTGCTTGCTGCAACCGACCAAAGTAAAAAGTAATAGCGTACTAGCTATTCGCTTGACTAATCTCAAATTTCACCCGTTTGTTTACGCATGTCACCAATAATACAGCCGCCGTACTCAAGCCAATAATAATACCAATCCAGAAGCCTTGAGGACCCATCGCAGGCATTATTAAATCGGTCTTTGCTAATACATAGCCTAATGAAAACCCAATTAGCCAATATGATACAAAGGTAACCCAAGATATTGGCTTAGTATATTTTAGCCCCCTTAACACACCATTTGCCGAGACTTGTAATGCATCGGGCAATTGATACAAACAAGCCAGCACCATAATGCTGGTTGCAAGAGCGGCTACTTCAGTATTGTTGGTATAGAGCCAAACAATCTGATCTCTTCCTATATACGTAATGAGTGCGACAAATAGAGCAATTAAGGTGGCCAAAAGAAACGCGGTATTCACCGAAAGCTTAAGTTGGTCTAAGGCTCCTTGTCCAGTTAGGTTACCGATCCGGATGGCAATAGCCATCGACAAACTTAATGGCATCATAAACAGCATTGTAGTGACGCTAGCTGCGATTTGGTGACCGGATACGGAAATAGGACCTAGATCTGCAATAAATAATGGAATGCACGCAAATAGCGTGACCTCAAAGAAGGTAGCCAACGCAATTGGAAAGCCAAGTGCTGCAACATATTTCATCATAGATAGACTTGGCTTGGTAAAACCGCTAATGAGGGCCTTTCCATCTATGTGTTTACTGTTCAAGCTATACACCCACTGTGCAATTGCCATTGACCAAAGCACGATGGATGTAGCGAGGCCACAGCCCGCACTACCAAGCGCTGGCGCGCCAAATTTACCATAGATAAAAATATAGTTAGCAACGACATTGATACAAAGACCAACAATACTGATGTAAAAAGCAGGCTTTGTTTGGCCAACCCCTTCGGTGACATTGCGGTATACCGTAAAGATCAAAAAGCCCAATAGACCCCATTTCACAAAATCAATATAGCCTTGAGCGAGGGCCTGAACATTCTCACTTGCCCCAATATTTGAAAAAACAATAGAAGTAAAGTTCGCTAAAACCAAACCGACGGTAAAAAGCGCTAAAGCGAGATACAAGCTTTGCTGGAAAAATCGTTTGATCCCTGCGGGGTCATTAGCACCATGGCAATGCGCAACAATACTCGTAAGTGCAAGTAAGATCCCTTGTAAACTAAAAATCAAAGGGTTCCAAACACCCGTAGCAATAGAAAGAGCAGCTAAGTCTTCAGCACTGACTTGACCTGCCATCATCGTATCAACGACGGTCATTAAGACTAAAGTAACTTGAGCGAGAAAAACGGGGATCGCAAGTTGAAGCAAGCGCCTGGCTTCCCAAGTTGAAAAATTCATGGTGAGATACTACTTAAGGCGTAAAAACGTTAGTTTATTTTAGTGCTTTGTTTTTAGCAAAATTTTGCGGCTAGCAGTCGCAACTATTTTTATCTAGTCGAATATTCAATACAAATTAAGTACATCTCTTAGTGCGATTTCGCTACAATCTCAAGGATAAATTAAGAGGGTAGATATGTTTACAGGAATTGTTCAAACAAAAGCGACGGTGGTGTCGGCGAAGCAGGTCGATAATATTTTAAAATTAGTTATTTCTGTTGGTGCTGAATACCTCGATAAGCTGACCTTGGGTGCGAGCATAGCAATTAACGGATGCTGCCTAACGGTGGTGCACTTCGAACAGCCAGAAAATGACGTGGTAGGGCAAGTTTGCTTTGATGTGATTGATGAAACATTGAGACTCACTAATCTAGGTGAAGTACAAAGAGGGTCACAGGTAAACTTTGAGCGCTCGATGACATTTGGTACAGAACTCGGCGGTCATATAATTTCAGGGCACATTCAAACAAGCGCGAATATCAGTGAAATACATCGCAACGAAGGCAACTGTAGGATGCATGTAGCATTGTCAGAAACGTGGCATAAGTATGTTATGTACAAAGGCTTTATTGCGGTAAATGGTGCGAGTTTGACTGTGGGTGAGCTTGATCACACCGGCTTTTGGTTACACCTAATACCTGAAACGCTGGCGCTTACCAATTTGGGTACGATGCGTGTGGGAGATACTGTGAATATAGAGGTTGACCAACAAACCTATACGATTATTAATACCGTTGAAAACTACATGAAGAAGCAAACTCTATTGAAGCACAACTAGTACCTTGCCCGAGTAACGCCCTTTACCTCTATTTGCAGGTACCAAAAGCATTAGCTAAGGTTGTGTCAACTTGATAAGCCGCTCGCAAATGAGCTGCCCGTAATCTATAGGGCTTCTGCTTTGATTAAAACACTTGTTCGTCGTCGCTATCAACCCTAAGTTCAAGCTTATTGTGCAGTTGGTCTAAGTGCATATTTAGGTGTATTGGATTGCAACAAGCAGCACAGTCTTCGTAGTAGTCCTGATCGCCTTCACTTGTATCAAGATTGACAAAAATATGATGTCCACAATGCGGACATTCAATACGTTGTTGATATAGGTTTTTCATTGGCCCTCCACCTGAATTGGCCAAACTAAATACCTTTTAACTATAGCGCATTGTGACGAAAATATGGCAGTTATTTGAGCAGGGCTTGCACTTGTTCTGCCGCATCCCGTATGTACTTGCCAGCAAACAAGTTTGCCTGCACCAGAAGAGGATATAAGCGATAAATGTCTAAACGCTCAGGTGAATTTTCTGCGAGTGGATAGATAGACTCGTAACCACGATAGAAGTCATCTGGTAGTGGAGCGAATAACGAAGCCATCGCAATATCAACTTCTCTATCACCATAATAGCAAGCAGGGGAAAATAGCACGGGTTTTTGATGGCTAAAGCCAATGTTACCATGCCAAAAATTACCGTGAACCAGAGACGGTTGAACTTGGTGCGGAAGAAGTGGCTTAAGCTGCTCCACAAATGTGTCGATATCAGTGAGGATAATCCCTTTTTCAGCGAGCAGTTGTAGTTGCCAACCAATTCTTTCCTCAGCAAAAAAAACTTCCCATTTTTTGTGCCATTGATTTGGTTGCGGCAGCTCATGAATGTAATTGTCTTCTTCTAGGCCGTACATTTCCTGTTCATGACGTTGGTGCATTTTAGCAAGGCTTTGACCGCACTCAAGCCAGTTTTCATTGCGATGATCTAGTTCTAACCATTCCAGTACAATAAAACAAAATTCAACACTCGTACCCAGTGTTATTGTATCGGCCACGAGGAAATCAGAGTCGCGAATAAGCTTTTCACGATTAGATGCTTCACACTCAAATCGCTCTAAAGCTTGAATAGGAGCTACTTTGACCAAAAATTGATGGGTATCGTCTGCAATCTTATAAAGTTTTTTAGACCCATAACTTTTTAAGGTTTTTTTCGAAGAAAACTCAAAAGCGTCATGGAGAGATTCAGAGATTTGTTGGTTGACTTTGTTCCACATAAGTTAGATCCAACATATTCACTTACTCTAAAATATGGTTGAAATTCTCAAGATCACAAATACTTGAGGCCTTTTTCTAAAAAAAATAAAATATCATGTCTGTCATTTTATCCAAGGGAAGTACATTGAATAAAAATATCATCACCAATCTACTGGCGATACTGCTAACCGGTACTGGCTTCGCACTGGAAAACGATGTGTTGTTTTCGGTTGGATTGTTTGCACTATCTGGTGCAATGACGAATTGGTTAGCGGTACATATGTTATTTGAGAAAGTGCCTTTCCTCTACGGTTCAGGGGTTATTACGCTCAAATTCGAGTCGTTTAAAACGTCGATTCGAGAGCTCATCTTGAGCGAGTTCTTTAGTAAAGAAAAACTAGAAAAGTTTCTCGGCAAGGAGCACCCAAAGTTTGACTTGGCACCTATCGCTAATAAAGTCGATTTAAATCCTGCGTTCGACCGTTTGTTAAGTGTGATTGAGGCGTCTCAATTTGGCGCGATGTTACAGATGTTTGGTGGGACTGAAGCTGTACAACCGTTGCGAGAACCATTTATAGAGAAAATGCGATTAGCAATAGTTGAGCTTGGTGAACAGCCAGAGTTTGATGCTGCAATTGGTGAGTCACTCAGTAGTGGCCTACTTGGCGATGATTTACATCAAACCATTGAAAAAGCGGTAGATGAGCGACTTAATGAGCTAACGCCGCAAATGGTAAAGGAAATTGTACAAACCATGATTAAGACTCACTTAGGTTGGTTAGTTGTGTGGGGTGGGGTTTTCGGTGGTCTATTTGGGTTGTTGGCTGCAATCGTATAGTTGAACAGAGAAAAAGGCGTAGTCAGGGATTGCTACGCCTTGCTTGCTGTTTACAAACATGTCGACATGACTACTTTGAACCTGAGACAAAAATAGTCTTTTGGTCTACTTGAGCGATGTCTTTGATGCTGGTCCGTGTACTGCTGTCTACACCGAGGAAATCAGCGGCTTTGTTGAATCCATAGGTGGCTGCAAATTTACCGATTGGCATATCATTACAGTGTAGTTTTTCCTCGACAACTCGTTTTTTGAGGTGATTATCTTTAATGGTGTGGAACAGGTGGATTCTATTGTCTTTGACAACCGACATACAAACTTTGGTGGCTCTGCTATCATCCGCAGCAACAAAATCTGCTGCAGAAGCTGTTCCTACTACTAAAAGCGAGGTTGCACATACTAAATTTAACAGTTTCATGATTAGCTCCTTGGCTATCTCTAGGACACGTTATTAGTATTGCGAAAGTTTTCATGTAATGCTGTAAACCAAGTAATTCTGAATGTAATAGAGTATGTCAAATGTGTACCAGAATTCTAACTGCATGTAAAATATTGGATTATTTTATTTCTGAAGATACAGATAGTTGAAACTTTTTTTGCTATAAAATACTATTATCGATAATTTAACACCTCATTCTTACATTTACCTCTCATCTGCTACTTGTGTGTCAAAACGTGTCAATATAGATGCTAATTTACATTTTGTAATGGCAGCTAAGCCTTTTCAAATTACTCACTGATGACAACATGCGTTATAATATCTGGACGTTCGTCGTAATTACTTGTGACTGAAGCTCATAAATGCGTAAAGTGCGATGGCATGAGTTAAAGTCACAAAAAAAACAATAGAGATGACAAAAAATGTATAAATTTGCTCCCTCCATAGTCGTAGCTGGCATTGCCGCAGCTTTGATGGGCTGTCAGGATAATGGCCCACAAAAAGAAAAAGTTACCATAGAGAAAAACCCATACCCAAGTACTTACAAGCCTGTACCTTCTCAATCAACCCTAATCACTAATGCAACCGTTCTGACCGGAACCGGTGAAAAGATAGAACAAGGTGATGTATTTATTGTTGACGGTAAAATCAAGCAAGTTGGTAAAGACCTATCTGTCACGGCAGATATTACCATTGATGCTGAAGGTAAATGGGTAACTCCTGGCATCATCGATGTACACTCTCATTTAGGGGCTTACCCCAGCCCAAGCGTAGAATCGCACAGTGATGGTAATGAAATGATTAATCCTAATACTTCACAAGTATGGGTTGAGCATTCTGTATGGCCGCAAGATCCTGGCTTTAACCGAGCTAGAGAAGGGGGGATCACCACGCTACAAATCTTACCTGGCTCTGCAAACCTATTTGGTGGTCGTGGTGTTACCTTAAAGAATGTGCCAGCACCAACAATGCAAGCAATGAAATTCCCAGATGCGCCATATGGATTAAAGATGGCATGTGGTGAGAATCCAAAGCGTGTATATGGCTCCAAAGGTGTTGCCCCTTATACTCGCATGGGTAACATGGCAGGATACCGTGAAGCTTGGATTGAAGCTGGTGAATATAAGCGCGCTTGGGAACAGTACGAAGCCGAATATGCTGCTGGCTTGAATCCGGATGCACCAAAACGTGATATCAAGTTCGATACGCTTCGCGGTGTGCTAGATGGTGAAATCTTGATTCATAACCATTGTTACAAAGCCGAAGAAATGGCAATGATGATCGACTTGTCTAAAGAGTTTGGTTATCACGCAGGGACCTTCCACCACGGTATTGAAGCATACAAGATTGCAGATCTGTTAGGTGAAAACGGTAACTGTGCTGCGCTGTGGCCAGATTGGTGGGGCTTTAAGATGGAAGCCTATGATATGGTTCAGGAAAACGTTGCAATTGTCGATGCAGTGAAAAACTCATGTGCAATTGTTCATTCGGATTCAGATACCACAATTCAACGCTTGAATCATGAAGCCGCAAAAGTGATGAACACGGCTAACCAGTCTGGCTTTAACATCAACGAACAGCATGCAATTAAATGGATCACCTCGAACGCTGCTAAATCGTTAGGCATTCAGGATAAAACAGGATCGCTTGAGCAAGGCAAACAAGCCGATGTAGTAATTTGGAACACCAACCCGTTTAGCGTGTACTCTCGTGCAGAGCAGGTCTTTGTGGATGGTGGTAAAGTCTATGATCGTCACGATGAAAAATATCAAGCGGTTAGTGATTTTATGTTAGGTCAAAAGTAAGGAGTTGATGAGATGAAAACCATGAAACTAACCATGATCACTAGCGCATTGCTAGCTCACTCTGTTGCTTTTGCCAATGTTACCGCAATTACTAATGCAACGATCCATACCGCGACAGATGCTGGCGTACTTGAAGGTGCGACCTTAGTTATCGAAAACGGTAAAATAAAAGCGATTAACCCAGATAACGTGACTGCTGATGTAACGATTGATGCCAGCGGTAAGGTTGTGACTCCAGGTTTTATCGGCTCAATGAACCAACTTGGTTTAGTTGAAGTTGGTGCTGTTGCTGCTTCTCGTGATGCAGGCGATGACGATGCCGGAGTAGATTTTGATGCAAGCACCGCATTTAATCCACGTAGTAGCTTAATTGCCTATGCAAGAAAAGGCGGTGTAACGCAAAATTTTGTTGCACCTTGGGGTGGTAAAAGTGAGTTTGCAGGGCTTGGTTTTGTTGTTGACTTATCTGGTGAATTTAACAGTGTGACCGACAAGCAAACAGCGTTAATTATTCATCTGGGTGCCAAAAGCAAAGGGTCTCGTGCAAAAGCGTTAGATAACGTTGTTAAAAAGTTTGAAGCACAGCAAGAAAAGCTTGCTAAGAAAGACAAAAAAGACGAGGGAAAACCGAGTTCAGAAGAACAAGTGTTAACTCAAGTGCTTGCGGGTGATATGCCTGTGATTGCGACGCTTTCAAGAGCGTCGGATATTCTTGAAGCGATTAAGCTAAAAGAAAAGTTTGGTTTAGATCTGATTATTCAGGGGGCAGATGATGCGGTAGTGGTCGCTGAGCAATTAGCTGAGGCGAAAGTACCAGTTATTTTGAGTGCGGTATCAAACCTACCAGCTAGCTTTGACTCAATGCATGCAAGTCTAGATAACGCAGGTAAGCTTGAGAAAGCAGGTGTCAATGTCATCCTGTCAATTGGTGGTGACGGTAGTCATAACGTCTACCAGCTACGTTTTGATGCAGGTATTGCTGTAGCAAATGGCATGAGTCATGAAGGCGCACTTAAGGCGGTTACCGCTAACCCTGCGAAAGCACTGGGCATTGATGGCGGTGTGATTGAAGCAGGTAAACGTGCAGACATCGTAATGTGGAGTGCGGATCCTTTCGAATTCAGCACCACAATCGATAAAATCTGGATCAATGGTGAGGAAGTGTCTACTGAGTCACGCCACGATAAACTAAGAGACAGATATACGACAGATTCTGATATGCCAAGAGCGTATACGAAGTAATGTTTTTATACAGGGCCTCATTTGAGGCCTTTTTTAGTTCGATTTGTCCCGTCCTAAATAACCTGAGATTTGGGTAAGGAATGAGCTAACTAATTGTTCTTAAAAATAATTAAATTATTTCCTTATCTAGCCAGTGAGTTTTAGGGATAACTCCGCTCTCGCGTCCTGCTACCGCCTAGGTACCTACATCCTTGTAGGCAAGGCGAATTTACGCACCAATAGCAGGCTATTGGAAGTGAATTCAACGCAGTTAGCGCTAAAACTGGCTGCTAGAAAGGCATTAATTATCCGAAGTTCAGGTTAAATACATTTGGCGGGTTTTGGCAACCCCGCTATTTTTGTTGCTTGTTTGGCTGGGCCTTTTGGAAATAACTTATACAAATAGATGCTATTGCCTTTATCCTCGCCTAGTGCTTTAGCCATTGCCTTTACCAGCATGCGGATCGCGGGGCTGGTATTGTATTCGAGATAAAAATTTCTCACAAACTCAATGACTTCCCAATGTGCATCTGAAAGCTCAATATTTTCTTCTGCGGCTAGAAGTGGTGCTAAATCTTTAGTCCATTGAGTATGGTCTAGCAAATAGCCTTGTTTATCTGTCTCGATAGTTTGGTTGTTAAATTCTAGCATGATGATTACCAAGTAATTGAATTGTTCATCGTAATGGTCAGCTCAACCCAATCTTTGTCAGAAATAAGCTTTACTCCGGCTTCTGGGACAATACCTCTGGCACTGGCGCAAGTTTGCAGCATCACCACATTTGCATCTCCAGCTGAGATACGCGTTTGACCAAAGCAGCCATCATTACATAATAAAATAGTGTCGTGATGGGATACAAACTGCAGCTGATCGCATGCTTCGATACTAGAAATAATATGTAGCGTACTCATAGTGTCACCACAAAGTCATGTTGTTTGATTAACGCAAGGATTTCATGTTGATTTTTGATTTCAGTATCAACAGCAAGGGAGTGTGCCGATACGTTAAACTCCTCCATAGCTGACTGGCAGGCATAAACTCGCTCGACATCATAAATTTCCAGAGTTTTTAATTGCTTAAACATGTCTTTTAAACCCAGTGTGGGCGCATTGAGGGTTTTCTGGAGCGATAGCACTGCAGGACCGGTAAAAAGCCAACTTACTTGTTGATCAATCGCTGCATAGATTAGTGCGACATCCAGCGCTTCTTTCAGACTATTTTGGTCAAATGGACTGGTTTGAGAAATGATTAACACGTTTTTACTCATTTAAACTGCATCCACTTATCAGACTTACTCGAGATCATGGCAAACTCCGCAAGGCCAGCAACGGTGAAAGGGCTAACGTCTTCGATGCTAACGCCGCGTTTTTCCGCAGCTGTGACACACAGCAACAGGGGGATCCCTTTATCTTTGATGCGTTGCCAAAGTGCGTTGACTTGCAATTCGTCGGAAGCGTGTACGATATTTTGACTGGCGTGATAAACACCATCTTGGTATAGAAAGATACACGCGATTTGATGGTCACTTTTAATAGCGGCATCGACATACCGTTCTAGTAAAGTTAACTTTGACTGTGCAGCTACGCCAAAGTGAACTGATATGGCTATTTGACTCAAATTTTACTCATAAAAAAAGCCCCGTAATGGGGCTTATTTTATCAGAAATTCTGAGTTAGTCATCCGACGCGCCTAAAAGGGCAAGGATACTGGTAAATAAGTTATAAATACTTAAATACAAGCTCACAGTTGCAAGCACGTAGTTTGTCTCGCCGCCATTGATAATTCGGCTTGTATCATAAAGGATAAAGCCAGACATTAATAACACGACTGCCGCGTTAATTGCCATAAACGCGATGCTAGATCCAATGAACAAGTTTACTAGGCTTGAGATAATAACCACGATTAAACCAACCGTTAAAAAGCCACCCATAAATGAGAAGTCTTTTTTCGTAGTTAGTGCATAAGCTGATAAACCGAAGAAAATTAACGCTGTTGTGCCAAGTGCTTGTGCTATCAACATGCCACCATTTGGTAGTGCAGCATAGTGATTAAGCATAGGCCCAAGGCCGAAGCCTAAAATACCAGTAAATAAGAATACAAGACCGATAGCAGAAGATGAGTTTGCTTTTTTACCGATAACAAAAAGCAAACCAAATGCAACTAATGAACAAACAATACCGGTAAATGCTGGTAATGCCATTGTCATTGAAATTGCGGCTGTTACTGCACTAAACGCTAATGTCATTGCCAACAGGAAGTAAGTGTTTTTCAACACTTTGTTTGTTTCCATTGTCGACATGACAGGTTTTGCAGTGTTGTATGAATGATTGAATGCCATGATTCAAGCTCCTTAATAAAACATGCTGATCCCAAAAATAACTAAGATAAGAGTATCAATTGTTATATGTTGGGGCAATGATTTCTGGATCAATATCTGTCGTTAATTGGGTCTCTACAGTAATATTTACTCAATACGTAAGACTTTGAATATTTTCAAAAGTTCGCTGAAATATCTAAAATACGCATAATTTTGACTGGTTCTTAGACGATTGAGCCAAATTTTACGCAAACGATCAAATAATTGAAAAAAAAGCTTCACAAGCGCACAGGGATTCTCTATTATTCGCCCCGCTGCGGAGAGATGGCTGAGTGGTTGAAAGCACCGGTCTTGAAAACCGGCATACGTTAATAGCGTATCTAGGGTTCAAATCCCTATCTCTCCGCCACTTATTTTAGATTCGTGCTATTAAGCGTGGATCATAGGTTTTGGAGAGATGGCTGAGTGGTTGAAAGCACCGGTCTTGAAAACCGGCATACGTTAATAGCGTATCTAGGGTTCAAATCCCTATCTCTCCGCCACATTTAAAGCCCTCATATTTGAGGGCTTTTTTGTTTCTGATAACAGAAATCTCCGGTCACCAGTATACTCTCGATAAAAATACCTATTAGACCAAAGTCGGCTAGTGCAGAGGCACTGCTTGCACAATACTCAGTAGTGTTGAATGAATAATTAGTGTAGAGAGTGTTGAATATGAAACAAGTTGGCAAAGGAGTAGGGTTCTCTTTATTATCACCGTTAATCGTGGGTGGTGTGCTTGGGATTTACTACAGCTTTACACTCGGTCGCAGTGAGATGTTCTTTAACTTACTACTCAGCGCAATTTCTAACGCATACATCGTTGGTCTTGCTATGTGCCTATTCGTTGTTCCCGGATATATCCTTATGTTTAGGTACAACAAGGTGCAATATGGTGGTCTGTTAACACTGGGCTTACTTGGTGGTGCGGTATTTAGCTATCTTTTCGCTGCACAATCGGGTGTCGGTTTTATTGTTAACGCCTTAATGTCAATGCTCGCAGCGGGGCTATTCTTGTTTGGTTTGCGGGCAGGTCATCGTAAAACTGAGTGATAATTAACCGAGCAGTCTCAGTTTTACAGATAATTAATACTTTTTCAGTCGAAAAGGTTTTAATTATTTCTCCGAAAGAGTACCTTTAGCTTTTGTCGTTCAATTCGTGAATTTGATGGTAATGCAAAAGCAAGACTTTTATCAGACTTTAGTTAAACAGGCTCAAGGGCTAATCAGTGGTGAACACAATGTGATTGCCAATATGGCAAACTTGAGTGCGCTTTTATTTACAACTCTTGAAGATATCAACTGGGCAGGCTTTTATCTTATGGATAGCGCTGAAGAGTTGGTTCTTGGGCCATTCCAAGGCAACCCAGCCTGCATCCGAATTCCTGTTGGTAAAGGGGTATGTGGCACAGCAGCTGCAACTTGTGAAACGCAATTGGTTGAGGATGTTCATGCGTTTGCAGGCCATATTGCTTGCGACGCGGCATCAAATTCAGAAATCGTGATCCCTGTTTTTAAAGATAATAAAGTGATTGCCGTGCTAGACATTGACAGTCCTAGTCTGGCAAGATTTGACGAGCAGGATAAGATCGGATTAGAAGCGTTAGTTAAAGTGTTTGAGGAAACGCTTTAATGAAAGATATGCTTCAGGTACAAGATTATTTGTTTTCTTACGCCGATGTTGGTGATTGGGAAGGCGAAGAAGAAGTTGTTGCAGAACGCTTAAATGAACTTATTCATCACGCATGGGATTTACTTCCTGAAGATTTAGACTGTGACACAATAGATAGGCTCATAGAAGGTATTTGGGAACATCTTCGCGGTGATTTAGCGCTTCTTGAAGCAGATATAGAAGAGCTAATTGACTGGGTTACACACTATATAAACTCGTCGCTCGATGAGCAGATGTAATTAATAGGTTTAAAAATGGAAACCACAAACAAGCTAAAAGACACAAATGAAGTATTAGACTTCTTATTTTCAGAATTTCCTAACTGCTTCAAGCAAAAGGAGGGGATTAAGCCATTAAAGGTTGGTATTTTCAAAGATATCGCTGAGCGTATTGAGGGTTCTGACAAAGTCAGTAAAACCCAAGTACGTCAAGCGCTTCGTAAATACACTTCAAACTGGCGTTATCTCGAAGCAGTCACTAAGAACGAGTTTCGTGTAGACCTAGACGGCAATCAGGCTGAAAAGGTTGAACAAGAGCACGTTGAACACGCAGAAAAAGCATTGGCCGAGAGCCGTGCCAAAATGGCTAAGCGTAAAAAGCCGCAGCGTCCAAACAATCGCGATGGCGAAACAAAATCTTACAAAAAGAAACCTCACTCAAGGGATCGTCAAGACCAAAAACGCCCTAAAATGAGTAATAAACCTGCTGAAGTTAAACCTAAGCGCAGTGGTAAAGTTGAACCTTTACCGGCTGAACAGGTCAAGGTTAATAACAAAGTTAAAGTTAAACTTGGTCAAGCGCTTGTTAACGCTACTATCACTGAAGTCAAAAATGATGAAGTGCACGTAGAGCTTGTAACAGGAATGCAAGTTAAAACTAAAGCAGATAGCCTATATATTCAGTAAGGAGTTGTATATGAGTAAAAAGTTACCACTCATTTCCCTAGTCGCCGCGTTCGTATCGAGTGTTACTTTAGCCTCAACAAGCACAGTCACTATTAAGGACTTGCCAGTTCTTAAACCTGAAGCGCAACACACCACGGCTAGTAAACGAGTGACTAACCTATTTACTCGGCAACACTACAAACGCTTCAGCTTTGATGACAGCTTATCGGATAAAATTTTTGATCGTTACGTAGAAGCCATCGACTTTAACAAGTCTTTGCTTTTGCAGTCGGATATCGATAGTTTTCAACAGTATCGTAAGCAATTTGATGATGCATTGATCTCAGGAAAACTGGGTTTTGCTTATGATATGTTTAACCTAAGCATGAAGCGTCGCTTTGAGCGCTATGATTTTGCCATTGGCTTACTCGACAAAGAAATGAACTTTGACAAAAAAGATGAGTTTATTTTTGATAGAGAAGAGCAAAATTACGCAACCGCGACAAGCGAACTTGACGAATATTGGCGCCAGCGCGTTAAATCTGATGCGCTGCGCTTAAAATTGACTGGGAAAAATTGGGAAGAGATCAAAGAAGTCCTTACCAAGCGCTACAAAAATGCGCAAAAACGTCTAGTCCAAACGAATAGTGAAGATGCATTTCAAGTAATCATGAATGCGTTTGCACGCAGCATTGAAGCGCACACATCTTATCTTTCGCCACGCCGTGCCGAACAGTTCAAAATGGATATGGACTTAGAGCTGGAAGGTATTGGTGCGGTATTAAGTTATGATGAAGATTATACTGTGATCCGTAGTTTAGTCCCAGGAGGCCCTGCGGACAAAACCGAAAAGCTTAAGCCAGACGACAAAATCATCGGTGTAGCACAAGATAATAAAGAATTTGTAGATGTTATCGGCTGGCGTTTAGATGATGTGGTCGATCTCATCAAAGGCCCTAAGGGGACCAAGGTTAGACTTCAATACCTTAAAGGTACTGATAGTCACGGTACGCCAAAAGTCGTTGAAATTGTTCGTGACAAAGTAAAATTAGAAGACCGCGCAGTTAAGTCTTCAGTCTTTGAAGCCAAGTATTCTGAGCTACAAAGCAAAATAGGCGTGATAGAAATCCCAAGTTTCTACAATAATCTTTCTCAAGATGTAAAAACTGAAATCGCTAAACTTAAAGAAGCCAAAGTAGATGGGGTTATCATTGACCTTCGTCAAAATGGTGGTGGCTCGCTTTACGAAGCGACCCAGCTATCCGGTTTATTCTTTGACCAAGGCCCAGTTGTTCAGATCCATACCGCTTACAATCGTGTCGAAAGTCAACAAGATAGGGATGGCATTACCTTCTACGATGGACCTTTGACTGTTTTAGTTGATCGCTACAGTGCATCGGCATCCGAGATTTTTGCTGCTGCGATGCAAGACTATGGCCGAGCAGTAGTGATTGGTGAGCAAACCTTTGGTAAAGGCACCGTGCAACAACATCGTGGCCTCGGTAAAAATTACGATTTATTCGAAAATCCTTTGGGAAGTGTAACCTACACTATCGCGAAGTTTTATCGTATCGATGGTGGCAGTACACAGCATAAAGGCGTGATCCCTGATATCTTGCTACCATCGGCAATCAACCCAGAAGAGTGGGGAGAGAGCCAAGAGGATAATGCGTTGCCTTGGGATAGTATCGTTCGTGCAAAATATGCGAGCCTCGATAATTTGTCGCCAACTATCCAATACTTGAGTAAGCGCCATGATGAGCGAGTAAAAGCAGAGCCAGAATTCGAATATATTTATAAAGATATTGAAGAATACAAAGCGCGCAAAGACGATAAGGCGATTTCATTAGTTGAAGCTGAGCGTATCAAAGAGCGTGAAGACCGCGATGATCTGGTATTAAAACGCACGAATGAAAGGCTGAAACGTCTCGGTTTAGAGCCAGTTAAAGATTTGGACGATGCACCAGAGGTTATTTCAGAATTAGACCCTTACCTTGAAGAGGCTGCGCTTATCACGCAGGACCTAATTTCATACGGGCGGGTAGCCAAAAACGAAGTTAAAAAATAAATAAAAGGCGCTTCAAGCGCCTTTTATTATGCCTTTTACACTTACTTTTACTTAACTAATTTTGTTATCATCTGCCAGATTTTCTAAGCTGATACTCTTTTGAGGCTTTTTGAGAATGGTGCGTGGCTCGACCACTGGCAACCTAGCTACTCAAAACGGCTCAAAACGGTATACTGCAAATAAAATAATTATAAGCATGGGTCGTCGTGCGTAGGAGTATTCCTTTTGAAACAACAAAAACAGCCGTCATTTATTGACGCCCTTATTCCGATCACATTGTTGGTCGCTTTGCTCGGTGCTGCGGTGTACCTCTATGGTGACAGCTCATCATCAGGTCCAAATCAAATAGCCCTACTTTTTGCAACATTCACTGCGGCGCTTGTCGGTCTAAAAAACGGTTTTACGTGGAAGACGCTTGAAGAAGCGATGATAAAGGGGATAACTATCTCTCTTGGTGCTATTATCATTTTATTGATGGTAGGTGCCTTAATCGGTACTTGGTTGCTGTCTGGAACAGTCCCAACACTGATATATTACGGACTACAAATTATCAATCCAAGTTGGTTTTATGCCGCGAGTTGTTTGATTTGTGGAATTGTGGCGATGAGTATAGGCAGCTCATGGACGACGGCCGCAACCATAGGTGTAGCGCTACTAGGTGTCGCGACGGGGCTTGGCTTAGATCAGGTCGTAACCGCGGGTGCAGTCATTTCAGGTGCTTATTTTGGCGATAAGTTAAGCCCATTATCTGAAACCACAAACTTAGCGCCTGCAGTTGCCGGTAGTGATTTATTTGATCATATTCAGCATATGCTTTGGACCACAGTACCTAGCTTTGTAATCGCACTTATTATATTTATTGTCATGGGCTTTAATGCTGAAGCGTCAAGTGAAGCGGGGCGAATAGATGAAATTGTGTCGATACTACAAACTAACTTCAACATTAACCTGCTAATGCTAGTTCCTTTGCTGGTGCTGCTTGGGCTTGCTATCAAGAAGATGCCCGCTTTTCCGGCGATTTCAATCGGCGCGGTGATGGGGGCGATATGGGCAGTGCTGTTCCAAGGAGACCTTATTGCAAGTCAAATTGATGCTAGCCAAGGTGAGTTAGTGGGCTATGTGAAATTGGTGTGGGCAACTTTCTTTGACGGTTTTGCGTTGCAAACAGGCGATGCAAAAATGGACGATTTGCTAAGTGGCGGTGGCATGTCATCAATGCTAACGACAACTTGGCTGGTGATGACGGCATTGATGTTTGGTGCCATTATGGAAAAAACTGGCTTACTTGATGTCTTCGTACGCAGCATTCTTAAAATTGCAAAAAGCACAGGCTCACTAATTGCCTCGACTATTGCAACTTGTATTGGTACAAATCTAGTTGCCGCGGATCAGTACATCGCGATTGTTGTTCCTGGTCGTATGTTCAAAGAAGAATACAAAAAGCGCGGTTTGAAGAGTGTAAACCTCTCACGTACGCTGGAAGATGGTGGCACAATCACCAGTCCACTGATCCCTTGGAACACCTGCGGCGCATATATGCAGAGTGTACTACTGATCAATCCGTTTGATTATGCCATGTACGCATTTTTTAACTTGATCAATCCTGTGCTGGCGGTCATCTACGCGTATCTTGGTATCAAGATCCTTAAGATTACGCCACCAACAGTAAACGCGGAAGAACCAAATGAGAAAGCAGGGCAAGCGTAAAATAGCGCATTTGCAATCTTGATCAGGCCTTTTCCAACAGGTCAAGTAGAAATTAAACGCCTATCCTTAGAATTGGCGATATCAAATTTGTTTTATCACTCGCCCCTTTTTGGGGCGTTTTTGTAAGGACTATATATGACTCAAAAACCACAAGCCAAATTTCTTAAAGATTACCTTGCACCAAGCCATACCGTTGATGCGCTTTGCTTGACCTTTGAGTTAAGCCCAAGAAATACCTTAGTGACTGCTGTAAGTCAGTTTGTCGCTGTGAGCGATGCGACACAATTAATTTTGGATGGTGTCGACTTAGAGTTAGTATCTTGTCAGGTAAATGGTGAAGAGTGGCAAAGCCTTGAAAAATCTGACTCAGAATTGATTCTTTCTAACTTGCCAAAGGCCTTTGAGCTTAAAATTGTCACTAAAATTTCGCCGCAAACAAACACCTCACTTGAAGGCTTATACCTCTCTGATGGCGCTTATTGTACGCAATGTGAAGCGGAAGGTTTTAGAAAAATCACCTACTTTATGGATAGACCTGATGTACTGACGACATATACGGTGACGATCATCGGTGAGTCAAAGTATCGTTACTTATTATCAAATGGCAATAAAGTTGAAGAAGGAAGCTTAAGTGACGGCAGACATTTTGCAAAATGGCACGATCCGCACAAAAAACCAAGCTACTTGTTTGCCTTGGTTGCTGGCGATTTTGATGTATTAGAAGACAACTACAGCACTAAGTCGGGTAGAGAGGTGAAGTTGGCGTTATTTGTCGATAAAGGCAATTTACATAAAGCTCCCCATGCTATGACGTCACTAAAAAAGGCCATGGAGTGGGATGAGTCAAGGTTTGATTTGGAATACGATCTCGATATATACATGATTGTCGCGGTTGATTTTTTCAATATGGGGGCAATGGAAAATAAAGGTCTGAATGTTTTTAACAGTGCCTGTGTGTTGGCAAGCCAAGAGACTGCGACAGACCGAGACTTTCACACCATTGAATCGATAGTTGGACATGAATACTTCCATAACTGGACTGGGAACCGGGTTACTTGCCGTGATTGGTTTCAGCTTAGTTTAAAAGAAGGCTTAACCGTATTTAGAGATCAGGAGTTTAGCAGCGATCTAGGTTCTCGAGGCCTAAACCGTATTGACGCGGTAATGGCGATGCGTACGCACCAGTTTGCAGAAGACGCGGGGCCAATGGCACATCCGATAAGGCCACAGCAAGTTATTGAAATGAATAACTTCTATACCGTAACTGTTTATAACAAAGGTGCTGAAGTGATCCGTATGATGCACACCTTATTGGGGGAAGCAAACTTCCAAAAAGGGATGAAGCTCTACTTTGAGCGTCATGACGGACAAGCTGTGACGTGCGATGATTTCGTTAATGCAATGATGGATGCTTCTGGTGTTGATTTAACGCAATTTAAACTATGGTACGAGCAATTCGGCACGCCAAGAGTAAAAGTGGCTACCGAGTATGACAAACAGGCACAAACATATGCAATTACGGTGAGCCAAAGCCATGCTGATTGCGACCCCGTAAAAGCGCCACTGCATATTCCTTTTAAGCTAGAGCTTTTGGATGAGCAAGGTGAAAGCATTCCGTTGCTAACAAAGCACGGAGAAATACAACGAGCGTTAGATATTACTGAATTTGAACAGCGGTTTGAGTTTGAGCAAGTTGTAAGTAAACCAGTTCCTGTATTACTAGAAGATTTCTCAGCACCTGTGCTTATGGAGTACAGCTATACTATTGATGAGTTACTACACATATTGCGTTTTGCACGTAGTGATTACGCTCGTTGGGAAGCAGTGCAGCAAATCTTTATGATTGAAGTTAAACGAGCGGTTACGTCAGACGACTTCGCACTGGATTCAAAAGTCCTCGGTGCATTGTCCTCATTGGTGGAAGCGTTAGATGGAGACCTTGCGCTACTGGCTGAGCTATTGACTTTACCAACGTTTGATACGTTAGCCAGTCAATTTGAAATTATCCCAGTAGACAAACTCGTTTCAATTTCTGATGCATTTGAAATGCAAATTGCGCAATCACTGCAATCGGTGTTTGAACACGCTTATTTATCTTTGCAAGACTCAGGCTCATTAGAAGCAAAGGATGTCGCGATCAGAGCCTTTAAAAATAAAGCGCTTTATTACTTAGCGAAAACAGATTCCGATAGTGTTGACAGCGCGCTAGATAATCAATTTTCTTCAAGCAATATGACCACTAAGTTGGCATCATTAAAAGCAGCCGTCGCCGCGCAGCACACAAAGATGGAAAGCTTGTTCAGTCAATTTGATAGTCAATGGCGTCACGATAGTCTAGTCATGGACAAATGGTTTGCATTAAGTGCAAGCTTATCCAACGACGAGGTGATATCGAATATAAATACGCTTTATGCGCATCCTTGTTTTGACAAAGGCAATCCTAACCGTGTTCGCGCATTGATAGGAAGCTTCGCAAGAACTAACCCTGCGCAATTCCATCGTACAGATGGTAAGGGCTATGCGTTATTGGGAGACCTATTAGTGGAGCTAAACAGTATCAATCCACAAAATGCGTCTCGTATGATCACGCCGTTCATGTCATGGAAGCGTTATGATGAAACGCGGCAACAGCTGATGCGGGCACAGTTGAGTCGTTTGGCTAACTTAGAAGGCTTAAGCGACGACTTATATGAGAAGGTAGAGAAGGCGCTAGCGCAGTAGATGAAAGAGTACTTCTTTTACATGGATTTGAGTTATGACAAGTGCCTCGGTTACTACTACGGGCACTATACTTCAGTGCAAGTGATTGAAGATGGGGGCAAGAGTATTCGCTTCCCCGCAGAGCGTATTCGCCCCTTTATTTCATCAATTGGGATCAGGGGGAGATTCCGTCTCATCTTGGATGATAGCAATAAGTTTCTATCGTTAGAAAAAGTCACTTAATCGAAGTAGAACTGCAAAACATATTTTATTTTTGTTAAATGAGTTTGTTATAAGCTTGAAATACGTGTTATAAATTATCTGGTAGGACGTCTTACCAAGAGTAAAATACGCCCCTAGAGGCGAAAAAGCGTTGATTTAGTGGAGCAGTATTTGTATTTTCGCGGTTTCGCTTCTATCGTTTAGACAACAAAAAACAATAACTCTAAGAGCTTAAGCTCTAGACATGACCCGCCAAAAGGGGGAGAAATAATGATAAAAAGATCGCTCTTTGTGAAAAACAAAATCATGCTCGGTCTTAGTGCGGCAGTAATGGGAGCTGCCGCCACGTCAGTACACGCGGCCAGTTTTGAGGTTGGTGATTTCGAAATTACCTTCGACTCGACTTTTTCTTATGGTCAAAGCATTCGCGTTGAAGATCGTAACTTTGATTTCATCGGTAAAAGTAATCATCCACAGTTTAACTGGGATGGTTATAAAGCAACCACTGGCAATACCATCTATTCTTCGTCACAGATCTGGTCACAACAGGGTGCCTATTCAAATAATGGTGATGCTGGTAACCTAAATTTTGACTCTGGAGATACTTTCTCTCAGTTGTTAAAAGGTACCCATGATTTAGCAATTACCAAAGATAACTATGGTTTGTTCACTCGTTTCATGTATTTCTACGACTTTGCGATGGAAGATGGGGATTTTGCGTATAGCAACCCTGTTTCAGGCAAAAAAGTTGACCCGTGTGAAGACGACGATACCAGAAAACAAGTCTGTTCGGATTTACGCTTGCTAGATGCATTTGTTTGGGCGGATTTTGACCTCAATGATGGCAAAAACCCGCTCTCCGTGCGTTTAGGTCAGCAAGTCGTTAACTGGGGTGAAAGTACGCTTATTTCCCACGGCATTAACGTCAACCCAGTGGATATTGACCGTTTGAAAGCGCCTGGCTCTGAAGTAAAAGAAGCCTTTATCCCTGTCGGTATGCTTTGGGCGTCGATTGGTTTGTCTGAAAACGTTAACCTTGAAGGCTTTTATCAGTATCAATGGCATGAAACCAGATTGCCAGCAACAGGTAGTTACTTCTCAACCAATGATTTTGCATCTGAAAACGGTTATATGCAAAACGTTCAGCTTGGTTTTACCTCAAACCCTGATATTGATCTGTATCACCTAACGGATGCATTAAACAGCTTATATGCTGATGCAACGGCCGCATTGGTTGCTCAAGGTGTAGTACCAACAGCACAAGCAGTTGGCAGCGCTGCAGCGTCCATGTATATGGCTTATCCGACTAAAGTGGCGCTTAAAGGAAAAGGGAATAACGGTAAGAGCGAACCTGATGATGGTGGTCAGTACGGTTTACGCTTAGGTATTTTCTCTCCAGAGCTAAACGACACTGAATTTGGTTTGTATTACATTAATTACCACAGCCGTAGACCTCTGATTTCTGGTAAAGCTTCTAACTTTACAGAGCAAGCGATCATGGCTGATTTAGCTTACATCGCACAAAATCAAATTACCGCAGACAATGTCACTAACTTAAATGCCTTTACTCAAGCGCAAATTACCTACCCAGAAGACATCAAACTGTATGGTTTAAGTTTTAATACCGCGATCGGTGAAACCGCATTTGCTGGTGAAGTGGCATATAGACAAGATGAGCCACTACAGATAGATGACGTTGAACTACTTTACGCAGGTATGGTTGAGCAGTTAGCCGCTGCGGGTCTGCGTGATGATTTGGCTGGTTTATCTCAGCTTAGTCAAGGGGACGATATCGCTTTTGTGGGTCCTGGTGAAGTGGCGCAAGGTTATATCTTGCGAGACACTATTCAAGCACAGTTTACAGCAACACATTTGTTCGGCCCATCGCTCGGTGCAGATAGTTGGGCTGTGGTTGGTGAAGTAGGCGCAGTTACTATTAAAGACATGCCAGAGTACGATGAGCTTCGTTTGAATGTTTCTGGTACTGGCCGAAGTGGCACGATTGAGGGGCTTTCTGGCCGAGATTACAATCTTATCCACCAAGCGGTTTCAAATGGTCCAGAGACCAATCCATTCCCATCGGCTTCTGCATGGGGCTATCGCCTTATTGCAAAGGGTGAGTATAACAACCTATTCAGTGGTGTGAATTTTTCTCCACGCGTAGTGTTCTCACATGATGTTAACGGTATCACCCCTGATCCTATGTTCTTGTTCATTGAGGATCGTAAATCGCTGGGCATTAATCTTAACTTTAACTACCTAAATTCGTGGTCATTTGATTTTGGCTATAACACGTTTTGGGGTGGTGGTAAGACGAATACCTTTGCGGACCGTGATTTCATCTCATTCAACATTAAGTATTCAATTTAAGGGCTTTCGATATGTTTAGAAAACCTACATTTATCGCAGCAACAATAATTACAATGCTGTCTGCCAGCAGCGCTATGGCTAAGATGAGCGCTGACGAAGTTGCACGTTTAGGTAAAGACTTGACGCCTATCGGTGCAGAGAAAGCGGGTAATGCTGATGGCAGTATTCCGGCTTGGAATGGTGGGATCACAGCGCCTCCAGCTGGTTATGAAGTGGGCATGCACCATCCAGATCCATTTGCTGATGACAAAGTATTGTTTACAATTGATAAATCAAATTTAGATAAATACAAGTCATTATTAAGCCCTGGCCAAATTGCGTTATTTGAAACGTATCCAGAAACGTTCAAAATGAACATTTACCCAACTAGACGCAGCGCGTCTTATCCGCAGTTTGTGTATGATGCAACAAAGAAATACGCATCTACAGCAGAGCTGATCGAAGGTGGTAACGGCATTAAAAATACCGCTATCGGTATTCCGTTTCCGGTGCCGAAAGATGGCTTAGAAGCTATCTGGAACCACCTATTGCGTTTCCGTGGCTTGTCGATTGCACGTTTCGGCGGTCAAGCGATGCCAACGGAGTCAGGTGCTTACAACATTATCGGTTTCGATGAGCAACTATTGGTTAAGTACTCTGCAACAGACGCAACCCCTGAAGCGTTGCAAGAGTCAAATATCCTGTTTAAGTTTAAGCAGCAAGTGACAGAACCTGCACGTCTCGCTGGAACTGCATTGCTTGTACATGAAACCATGGACCAAATTTTGACACCTCGTCAGGCTTGGACCTATAACGCAGGTCAGCGTCGTGTAAGACGTGCGCCAAACGTTGCATATGATGCACCAGGAACTGCGTCAGATAGCTTACGTACAACAGATGACTTTGATATGTTTAACGGCTCTCCAAACCGTTATGATTGGAAACTTGTTGGCAAAAAAGAGATGTATATCCCTTACAACAGTTACAAGCTACATAGCGACAAGTTGAAGTATGATGATATCTTGATGGCTGGCCACATCAACCCTGAACACGTACGTTACGAAAAACACCGTGTATGGGTAGTCGAAGCTAACCTGAAAGAAGACACTCGCCATATTTACAAAAAGCGTGTGTTCTATATTGATGAAGATAGCTGGCAAATCCACGTAACGGATATCTATGATAACCGTGATCAGATGTATCGCGTCGCGATGGCACATGGTCTTAATTACTACGAAGTGCCGACGCATTGGAGTACGTTGGATGTCTATCATGATCTAAACTCTCGTCGCTACCTTGCGATTGGGTTAGATAACGAAGAAGACATGTATGACTTCAGTCAGTCTTTCAACGATAACGAGTTTACTCAGGGTGCGCTGCGCCGTGAGGGTCGCCGTTAATCAAATATTATCAGGCTGAAGCAACCTCGCTTCAGCCTTCTTCCTCCTTTCCTCTCACAACTCGAGTGTTTTCTCATGATGAAGAAGTTAGTAGCAGCCTCGATTTTAACTATGGCGCATGTAGCAGTAGCCGAAAGTAGTGATCAGATTTCAGCAAAATCAGCCCTGATGGTCGCTCACCCAGAACAAACGCTTTTCACGGATATTACAGATAACGGTGATGCGTTAATTGCGGTAGGTAAACACGGCACAATAATTATTAAACAAGAAGGGCAAAACTGGACGCAGGCAGAGGTGCCAATTCAATCACTGTTGACCTCTGTGACATTCAAAGGCAAAGATATTGGTTGGGCTTGTGGCCACGACGCTAGCATAATCAAAACCACAGACGGTGGTAAAACATGGGCGCTAAAACAATATCTACCAACATTGGAAAAGCCTTGTCTTGATATTGAGTTTATTGACCAACAACACGGCTTTGCTGTGGGCGCTTATGGCATGTTTTTTGAAACCACTGATGGTGGTGAGTCTTGGACAAAACGTTTTATCAGTGAATTTGTTCACCCCGATGATGTCGACTACTTAGCCGATTTAAAAGAGCAAGACCCCGCGGCATACGAACAAGAAACGGCGTTTATTCTTCCCCATTTTAATCGCCTGTTGATCGCCGAAGGCATGATGTACCTTGCCGGTGAAATGGGACTTGTGGCACAAAGTGATGACTTAGGAAAAACATGGCAAAAATTTGAGCCTTTTTATCGCGGTTCATTTTTTGCTGTTGATCAAACCTCAGATAAGCAACTTATTGTTGCGGGCCTTAGGGGTAACGCATTTATTGGCAATGCACAGCAAGTAGTTCAACTTGATACTCAAAAAACGGCGACAATAAATAGTATTGCCCACAAAGATAATGTGACCTATATGTTTGCTAACAGCGGCGTAATATTCACGTTGAAAGCAGGTAAGCTAACCTCAAAACAACTAAAAACCGGCCACTCTATTTTAGCAGGTGTGGTTAAAAAGAATCAGCTAATTCTAGCTACGGAGCAGGGGATTGCTGAGGTAGAGGTGAACAACTAATGCAAGCGTTTTTAAATCAATTGGTATACGCCATCTTTAGGCATCGTATTACCGTCGTGTCTTTTTTCGTACTGACGACGATATTTTTGGGCTTCAAAGCCACGCAAATTCAGCTCGATGCTTCATTTAACAAAAATATTCCACTAAATCATGAATACATGAAAGTTTACTTGAAGCACGAAAAACAGTTTGGTGGTGCAAATAGTATTCTTATTTCTGTTTGTGATAAAGATGGTGACATCTTTAATGAGCCATTTTTCACTCAGCTAAAAGCGGTGCATGATCAGCTCTATTTTATCCCAGGTGTTAATCGTCCACTGGTGAATTCAATCTTTGCACCCAGTGCGAGATTCGTTGAGGTGGTAGAGGACGGCTTTGCCGGTGGACCTATTATTCCCGCTAATTTTCAACCTACTGAACAAGGCCTAGCGGTTGTAAAGCAGAACATTGAAAAAGCAAAAGTTGTGGGTCGTATGGTTGCGAGCGATTATTCTTGTGCCACGGTAACCGCTCAGCTAATGGAAACCGATCCGCAAACTCAAGAAAAGCTTGATACCTTAGCCTTTGCGCAAAAATTAGAGTCTGAGATCCGAGCGCCTCTTAGCACTGAAAAAGTGAGCATACATATTATTGGCTTTGCGAAAATGGCCGGTGACATTGCTGATGGTGCGAAAGGTGTAGTGCTTTTCTTTGCGTTAGCAATTGCTTTTACTTTTATTATGGTCTGGATGTTCTGTAAGAGCTTTAAGCTTACGCTGCTTCCGATTGTTTGTTCATTTATTGCTGTGATTTGGCAGATGGGCTTACTCAGTACTTTGGGTTTTGGTGTTGACCCTATGTCTATTTTGGTGCCTTTCTTAGTCTTCGCTATTGGCGTGAGTCACGGTGTGCAAATGATCAACGCGATAGGTAAAAAAGTAGCGGAAGGGGTAAGCTGCAAAGTGGCTGCTGAAGCGAGTTTTAAAGCATTACTTATCCCAGGTGGCATTGCTCTACTTTCGGACACCGTTGGCTTCTTAACCTTACTGGCAATCGACATCGGCATTATTCGTGAACTTGCTATTACTGCCAGTTTAGGGGTTGCAGTTATTATCTTTACCAACTTGGTACTGCTTCCTGTAATGGCATCGTTCTTTGAGTCTGCAAATATTAAGCGACTTGGTGATGGTAAAAACGCCAGCCATGGTATGTTTGAGACAATGCGAGAGGCCTTGGTGAAAACCACAGACAAAAAAGTGGCCAGAGTGATTTTACTTATCAGTGCAGTACTATTCGCATTTGGCTACTGGCAATCTGAAAAAATGCGTATTGGTGATTTACATGCTGGTGCACCGGCGCTACATGAAGATGCCAGATACAACCAAGACACTTTCCTTATCTCAGACCGTTATGCAATTTCTTCTGATATCTTAAAGGTCATTGTCGAAGCGACACCTGCGGCTTGTACCGAGCACGATACAATGGAGCGTATTAGTCGTTTCCAATGGCGAGTAGAAAACTTACCGAGTGTACAATCGGCTGTTTCTTTAAGCTCCGTTGCACAAGCGGTTAATGCTGGGTACAACGAAGGTAACTTAAAGTGGCAGACGTTACCAAGAAATACCGCTTCTCTAGTTCAAGCTACCTCTCGAGTGGAAACAAGCTCAGGGCTACTTAACGGTGATTGTTCGGTGATGCCTATTATCATCTTTATGGCAGATCATAAGGCCGAATCTATCGACCATGTGATTGCGAAGATAAAAGCGTTCTCAGAAGAAGAGGGAACTGATGACGTTGCCTTTAAATTAGCATCAGGTCCAATCGGTGTGATGGCGGCAACAAATGAATCCGTTTCCGAGGCGCAGGTTCCTATGATGATCTATGTGTACGGCGCGGTGATCCTGTTGTGCCTAGCGAGCTTTAGGAGCGTGCGAGCGACTATCGCAGTGGTACTACCTTTATATGTGGTATCAACGCTGGCTCAGGCGCTTATGGTGCAGCTTGAAATCGGGTTAACAGTATCGACGTTACCAGTAATTGCTTTGGGTGTGGGAATAGGTGTCGATTATGGCATTTATATTCTATCCTCTATGATGGGACAGCTTAAGCAAGGTATGCCGTTGTCGGTCGCCTATCGAAATGCACTTGCTGAACGAGGCAGTGCGGTACTGTTTACGGGTATCACATTGGCGATTGGCGTAAGCACATGGATTTTCTCTGCGCTTAAGTTCCAGGTTGATATGGGTATCCTTTTAACCTTCATGTTCTTGGTAAATATGCTGGGTGCTGTGCTGCTTTTACCGGCAATTGGAACGCTCATCTGGTCTGACCAGAAAAAATAATGTGAATAATTGTGCTCCTTTTTATTTGGTATTGGCGATTTATATCTATTTTTTGTGAATAGATGAGCAAACAGCTGAAAAGCTTGAAATGTTTTCGTCAAAAAGGCTGTTTATTAGCGTCAGAAAGGTTAGAATTTACCTGACTCCACGCTAATAAATGGCTGTACAAATAATCTACCGTTCAAAGGTGGTATAGATTAAGGAACACATAATGACACAAAATGAAGGCACAGCTTCTGTTATCCTAGATAACGTCTGCAAGCTTATCCATAAAAAAGTCCATGCTGACAAAGTGTCACTTGTCGAAACGTTTGCCAAAACCTTGTACAGCAACATGTCTAAAGAGGATTTGGCACATCGTAACGACAGTGACTTATACGGCGCAGCATTGAGCCTTTGGAATGCCCTTGATAAAAACAAGTCTGACGATGCCGTCATTCGCGTTTTTAATCCTGAGGTTGCAAAGGATGGATGGCAATCATCGCATACGATTGTCGAGATAATCGCTAAAGATATGCCGTTTTTGGTTGATTCAGTGCGCATGGCGATGAATCGCAAAAACATAGTCTCTCACCTATTACTTCATTCTCCACTTAAGTTACAAAGAAATGATGCAGGTGCAATCACCGCAGTTTCTAACTTAAAAGCAGAACAAGAATCTACGTCTACTAAGACCGTATTCTTTATCGAAATCGACAGGCAAACAGATGATTCGGTGATCGCTGATTTTACAGCTGAGCTTGAATCTGTCTTAAATGATGTTTCTGTTGCGGTTGCTGATTGGCTACCAATTCGCGATAAATTGGTGAGCGTAAGTAAAGAGCTGCCGACCCGTCATTATAGTTGTTCAAAAGAAGAAGTTGCTGAAGCCGTCGAGTTTTTAGACTGGCTGGTTAGCGACAACTTTACCTTTATGGGCTATCGCCAATATGATTTGACTCCAGTTCAAGGTGACTATGAGCTGAAGCCAGTTGAAGGCACAAGTCTCGGCCTGATGAAGAACTCTGGTGACGATCACAGCCGTTTATTGTCTGAACTGCCTGAAGTTGCGCGCAAAGAGGCACGCAGTAACAACTTGTTGATCTTAACCAAGACAAATTCACTTTCACGCGTTCATAGACCAGCGTATATCGACTATGTTGGTATCAAGCGTTTTGATGATGAAGGTAACGTGATTGGTGAAGACCGTTTCATTGGCTTGTTCTCTTCTAGCTTCTACAACAACAGTGCGGTAGATGTTCCGGTACTTAAGAGTAAAATTAACCGTATCATGGAGCAATGTGACTTTGCTAAAGGCACACATGCATACAAGGCGGTACTCAATATTCTTGAAACCTATCCTCGTGATGAGTTAGTACAGGCACGCGAAAGCGAGCTGCTTGAAGTGGCAATGGGCGTTTTACAAACTCAAGAGCGTGACATGTGTCGCTTATTTGTGCGTAAGGATGTGTATGGTCGTTTCTTCTC
This sequence comes from Pseudoalteromonas sp. JC28, assembly GCF_013319255.1. Taxonomy (NCBI): domain Bacteria; kingdom Pseudomonadati; phylum Pseudomonadota; class Gammaproteobacteria; order Alteromonadales; family Pseudoalteromonadaceae; genus Pseudoalteromonas; species Pseudoalteromonas sp. JC28. The sequence goes on along the minus strand of NZ_QOKX01000001.1, from coordinate 1,005,364 downwards.
TTGTATGGTTTATGTGCCAAGAGAGAGATACAACACAGCGTTACGCCGTGAAACTCAACAACTGCTAGGCCGTGCATTTAAGTCTAGCGACAAAGTAGAGTTCACCACCTTTTTCTCTGAATCAACACTAGCGCGTACGCATTACATCGTGCGTGTTGATGACAACAACATAGATTACAACGTGAAAGAAATCGAAAATAACTTGGTAGAAGCCGCTCGTACTTGGGAAGACAAGTTACAATCTGCACTTCTTGAAAGAACGGGTGAGTCTCGTGGTAACGAGTTAAACCGTAAATATACGAATGCCTTCCAGTCTGCTTATAAAGATCAAGTGTTGCCGAGTGCAGCAGTAGTAGACATCGAAAAGCTAGAGCAACTAAACGAAGATAACAAACTTGAGATGCTGTTCTACAGACCTCAAGAAGAAGCAACGTCGCAACTTGTTCGTTTGAGTCTGTTCCATAAAGCAGAGCCAATTCACCTATCAGACGTGATGCCAATGCTTGAGAACTTTGGCCTACGTGTTATTGGTGAAACACCATACGCTGTGAAGACGACTGATGGTCAAGTAAACTGGATCATGGATTTCTCTATGCTTATCGACAGCAAAGGGATCACAGATTTTGACAAAGTATCAGCACGTTTCCGTGCGGCATTGACCAATGTGTGGAATAACCGCCTAGAAAACGATGGTTTCAACCGTTTAGTGTTATTAGGTGGTTTAACTGGTCGTGAAGCATCTATCTTACGCGCATATGCTAAATACATGCGCCAAATTGGTGTGACGTTCTCGCAATCTTACATCGAAAATACATTTGACCGTTACCCGCACATTGCAGCGATGATCGTTGATCTATTCGTGAAGAAGTTTGCACCGAAGAAAGTTGCCACTGAAAAGGCACTTCAGAAGGTTGTTGATGCAATCTACCTTGAGCTTGAAAACGTAGCGAATCTAGATGATGACCGTATCATTCGTTTGTACGTTGATATGATCAATGCAACGCTGCGTACTAACTTCTATCAAAAAGAAGCTGATGGCACGAATAAGTCGTATACATCATTCAAGATCCAGCCAAGCGCAGTGCCAGATATGCCATTGCCATTACCAGCGTTTGAAATCTTCGTATACTCTCCACGCGTAGAAGGTGTTCATCTACGTGGCGGTAAAGTGGCTCGTGGTGGTCTACGTTGGTCAGACCGTCGTGAAGATTTCCGCACAGAAGTACTTGGCCTAGTTAAAGCACAGCAGGTTAAGAATACAGTTATCGTACCTGTGGGCTCTAAAGGCGGCTTTGTTTGTAAACAACTTCCAACTGAACGTGAAGCGTTCTTCAAAGAAGGCCAAGAGTGTTACAAGATCTTCATCCGTGGTCTACTAGACATCACAGATAACATCGTACATGGTGACATTGTGCCGCCAGTGGATGTTGTACGTCACGACGAAGACGACCCATACCTAGTTGTTGCAGCGGACAAAGGGACTGCGACTTTCTCTGATATCGCAAATGGTATCGCTGAATCATATAACTTCTGGCTTGGTGACGCTTTCGCGTCAGGTGGTTCAATTGGTTACGACCACAAGAAGATGGGTATTACTGCTAAGGGCGCTTGGGAATCGGTTAAGCGTCACTTCCGTGAAATGGACATTGACTGTCAGACGACTGATTTTACTGCAGTTGGTATCGGTGACATGGGTGGTGACGTATTTGGTAACGGGATGCTGCTATCTAAGCACATTCGCTTACAAGCGGCATTCAACCACATGCACATCTTTATCGATCCAAACCCAGATGCAGCAAGCTCGTATGTAGAGCGTGAGCGTCTATTTAATCTGCCACGTTCAAGCTGGGAAGATTATAATAAGGATCTGATCTCTGAGGGCGGTGGTATTTTCTCTCGTGCAGCGAAAGCAATTACGCTAAGCGCTGAAATGAAGAAGATGATAGGCACTAAGAAATCGAGCATGACACCAAATGAGTTGATCAAAGCATTGTTGAAGATGCCAGTTGATTTATTGTGGAATGGTGGTATCGGTACTTACATCAAGTCTAAATCTGAAACTGACGCTGAAGTAGGCGACCGTGCAAACGACGCGCTACGTATCAACGGTGGTGAGCTTGGTGCGAAGATCTTTGGTGAAGGTGGTAACTTAGGTGCTACTCAGCTGGGTCGTATCGAATTTGCTTCAAACGGCGGTCGCATCAATACTGACTTTATCGACAACGTAGGTGGTGTTGCCTGTTCGGATAATGAAGTTAATATCAAGATCCTACTTAACGGCCTAGTTGCTGAAGGTGAATTGACGAATAAGCAGCGTAACGAATTACTGTATTCAATGACAGATGAAGTATCAGAATTGGTACTGAAAGATTGTTACCGTCAAACGCACACGCTTTCGGTTACTAAGTCTAAAGGTCCAGCGACGCTGAAAGAGAAAGTACGCTTTATCCATGCACTTGAAAAAGACGGCAAGTTAAATCGTGCAATCGAATTCTTACCAACTGATGAAGAGCTAGCAGAGCGAGCGGCGGCAGGTAAAGACCTAACACGTCCTGAGCTATCTGTACTGGTTTCTTACTCTAAGATGGTATTAAAAGAGACATTAGTTGTTGATGAGATCTCAGAAAATCCATACTACCGTCAGTTGCTAGTGAACTCGTTCCCAGCACCGCTGCGCGAGCGCTTCAATGCTGCGATGGATAATCACCCGCTACGTAAAGAGATCATTGCAACGAAACTTGCAAACAATATCGTTAACGATATGGGTCTAAACTTCATGGTTCGTATGCACGAAGAGACAGGTGCAACGGATGCAGAAATTGCGGTTTGCTACTCAATTGCAAGTGCAATCTTTGAAATGAAGGAAACGTGGTCAGCGATTTCTGCGCTTGATAATAAGATCCCAGCGGCAGTTCAAACGGAAATGCTATATCAATTACGTCGTACGGTTCGCCGTGCAACGCGTTGGTTCTTACGTCACCGTGACAAGTCTCAAACTATCGAGCAAACCATTGCGTTCTTTGCACCTACATTTAAAGATTTAAGTGCAAATCTACACAACTACATGGTTGCAAATGAAAGCGAGCAGATCGTTGATAAAGCACGTGACCTTGAGTCTCAAGGTGTACCTGCTGAGATTGCACTGCGTATCGTGTCACTTTCAAGCTTGTTCTCGGTCATGGACTTAGCGGAAGTTGCACATAGCTCAGGTCGTAAGATCGGTGTTGTGTCTAATACTTACTTCACGCTTGGTGCAAACATGGGTCTACATTGGTTCCTTGACCAAATCACGGCTCAACCTGTGGCAAACCATTGGCAGGCGCTTGCTCGTGCTTCATATCGTGAAGAGCTTGATTGGCAACAGCGTTCATTGTCAGAGGTTGTGTTAAACAGCTTTGCTGGTGATGACAGTGATATCAATGAACAGATTGAACAGTGGATGGATAAGCAAGCTGGCTTACTACACCGTTGGCAGCAAATGTTAACTGAGTTTAAGACCTCGCAAAGTCATGACTTTGCTAAGTTCTCAGTTGCACTTCGTGAGCTAATGTTACTAAGCCACAACTGCGATACTTCCAAATAATCTAGAAATCGCTACAATACCCCAGCTTTGACTGGGGTATTTTTTTGTCCAATGCCATTGGCATAATCCATTTAGCTAAAGTTACGCTTGAGTAATTTTAGCTAAGTTGATTACGTTACCAATACTGAGGAGCTACCATGTTTTACGATCTTGCGCGTCGTTTTATGTTTAATAAAGATGCGGAGTGGGCACACGATTTTGCCCTAAACAACCTGCGCCGCTTTGCGAATACGCCAATGAGCCTTGCATGGTCTCAATCAGTTCAAGACAAACCTGTTAATTTTCTAGGGTTAGAGTTTAAAAATCCAGTCGGGTTGGCCGCCGGTCTTGATAAAAATGCTGAGTGTATCGAAGCATTTGCGCAAATGGGTTTTGGTTTCATTGAAGTGGGAACTGTCACGCCGAGACCACAAGCGGGCAACGACAAGCCTCGGATCTTTCGTTTACCAGAGGCAAATGCAATTATTAATCGCATGGGGTTCAATAACAAGGGCGTCGATTACCTAGTCAACAATGTAAAAGCAGCAAAATACGATGGGATCCTTGGGATCAACATTGGTAAGAATAAAGATACACCAAATGAACAAGGTAAAGATGACTACATTCACTGTATGAGAAAAGTATTTGAGCATGCCTCATATATCACCGTGAATATCTCTTCACCAAATACACCGGGCCTTAGAGATCTACAATATGGCGAAGCGCTAGATGATCTATTGCAAAGCCTGAAAAATGAACAGATGGATCTGATCGCCAAGCATAATAAGTCAGTGCCTATGTTGGTAAAGATCGCACCAGATGTTGATGGCGTTCAGTTAACCCAGATCGCAGAATCGTTAGTTAATAATCGTATTGATGGTGTTATTGCAACTAACACAACATTAGCCCGAGATGCGGTAGAAAACCTAGAGTACGGTAATGAAGCAGGTGGTTTGTCTGGTAGACCTGTTCGTGAAAAATCGACGCATGTTGTCAGCGAATTGAAGCGTATTACCGACGGTAAGCTACCAATCATCGGTGTAGGTGGTATTGACAGTGCGGAATCTGCAAAAGAGAAATTTTCAGCTGGTGCAGATTTAGTACAAGTCTACACAGGCTTTATTTATGAAGGGCCTGCACTTGTTAAAAAGATCGTTTCGTCCTTATAAGGATCGGTCATATAACCAAATGATCCAAAACAAAACGTTATTATAAAAAATTTCATCATTGCGTTTTTCGCGTTATACTCCCACTTACTAGTTGAGCTAATTGGTTGGTGGGAGAGAAGTTTTGCAAGCTTCAAAAGAGTGGCAATGGATCCGCTGCACAGAAAGGAACAGGTTGTTAATTGATTTGGGTGAAGAGCTTCAGCTTTGCACGCCTTTTCGGTTGCGCCACCTTACTGAAGACTCAACCGCTAATCCCAATTTTAGTCTCAGCGAAGCTGAATTTTATCAGAGTGTATTTTCTTACCTTTGCGGTTTTGGTGTTTGGAATGAGCCCAGATGCTGTCAAATCGCTTTGAATGCAACTGCGGCAAAGTTTCATCTGCAACCGATGCAAGCAAAAAGCTGGTTTTTTAAGCCATATTTTGGTGGTGAACCTGTGAGTGAGGCGGTTGTGTGTTTAAATTCCAAGTTAAGCCGTGGCGAGTTTCTAATTATCGAGCATGATGGTCAGTCAAGTCTTTGTTTAAGCTTGAACGAGCAATTTATTCTTGATGAAGGAATAGAGCTTGAACAATTTCAAGCGATAAAAGTACTGAACGATCGGTTAGCGCCTCTTGTGTTAACACACCAAGTTCATCAAAGCGCATAGCCAATTTCATCCCATCGTTTTATTGACCAGCAATTATTTCCTGTATTAACCTGTACCTAATTTGAATTGTTTGCTGATCGAGGGATTAGAATGCGCTGCCTCTGCGATAAAACATTAAAACTAACTTATGCCGACGCTGAAGGACATTGCGGTTATCAATGTCAGTCATGCGGTGCCATTTGGTTGCCGCGCAAATTTATTGATTCCATTAAACATACTTATCACTTTAGTTATACCGATTTTATTGCAAAGCGGTCGTTGGTTGAGCGTGACGTTTTACAATTATGCCCTGATGATGGTCATACACTTAAAGACTATACGCTCTTTGAAGCTAGTTTTAGTGAGTGCGGGTGCTGTGGTGGCGTGTGGTTTGAAAAAGGGGAGCTCCATAACTTACTGCAAAATTACCAAAGTAGGAACTCGAACATAAGCGCGCTAGATAAGTTAAATTTTCTGAACTTGCTAAATTTTTAACGTAATTTATCCCCATACAACCAAGCTCAACTAATAACTAACGATAACTTGTGTGTTATACTGCGCCCAGTTGAAATTTAAGGGTATTCAAATTGCAATTTATCGCATTGACATCTATTGGTGTAGAGCAGTTACTGGTTGAAGAATTAACCGAGTTTGGTTTTGAAATAAACAAGCAAACCGTTGGTTCAGTTAAGTTCACAGGTGCTAATCTAGACGTACAAAAGTTCTGTATGATGACACGATTTGCAACGCGCGTGATGTTGCTTATTGATGACAAACCAGAAGTGAATGACAAAGATTCTCTCTACAAGTTTGTTCGTTTTCAGGCATGGCAAGATTGGTTTAGCCCAAAGCAGACCTTTGCAGTAGAGTTTAATGGTACGAATAATGCGCTTAAAAATACGCAATTCTCTGGCTTGGTGGTTAAGGATGGGATCGTTGACTACTTCAATGACCTGTTTGAGCAACGTCCAGATGTTGACAAACAGACACCGGATATTCGCATCATAGCGAAATTATCTAAGCAAGGCTGTGCGCTATATATCGATTTCTCGGGACCTCGCTTATCTGATAGAGGTTATCGTGACAAACAAGGTAAAGCGCCAATTCGTGAACATTTAGCGGCAGCGCTGGTTAAACGTAGCGGCTGGCTTGAAGATACTAATAAGCCGCTTTTTGACCCCTGCTGTGGTTCTGGCACGTTATTAATCGAAGCGGCATCTATGGCGCTTGGCTTACCTACTAACCTTAATAAAGATTTTGCCTTTAAACGCCTGCCGAGTTTTCGTGAAAGTAAGTTCACCGAGCTTAAAGCACAATTAAAGGTACAGCCAGAGCAAAAGAGCTTATGGCTGATCGGTAGTGATATCGATGAACGTGTGCTGTCAATTGCTGAGCGTAATGCCAAGCGCGCAGGCGTTGAGTCACATATTAAGTTTAAGTTTGAAGATGCCAATCACCTTAGCCTTGCTGCTAAACGTCCTGGCATTGTGCTGAGTAACTTGCCTTATGGCGAACGTCTAGGTGGTATGGCTGAAATTATTACGCTATATCGCAATATGGGTATCGCCTTTAAAAAGCACTATAAAGACTGGAATTTGGCGTTACTTGCGAGTGAAGAAAGCCTATTAAAAGTGCTAAAACTAGCGCGTAAAAAGTCTTATAAATTCAAAAATGGCCCGCTCGACGTGCTGCTTAACTTGTATGAAATGAATGAAATGCAGGTACAGCAAAATAAACAGAGCAGTGGGCTTAATTTTGAAGGCTCGACTGCGTTTGGTAACCGCTTGAAGAAAAATCTACAAGGCTTAAAATCTTGGCTGAAAAAAGAAGACGTTAACGCGTATCGTGTTTATGACGCGGATATCCCTGAGTACAATGTTGCGGTTGATGTATATAACGACAACGCAGTCATCTTTGAATACAAAGCGCCAAAAGAAATTGACGATAGCGTTGCACAAAAACGTTTGCAAGACGTGATCACACTGACCGCCGAGCAGCTTAATATCGACCCGCTGAACATCGCGGTAAAAGTAAGAAAGCGCCAAAAAGGTCAAGAACAATACAAAGCCCTAGACAAGCAAAACCGTACTGAGGTAGTAGAAGAGTACGGTGCTAAGTTTAAGGTTAACCTATTTGATTATCTCGATACTGGTCTATTCCTTGACCACCGTTTAGCCCGCAAGTTTATTCAGCAACATTCGAAAGATAAACGCGTGTTGAATCTATTTGCATACACAGGTAGTGCTTCTGTGCACGCTGCAGTTGGCGGTGCTAAGTCTGTTACCACAGTAGATATGTCAAAGACCTATCTAAAATGGGCTGAGGAAAACTTTGAGCTAAATGGTTTGAAGAATCCACGTTTCAGATTTGAGCAAGCGGATTGCTTAAAATGGCTTGAAAGAGCAGTTGGTCAATATGATTTGATATTCTTAGACCCACCAACATTCTCTAACTCTAAACGTATGTCTGACGCATTTGATGTACAAAGAGATCATTTAAAACTATTTGGTTGGGTAAAGAAGATATTAGCACCGAACGGTGTACTACTGTTTTCTAACAACAAACGCGGATTTAAAATCGATGAAATGGGACTTGCGGCACTTGGCCTAACCGCTGAGGAATACTCATCGCAAACCTTGTCTTTGGATTTTAAGCGTAACAAACAAATTCACAACAGCTGGTTGATCCGTCATGATTAAATGTACTTTATTTCACACCGATGGTTGTCATCTTTGTGAAGAAGCATTGGCGATGTTAATTCAATTTTTGCCTGAAGCCGAAATTGAACTAGTCGATATCGTCGATAGTGAAGAGACGATGACGGAATATCAATATAGAATTCCAGTGATTAAAAAAGGCGAGACAGGTCAGGAACTTGGCTGGCCTTTTACTCAACAACAACTACAAGAATTTATAGAATAATATGGATCTCATTCGAATTGCTAAAGCGCAACTGGCTTTTGGCTCACACCCTATACTTGACCAAGCTGATGCCGTTATTGAATCTGGCGAGCGCGTTTGTATCGTGGGCCGAAACGGTGCCGGTAAATCAACGTTACTGAAAGTACTTGATGACCAAGTTCAACTTGATGATGGTGAAATCAATCGTGTTGGTGGATTAAAAGTTTCAAGACTAGAACAAGACCCACCAAAGGGCGCAAATGGGTCGGTCTTTGATTATGTTGCAAACGGTTTACCTGATGTTGCTGAGCTACTCATTGAATTTCATGAAGTCAGTGAAAAACTACAAACCAGCCAGTCAGATAAACTGATGACCTCGCTTGAGCGCCTGACTCAGCGATTGGAAAGCGAAGATGCGTGGCGTTTTGAGTCACGGATCAAGCAAGTGCTTAGCCAGTTGCAATTAGATGCGAATATGCGCCTAGAAGAACTCTCAGGTGGCTGGCTACGCAAAGTTGCACTGGCCAAAGCCTTGGTGAGTGACCCAGATTTACTGTTACTCGACGAGCCGACTAACCACCTTGATATGCAAAGTGTCATCTGGCTTGAGCAATTCCTGAAAGAGTTTAAAGGGGGGATCGTGTTTATCTCTCACGACCGTGCCTTTATTCGCGCAATGGCGACCCGAATTTTAGATTTAGACCGTGGCAAGTTGGTTTCATACCCTGGAGATTATACGCAATATCTAGAACAAAAAGCTCATGATTTAAAAGTGGAAGAGCAACAGAATGCCTTGTTTGATAAAAAGCTTGCCGAAGAAGAAACCTGGATAAGGCAAGGGATCAAGGCCCGCCGAACCCGTAACGAAGGGCGTGTGCGAGCACTAAAAGCGCTTCGTGTTGAGCGCAAGCAACGCATCGAGCAACAAGGTAAGACAGACTTCAACATCGAGACGGCGGATCGTTCCGGTAAGCTGGTCTTTGAAGCGAAACATTTAGACAAAGCATTCCAAGAAAAATGCATTGTAAAGGACTTTTCAACGCTGGTGATGCGTGGCGATCGTATTGGCTTGGTCGGTCCTAATGGAGCAGGTAAAACTACGCTGTTAAAAATGCTTTTTGGTGACATTAAACCTGACGCAGGCAGCGTAAAACAAGGCGTGAACCTGGAAGTTGCGTACTTCGACCAATACCGTGAAAAATTGGATGAAGAAGCAACTGTGCAGGATAATGTCGCAGAAGGTAAGCAAGAAGTAATGATGGGCGGCCGCTCACGTCATGTGCTTGGCTATCTGCAGGACTTTTTATTTCCGCCTGTGAGAGCTCGAACCCCTGTAAAGGCATTATCAGGCGGTGAAAAAAACCGCTTATTGCTTGCTAAGCTCTTCCTTAAGCCTTCAAATATTATTGTGCTGGACGAACCGACCAATGATTTGGATATTGAGACGCTTGAGTTACTTGAAGAAATCTTAAACCAATACCAAGGCACGGTGCTGGTCGTCAGCCACGACCGAGAGTTTATCGATAATACCTGCGGCAGTGTCTGGGCGTTCGAAGGCGAGGGCTTGGTGACAGAAATTGTTGGCGGTTATAGTGATTTTGAACTGTACCAGCAAAGACGAGAGCAGCAAAAGAAAGAAGCACAAAAGGTTCATCAAGAAAAGCAGCAACAAGTCGAGACTAAAAAAGCAGCTGCACCTGCTCGTTCAAATAAGCTGAGTTACAAATTAAAACTTGAATTAGAGTCGTTGCCCAGTAAAGTAGAGGAACTTGAAGAGGCTGTGAACAAACAACAAGCACTGGTCAGCGATCCAGACTTCTTTAAACAAGATCAAGAAACGACCCACAAGGCATTGAACCATTTGACTGAGCTAGAGTCGAAGCTGGAAGCCGCGTTTGAACGCTGGGAAGAACTAGAAGCATTACAGAATCAGCAGTAAGGATTAAAATGAAATTTAAACTTTTAGCCGCGAGTGTCGCCGTAGCCCTTTCACAACAAGCGGCCGCTGCCACCTATCAGTTAACTGAATTACCAAGACATGATAATAGTAAATATAGCTACGTGTCGGACGCAAATGAAGCTGGAGACGTGATTGGTCATGCTTCCAATTTATTTGGTGTTAAGATTGATGTGTCATATATCGACTTCGATGATTCAACACTGAAAAGCGATTATGACAATGTAAAGAAGCAATATGAGCAGATAGAAGAAGAAATTACCTTCACCTTAGATGATATTCAAAATAATGATGCTGCAAATACCAACGCACAAGCTCATGCATTTATGCTTTATCACTTAAGTCGAAGAGGGGCTAATCAATTTCAAACTGTTGTTCAAGCAATCTCTCTTACGTACAACAACAATACTGCTGAAGAATTTGTAGTATATGATGAACAATCTCCTGATTACGAAGGGCTAACTCGCTCGGTCACTAACTACCTTACAAGCATCGCAGAAGACGGTACAATAGTGGGCTGGGGCTCTGCACCTTTTAAAAAGATAACTTTTACTCCTGAGGGTGAAACAGAAGAAGAAACTTATTTTGTACGCGATTGGCGAAATAAAGGAATTTTGGTAACTCCTGCTGGTGAGAAAGTTAGGCTGGAGCCCGCATTTACTGAGCATGGCGGTATTTCTATCGCGACAGACATCAAGCAAACTAACGAAGGTGGTTATATTGTCGTCGGGCAAAGCTCTACGTCATTATCTCAAAGAGCAATCGAAAATATAGCGGATGATTGTGATGGTGTAGATGAGCCAGTGGATGTTTGCATCCAGAGTATCAGCACTCCATATCACACTAGGGCATATAAATGGACTTTTGATAACAACTTTAATTTAGTTGATGCAACAGATTTAGGGCTCGGTTTTACGCCTGATGAAGATAGTGAAATTGCATACTCTAGTATTGCTGTTGCGACTAACTCGGATGGGTTAACCGTTGGTTACTCTCGAGTACGTAGACAAAGAGATGATAGACTACTGCCATATGAACAAGCTGTTTATTTCGAAGACGGTGAAATCAAACGAGTTAGAGAAGTTGAGAGCTTTATTGAATATAGCCAAGCAGTCGATGTGAATGACAACGGTACCATAGTTGGTGTATTTGGACGTTTCAGTGGAGGCTCTAGAGACTATGACGCAACTGGCTTCTACTTTAATACTACAAGTGCTGAGTTTAAGGAGATGCCCACATACTTTGAAGGTTCAGCAACAGCAATAAATGACATTAACAATAATGGCTTTGTTGTTGGTCAAGGTGTGATTGAAAAGAGTGGTTCAAACCGTCGTCGTGAAGCCTTCTTATATGAAATCGGGGCGGAAAAGCTAGTAAACATTAATTCTCTTCTTCCCTGTAAGAGCGATACCTTCCCTTACACGATTGCGGAAGCAGTAAAAATTACTGACGATAACAAGATCTATGCGATTGCCACCAAAACGGTTGAAAGACGCAATACACTTGGTGAAATTGAGAAGGACAGCAAAGGTGAGACTGAGTATGAGTCGGTAAGCTTACCGGTTCTACTTACGCCAATTTCTGGTGAACCTGAAAGCTGTACACCACCTGAAGCAGAGACATATGAGCGTCAATCTGCAAGTTGGTCTTGGCTTAGTTTACTCGCGCTACCACTAGTGGCGCTGAGAAGACGTCGTAAAGCCTAAAGTACAATTTATACGATAAAAAAGCCCGGAAGGGCTTTTTTTGTGTTTGAAAAGAAATATTCGCAAATTCAATTCGATATTTAATTCAAGCGATAAAAATCTTAACTATACTGGTATTAGCCTTGGCCGCGACTTTGCCACGCTTTATTCACTGAGCGTCGCCACAGGTAGTCGATACCGAAAAAGCCGATAATGGCGGCAAGTGTTGCGCAGATCAAAGAGCCGACGATAAATGCAGGCCCAATCGTTGTTAGGCTTTGTGCAAGCCATTCCCAACTCGCCTCAAAATGGAATGGTTGCTGCTCTTGACCAAGAGCAAATACACCGACTAGGTATGAGCAGTAAAATATAGGTGGCATCGTAAGTGGATTGGTGATCCACACGAGTGCAATAGACAAAGGCAAGTTAACGCGAAATGGAATCGCTAGTGCTGCCGCCAGTACCATTTGAAAAGGAACAGGGATGAATGCGAAAAATAGCCCCACCGAGAATGCGCCGCGTGCTGAGCGCCGGTTTAAATGCCACAGGTTGGCATCATGCAGTAACTTACCAAAGATTTTTAATGATTTCTGTTGTTTGATTTTATTATGATCAGGTAAAAAGCGTTGAATCGTTTTTTTCGCCATTTGCAGCTGCCATCTACTTGGATTCTGATATGTTTTGGAATAATTCTGGGTTGCTTCAGTGCGGTATTTCTTCTCGACAATTGGCGATCAGCCGCACTAAGCATATTCCTCTACTTCATGGGCCGCTATTCTAAGCTTTTTTGTCCTATATTGGCAGGATTTATTTTAGGGATTTCCATTGCTATTGGTCATTACTTTGTTTTTTATCAGCTAAAAATACCAGAAATGTGGCAATCGCAGCTTGTTACTGCTTCGGGTAAAGTTATTGAGGTTGATAATTCTGTGATTGGTGAAGCGTTAAAGGTAAAGCTTGAGCAAGTTGATGGCTACCAATTTGCCCGTTGGCGTACAGTAAACGCAAAACTCTATCGTAACTCATCCACGCCTATGTTGCGTGTCGGTGACCACATTGAATTTACGGTAAAACTTAAGCGTTATCGTAGCCGAATTAATATCGGACTTTTTAATGCTGAATTGCATGCGTTTAGGAAGCATATATATTTTAAGGGTAGCATCAAAACAATCAAGTCGGTAGTGAAGGACACTACGTGGCGAGATAACTACCGCTTATTCATAGATAAAACGCTTGATGGGCGAAGCTATGCTTGGCTGTACTATATTTTGTTAACTGGCGATACAAGCAAAGTCGACTTCGAAAACAAAACACAATTTAGAAGTCTTGGCTTGAGCCATCTGTTAGCGATTTCAGGGCTGCATATCGGAATGGTATTTGCCATTGCGTTTTTGCTGATAAAAGTCGTGCTGTATTGTATCCCGGTAATAATTTCCCAAGCAGCTAACTTACATCAATGGTGTTTGGTTTTTGCGTTACTGTTGTGTTTTGGTTACGTCATTCTCTGCGGTTACAGCGTATCGGCGACTCGAGCTTTAATCATGGCAATGGTGTGGGTTGCTTGTTACCTCTTTGCTGTGCGCCTTAAAGCGCTTCAGGTGCTAACAGTAGCGTTGACCATCGTCTTGATAGTAGACCCGTTTTCACTACTTAATCCTGGTTTATATTATTCCTTTTTTGCGGTTGCTATCATCGTAACGTTAGTGACAAAAGTTGGTAGAGGTTTAGGTGCAAAGCTACTTGCCTTAATCAAGTTGCAGCTTGCGTTATTTACCTGTCTGTTGCCACTCAACCTGTATTTCTTTTCCGGTGCGAGTATTATCTCATTGGTTGCGAACATCATTGTGATCCCGTTGGTTTCCATCGTGGTATTTCCGCTACTACTACTTCATGTTACTGCGCTGCACGCTATTGGTTGGCAACTTCCACTTCATTTAGTTGATAATGTGTTAGTGTTTCTTTTTGAGCTGTTGCAAAGTGCTCCACTAACTTGGGTAGATATACCTGGCGTTTCGTCCATGTTTCTAATAACCAGCTACTTAAGTGCTTTGCTGCTGTATTTATTCAGAAATTATCTTGGTTTATTACCCATATTGTTTTTCCTCGTTCAGTATCAATTTCGAGCTTCTCCGCTATGGCAAATCGATATCTTTGACGTGGGTCACGGAACGGCAGTGTTAGTTTCTCGCAATAACAAAGGGCTGCTCTATGATGTGGGGGCCAAGTATTTTGGTTATTTTTCGATGTTCGAGTTTGTGATCAAACCTTATCTTTTGAATAATCGAATTACGCTGCAAGATACCATCATTAGTCATAATGATGGCGACCATAATGGTGGCGTTGACGACCTCATTGCCTATGATGGCGGAAAATCGTTACAGCGTTTTCACCCTGCAAGTCCAGCTGATAGTTGTGTGCTAGGAACACATCAATTTCAAGGGCTAGACGTATCTGTGATCTGGCCTCAAGAAGTGTCGAACAATGACAATAATAATTCTTGTGTGGTTCGTATCTCTGATGGGCGTTTTACGCTTTTATTACCAGGAGATATCGAGAAAATAACCGAAACTAAGCTGCTTAACATTGAAAAAGAAGCTCTTAAGGCCGATATATTACTGGTTCCGCATCATGGTAGTGGCAGCTCTTCAAGCGAGCAGTTTATTCAAGCGGTTGACCCAGATATTGCGATATTTTCTCGTGCCTTTTATTCGCCGTGGAAAATTCCCAATGAGAAAGTGATTGAAAGATACCAAAGAGTAGGGAGCACACTATTGGATACCGCTTTAGATGGCCATATAAAGATCTCAATTTTTGCTCAAGAAATTACAGTTGAACGAGCTCGGGAAGTGGAAAATTACTGGTTTCTCAGATAATCCATTCAGTTTTAATGATTTGAAAGTTACAATAATGCCATATAGAAAAGTAGAGGCTGGCAATGCAACCAACCGACAAGCAGATTTACGCTAGATTATTTAGCTATGTAAAAGACTTTAAACTCGCTGCCATATTTTCAGTAATTGGCATGATAGGGTACGCTGCGATGGACGCTTCGTTCGTTGCCTTAATGGATCCGTTTATCGATGAGGGTCTCACTGCAGGCAATCGCGACGTACTAAAATTAGCTCCCTTTGTTGTCATCGCGTTAGTTATTGGACGCGGCATCTTTAATTATATGGCATCGTATTGCTTGTCTTATGTCGGGTCGCAGGTTGTGCGTGCTTTGCGACAGCAACTATTTGAACACATGTTGTATCTACCAGTGTCGTTTCATGATCAACATTCTAATGGTGAAATGATATCAAAAATCACTTTTGATACGGAGCAGGTACAGCAAGCCGTCACTAAGGCACTTCAAGTGCTGATCCGTGAAGGCGCATTTGTTTTTTTCTTACTTATCACGATGTTTTATGCAAGTTGGCAGCTATCGCTCATTTTCTTAGTTGTGGTACCGATCGTGGCGGTGATCGTTACTGTGGTGTCTAAGCGCTTCAAGAAAATCTCCAAGAATATTCAAGATGCGATGGGAGAAGTGACGAAAAGCTCTGAGCAAATGATGGCGGGTCATAAAGTCATTCATGGCTTTGGTGGCCAAGAAAAAACCATCTCTCACTTTGCTAAAGTTAATAATCATAACCGTCAGCAACGCGTAAAAATGGATGCGACTAAAGCGCTGAGCGTATCTATCATCCAAATCATAGCGGCGAGCGCAATGGCGGTGATACTCGCGATTGTCGCGATGCCTACTATGGTAGACAAAATTTCATCGGGCACTTTTGTCACTTTGATCACCTCTATGATGATGCTGCTGCGTCCTTTAAAACAACTTGCCAATGTGAATAGCGACCTGCAACGCGGGATCTCTGCGGCGAAAAGTGTGTTTGCGGTGATTGATCTTGAACAAGAAAAGGACACTGGCACTCAGTCTTTATCTCGTGCTCAAGGTAACCTACAAGTCAAAGACTTAACCTTTACTTATCCATCTAAAAACGACCCGGTGATTGAGTCATTAAACCTTGAAATCAAAGCTGGGCAGAGTATTGCGTTGGTAGGTAGAAGTGGTTCAGGCAAATCAACTATCTCTAATCTATTACCACGTTACTATGATATTGAAGCGGGCAGTATTGAGTTAGATGGCACGAACATAAATGATTACCAGCTTGCGGATCTACGCGCGCAGTTTTCCATCGTGTCGCAGCAAGTGGTGTTGTTTAATGACACCATTGCAAACAATATTATGTACTCGTTAAAGCAACCCTTATCGCAAGAAGCCCTAGAAAAAGTAGTAAAACAAGCCCACGTCTGGGAATTTGTTAAAGATCTTCCTGAGGGCCTAAATACCGTTGTTGGTGAAAATGGCGTGATGCTTTCTGGCGGACAACGACAACGTATCGCTATCGCGCGTGCTATTGTGAAAGATGCACCTATCCTTATTTTAGATGAAGCAACATCAGCATTAGACACAGAATCTGAGCGTTTGATCCAACAAGCGTTAGAAGAGCTGATGGCCGACAAAACAACCATAGTAATTGCCCATCGGTTATCGACAATCGAGCGTTGCGACTGCATCTATGTGCTAGATAAAGGCAAGATCATCGAACAAGGCAAGCATGCTGAATTGGTCGTGCAGGAAGGGGTTTATCATGCACTTTGCAAAATGCAGTTTGGTGAGCAATAAATGGCATCCAAAATAGAGCAAAGTTGGTATAAAAAACCGGGACTACTAACGCTATTATTGCTTCCGCTAAGCCTGTTATTTGGACTTATTAGCTCGGTGAGAAAGGGGCTTTATCAACTCGGCTTTTGCCCTGCGTACCGCTCGCCTGTTCCGGTTATTATTGTCGGTAACATCAGTGTGGGCGGTAACGGCAAAACGCCATTTGTACTTTGGTTAGTCCCTTTTCTTGAAAATCTTGGTTTTAAGGTTGGGGTGATCAGTCGAGGCTACGGTGCAAAACCCAGTTCAACCCCATTTTTGGTCACTGAAGCGACCTCAACGGAAGAGGGCGGTGATGAACCTTGTTTGCTCGCCAAACGATTGAAATGCCCAGTGATGATTGGTGCTGATAGACAAGCCAGTATTGAAAAATTATTGGGTAATAGCGATGTAAACATCATCGTCAGCGACGATGGGCTACAGCACTATAAATTGGCACGAGATATTGAGTTCTGTATTGTTGATGCTGTGCGACGCTTTGGTAATGGCTTATGGATGCCAGCAGGGCCGCTTAGGGAATTACCTAAGCGTATTCAGAGTGTTGATCTTGCCGTATATAATGGTGGATGCGAAAGTTATTCCTACACGTTAGAGACTGTTGGTTTTTTTCGTGTTACAGATGATAGTCCAGCATCCAATATTGAAATGGCTGGCGCTTCAGTCTGTGCTATCGGCAATCCCGCGCGATTTGAAAATACGCTACGAGATAAGGGGATTGTTCTGAGTGAAAGCCTACATTTTGCGGATCATCATCCATATCAAGCGTCCGACTTCGCGCAAATCGATAACGGCGCTATTTTTATGACAGAGAAAGATGCGGTAAAGTGTCGCACTTTTGCAAAAGATAATTGGTATTACCTCAAAGTAGATGCCAAACCTACATCAGCGCTTGAAAAAGCGGTATTAAATTTACTTAAAAAGAAAGAGATTTATCATGGCCTTTGATACCAAATTACTAGAAATAATTGCCTGCCCAGTATGTAAAGGCAAATTAAGATATGACAAAGAAAACAAAGAGTTGATCAGCACAGCAGCTAAGCTTGCTTATCCAATTAAAGATGATATTCCTGTGTTATTGGAAAACGAAGCGCGCGAGCTGAGCAGCGATGAGGTTGAGCAGTGGAATTCGTAGTCGTTATTCCGGCGCGTTATGCTTCAAGCAGGCTGCCTGGTAAACCACTTGCTGATATCGGCGGTAAACCAATGATCCAGCGTGTTTACGAACAGGCGATTCAATCTGGCGCGGCAGCGGTTTATATCGCAACCGATCACAGTGCGGTATTTGAGGCAGCGCAAAACTTCACTGATAATGTGCTCATGACGCGTGAAGATCACCAATCTGGAACTGAGCGACTCGCCGAAGTTGTTGAACAACTGGGGCTGAACGAACAAACCTTGGTGGTCAATGTACAAGGTGATGAGCCACTGCTAGAGCCTGATAACATCGCACAAGTGGCAGCACTACTGCACCATTCTGATGCACCGATGGCGACTTTGTGCGTTGATGTGGAAGATGTGGAAGAGGTGTTGAATCCGAATGCGGTGAAAGTGGTGTCTGATATTCAAGACAACGCACTGTATTTCTCTCGCTCTTCTATTCCGTTTCAGCGTAACAGCATGTTAACGCTCGACAAAAATAGCATTCCAGTGAGCCATTTTAAACGTCATGTTGGCATATATGCCTATCGTGCGGGCTTTATTCAAACCTATTTATCGCTAAGTGTTTCACCGCTAGAGGTGCAAGAGTCACTAGAGCAGCTACGTGTGCTGTATCATGGATACAAAATTAAGGTCGCTAAAGCGGTTAAGCCGGTGCATGCTGGAGTGGATACCCCCGAAGATTTGGCACGGGTTCAAGAGATACTGAATGGAAAAGTTTAAGCTCATTGCGGACGAGATAGACTATGTGGTTGCATACAAACCACAAGGTTTGAGCTTCCATAGTGAGGACGGTGCAGGTTTTGTTGCCTTACTGACGGAGCAACTAGGCTATCCCTTATTTGCGGTTCACCGCCTCGATAAAGTCACGTCGGGACTCATCCTTTTAGCGAAGTCTAGTGAGGCTGCAAAGCAGCTGACGAGCCTGTTTTCCGCTCGAAAAATAGATAAATTTTACCTGGCGTTAGTTAGTGCGAAACCGAAGAAAAAGCAAGGTTGGATAAAAGGCGATATGGCTAAGTCGCGCAGAGGCACCTATAAACTGATTAAAACTAAGCTAAATCCTGCGGTGACTCGATTTTATTCATGCTCTGTTGCGACCAACCTACGCGCTTGTATTGTCAAACCGTTTAGCGGTAAAACACACCAAATTCGGGTGGCACTAAAAAGCATCGGTGCACCAATTTTAGGTGATTTAGCCTATAGTGGAGAGCCTGCGGATAGAACGTATCTTCATGCATTTTGCCTTGAATTTGAATGGCAAGGTATACATCAACGCTATCAAGCTGCGCCTGAAGGTGATGGTGCATTTGGCCATTTATTGGCACATGAAATCTTTGCAAGTTGGCAAAATCCAAGTCAATTAGAGTGGTAACATGACGGATTCGAATAGAGAACTAAGATTTGGCGGTATTGGTCGGTTATACGGTAACGCCGAGTTGGAAGCATTAAGTAAAGCACACTTTTGTGTCATTGGTATTGGTGGCGTTGGCAGTTGGGCTGTAGAAGCGCTAGTGAGAACGGGTATAGGTAAAATAACGCTTATCGATATGGACGATATTTGTGTAACCAACATCAACCGTCAGTTACATGCTCATAGCGAAAGTATCGGGATGCAAAAGATTGAAGCAATGCGAGATCGCTGTCTTGCGATTAACCCAGATTGTGAAGTTACCCTGATCGATGATTTTCTGATGTTAGATAACATTAGAAACTACATTCAAGGCTTTGATTATGTTATCGACTGTATCGACGCGGTTAAAGAGAAAGCGGCGCTAATCGCACATTGTAAGCGCAATAAAATACCGGTGATCACCACAGGTGGTGCAGGCGGTCAAACCGATCCGAGCCAGATCCAATATGGGGATGTGGCAAAGACGACCCATGATCCGCTGCTGGCAAAAGTACGCTATATTCTCAGAAAACAATATAACTTTAGCGATAATCCAAAACGTAAATTTGGCGTAGATTGCGTGTATTCCACAGAGCAACTCGTTTACCCAAGTACCGATGGCACCGTGTGCAAAGCAAAGCAACAAGCTGAAGGTGGGAAAAACATGGACTGCGCCACCGGGTTTGGCTCTGCCACTATGGTAACCGGGAGTTTTGGTTTTTTTGCGGCGTCCAAAGCAATACGTAAGTACCTCGATAAACAAAGCAAAAGCAGCGAATAAGTGTGCTCGTTTGAGCACCTTATATCACGTTATTTTAATATCTCCGCCTGCACTTGGATCTGTTCAACAATCGCACGTATACCATTACCTCTTGATGGGCTTAGGTGAGCAATTAATCCAAGCGACTCGAACAGCTTATAAGCATTAAATTGGCTCGCTTGCTCAGGCGTTTTACCTGCGTACGCTGCAATGATGATTGCAAGTATGCCTTTAACAATACGCGTATCTGAGTCGGCAATAAGTACGAGCTGCTGCGCGTTTTCATCTAAGTCCAGATAGAGCCAAACTTTACTATCACAGCCCGACACTAACGCTGAGTCAACTTTCAACGCATCAGGAAGCTCAGGAAGTTGTTTACCTAGCAGCATAATTTCACGATACTTGGCTTGCCAGCCATGACTTTCAGACAATTTTTTTGTGATATGTTCAATATTCATAAGTTCAATCTAATAATTCTATTGTGGCACTTAACGCATTAATAAAATGCTCAATATCGTCTTGGTTATTATAAAAAGCCAAACTTGCACGTACTGTCCCATTAACCTTGAGCATTTTCATTAGCGGCTGAGTACAATGGTGTCCGCTTCTGACTGCTACGCCGTATGTATTGAGTAGTGTGGCAAGATCGTAGTGGTGTTCGTTTTTATAGTTAAAACTGACGACGCCAACATTGTTTTGTGTATCGCCATAAACCGTGATGCCTTCAATCTGTTTTAGCTTTTCTAGAAGGAAGTGATAGAGCGCTTGCTCATAACGTTGAAGTGCACTGGGATCAATCTCGTTTACATAATCTATCGCTGCGGCAAATCCGATAACGCCAGAAATATTGGGAGTGCCGGGCTCAAACTTGCCAGGTGCCTCTCGATAGCTGGATCGCTCAAAACTCACTTCTTTTATCATTTCGCCGCCGGTTTTGTATACGGGGAGCGCATTTAGTTGCTGGTATTTACCATAAAGTCCGCCGACACCTGTTGGTCCAAGCGCTTTGTGAGCTGAAAAAACATAAAAGTCGCAATCCAGCGCCTTCAGATCAGGTCTTAAATGCAGTAAAGACTGTGCGCCGTCGATAACCGTGATGGTACCCAAGGCTTTGCAAACCGAGATGAGCGACTCAACTGGATGAATATTCCCAAGTGCGTTTGAAACATGGCCCATCGCTAACACATCAGGTTTATGCTGCTTTAACATCGCAATGGCACCTTGCTCATCGAGGACGCCGTCTAACATAGGTAACACCAGTAAAGTTGCGCCGGTACGCTGACAAGCTTCTTGCCAAGGCACTATGTTAGCGTGATGTTCAAAGGGACTGATGGCAATTACACTGTCTGAAGTGAAGCGTGCACTCAGGCCATGAGCCAACAAGTTTAGTGATTCAGTTGCGCCGCTGGTCCATACTATTTCTCGTGTTTCAACATTTAAAAAATTGGCAATTGTTTCTCGGGCACTTTCGTAGCGAACAGTGGCGTTTTCACTAAGCGTGTGTAAACCTCTATGTACGTTTGAATTCTCATCTTGATAAAAAGTTTTTATGACATCAATGACTTTGTTCGGTTTTTGCGCAGTTGCAGCAGAGTCAAGATAGCAAAGCGGCTGTCCATCAAGTTGTTTGTTCAAAATTGGAAAGTCGTTGCGCAGAGATTGGATGTCAGTCATAACGTACCTGAGTTAATTGAGCAGCGCGATTCTAACGAATACGCGGCGATATTAAAACAAAAAAGGCCGCATTAAGCGGCCTTTTCAAACACAATAACGAGATTATCTGTCGTTTTGTGTTTTGTAGTCGCGAGACGTGTAGCCTTTGTAAAGCTGACGCGGACGACCAATTTTGTGTCCTGGTTGAGAAAGCATTTCGTTCCAGTGTGAAATCCAGCCCACAGTACGAGACATCGCGAAGATAACCGTAAACATGCTTGTTGGAATACCGATTGCTTTAAGAATGATACCAGAATAGAAGTCTACATTCGGGTATAGTTTCTTCTCAATGAAGTAAGGGTCTTCTAGGGCGATCTGTTCAAGTTTCATTGCTACGTCAAGCAGTGGATCTTGAATGTTTAGCTCTTTAAGTACTTCGTGGCACGTTTGACGCATTACTGTCGCGCGTGGGTCAAAGTTTTTATAAACACGGTGACCAAAGCCCATTAGACGGAACGGATCGTTCTTATCTTTTGCTTTTGCAACGTACTCGTCAATACGATCAACAGAACCAATTTCTTCAAGCATAGTTAAACATGCTTCGTTTGCGCCGCCGTGTGCAGGGCCCCAAAGTGATGCAATACCTGCCGCGATACACGCGTAAGGGTTTGCACCTGAAGAGCCAGCAAGACGAACTGTTGAAGTTGACGCGTTTTGCTCGTGATCTGCGTGAAGCATGAAAATACGATCCATTGCTTTAGCAAGTACAGGGCTGACGTTGTAGTCTTCAGCTGGCACAGAGAACATCATGTGAAGGAAGTTTTCTGCGTAGCTCAAGTCGTTACGTGGATATACGAACGGTTGGCCAACGTTATATTTGTACGCCATTGCAGCAATTGTTGGTAGCTTAGCTACTAATTTGATTGCACAACGCATACGTTGATCTTCGTCAGAAATATCCAAATCTGAGTGGTAGAACGAAGATAACGCACCAACTACACCACATAGCATTGCCATAGGGTGTGCATCTACACGGAAGCCTTGGAAAAACGCAGCAATCTTCTCGTGCATCATTGTGTTGCGAGTGATCTCATCTGAGAACTCAGCTAGTTGTTCTTCGCTTGGTAATTCACCGTTTAATAGTAGGTAGCAAAGTTCAATATAGTTAGAATTTTCAGCAAGTTGCTCAATTGGATAACCGCGATGAAGCAGTACACCTTTGGCACCGTCAATGTAAGTGATAGACGAGTCACAAGAGGCAGTCGACATAAATCCTGGGTCATACGTAAATAGGCCGTGAGCACCTAAAGAACGAACGTCAACTACGTCTTGACCAGCTGTACCTTCGTAAATTGGTAACTCAATCGGATCGTGACCATCAATATGGACTGTGGCTTTTTTATCTGCCATCTATTTGTCTCCTATTTAATAACAATATTCTGATTGTTATGTTGTGATACTAATGTTAAGCAAATTCAGATCATTCTAACTTATAACCTAGGTTAAAAGTCAATTTTTCTGTGATTTATGCATAAATGTATAATAAATATTCTACGGCGATTAAATATTAGACCATTCGCTAATTCGCAAGCGTCTCTATCTAAACAAGAATTGTAAAAGGGCGCATAGCCTTATATACTGTCAACGGTTTTATACCGTATCGTCTGTGGGTAAACCTATTTTTACATCAATTTTTACACTCGAGTGAACTTTTTGGTGTCCTAATTGGTTTATCTAGAGTGTGCCACCTACATTTGCAATATGTAGGTGGGTTTCATAAAAACAAGTAGATGAGCTCCTTTGTGGGCAAAGATGGGCAAGTAACTGTGAAAAAGCAAAGACCTGTAAATCTAGATCTTACGACTATATCTATGCCGCCAACGGCTAAAGCGTCGATTCTTCACCGTGTCACCGGTGTTGCTTTCTTCTTCGCTTTGACCTTTGTGATTTGGGCTTGGTCTGAATCCCTTTCTTCTCCTGAAGGCTTCGAGTTTGTAAAAGAACTGATGTCTGGCTTTATCGCGAAATTCATCGCGTGGGGCACCCTAACTGTATTGTCTTACCACATCATCGGTGGTATCCGTCACATGATCCAGGATATGGGACATTGGGAAGAATTAGAATCAGGCAACAATAGCGCGAAGATTGCACTAGCACTTTGGGTTATCGTAGCAATTTTGGCTGGAGTATGGATATGGTCTTAAATCAAGCGACTCTAAAGCGTGATGGCGTACAAGACTACGTGTCACTACGTACAACTGCGTTAATTATCCTAGCTTACGCGGTATTCATCGTAGGCTATCTTCTAATTACTCCTGAACTAACTTATGAAGCTTGGTCAGGGTTGTTCTCAAATTTAGCTGTGAAAGCAGCAACGATGATCACACTAGTATGTATCATGGTACATACACGCATCGGTTTGTGGCAGGTTCTAACTGACTACGTTAAGAACTCAACAACTCGCACTATTCTTGGCTTTGTATTAAACCTTATGGCTTTAGCTTACGTAGCTATTGGTCTGTTTGTTCTGTGGGGTGTTTAAGTGAAATATAACGTACGTGAATTTGACGCAGTTGTAGTCGGTGCAGGCGGTGCGGGTATGCGCGCGGCACTTGCTATCTCGGAATCAGGCAAAACTTGTGCTCTTATTTCAAAAGTTTTCCCAACTCGTTCTCATACAGTATCAGCACAGGGTGGTATCACCGTTGCGCTAGGTAACTCTCACGAGGACAACTGGGAATGGCACATGTACGATACGGTTAAAGGTTCTGATTACATCGGTGACCAAGACGCTATCGAGTACATGTGTAAAACAGGTCCAGAAGCTATCACTGAACTTGAGAACATGGGTCTACCTTTCTCTCGTTTTGAGAATGGTCGCGTATATCAGCGTCCTTTCGGTGGTCAGTCGAAAAACTTTGGTGGCGAGCAAGCTGCACGTACAGCAGCCGCAGCGGACCGTACTGGTCACGCGTTGCTACACTGCCTATACCAGCAAAACGTTAAAAACAAAACAAACGTTTTCTCTGAGTGGTATGCACTAGACCTAGTAAAAAATGACAATGGCGATGTAGTGGGTGTCACCGCAATCGACATCGAGTCAGGTGAAATCACCTATTTCAAATCAAAAGCAGTTGTTCTTGCAACTGGTGGTGCGGGTCGTATTTTCGCATCAACAACGAATGCGCACATCAACACAGGTGACGGCGTTGGTATGGCGGTTCGTGCTGGCATTTCAATGCAAGACATGGAAATGTGGCAGTTCCACCCGACAGGTATCGCAGGTGCGGGTGTACTAGTAACAGAAGGTTGTCGTGGTGAAGGTGGTTACCTTCTAAATAAAGATGGCGAGCGCTTCATGGAGCGTTATGCGCCAAACGCGAAAGACCTAGCATCACGTGACGTTGTTGCACGTTCAATGATGACTGAGATCCGTGAAGGTCGTGGTTGTGATGGTCCTTGGGGTCCGCACATCAAGCTGAAGCTTGACCACTTAGGTGCTGAGACACTTAATTTACGTCTTCCTGGCGTTTGTGATCTAGCGAAGACATTCGCACACGTAGACCCAGCGGAAGAGCCAATTCCAGTAATCCCGACTTGTCACTACATGATGGGTGGTGTACCTACTAACGTAAACGGTCAAGTACTGAACGTAGACGGTCAAGGTAATGAAAAGATCGTTGAAGGTCTATTTGCAGTAGGTGAGATTGCGTGTGTATCTGTACACGGTGCAAACCGTCTAGGTGGTAACTCACTGCTTGACCTTGTCGTATTCGGTCGTGCGGCGGGTAACTTCCTTGGTACTTACTTGAAAGATGCTGAAATCGCCAAAGAAGCAAGCAACGATAACGTAGACGCAGCACTTGCGCGTACTAACCGTTGGGAAACTTCTGCGAAAGG
The DNA here is from genome assembly GCF_013319255.1 of Pseudoalteromonas sp. JC28. NCBI lineage: Bacteria > Pseudomonadati > Pseudomonadota > Gammaproteobacteria > Alteromonadales > Pseudoalteromonadaceae > Pseudoalteromonas > Pseudoalteromonas sp. JC28. Next base: position 979,884 of record NZ_QOKX01000001.1, on the reverse strand, counting down.
TCAGGGTGAAGATCCTGTACAAATCAAGAAAGATCTACAACGTTGTATGCAGCTTAACTTCTCGGTATTCCGTGAAGGTGATGCAATGGCTGAAGGTCTTAAAGAACTTAAAGAGATTCGTGAGCGTCTACAGTACGCACGTCTTGACGATAAGTCTGCTGAATTCAACACGCAACGTATCGAGTGTCTAGAGTTAGATAACTTGATGGAAACAGCGTATTCGACAGCGGTTGCTGCGAACTTCCGTACGGAAAGTCGTGGTGCACACTCTCGCTTCGATTACCCAGAGCGTGATGATGAAAACTGGTTGTGTCACTCGATTTACAACCCAGAGTCTGAGTCTATGAGTAAGCGTGAAGTTAACTACGCGCCTAAGACTCGTGAAGCATTCCCACCGAAAGCACGTACATACTAGGAGCTAAGCGATGGCAACTTTAGAATTATCTGTTTATCGTTATAATCCTGATGAAGATGCGGCGCCACGCATGCAAGACTATTCTCTAGAAGTAGAGGAAGGTCGTGACATGATGGTGTTAGATGCTCTTATGCAGTTAAAAGAGCAAGACCCATCTTTATCTTTCCGTCGTTCATGCCGTGAAGGGGTATGTGGTTCTGACGGTATTAATATGAATGGTAAAAATGGTCTTGCATGTATTACTCCAATTTCTGCTTTGCAGAGCGGTGGTAAAGGCAAGGTCGTCATTCGTCCATTACCAGGTCTTCCGGTGATCCGTGACTTAGTAATCGACATGAGCCAGTTCTATACGCAATACGAGAAGGTTAAGCCATTCTTGATCAACGACAAGCCAACTGGTGGTGAAGAACGTCTTCAGTCTATTGAAGAACGTGAAAAGCTAGATGGCCTGTACGAATGTATTCTTTGTGCATGTTGTTCAACGTCTTGTCCTTCTTTCTGGTGGAACCCAGACAAGTTCATCGGTCCTGCGGGTCTTCTACATGCTTATCGTTTCTTGGCTGATAGCCGTGATACAGCGACAGAAGAACGTCTTGCTGGTCTTGATGACGCGTTCAGCGTATTCCGCTGTCACAGTATTATGAACTGTGTTAGCGTATGTCCAAAAGGCCTTAATCCAACTAAGGCAATTGGACAAATTAAATCAATGTTGTTAAACCGTTCGGTATAACACATACTACTAGCTAAGATGGCAAGCAAAAGCTTGCCATCTTGTTTTCGTTTGAGTTTCTGCGCTAGATAAAAGGGCTAATAGATGCACGAAGGTGTGATGAAGGCATGGCTAGAATCTTCGCATTTGTACGGCGGTAACGTTGCGTACGTAGAAGATCTATATGAGGCGTATCTAGATGATGCAGCTTCAGTGCCAGAAGAGTGGCGAGAGGTGTTTGATCAACTACCTAAAGTTGATGGAGTGGATGTTGACACTAAACATTCAGAAGTAAGAGCGCAATTTGCGGAGCTTGCTAAAAACAAACACAGAGAAGTCGTGGTTTCCGCAGAGGGTTCTGCTGATGCCAAGCAAGTTAAAGTTCTGCAGTTAATTAATGCATTCCGTTTCAGAGGTCATCAGAACGCAAACCTAGATCCTTTAGGGATTTGGGATAGAGAACGTGTTCGCGATCTTGACCCTGCTTTTCATGATTTAACTGATGCAGACTTAGATAAAGAATTTAACGTTGGCTCTTTTGCTTGTGGCAAAGAGACAATGAAACTCAAAGACTTGTACGCTGCGCTTAAAGCGACATACTGTGGCTCTATCGGTGCAGAGTACATGCACATCACCTCTACCGAAGAAAAACGTTGGTTACAACAGCGTTTGGAATCGTCCTTCTCGAAGCCACAATTCGACAAAGAAACCAAACTAAGAATCTACAAAGGTCTAACTGCTGCAGACGGCTTAGAAAAGTACTTGGGCGCAAAATTCCCAGGCGCTAAGCGTTTCTCTCTAGAAGGCGGTGACTCACTTGTGCCTATGCTGAAAGAGCTTATTCACCGTGCTGGTGAAAGCGGTCAGCAAGAAGTCGTAATTGGCATGGCCCACCGAGGTCGTCTAAATGTACTAGTGAATGTATTGGGTAAAAACCCTCAAGAACTATTTGACGAGTTCGCAGGTAAATATGGCGAGCACGCAGGTTCTGGTGATGTTAAATACCACATGGGTTTCTCTTCTGACTTCGGTACGAAGGGCGGCAATGTTCATATGGCATTGGCATTTAACCCATCTCACCTTGAAATCGTAAACCCAGTAGTAATGGGTTCGGTACGTGCTCGTCTTGACCGTTTGAATTGCCAAAGTGGTTCTAAAGCATTACCAATCACAATTCACGGTGACTCTGCAATCGCAGGTCAAGGTGTCGTTCAAGAAACGTTTAACTTATCGCAAACACGTGCATACGGAGTTGGCGGTTCGATCCGTATCGTAGTTAATAACCAAGTTGGTTTCACTACGTCAAAACGCGAAGATACTCGTTCGACTGAATACTGTACTGATATCGCTAAAATGGTTCAGGCACCTATCTTCCACGTGAACGCAGACGATCCTGAAGCTGTTGCTTTTGTTACACAAGTTGCACTTGATTTCCGTAACAAGTTTAAACGCGATGTGGTAATTGACTTAGTATGTTACCGTCGCCACGGCCACAACGAAGCGGATGAGCCAAATGCGACGCAACCGCTGATGTATCAGAAGATCAAAAAGCACCCAGTACCTCGCCAATTGTATGCTGATCAACTTGTACGCGAAGGTGTGATTTCTGAAGACGATGCGAAACAAATTGCTGACGAGTACCGAAATGGTCTTGATAAAGGCGTTTGTGTCGTTGAAGAAATTCAAAAAGAAACCAAACACTCATCAGATTGGTCTAAGTATGTTGGTCACGATTGGGATACGCCGTATGAGCCAAAGGTTGCGCTAGATAAACTCAAAGCGCTTGGCGAAAAGATTGCGAGCTACCCAGAGGCTCATAAAGCACAATCACGCGTTAAAAAGATTTACGATGATCGTAAACTTATGGCGCAAGGCGAGAAAATGCTTGATTGGGGTATGGCTGAGACATTGGCTTACGCGACCTTGGTTGATGAGGGCACTGATATTCGTCTTACTGGTCAGGATTCTGGTCGTGGTACATTCTTCCACCGTCATGCCGTAGTTCATAACCAAAAAGACGCGTCGACTTATCTTCCGCTGCAAAACATTCGTGAAGGTCAAGGCCTGTTCGAAGTGTACGATTCAGTACTATCGGAAGAAGCGGTACTTGCGTTCGAATATGGTTACGCGACAGCAGAGCCAACGTCATTGGTACTATGGGAAGCGCAATTTGGTGACTTCGCCAACGGTGCTCAAGTCGTATTCGACCAATTCCTAAGTTCAGGTGAGCAGAAGTGGGGTCGTTTATGTGGTCTAACACTACTACTTCCTCATGGCTATGAAGGTCAAGGTCCAGAGCACAGTTCTTCGCGTTTAGAGCGTTATTTACAGCTTTGTGCTGACCACAATATGCAAGTATGTGTGCCGTCAACACCAGCGCAAGTTTATGCAATGCTACGTCGTCAATCGGTTCGTCCACTACGTCGTCCTCTGATTGTAATGACGCCTAAGTCGCTATTACGCCACCCATTAGCTGTTTCTAGCCTAGAAGAGCTATCCGAAGGCGTATTCAATAACATGATCGATGAGATTGATGATATCAATCCTGAAAACGTTGAGCGTGTTGTGTTCTGTAGCGGTAAGGTTTATTACGAACTACTGCAAGAACGTCGTAAGCAAGAGCTTAACAACGTGGCAATCGTTCGTGTTGAACAGCTATATCCATTCCCTCACAAAGAGATGGATGAGATCATGGCTCGCTACCAGCACGTAAAAGATTTTGTTTGGTGTCAAGAAGAGCCACAAAACCAAGGTGCTTGGTACTGTTCACAGCATCATTTCTGGGAAGCTATCCCAGCTGGCGCAAATCTGACTTATGCAGGCCGTAAGGCTTCAGCTGCACCAGCATGTGGATACATGTCTACACATACTAAAGAACAAAACGCGTTAATTGCTGACGCTTTAACAATTAAGAAATAAGGAATAAGAGATGACAACCGAAATTAAGGTTCCTGTTCTTCCTGAGTCTGTTGCCGATGCAACGGTTGCTACATGGCATGTAAGCGTTGGCGATAAAGTGACTCGTGATCAAAACTTAGTTGACATCGAAACGGATAAGGTCGTTTTAGAAGTTGTAGCGCCAGAAGATGGTGTTATCGTTACAATTTCTGAAGAGGAAGGCGCAACCGTTCTTGGCGAACAAGTTATTGCACAACTAGGTGCTGCTGATGAAGCAGCAGCGCCTGCTCAATCAAATGAAAAACCAGCAGCGTCAGAATCGGCGCCAGCAGCAGAAGGTAAAGAAGTGGACATTAAAGTACCTGTACTTCCTGAGTCAGTAGCAGACGCTACTATCGCAACTTGGCACGTTCAACCAGGTGAAGCGGTTAGCCGCGACCAGAATCTAGTTGATATTGAAACAGATAAAGTGGTTCTTGAAGTTGTTGCACCTGAAGACGGTGTGATGGGTGAGCACATCCACGCTGAAGGTGAGACAGTACTAGGTGATCAAGTTATCGGTAAAATCGTTGCCGGTGGCGCACCAGCTGCATCATCAAGTGCGAAGAAAGAAGAAGCACCAGCTGCTGCTTCTGACGAAAACTCAGATGTACTAACACCATCTGTTCGTCGTCTTATCGCAGAGAAAGGCCTTGATGCTGCTAAGATCAAAGGGTCTGGTAAAGGTGGTCGCATTACTAAAGAAGACGTGGACGCTTTCCTTAAAGCACCAGCAAAATCAGAGTCTAAGCCTGCAGCTTCAGCACCAGCTGCCCCGGTAGGTGAGCGTACTCAGAAACGTGTACCAATGACTCGTCTACGTAAGACAATCGCTAACCGCTTATTAGAAGCGAAGAACTCAACAGCAATGCTGACAACGTTCAACGAAGTAAACATGAAGCCAATCATGGATCTTCGTAAGCAGTACCAAGAGGTATTTGAGAAGCGCCACGGTATTCGTTTAGGTTTCATGTCTTTCTACGTGAAAGCGGTAACTGAAGCACTTAAGCGTTTCCCTGAAGTTAACGCGTCAATCGACGGTGACGATATCGTTTACCACAACTACTTTGACATCAGCATCGCGGTATCAACACCTCGTGGTCTAGTGACTCCAGTACTACGTGATTGCGATAAGCTTTCTGTTGCTGAAATCGAGAAGAATATTCGCGAATTGGCTATCAAAGGTCGTGATGGCAAACTAACTGTTGACGATATGACTGGCGGTAACTTCACTATTACCAACGGTGGTGTATTCGGCTCACTACTATCTACGCCTATCATCAACTTGCCACAGTCTTCAATCTTGGGCATGCACAAAATCCAAGAGCGCCCTATGGCAGTAAACGGTAAAGTTGAAATTTTACCTATGATGTACCTAGCACTATCTTATGACCACCGTCAAATCGATGGTAAAGAGTCAGTTGGTTTCCTAGTAACAATTAAAGAGTTACTTGAAGATCCAACACGTCTACTACTAGACGTATAATATTTGTTTAAAGAATAAGCTGTATGCTCGCATACAGCTTTTTTTTTGCGCCTTTGGTCTAAGTGGGGTTTTCATCAGAAGCCTTGGGATCTATACTATGTGCGCAATTTGGGATAGCTGACTATTTGCATAAATATTCAGCTTTTTTAGTATAAAAAATTGGATAAAGCATCATGAATTTGCATGAGTATCAGGCAAAACAACTTTTTGCCGAATATGGTTTACCTGTATCAGAAGGCTTTGCTTGTGATACACCTCAAGAAGCAGTTGAAGCTGCTGGTAAAATCGGTGGAGACAAGTGGGTTGTTAAGTGTCAAGTACACGCTGGCGGCCGTGGTAAAGCTGGCGGTGTTAAACTTGCAGACAGCAAAGACGAAATCCGCGCATTCGCTGAAAACTGGTTAGGTAAAAACCTAGTTACTTACCAAACAGACGAGAAAGGTCAGCCTGTTGCTAAAATCTTAGTAGAAAGCTGCACTGATATTGCAAATGAACTATACCTAGGTGCTGTTGTTGACCGTGGTTCACGTAAAATCGTGTTCATGGCATCAACTGAAGGTGGTGTAGAAATTGAACAAGTTGCAGAAGAAACGCCTGAACTAATTCATAAAGCTGAGATCGACCCACTAGTAGGTCCTCAAGCTTACCAAGGTCGTGAGCTAGCGTTCAAACTAGGTTTGAACCCAACTCAAGTTAAGCAATTCACTAAGATCTTCATGGGTCTAGCGCAAATGTTTATCAACCACGACTTTGCTCTACTAGAAATCAACCCTCTAGTGATCACAGACGCTGGTAACCTACACTGCCTAGACGGCAAAATCGGTGTAGACGGCAACGCATTGTTCCGCCAGCCTAAGATCCGCGAATTCCACGATCCTTCACAAGAAGACGCACGTGAAGCACACGCAGCAAGCTTTGAGCTTAACTACGTAGCACTAGACGGTAACGTTGGTTGTATGGTTAACGGTGCAGGCCTTGCGATGGGTACTATGGACATCGTAAACCTACACGGCGGCAAGCCAGCTAACTTCCTAGACGTTGGTGGCGGCGCGACTAAAGAGCGTGTATCTGAAGCATTCAAGATCATCCTTTCTGACGACAATGTTAAAGCAGTACTAGTTAACATTTTCGGTGGTATCGTACGTTGTGACATGATCGCTGAAGGTATTATCGGTGCGGTTAAAGAAGTTGGCGTAAACGTACCAGTAGTTGTACGTCTTGAAGGTACTAACGCTGAAGCTGGTCGTGAAGTACTAGCTAACTCTGGCCTTGACATCATTGCAGCTGAGTCACTAACTGACGCTGCTGAGAAAGTAGTTGCTGCTGCGGAGGGCAAATAATGTCTGTACTAATTAACAAAGATACTAAAGTAATCTGTCAAGGTTTCACTGGTGGTCAGGGTACTTTCCACTCTGAGCAAGCTATCCAGTACGGTACGCAAATGGTTGGCGGTGTTTCTCCTGGTAAAGGCGGCACAACTCACTTAGGTCTACCTGTATTTAACACAGTACGTGAAGCGGTAGAGTCAACTGGTGCAACTGCATCTGTTATCTACGTACCAGCTGCGTTCTGTAAAGACGCTATCCTTGAAGCGATCAGCGCAGGTATCGAACTAATCGTATGTATCACTGAAGGCATCCCTACACTAGATATGGTTGATGTTAAAGTGAAGCTAGAAGAAACTGGCGTTCGCATGATTGGTCCTAACTGCCCAGGTGTTATCACACCAGGTGAAACTAAGATCGGTATCATGCCAGGTCACATCCACTTACCTGGTAAAGTAGGTATCGTGTCACGTTCTGGTACTTTGACTTACGAAGCAGTTAAGCAAACAACAGACGCTGGCTTCGGTCAATCTACTTGTGTTGGTATCGGTGGTGATCCAATCCCAGGCACTAACTTCATCGACGTACTAGAGATGTTCCAAAACGATCCGCAAACTGAAGCTATCGTCATGATCGGTGAGATCGGCGGTACAGCTGAAGAAGAAGCGGCTGAGTACATCAAGCACAACGTAACTAAGCCTGTTGTTTCTTACATCGCAGGTGTTACAGCTCCTCCAGGTAAGCGTATGGGTCACGCTGGTGCAATTATCGCAGGCGGTAAAGGTACAGCTGACGAGAAATTCGCAGCACTTGAAGCAGCGGGTGTTAAAACAGTTCGCTCTCTTGCAGAAATCGGTTCTGCACTAAAAGAGAAAGCGGGTTGGTAAGTTAATACCACACGTTAAAAAGGCTCCTCAAGGAGCCTTTTTTGATCTCGCTATACCAATTGCATGAGGGGATTATGCCTTTTCATAAACTCGGTCAGCTTTGTGAAGCCACAAAAAATGAATTATTAACACTTACTCAGCAAAACCCAACGTTCGACACTAAGCGCTGCAGCCGCAATGAAATATTATTGCAACAAGGGCAAGTGCAACGTCATGGCTTTTTTATCCGCTCTGGTAAGCTTGTATCATCGGTTGTAAATGAAACAGGGGAGCTAAGACATAAGGAGTTCTATTTTGCTGGTGAACTTTGTATTTTATTTGCTGAATGGATCCAAAAATCTCCTAGCTTCTATCAAATCTCTGCGCTGGATGATGTGGAGTTGGTACTCGTTCCGCTAGCCGAATTAGAACAAGATAATCTTCGCGCACTTAAATTAAAATTATTAGAACAGCAGTTGCTATTTAAAGAAGCAAAAGAAGCTTTTCTACTACTAAATACGCTGGAGCAAAGATATTGTTTTTTGCGTGACAAACGTCCGCATTGGGTTAATGGTTTAGCAAATTATGATCTGGCTAATTATTTGAGCGTAACGCCTCAAGGGCTATCACGGTTAAAGTCGCGAGTGAACAAAGCGCAAGCGACAACAACTAAGCGTTAGCTCAAAGACTATATTCACGCTCTACCTTGGCGATACGAGTTGTATAGCTTTGATACCATTTTTTATTGCCGTTTTTTTGCGCCTCAATATGCTCAGCATTGGCTTTCCATGCTTTGATTGACTCAAGGTCTCGCCAATAAGAAACGGTGATCCCAACCTCCTCACGCGCAGATTCTAATCCTAAAAAACCGGGTTGAAGCTGTGCAAGCTCGACCATTCTCGACGCGGTTTGGGCGTAACCCTCGTCGTCTTCATTTTTTATATTGGTAAGAATTACGGCGTAATAGGGTGGTGGTGGAGTAGTTGCAATCATAAGTTGTAGCGCAGTAAATTGTAGATGCTATGTTTATACCAATTAAGCTGTGCTCTAATCAATCACGATAAATGATGAGTTCCTCATCAGAGCAACTCATCATTTATTTCTAATATCACTTAACCCCAAAAGGATTGTCTATGCTGTGCGCAGGCTCAGTAAACCAACGTGGACCATCGTCGGTCATATAGAAATGGTCTTCCAAGCGAATGCCAAATTCATCAGGAATAACCAGCATCGGTTCATTTGAAAAACACATTCCAGCTGCAAGCGGTTCTGGGTTGTCTTTGACTAAATAAGGCCATTCGTGGATATCTAAGCCGATACCGTGCCCAGTGCGATGTGGGCAACCTGGTAGTTGATAATCAGGACCGAGCCCATTGCTGGCAATATACTCTCTCGCGGCTTTATCAACAGCGCCACAGGGCGCACCAATTTTGGCTACATTAAATGCTGCAATTTGCGCTTGCTTCTCGATTTGCCAAACGGACTTTTGCTTTTCACTGGGGTCGCCAAAAACATAAGTACGGGTGATATCGCTGAGATAGCCGTGTAACTTACAACCAGTGTCGACGAGAACCACATCGCCTTTTTTCAGCGTTTGTGGATTTTTTACACCATGTGGGAATGACGACGCCACACCAAATAGCACAATACAAAAATAATTGCCCGGTGCCCCCACTTTTTTGTGCGCTTCATTAATAAAGGCTTCAACTTCGGTTGTGGTGATCCCTTCATACAGCATAGATGCCGTTGCTTTATGTACGGCAAGTGTCATGTCCATTGCACGTTGAATAAGGGCAATTTCATTGGCCGATTTATGCATTCTACAATGCGCGGTTACTGCCTTTGCATTGATAAGCGAAAGCTCAGGTGCCGCGAGTCTGATCCCATCAGCAACAAAAAACGCAGTGCTTTCGTCAATGGCGAGTGTGCCTGTGCTATCAATATTGAGTGTGTTAAGTACGTTTGCAACGAGCTCGTAAGGAGATTCTTCTTCTTGCCAAGCATGAATAGGGCCTTCAATCAGCCAATAATCCTTAATAGAGCCAATTTCAAAAAACGGGACGATAAACTGAACTTGTCCATTGGCGGGTAAAATAGCACCGACCAAACGCTCACTGGCGTACCATTGCAAACCAGTAAAGTATTTTAAATTTGTACCAGCATTTAAATAGAGTGCATCAATGTTGTTTTGCTGCATATATTGTTGAGCTTTTTCTATTCTTGCTAAATACTCGCTTTCGGCAATTGGCGCTACACCTTTGGTCATATTTTCTAAGTTATCTAGCGCTTGCTGCACGCTCTGGTATGCAATACCTTTCATTTATTGTGATCCTTAGCTAATTAAATCGAGCAATACTAAAGGGAGTAAGATCGATGTCGTTGGGCTTATTGTCAATAAGATCTGCGATACATTCACTTGAAATTGCGGCTTGGGTCAGTCCTAAGTGCTGATGACCCAGTGCAAAATATAGGTTGTGATGATTTGGCGCTTGTCCGATGACAGGTAAATAATCTGGGAGTGAGGGGCGGCAGCCAACCCAAAGCGCCTCACTGTGTTGTGGCAGAGTTTGCCTTAATAGAATGCTTGCGTGATGTAATAATGCACGAGCACGGCTGTAGTTGGGTTTACTATCCAGTGTGGCAAATTCTACCGTGCCGGCCAGTCGTAAACCTTGTGACATGGGCGTCATGATAAACCCTCGCTCATTTGATGCAACAGGTCGTGTAAGCGTATTCTTCACTGCCAACATGTTGTGATAACCACGCTCGGCAATCATGGGCAGTGAGTAACCTAAAGACGCACAGAGTGTTTTACTTGCCGCTCCTGTTGCTACAACTACTTTGTTAAAGGTCATCTTGTGGCTTTTGGAGTGAAGTGTATAGCCATGCTCTGTGTGGATAATATTGTCGATTGAGGCTTGTTTGAATGCTCCCCCTAGCTGCATAAACTGCTCATATAAAGTCAAACAAAGGGCGTAGGGATCTGTGCTATGCGCGACTTTATCAAAATACAGTGCTGAGGTAATGGTACTTGATAGGCTCGACTCCATTTCTCGGGCTTGATCACCTGTAAGTAAGCTCACTGAGATGTCTTGTTCGGTGTATTTGTTATAACTTTTACGGGCAGAGCTTTCGTCACCTTCAAATACCAGTAAACTGCCGTTGCTAGATATAAGTGTATGATACTTATCACCAAGTAAACGCTGATATGCGGGTAGTGCGCGTTCATTTAAACTTCTAAGTGCGATTGTACCTTTGTGGAAACAGCTACTTTTCATTTGCTTTAAGAATCGTACAAACCAAGGAATATTTTTGAGCAAAGAGGTGGTCTCAATTCGCAAAGGCCCCACCGGATTGACTAACATGCCAGGCACTTTTGTTAGTAAAGCTGCATCTGCCATAGGGAATACCTGCTCTGTGGCAAAATGCCCCGCATTACCCTTAGAGCATCCCTCTGCGGGCTGATTTTTATCGAGCAAGGTAACAGCGTGGCCTCGTCGAGCTAATTGCAGCGCGGTGGTGATCCCAATGATCCCTGCGCCTATCACTGCAATTTTATTATTACTTTCCACAATTTACCTCACCATCCTAAATTGTATTTCCACATAGACATCAATCAGGCCTCGTTTAAATACCAAAAAGAAAAAATTTACCACTTATAAATCATAATATTACAGACATTTAGGCTAGTCATTTTAGTTGATGGCTAAAAAATCTGCTTTTTGAATATTGATTATTGTATACAATATACCTATGATGGCAAGCACAATAACTAAACAACCAAATGAAAGGCGAGAACCATGAACGTAAATTGGCAGGGTGTATATCCAGCAGTAACCACTCAATTCCATGATGATGAAAGCATCAACTTTGATACTACCAAAGAGATGATAGATAACCTGATTAACGAAGGGGTTCATGGCATCATAGTATTAGGCACCGTCGGTGAAAATTGCTCACTCACGGCTGACGAGAAACGCCAAGTGTTAAAAGCGGCAACAGAAGTGGTAGGTGAAAGAGTACCACTACTTAGTGGTGTGGCTGAAACCACAACTGCGCTTGCTGTCGAGTTTGCCAAGGATGCAGAAGCACTTGGCATAGATGGACTAATGGTATTGCCAGGGATGGTCTACCGCTCAACCGAGCGCGAAGCTATTCATCATTACCAACAGGTAGCGCGAAGCACAGCATTACCTATTATGATTTACAACAATCCGGTGACCTACGGTGTCGACGTGTCAATCGAAGGCATGAAAACCTTAGCTGAAGAGTCCAATATTGTTTCTGTAAAAGAAGCAACGGAAGATACCCGCCGTATTAGCGAGCTGTTTAGCGCATTTGGCGATCGTTACGTGGTATTTGGTGGTGTTGATGATATCGCACTGGAAAGTCTGATGCTTGGTGCGACGGGTTGGATCTCGGGATTGACCAATGTATTCCCACGCGAGTCAGTGGCTATTTATAAACTTGCTGAACAAGGTCGCTATGAGGAAGCGCGCGCGCTGTGGCGTTGGTTTTTACCTTTGCTACGCTTAGATACTATTCCCACACTAGTGCAGTGCATCAAATATGCAGAACATTTGGCTGGACGTGGTAGTGAGGTAACTCGTTCTCCAAGATTGCCACTCACCCAAGAGCAAAAAGCTTACGTGAGTCGTTTGTACGATGAAGCGATGGCAAATCGAATTGACTTAAGCCAATATAACTTGGACTAAGCGTATGATTTTAGGCACCTACTATTGTATAGATGGCCACACCTGTGGCAATCCCGTGCGCTTGGTCACGAGTGGTCATCCACCGCTTTTGGGCGAGAGCATGAGTGAAAAGCGCCAACATTTTTTACGCGACTACGATTGGATAAGGCGCGCACTGATGTTTGAGCCCAGGGGCCATGACATGATGTCGGGTGCCTTTTTATATCCACCGACCACTGCTGATGGGGATGTGGCAATCCTATTTATCGAAACTTCTGGGTGCTTGCCGATGTGTGGGCACGGCACTATCGGGACAGTCACTTTTGGCCTTGAAAGCGGCCTTATAACTCCAAAGGAACATGGTGTACTCAAGCTTGACACCCCTGCGGGGCGCGTGAATGCCTATTATGAGATGAAAGCAGGTAAAGTGACTTGGGTAAGGCTCTACAATGTGCCGGCATTTTTGGCTTACAAAGCGGTGCCTGTCCATGTTGATGGGCTAGGGGAGCTCATCGTTGATATTGCCTATGGCGGTAACTTTTACATTATTGTTGAGCCTCAAAGTCTATTTGCTGGTGTGGATCAAAGTTGCGCCGCCGAATTACTGGCGTGGAGCCCCAAAGTGCGCGCGGCAGTTAATGCGCAAATAAATCCAATTCATCCTGAAGACTCTACCGTGTGTGGTGCCTCCCACGTGTTGTGGACAGGCGCGCCACAACATCCAGATAGTCATGCGGCCAACGCGGTATTTTATGGCGATAAAGCGATTGATAGGTCGCCTTGTGGTACCGGCACAAGTGCACGCATGGCACAGCTGTTTGCAAAAGGACTGCTAAAAGATGGCGACACTTTTGTTCACGAGAGCATCATAGGCAGCCAATTTATCGGTAAGGTCGAAGGCACAACTGAAGTTGCGGGAAAAGCCGCAATTCTGCCAAGTATTCAAGGTTGGGCACGTCAAACGGGGAGTAATTGTATCACTGTAGATGACGAAGATCCGTATGTATTTGGTTTTCAGGTGCTCTAGGGCCTGTTGACCTTTGCTGCAAAAACAAACTAGAAAGATCAACAGGCCCTAGCCATTAAGATTGAAAGAAAACAGGAGCTAACAATGAATTTATCAGGAAAGAGCTACATTAACGGTGCGTGGCAAGCCGCACAAACGGTAACAACGTTTTACGCGTTTTGCCCAGCAACCAATGAGCCGCTGACGCAAGCATTTTTTAACGCTAGTGAAGTACAAGTAGAGGAAGCTGTTAATGCGGCAGAGCAGGCTTTTAAGGCTTATCGTAAAACGTCGATGACTGCTCGAGCAGAGTTTTTAGAAACCATAGCCCAAGAAATTCTTGCCTTAGGTGATGGGCTAATAACCACAACAATGGCAGAAACTAACCTGCCAAGGGCAAGACTCGAGGGCGAGCGTGGCCGCACGGTAAACCAATTAAACGCATTTGCTGCAGCGCTGAGAGATAACCTAGCTGAGCTTTGCCTTGCTAAGGAAGAGCAAGCGGACCCAAATCGCACGCCGCTGCCTAAGCCAAAAACACAGCTTAAGCATATTCCTATTGGCGTTGTTGCGGTGTTTGGTGCATCAAACTTCCCTTACGCTTTCTCAACGCTTGGAGGCGATACCGCAGCTGCGTTAGCCGCTGGTTGCCCCGTGGTGTATAAAGGTCACCCAGCACATCCGGCAACGTGTGAGCTAATGACCAAGGCCATTGCTGCAGCAATAAGCAAATGTGATATGCCAAGCGGGGTGTTTTCAATGTTGCAAGCGAAAGCGTACGATGTCGCGCATTGGCTGGTTAAAGCTGAGCCTATCAAAGCGGTTGGATTTACGGGCTCCTTTGGCGTCGCAAAAGCATTGCAGGGCACTATAGCGAAGCGCCATGAACCTATCCCGCTTTACGGTGAGCTTGGCAGCGTAAACCCGCAAATTGTCTTACCTGAAAAAATACAGTCGCAAGGCGCAGAGCTTGGTACACAATTTGTCCAGTCTTTACTTATGGGCAATGGTCAATTTTGTACTAGCCCCGGTATTTGGTTGGTGCCAAGCAATCATTCACAAACATTTATCGAGACAGCTAAGCAAAACATTAGCGCAGCACCTTCCGATACCCTATTAACCCCTGGCATTTTAAAAGCTTATCAAAACAGCACTGCTGCGCTAAAAGCACACCCTCAAGTAACGTTGTTGAGCGCTGGTGAGCAAGCACAGCCGTTTCACGCCAACGCGCACTTGTTTTCAACGGATAGCAAAAGTTTAGTATCTGACGAGAGGCTTAAAGAAGAAGTCTTTGGGCCAAGTGCTTTAGTGGTGAGCTATGACGACTTAGCGCAGCTTGAGGACTTAATCGCAGACTTAGATGGGCAGCTCACCGCCAGTATTCATGGCACTGATTCTGACTTACATCAAGCCGAAGACATCATAGAGGCGTTACAATACCGCGTAGGTCGATTGATTTATGGGCAAATGCCAACGGGCGTAGAAGTGTGTGCCACCATGAACCATGGCGGGCCGTTCCCGTCATCAACTGATGTACGTTCAACGTCGGTAGGGTTAGAAGCGCTAAAACGATTCGTAAGACCAATTTGTATACAAAGTTAAGCAAACCAAGCCCATAGCATTGCTATGGGCTTTTCTAATGTATTGAACTTAAGGTGGTTTTAGTGCTTATGGCGAGGTTGCATCGTAGGTAGATACTTAGGAGGTTTTCGCTTGAGCAGATATGTGTAGAGTGATAAGTTACCGCTTTTCATAACAATAATCGGAAAAGTGATAGCATTCATGGTTTATAAAAACACAGATAAAAAGCCTAATTCACTAATTAACTCAAACAAGCACAAGTTCAAACTAGCGCTGGCTTTAGGAGTCATAGCGCTAGTCGGTATGGTTATATTTTTTGCCCTGACCAGTAATTTTATGGCGGTTGACAATTGTTTAGATGCTGGGGGAAGCTTCGATTACGCACTAGAGACTTGTGTTCATTCATAAAGTCACCGTTATATGTGTCGCTCCTCATACAATGTTAACCGGTGCGATTTAATAACGAGGAACAAATATGTCTCTTCATCTACGAGTAAACTATAAAACGAAACTCAGTACAATAAACATAAATCTAGGTTTGCTCAGCTGTTGGTAACTCAACACTTGACTCTGTAATTAATTAAGACAAACATGCAATTTGAACTCAGATGCGTTTATAATGAGTTCATAAAACAATAATTACTAAATACTATGGCGATTGTACATAAAACTCGAACTCAATTAGTTGCTGAAGCAATTCGTGAAAAAATCCTCACAGGCGAAATCAAAGCGGGCGAGCCGCTGAGGCAAGCCGCGCTGGCAGATGAGTTAAATGTAAGTCGTATTCCCGTTAGAGAAGCACTGCTGCAACTAGAAGCCGAAGGCTTAGTTAACTTTGAAGCGCACAAAGGCGCGACGGTCACACGTTTAAGCGCTGAGCAAATCGACGAAATTTTTGACCTACGCGCATTGTTGGAAGCCGAGCTTTTATGCCATTCAATCGATAGGTTAACGGCGCGCGACTTGCTAGAAGCTGAAGCCATCTTAGCCGAGCTTGAAGAAGCAATGGCTGCTGGCGATACACAACTGGCAACTGGCAAGCTTAACGCCGAATTTCACAGCAAACTCTACAGCAAAGCACAGCGCCCACAGACTCGTGAGCTGGTGGATGTGTACAGTAAAAATTCCGAGCGTTATGTGCGCATGCATATCCTACTTGCAGGTGGCATTAAAACCGCACCAGATGAACACCGCCAGCTATTGGAACTGTGCCGCGATAAAAATACCAAAGGGGCATGTGACTTTTTGAAAAAACATATTACTGGCGCAAAAGATGATATCAAAGCGCTGCTGCTAAAGCTTGAAAGCGAGCAGTAGGTAAACTTGGTGGGGTAGGCTTCGGCGGATCTCTGAACAATCGTCACGTATATTTCAATGGCGGCTCGATTGTTCAGGGTGCTGTGATTATATTTGCTTGCAAGAGCAAGTGCTCATTTAAGGTTATCTTTTAACTTATGCTAACTCTTTTGAGTAAAGGCGGCACATACTGCAACTCCAAGGCTACACCCAAAAGCCGCACCTATTGCCACACTAAAAGCTAGTATGTTAAACGCTACGCCAACCATAACACCTATTGTAGTTCCAATAACTGCGCCAACTGCAATACTTTTTCCAAGAAACTGATTGTTTAGCTTTTTAGGGGGAGACATAGAAATAATCCTTTATTTTTTAAATAACTTTGAGCGTGCAGAGCAAACTAACAGTAAACAGTAACACCTGCAATCGCCTCATTCTGCTTCGTATTAGTACCAGATTAATCAAACATCCACCAACTTTCTTTGTTAAAAAGTAGGGCAATTTATTCGTAGCGAGTAGATGACTCCCAAAGGCACTTTCTTAACTCTAAAAGAAAGTAAGCTTAACTTTGGAAATGTACATTAGCTAAGCTATTGTATCCCCCATACAAACCATAATCGTATCTAACGCCCCCAACCTTGATCTATATCATCCTCGCAAGACTAAAGTCTCATCAAAACTTGGCGATTTTTTATCTATCTTTACTAAGTTCCAGCGAAACTGAGTAACTTAATATGACAACAACAACAAGCTATCAACAGGCATACCACACATTTTCCCAAGACCCAGAGGCGTTTTGGCTTAAAGAAGCGACACGGCTTGATTGGCACACGCCACCAAAAATCGGACATAGCCAAGACCAAGAGGGGTTGAGTCATTGGTTTAGCGATGGTTTGATGAATACCAGTTATGTGGCACTCGACCATCATGTACACCAAGGGAGAGGAGAGCAAACAGCATTAATTTATGACTCGCCGGTGACGAATACCAAACGCAAAATTAGCTATCGCGAGTTGCTCTCTCAAGTGAGCCATTTTGCGGCAGGCTTAAATCAGCTTGATGTGAGCGTAGGGGATAGGGTCGTAATTTATATGCCCATGGTGCCTGAGGCGGTCGTTGCTATGCTTGCTTGCGCGCGCGTGGGTGCTATTCATTCAGTGGTGTTTGGCGGTTTTGCGCCCCATGAGCTTGCGGTGAGAATAGATGATGCTAAACCAAAGCTAGTGATCAGTGCTTCTTGCGGAATTGAAATAGGCCGCACTATTGAATACAAGCCTATTCTGGATGAGGCTTTGTCGCTGGCAAAGCATCAAGTTGAACATTGCATTGTGTTACAGCGTGAAGCATACCAAGCGCAGATGTCATCGCCAAGAGACTTAGACTGGGCGGTGGTGGCAAACACGCCAGAATCCTTTGATGCCGTGCCGTTACCAAGCACGCATCCGCTTTATATTTTGTATACCTCTGGCACCACAGGTACACCCAAAGGTGTAGTGCGAGAGCAGGGCGGTCATGCTGTGGCATTAAACTACAGTATGAAAACCGTTTACGGCATGGCGCCCGGCGAAGTATTTTGGGCAGCATCTGACATTGGTTGGGTTGTGGGACATTCTTATATTGTTTATGGCCCACTGATTTATGGTTGCACTAGCGTATTATACGAAGGTAAACCGATTAAAACCCCAGATCCAGGTGCGTTTTGGCGAGTGGTAGAAGAATACCAAGTGGCTGCACTTTTTAGTGCACCTACGGCATTTCGTGCCATTAAAAAAGAAGATCCGAGCGCTGCGCTCTTGGCTAACTACAACACCAGCAGTCTAAAAGCGCTATTTTTAGCTGGTGAACGACTTGACCCTGCTACCTACGACTGGCTACAGTCCACCACAAAGCTGCCGGTAATTGACCACTGGTGGCAAACCGAAACGGGTTGGGCAATTGCATCTAACCCAGTTGGAATTGAATTGATGCCAACAAAGGCGGGCAGTGCCACTGTTCCCACACCGGGCTATCAAGTCGAGATCCTTGATGTGGACGGCAGTCCTTGCGAGGCCAATCAACAAGGTGTTGTTGCGGTGAAATTACCACTCCCTCCCGGTTGTTTAACCACTATTTGGAATAACACGGCGCGCTTTAAAGGCAGTTACTTATCACAATACCCCGGCTATTACCTCTCTGGCGATGGCGGGTATTTTGATGAAGACGGCTACCTGTTTATTATGGGCCGCACCGATGACGTAATAAACGTAGCCGGGCATAGACTGTCAACCGGTGAAATGGAAGAGATCGTCGCAGGCCACAATGCAATTGCAGAATGCGCTGTGTTTGCCGGTAAAGACGAGCTAAAAGGCCAAGTGCCTATTGCCATGGTGGTACTGAAAGATAGCGTAAACACCACAGAAACGGCCATTGCAGAGGAAATAAGAAGCCTGATCCGCGAAAAAATCGGTGCGATTGCCTGTCTTAAAACCATTAAAGTGGTTGAGCGTTTACCCAAAACCCGTTCAGGTAAAATACTCAGAAAGAACTTACGCCAGCTGGTGGACGGTGAAGACATCATCGTGCCATCTACCATTGACGACCCCACCATTATTGAAGAGTTACAGCTAATGTGGAATACATGCCAACACCATAATAGATGAGAGAATTATACCAATTGGCCTTAATACTTGCTCAATTTGAAGAAGCAAACCTGACGCTAACGGTGTTAAAGCTTTCTTATTTAGAACACTAAATAACCTGAGCTTCGGATAATTAATGCCTTTCTAGCAGCCTGTTTTAGCGCTAACTGCGTTAAATTCACTTCCAATAGCCCAGCTATTGGGCCGTAAATTTGCCTTGCCTACAAGGATGTAGGTACCAGTGCGGTAGCAGGACGCGAGATCGGAGTTATCCCCCAAAACTCTCTGGCTAGGTAAGAAGATAGTTTAAGGTGATTAAAAAAACAGTGAGTCAGTTCATTCCTTATCCAAACCTCAGGTTAAATAGGATTTTTTCCTGATTATCGACAAGATTTTTTCGCCTCAAAATAGGTAGCTTAATTAAGCGAATTGGTATTAATGCAATATAAACTCTTCATTGCTTAGAGGGGTTATTTCAACACAAGCAGAACGAATATTTTGCCAATGCAAATTATATTAGTAAGCCGCACTGCTGTTTATCGACGAAGTCAGCATTTCATATTAGCGCCAAGCGGTGCGGGCTATTACGGCATTAACTACAAACTTTGAGCGTAATGATAAAGCGCTTTTAAGATCTGCATATTGTGCTCATTACCTTCATTCTCTGCGACTAAATTTTCAAGCTCTAGCATAAAATCTTCGGCTGAAATTGAAGGGTTATCTTCATTATGCATCAACTTGTTTTGGCAGTATTTACGCCATTTATCAAGCTCTACAGGTGAGAGCGTCTGCGGCCAGTTTCTTGCTCGATAGCGAAACAGCAACGTGTTAAATTTACTGTCTTCAAAATCCAGTTTAATGGTTGCCAACTCTTCAGGCGATGCATTGCGAATGATTGCAAATTTGGCTTTATCAGCCTTACTGGTGAAACCGTCGTAGAGTTGATAATCTGGATTACTTGGTTTCTCGAATCCCTTTTCATCGCTAAAGACTTCCGCAACCTTATCCCTTAGTTCTGGACGCGCTTTAAGATACTTTAAATTTTCAAGGCATTGCTCGCGGTCAATTCCAAGCCTCGCTGCGTTTTCGGGCAAGAGGGTTTTAGCGGGCGCAACCAACGGGCATTTATTGATATGTACTAGTTTTAATCCAACTGGTAACTCATCATCAGCCAATTCGCTGCGTTTTGTATAAAGCCGTTGTTTGAGCGCCTCAACGTCAAGGTCATTCAATACCTCTGGCGACTGTGTTAAGTCAAAGCAGATCACGGCATTGCTATTGACCGGGTGAAAACTCATCGGCGCAATCCAAGTGGTGCAACCTTGTTGTGCCGGAAACATAGAAGAAACGTGTACCAAAGGCTGCATATTGAAAACGTCGATTAGGCTCGATACCGCTTTTTTATGTCTGTGATTAAAGTAGAACTCATACAGTTTTGGCTGTTTGGTTTTAATCAGTTTAGCCAGCGCGATCGTTGCGGTAACATCACTCAATGCATCGTGCGCGGCGCCGTGCTCAATGCCATTGGCGACGGTTAAGTGTTCCAGTTTAAAACTCGGATTGCCATCTTCTCTGGTCGGCCATTCTATTCCTTCTGGGCGAAGCGCATAACAGGCTCTTACCAGATCTATGATGTCCCAACGGCTATTGCCATTTTGCCATTCACGCTCATAGGGGTCATAAAAGTTACGATAAAGGCTATAACGGGTTAGCTCATCGTCAAACCGAATACTGTTATATCCAGCAACGCAGGTTTGTGGCTTTGCAAATTCAGTGTGGATCCTTGCCATAAACTCAGCCTCGGTCAGGCCTTTTTTTAGTGCTAACTGTGGTGTGATCCCAGTGACTAAACAGGCTTGAGGATGCGGGAGATAATCAGGCGCTGGTTGACAATACTCAATCAGTGGCTCACCAATAATATTGAGGTCCAGATCCGTTCTGATCCCAGCAAATTGGCTTGGCCTGTCTTTTTGCGGCGTCGCACCCCAGCTCTCGTAGTCGTGCCAGAAAATAGTTGGGATGTTCTGGGCATTATTCGGTGTATCTGATTGGTTTGTATTTGTCATAAAGTCAAAAAGTTATTCTACTGTTTTTGTTTGTTTTGGTTAATTATATTTGTCGTGATGGTATGACAACTGTGTATATCATCACGACAAATATGATTAACGATAGGCACGCATTATCGCATAGAGGCGCGCTTAGAGTAAGGCATAACCATGGCGGATTGTCTTATTAAAACAAATCAGAGCGGTAATTGGGGAAGTTACGTCACTTATTGACAATCAAACTGCCCAATTACCTATTGTTCAATCACTAAATCGCGATTAAAAGCGCTTTCTTTGAAAGTTTCTCCACATAGCAACTGTTATAACTATTAATAGAGCTGAAACTACAATCAAGACATTAAAATTAAGTGTGTGGTTTTCGCGGGGCGTGACTAGCAAACTTGCAATAGTGCCACCAGAGGCTATCGCAAAGTGCTGTATCGCATTTTGCAGACTGATAAAGGTACTGCGCTCTTCTGCGTGAAGTGAGGTTATAAGTTCTGTCACTAAGATCATAGAGCGGGTAGCGCTTGCAATCACAAACAGGGTAAAAAGTCCGGCTGCAAAAATAACTGAACTTATCGTAAAACCAAACAAGGCTGCCAATATCATCAAGCCACTAAGAAAGTATATTAAGTATGAGGTTGTGTGATTGTTTAGCTTACTTCGAGCGTATAGCTGAACTGCAACAAACGAACACACACCACTAAATAAGTAGCTCGCGCTTAGCATCGAGCTTGAGATGTTTAAGTTGGTAATTAGCATCACCGGAAATTGAGTTGAAACTGCAAATGTACTTAGCACCACAAAAAATGCGATGAATAGCGCGTATTTAAGAGTTTTGGTCGGGTTAAAGGCGTTGCTTGGCATTGGGTTGCTATCGATGCTTTGCGAAGCTTGCTTTATGTTTAAGAGAAATATAAATGTAAATAATAGCACTGTAATGGCTAAGCCACTTCCCAGTATCATGAACCCCAACTGCCAGCCTTGATTTGCTGTGATAAATAATAGCGCAGGGATCCCAATTGCCAAGGCGAGTGGAAAAGCACTCAACAGTATCGCGGTGTCCTTTTTCTTGTCGTTTTCATGGCTTAGCTGGATCACTAAGTTGAGATTGAGTACTACCAGTGCGCCGCCACCAATACCAGTCAATGCACGTACGAAAAGCAGGGTATAAAAACTCTCGAGTGCTGAAGTAAGCAAGGTTAACAATGTGGTTGCTGACAGAAAAATAAAGACTTTGTATTTCTCCTTTGAAAGGTTGCCTGTACCGCGCACACATAAACAAGTGAAAGCAGCGGCAATTGCATACGCTGAAACGAGTAGTCCCGAATTTGATGGGTTGGTACCTGAGCTTAGCGCCATATCCGCGCTAAAGGGTACAATGATTAATGCATCTAACGCGACTAAAAAGTGGATGACAAAACATAACCCAAATTTTGCTTTTGGGCTTGCTAAGGTGGTCATTGAAGCTGAAAACATAGACATCCTTAATTGATATAAACAAAGAAGCCTTGATTGTATTAGCCTTAATTAGGTAATAAAGTGTCTATTATTGAATTGATAAACCCATATGTTGGGCTAATAAAATGATTGATCAGATTGACCCTCAGTGGCTTAACAGTTTCCACTGTGTTTATGAATGCTTAAGCTTCAAACAAGCGGCAGAGTTTCTGGATATACCAACCTCCAACGTAAGTCGTCATATTGCACTACTTGAAGAAAAGCTTGATGCAAGATTGTTGGAACGAACGACAAGGCGGATCTCAGTGACAGAAGCGGGTGAGCAGCTTTATGTGAGTACAAAGCCGTTAATCGATTCGCTGTCGGATGCGTTGCAAGAAGTAAATAAACATGCCTCTACGCCAATGGGGCATTTGCGTATAGTGATGCCCGACATCCCCATTCTTGGTCAAGCAGTGGTAACCTTTTGCGCTGCACATCCATTAATTTCAATAAGTTGTGATACCAGCCTGAGTCCAAGAGAAAATCTCTTAGATGGCTTTGATGTCGTGCTTTACTTTCATCGTGGCAAGCTTGAGGATAGCAATTGGGTGGTTAAAGAGCTGGCTCGATTACCAAGCGTCGTAGTGGCAGCTCCCAGCTTGCTAGAAAAGCATACTTCGCCGTATAGATTAGCAGATTTACAATCTCTACCTTGTATTTCAACCCTTACCGCAGTAAACGGTACACCTTGGATATTTACTAACAATGAAAGAAGATTAACGACGGTGAATGTTAAATCAAACTTTAGGGTAAACAGTGGGTTTATAGCTAAGTCTGCCGCGCTTTCAGGGGTTGGATTTGCTATCTTGCCACTGAACTCCTGTAAAGCAGAAATTGAGTCAGGCGCGCTGGTACCACTTAAATTAGAGCAGCAGCCGGAAGACCTTATACTTTATGCGTTCTATGCTGGCCGTAAACATCTGGCCAAAAAAATATCAGCGTTTTTGGCACATTTAGAACGCGCGCTACAATGACTATCTTTTGATTTCTACTTTAGGTCAAATCACCATTGATCGAATCTAGTAACTCAATAAGTGCTCGTGCTTTTTGCTCGTCGATACTTGGAAATTTACAGCGGATCTGCTCAGGAATTGTGGCAGCTTGATGTTGCAGATCTTGACCCCTACTTTGTAGTTTTACCACTCGTTTGCGCTTATCTTTTTCGTCTTTAACGATTGAAAGCAGGGCTTTGTCAGTCATTTTCTTTAATATTTGTGTCATAGCACCGCCATCGATGGCGGTTTTCTCTAGTAACTCAGCAATGCTGATTTCATCTTTCTCCCAAAGTGCCATCATCACCACATATTGAGGGTAGGTTAAGTCGAGTTTTTGTAAAGATGCTCGGTAAGCACGGGCAATACCATTGGAAGCCATGTAGAGGCGGTGGCAGATTTGAGCGTCTAGTTTTAATTGTGGGTAGTTCATCACATATTCCTACAAAGTAGCTAAGCTACATTTTAATTTGCACACAAAGTATTTGCAATTCTAAAAAATTGAATCTATTATTTTGCATGCAAAATAAATGTTTAATTGATTTTACTTCATCTAGAGTAAAGCCTCGCTGCGTTAGGGTGTAGGTGAGTACTCTACAAGCACAAACTTAGGAGAACGAAATGAAAGAACTACAAAGTATTGCATATACGGCGAAAGCCACTGCCACAGGTGGCCGAGAAGGTGTGGCAAAGTCTGACGATGGTCGTCTTGATGTTGCGCTTTCGACACCAAAAGGCTTAGGTGGGGATGACGGCCAAGGGACTAATCCGGAGCAATTGTTTGCAGCAGGTTATGCGGCGTGTTTTATTGGCGCATTAAAATTGGTGGCAGGCAAAGCAAAAGTCAAGTTGCCAGAAGACACACATATTAACTCTGAAGTGTCTATAGGGCCAATTGAAGGTGGCTTCGGGATAGCGGTGAAATTGGCGGTATCAGTTGGTGACTTAGACAAAGACACGGCGCAGTCACTCGTTGAAAAAGCTCACGAAGTTTGCCCATATTCAAATGCTACTCGTGGCAACATTGCGGTTGAGCTTTCAGTTATTTAACTAACCTGAGGTTTGGGTAAGGAATGAACTAACTAACTGTTTTTTAATCACCTTAAACTATCTTCTTACCTAGCCAGAAAGTTTTGAGGATAACACCGCTTCCGCGTCCTGCTCTCGCTAAGGTACCTACTTCCTGTAGGCAAGGCGAATTTACGTACCAATAGCTAGCTATTGGAAGTGAATTCAACGCAGTTAGCGTTAAAACTGGCTGCTAGAAAGGCATTAATTATCCGAAGCTCAGGTTAACTCACTTAAGTGAGTTAGAGCCAGCGTATTTTGACGCTGGCTTATATGTTTTCTAAGGAGTCGGTAATTTTAAAGCAATGAATATCGCCACCTGTTCTAAAATCAATTCGTTTAACTTGCTCAACGATTTCCACCGTATTATAGCCATTGAGTAAACCAAACATTGCCGCTTGTTGGCCTGAGCCGATGGCATAAGATTGCGCTAAGGGTTCAGATTTACAGGTGCCCCTTTTTACACAACCATACCATACGCCTTTTTTGGGGTGGTATTTAATGAATTCCAAACTCTCAATCGTATCAAATTGATTATTTGAAAAATTGTGCTGCAAATTGTGTATATCGCATGTCTGGCCGGTGCAAAACACTCTCCAACCATGATAATCAAACCACTTTTGGGCGTTATCGGTAACGATGATCTTATCGGTAGTGGTTCTACTATCACAGGCTATTTCTGATGTTTTAGCGTTATAGACGATGGTTGTCATTCCTTTTGACTCCTATGAAATTACATTCGATGAAACCATGCAACTAGTGCAGGTAAAAATGCTGATGGTATAAAGACTTGAATGCTAATTGAATGTTGCACGAGAAGAAGTTTACCGGAGGTGAATGTCTGCTTTCAGGCTAAGATTATAAGAATTTCACTATGTTACTCAATTGTAACTTAAATGAACTTTATTCAATTATCTGGTCATATAAAATGGGGCGAAATTGACCGTTAACTCAAAATAGTATTTATCACTTCATAAAGCTTTTTCATATCTATCGGTTTTGCTACGCAATTATCAAATCCAAGTTGCTGATAGTTTTCTAAATCTCCCGACATCACGTTGGCTGTAACGGCAATAAGTGGGGTTGTCTTATCTTGTTCTCTGACTTCTGAACATACTTTTAGGCCATCTTTTTTTGGCATCTGAATATCTACAAAAAAGATATCAGGTTTCAATTCGTGATAAAGCTCAATCGCCTCTTCACCATCCTGAGCTATGACAAGATTCGCTTCAGTTGGTTTAATCATGGCGCTAAATATTTTTTGATTAAGTGGATTATCTTCAGCAAGTAGCAGGTTTTTATCCCTCAAAGCGGGTATAGCTTGCAAATCTTGCATGACAGATTGTTCTGGTGCATCGCAGATATCGAGTACGAGTTCAACTGTAAACTCACTGCCAATACCTTCTTTACTTGTCACCGTAACACGGCCGTCCATTAACTCGGCAAGTTGTTTTACAATTGCAAGTCCAAGACCGGTTCCTCCATACTTTCTGGTGGTCGACGAGTCTGCCTGTTGAAATCGATTAAATAACTTCTTTAGCGCGACTTCGGAAATACCGGCGCCCGTATCTATTACACGGATGGAGAGATGTTTACCGCCATCTTGGAGTATAACGGTTACAGAGCCGTCACTGGTAAACTTAACGGCATTGGATATTAAATTCCTTAGTATCTGCTTCAAACGCAGCGAATCACCGAGTCGATAAGGATTTGCAAGCTCCTCAGTATGAATAATAAGGTCAATTTGTTTAGCATTGGCAGTATGGACAAACTCTTGTTTTACTTCACTGACAATACTTCTGACATCCACCGTCGCTGATTCCATTTTAAGTTCACCAGCTTCAATTTTAGAGAAATCAAGTAAGTCATTGAGTAAGCTAAGTAATGTTTCTGTGGACGTCATGCCCTGTGCAATAAGCTCTTTGGAATCTGCTGCATTTCTATGGTGCTTCATTAATTGGAATACACCATAAATACCGTTAAGTGGCGTCCTTAATTCATGGCTCATATTTGCCAAAAAGTGACTTTTTGCCCGCTCTGAACTTTGTGCCTTCACTTTTTCACTTTCAAGAGAACCTATCTGCTCCTTAATTTGTTTCGCAAGTTGGTTGAGGGTCACTTGGAGCGTTCTTAGCTCTCTAAATTCAAAATCGCTTGTTGCAGAAACATAATGTCCCTGTTTAAGTCGTTCGCAATGACGCTCAAGTGCGCGCATCGGATTGGTCAAGCGTTTTGCTAATCGGCGTAAATACCAGGTGAGTAATACCACTAGCATCAAGCCGATAAGTACAATGTATAACACCGCGCTTAAAATATCGTTACTGTATACTTCCGCTTCTCGTTGTAGCTGTAAATCAAGTTCAACAAAATCGTCTTTTTGTGAATAAATAGGACTGTGATATACACCTTCAGTGGCATCTGAGGGATGTGTTCCCGCAAGCACAAGGTCTTGACTGGTGATCCAGATAGAGCCTTTTTCCTGATTGGAACCTAAAAATGGTTCAAGATCGACTTCGAGGAATAGTACACCCGTATATTTATAAGGACGCATTAACGACGATAATTTTTGTCTAAGGGGAATGGCGAGAAACAATTTGGCCTGATCAGACGGTTTTTTTTCAATGCTTTCAACTGGGACAACTAGTTTGTCGATTTTTAATGTGCGTCGCTGTTGCGCGAGGACCTTGTGAGCATGCTCGCTAAATACAGAATTGTTCCAACGTAGGGTATTAAAAGGATATCCCTCTACGGTAAACACGGAGCCATCGTTGATAAACGCAGATTTTACCATGTCGGTATTGTCGACTAAGTTAGTTAGCGCCTTAACCGCGTATTGAGTAAACAGTAGATCGCTCGGTAAGGTAGATAAAATATGGTCTTCACTTAATGGTGCAACTTGATAGATAAGCTCATTGATTTGCGCTTTAAAATCGCTGATAAGACTTGCGCCAGTGCGTTTAACGTCTTCTTGCTCTAGGGTTGCTTTTTGTTGCATTAAGGAAAAGCCAACCATCGCAACCAGTACAACCAGGAAGAGAGAGAATAATGCCGTAATTTTTCTTTTTATTTCATCAACGATGCTGCGATTTGCTTTCATTCTGTCCCGACTTTGTGACGATAAATTGCATATATTGCGTCGTTTCTTCGACACTATACACACCACCTAAATAGCGTGTTAGCCCCTTTAACATGGCTTCCCAAATATAGGCCATAATAGGTTCATTCGGTTGTGGATAGGTTTCATGCAGAGATGCGATCAGTTGAGACAGTGCTTTGTCGTCGCGTTTTATAAGTTCAGCTAAGCTGTCACCGTTTGCAGGCAGCGCATTGAGCTCATCCCATAGTTTATCTTGTACCTTCTGGCTTTGCATAAAGTCAACAAGCTGCTTTAGATGCGGACTTTTTTTAGATTCTATGCCATTGGCAGGAAAAGCCAGTACATGAGACGATGCGAGAGACATCAGCTGATAATTACCCCATCTCGGTAAAGGTGCGATGGCTAGGTCGTCTTTAAGCTTGTCTTTAAGTTGACGATATGCCCAAATTCCATTCACAAAATAATCGAGCTTGCCGGTCTTAAAACGATTCATTAAGCATTGGTAAACACAATCAGCGTCTATGATGCCGCTGTTGAGAAGTGATTGATAATTGGAAATTGCGAGGCGCATCGCTTTGGTGTCAAGCTGTGGCACGCCTGCCTGAATGAGATTAGGCTGAAGGGCGTTCGCAAACGTCACAAACCAATACATTTCATAAAAATTCCAGCCGAGTGTAGGTTTGTCTGCAACAGTTTGTTGTGCGTAGGTTTGTAAGTCGGTAATAGGGTGTGGCACAAGTGCACGGTTGTAATAGAGTACAAGATGGTTGCCATACATAATTGGTACGCCCTTAAGCTCACCATTGACCTTACTATTCTCAATGACTTTTTGTGTGAGCTTTTTGCTTAACCAAGACTCTGGCACCTGAGAAAATTGCAGTTCTGACAACCCCATATAATCGCTGGGAATAATCACGGCATCCGGTAACTGTAGGGCATCTGCATACAACAATAACTCGCTTTTCAACTGATTGTTGTTAAAAGCAAGAATATTAACTTTAATACCCGTTTTTGCACTAAACTCTTCAAATAATGGCTGAAAATCAAAGTTTTCAAGTCCTACCGCGACATCTATCTCTGGCGGTTCACTTGCACGGGCATTTACTGGGTTATAAACCAAAAGAAGTAACATGAACACCAAATAGAGCATTTTACGCGGCATATCAATACGCTTCCTTTACGGGCCTAAAAGGCATGTTAATGTTGCTCAGCATTGGGCGTTTCTTATATAAAATTAATCGGATGTGCTTGTTATTGTAGACCAAATTTTTATGTTTTAAATTATTTTCAGAATGACAAATTCAATTTATTAGACAATTCAATTCTATTTCAGTCGTGAATAATTCACTAAAACACGATAAAATAACAGCCAAATAAGAATGATGAGTACGTCCTTGCTATGAAAAAAGGGTTTATGCTGGTCTGCGATGGCAGCAATGGCGCTGGAAAAACAACGGTTATTACCGGATTGGAAGCGCATTTAAAACAACGCGGTATTGAAGTTGTGATGACTCGTGAACCCGGTGGAACAGAGATCTCAGAGAAGATAAGAGAAATCATTCTAGATCCCTCAACCCCCGAAATGGCAGACATGACGGAGCTTATGTTGTTTGGGGCTGCGCGTGCTCAGCACGTTCGTGAAAAAATTATGCCAGCACTTGAGCAAGGCAAAGTCGTTATTTCTGATCGATTTGACGCTGCAACATTTAGTTTTCAACATTATGCAAGAGGGCTAGATCTTGCCACCATCACAACCATTAATCAGCTTGCGCTCGGCGGCTTTCGTCCAGACATGAATTTGATTTTGGACTTGGATCCTGAAGAGGGCTTAAAGCGAGTCAAATCGCGAGGTGAGGGGCTAGATAGACTCGAGGATGAAAAGCAACAATTTTTGCAGCGCGCACGTGAGGGTTATCTCGTTCAAGCGAAAAATGACCCTGAACGATTTACTGTGATTGATGCCAGTCAAAGTAAAGCACAAGTACTTGAGCAAAGTATTGAACTGCTTGATAGCTTGATAGCCACACACCTTACAGTGGATGGCAATGAATAATTTGCTTCCAAGTTGGCACAGCAGCGCTCTAAGTTATCTTGCTCGAGCACAGCAAAACGGTCGTTTGCACCATGCTCAGCTGTTATCGGGTAAAAAAGGCGTGGGAAAGTCTCTGCTTGCGGCGCACTTGGCAGATGCACTGTTATGCTTACACCCACAAAATCTCACTGCCTGTGGGCAATGTAAGCCGTGTAACTTGAACTTAGCTGGTAATCACCCAGATAGACTGAGTGTCGTGCCTGAGGGAAAATCAATCGGGGTGGATGAAATTCGAGAGATCACGCATTTCTTGAACCATTCAGCGCAGCAAGGTGGCAATAAAGTCGCGTTGATTGAGCACGCGCATTTGATGACCCATTCAGCCGCAAATGCGCTGTTAAAAACACTTGAGGAGCCAAATGCTAATCGTTATTTGGTCGTAACCAGCGATGATGACAGTAAGTTACCTGCCACCATTTTGAGCCGTTGTAATAAAGTGGCGATCCACTCGCCCAATCAAGCAGAGGCCGCGCAGTGGCTGGCTGCTAAAAATGTCGCTTGTGATTTCCCTTGGTTTGATGAATTTTCTCTACAGCCATTTATAATCGAAGCGTGGCAACAAGAAGGTGCACTTGACGATGTGACTGCGCTTTATCACGCGGCGAATCAATTAACAGTAGAGAGTGCACAAACGGTTGAAAAAATTCTGTTAAAGCACAGCGCAATGAGTGATGTATTTGCCCGTTTTTTGCTCAACCGTTTAAAAGGGGCGATGACACAAGGGAATGGTTTGAGTTTTAACCAGTATCAAGACTTAGTGAGCTTAGTACATCGGTTTATGTACGAACAGAAAAATGTGTTAGGGTTAAATCAAAACCTTAGCATTTCTAATTTACTTTTTGCCTTACAAAAACAGCTATAAAGAGGTGGCGCATGCAAGAGTTACTTGCGGATTTTGAAGATTTAGATGAGCTATATCGTTGTTATATGCCATTTCTGAAATCCGGTGGCATATTTATCAAGTCCAATGCCCATTTTGATATGGGGCAAGAATTAAAGCTCAGAGTCACCTTGCCTGACGCTCTAGAGGCGGACGAAGTCAACGCTGTGGTTGCTTGGTTAACACCGCAAGGTGCACAAAATTCTAATCCTTCGGGTGTTGGTGTTGCGTTTGTAGACGCACCAGCTCTGAACGATAAAATAAATAAGCTTTTGGGTGCGACTTTGCATTCAGATAAACCAACTTACACCATGTAGAGCCAGTATGATTGTAGACTCTCACTGTCATTTAGATAGACTCGATTTTGAAAAGTTAGGCCTAAGCCTTGAAGAAGTACTCAGCAACGCGAGACAAAAACAAGTAGAACACTTTTTATGCGTTAGCGTGACGCTAGACCAATTTCCATCCATGTTAGAAAAAATAGCTCATTTTGATGATGTTTCTGCATCTTGTGGGGTACATCCACTAGATCAAAAAGATAAATTGGATGTTGAAAGGCTAATACAACTGGCGAGTAATGATAAAGTCGTTGCTATTGGTGAAACTGGATTAGATTATTATTATTCAAAAGATACGCATCAGGTACAGCAAGAAAGCTTTGCTGGACACATAGATGTGGCTAATCAGCTACAAAAACCACTGATCATTCATACTCGCGATGCAAAAGCGGACACGATAGACATCATGCGTGCCCACAATGCGCAAAATTGCGGTGGCGTGTTGCACTGTTTCACTGAAGATTGGCCGATGGCAAAACAGGCACTAGACCTTGGTTTTTACATTTCAATCTCAGGTATTGTGACGTTTAAAAATGCGACGGCGCTTCAGGAAGTCGTTAAGCAAATCCCTATGGACCGATTGCTGATTGAAACCGACTCACCTTATCTTGCACCGGTACCGCATCGTGGTAAAACTAACCAGCCTGCTTATGTACAAGACGTTGCATATTATATTGCTGACTTAAAAGGAGTGAGCTACAAAACGCTTGCAGAGCAAACCACGAATAACTTTTACTCTTTATTTAATTTGGTGAAACGCCAAGATGGTAGCACAACTTAATCAGCTACCTCAGGTGTTGATGGGCCCGCTGGTTCGCCGAGCTGAGCAGAATAAAATTTGTATTCAGGTTGTTACTTGTGAAGCCGTGGACATTTCGGCTTCGCTGTTGGCCCATCAAAGTCGATGTGAGGTTGAGACGTTTCAGCTCGGTGCAGCCTGCTTTTTGCATTTTTTGATGATATGCAGCGAGAAGGCTCTGCCAACAGCGCAGCTGCTCGAGTATCAAGTGCTTATTAACGGTGCCGCGTATAAGCCAGATTATCTGCGTTATGGAGAAGAGCTTAGCTTTGCGATACCTGCTTTGCTCAAGCAAATATTACATGGCTCATGCCGTAACCCGCATCACCACGCAAAAGACAGTCTACATACTGCAGATCAGTGGCAAGAGCAGCAACGCGAACTCGGTGAGCTAGGCGCTGACTTGTGTATTTTTTCTGGCGATCAGATCTATGCAGATGATGTTGCCGGCGCCATGTTGTTGGCTATTCACCAACTTATAGCGCGATTGGGTTTGTTTAAAGAAACGAAATTGCCAATGCACCTACCAGCTGATCAACAAGCTCAGCTTTACCATCGTCACTTATATTTACCAAAGACGCCATGGCAGGAGCGCTCAAAGTTTTCACCCGGCTATTGGTTTCGAAAGGATGAACCGCACTTTTCTAGTGTTAAGGCCTTTAATCACCTAATTTTCTTCGAAGAGTTTGTCGCCTGTTACCTGTTAAACTTCTCTCATCTTGCTTGGCAGTTAGTTAACTTTGATGCGCTTCATTATGATGGTGGTAACGACAAAGTTAGGCGAATATTTGAGTCCGAACTTGACGCCTTAAAAGGCTTTGTTGAAACGTTGCCTAGCGCTGAGCGGTTGTGTGCGAACGTGCCTGTACTAATGATGTTTGACGACCATGATGTGACCGATGATTGGAACTTGACGGCTAAATGGGAACAGGCAATTGCGAACCATAAAGTGAGTCGACGCATTATCAGTAATGGCATCATTAGCTATTGGCTGTTTCAAGGCATTGGTAATGATGCGTTTGAGTATAGCGGGGCGCTGACATCAGCTTTTAATTCAAGCCTGATTGACAGCGAATGGCACTTTTCGGCGTTTGACAAACAAGTTCGTCGATTCACACACTGGCATTATTGTTTAGATACGTTTCCAAAAGTGGTGGTGCTAGATACTCGTACACATCGGTGGCGTAATGAACAGGATTTCAATGAACCAAGTGGTTTACTCGACTGGGAAATGTTGATGGAGCTGCAAGACACGCTTATTGACCACAGTGCAGTATTGATGGTCAGTCCTGCGCCAGTATTTGGGGTAAAGGCAATCGAAACCATACAAGCCATATTTAACACCTGTGGTGAACCGTTGGTGGTGGATGTGGAAAATTGGATGGCACATGAAGGGGCTGCGAAAAAGCTAATTGAAATTTTTAAGCGTCCAGATACACCTAAAGAAACCATTATACTCTCCGGCGATGTACATTATTCGTTTTGCTTTTCGGTTCAGGCTCGTTTTGGTCGTCATGATAACCGCATTTGGCAGCTAACCGCATCAGGGATAAAAAACGAATTTCCAAAGCCGCTTATCAATATTTTAGATAAGATGGACACGATTTTGTATGCCAAATATAGTCCTCTGAATCTCTTTACGAAACGCTGGCAGCTATCGGTAAGTAAGCATCCTTCATCGCTAAAAAAACATGGCTATTTGGTGTCAGACTCTGCGATTAGTTTAGTAACGCTTGAAAACGGCTTGCTAGAGAAGTATGAGCTACTGCACGGCACGGGGATCCACAGTCATTTTGAGTTATAAGCCTTGGTAATAGATTTTAGAATTGAATAAACCTATTTTAGCTATTTGTAGCTTAGCTTGGCTGTACGAGTGAGCTTGCGTGATGCGCTAAACCCATCAAAAAATACATGCTCTTTTTCGCTTTTGCTATAGTTAATATAACGCGGGCTAACATCTCGACTATATGACTCTACTCAAGCGCATGTCTCTGTTCGTTGTACCATACAGCACACTGAAATGGTTTTGTGTGTTGCTGCTGTTGTTATTACCGAGTTTTCCTTGTGCCGCCAGTTTTCCCGAATTTAGCGATACGGCGCAGGTTATGCGACGCTATGACTATAATTCAGGCCTCAGTCAGGTCACTATCACGGCCATTACGCAAGATCAACTCGGGTACATTTGGGTTGGCACACAGTCCGGTCTAAATCGTTTTGATGGTCAT
Source organism: Pseudoalteromonas sp. JC28 (assembly GCF_013319255.1). Taxonomy (NCBI): domain Bacteria; kingdom Pseudomonadati; phylum Pseudomonadota; class Gammaproteobacteria; order Alteromonadales; family Pseudoalteromonadaceae; genus Pseudoalteromonas; species Pseudoalteromonas sp. JC28. The sequence continues at coordinate 945,909 of NZ_QOKX01000001.1, read as the reverse complement.
GATTTTGTTCAATTTGAAGTAAAGCAGAACTCCAAACATCATCTCTCCGGTGGCTTTATTACCTCACTATGCCACAGTGGCAAATATATCTGGGTTGGAACAAGTACTGGGCTTAGCATTTACGATACTGAAGCGGGGACCTTTCGCTCTATTTTAGCGGCGCAGAATGAGGCGGTTAGCTCAGATAGAGTGAAAAAAGTGGCCTGTTATGGTGAATCAGTGACAGTATCAACAGAAGAGGGCGATGCTTACCGAGTTAACTACCAAACCTTAATGCCTGAAAAACTTTATTTAACTGGTAAATTTGTTCGTGAAGTCCAAGAAACAAGGGATGCATTTGTTTACCTCAATGCAGATGGCCTAGTCAGTCAGCCAAAAGACAAAGTAGGTGCGAACGTTCTGTTGGAAGGTGAGTTTAAAACACTGTCGCTTTCCCACGGAAGGATATTCGTGGTTGACGCGGATGATAAAATCATTAGTTTCGACACTCAGTTCAATAAAGTGCAATGGCAAAAGTCGGTCAGTGCGAAAGTAAACCTCAGCATTCACCAAATTAAAGTAAGGGCGAATGAGATACTCGTTGCTTCCAATACAGGAGTGTTTATTTTAGATCTGCAAGGTAGTATCAAGCGGCATTGGTATCGCCGTGCAGAACAATATGATGGTCTACAAGATAACAATGTACTTAGTGTTCAACGAGATAGAAACGGCGATTTATGGATAGGGACGGAGTCACAGGGGCTGCACTTTTTTAGTCAGCTGAGCGAATCGTTTGGTCACGTTGGTGAACAAAACTTTCCGCATGCTCCTTTGGGGCATCCTGATGTTAGAAATTTCGCACTAGACAGTAGCGAGCGTTTTTGGATAGGTACGTCATCGGGTTTATATATTTATCAAAAATCGAGCTTTATCGAAGCACATCGAATTTTCCCGAGTTTGTCTGCAATCAAAGGAAGCTTTATCACGCAAGTAAAGATCTATGATGATACCTTGTGGGTAACAACAAGAGGTGATGGCGTTGTTAGGTATGCTTTAACCCAAGGGGAATACAGTCATTTGATGCCTAACTCGAATAATGGTCCTGAGCTTAGCTTTAATGATGTTATCGAATACCAATCACAGATTTTGGTAAGTTCCAGGACGCTAGGCCTAATGAGATACGACGTGGAGTCTAAAACCCTAGTGCAGTTTTTCGAAAATCGTTCAGATGCACCTTCACATGTATCTTCATTTAAAGTTGTTGGGCAAGATTTATGGTTTGGCACTATAGGTGAGGGGTTGTTCAAGTTTAGTAAAGGCCAGCTCCATAATCTGACTACGCAGGATGGCTTAAAGTCGAATTTAGTTTTTATGATAGATGAAGACCCGTGGCAACGTATCTGGGTTGCAAGTGAAGCGGGCATTAGTTTAGTTGATAAGCAAATGAAAGTTGTCCGAACCATAGGAGAGCAAGAAGGACTAGGAAACCAAGCCGTGTGGGGGCTGGTTTATGATGACTATGAATATATGTGGCTTGGCACCAGTGGTGGACTGTCGCGCATTAATGTAATGGATTTTGCCATTGATAATTTTCTTCCAATTGACGGCGTACAAGCGCACGAATTCAACTACAATGCCGCATGGAAAGCCCCTGACGGCCGAATTTTTATGGGTGGAGCCAAAGGATTTAATCAGTTCTTCCCCCAGAATGTATCAATTTCAAATACCGCGCGGCCTATTTTAGTTTCCACAATCGAATTACTGGGCGAGCCTTTACAGCCAAGTCTTGATGGGATCCTCTCTGTTGCGCCAGAGCTTGCGGGCTCATTACGATTACGCTATGACCAAAATATCATATCGTTGCAATATTCAAGTCTAGACTTTGGCTCTGAGAAGCTGAGCTTTTATTACCGTATTAAAGGACTAAGCGACAAGTGGCTGAAACTTGCAAATGGAGCAAGGCAAATAAATTTACTCCAGCTTGAGCCTGGCACCTATCGAGTAGAAACCTATACCGTTAATCGCTTTAATATGCAGTCGCCCGTTCACGAGTTTAGCATTTATATCGCTGCACCAATTTGGTGGAACGCTTACTCGAAGACCCTTTATACCCTAGTCATTGTGCTTATCATTGCAGCATTTGTTCGAGCGAGACAACGGCGTTATCAGCGAGTGCTGCGGGATAATCAGAAAATGTCAGCGTTACAAGAGCGGTTAGAGTTGTCATTGTGGGCAAGTGGTGATGAACTTTGGGATTGGCATGTTGAGTCGGGTAAAATTTATCGTTACAGCGTAAATCCAAGGATCGATTTTAGTGATCTCCAAGATAAACTCATCCTCGATGAACTTGACCAGTTTGTACACCCTAAAGATTGTGTGTTACTTGAGGAGCGCCTGCAATCTTGTGTGGACGGCCGTGAAGACGTATATGAATTGTCTATTCGAGTTAAAGATCAACAGGGAGAGTGGATCTGGGTATTAGATAGAGGAAAGGTAGTTGCACGAGATGATAATGGTAGAGCAACGCGGATAGCGGGGGCACTGAAAGATATTGCTGATTTGAAAGCACATCAACAAGCCTTGCAGTCGTTAAACGAGCAACTTGAGATAAAAGTTGCGATGCGCACCGATGAGCTATATAAAAAGAATCAAAAACTTGAGCAAGCAATGTTTGAGTTAAAGCAAACGCAAGAAGACTTGATTGAAAGTGAAAAAATGGCTTCTTTAGGTGTTGTGGTTGCGGGGGTTGCGCATGAGATCAATACACCTTTGGGTATTGCTATCACAGCGCTTTCTCATAACGAAGATTGTTTATCTGAGTTGGTAGAAAAGCTTGAGAATAAAACCCTTAAGCAAAAAGATTTGGTTTCCTCCATCGATGCACAGCAAGAAGGCTATCTGCTGATCAGTCGCAATCTGCAAAGAGCAGAAAGCCTTATTAGTAACTTTAAGCAAGTTGCAGTAGATCAATCCAGTGAGACGGAGCGTGATATTAACCTGCTTGAATATATCAATGATGTATTCGATTCACTCAAACCATTGGCTAAAAATAAAGAAGTATATTTGTCTATAGATGGGAATGCTGATGTAAATCTCTCCACCTATCCAGGCGCGGTTTATCAAATAATGGCAAACCTATTTAACAATTCCGTTATCCATGGTTTTGAGGGGAGTGCCTCTGGCACAGTCAGCGTGTTAGTCGAGGCGACAGATAGCCACTGGACTATTGTATACCGCGATAATGGTGTCGGCATGGACGAAGCAATGCAAAAGACCTTGTTTGAGCCATTTGTAACCACAAAACGTAATCAAGGCGGATGCGGATTAGGCATGCATATTGTTTATAATTTGGTTACGCAACTTTTAAAAGGCGAGATCCGCTGTAAAACGGCGAAATTACAAGGTGTCGAAATTACGATAAAAGTACCGTTTAGGAAAATAGCGGTCGAAAATTAACTTAGGTGAATTACAGCAAGCTAACTGCCTGTGACAATGCTTCTTTTAGGAGTTTGTCATGTTCTTATTATCTCAAGTTTTGGTTACCCTTGCTGTTTTACTCGATCTCGCCTCATTTCAATTTATGAAACGCCAGCAGGTGTTATTGGCACTAAGCTTGTCGACTGCACTCACTGCAATTCACTTCTATCTACTTGATGCTATGGCTGGTGCTTTGCTTATGGCGGTTGCTAGCCTCAGATATCTGGTGTTTATCAAGTCGCAGTCAAAGCGCTTGCTTATCGGGTTTCTACTACTCAATACAGTGCCACCTTTAGTACAATTAAATGCAAATTACGAACTTTATGCTGTTATTGGTAGTATTTTATTGACATTTGGTGCATTTATTCGCAAGCAAGTGGTATTTCGGTGTGTGATGATGTTAGGTACGGTGTGTTGGCTGATACATAATTGTTATATCGGCTCTCCCATGGCGATTGTGTTAGAAAGTACTTTTTTGGTGAGTAATTTGATTGGGTTATGGCGAATTTATATGAAGCGTAAAGCGAGTAAGTTAAAGGCTGGGTTGAAGTAGATTCAATTTTACTGGAATGGGCACTAATAAAATAGGTTGAGTTTTAAATGTGTTATATTTCAGTTGGTTAAGTTATTTTCTATCTACTTTTTCAGATAATAACGCTGAGTACAAGTGGTATAGGAAACAGACTGAAATAAAAGTTATATAAATAATCTTTATCTAAATCATAGTGTTATCACTTTTATCAATATTAATTGCATAATTAATATTGTATACAATATATCAATTGTGTATTGTTTGTTCGTTACCAAAAAACACTCAAATCAATGGGAACAAAAGGACAACAATATGCGTAATAACAAAAAAACAGCGCAAACACTGTGTAAATCACTCACTGCATCAGCACTTGCTCTAGCATTGGGGACTTCTACTGCATTTGCTGCAGATGGCAATAGTACTGTGAAAGGGAGCATCGTAAATGGTCAAGGTACTGAGTTATCTCAGGCTCAATTGACCTTTACACACAAATCCAAGGGGCTGAAGTTTGCTGTACAAACTAATGGCAAGGGCGAATACATTTTGCGTAATCTGCCTGTTGGCCGTTACAGCGTGTCAATTAATAAAGCTGGATTCGAATCCGTTATTGAAGAGGATGTCGAGCTTAATATTGGACAGGCGCTAATCTTAGACGCTCAATTATTACAACAAGGGCAGGACATAGAACGGATAGCGGTGACTGGCACGGCGATTCGACGTGTGGATATGGCCTCTTCAACTGCCGGAGTAACGTTTACAGACGCCGAGCTTAAAGTCATGCCAGTAAATACCGGCTTTGAAAGTATAGCGTTATTGGCACCGGGTACAGCTGAGCCTGGTGGTGATTCATTTAATAGAGCCTCAAGTTTCGGTGGGTCCTCATCGGCTGAGAATGGCTACTATTTTAATGGTCTAAATGTCACGAGTATTCAAACTGGTTTAGGCTCAATTCGTTTGCCTTGGGAAGCTATCTCACAAACTCAAATCAAAACGGGGGGAATTAGTCCTGAATTTGGTGGCGCACTAGGTGGCATCGTTAACGCAATTTCTAAATCTGGGGATAACGAATTTAACTTAGGGGCAGAAGTGAGAATAGACCCTGCTTCAACCCATAGTTATCACGACTCAAACTACCTAGATAATGGCACAGTGAATCTTAATACTGAGCAAGAATACGACTCTTTTAAAGAGCTACAAGTTTGGGCAAGTGGTGCACTAATAGAGGACAGCTTATTTTACTATGGTTTGTATGCACCTCGACGGGAGGTTAATCGTTGGGCTGGGCAAACGACCTTCAATGACAGAAAACGAGATGAAGATCGCTGGTTTGCAAAAGTTGATTGGTTCATCAATGAAGACCATTCCATCGGTTTTTCCGCCATGAATAACAAAAGAGAATGGACACGGCAAACCTATGCCTATGACTGGGAAAGCGATGTGATTGGTGATAAACAAGGGGTTGCGGCTCCTGGTGAAGATGGCGGCAAGGTTTACAGTGTCAATTATAGTGGTTACTTTTCTGACTTTTTCTCGGTGTCGGCTGTGGTGGGCCGAGTGACCGAAAACGTTGAAAATATTGTCGCATCAACAGTGCCGGGTGTTTGGGATGAAAGAGAGGGATTCGTTACTTTATCAAGTCATACAGCCAGCAGTGTTTCTGAGCAAGAGTTTATCCGTGATCAAGCGAGAGTCGACTTTAATATCGATTTGGATTACCACTCCATTTTGTTCGGTGTTGATTATACTAAAGTTACGGTAGATCACTTTGAAGGTCAAAATGGCCTTGGAGACGCAGAAGGCTGGTGGACAATCAAAACCGCTGGTGAAGGGAGCATTTCTGGTGCTGCGCTCGGTCAGGATTATATCGAACGTCGAATAAGAACAAGGACGGTTGATTCTGAGGTTAACTCGCTTGCTTTCTACGTCAATGATTCTTGGCAAGTCACCGACCAACTCGTGTTAAATCTGGGCCTGCGTTATAGTCAGTTTGAAAATACCGTTACTGACGGTAGAGCGTTTGTAGATATGGATAACCAACTTGCGCCTAGATTTCAAGCGATTTATGACCTAAACGGTGATGGCGAATCCAAAGTTTTCTTTACTTACGGGCGGTACTTTCAACCTGTTTCTGCCAACATGAACATCACTCAAGGCTCGGCTTCAGTAGAGTGGTTTGAGTATTTCGACCTCGATCAAGTAGACAGTGATGGCTATCCTGTTTTATTAAGTGATGGCTCGCCAAGTCGAGGGGAAATGCTTCGAGATAGACGCTGGCGTCAACGCGGAATTACAGAGCCCGGTTTGATTGCTTCGTCCACCCTTAAGCCGATGTATTCTGATGAATTGACTTTAGGATATCAGACCACCGTTTTTGACGATATGGCATTTGGGGTTAGAGCGATTTATCGAGACCTTGGACGCAGTGTTGAAGATACGGATGTTGGTCCTGTGCTTGCGAAGAAATTGGCCGAACTCGGTATCCAAGACAATGTCGGTCAGGGTTCTTACTATGTGCTAAATAACCCGGGTGAAGCGATCACCATGAGTTATGACTTCGATGGCGATGGCCAAGTCGATGAAGTGACACTCAGTGCGCAAGAGCTTGCCCTGCAACAAGCAGTACGTAAATATCTTGCACTTGAATTTACCTTAGAAGGAAATATTACCGACAAGTTACGGATTAATTCTTCTTATACTTGGTCACACAGCTATGGTAATACAGAAGGTTTAGTGAAAACCGATAACGATCAGGCAGATCCAGGTTGGACAACTTCTTATGATTACGCGGATCTGATGGATCACGGCTATGGTAATTTACCGAATGACCATCGCCATTCAATAAAAGTATCAGGTTCTTACGATATCACAGATGAGTTAACTTTGGGTCTGGTTGCAAGAACGTCGTCAGGTCGCCCGACTAACTATTTCTCTAAGCACCCAGTCGGTATAGATAGCTGTACCGCAGGAAGCCCTTGGGATGCATGCGTAAGTAAAGATTATGGCCATGTTTCGCATTACGACGAAAATGGCAACCCAGCCCCTCGCGGTAGTGTAGGTAATCTTCCTTGGGCAACCACGATAGACTTATCACTCAGTTACTCTACAGATATTATGGGACATGACTTGTTACTCAAGGGCACCGTTTATAACCTACTAAACAGTGATAAAGCGCTTGGGATCAATGAACAGCGATCTTTAGATGGTGCAAATGGCTTAATCGTTAACCCTGACTACGGCATTACAACGTTACGACAAACTGAGCGTTACGCGTCGTTAGTTGCAAGGTTTACGTTTTAATTTCCCTGGTGATAGCCAAGACTGGGTGCTATGCACCTAGTTCTTGGTTTAAGCCAAAAAAACGTTTGGCTTATTTCATGTCACGGAGAGTATGATGACGTTAACAATAGATTTTGAGCAAATACTGAGCCACGCGGAAGTAATAGAGACGGTTGACATGCATACCGCCGGAGAGCCTTTGCGGGTAATTGTCGATGGTTTCCCTGAACCTCAAGGCAACACTATTTTAGATAAACGGCAATACTGCGTAGAAAATCTTGATCACTATCGCACCGCGCTGATGTATGAGCCTAGGGGTCATGCTGATATGTATGGTGCGCTTATCGTTGAAAAGCAGTTACCAGAAAGCGATTTTGGCGTGTTATTTCTTCATAATGAAGGATACTCAACAATGTGTGGTCATGCGATTATTGCTTTAGCTACACTATTTTTACAGCACAATCCCGCAAAGAAACAGTTGTTGATAGATACGCCTGCAGGGCTAATTACCGCATGGCTAAGAGACGGCCAAGCTGAATTTGCTAATGTACCAGCAGAGGTAGTGACACTTGATAAGCAAGTCAAGACATCTGAATTTGGTTTAATCTCAGTGGATATTGCATTTGGTGGTGCGTTTTATGCCTATATTGACGCTGATACAATCGATTTAGCTCTTACGTCAGAAAATGCAGCTTACATTCAGCAGTTAGGTTTAACGCTTAAACAAGAAATTGCAACACAGATTAGCTTAGTGCATGACGATGCGCGCCTCGCATTTTTATATGGTGTGATTTTTTATTCCAATTCTCAAAAATCGGACTCTGCTCACAGTAAGCATGTGTGCATTTTTGCCGATGGCGAATTAGATCGCAGTCCAACAGGGACTGGGGTCAGTGGTAGGGCTGCAATTCTTGCCGCCAGAGATGAGCTTGCCGCAAACCAACGTATCTTTATTGAAGGTATATTAGGCTTGGGTTTAGATGTTTGTTATCAACTTAGTGATGACAGTAAATCGTTGATCCCAATAGTTTCGGGCGTGGCCTATATTACAGGCCGACACCAATTTATTTTAGACGACCACGATCCATTAGTAAGAGGATTTTTACTACGATGAATGTAGATTACGCAGCCAGACAGCAACGCTTAGTCAATAAATTACAACAACACCAAAGTGACGCTATCATTATTTATGGCTACGAGAATATTGTATATTTAACCGGCTTTACCGGTCATGCAGCAACATTGTTGATGTCTTCAAATGGGCAACACCGACTCATTACCGATTATCGTTACTTTGAGCGTGCTAGCGATGAAGCGGTGGGAGTCGAAGTTATTTTAAGAAATCGTGATAAAGAAACGCTACCTGATTGTATTTTTAGATTATTGGATGGGCCGCGACAGCTTGCATTTGAAGCGCATCAAATCAGTCACGCAGATTATGTTTCATTAAACATCAGCGCAAAAAATACCACGCTTATTGCCGCGCCGCTTTGGGTGGAATCGCTAAGACAAGTTAAAGATGGTTATGAAATTAACTGTATTAAACGCGCCGCCGAGATAGCTGACTCGGCGCTTGCCCATACACTGCCTTTGTTAAAAGTAGGGATCACTGAGCGAGACGCGGCAATTGAGCTTGAGTATCAGATGCAAAAGCTAGGCTCAGAAGGACTCTCTTTTGACACAATCCTATTATTTGGTGCGCGTTCTTCCTTACCGCACGGAAACCCAGGACAGACAAAACTTAACCTAGGCGATTTAGTACTTATCGACTTTGGTGCGGTAATAGGCGGCTATCGCTCTGATATGACGCGAAGTTACGTGTTAGGGGAGCCGACGAAGCAACAACAATCCATTTATGACACGGTCCAACATGCGCAGCGAGCTGCGTTGGCGCTAATAAAAGCGGGCGTTAACTGCATAGATTTAAATAACGCATCACACGATGTGTTAAGTCATAGTGACTTTTCACAATACGCAGGTGAGGGACTTGGTCACGGTGTGGGGCTATTTCTACACGAGCAGCCGTTTATTAAACCTGGGGTCGATCACCAATTAGAAGCTGGCAATATCATTACCATAGAGCCGGGTATTTACATTCCAAATTATGGTGGTGTGCGCTTGGAAGAAGATATATTGGTGACTGAAAATGGTTTTGAATGCTTAACCCACGCGCCACAAGTATTTCAGCTAACGAACTAAGGAGTTAGGATGCAAATTATTACTCGCCAAGAGGTCGCGGATAACCTCAACTACCCAAGCTTAATTCAAGCGCTTAAACAGGGTTTTACGCAACCAGCAGGTACACCAACACGGCAAGTTTTTGAGCTAGATAATAGTCACAGCAATCATGACGCTTTTGCTGTTTTACCTGCTTGGAATGCCGATGTGATTGGCGTAAAGGCGTTTACCTATTTCCCAGATAACAACCAGTACGATAAAGTCAGCCTTTACTCAAAAATCATGCTGTTTTCTAGGCAGTTCGGTGAGCCGCTCGCGCTTGTGGACGGCACCGAAGTAACATTGTGGAGAACCTCTGCTGTGTCAGCATTAGCCGCGGAGTATTTAGCACCTAAACATGCCAAACATTTGGTTTTCTTTGGCTCAGGCAATTTAGCTAGTTACATGATTAATGCTCATTTAAGTGTTAGAAATTATAGTAAAATTTCAATAATTGCACGTAATTCTGAAAAAGGACGCCTGTTGCTGGAGCTATTGTCCTCGCAGCATCAGGGAGTGGAATTTTCATTGTATCAGCAGGCAACCGCATCTGTTATTGCTTCGGCAGATGTGATCAGCTGTGCAACAGGCAGTCATACGCCTTTGTTCAATGGAGAGTGGTTGAGCGATGGCACGCATATAGACTGCATTGGCAATCACCATAAAGATTGTCGAGAAATTGATACCACAACGGTAACTAAGAGCCGCGTTTTTGTAGATAGTCGCGCAAATGTATTGAACGAGGCGGGCGAATTGTTGTTACCGATCAGTGAAGGTAAGTTTAGCCCCGATAAGGTGGTTGCAGAGCTTAGCGAAATGACTAAAAATAACCTAGGTCGAAGTAACGAGAATGAAATTACTTTGTTTAAGTCTGTAGGAACAGCGCTGAGTGATTTAATTGGAGCGAAATTAGTGTATGACTTGGTTCAAAAATAAAGAGCACGGTAAAGTGTATGAAGTAACCGCAGTAGTCAAAGCTGCTGATAAGCGCTTGGTGAATCCGCTTATTTGTCACGAATGTCACATGTTGGTTAGTTATCAAGGAGTTGGCGGCGAAACGAAAAGCGAAAAGCTGCTTTATGACGAGGTGTTTTACAAAGCGTTTCAAAACCACGATAGCTGTTACGTCATGGTGGATGACAATGGTATTCGCCATTATCATCCAAGTGAGTAAAGTGACTTATTCAATTAAGTGAACACAATTAAGTGAACACAATTAAGTGAATAAGCGCTAATTTTTGACCTGACAGAGTACAAATATAGAACGCTATGAATACTGACATTTAAGTTATTGGTCTGGTGCGGACTGCGGCACTAACATGTTTCTGCCCCGAAATGAGTTAACGTAAATGCTCTAAGGGTGGCTTTGAGCGAAAAGCTGACGTTCATCCTTTCACCTAAATAACTGTATATACATCCATTGTAATTGAGTTTCTTCCATAGTCAGGAAAACGACCCTGTGGGTCGTTTTTGTCGTGTTCACATTTAGATCAATGTAACGTAACTTTAATGCTGGTAAGTACTTCCTAAATTTGCTATCAATAGTCATGGGACAAAAACGAGACAGATTGCTGTAGAAAAACGACCCAATCGCTCGATATTAAATTGTTGAACTAAGCCGCTACGCGGAGATCCTACTCTCACCAACTGAGCCACACTTACCTTGGGGTTATCCCATAACTTGGAGGTAAGCATGAACCCACTCATAGAACAAGTCAAAACAGAAATAGCCTACCGAGGGTATTCGCAATGTACATGCAAAAGTTACTGTGAGCATCTACTTAAACTGAGTCACTATTTCAATAAACCACTCGATTCAATTACCGATGATGAACTGAATACCTTTTTTAATGATCCGGCTATTCGTAAACTCTCTAGAGCAAGCCAAAAAGTACAAATAAATAGTATTTGGTTTTTGTTTAAACATATTTTACACCGACCGCTGAACCTAGATATCGCATTACCAAAAGCGAAGACTCGCGCACCAACCTATTTATCTCGAGACGATATTCGGCGGTTGATAGAAAACTGTACGGATATGCGATTAAAAACGTTAATTGTGGTTTGCTATGGTTGTGGCTTACGCATTGGTGAGCTTTTACATATTAAAGTGCAAGATATTGATGGAAAGCGAAAAACCATTTTGATTGAACAAGGTAAAGGAGATAAGTCACGCTATGTGGTGGCCTCCGATAGCGTACTTAACCTATTACGTAGTTACTGGAAAATGTATCACCCAACGGGTTGGATGTTTTATTCACGATGGTTAATGGATAAACCCATGTCAGCATCAAGCTTCAGGAGACCATTACGTGAACATGCACGACATTGCGGCTTAACTCACTGTAATCCACATGCACTACGCCATGCTTATGCAACACATCAACTTGAATCAGGCATGCCATTGCACCAACTTCAACATCAGCTTGGACACAGTGATATTAAAACCACGCAAAGCTACTTACATTGGTTACCCGAATTGGGGCATGGCGGTGTTGATTTACTCGCAAGTTGGGTTAAACCATGAGCACTTTACATCTCGCGGATATTTTAAATTCGAGCCTTGGGCATTATCGGCAACATCATATAATGAGCTATCAGCAGCTACGCGTCTGTCAGCATCTTCAATCATGCAGAACGGGTCAGCTCGGTTATCAAACATGGCAGTGCGATAACTGCGGTGAGTCACAGCAGATTGGGTGCAGCTGCCGAGACCGCCATTGTCCACGGTGTCAAGGAATGGCAACGGCAAGGTGGATACAAAAGCAGCAAGAGAACTTATTGCCATGCCGCTATTTCCACCTTGTCTTTACGCTTCCTCATGAACTTAATGCCATTGCTCACTATAACCCAAGTGCCTTATACCAGTGTTTATTCAAAGCAGCATGGCAAACCTTGAGTAAATTTGCTAACCGAAAAGGGCATGGCCAATTAGGAATGACTAGCGTCTTGCATACTTGGGGGCAAAATTTAAGTCAGCATATTCATTTACACTGTTTAATCCCAGCAGGTACGCTCGATAAGACTCAATGGAATGAGATAGAAAAAGGCTATTTATATCCCGTTAAAGCGTTATCAACGGTCTTTAGAGGAAAAATGCTAGCGGCGCTTAGTGATTTTAATACGTCACTCGTGAAGATAAACACGCCAACAAAGTGGTGCGTGTATAGCAAAGCCTGCTTAGCTTACAGTGAAAAGCTAGTAAGTTACCTAGCACGGTATACCCGAAAAGGCGTGATGTCTGAATCACGTTTAGTGACAGCGAATGCACAGTCGGTGAGCTTCAAATACCGAGATTACGCAGATGATAATCGTGATAAAGTGATGACACTGAGTAATGACGAATTCTTACGGCGTTATTTGCAGCATGTACTACCGAAAGGATTTATGCGTATTCGGCATTACGGTTTTTTAGCCAATGCATGTCGCAAGCGAAAGTTAGCGCTGATAAGGTCGCAGGCGTCATGCACATGCAGAGCAAAGAGGCCAAAGGCAGGAGAAAACGTGACATTGATACCGAATTGGCCTTGTCAGCATTGTAAGGTAGGTATCTTGCGGCTAATTGGCGTATTCAAGTTAGATGCAACACCGACCAAAGTAGACCGAACGAGTTAGCAGCTCGATAGCTGCTCAAAATCAATTAGTTAACCTGCTTAATTGCTCAGGCTAGCGGCCTCTGTACGCTAAAAAATATAATTGCTTATTAAGGAAAATTTAGGTGTAATGAATACATAATAAGCGCTGAGCAATGCAGGGAAAGCTTACATAACACTAGCTAAACTGATTACACTAGCTAGGAAAGTGAGAGCCTCTAAAAAGCAAATTCCTATAGCATAAACAACACCAACTCTGTCACACCGAGCAGGTAGCAGCTCAGTCCAACAAGCGATTATGCAACACAAACTGCGTGTCGCATAAATACTAAAATGTTAGCTATACAAGGAAAACTTTGCACTCAAATGGACACCTTGCTTACAAATCTTGAACAGATCGCTGCTCAACAGAATTTGATTTCAAATGCGATTGCAGGAGCGAAATTGTGGGTCTCTTCTGAGGACTTTGGTATTGATAACTCAATAACCGATAAATTTAAATTCGAATTTCATTCTCACAAACTTTGTTTTAAACATGAATACATCGAAGTTTCGTATATTGAAACCAATTTAACTATTCTACTCGAAGAGGAAGAAGTTGGTTATTATTCTTGGCACACGCTATTAGATGGTGAAGTTATTGATGACATGTTAGTTATTACAGATAACGAGTTAAAGTATAGCTAACAAGTTAATTAAACAGTGGACGCAAAACAGCAGGCTTGCGCTCATTCTTCGCTTAGTTTAGCCTGCTATTTTTCGCCGTTTATTAAGGCGTTATGTAACACAGGAAAAATCGTGCGAGAGGAAGTGAGAGAAGAACCAATATCAGAGCTGAAGTCAGATGCAAGGAAAGCTGTTTGGGTGTTTCTTATCATCAACATTTGTGTTGTTCTTCTAGCGCTAATCGGCAATAAAGAGTTCGTTTTTGCAGCCATCTTTATTCAGTTTGGTCTTATTTTACTTTGGCTGCTTCCGGTCTTCTTATATCAGGTGCTCATCAAAAAGCAGACAGTAGTGCTATCCACACTGAAAGCATTAGCATCTTACAAGAATTTAATGGGGCAGGTTCAGTGGCCATAGTGTTACATAACAATCGCTTAAATAAGGACGCAAAACAGCAGGCTTGCGCTCCTTCGTCGCTAATTTTAGCCTGCTATTTTGCGCCTATTAAGGCGGGCGTTATATTTTAAAAGGAGTTTTGGTGATAATTAACAACGACATAATGAAAACAGTTCTATTTTATACCTTTTGGCTAATATATTTACTATCTTCATTAGCTACATTGGCAATGGTTTTTCTAGATTTTGGAACAGTTCAAGCAGATGAAAGAGAATTACTCATCAATGCTTTTTTAGTCGAAACAGCGGTCGCCATATTTGCTTTGTTTTATTCATTATTTAACCTTAAAAATAAAAAACAACAAGACTCTAATCATGGTGTAGAAAAGCTACAAACTCGTGAAAACTATATTCAAGCGCAAGTAACTGCAATTGAAAAAGCAACAAAGACTATATACTTCTATATAAGCAAATTGAATATTGATTCATTATCTGAAGATGCTAAGCAGATTAACTCAGCTCTAAGGCATGCTGCGTCAAAGAATATAAAAATACAAATATTAGTCGGTGCTACTGCAGAACGTTTACAGGGTGCAATTTCTTTATCAAATTCAGCAAATATTGAAGTAGGTTTTGATCCAGCTTTAGTCCTTTCAGATGTAACATACCTTTGTATTGATAGTAATGTTGTCATAATAGGCGTAAAAAACAACAAGAATAAAAATGTTAAATCTAATGAGTGGTATACAATATTAAGCTCAACTATGGTTAGGTCATTAGTCAGTATTTTTGAACAAAATTGGAATTCACCGGCAACCTTAACTTTAGAGCAAATGTTACGTACACATTTACCATCTTCAATAAGAGCTTCTGGAGAAGAAGCTATAGCTGAAAAAATAGGTATTTCAGTTTCACAAATAGCTAAATATAAAGACTCCAAGCCTTTTATTATCCTTATGCTAGGTAGACCTGGTAGCGGAAAAACAACAGTTTCAACGGCTATGGTTAGTTTACTTTCTTCGGCAAATATTCAAGCTCAACACCTTACAGATATTGATTTCTTTTATAATATATTTAATGGTGAGCCTTCTGATTTATATGAAAAAACAGCTGATGGTGGTTATTTAGTTAAAAATCAAGAGTTATACACTGAGGCAACAAAAGAAGTTGCCAAAAACGTTATCAAAGATAAACAAAATTACTCATTTATTATTGTCGAGTTGGCAAGGTCTGATTATAAAAACACAACAAAAACACTGATTGAGGAAGGTGTGACTCCTGATTTAATTGTGTACCTAGATGTGGAGTATAAAGAGGCCTTAGCAAGAAATTTGTGGCGAAAAGATATCGATGGCTTACATTTTTGCTCTGAAGATGAAATGAATGCCACCTACAAACACGATGACATAGATTCTTTCGAATCTAGCGCTGATCATAATATAGTCCGTATATATAACCCCCATATAAGTAAAGAAAGCGGTGATATCTTAGCTAAAAATATAATTAGTGTATTTAGGCAATCGGTATAAATCGTAATTAAAATATAACAAGGCGCTTAAACGGAAAAACCACAGTTGGCTTGCGCTCCGCGCAGTTTAGCCTAACTGTATTTTCCGCTTAGCTTAGCGTTAGCTATACAAGGAGGGGTTAGTGTTTGAACGAATCAAAGATTTAATGTCAAAAGGCATTTGGCATTCACTAGCAATAATTATTGTTTTCTTAATGGCTGGCCCTGAAATCATGATGGGCATGGAGTTAATGGCTTTAATCGAGGTGCTGGGTGCTTCTACCTTTGTATTATTGTATTTTACAGGCGTAAAGTTGTTTCTTTTAAAAGTATGGAAGCAATATCAAAAATTTGAATGTCATTCTGTATTGTTTGTTCCGCCTTTAGTCATTTTTAAACAAATGCCGTCTTTAATTGTGCATGCGATACCAGAGCGAACCGTCGTTATTTTCTTTTTCGGTTTTATCGTAGTTGGTATGTCTGGTGTTTTAATCAACTCTTATATTGGTGCATAGTATAGCTAACAAGGCAATTATAAATGGGACGTCTAACGCTTGGTTGGCGCTTATTCTTCGCTAATTTTAGCCAAGCATTTATACGCCCCATATTGCGGCGTTAAGTTACTAGGATAGTGCGTGCGTAAATTTATAAATTTAAGCAAATATAGGCAAAAAGAGCTTAACTCCAATTTCCCAGAACTATTTGAGATTTACGGTGCCGAAGATTCATCTCACTATAAAAGAGTAGCCGTATCGGTTTTTGCTCATTGGTTAACTCGTGAAGAGTTTCAAAATGATTACCCTTCAAGAGAAGTGCATTTGCAGAGAAATGAAGCGTTGTACAATTTTGCTAAAATAATGGCAGCAAATACTGAAGTGCTTAATTTCAAGTTCAAAGGCAAATGGGATAAGTGTTACCCATGCTTTAGAAAATTGAGCTCTCAAGAAGCTATGTTAGATTACTTACAACCAGCGGGTGATAACGATTCGTCAGATAAATTCTGCAAATTAGTTCTACCCGAATTTAATGCAGTGTATTTTGAAAGTTGGGATTACACGAATGTTTTTTACATTCAAAACGATAGTGTCATATCTGAAATTAAAAAATGGGCTAGTGAAGCAGGCGTATATTGCTTAGAGTTTTAGTAACTTAACAAAGTGCTTAAAGGGCGGACACAAAAAGCTTGGCTGTGCTCGTTCCTCGCAAATTTTAGCCAAGCATTTTGTGCCGTTTAACAGGGCGTTGAGGCTGTAGAATTACTCTTTTCAGGTACTGGATTGTTGGTTTTGGATTGACAGTTTCTTAACCTTGAATCGAGTTGGTTACTGTGATCTAATAGATATTATTCACCCACGGTAAACTGTTATGGCCAACTACAAGCCTGACTTATCCTGCCTAAATAAATTCATTTCTATCAATTTCGCTGAGCAAATTTTGCCTGGTACATTAGAATATGCCCTTTGTTATATTGTCGAAAATAAACTCGACTTGTCGAGCTTTGACGCGTGGTATAACAATGATAAATCGGGCGCTGCGGCGTATCCGCCCACGGTGATGTTAAAGATAATTTTACTTGGTTATGCTCATGGATTAATTAGTAGCCGCCGAATAGCCAAGGCTTGTGAGAACAATATTCTGTTCATGAGTGTCAGGGGATCTTCAGCCGCATTACACATCAATAGCAAGTTTCGTGGCCAAAATGCACGAGCAGATTGAACCGCTATTTACGCAAGTGCTGATGATATGTGATGAAGAAGGCTTGATAGGACGCAACATGTTTGCCATTGATGGGTGCAAATTGAAGTCGAATGCGAGCAAGGAGTGGAGCGGTACATTCGATGATCTAGGCCGTAAAAAAGCCAAATTAGAACGCGCAAGCAAACGCATCATTGAGCGCCATCAAGCGCAAGATGGCTTAAGTGAAGAGCTGGTCACTCAAGACTTAAAGCAAAAAGAAAAGCTAGATAAAAGTGCAGATAAAATCACCGCGTTCTTAGCTACTCACGAAGGGAAAACAGGCAGTAAAGGTAAGCCGGTTAAAAGTAATATTACCGACCCAGACAGCGCGAAAATGACCACGTCAAAAGGCACAATTCAAGGCTATAACGGGATAGCGATAAACGATGATAAACATCAAATTATACTACAAGCACAGGCATGGGGCTCGGTGGGCGAGCAACAAACACTGCAGCCAGCCGTTGAGCAATTAAAACGACAACTTGAAAAACTGAACAGTGATAAATTCTCTAACAAACAGGCCATTAAATTTACCGCAGACAGTGGATTTAATAGTGAAGCAAACCTTGAATTCATGGCGCAAAGTGGCTTTGATACTTACATAGCTGATAACCAATTTAGAAAACGCAACCCACTGTTTAAAGAGAGCGAAACCTACGAAACAGAGCAAGAAAAGCGCCGATTAAAACGCAGTAAAGGCAAGCTACGCTTATTTACCTCAGACGACTTCCATTATGATGAAGCAGCACAAACCTGCCGCTGCCCCGCAGGCAATGAGAAGTGGCGAAGTGGTATCAATGTAAACAGCAATCATCAACAAAACACACGATTCTGCGGTTACTTAAAAGACCGTAAAGTCTGCTCCCTGCAACAGCAATGTATGCGAAAACCACCGATACAAACGTGGCGGCAAGTACAGTTTAAGAGTGATGAATCACGCAAAAAAAATCAGTTGCATCGACAAAATGAAAGTAAAAAAAGACAGCCCAATAGGACGACGACAATACAGCAAACGACTTGGATGTATCGAACCTGTATTCGGCAACATCACGGTGAATAAAGGGATGAATAAGCTCACATTACGCGGCCAAGTAAAAGTCAATGCTCAATGGCAGCTATATTGCCTTGTTCACAATATCGAAAAGTTACGAGAAAGGGTGTCGTAAGCCAAGAGCAACCTGACTTAACAGCTCCGAAGCGCTTCTCAAACCACAACAAACCAGCTTAAAAAAACGCCCTAAAATAACAACTCACACCCAACTAAACGATTGAATCAAAATAGGAACTCAGTTATCGTTTGTTGATTACAAAAACAAATTTGAAACGAGTTATTCTACAGGCTCGTTATATGCCCATCAGGTTTTGGAGTGTTGAATGGATATAGATGAAAATAAAATAGATGAAGCAGCTTTAGCTTTATTACATCTCACCTTGCATGATTATGGCCGAGCTTGGAAACAAATTGACTGGGAAGTTATGAATAGGCTTTATGAAAAAGGTCTAATTTGTGATCCGGTTGGTAAGGCAAAGTCAGTGCAATTGACCGATGAAGGCATTAAGCAATCAGAAGAGTTATTCAAAAAGCTTTTTTCAAAATAGAAGCTATTGGTCATATAACAAAGCAACTTAAAAGCTCGGACAAAAACCAGTTGGCTTTGCTCGTTCCTCACAAATTATAGCCAACTAATTTTTGCCGTTTATTTGCGGCGTTATGTACTTTCTTGTCCTCCCAACTTGTGCACATCTCTTTTGTGCGATAGTATTTCACTATTGATGCACAGTAAAACAGTGCGAGGATATGTCAGTAAATTTTAAAGATGATTGGCTTGAAGCATTTTATGAGGAAGATAAGCGTCATCGCTTGATTCCTAAAACTATAGAGAATGCGCTGTATCGAAAGCTTGAAATCCTAGATGCAGCAAAAGCTGAATCAGATCTAAGAGTTCCACCGGGTAATCGGTTTGAACATCTTGAAGGCAATCTGAAAGGTTGGTGTTCGATACGGGTGAATAAACAGTATCGTTTGATTTTTAAGTGGGTTGACGGTGTAGCAGAAGACACCTATTTAGACCCTCATAAGTACTGAGGTTAGGATAATGCGCAGAACTAAACGTCGTCCAGTTGGTGTAGGAGAAATGCTCAAAGTTGAATTCTTGGAGCCAATGGAGATTACATCAAAAACATTAGCAGAAGCTATGGGTGTACATAGGAACACCATCAGTAACTTAATTAATGGTGGTACTCTGACTGCTCCACTTGCAATCAAGTTAGCGGCTGCACTTGGGAATACACCTGAGTTTTGGCTTAACATTCAACATGCTGTGGACTTGTGGGATACACGAAATCGTTATCAAGATGAAGCCAAGCAAGTAAAACCTTTGTTTTCAACGCAAGATATCAAACTACGTACATAACAAAGCGTTTAAGAGCGATTCCATAACGTGTGCCGATTTCGCTTCGCTCAAGCGTAGCAAACGTTATTCCACGCCTTTACGCGGCGTTAGGGCTTATCGAAATAGGTAGCTTTTTATGGATGAAATAACATATTTAGAAGTTCCATTTGAGGATAAAGAGAAAGTAAAGTCGTTGGGCGCTCGTTGGCACTCAGAGAGAAAGAAGTGGTTTGTTCCAAAAGGTTTAGATACGGGACCATTCGAAAATTGGCTACCGATTTATGATGATCGTGCATCGCAAAAAGCTATCTCTCCATTTTATCTGCTTCAATCGACAGAGCTTGCTGGATGTGCGGCAAACCATCTGAAGTCATTACCTTTGCTAGTCATGGCACAATCGACACTGAAAGTGATGAGCGCTCTGAAGGAATAACCAAGTATTTATACGTCAGCTTTCTCCCAGAGAGACTGAAAGTATACTTGGATCTACACTTCAAAAGTTATTACTTGGATTATTCTGCAACGTCCGATTCATTTTACTACATGAATCATTGTCAACATTGCAAAGCCCCAATAGGTGACTTTTTTATGCATTCTGAACCGGAGGGGAGGGGGCTTTTCCCCTATCAGTGCAGAGATGTCAGCCGATATTGCTATTACTAAACTGAAAGAAAGTGGATTTGTAAAAATCTCAGCATCTGAATCATATGGGGTTATTGAGCATATATTGGAAAATGGGCAAATGAAAGAGTTTCAGCTCTAACAGTCTGTATAAGAGTGATTCGCAACGCGTGGCATTTTCGCAACGCGTGGCATTTTCGCTATGCGTTGATTTTAGTGATTAAGGTGGCATGCTGAGGCTCTTGTATTGCGTTTCTCACTACTTAAAGCGGCGTTAGCCCATAGAAACTTTTATGCGAAATTTGCCTAATACAGCTGAAGTTCTGAAACGTTTTTTGTCCAAAAATAGGTTTATTTGACCGCCCGCTATTCGCTCTTTTCGGCAATTAATCAGTTACGAACGGTCATATTTGGTTGAACTCATAACCCTAAACTGCCAGATCGTGTATGAGCCAGCGTCAGATCACTTCGTCGACATACTCAAGTATTAAGCCAAATTAATGTAGTAGAGGCCGTAGCCCACGATAAATGCAGGCACTGCAGAGTAGATAGTGGCAAATAACGCCGCCCTTGGTGCCAGTGCTATCGCTGGAAATAACGCATCGCCATCGTTAGCAACGGCATTGGCCGCCAGGGCACTAAATGGCAGGACGCCTTGCAGGTACAGCGTTGTAACAACAATTTGGGGTCCACAGCCTGGTAATAATCCGACAAGAATGGCCACCAGTGGTGCATACAGCGCATAGTCTTTAAACCAAACCGCGAGATCAAGCCCTAAATACGCAGTAGATAGCTCGTAAAGCAAAAAGCTTGCAACGACCCAAGCGGTCACAAAATGCGTATCCTGTAGCACTCTAGTGAGTTTTGACGGTGGGTCGCATTCACCTTCCTCACAGGTGATATCTTTATAGCTTACGCCTTTTGAATTAAGTGCCCACACACAAACAGCAAAAAGGCATAATGCTGCACCAAGCCAAGCAATTTCTGCATCAAAAGGTGCTAAATCGACGTTAAAAGCAATCGCGAGTGCAATTGCAAGACTAGGTAGTAAGCACAGCTTCCACACCTTACGGCTTAGACTAAACGCACGGCTCGCGTGTAAGGTTTCTTCTTCGACCTCATTGATGGTCTGCGGGACACAAAAGTCGGGTTGATGAATTAAGTGCACACATAGCCCACTCACGATACCTACACCAACCCCCATCGCAATGATAGTAAGGCCTGTCAGGGGCTCTTTGGCGAGTAGCAAAAACGCAGCATCTCCCATCGTCGCAGTAAGTACTGCGACAACAGAAGCAAAGCTCGCTTGTTTTTTGGTAAATTGGGTGACTACAATAATCGCACCACCACAGCCGGGTAGTGCGCCCAATATTGAGGCCATGGCGATTTCGAGAATAGGGGATTTGGTACTCAGATAACTGAGATTAAGCTGTGGAATTCTGTCAACAAGAAAGTAGTACACGAGCAGGGTAGCGGCAACAAAAACGCTGACTTGAAAGAATGCATCGCTCAGCGCGCTGACCACAATTGGCCTCGCCGTTTCAAATGCCATTAGTACAATAATAACGAGGGGTAAAATCAACCGCTTGTTGAACAACAAACTCACCTTAGCGCCATGTGCTGGTTGAGAGTATCGAAGTAGAGATGAAAACATAAAGTGCAACCCGTGTATTGTCTAAGTTGCACTTTAATTTCATTTTAAATGAAAATCAATATCATTTGCATTATTTTCTTTGGAACTCTGCGGTTGCTTTCCATTTTGGCCAAGCGTCTTGCTCAGAGACATCATAGCCAACTTTAAAGAACAGCTGTAGATCCTGTATCGCCCCACTTAAATCCCACTCTTCACGGTAGCGGTCACACGGCTGATGATAACAACCGCGCAATACTAAACCCATACGTTTACGATAGGTTTCAGTCTCTTCGTCACGTGCTTCAGTTCCACCACCTGCGTACATGGCAGGCACACCCATGTTCGCAAATGCGAAGTGATCAGAGCGATAGTAACCACCAGCGGCAGGACGCGGATCTCCCGAAACGACACGGTCTTGCGCTTTTGCTGCGGTTTCTAGCATTTCATCAAGCTCGGATTTACCAATACCAACTACGCTGATGTCTTTTACTTTACCCAATAAATTTAGGCTATCCATATTGATGTTAGCAACGGTTTTCTCTGCTGGAATAACAGGGTTTGCGGCATAAAATTTTGAGCCTAACAGACCTTGCTCTTCAGCCGTCACAGCCAAAAATGTAATTGAACGGCTAGGGCTAGTAGGAAGTTTAGTAAAGGCTTCAGCTACCTCAATCATACCGCCTGTGCCGCTGGCATTATCATGCGCACCATTATAAATTTGGTCACCTTTACGGTTTGGATCGGTACCTAAATGATCCCAGTGTGCTGAGTAGATGATGTGCTCGTCTGACTTATTACTACCTGGCAGGGTGGCGATAAAGTTATACGAAGTTGATTTTTTGATGGTGTTTTTGACGGTAACTGACGCGCTTAGGTTGCCCATATCAACGTGGTATGCACCTGCTGCTGCCTTTTTCTTTGCGGTGTCAAAATCAAGTCCTGCCTTTTGAAATAGCTCTTTAGCAACGTCTACCGTTACCCAACCTTCAACCGCAACGCGGTCCATATTGTTATTTTCTTTTTGGAAGCCAAACTGTGGGCCACTCCAAGAATTTTCTACTACGCTCCAAGGATAAGAAGCCGGCGCTGTTTCGTGAACAATGATCGCACCTGCTGCGCCTTGGCGTGAAGCTTCTTCGTATTTGTACGTCCAACGACCATAATAGGTCATAGCTTCACCGGTAAATTTACCCGAATCAGGATTAGCAAAGCCTGGATCGTTTACTAGCATCACCACTGTCTTGCCTTTCACGTCTAGGCCTTCGTAGTCATTCCAGTCGTACTCTGGAGCATTTACGCCATAGCCAACAAAAACCAGCTCTGAATCTTTGATTGATTCGAGTTCGCTGATACGGGCTGAGCCCATCACCATGTCTTTTTTATATTCGTAGTTTTTGCCACCGATTGATAACGTCATATTAGGATCGGCTTCAAGCGAAACCAGTGGCACTTCTTGCAAGAAGCTGTTGCCATTGCCAGGCTGATAGCCAAGCGCTTTAAAATGTTTGGTTAAATAGGCAAGCGTTAGCTCTTCACCTTTTGTTGACGGAGCACGGCCGCCAAATTCGTCAGAGGCAAGGGTTTTAATATGGGCTCTGAGTTGAGAATCGTTAATACTATTGTATGCAGTATCGATGTCTTGGGGGCTATTGCTAGTGCTAACACAGCCCGCCAGCACCGCCATAGATAGAGCGCTGAGCGTCAGTTTAAGTTTCATAATTGCCTTTCTTTTACTTGTTAGGAACCCATAAGTAGTAACATAAAATGCGTAAAAGTTCGAGCGGGACAAGACGGCTAGAGGAGATAGAAATTAATGAAACAACCGTTGTGGAACAGATCATTGCATTGCTTTTAATCGCTATCCTCATTTTAGCGTGTGACGTAGCCTGTTACGCTCATTTACAATTGGCTTTTGCCAAGTATCAAGCGCTTCAGTAAAATAGTCGGCTAATTGCATGATAAGTATCTCAATCAAATGAAAAAGTTTACAGCGCCTGAGGCGTGGCAGGTTACATGTTTACATGCTGAGCCATTTTCCCATTTAAATCAGCTTTTTGACTTAAAAAGCCAGCTAGACTGGCCAAGCCCCCAGTGGCTGTCTTCTCACGTAAACAGCATTAGCTTGCAACAATATGATACCCGCTTTGTGGCCGATGAAACGATAGACTTTGGCGATAAATACTATGAAGAGATTATCTTTGAAACCCATCAGGTACCGACGCGTAGTCAAAACTGGCACGATTTATTTGGCGCGTTGATTTGGTGTTTATTCCCAAAAACAAAAGCTTTGTTAAATGCCCTACATATCGAAGAAATAGCACAGTTTGGTTTAAAGCAGCGGAGTAAAAAGCGTAACGCGTTAACACTCTTTGATGAGTGTGGTTTGGTGATGGCAATCGATGATGATAAATGGCGTGATGCCTTTAAATCACACCAATGGCAGAATGTATTTTACGATAATCGTTCAGAATGGCAGCAAAACCTAAAACCTTTCGTATTTGGCCACGCAAACTACGAGATGCTAACCAATCCCTTTATTGGGCTGACGGGAAAACTGGTGTGTATCAATGTTGATGCCGCATTTTGGCAACTTTCACTAAGCGAACAATATCGTTGGTTAGATGATAAATTGGTTGCACTGATCAATGATGGGCTGCTTGAAGACAATACCAAAATGTCACCCATTCCGCTGCTTGGGATCCCAAACTGGCATGAGCCACAAGATATAGAGTTTTATCAAAATACGGACTATTTCAGGCCGAAAAGAAGGAAATAGCATGATAGCTATCAATGGATTAAAAAAACGCTTCGCCCTGACTCGCGAGCACAAAAAGAAAAAGAGTCAGACGGATCCTCGCGAGCGTGATGGTTTTTTTCACAGTGTAGAAGAGGTTAACCTGCACTGTGGGCAAGGTGAAGTACTTGGATTGCTCGGCCCCAATGGGGCGGGAAAAACCACCACTTTGCGTATGCTCTCAACTGCACTGACGCCGGATGCCGGTACTATTTTAGTGGATGGTCAGGATATTGTGAAAAAGCCAGTTGTTGCACGCAAAGCCATCGGTTTTTTATCAGGGTCAACTGGTTTATATGGACGTCTTACCGCCAAAGAAAATGTTGAATATTTTGCACGACTTCATGGTTTAAAAGGAAAAGCATTAAAAGCGAAATGTGATGAGCTGTTTCAGCGCCTGGAAATGGAAACCTTTTTAGATAAAAGGGCTGAACACCTATCGACCGGTATGAAACAAAAGACCAATATTGCACGGGCGGTGGTACACAATCCTAAAGTCGTCGTATTAGACGAGCCAACGACGGGTCTTGATATTATGACCACACAAACGGTTATCTCTTTTATTCGCGACCTCAAAGCGCGTGGTACACCCGTTATATTTTCTACCCATCACTTAGATGAAGTTGCATTATTGTGCGATAGGGTGTCTGTTATCGATAAAGGGATCACCTGTTTTGATGGCAGTTTGGCTGAGTTTAAAGTGAAGGGGCAAAGTGAAGAGCTAAATCAAGCATTTTTAAATTTGTTAACGGGAGCACAGCATGTTTGAGGTATTTTTAAAAGAAATTAGAGAGCTGCTGCGCGACCGCAAAACACTGTTTTTTGTGATTGCACTGCCGATGTTGGTATTTCCCGTGATTATGGCTTTAGTCGGCTTTATGGCTTCACAAGCCGCCATGGAAGCGAAGCAAGAAGTTCATACGTATTACATCGCAAATGAAGCCTATGCTGAAAAGTTCTCTGAGCAGGTTTTTTATCATAAAAGTTTTAAGAAATATGCAGGTGAGCTCAAGCTTGATAGCGTCGAAGCATTGAGTGATGCGGTACGAAGTGGCGTGATCGATGTTGGGATTTTTATTCCATCCGATCCGGTTGAAAATCTAGAGTCTGGCGTAAAAAGTGAATGGAAAATCGTGTTTAACGATGCGCAATCTATCAACTTTATTTACGACCGCTTGTCTAAACTTGCTAAGAAGTTTTCTGATGAACTCAGAGCGGTGAAGTTAACCTCACTGGGATTGTCGCAAGCGGAGCAAGCGGCAGTGCTCCAACCCATATCGATTACTAAAGTGGATACTGCTGACAAACGCGAAAATTTAGGCGAGAAGTTAGGTGCGTTTATCCCTTACATGTTAATTCCGTTGGTATTGATGGGGGCGAGCTATCCAGCTATTGATTTAGGCGCTGGAGAGAAAGAGCGTGGCACTTTAGAGACGCTGTTATTAACACCAATCTCACGCACGGAGCTGGTGTTAGGTAAATTTTTAACCGTATTGAGCAGTTCAATATTCTGTGCGCTTATCACGGTCTCCAGCATGGCGCTGTGGATAGGAATTGCCAGTAGCTTTGTCGAGCTAGACGTAATTAAAAACGCCTTCTCGTCGGTTGCATTATTAGACTTTGTCTTGATTTTTGCACTGTTGCTTCCTGTTGCTGTGATGCTTTCGTCGCTAACACTTGCCATCTCAATTTACGCCAGAACCTTTAAAGAAGCACAAAACTACATGGGACCACTCAGCATGGGGATCTTCATTCCCATTGTGATGTCTTTAATGCCAAATATGGAGCTAACCGCTAAAACTGCATTGATCCCAATTACCAATGTCGCATTAGCGATTAAAGAAATCATCAAAGGCACGGTTGATTATGGTTACGTCGCATTAATTTTTGGCGCTTCTGCTGTTTTAGCAGCTGGGTTACTCGTGTGCTGCGTTAAATGGTTTAATAAAGAAACCGTTTTGTTTAGGTAAAGCTTCAGTTAGGTGTGAGTCATTGAGAATTATGGCGTTTTTCTGTACGATAAACGCCTTATTCAGCGCTTAACTTTTTGTAATTTAGTCTTCTACCTGTTTAGGTAGCTTGCGGAAGTCGTAGGTTTCAATTTTAGTCACTCAAGGAATGTAGGATGACATCAACCTCGGTACTTAAGTCAGTCAGTGAATCGGTTACTAACGGCATAGCCATTTTATTCTTGTTTTCGTCGGTGTTGCACTTAGGCGGATCAAGTTTTTTGGAAGCTCCGATCTACTTAGTGATTTCTTTGTTACTATTTTCATACCGTAATCGTTTAATGTTTGACTCTGCACAAAAGCAGTTTGTTATCACTAAACAATTATCGCTATTGAATGTAAATATTCGGCGAATAGACGAGTATGTGATACCACTTCCTACTGTGACTGACGTATCTTTGGATTGTAACAAGCAACTCAATTATATCGGTATAAGTTATCTTTCAGAAAGTGAGGAGCCTGCGGTCTATTCATTTTCGTGTTTGCGGCAAACTGATGAACTCAACGCGCTTTTGTCTGCATCAGGTTTTGACCGTAACGTTCAACGAACAGCTGATACAGATAGGAGATCAACTACGCGCTCAACTCCAACTAGCCTTGCAAGATTATTTCCTTTGTTTATGAATAGCAATCGCGATATTGAAGAGCGATTCTCCGTGTTACGATGTGCACTACCGACGCCTAAGCATAAGCGGCATATTGTTTGGATGGTGGTAGGGGCTTTTGCTCTAATGACCTGCTTTATTCTTTACTCGTCACAAAATTACATAGCGGGTTTGGTATTTTTGGTGCTCACATACTTGAGCTATTGGTTGACGTCTTTATTTATCAGTAATAAACACTATTTTGTCTATCACTCACCCTGTAACCAAATTAAGGTTGAGGAAAATAGTTTGCTGCTACCTGCGTTACTGTTTACAGATAAACAAGCACGAGAGGTAAAAAAGGATGAAGTTAACAATATTAAGGTACACTGGAATACGTTTACAGTCAGCGATTTAGATAGGTTAACCTCTTCGACTCGTCGTAACCATATTGTTGATTTGGTCTTTGATACTGAGTATGGTGCGACGGTTTCACTCTCTGGCATGAGCGTAGAAGCCGAGCCACTCTTACTTGCGTTAACGCATTGGCAATATCCTTTGTCTATCGAACGAACGGATAAAGCGGTGTTCCCAATGGTGAGGCACTTTCAATATGGTATTCTAGTATTTATTATCGGTATTATTGTCTGGGCAATGACCACATTTGTGATATAACACACCTGACAAAAGCGGCGATTCTACCAGAATATCGGTATGCTAGTGGTAATAGTATTTTTAATCTATCGCTATCCTGAAGTTATTTAACAACCCGTTTTATACCAGTTGTATTAAGTAAATGATCTATCTTGAAGCGGGGAAATAGCTTTAGTAGCAAGGCAAAAATTTTGCTATTTAGTTGTTCTAAATGAGAAATTTTTAACGAAGCTAATATGCTATTTCACCCTTCAAATTGATTAGAGAATTAATTCAATTGGTATTATACATCTTTTTGATTTTAATGATGGGCTTAAGCGCAGAGGCATACGTGCAAAACAAGCGTATCAATAAGCGTACTGACTTACTGCATAAGCTATTAAAAGAAGAGTGACTGGAAGAACTGAAGCCGCTATTAAGCGGCTTCAATATTATCGGTTTTAACATTGTCAATTTCAACTACGTTGAGGACAGATTGTACATCTGACCAATGCAGCAATTCGATACGACCTTCTTGGTTTTCAACCAATGCCGTGCAGTTTTCTATCCAATCACCATCGTTGCAGTACACAATACCATCTACGACACGGATCTCTGGTTGGTGGATATGCCCGCAGATAATACCGTCGACACCTTGTTTCTTCGCTTCATGAATTGCTGCGTTCTCGAATGCGGCAATGGCCTCTCTGGCTTTATGCACGCGCTTTTTCAGCCAAGATGCAAGCGACCAATAATGACCACCATATAAACGTCGTACGCGATTGGTCCAGCGATTTAAGAAGAGTAGAAAATCATAAGCGGCATCCCCAATGATACTGATCAGTTTGTTGTATCTTGTTGCCGAGTCAAAATCATCACCGTGTAGTAATAAAAACCGCTTACCTGCGGAAGTGGTATGAATAAAGGTTTTATGCACTTCGACTTTAAAAAGCGTTTGGCCAACATAGTTTCTGAAGGTTTCGTCGTGATTACCCGGTATGTAGATAACGCGTGTACCAGATCCCGCTTTTTTTTGTATGCATTCTAATACCTGATAGTGGGATGGATCCCAAAAAAACTGGCGTTTCATTGACCATAGATCAACGATATCACCAACCAGATAGAGTACATCACATTCGGTTTTGTTGAGAAAATCTAGCAAGAACTTTGCTTTACAGTCCTTGTAGCCCAAGTGTACGTCTGAGATCCAAATACTCGGATAGTATGTTGTTTTCATGGCTTGGCTCTTTAGCGTAATAATGACAATGCTAAGAGGCAAAGATGACAGTGGCGGGGCAGTTAGGAGAAGCTAATATGACAAAAGAGCATACATCTGTATGCTCTTTTGTCATGCAATTTACGTAGGTTTATTTACTTCTAATTGCATTAACGATTGTTTCAACCGCAGATCCAATATCCAGCATCAGTTTTTCGCCAGTTTGACGATTTTTCAGCTCAACCTTATTTTCATCAAGATTACGTTCACCAATCACTAGGGTATAAGGAACACCGATAAGTTCCATATCGTTAAACATAACCCCCGGACGCTCTTTACGGTCGTCGAATAACACATCAATCCCCGCATTTTGTAGATCTGCATAGAACTTTTCTGCGATCTCTGGGATACGGTGAGACTTATGCATATTCATTGGCACGATTGCCAACTCAAATGGCGCAATAGCAACAGGCCATTTGATACCGTAATCATCGTTATTTTGCTCGATTGCTGCGGCAACGATACGAGAAACACCAATACCATAACAACCCATGGTTAATGTTTGGTTTTTCCCTTCTTCGCCAAGTACACCAGCTTTCATCGTTTCAGAGTACTTAGTACCAAGTTGGAACACGTGACCTACTTCGATACCACGTTTGATAAGGATTTTACCTTTACCACAAGGGCTTGGATCGCCTTCAACCACGTTACGGATATCTTCAACAGTATAAGCGCTTACGTCTCTGTCCCAGTTGATCCCACTATAGTGAACACCATCTTTGTTTGCACCGGCAACAAAATCAGCCATGATAGCTGCGCTACGGTCGACAATGATAGGCATTGAAAGACCGACAGGTCCCAAAGAGCCTGGTTTTGCACCAATAGCGTTAACAATGTCTTCTTCGCTTGCCATCTCGAGCGGTGAATCCACTAGTGCTAATTTCTCAGCTTTAAGCTCATTTAAGTCATGATCGCCACGAACGATAAGCGCGACAAGCCCACGTTTACCGTCTTCGTCTGGTGCGCCATACACGATGAGTGTTTTCACACCACGGTGTGGTTTAACGCCGTGTTTTGCTTTTAGTTCAGCGATGGTGAAAGCTTCTGGCGTGTCAAACGTATTAAGTTCTTTACTTGGCGCTGGGCGAGTTTCAGTTGGTGCAAGTGCTTCTGCCTTTTCAATGTTTGCAGCGTAGTCACTTTCATCACTGAATGCGATTGCATCTTCACCAGACTCTGCAAGTACATGGAACTCATGCGATAGGTTGCCGCCAATTGAACCACTGTCAGCAATAACAGGACGGTAGTCAACGCCTAAACGATCAAAAATGTTGCAGTAAGCTTGGAACATCTTGTGATACGTTTTTTCAAGGCACTCATCAGTCATGTGGAATGAATAGGCATCCTTCATGGTGAATTCACGCGCGCGCATCACACCAAAACGTGGACGAACTTCGTCACGTACTTTCGTACTGACTTGATAAAGTGTGATCGGCAGTTGCTTATAGCTGTTGATTTCGCGACGTACAAGATCAGTGATCACTTCTTCATGCGTTGGACCAAGTGCAAATGGACGGCCATGACGGTCATTAATACGAAGTAGTTCGGGACCAAACTGTTCCCAACGGCCTGACTCTTCCCATAGCTCTGCAGGCTGGATCACTGGCATTAGCAGCTCAATCGCTCCCGCTTTGTCCATTTCTTCACGGACAATTCTCTCTACTTTGCGGAAAACTTTTAGGCCTGATGGTAGCCAAGTATAAAGACCTGAAGCCAATTTACGGATCATACCCGCTCTAAGCATTAGCTGGTGGCTTACCACCTCTGCATCAGACGGCGTCTCTTTTAGAGTCGCTAATATATATTCACTCGTACGCATTCTTATTCCAGTATAAGTTACTTATTGTTCTCTTATTGGCGGCTATTCTAGCAGTGCAGTAGCCGCTTAAAAAGCTTTAATACCTAAACATCTTCATAATTTATAAGTTTATTGGCAAGCCGCTGAATTTGCTATTTTGCTAACGATATTTCAGTGACATGGTTATGCTCACCATCCACAGTCCAGCGAATATTAAAATCATACAAACTCATACCATAGTCCTGCTGTGATGTGCGTTTCTTTTTATAAGCCGGACGAGGGTCCTGCTTCAGTACATTGGTAATGAACTGTCGAAGTTCAGGATAGTTTTTCTGTTTTTCGATAAAAATGTTGGCCTCGTCTGAGAAACTAACAGACATTTGCGTTTCTGGCCGAGTATCAGCAAAGCCAGCCGTGGCATCCACCAAGGCATCTGAATAGGGAAGGTACGGCTTAATATCAATGATTGGTGTACCGTCCAATAAATCTACGCCGGAGAGCAATAGATCCAGCTGACCATTTTTATACTCTACGCCCTCGAGCTTTACTGCACTCATGCCAATCCCATTGGGTCGAAAAGTCGCTCTAGTCGCAAACACGCCTTTACGTTCATTGCCACCGAGTCTCGGAGGGCGTACAAGCGCAGAGTAGCCTTTATCAGCGGTTTCATGAAAACGAAACAACAACCAAATATGCGTGAACGCTTCAATACCACGAACAAATTCTTCGCGATTGAATTCACCAACAAATCTAAGCTTGGCTTTTGCCTCTGGGACAAGTCTTGGTTGTCTCGGTATAGCGAATTTCTGTTTATAAGGAGATTGGATAAAGCCGATGGGCTCGATAGTGATTTGTTCCACTATGGTCTCTGTTTTAATTAAGATGAGCGAAGTTTACTATTGATCCTGATTTTCACAAAATCTTGCTTGTAATTAGCCCTGTAATGTCATGTAATTCATTTATTCAGATTTTTCGCATAGCCTTGTAAGTAATGAAATTTCGGTGGAAGTCGTAATATGATTCGGTATACTTTTTCGCCCCAAAACGGTTTACGTTCGAGTTTGCGCACAAATAACGAACAAATTATTGGTACTCGAGCGTACGAGTACAAGCAATTGGTAGAAGATATAAAGCCAATTCAAGGTTTACGAGAAAAATTACAAGCATTTAATCGCCTGAAACGAGATGAGTGTAAATAATGGAGTTTCATAGAAAGGTTGACCAAAGCTGCCAAGAAGTGCTCTGTAAATCATCCCCTTTAAAACCTATTTTGATCCGCGCTATATCGGAGCGTAGAGCTGTGTTGCAAGCAATAATTAATGATTTAACAGAAGGAATGGTAAGTCCAACTAAAATGGATGTGCTTCTCAGTCAAGAAGCTGAAAAAGTAAGCTTACAATTATTAAAAGAAGGCAGCTTAAGCAAACGCGACGCGTTAGCGGCAAGTGAAAAAGTTATTTTTTCTCTTGCAAGAAATCTTTTGTGAAATTGCTATTTAACTTAAAATTTGAATAAGTAATGCTCTTTGTTGGATAAGCTTTTAAATGTAAAATTGGATTAAATCGCTAGTTCAATGGTACTTAGTTTCAGCAGCTTTAGTATCTCAGCACAGAGCGAATCCAATTTGCACTTGTCAACATTGTTAATGCTGGTCCACTTGCAAGAAACCCGTCCAAATGCCCCGAAGTTCGTCATTATAACCATTTTTCACAATTTAAATTTGCGGAAAATATGCAGTGGAATATACCGAAAAGTTGGGGTGAGTGTAATGTCGTGGTTTTTGGTGAGCCGAATAGCGCCTTTAAACTGATAGAAGTTCAATCGTAGCTGAACTTCTACACTTTAATTTTTATTATCAAACGTTCATGTTATTTACTATCGGACAAGGTTTCTTCTAATAGCGATTCGGTTTGGATCGCTATTTCTTTCATCTTCACCGCATAGGCTTCTAATTTTTTCTCCTCTTCGGTTTTCGCTTTAAACTGAGGAATTTGGATTGGATACCCAGCTTGGTCCATGGCGATAAAGCTGATAATACAGTGATTGGTTTCGACAAGTCGTTGCGTTTTTGGATCACCACAGCGCACCTGAATAAAAATCTGCATACTGGTGTTCCCGGTGTGGGCAATGCGCGCGGAAACTTCAACAATCTGACCCACAAGAATAGGACGGTGGAAACGCATACCCGCTACTGAAACGGTAACGCAATAGCTGCCGCTCCAACCCGCGGCGCAAGCATACCCAGCTTGATCAATCCATTTCATGACCATACCACCGTGTACTTTACCGCCAAAGTTGACGTCGGTGGGTTCTGCTAAAAATCGAAAGGTGACGGATTGTTGTGGCATAGGCTCAGCTCTATTTTTAAAAATATACGCTAAGTATAGGAAAGAAAGGGGCATTTCGCCCCCGCAATTTAGGATTTATTGGTATTACATGTTTGGATAGTTCGGACCACCAGCCCCTTCTGGGGTGACCCAGGTAATATTTTGGCTCGGATCTTTAATATCGCAGGTTTTGCAATGAATACAGTTTTGCGAATTGATAACAAACTGCTTCTCACCTTGCTCGTTTTCGTTTACTTCATACACGCCAGCGGGGCAGTAGCGTTGTGCAGGCTCATCAAACTTAGCTAAATTCACTTTGATTGGTATATCAGAATCTTTTAACTGTAAATGACATGGTTGCACTTCTTCATGATTGGTACTTGATAAAAATACGGAAGAAAGTTTGTCAAAACTTAATTTACCATCCGGCTTTGGGTAACTTATAGTTTGCGATTCAGATGCAAGCTTAAGCTGTGCGTGATCCTGATGTTCGTCCTTAATAGTAAATGGTAGCGAACCTGAGAAAATGTTTTGGTCGATCATATTGTAGGCGCCACCCATAATACGACCTAACTTATGCATTGCTGGGCCAAAGTTACGAGATTGATAAAGCTCATCATAAAGCCAACTTGCCTTAAATTTGTCGGCAAAGCTTACCAAGTCTGACGGAGCGCTCTCTTGGCCGAGTGCCTCAGTGATGGCATCGGCTGCAAGCATACCGGACTTCATTGCTGTATGGTTGCCTTTAATTTTAGCAAAGTTGAGGGTACCTGCGTCACAGCCAATCAGTAAACCACCTGGGAAATGCATTTTAGGTAGGCTGTGAAAGCCACCTTTGGCTATTGCGCGAGCACCATAGGCAATGCGCTCACCACCTTCAAGTACACTCGCAAAGGTGTGGTGATGCTTCATACGCTGAAACTCATCAAATGGGCTTAGGTGTGGATTAGTGTAATTTAAGTCGATGATTAACCCGACCACGACTTGATTGTTCTCAGCATGATACATAAATGAGCCGCCATGGGTATCATTGTCGAGTGGCCAACCTGTGCCGTGTACAACAAGACCTTCTTTATGCTTGCTTGGGTCTACTTGCCAAATTTCCTTAAAGCCGATCCCATAGTGTTGAGGGGAAGCGTCTTTATCCAGTTTAAATTCAGCTATAAGTTGTTTGCCTAAGTGGCCACGGCAACCTTCAGCAAATACGGTATATTTCGCTCTAAGCTCCATTCCAGGCATGTAGCTGTCTTTAGGCTGGCCATCTCTATCTAGGCCCATATCACCGGTAATAATACCTTTAACTTGTTGCTCTTCTATTATTAGAGAGTGGGCGCTAAAGCCTGGGAAAATTTCAATGCCAAGTTGTTCTGCTTGTTCAGCGAGCCAACGGCAAACATTACCCATAGAAACAATATAGTTGCCGTCATTTTTAAATGTTTTTGGTACCACTAGATGAGGCAGTTTGGTGGCATTGATTTCATTTTTGAATAAATAAATGTCGTCACCCGTCACTTTTGTTGTCACGGGAGCGCCTTTTGCAGCCCAATCAGGGATAAGTTCGTCTAGTGCTTTGGTTTCAAACACTGCACCTGACAAGACATGTGCACCTACTTCAGAGCCTTTTTCGACTACACAAATCATTAATTCTTGTTGTTTTTCTTGAGCCTGTTGAGCGAGTCGGATAGCGCAAGACAGGCCCGCAGGACCTGCACCAACTATCACAACATCAAACTCCATGGTTTCACGTTCGACCATTATTAACCTCACACTATTTGACGGTAGATTAACTAAAGAGAGGCTTTAGTTTGATTTTCGTTAAACTAAGGTTATTTGAGGTTGACGTTTACGTCAACAGGAAGTAGTCTGAAACCAATAAAATAATTTGTTGACGTAGACGTCAGCTTAGAGAATAACCAGATGATGGAGTAACCATGAAAGTACTTGTGCCAATCAAACGCGTGATTGATTACAACGTAAAGGCAAGAGTCAAATCTGACAACAGTGATGTTGATTTGAGCAATGTCAAAATGGCGATCAACCCATTTTGTGAAATCGCGGTAGAAGAGGCGGTTCGTTTAAAAGAAGCGGGCACCGCAACGGAAGTTATTGCCGTATCAATTGGCGATAAAGCTTGTCAAGAGCAGCTAAGAACGGCGCTTGCACTAGGTGCAGATAAAGCAGTTCACATTGAAACAGACGCAAAGCTTGAATCTCTGCACATTGCAAAACTACTGGCTAAGGTAGTGGAACAAGAAAGTCCAGAGCTGGTCATTCTAGGTAAACAGTCTATCGATTCTGATAATAACCAAACAGGACAAATGCTAGCGGCGTTAACTAAGCGTGCTCAGGGCACTTTTGCCTCTAAAGTTGTAGTTGAAGGCGATAAAGTACAAGTGACGCGTGAAGTTGATGGCGGTTTGCAAACGGTGTCGCTATCACTTCCAGCGATCGTGACAACAGACTTGCGTTTGAATGAGCCTCGTTATGCTTCACTGCCAAATATCATGAAAGCTAAGCGTAAACCACTAGACGTAATCGCAGCGGATTCGTTAGGCGTTGATTTAGCTCCTCGTATTGAATTGGTGAAAGTTGAAGAGCCAGCTAAGCGCTCTGGTGGCGTGATGGTTGAGAGCGTTGAAGAGTTAGTAAACAAGTTAAAAACAGAAGCAAAGGTGATCTCATGAGCGTATTAGTTATTGCTGAGCACGAAAATGGTGTATTGAAACCTGAAACCGCTAAGGTGGTTGCTGCTGCAACAAAAATCGCAAGCGATGTTACCGTATTAGTTGCAGGTCACAACATTGCTGAGGCTGCCAATCACTCTGCACAGATCGCTGGCGTACAGAAGGTGGTTGCCGTTGATGATGCTTCATTCGAACATCAGTTGGCAGAAAACACATCTGAGCTAGTTGTTGAATTAGCAAGTGACTTTTCACACATGTTGTTTTCAGCGTCTACCACAGGTAAAAATATCGCGCCACGTGTCGCGGCGTTACTCGACAAATCACAGATCTCAGAAATTATCGATGTGATTGATGCAGACACCTTTAAGCGTCCAATTTATGCGGGTAATGCAATTGCGACTGTAAAATCATTAGACTCACAAAAAGTTATCACTGTGCGTGCATCAGCATTTGATGCCGTAGAGACTCAAGCAGCATGTGACATTGAGGAGCGCTCGCAAAGTATTGCCTCTCAAGTGAGTGAGTTTGTGAGCATTGAACAAACTGAATCTGAGCGCCCTGAATTAACTGCCGCACCGGTTGTTATTTCAGGTGGCCGTGGTATGCAAAACGGTGAAAACTTTGCCTTGCTAAATGGTATTGCTGACAAACTAGGGGCCGCAATTGGTGCATCGCGTGCTGCTGTTGACGCGGGCTTTGTGCCTAATGATATGCAGGTGGGCCAAACCGGTAAGATTGTGGCGCCTAACTTATATATTGCAGTTGGGATCAGCGGCGCAATTCAACACCTTGCGGGTATGAAGGAT
The DNA here is from genome assembly GCF_013319255.1 of Pseudoalteromonas sp. JC28. Taxonomy (NCBI): domain Bacteria; kingdom Pseudomonadati; phylum Pseudomonadota; class Gammaproteobacteria; order Alteromonadales; family Pseudoalteromonadaceae; genus Pseudoalteromonas; species Pseudoalteromonas sp. JC28. Next base: position 908,972 of record NZ_QOKX01000001.1, on the reverse strand, counting down.
TCTAAGGTCATTGTCGCTATCAACAAAGACCCAGAGGCTCCGATTTTCCAAGTGGCTGATTATGGCCTTGTTGCGGATCTATTTGATGCGTTACCAGAGCTTGAACAGGCACTGTAACGCTTCTTTTTGTAGCTAGCCTACATCAAGAAAAATAATTCTGGTTGTTAAAGCCGTTGTACCTTTGGTCGCGGCTTTTTTCGTGTTTGGGATAAAAAACGTTAGGAATAAATATGTTATCAGGCTTAAATCACATCACAATAGCGGTATCTAACCTAAATACATCACTGGATTTTTACTGCGGTTTGCTAGGGTTTGAGCTTTGGGTAACTTGGGACAAAGGCGCGTATTTAGCGCTTGGTGAAGTATGGCTTTGTTTATCTTTAGGAGAGCCATCTCCGAGCTCAGATTACAGTCATATAGCGTTCAATATTGCTGCCGAAGACTTTACGACTTTTTCTAAAACATTATTGGATAACGGAGTTGGCTTATGGCAGCAAAATAGCAGTGAAGGAGACTCGCTCTACATTTATGACCCCGATCATCACAAACTCGAGATCCATAGTGGTAGTTTGCAAAGTCGGTTAAAAAGTTTGCTGCAGCAACCGTATTCAGGCCTCACTTGGTATAAAAAATTATAATTTTAATTACCAGTATTAATTATCTCGTCGTTTAAATTGATGCTTATATTATTCTGGTAAACAAGTAGGGCGCAATGACTTGCTCGGAAGCGCCCAAACCTTATTTAATGGCTAGTAGTCGTAACTAATATGTTGGAAGAAGCGTACGTTGATATCTTGCTTTTCAACATTAACAGGAAGTTGCGCAACAAAGCGTTTAATAGCCGTTTCTACGTGATTCATAAAACGACCATAGCCCATGTCTTTTTTGTCTTTGTCATTGGCAACGATGACAAAGCGAATGGTGTCCACTAGGTTTGCTTCGTTAAACAGCGAGTAAATTTGATTGTCACCGGAGCCTGTATCAAAACTCAGCTTTTGTAGCTCTCGGTTAGTATCGGACTTATCGATTTTGGCGCTTCTGACGATAGGCAAACGGCCATCGGCTACCATTGCTACCATATTAAGCTGTTTATCGGCGCAAGAAGAAAGAAATGCATCTTCTAGTGTACGATAGAATTGTCCGTAATCACTAGGGCGCATTTGGCTTTGGAATTCTGTTTTTATTGCACGTGACACTGGAATGTTAAAGGTCGCGTAGGTCATTTCACTATATTCTTCTGGTAACGTGCAGTTTCTGGCTTGATAGCGTGGGTAAAGTGCACGCAATTTATAACCATACGACTCTTTGTCGCCTTTCGCTTTAGCAAAGAGATCATAGGTTAAATGTTGGTGGTCTCGCACTCTAAACTGAGGTTCTATTGGAGAAAAGCCTTCTTTAAGTGCATCAAGCACCTTTTTCACTTTGCTGTGGAAGGTCGCAGCATTGGCGCGTAATTCATTTCCCGTGGCTAAAAATAATAAGCGGATTTTACGCGCTTGGTATCCGTCATTGAGATAAGTTTGGTGCGCTTCGTGGAACTTAGGGTTGTAGAAAAACAAAATCTGCTTTTCTGTTTGCATGGTATAGGCTTCGTCGTGGTAACGCACCACCGGCAATTTATCGTTCGCAATTACATGTACATTATGCAGCTCATATTCGTCACACAGTGCGAATAGCTGGCGAGACAAACGCTCGTAACACGCGCTGCTGGAGTCAAAACATGCATAGAATGCATCATCCGGTTTAAACTCAGCAAGAATATAGTGGTTGTTCCTAGCCTTAGTTGATATATAAACACGATTCAAATTCATTGAAGCCATTACTTTTGTCCTTTCCTCGGTAACGTGACTTAAGCAGTGTTTGTGGTATAAACACTGAGATGGCGCAACTATAGGATGAAGTTGTGACGGAAATATTGCGCTAGAACAAAATTTGTCACAAAAATCTGATGAACATTTAACCAAATGAATAAATCCTGATACAGCGCAGATAATTGCTGTAAGTTCGGCTGAGTTTTTGTAATAATGCCGAGGTTAACTAAGAGCATAATTCAGAGGAAAGATTTCCTATGGCGGAAACTGAAAATCGCCCATCAAACTTTATTCGCAACATTATTGATGCGGATCTTGCCAGTGGCAAACATGCGTCTACGCACACACGTTTTCCACCTGAGCCAAATGGCTTTTTACACATTGGCCATGCTAAATCAATTTGCTTAAATTTTGGTATTGCCCAAGATTATCAAGGTAAGTGCAACTTACGCTTTGACGATACCAACCCAGAAAAAGAAGACATCAACTACGTTAAATCTATCCAAGAAGATGTCCAGTGGCTTGGCTTTGAGTGGGATGGTGAAATTTGTTATTCATCAAACTACTTCGACAAGTTGTATAGCTACGCCGTAGAGCTAATTGAAAACGGTAAAGCGTATGTTTGCTTCCTGTCGCCTGAGCAGGCGCGTGAATATCGTGGCACGCTGACTGAGCCTGGCAAAAATAGCCCTTATCGTGACACTTCACCTGAAGAGAACTTAGCCTTATTCGAAAAAATGAGAAATGGCGAGTTTAAAGAAGGGGAATGTGTTCTTCGTGCTAAGATTGACATGGCAAGCTCATTTATGGTGCTTCGCGACCCTATCATCTATCGTGTACGTTTTGCACACCATCATCAAACTGGTGATAAGTGGTGCATCTATCCGATGTATGACTTTACGCACTGTATTTCCGATGCGCTTGAAGGGATCACGCATTCACTTTGTACATTAGAGTTCCAAGATAACCGCCGTTTGTACGACTGGGTGCTAGATAACATCAGCATCGAGTGTCATCCACAGCAAATCGAGTTTTCTCGTTTAAATCTTGAATACACGGTGATGTCGAAGCGTAAGCTCAATGACTTGGTTGTTAATAACCATGTTGAAGGATGGGATGACCCGCGCATGCCGACAATTGCAGGGCTTCGTCGTCGTGGTTATACACCAGCTGCAATTCGCGAATTTTGTAAGCGCATTGGCGTAACCAAAATGGACAACATGGTTGAAATGGGCATGCTAGAAGCGTGTATCCGTGACGATTTAAACGAAAATGCACCACGCGCAATGGCGGTACTTGACCCTGTTAAGCTAGTCATTGAAAACTTTGATGCAGATAAAGTTGAAATGCTACAAGCGCCTAATCACCCAACATTAGACATGGGCGAGCGTGAGCTACCGTTTACGCGCGAAGTCTACATTGAACAAGAAGATTTCCGCGTAGAAGCGAACAAAAAGTTCAAGCGTTTGGTGCTAGGTAAAGAAGTGCGCCTTCGTAATGCTTATGTGATTAAAGCTGAGCGCATTGAAGAAGACGAAAACGGTAATATTACGACAATCTACTGTAGCTACGACCCTGATACTTTGGGTAAAAACCCAGAAGATGGTCGCAAGGTGAAAGGCGTAATTCACTGGGTATCTGCTTCACATTGTATTGAAGCGCCAGTGCGTCAGTATGACCGCCTATTTACTGTGCCAAACCCAGCGGCTGCTGAAGATTTCACGGAAGTGTTAAACCCAGACTCTTTGGTAACCATTGCAAATGCCAAACTTGAGCCAGCACTTGCAAACGCTAAGCCTGAGCAAGGTTATCAGTTTGAGCGTTTAGGTTACTTCTGTCGTGATAACAAGTCAGAAGCGCTAATGTTTAACCAAACTGTTGGTCTACGTGATTCGTGGGCTAAGATAGAACAGCAAGGTTAATACTGAATGAGGTCGGCTAATGTCGACCTTTTTTATTGCTTTTCCTACGTACAATTATGTCTGAAAAATCCATCCAACACTTCTATATCAACGAACAGCAGTCCATCTACTTACTGTCTCATCATGATGCAAAAAAGCATCGTCAATGGCTGAATATCTGTAAAAAACAATTGAGCCAACTTGGCTATAAACATGTTGAGGTAATTGGCTCTGGTGCATTTGGCTTCGTATTTGCTGGTACAAGTGATATGGGGAAAGACTGGGTGTTTAAATTTTCTCGGATCACGCTTGCCCAAAGTGTGCGTGATAGGCTTGAAGATGAAGGCTATATGTTGTCGCAAATTGACAACCCTATGGTGCCAAACTTCTATGCCTTCGAGCGAGTAAAAAAGCAAGGCATTTTAATGATGGAGCGTGCCCCTGGTGAAGACTTAGAAAAGATTTCACTCAAAAAGGGCCGTTTTAAAGCGCATGAGTTGGTGAGCCTCGCGCTAAAACTCAGGAATGTGTTGGTTGATTTGCGTGAGCGTCGCAATGGCATGTCTCCTCAGCCTATCGTTCATGGAGATATTAAGCCATCCAATATCGTTTGGGATGAAGCTTCCGATGGTTTCTCTTTGGTTGATTGGGGAAGCTCAGTCTATGCTCAGGTGGACGTGCATGGCGAACCCATTGCCAGCAATATCATGGATTTGATGTCATCTGATGTAAGTACGACTAACGCTCGGATGGGAGATGTGTACTTTATTGGCGATGAGCAAATGTCGGGTGCACAATCTTCTCCTCGTTTTGATGAACAAGGCGTTGCATCGACGATTTATGCACTGGCTAGTGCACAATCATGTCGCTTTGGTGCTCAGGTCATTCCTGCTAGCGCTTTGGGGCTGCCAAAAGTATTTGCGCAAGTGCTGGATGGCATGCTTAGCAAAGACAAAGCAACGAGGGATAGCGCAGGGGATTACTTTGTTCGTAATATGCCAGCAATGGCAAAAATGTATTTACCTGATTTAACACTGTCAGAGAAAAAATCCCGCATTCCTTTTTGGACCTACGAAACCGCAGTTAAACCTGAAACGGTCGTCTATAGCTCACGCAAGCAGTTTTTACGTCGTGCTGACGATAAACACAATCTAAGAGACGTAAACGACGCGCAATTAGATAGATATTATAAAGAGTTTTTGTTTGATACCGGCGATACCGAGAAAGCCTTTTTGGCCTCAATCAGCAGGCTGGCAAAATATCCGGTCGTTGGTGGTCTCAGTTTTCACTGGAAAGACGCGCAAGTATTTGTTGAGTCGAGTCTTATTTTACACGATGAAACATTGAGTCTTGCATTTAAAGACGCGTTGAACGCCACCGTAATGATTGCGCAGGGGATCAAACAAAAAGGTTTATTTAAATGTTGTTTATTCGACGCGCGGCAAACTATTCAATTGACTCGTGACGGCACCGGTGCGTTCCAATTTGACCATCTGCCAGAACTAGAGTTTAGCGTTAGCGATATTTCGAGCAATGAAATTACACGCCCGCATTCATACTTTGAAGACGGTAAAGATCCAGACGAGCAACTGCAGCTGCCAAGACAGATAATTCAATGCGTGTTCGAGTTAAATCAGATCCACCATACAGGTTGCATCATTTTTGAATCGTTGCAAGATAGGATGAAAATTCATTATTACTACCGGCTACTTGATGCTAATAAAGCAGCGCAATTTAAGGCGCTACTGACTCGGATCATGCAATACGCGGTTAGTATTCAAGATTATGGCGTAGCAGGGTTTATGAAGCTGCCCTATAAAAATACACGTGAGTTTACTTTATGCGACCGCCAGCCTGACTTTTTCTTTCCCAAAAACCCCAAAACATTTGTCGTTAACACTTAGGTGTTAGTACCGCTTCTGGCCAGTTATTGAGGCTCTTGCTGATTTATGAAATAGTGACTACACCAATTCTAATTGCTATAACCTAGCTGACGAAGGAAAGTGATGAGCAATCAACTTGCTTGCGATAGCAATGCTATTCGTAAGTCTATAGAAGTGCTGTACAAGCAAGAAAGCCGGAAAATTTACGCCACACTGATCCGCCTTCTAGGTGACTTTGAGTTAGCGGAAGAAGCATTGCAAGACGCGTTTAATGTGGCGTTAAAACATTGGCCAACTCAAGGCATGCCAGAAAACCCAGTCCCTTGGTTAATTTCTACTGGTCGCTTTAAAGCCATTGATGCAATACGTAAACAGCAACGTCAAAGAGAAAAGCTAGAAGTTGCTGCTACTGACTTGGATGGGGTTTCTGACATCGCAGGCCAAGCTCATGAGCAAAACGCCAATGCAATTGAAGATGACCAATTGCGGTTAATTTTTACTTGCTGCCATCCGGCTATTGATCCAAAAGTACAAGTTGCGCTTACTCTGCGGGAGGTCTGTGGACTAACAACAGAGGAAATTGCCAGTGCATTTTTGGTGTCAAACACAACAATGGCACAACGAATTGTGCGCGGTAAAGCGAAGATCCGTGATGCCCGTATTCCGTTCGAGCTGCCAGACGACACTGACTTTAACAACCGACTTGATGCGGTGCTTACGGTTATCTATCTGGTCTTTAATGAAGGGTATTCAGCAACACAAGGCGAACTTGCAATACGCAGTGAACTGACGTCCGAGGCAATCCGCTTAACTCGTTTACTTTATTCTCTAACACCAGATCCAGAAGTGGCGGGGTTACTCGCCTTGATGCTCTTGAATGATGCAAGAAAGGCGGCGCGCACCAATGCTAGCGGTGACATCATTTTACTGGAAGATCAAGACCGAAACCTTTGGAGTAAAGGTATGATCGCCGAAGGTACGCAGTTGGTCGCTGAAATAATGCGCGCCGGTGAATATGGCTTTTACACCATTCAGGCCGCTATCTCTGCGACTCATGCAGTTGCGACAACTGCAGCGGCGACAGATTGGTCACAGATTGTTGAATTATATGCTCAGCTACACCAAGTAAGCCCGTCTCCTGTTATTGAGCTCAACCAAGCGGTTGCAATCGCTATGAAAGAGGGGCCGGATGCGGGTATTACCATTATAGAGCGGCTATTTGAGCACAAAGAAATGCAAAGATATCACTTGGCTCATGCGGCTTATGGCGAACTATTATCTCGTGCTGGCAGAACGGCTAGTGCGATTAATGCATTTAAAACGGCTCTCAACTTAACAACGCAATTACCAGAGCAAAGGGTTCTCAAACAAAAGCTTCTCAAGCTCGGTGAAAATTAATTAAGAAAATTTTCCTTACTTTGTCGATCTCTAAAGAATGCATTCGACTAGAGTGTATAGAGCACTTTATTTATTAACACCGCAGGTAACCTTTGGTTATTCAGCTCTATTTATAAAAGACAACAGGAGAATTGACGATGAAAGTAATGGTGATTGTAAAAGCAAGTGAAGGGTCTGAAGCAGGGGAGCTACCAACCGCGGAATTAATGGCTGCGATGGGAGAATTCAATAATGCTTTAGTTGATGCTGGAATAATGACTTCTGGTGACGGTTTAAAGCCGAGTAAAGAGGGAGTTCGCGTTCGTTTTAAAGGCGAAGAGCGCATTGTAACTAAAGGGCCTTTTGCAGAGACTAATGAGTTAATCGCGGGTTATTGGGTATGGGAAGTAACATCAATGGAAGAGGCGTTAGAATGGGTTAAGCGCTGCCCTAATCCCATGAATGAGGAATCTGATATTGAAGTTCGACCGTTTTATGAAATGGCTGACTTTGCTGATATCGATCCCAGCGGCGAAATCCTCGCAGACGAAGAACAATTAAGACAAAAGATTGCGATGCAAACTGCACATGTTTGCAATTATTTGTTTTTTGCAGGGCGTACCGAAGAGGCACTTGAATACTATCAACAGCATCTATATGCCAAAGTCGGTCTGCTTATGCGTTTTAACGAAAGTCCAGATCCTATTCCTGATGGTGCGATACCAGAAAACTTCTCAGATAAAGTAATGCACTGTGAGTTTAGCATTGGCGATATGAAGATTTTTGCATCTGACGGCTGTGGTGATGATGCTTCGTTTGCAGGATTTAGTCTGTCTATAACCATTGATTCTGAACAAGAAGCTCACCGTGCATTTAATGCGCTAGCCGATGGTGGTACGGTCAGAATGCCATTACAAGAAACATTTTGGTCCCCCCTTTATGGTCAAGTCGTTGATAAATTCGGTGTTGCGTGGATGGTGATGTTACCTAGTAATACTAATTAACCTTGAGCACGGAATAGCTAAGTCAGATCGAGCAGCAAAAGACGTTCGCTATTCAGATACTAGTTAATAAGGAGCTGGACACACTATGAAATATGTCGCTTTAGTTTATTACGATGAACAAGCAATGGAAAAGCTCTCACAAGATGAATGGGACGCACTTAACCGTGAATGTATCGCGTGTGGGGAATCATTAAAAGAGCGCGAGCAGATGATAGGGGGCAACGCGTTGCTCTCAACTCAAAGTGCGACAACCTTGCGGGTACGAGCGGGTAAAGTCGATATTACCGATGGCCCATTTGCAGAGACTAAAGAGCAGCTTGCGGGGTTTTATTTACTTGATGTCAAAGACTTAAATGAGGCCATCCAAGCGGCTAGCAAAATTCCGCCAGCGCGCTATGGCAGCATTGAAATTCGGCCTGTTCGCGAGTTACAAGACGAGAACAATGTCAGCTATGAAGCACAAAGACGAGAATAATAGAGGGGTCAAAGATGAGTTATATAGATGGTTTTGTATGCGCTGTACCCACCAGTAAGCGTGAAGAATATCAAGCACACGCCAGCAAAGCGGCAAAAGTGTTTAAAAAATTTGGAGCAGAACACGTTGTCGAGGCCTGGGGGGATGATGTTCCTGATGGTACGCTTACCTCTTTTCCAATGGCTGTAAAATGTAAGCCTGATGAAACAGTGGTGTTTTCCTGGATCACTTGGCCTTCAAAAGAAGTGCGTGATGCTGGAATGGCAGAAGTATTTAAAGATCCTATTTGCGATCAAGAAGCTAATCCAATGCCGTTTGATGGTAAAAGGCTTATCTATGGTGGCTTTATGACAATAGTAGAGTGTTAATCTTAGTTATTAAATTGGGCTGAGTTATCAGTCCAATTGACATGGAGCAGATATATGCCGAACTTTACCATTACCACGTTTGATTGGGTGCCTGAGCTGCCAAGAGGATATGTCAGAGATATTCGCTTGCGCTGGGCGCTAGAAGAGGCGGGCATACCCTATGATATAGAACTTACCGCTTTCAAAGAACGAGAAAATGCGCATTATTTACATCAACCATTTGGTCAAGTTCCTTGGCTTAGCCATGAAGATAAGGAGATATTTGAAAGTGGTGCTGGTCTGTTATACATCGCTGAACATAACGATGAGTTAATATCGACAGAAAATAGGTCATCGGTAATACAGTGGTTATTCGCCGCGCTCAACTCTGTAGAAATGGCAACTCTTCCATGGACAATTTTGAAATTTTCTGAAGATACTTTTGAGAGTGATGGCAGCAAAGCGATAGAGCGATTTTTACATAGCCGTTTGAAACACGTGAATGAATATCTTCGGGGAAAAACTTGGTTGGCTGAGCAATTTTCTGTTGCAGACATCGCGATGGCTGACGTGTTTCGTTTGGTCGATAGGTTTGATGGGCTAAAACAATATAGCTATTGCCGAAAGTATCTAGAGCAATGTGTTTCTAGAGCTGCTTTTAAAAAAGCATACAAAGATCAGCTGGAATTGTACTCTAGAATATAGTGACTATATAAATGGAAGGTGGTGTTTATGCAACAAATTAAAAAAGCCAGCAATTTGCTGGCTTAATGCTTAAATTGGCGAAAAGGTAGGTTAGTTACCATTTTCCTCAGCGTACTTTTTGCACGCTTCTTTATCTTCACACTCACCGTATAAATATAGTGAGTGATTCGTGAGTTTGATGCCATTGCTGTTCGCGATTTCTTCTTGGCGTGTTTCAATAACGTCATCTTCAAATTCGACAACTTTGCCACATTTTAAACATACCAAGTGATCATGGTGCGTGCTGCCAGACAGCTCGAAAACAGATTTACCGCCTTCAAAGTGGTGACGTGTTACAATACCAGCATCATCAAATTGGTTTAGCACGCGATATACTGTAGCTAGGCCAATTTCTTCACCTTTGTCCAATAAGATCTTGTACACATCTTCTGCGCTGATGTGTTGATTATCAGGAGACTGAAGGATCTCTAAAATTTTGATGCGTGGAAGCGTTACTTTTAAACCAGCCTTTTTAAGCTCTAAGTTGTGATCAGTCATTAAATCTGTCTCAATCTGTTAGTTATAATTTGTCTTAGGTCAATATTCACGACGCTATAACCTAAGAATAACTTGCTCGGGCAGCAAGTGCAAAGCAAATGGAATTAATCTTCCAGCTCGCTTAAGCACATTTCGTCATATACTTGTGCACACCACTGTTTAACGCGTTGCTCTGTTAGCTCAGGCTGGCGATCTTCATCAATACCAAGGCCAACAAACTTACCGTCTTCAACTACAGCTTTTGATGCTTCAAAGTCATAACCGTCGGTAGACCAGTGACCAACTACAATCGCACCGCGTTCGGTAACGATGTCATTAACCATGCCCATCGCGTCAAGGAAATATTCAGCATAATCTTCTTGGTCGCCACAGCCGAAAATAGCAACTAACTTACCTTCGAAATCGACTTCTTCAAGTTCAGGGAAAAAATCATCCCAATCACACTGAGCTTCGCCGTAGTACCATGTTGGAATACCGAAAAGTAGTAAATCGAATTCGGCAATCTCTTCTTTACTGCTTTTAGCAATGTCCTTTACGTCTACGAGCTTTTTACCTAGCTCTTTTTGAATCATTTTAGCAACGTGTTCTGTGTTACCAGTATCACTGCCGAAAAAAATACCTACGCTTGCCATTAATTTCTTACCTTCTATCTATTAACCGCTAACTTTTCTTGTAAGATGGTCTCGATGAGTGCACTTCGACTAATGTTTTGCGACTCCGCCATATCACTTAGCGCTTGATACAACTCTGATGAAACCTTAAATTCTACTCTTTTTAGGCCACGCGCGCGATCCCTCTTAATTTGATTGCGCTTGTTAACCTTTAACTGCACTTCTCGTGGCAGTGGATTCGTCTTAGGACGTCCTGGACGTTTTTCATTTTCAAATAGGTCGATAGTTGTTCTATCAGTTTCAGCCTTGGCCATTATCCAACACCTGCGCCTTGCCAAAATACTTGGATCAAGCCTTTTGCTATAAATCCAGAACAGCCGAGAAACAGCACTAGCCAAACGATGTAGCGTCCGAACTTTGGCACATCACCTTTTTTCAGTACGTCCTGAATCGCCATACCGATGAAAAAGAATATACCAGCTAGCGCAAACCACAGCCCTAGCGTTTCAAATTCATTTATAAATTGACTGACCATCTGAGCTCTACTCAATACTTAAACGGCGGCTACTATACCATAACCTACATGCATAAATTAAGTTTATAACGGTAAATTCAATTCGTTTTATTGAAGAAAATCAATAATTGAGCGATTTACAGCTTCAGGCTTTTCAGCATGTAGCCAATGGCCCGCACCTTGTATTATTTTTGCTCGCGCATTTGGGAAAAAACGAGCGATGGGCTCCCTATGCTCAGGCAGGATATAGTCAGAGTTATTCCCTTTAATGAACAAAGTATCGCATAAACAGGAATGCGTTTCATTAATATTAGATGTAATTGCGTCGTATTTTTCAGTAATTACATCTAAATTAAAACGCCAAGTAAGCTTACCTTCTTCATTTTTTGCCAAACTTTTAAGCAAAAACTGACGCACGCCGACTGTTTCAATATATTGGGACATTATGGTATCTGCTTCACTACGACTTGATACATCACTTTTCTGCACTTCGTTAAGCGCGGCAATTATTGCGTCATGCCTTGAGTGATAATCAACAGGCGCAATATCTAATACGACAAGTTTGTTGATGCTTTCTGGGAATAATTGGGCGAATTGCATTGCCACTTTACCACCCATTGAGTGGCCAACTAGGCTGACTTTATCCAGTTTTAACTCATCCATTAGAGCTTTGACGTCATTTGCCATTATTGGATAGGACATTTGTTCATCATGAAAAGAGCGACCGTGATTTCTCAAATCGACGTTAACTACATTGAAATGTTCGGCAAGTGCTTTTGCCACCACATTTACATTTTCCAAAGAGCCAAAGAGTCCGTGCATAACAAATACACTAGGTTTGGCTTGGTCGCCAATTTGTTGATAGTTTAACTGCATAAATCCTCCAAAATTGGCGCTAATTGTGACATTGAAGAGTAAAAATGCAAAGCCATAGAGTAATAAGTTAAATTTGGATATACTAAGTGACAATTGAAATGAGTTGCTCCTAATTAGCATAGATGACAGGAAACGCATGAAAAAGATAGAAATAGATGACGAGCTATATCAATACATTGCAAGTAACACACAAAGTATTGGAGAAAGTGCTTCTGAGATTTTACGTCGTTTATTAAAACTTACTTCTGGGACAGAATCTAAAGCCGTCGCACAGCAGGAAGAAAAACAAGTACAAGAAATTACAGCTGAGTCACAAACAAAAACACCAAGCCAACCTGTAAAACCCGTTGCGAATGTCTTTAATATTCTAAATAAAGAAGAGCTTGCCATGCAAAAGGGCGTGGTCGGGCGATTTTTGTTTATCCTATCCGCGCTTCATCGTACACATAAATCCGAATTTAATTGTGTGCTCGAAATTAAAGGCCGCGATAGGATTTACTTCGCCACGAGTAAAAATGCACTACTCGAAAGTGGTAGCAGTATGAACCCGAAAAATATAGCAGACAGCGAATATTGGGTAATGACAAATTCAAATACGACTAGAAAGAAAATGATGCTTCATGAAGTAGCTAAGGTGTTAGGTTACACAGATGAAGCTGCCGAGAAAATTAGAGACTACCTATAAGTAAGGAAATCTTATGGCGATCCATCCGCAAGCTGGCAAAAAGGTATCGAAAGAATTATTGGTAAATGTACCTAAGCTGGTTTCATCGTACTATTTAAATGAGCCTGACTTAGAAGCGCATCCAGAGCATTGTGTCGCCTTTGGCACAAGTGGCCACCGAGGTTGCTCACTTAATTTTAAGTTTAATGAGTCGCATATTCTGGCCATCACTCAAGCGATCTGCGATTACCGTAAAAACAACAATATTTACGGTCCGCTTTTTCTTGGTAAAGACACTCATGCGTTGTCGGAAGCCGCTTTTAACTCGGCTATTGAGGTCTTGGTTGCCAACGAAGTACAAGTCATCACACAACAAAATGATGACTACACACCAACCCCTGTGATCAGCCATGCGATTGTCTCGCACAATTTAGTCAATCCTCATGAGCTTGCAGATGGAATTGTCGTTACGCCATCACATAACCCGCCAGAAGATGGCGGGTTTAAATATAATCCTCCGAATGGTGGACCTGCCGATACCTATGTCACCAAATGGATTGAAGATAGGGCGAATCAGTTACTACTCGAAGATTTGGTTGAAGTTGAACTATTTCCGTTTGCTAAAGCGAGAAGATCTGGATTTATCAAGTACGAAGATCTGATCACTCCATATGTTGAAGACTTGGGTAACATAATTGATATGGAAGCCATTGCTCGAGCCGGAGTTAATATTGGTGTGGATCCTCTTGGTGGTTCAGGTGTTAATTTCTGGCTAGTGATCGCCAAACACTACGACTTGAAGCTGACGGTTGTAAATGACGTGGTCGACCCGAGTTTTGCCTTCATGCCACTTGATAAAGACGGCAAGGTGCGCATGGACTGTTCGTCACCTTATGCAATGGCTAATTTGATAGCACTGAAAGATGACTACGATATCGGTATTGGTAATGATCCAGACTTCGACAGACATGGCATTGTTACCCCTGATGGCCTGATGAATCCTAATCACTTTTTAGCGGTTGCAATTGACTACCTCATTAAACACCGAAGCTGGAAGAGCTCAGTAAAAATCGGTAAAACACTGGTATCTAGTGCCATGATTGACAAAGTGTGTGGCGCAAACGGCCGAGAAGTTTACGAAGTGCCAGTTGGCTTTAAATGGTTTGTAGACGGGTTAGCGGCTGGAGAGCTCGCGTTTGGCGGTGAAGAGAGTGCTGGCGCTGCGTTTTTAAGAAAAGATGGCACCACATGGTGTACTGACAAAGACGGTTTTATCATGGGATTACTTGCCGCCGAAATCCTAGCTGTCACAGGTAAATCGCCATCTCAACATTATCACGCTTTTGAACAAGCATTTGGCGCACCTGTATACAAACGTATTGATGCACCCGCAAATACTGAGCAAAAAGCAAAGCTTAAGGCATTAAGCGCGGACAATATCAAGGCGGACACCCTGGCAGGTGATAAAATCACTCAGATATTAACCAATGCCCCTGGTAACGGCGCGGCTATTGGTGGCCTTAAAGTCGTTACCGAAAATGGTTGGTTTGCGGCGCGTCCATCGGGTACTGAAGATATCTACAAAATTTATCTTGAATCATTTAAAGGTGACGCGCATTTAGCTGAACTTGAACATGAGGCAAAGACATTGGTTGACTCAGTGATTAGTTAACAAAAAGCTTCTAAAAGCCATACTCCTCGTATGGCTTTTTTGTATCCCAATGCGGGTTATACCAATTAGTCGTAATACTTGCTCAATTTGAAGGAGTAAATCTGACGCTAACCGCGTTAAAAATTTCTTATTTAGAATAACTAAATAGCAAAATTTTAGCCTTGTTATCGACAAGATTTTCTCGCCTCAAAATAGATCACTTAATTAAGATAATTGGTATTACTCAACAACATCAATTTGGAATTATGACGTACTTAGCAGAATTAAAACAAAGCGGTGACTTTCTTACTATCACAAGAAATAACGAATTTACACTGGAACCCGTGAACTTCACTTTAGACAACGGTACTTTGGTGGAAGTCCATGATACTGGTGTGATCCAGTTTACGCCTGTAGGTGAAACAACGAAAGATATTGTGCTATCGAGCGCTGTGCACGGCAATGAAACCGCGCCAATTGAGATATGTGATGAGCTTATCCAACATATTATTACTGGCAGACTAGCGTTGGCACAACGGGTGTTATTTATTTTTGGCAACCCGAAATCCATTAATATTGGCCAGCGTTTTGTCGATGAAAATCTAAACCGCCTATTTAACGGCGCACATAATCAAGAAACAGATAATCCAGAAAAGGTCAGAGCTCAAAAACTAGAAGGTTATGTTAGGGCTTTCTTTGAACAGGGAAGCGGTGAGCGCTATCGATGTCATTACGACCTTCACACTGCTATTCGAGGATCTAAAAACGAAAAGTTTGCAGTCTATCCATTTTTACATGGTAAGCCGTGGAAGAAATCGCAGCTGCAATTTTTATTGTCATGCGGTGTCAACACTGTATTAATGATGCGATCGGCTGCTACGACATTTAGTTATTTTTCTTCTTATCAGTTTGGGGCCGACGCTTTTACTATCGAACTTGGACAGGTTAAGCCATTTGGTGAGAATAACATGGCAAGCTTTGCAAAAACCAAAGAAACGCTAAAAGCATTAATTAGCCAAGAAAAATTAGAATATAAAGAATTTAATGCAGATGAGTTCGAGCTGTTTACGGTTCATCGTACAATCAATCGTACTCAAGCCGAATTTTCTTTTCCATTCGCTGATTCTGCTGAGAATTTTACAGGCTTTTCGAAAGGTGAATTACTAGCGACGGACGGAGATAAGCAATATTTCGCTGAAGTTGAGGGGGAAGCTATTATCTTCCCAAATGCCAATGTTGCTTTGGGGCAACGTGCATTACTAACGGTTATCCCGTTAGAGGTTGATGAAAACTTTATATAAATCATAGATGTAAAATTCTACTTGCCTTCGTATCAAAATCTTTCCAAAAACATTGATGCATTTTCACGGTTATTCATCTAGGATTAGTTGAATAACCGTTTACGTTAACGTAAAGTTGAAACGCTTTAATTTAATTTACTTACTTAAATCGCAAATATTATTCAGTCTTTGATAAGTTGTTAGACCAGTTATTCATACTAACCACGAATGTGATCAAGACCAATTAACACAATCATAAATGCGAGGTGAGTTAAGACTCTTTTCGTCTTACGCAATCTGAAGCCAGATCTCGTATGAGAAAGTCGGGTTTGAACTCCGTAAGTTTGTTATGACAACAAGAGAAGGTAGGTTATGACTAACCCCAATAATATATCCTTAAATATCAGCCACGCGCTGGAATTTATAGATGGTCATGCACTCAATATCCCTACATTAAAGATTTTAAGTGACCAAGGCGATGTTTTAGACGGTGCAACAGCACCAGATATTGATAAAGAAACGGCATTAAGAATTTACTCAACAATGCGGTTTATCCGTTTACTTGACGAGCGTATGCAAGGGGCTCAGCGTCAAGGACGTATTAGCTTCTACATGCAATGTCTTGGCGAAGAAGCCGCTGTTACGGCAAGTGCTGCAGCGCTTAAAGAAGATGACATGATCATGGCTCAGTACCGAGAGCAAGCCGCAATTCACTATCGTGGTTTTTCGCTTGAGCAGTTCATGAATCAGTTATTCTCGAATGAGAAGGACTTAGGCAAAGGCCGCCAAATGCCTGTGCATTATGGTTCTAAAGAATTACATTACCTGACTATTTCGTCCCCGCTAGGAACGCAAATTCCTCAAGCAACGGGCTATGCATACGGCCAAAAGCTAAAACACATTGATAAAGAAACTGGCGAGCTAACGTCTGAAATTGACAACGTCACGATTTGCTATTTTGGCGAAGGTGCTGCGTCAGAAGGTGACTTCCACGCTGGTCTAAACATGGCCGCGGTGCATGGTTCACCGGTCATCTTTTATGCACGTAATAACGGTTATGCGATTTCAACACCTGCGGATGAACAGTTCAAAGGTGATGGTATTGCCGCTCGCGGTGTGGGCTATGGTATTAAGACCATCCGTGTGGATGGTGCTGATGCGCTTGCCGTTTACGCCGCAACACAAGCCGCGCGTAAAATCGCAGTTGAAAACGGTGAGCCTGTGATGATTGAGTCTATCGCATATCGTTTGGGTGCACATTCAACATCTGATGATCCGTCTGGTTACCGTACTAAAGACGAAGAAGCTGAATTTAAAAATAGTTGCCCAGTAAATCGATTTAAGCAATGGCTTCTAAAACAAGGTTGGCTGGATGAAGCCCAAGATGATGCGGAAAAAGAGAAAATCCGTGAAGATATCTTGGCTGCATTGAAGGTTGCAGAAAAAGTACAGAAGCCTGCATTAGAAGATCTGGTCTCAGATGTTTATGACACGCCAATTCCATCGCTGCAGAAACAATATGATGAATTGAAAGCGCATATTAAAGCTTATCCAGACGCATACCCAGTCACAGCAGGGAGAATTAAATAATGGCTAAAATGAACATGCTACACGCCATTAATTCGGCGCTAGATATCACGATGGCGGAGCATCCACAGGCCTGTATTTTTGGTGAAGACGTCGGCTACTTTGGAGGTGTATTCCGAGCAACTTCAGGCCTTCAAGAAAAATATGGTAAACACCGTGTTTTTAATACGCCATTGACCGAGCAAGGTATTTTGGGTTTTGCCAATGGTCTTGCAGCGTTTGGTGCTCCTGCGCTTGCTGAAATTCAATTTGCGGATTATATCTTCCCGGCATTTGACCAAATCGTGAACGAGTCGGCCAAGTTCCGTTATCGCTCAGGTAATGAGTTTGATGTGGGTAACTTAACAATTCGTACGCCATACGGTGGCGGTATTGCAGGTGGTCTATATCATTCACAATCACCAGAAGCTTACTTTGCACATACACCTGGTCTTAAAATTGTAGTACCGCGTAACCCGTATCAAGCAAAAGGCCTACTGCGTGCTGCCATTAAAGATGATAACCCGGTTATTTTCTTTGAACCTAAGCGCTTATATCGCGCCTCTGTTGGTGAAGTGCCAGAAGAAGATTACAGCATTGAGCTTGGTAAAGCTGAAGTAATTAAAGAAGGTACCGACATAACGCTATTGGCTTGGGGCGCGCAGATGGAAATCATCGAACAAGCGGCGCAAAAAGCTGAAGAAGCGGGTATTAGCTGTGAAATAATCGACTTAAGAAGCATTCTTCCTTGGGATATGGACACGGTAGCCAAGTCAGTGGTTAAAACGGGTCGTTTGGTCGTGAGCCACGAAGCGCCAATCACAAATGGTTTTGGTGCTGAGATTGCAGCAACCATACAAAAAGAGTGTTTCCTGCATTTAGAATCTCCAATTGAGCGAGTTTGTGGATTAGATACGCCATACCCTCTAGCACTTGAAAAAGAGTATGTGCCAGATGCACTGAAAGTGTTCGCCGCTATCAAACGTTCTATGGAATTTTAAGGATAAGTTATGGCTAAAGAATTTATCTTACCAGATATTGGTGAAGGCATCGTAGAGTGCGAAATCGTCGAGTGGTTGGTGGCTGTTGGTGACGAAGTAAAAGAAGATCAACCTATTTGTGACGTAATGACGGATAAGGCACTAGTGCAGATCCCAGCGGTACATGACGGTGTGATCACCAAGCTGCATTACGAAAAAGGTGAAATTGCAAAGGTGCATGAGCCTTTGTTTGCAATGGATGTTGCCGGCGAGCAAGCTGCTCAGCCTGAGCAATCGGCACCTCAGTCCTCGCCAACTACTTCAACCAGTGCTGTACTTGAAGACTTTATCTTACCTGATATTGGTGAAGGCATTGTTGAGTGCGAAATCGTTGAATGGCTTGTTGCTGAAGGCGATGAAATCAAAGAAGATCAGGCCGTTTGTGATGTAATGACTGACAAGGCGCTAGTGCAAATTCCAGCCAAGTACGATGGTATTGTTGAAAAACTCTATTATCAAAAAGGTGAAATAGCACAGGTGCATAGTCCGCTATTTCAAATGAAGTTGGCGTCATCTCACGCCGGAAAATCAGACGATCCAATCGCTGATGTTCACAAGCCTAAAGAAAGTACAGTACAAGCTGCTACTGCAAACGATGAGGCTACGCGTAGTTTACCGAAAAATGGTAAAGCGATTGCCTCTCCGGCAGTACGCCGCAAGGCGCGCGAAGTTGGTGTTGACCTCTCTGAAGTACCAGGCTCTGGTAAAAATGGTCGCGTGTATAAAGAGGATATCGAACATTTCCTTGAGCACGGTGTAAGTGGTGCTTCGACCACGAATGAAGCTAACACAACGATACAGTCTCAAACACAAAAGCCGACTCCTACCTCAGAAGGTGGTAAAAGAGTTGAGCCTCTACGTGGTATGAAAGCGGCGATGGCCAAACAGATGGTGGCCTCTGTTTCGACGATCCCACATTTCACTTACTGTGACGAGATTGACTTAACCGATTTAATAGCGCTTCGTGGTGCTTTGAAAGAGCAATATGCCAAACAAGGCGTGAAGCTTACTATGATGCCATTTTTTATCAAGGCGTTGTCACTTGCAATCAACGAATTCCCAATTTTGAATGCAAAAGTAAATGATGACTGTACGGAAATCACTTATTTTGATGACCACAATATTGGTATGGCGGTGGACAGCAAGCTCGGTCTTCTTGTACCAAATATTAAATCATGCCAAAGCAAATCGATTGTAGAAGTTGCCCAGTCTGTTACTGAACTGACAGAAGCCGCTAGGGAAGGGCGTGTATCTCCTGATTCTCTGAAAGGCGGTACTATCTCAATCTCAAACATAGGGGCGATTGGCGGTACGGTTGCGACGCCGATTATCAATAAACCGGAAGTTGCTATCGTTGCACTTGGCAAAGTTCAGCAGTTACCACGCTTTGATGCACAAGGTAATGTGGTTGCGCGCTCTATCATGCAAGTAAGTTGGTC
Organism: Pseudoalteromonas sp. JC28; assembly: GCF_013319255.1. NCBI lineage: Bacteria > Pseudomonadati > Pseudomonadota > Gammaproteobacteria > Alteromonadales > Pseudoalteromonadaceae > Pseudoalteromonas > Pseudoalteromonas sp. JC28. Next base: position 889,291 of record NZ_QOKX01000001.1, on the reverse strand, counting down.
TGGCGACCATCGTATTATTGATGGTGGCACGATCGCACGCTTCAATAATTTATGGAAAACCTTCCTAGAGGAGCCGGCTAAAATGATGATGGCAATGCGCTAATCCTTGTTTTTGCTAGTTTCTACTTGTTGTAAAGGGCCTTTACGGCCCTTTTTTATGTCCCGCCATATATATGTAAACCACCGTGAAAACAAACTTGTAATACCTGTTTGCTTAATTTAGAGAGCTATTCTGAAGCTAGAAAGCCTTTTCGATAATACTGCTACGTCACCAGCTATCGTCAAAGTATCTACATTCATGTAGGCAAAAACTCTATTCTAAGTAGGAAGTTCTTAACGGAGTTAGCGTCAGATTCGTTCCTTCAAATTGAGCGAAAGTTTATTAGATATTATCTGCATTTCTACATTCTAACTCTTTGTATATAAAAGATAATTGGAATAGAGCTTAAGAAGCAACTGCTAATTATTTTGCAAAAAAATATTAAAAAGATCCCATTACAATAATTGTACTTCGTATTTATTTCTTTACAATTACTAGAGTGGGTGGGATGACTAAAATGGTATTTTTTCAACTAATTAACAATGGATGCGGGTTAGCTCTGTGTAGTAAAAGTGTAAAAATAATTTTGTACACTTTTTGGGGATAATGGAAATTGCGTTTAGTTGTATTTGCTTTTTTTTAAATTAAGTTAATCTGATCGCGAGACTAATTTTGTCTCAAAGAAAAAGTATAATTAGGGAAAGTCTATATGAAAAAAAGCAAACTGAGTAATGCTATTCACTCTGCATTAGCCATCTCATTGACAGGTATCATTGCATCAACAGCGATTGCAGAAGAAGTTGCTTCAGATGAATCACTTGATAAAGTTGAAAAGATTCAGATTACAGGTTCACGTATTGCCCGTTTTGAGTTGAGTCAACCAGCGCCCATTATTTCAATAACTGGTGAGGAAATTGAACAAGCGGGTATTCCAGACCTAGCTTCTGTACTTGCAGAATTACCTGCGATTGGTGCGACCGGAACAATTCGAGCCAACTCAAATAGTAACAGTTCTGCAGGTATGAGTACTGTAGATTTGAGAAGGCTTGGAGTAGCCAGAACCCTTGTGCTCGTTAATGGTAAGAGACATGTTTCGGGTGAAGCCGGTTCTTCTACAGTTGACCTATCGACTATACCTTCCGCATTGATTAAAACAGTTGAAGTGACGACTGGTGGTGCATCAGCAGTTTATGGTTCTGATGCGGTATCAGGTGTTGTTAACATTATCTTGAAGAAAGATTTTGAAGGTCTAGAGCTAAGCGCTAGTTACAGCGACTCAACAGAGGGCGTGGGCAGTAAAAATAGCGCATATAGCTTAGTTGGGGGTGTGAATTCAGTGGACGGCAAAGGGAATGTAACCTTTTTCGTAACAAAAGACACCATAGAAGAAGTTATGACAAAAGATATGCCAAACTTCAATCTTGGTGCTCATATGCCAAATCCTGAAAATACTGGTGAAGATGACGGGATCTTTGATGAGCTTTGGGTTCCAAACGTTGTGTCGGAGTATGTTAGCCCTAATGGTGTATTGAGAGGTGGCGGTATTAACTACACATTCTCGAATGACGGCATTGGTGAGTTCATGCCAACTCGAGGCTTATTCGCCAATAGTGCGTTTGCAAGCTTCCCTGATGGTTGTAAATATTGTTTCTCTCCTGAAGACTATGTGAACTATCTTCCTCAGCGTGACAAAGTTTCAACAGGGGCGTTGTTTAACTATGCCTTTAACGATAATGTAGAGCTTTATGGTGATTTCAAGTACGTTCGCTCTGATATCGCTCAACAATTCCAGCCAAGTTTTCGATTTGGCCAAAATAGAATCAAAGTGGCAGATAACCCTTATTTATCTGCTGCAGATAAGAAAGTATTTGCAGATCGTGGACTAGAAGAAGTTCAAATTAATAAATTTCTAGACGAAATTGGTAACCGTTCGGCTAAAAACAAACGAGAAACGTTTACGCTTATGTCTGGGTTACGTGGTGCCTTTACTCTGAGTGACACAATATTTGATTACGATGTGTATTATTCATACGGCCGCACTGAAAATGACCGAATTACTGAAAATGATTTAATTTTGGGGAATTGGGCGGCAGCAATCGATGCGGTGATCGATCCGAATACGGGTAAAGCAGACTGCCGTAGCAATGTTTCTGAAGCTCAGCCGGAAGGTTACCAGAGTCCAGAGACAGTAAATATTGGCGGATGTGTACCTTACAATCCATTTGGATTTGGCCAAGCCTCAGCTGAAGCTATGGATTGGATCACAGCCGATGTTACCAGAAGCGATGCTGTGAAACAGCGTTTCGTGGGTGGTTCTGCATCGTTTGATACCGCTGAGTTCTTTGAATTACAAGGTGGTGCAGTTGGATTTGCGTTTGGTTATGAAAAGCGTTGGGAGTCGTCAGAGACTATCACCGATGAATTAACTCGTTCAAATGTATTATCAAATTCTGCTACACCAAATGTATATGGCGAGTATGATGTATCAGAATGGTTCGTCGAGACACGCCTACCAATTTTGGCTGATGTATTTTTAGCCCATGAACTTTCTGTTGATGCAGCGTTCAGAAGAGCAGATTACTCACATACCGGTGAGGCTGATGCTTGGAAAGTTGGTTTTATGTGGTCTCCATTAGAAGGCTATAGCTTACGTGGTACTTTCGGCGAAGCGGTTAGAGCACCAAACATTGCAGAGTCGTTCTCTCCACGATCACCAGGTTTTGGTCGAGTTACCGATCCATGTGACGTCGATAATATTTCCGATAACCCAAACCGTATCAAGAACTGCGCGGCATTAGGGATCCCGGCTAATTTCCAAGCTGAAGATAATGTATCAAAAGAGACGCTTACAGGCGGTAACCCAAATCTTAACCCAGAAGAAGCTGAGTCGTTAACTTTAGGCTTTGTATTCACGCCAATTGAGGGGCTGTCGGCGAGTATTGATTACTTTGATATCGAGATCACAGACGCAATTCAATCGCTAACAATACAAACCGTAGCGGATAACTGTGTAGATGGTCCTGATCTAGATTCTGTCTTCTGCGGACAAGTAACTCGCGATCCGGCTACTATGTCAATTACGCGTGTTGAGTCTGGCTATTTAAATACAGCTAAACTAAAAGTTAAAGGTGTTGAAGCTGATATTCATTATAATACAGATCTGACATCTATTGGACTTCCTGGTGATCTGAAATTAAAGTGGTTTGTTAGCCATTTGATCGAAAGAAATACATTCCAATTCCAAAACCGCCCTGAGCTTGTAAAACGCGAACATGGCGAGCTTGGTGATCCAGAATGGCAAAGCACGTTCAGAGCAACTTATGCTCAAGATAACTGGTCTGCAACATGGTATGCAAGATTTATTGATCGCTCAGCTTTGATTGATTTAGAAGATACACTGACTGAATCAGGAGAAGAAAGAGGCGAGTCGAAAGAAGACCAAGAGCATTCATATACTGGTAGCTTTATAACGCATGACATTTCTGCTAAGTATCGCTTCGACAAAGCTTCAGTAGAGGTTGGGTTTAGAAACGTATTCGACAAAATTCTACCAGATTACGTAGATGGCCGAGGTGCAAACTCTTCACTCTATGATCCTTGGGGTCGTAAAGTGTTTGTGAATTTGAAATATAATTTCTAATCTAAATACGAGAAAAGAGTACTCAAAGTAGTACTCTTTTTTCATAAACTTTCACTTATACCAATTTGCTTAATTAAGTGATATTTGCCGATAATACTACTGATACATCCAGCTACTCTCCAAGGTACCTAAATCCATCTAGGGAAGCCAAAAGCTTTTCTATTTAGTTGTTCTAAATAAGCAGTTCTTAACGCAGTTAGCGTCAGATTCGCTCCTACAGATTGAGTAAGTATTAAGACAAATCGTTATTAAACTTGCCTACATGTGTGCTCTTTATTCCACTTTACTCTGGTGGTTTTGTTGCGAAGCGAATTTGAAGGAATACCTTTCGCTTTTCCTAAATTGTGATTTTGATTAGTACTATATGAAATTTACACGATTTTTTAGGTTTAGCTTAAGTTGTTTCTCGGAACTCAACACTAGAGTGCTCTATCACATAAACGATAAAGCACTGAGTTGTGGTTAGTTTAACCCTTTCTTTGAATAAAGGGTGACTTTGTCAGAAAGTAGCGTTACTTTAATATGCTTGTCTTCGCTTCCCCAAATACAATTGGTATGTAGTGTTTTCTCTTCACAGTTATCAGCAGAGCCAAGAATACTCTCAACTTCAGCTTTGTCCATGCCCACTTCTATTTTGTTGTAGTTTTCTAAACTTACTTTAGAACAGCCGACTAGGGTAAGTAGCGCAGCAGCAGTTAGTAATTTTTTCATAGGGTTGCCCGTCTAATGTTTGTATTTTCTTATTTGAAAGATGACCCCAAGTTTAGGGTGATCTAAGTAATGTATGTCGCCGCTATACACGCGCGTATATTGAGACATACGAGCAGTACGAATATCGTTACCGTCTTCGTACTTTAAATCTAAATCTGTGGTTACGTAAAGGTAATGTCTCACGTGAATTTTAATCAAGCCTTCAAGCTGCCAATGCACATGCTCTTTCGATTCTTCGATATTAAAACGCTTCGATAGTGACGAAAACTGATCGTCATTTTCTATTACGCTATAACTGGATGGCGATGCAAACTGTTTGCCAGCAATAATCTCGATATTAGGAGCACGCTTATTACTTTGTTCTGGGAATCGCCAACCAGTGTGCAACAGTGGCTTGAGCCCTTTACGTTTTAGCTCTGCAATCTTGTTGGAAAAATTAAGCTGGGACTCATCCAACAAGTAGATAGAGTCCATGTGTTCTTGTGGATCAACTTTTGGTGAAAGAGGCAAAGTGTCGAATTTTTCAACATAGTTTGCATCTGGATCGCAAGAACTAGAGTGCGCGCCCGACGTTAATCCTCGAATAAAATCTTGCTCAGCAAACTGCTCACTGCCTTCCAAGCATAGTTTATAGCCGGTGGTATTAAAACCGTCGAATAATAGTGACTTGATGGTTTTTTGATAGAGCGGTTCAGGTTCAATACTAAAGTCTTCTCGCAAAGAGAAACTAGGCTCTTGCTCAAATGCTATCATTTCTACTTCAAACCAACGGGTGGCATGTGCAGACGCGCTACTGACCAAAGCCGCTAGGATGGCCAGACTTTTTATTGTTTTCATGCTACAGCCTTTTTCTCAAAGTCATCAATCATCGCATTAACCAGTTTTAATCTCTCTTGGCCATTTTTTTCTTCGATCAGGAACTTCAGTTTATTCGCGCCTTCCATTCTATAGGTTGACGGGCTACTTTGTATCAATCCTATGATGAATGTTGGGTTAACTTTTGTATGACTACTGAACTCAAAGAAGCCACCTTTGGGGTTTGCTTCGACCTTGTTAATGCCCAATTGAGTTGCCTTTAGCTTAACAGACTGCACCGCAAAAAGGTTTTTCGCCGCATCTGGAAGCAGTCCAAAACGGTCGATTAATTCGATTTGCAGCTCATCAAGTTCCGCCAGCGACTTAGTGCTTGCGATGCGTTTATACATGCTAAGACGAATATTTACATCATGAATGTAATCGTCCGGTAGCAGTGCTGGGAACTTAAGATCAACCTCACTTTGCTGCTGAAGTAGGTTATCGAGTGTTGGCTCTTTGCCATTTTTTAAGGCTTCAACTGCTTGTTCTAGCATTTCCATATACAGCGTGAAGCCAACGGTTTGAATTTGACCGCTTTGGTCATCTCCCAGTAGCTCACCCGCACCACGGATCTCTAAATCGTGGGTGGCAAGGGCAAAGCCTGCGCCTAAGTCTTCGAGTTGTTCTATGGCTTGTAAGCGCTTGACCGCGTCTTTAGTTAAGGCTTGGCTATTCTTCGTGAGTAGGTATGCGTATGCTTGGTGATGGCTTCGTCCTACACGGCCGCGAAGCTGATGTAATTGTGCCAATCCGAGTTTATCAGCCCTATCCATAATGATGGTATTAGCAGAGGGTATATCGATACCGGTTTCAATAATGGTTGTACATACAAGCACGTTATACTTTTGGTGATAGAATTCACCCATCAAGTGCTCAAGTTCTTTTTCACGCATTTGCCCGTGGGCAGTAGTAACGTTAGCTTCTGGCACGAGTGCCGAGATATCAGCGGTGACCTTATCTATCGTCTCGACGTTATTGTGGAGGAAGTAAACCTGTCCACCGCGCTTTATTTCACGCAGAATTGCTTCGCGAATAAGCTCGTCGTTGCGCTCTCGTACAAAGGTCTTTACCGCTAATCGTTTGGCTGGAGGTGTTGCAATAATAGAGAGATCACGCATACCACTCATCGCCATATTCAGCGTACGCGGGATTGGGGTTGCGGTCAGGGTAAGAATGTCGACATCTGCTCTTAGCTGCTTAATCTTTTCTTTTTGTCTCACACCGAAGCGGTGTTCTTCGTCGACAATCAGCAGACCCAAATCGGCGAACTTGATGTTTTCTTGAATAAGCTTATGGGTGCCTATCACAATATCAATTTTGCCTTCTTCAAGTTTTTGTAACGTCTCTTTTTGTTCTTTCGCTGAGTTAAAGCGCGAAAGCACACCGACTTCAACTGGCAGATCGGCAAAACGGTCTTTAAAGTTCTCAAAGTGTTGTTGGGCAAGTAGCGTAGTTGGCACTAAGACGGCCACTTGTTTGCTATCGTTGACGGCAACAAACGCAGCACGCATGGCCACTTCGGTTTTACCAAAGCCAACATCGCCACAAACAAGTCTGTCCATCGCTAGGCTTGATTGCATGTCCGCAAGTACGGCTGTAATTGCATTGCGTTGATCGTCTGTCTCTTCAAATGGGAAGCTATCGGAAAAGTCTCGATAGGCACTCGCATCTAGCTTAAATGCATAACCCGGTTTACTTTGACGTTTTGCGTATATGTCTAGGAGTTCAGCAGCAACATCTCTGACTTTTTCAGCCGCTTTGCGTTTTGCTTTTTCCCACGCGTCATTACCCAGTTTATGAAGTGGTGCAGAAGCTTCTTCACCTCCTGAGTAACGACTGAGCATATGGAGTGAAGAGACAGGCACATAAAGTTTAGCGTCATTGGCATAGATGATAGTCACAAACTCGGTAGCAATACCCGCTGCATCTATGGTTTCTAGCCCTAAATAGCGACCTACACCATGATCTAAATGAACAATAGGTTGACCTTCTTTTAACTCAGCGAGGTTTCGGATCAGCGCATCTTGCCCTTGCTCGTATTTATGTTTGCGGCGGCGTTTTTGGGAGATTTTAACACCTAACAGTTCTTGCTCGGTGATGATAGACAGCGATTTTTTATCCAGTAGTTTCACACTGGTAGCGAGTGGAGTGACGACCACACCAACATCTGAGTCGCTAGATACAAATTCTGCAATGCGCTTATAAGGCTTAAGCTTTAGCCCTGTTGGTTTTAATAAGGTAAGCAGTGACTCTCGTCGGCCCTCTGATTCAACACTGAATAACACGCGAGACTTTTGCTTTTTCTCAGCAGCGATGTAATCGAGGATTTTTTGATATGGATTAGCTTGTTTATGCTCAATGCGAACATCGTCGATTAATTCAGCTGCGACATTGCTATTGCCCGCTTTGGTCCCCAGCATCGCTTGACTAAGCTTTATTCGAGAGAAGCCGTTAAGGCCTTCAAACAAGGTCTCTATTGGCTGATATAGCTTGGCTGGTGAAAGTAGCGGACGAAGTGGGTCAACCCAGCGACTTTCGTAGCGTTTAGATACGTCTTGCCAAAAGGTTTGCGCCGCAGATTCAATGTCGCCAAAAGGCATAAATATGGTATCTTCAGGCAAATAGTCAAACACCGTCGCTAACGAATCGAAAAAGAGCGGCAAATAATACTCTATACCCGCAGGCCAGTTTCCTTTACTAACCTGCATATAGATGCTGTCTTTTTCACTACTTGCGCCGAACGCTTCGCGGTAATTAATTCTAAAGCGTTCAATGTCTTCTGCATTGGTTGGGAATTCGTGCGCCGGTAATAAATCGATAGCATCAATCTCATCATTTGAGCGTTGGCTTTCGATATCAAAATGACGAATTGAGTCTAACTCATCATCAAAGAAATCTAGTCTAAAGGGGAGTGGGCTACCCATGGGGTATAAATCGATAATGGAGCCTCGAACAGCAAACTCACCATGTTCCATTACCTGCTGAACATGACGATAACCCGCTTGAGTTAAGGTATCACGCAAGCTTTGTGCGTCTACTGTGTCACCTTTTTTTACCTGAAGACTCATGCCGTGGATAAAGCTAGGTGGTGCGGTACGTAGCATAAGGGTTGAAACAGGAATGATGAGTACGGATTGCTTTTCCTGTTTGAGTGTATTTAGCGTCGCAAGACGCTGAGAAATAATATCTTGATGTGGTGAAAAGTGATCATAGGGTAATGTTTCCCAGTCAGGAAACATCATGACTGGCGTATCTTTTAAAAGATACGCTAGTTCATGCTCAAGGCGAAGTGCAGAGGGGGTGTCGGGGGTGACGAGTACAACTAAGTTGTCATGTTGTTGGATGTGCTCACTCAAACACAGTGATAAGCTACTGCCAACCAAATTACCCCACGAAATTTTATCCTTGTTTGATTTTACCCAAGGTAAATTGTTCCATTGCACATTCGCCATTGACTACTCCTATTTATTAATCGCGATAAATTTTGCAAAGATCCTGATAGTGATCGATTCGTCTGTCTCTTAAATACGGCCAGATGCGACGAACAGATTCACTGCGTGCAAGATCAACATCAACAACCGAGATTTCCTCAGCTGCTTCAGATGCATGCAATAACATTTCACCTTGTGGACCGGTAACGAAAGAATTGCCCCAGAATTGAATACCTTCACTTTGACCTGAAGGGTCTGATTCATGGCCAACACGGTTAACGCTGATCACAGGTACTCCGTTCGACACTGCATGTGCACGCTGTGCAATTATCCAAGCATCTCGTTGACGAATTTGCTCTGCTTTGTCATCGCGAGGATCCCAGCCGATTGCCGTTGGGTAGATTAAAAACTCAGCGCCCGCCATTGCCATCAGACGCGCACCTTCTGGGAACCATTGATCCCAACATACCAGTACGCCTAATTTGCCTACAGAAGTCTGAATCGGAGTAAAGCCCATGTCGCCAGGAGTGAAGTAAAACTTTTCATAAAAACCTGGGTCATCAGGAATATGCATTTTACGGTATTTGCCAGCAATCGTACCGTCAGACTCAAGTACAACTGCAGTGTTGTGATAAAGCCCTGTTGCACGCTTTTCAAATAACGACGCAACGATGACAACATTAAGCTCTTTTGCAAGTGCGCCTAGTGAGTCTGTGCTTGGGCCTGGAATGGTTTCCGCTAAGTCGAAGAGATCGGTGTCTTCAGTCTGGCAAAAATACAAGCTGCGGTGCAATTCTTGTAACACGATAAGCTTAGCACCCTGACTTGCCGCTTTTCGGATACCGTCACAGGTTTTCGCAAAGTTGTTTACGAGATCTGTAGAGTTGCTATGTTGAACAATACCAACTTTGATGTTTTTTTCAGTCATGGTACTTACCTTAAAAAACCTTTTGGTAACTGCATCGTAATACAGTGCAGGCTACCGAATTGATGGATGATTGGTAGGCAGTTAACGCCAATTACCGTTCTTTCTGGGTGGGCAAGAGAGACTTTGTCCAGTGCTTCTTGATCTTTGTCATCGCCATAGATAGGTACTAACACCGTTTTATTCAAGATCAGATAGTTTGCATAGGTTGCAGGTAATCTCTCACCCTCGTTATCAAACTTAGCACTAGGCCAAGGTAAACTAATTAAACGGTATGGATCGCCATTTGGGGTGCGGAATGTGCGTAGCTGCTGTTCCATTTTATTGAGGGCATCATAGTGCTCGTCTGATTTGTCGTCGCACTTAACATATACCAAGGTGTTATCTGGTGCAAAACGCACTAAAGTGTCGATGTGACTATCCGTATCATCACCGGCTAAGTATCCGTGATCTACCCACAGGAATGACTCAGCACCCAACTCTTTTTGCAACAATAGTTCTAATTCGGTTTTACTTAGATGTGGATTGCGATTTGGGTTCAACAGACACTCTGAAGTGGTCAATAAGACATTGGACTCGTTAATCTCAATACCGCCGCCTTCAAGTACCACGTTGACCTGTTCAAAGGTACAGTTTGGGTTGAGGACCTGTTTGGCAAGCTGCTGATTGATCTTATTGTCTAAATCCGCAGCAAACTTGTTACCCCAACCTGTAAAGGTGAAATCTTTGATACATAGATTTCCTGTACTTGTTTGCGTCGTAAGTGGACCGTGGTCACGGGCCCATGTGTCATTACAAGGCGTAACAACAAAGTGACACTTAGCTAAGCTAACCTCAGCTGTGCTGAGTAAGTTTTCGATATGCTGTTTTAGCGCTTCATTATGCGCCACGATAACGACTTCTTGAACTTGGGTAATATGTTGGCAAAGTGCAACGTACACAGGTTCAACGTCACTGAGAATGTCGCTCCAATCGGTATCAGAATGCGGCCAAGTAAGCATGATTGCGTCTTGTAGTGCCCATTCTGGGAGTAAAGTAAAACTCATTAAATCATCACCATATAATAATAAGCCTATAGTTTATCATTAACCTCAGGTGTGTCAGTAAGTTTTATGAAGATAATTGAGCATTTAAAGAAGGCACCTAATGCGTTAAATGCCTTATTGGTCTTTTTGCTGCTTTAGCTTAAGTTGTCTGGTCTGGGCGTGTAAGCTCGCCCGTACGAGCAACTCTTGATCCGCTTCTCTAATAGCGGTAAAGGCGAGAGTGAATTTACCATCTTGCTTGGCAATGACTTCTGAGTAGCAAAAGATAGCACTGGCTTCATTGCGCAAAAATATTTTAGTTCGCAATGATTGTCCGACCTCATAATCTGCTTCTAACGTTGCGGTCAGGCCGCCACCGCCGTAGCTGTCACAAAATAGATGACTGTCGTCAGGTTCTTCAGTTGCGAGAATGTGGCTGATAATTAAATCAATCTTACGTGATTGCGCCTGCAAATAAGCTGCTAACTCATTGGCAATATCACCCAGATTACGAAGTGGTCGCAGGGCATTAAGATCTAACTCATTAATTTCGTTCGCGAGCTTAAATAGCGGCGGAATTGCAGCTTCTAATTGATATTCGTTCTCTGGAACCATATTGTCATCAACCGGATAGAGGTTGATCTGAACCTGTTCAGCTATCTGAAAATACTGTTCAAATAATTCCTGCAAATTCGCTTTCATGTTTTATCTCTTGGCATCGCGCCGCTTTACAACTGTCTCTATAGTAACGGTTTAGTTTACCGATAATCAAACCTTGAATTGCTCTAGTAGTTGTTCTTGGGTTGTTATCTTTTCTACTTGAGACTGCATGGTGGCATCAACGCTCTTAGCTTCGCTATACACCGACTCGGAAATACCACGAATTGATGAGCTACTACTATTCACGTTATTTACAATGTCATTTTGCTCATTCAGCATATCAGCAATACGAGAGTTCAAATCGACAATGTGGCGAATGGCGCTGCGCATATCTTCAAGCGCGGCTTTGGTTTGGTCTGCCTTTTCAACCGTTTTATCGACATAATGTTGGCTTTGCTTCATTACAGTGACCGCGCTTTCTGAACCCGACTGCAGTTGACTTATCATTCCACGGATTTCAGTTGTGGCTTCTTGTGTTCTTTGTGCAAGCGATCTTACTTCGTCTGCAACGACGGCAAAGCCGCGACCAGACTCACCAGCCCTTGCGGCTTCAATGGCTGCATTGAGCGCTAGGAGGTTAGTTTGCTCGGCGATACTGTTGATAACAGATAGTATTTGTTCAATAGCCGTAGACGAGCTTTCTAACTCAGTAACTACGGTCATTGCCGAACTGATTTGATTAGATAGCTCTTGAATTGTTTCCGTTGTTTCTGCAACGATTGTTTCTCCTTGGCGAGCAACTTGATCGGTGGTTTTAATTGCTTCAGCGGCTTCATGGGCAGATTGTGTTACTTGATGCTCAGTTGCAGACATGTGTGTTGTTGCTTCATCAAGGACTTTGATACTCGCTAATTGCTCTTGAATGGAAAGTTTGGCTTTATTTGCGACCTTAGATGTTTGTTGAGCATCGTTTAATACCTCATGGCCTAAACCTTGAATATTCGCTATCAAAGACTGTAAGCTGCTGGTAAAGGCATTAAAATTTTGTGCCAGTGCTGCAAATTCGGGTTCATGCTCGGTATTTAATCGTACGGTTAAGTCTGCATTACCACGTGCGATAGCAGCCATGGCAGTGTTGATTTCATCGAGTGGCTTTAATAATAAACTAATCACAAAAGAAAGTAGCACAGTCGCGAGTGCCACAGAAATAAAGGCAAATATGGCTGCATCTCTTTGCAGTCGTGAAAGTGCAGCAAAAACGGTGTCTTCATCCAGCATCACCCCTAAATACCAATCTAAGCCTTCGACCTCTTTAAACTGCACTAATTTGTCTTCGCCGTTAACTTCAACGTATTGGATATTTTCTGAGATACTTATGTCACCGAGAAATGCACGAGAAGACTTACCATTTAGTTTTACATCGGGGTGTGAGATAGTCGACCCGTCTTTACTCACCATAAAGGCAAAACCTGCGTCTAGCAGGTTAAACGAGTTAATCATTTCGCCGAGTTTTGCCAAACTAACGTCGTAAAAAATTGCGCCGTTAAATTGGCCTTGTTTAAACACAGGTGTACCAATTGATACCACGATTTCGTTACTTACCGCATCAGCGTAAGGTGCTGTGATAATGAGCTTTCGTGCAGTTTTTGCGTCGGTATACCAAGGCCGCTTTCTCGGATCCCAGTTTGCACCTGGGTTCCATTTTGGATCGCTAGCGACATACTTTCCTGTTTGCTCTTCGCCATAACCTATTAGTAGGAAAGAGGTTGTGAGCTGTGGCTGAGAGAGAATAGGGAAGGCCGCGTCTAAGGTGTCAGTGGAAGCTACGAGGTTGGTAGCAAGAGCGGCGAGATCGGTTGCTCCTTTCATTTGCGCAGTGACAGTATTACCGATTCCCTGAATTATTTCATTCACACTTTGTTCGGCTTGCGCTTTGATTGCTGATTGCACCGAAATATATTGAATAACAGATAAGATCAGTAATGCTGCAAGCAGCACAAGCGCAGAGACGGATACGACTTTGTGTTTAAACTTCACGGCCACACTCCAATAAGTTTGATACATTAAACTTATGACATTTAATAAGAAAATGCCAAACCTTCTGCACTGCATTTGAAGGTATTTCAAATTATTGCGTTTATATTAATTATTTATTCATGGCGCAATTCCTATTCTTTAAGACTTAGAAGAGGAGAAAACATCATGTACAAACCAGTTTTAACAGCGATTGCCTCGGCAATGATACTCGCTGCATGCGGTGGCGGTTCAGGTTCTGACTCAAACGACAACAACACCTCACAACCAACTCAAAAAACCACCGTAAGTGTTGGTGTTTCAGATGCTGCTGTGAATAATCTTGCAGAAGTCAACCTTGTTATTCAACGGCTGACATTTAGAGCATCTGGAAAAGAAGATGTGACATTTGATACCTTGGATGCGCAGGGTAATCCAATGAAGATCAATCTGCTTGAGTATACGGGTGATGATATCTATTTGGTTGTAAACGACCAAGAGATCGATGCCGGTGATTATGAGTGGATCAGAGCCGATGTTGTAAACGGTGGTGCGGGGTCTAATTTTGATTTAACCTCTAGCGTGCGTTTTTTAGATGGTAGCCAAGCACCGCTAGCCGTAACCCGTAAAGGTAATGATGGTGTGGGTGAAATCCAACTCAATAACTTCTCGTTAAATGAAGGTGAAAACCAAATCGTATTGGAGTTTGACTTAAATAAGGCGCTATTGAAGCGCACAAATGATGACACCGTTTATCTAAAACCAACAGCTGTCCGTTTGGAAAATCTGTTAACCAGTTTCGAGATTGAGGGTATGGTTAGCGAGTCTGTGAAAAATGCATGTATAGCAGATAACGCAGACCTAGCCCCTCTTGTCGGAGAGTACAAACATGTTGTTTATCTTTATAAAGCCGATGTTGCAGTGCCAAGCGACATTAGTGATGAAGACTCAGCGCCAGTAGCAACTGCAAACTTAGATGCTGAGAGTGAATATGAGATAGCATTTATTGGTTCTGGAGATTACAAAGTAGGGTATTCGTGCTTAGGTCATTTAGATGATGCCGAAACGATAGATGCAGATTTTAGTTTGTATCAAACAAAAGACGTTACGTTGACGCAAGATACCGAAGTGAATTTTGAGACAAACTAACAGCAAACAAAAAGGGCTTCAAGTGAAGCCCTTTTTACTACTTAAAATTCAAAATTAAGCATTTTCTAGTGCAGCGCGTGGGTCAACATATTCCATGTTGAAGCCTTCTGCCACTTCTTTACACGTTACCTGACCTTTCAGAACGTTTAGGCCGTCCATAAAGTGTTTGTCATTAAGTAGCGCTTGTTTGTAGCCTAAGTTTGCAAGCTTGATGATGTACGGAAGCGTTGCATTGTTAAGTGCAAACGTTGAAGTACGAGGTACGGCACCAGGCATGTTCGCTACACAGTAGTGAACTACGTCGTCAACAATGTATGTTGGATCTGCGTGTGTAGTCGCTTTAGAAGTAGCAATACAGCCGCCTTGGTCGATTGCAACGTCAACAATAGCAGCACCTGGCTTCATCGCTTTGATGTGCTCTGCAGTTACAAGCTTAGGAGCCGCTGCACCTGGAATTAGTACGCCACCGATCACAAGATCTGCTTCTAGTACGTGTTTTTCAAGTGCATCAGCAGTTGAGTAGATAACTTTAGCTTGGCTACCAAACTGTGCATTTAAAGAACGTAGAACATCGATGTTACGGTCAAGAATAGTAACGTCTGCGCCTAGACCTACAGCCATTTGCGCTGCGTTACGACCAACCATACCACCGCCGATCACAACGACTTTAGCTGGTTCAACACCAGGCACGCCACCTAGCAGCATACCACGGCCTTCACGCGACTTTTCAAGCGCTTGAGCACCAGCTTGAATTGACATACGACCAGCAACTTCTGACATTGGCGCTAGCAATGGAAGACCACCACGCGTATCAGTTACCGTTTCGTATGCAATACAGATAGCACCGCTCTTGATTAGATCTTCTGTTTGTGGAAGATCTGGTGCTAGGTGAAGGTAAGTAAATAGGATTTGGTCTTCACGTAACATGGCGCGCTCAACAGCTTGAGGCTCTTTTACTTTAACAATCATATCAGCAGTAGCAAAAACGGCTGCTGCAGTGTCTAAAACTTTAGCACCAACTTGAACATAATCTTCGTCAGTAAAACCAATGCCGATACCAGCATTTGTTTCAACAACGACTTCGTGACCGTGATTGATTAGTTCACGAACGCTCGCAGGAACCATACCTACGCGGTATTCGTGGTTTTTTATCTCTTTAGGTACACCAATAATCATAATATTCGCCTCAAAATAAGAACGGGGTAAAATTTTTGACTATTATATTTACCTATAGCCAGTGTGTCTCACTGTTTTAATATTTTAATGTAGTGATATAATCTGAATTAATGAGTCATTCAGGATAAAAAACTACACTATGTATCAACAACTAGACAGAATCGACAGAAAGATTTTAGTCGAACTTCAAAAAGATGGCAGAATTTCAAACGTAGAATTAGCCAAACGCATAGGATTGAGCGCTACGCCTTGCTTGGAGCGCGTTAAAAAGCTGGAACGAGAAGGATTTATTCGGGGTTATAAAGCCGTAGTCGATCCTGCTAAGCTTGGACAGGGACTTTTGGTGTTTGTTGAAGTTACAGTGAATAAAAACTCGCCTGATGTATTCGATAGATTTAATCAAGCAGTAAAGCAGCATGACGAAATTATTGAATGTCATCTTGTGTCCGGTAGTTTCGACTATCTATTGAAAACACGAGTGACCGACATGTCAGAATATCGAGGAGTATTAGGAGAAATTTTACTTAAGCTGCCAAGTATCAGTGAAAGTCGCACTTTTGTGGTCATGGAAGAAGTAAAAGGAGAAGAAGGAGAAGTAATAAAACCTTGTGCACCTTGAGGTATTTCTTGGTAAGGTGTAAGTATATACAGCAATACTAACGCAAATCACTAATTTGCTGACGTTTTGGGCTTACATAGTCCAGAAAAGAAACAGAAAAAAGGTTTAATTACAATGCGCTTAAATGGTGTGCAACGCCTCTTAGAGACAGGTTTGATTGTAAGCACGGCTGCAGCAATATTTATGTTGTGTGCGTTGATAAGTTTCGACCCAGCAGACCCTGCTTGGACTCAATCCGGTGAGTACGTAAAAGTAAACAATATAACGGGTGCTGCCGGAGCTTGGCTGGCAGACATTATGCTGCTGAGTTTCGGGTGGCTGGCGTTTTTGATCCCAGCGGCGCTGCAGTTTCTTGGTTATCTGCTATTTAAAAAGCCGCATAAGCTACTGCAACTCGATTACACCACGCTAGGTTTACGCCTTATTGGCGCAACATTGTTTATCACCTCTGCGAGTGCAATCAGCAGTATCAACTTTGATGATATCTATAATTTCTCATCTGGTGGGGTAGTAGGGGATGTGGTTGCAGGAGCCATGATGCCCGCCTTTAACTTTACCGGTACTTCTATACTGTTACTATGCTTTTTCTTTGCAGGAATGACGCTACTTACCGGTGTGTCTTGGGTTGAATTTGTTGATTATTTGGGTGAAAAGGTACTCGCCAGCTTTAGATGGTTACGCGATAGACTGACAGCAGAGCGCAATATAGAGCAAACGCAGTCAGTTTCACAGAAACCTGAGGCCGCTAGCACCAAAGCGGATAGAGTAGACAGTGAGACACCAATAATAGCTACCGAGAAAATAAATGATTATGAGCAGGCTCTCCAGCAGCAAACCGATACTGAAACTGATATTGACTTCGATGCTGAAGAAGAACCTAGTGGACTTGGTAAATTAAAAGATAAATTGTTCCGCAAAACGAACACTGAATCTACACCTCAAACTTCGTCTGCACCGCACTCTGATCTACAAGAGAAGAAAGAACCGTCGGTGTTCGATGAGCTAGATGATATCCTTGAGCAAGAAATCAACTTTTCAGCGATAGAGGATGAGCCACTGGATACTGTCGCGGCATTAAATGCCTTGGATGAAGCACCTGTGCACGAAACCAAAGTGGTTTCTCCGGCAAGGCCTCTTAAGCCTAAAGCACCTGAAAAGGCGGCCAATGGTTATCAGCCTCCACCAAGCGCAAAAGAGCAATTTGAAGCGCTTCTAGAGGCTCAGCCACCTGCAGAACCATTGCCTTCATTAGATTTGTTGGATAGGCCGGACAAGGCTAAGAATCCAATTTCGCAAGAAGAGTTAGATCAGGTTTCGCGGTTAGTTGAAACTAAACTATTAGACTTCAATGTCCAAGCACAGGTAGTTGGTGTGTATCCAGGCCCTGTCGTTACGCGCTTTGAGTTAGATCTCGCGCCGGGCATTAAAGTTGCTAAGATCACCGGCTTAGCGAAAGACTTAGCGCGTTCATTATCTGCAGTCTCAGTGCGCGTAGTTGAGGTTATCCCTGGCAAGACGTATGTGGGTTTAGAGTTGCCTAACAAACACCGCGAAATCGTACGTTTGTCCGAAGTGATAGATGCCCCTAAGTTTGAACAAAATCCATCTCCTTTGACTATGGTGCTTGGTAAAGATATCGCAGGCCAGCCGGTCGTCGCTGATTTAGCCAAAATGCCGCACCTGCTGGTGGCCGGTACAACCGGCTCTGGTAAGTCAGTGGGCGTTAATGTCATGATCCTTAGCTTGTTATATAAGTCGCCGCCAGAAGATGTGCGAATGATCATGATAGACCCGAAAATGCTTGAGCTTTCAGTCTACGAAGGTATCCCACATTTATTATGTGAGGTGGTTACTGATATGAAAGAGGCTGCAAACGCGCTACGCTGGTGTGTGGGGGAAATGGAACGCCGTTACAAGCTGATGTCGGCACTCGGTGTCCGTAACCTTAAAGGTTACAATCAAAAGATTAAAGACGCCAAAGAAGCGGGTCATCCAATCTTAGATCCACTCTTTAAAGATACAGACGGTATGGCGGATGAACCACAAGAGCTAGATAAATTACCGAGTATCGTGGTCGTTATAGACGAATTTGCCGACATGATGATGATTGTTGGTAAAAAAGTAGAAGAGTTAATAGCACGTATTGCACAAAAAGCGCGAGCGGCAGGCATACATTTAGTGCTGGCAACACAGCGTCCATCAGTGGATGTCATTACAGGTTTGATCAAAGCGAATATACCAACGCGAATGGCGTTCCAAGTATCAAGTAAGATTGATTCACGTACAATCTTAGACCAGCAAGGTGCAGAAAACCTGTTGGGTATGGGTGACATGCTCTATTTGCCGCCAGGAACGAGTGTTCCGGTTCGTGTACATGGTGCGTTTGTTGACGATCATGAAGTACATGCCGTAGTAAGTGACTGGAAAGCAAGAGGCAAACCAAACTACGTAGAAGAAATTCTATGCGGTGAAGCAACCGAGGATATTTTACTACCAGGCGAAGCACCGGAAGGTGGGGATGAAGAGTCTGACCCACTTTATGATGAAGCCGTTGGGTTTGTTATTGAAACAGGCAAAGTGTCTGTTTCGAGTGTACAACGTAAGTTAAGAGTTGGTTATAACCGTGCCGCTCGATTAGTTGAGCAAATGGAAATGTCGGGAGTGGTAAGTGCTCCTGGTCATAATGGTGCACGAGATGTATTGGTAAAAGGTGGAGCCAATTAATGAAAAAATTTAAGCAAATTGCATTGCTAACGGTACTATCAAACCTCCTTATTCAGCCTGTGTGGGCTGATGAGGCTGCGATGCAAAGTCTAAAAGGAAGACTGGCTGAATTAACCAGCTTTCAAGGTAAGTTTGAGCAAATAGTTAAAGATCAAGAAGGCAATGAGTTGCAAACCGGTGAAGGGGCGATAATCTTAGCGCAGCCACTAAAAATCCGCTGGCAACAAGAGATGCCGGATGACACTTTATTTGTATCAAGCGGAGCAACAACCTATTACTACGATACGTTTGCTGAGCAAGTGACCATCCTAGATACGACTAAACTTATTGATACTACGCCATTTGTGCTACTTACGACACAAGAGGACAGTCAATGGCTGAAGTACAACGTAGCACTTAACGGTCAAGAATATCTGATCACGCCAAAAAATAAAGTAGACTCGCAGGTAGAGCAATTAACACTGCGTTTTGATGACAAAAACGATGGTTTAGCACTATTGAAAGTGAACGATATTTCAGGTCAAGTCTCTACGTTTAGCTTTAAGGAAAGCAAAGTCAATGCGCCAGTAAAAGAGAGTTTGTTTGAGTTTACAATTCCACAAGGAGTGGTCGTAGACGACCAAAGAGGCAGTGACTAGTTTAGGGTTTGATTTTACACCAGATGTACGACCGTTGGCCGCAAGAATGCGGCCAACCTCGTTAGAGCATTATGTTGGGCAGAGTCATATTTTGTCCAAAGGCTCTGTACTTTATCGTGCGATTGAATCTGGACGCTGTCATAGCCTGATCCTTTGGGGGCCACCCGGAGTGGGTAAAACCACCCTTGCTGAGATCATTGCCAACTATGCGGATGCAGAGCTTATCAAGCTTTCCGCTGTCAGTGCAGGAATTAAAGAGGTTCGTGAAGCGGTCGTCGATGCTAAAAACCGATTAGCTCAATTTGGTAGACGTACGCTGTTATTTGTTGATGAAGTACATCGCTTTAACAAGTCCCAGCAAGACGGATTTTTACCTCACATTGAAGATGGCACCTTTATTTTTATTGGCGCGACCACCGAAAACCCCTCTTTTGCACTGAATAACGCGATCTTGTCCCGCGCGCGTGTTTATACCTTACAATCGCTTGTAGAGGAAGAACTAGGTCAAGTACTTAAAGACGCGTTGTCACGAGATGAACAGCTGTCGAAATTAGCCATCACCATTGATGACAGTGCACTTGAACTCATTGCCAAAGCCGCTTCGGGAGATGCGAGAAAGGCGCTTAATCTACTGGAGCAGGCGGTTGACTTAAGTTTTGAGCCAAATTCAAACACTCATTTGGTGAATGAACTTGTACTAAAACAAGTGTTGCCCAGCCAATTATCAAGTTATGATAATAAGGGCGACCTATATTATGACCTAATCTCAGCGTTTCATAAGTCAGTTCGTGGCAGCGCACCAGATGCGGCACTTTATTGGTATTGCAAAATACTAGCAGGCGGAGGCGATCCGCTCTATGTAGCAAGGCGATTGCTGGCGATCGCCACGGAAGATATCGGCAATGCAGACCCAAGAGCGATGCAAGTTGCGTTAAATGCTTGGGATATATTTCATCGTGTTGGGCCAAGTGAAGGAGAGCGTGCGATAGCACAGGCAACGCTTTATCTCGCGAGTGCGCCAAAAAGTAATGCGGTCTACATGGCGTTCAATCAAGCTAAACGTGATGCTGCAAGTGATCCGAATTACCCCGTACCTGAACATCTCAGAAATGCACCGACAAAACTAATGAAAGAGCTCGGTTTTGGCGAAGAATACCGTTATGCACATAATGAACCTGGCGCCTTTGCCGCCGGAGAAAATTACTTTCCAGAAGCCATTCAAGAGCGACAATACTATCATCCGACAGATCGGGGACTTGAGAAACAAATAGCCGACAAGCTCAACTATCTACAGACGCAAAATGCGCAAAGTAGCACCAAGAGGTACAAGTAGCGATGCTAATAAATTATCTCACAATTGCGCTAGGTGGAGCGTTTGGTGCAATGTTACGCTTTTTTATCAGCGATATGTCGATAAAACTCTTAGGTAAGGGATTCCCTTTTGGGACGTTGATCGTTAATATTCTTGGTTCATTATTGATGGGTGTGCTTTACGGTTTAATTGAAAAAGAAGTTATTTCAGTTTCTCCATCTAAAACGTTGATAGGTATTGGCTTTTTAGGTGCGCTGACTACTTTTTCTACATTCTCAATGGATTCCTTGTTGTTACTTCAACAAGGGCAATATGTGAAAATGGCGTTTAACGTCACATTAAACGTGGTGGCGTGTATCTTTATGGCCTGGGTTGGTCTTTGCCTCATCATGCAAAAAGGTTAAAAAAACAATGTTAGATTCTAAATACTTTCGTCAAGACATCGAGGAAGCCGCTGCGCGTTTGAAAAAGCGTGGTTTTGAACTCGATGTTGCTAAGATCACCGAATTAGAAGAAAAGCGCAAAGCGCTACAAACCAAAACTCAGGAATTACAGAGTGAGCGTAACAGTTCCTCCAAAGCGATTGGTCAAGCTAAAGCGAAAGGGGAAGACGTTCAACCTTTACTAGATGCTGTTGCAAACTTGGGCGACCAATTAAGTGCAGCGAAAGAAGAGCAGGATAAAATTCTTGCTGAACTTAATGACTACGCAATGTCGTTGCCAAATCTCCCTGCTGAAGAGGTACCTGCAGGTGCTGATGAGTCTGAGAATGTTGAAATAAGCACTTGGGGTGAGCCAAAGCAATTTGACTTTGAAGTTAAAGATCATGTTGACCTTGGTGAAGCGCTTGATAAGGGTCTCGATTTCGAAACTGGTGTTAAGCTAAGTGGTTCCCGCTTTACAGTGATGCGCGGTGGCGTAGCACGTATGCATAGAGCACTTGTACAACTGATGCTAAATACGCACACTGAGCAAAATGGTTATACAGAAATGTATGTACCATATCTTGTGAACAAAGCGAGCTTGTTCGGCACGGGTCAACTTCCTAAGTTTGCAGAAGATTTGTTCCATACAGAAGCATTATCTGAAGACCAAGATGGCTTTAGCCTAATTCCGACGGCAGAAGTACCGTTAACTAACTGCGCTCGTGATGTTATTTACGACGAAAAAGAGCTGCCGATTAAGATGACGGCGCACACGCCTTGTTTTAGAAGCGAAGCAGGTAGCTATGGCCGTGATACGCGCGGACTTATTCGTCAACACCAGTTTGATAAGGTTGAACTTGTCCAGCTTGTAAAACCTGAAGATTCTATGGCAGCGCTTGAAGAGTTAACAGGTCATGCTGAGCAAATTTTACAAGCACTTGGTTTACCTTACAGAAAAGTGGTGCTTTGTACTGGAGACATGGGTTTCGGTGCGACGAAAACGTACGATTTGGAAGTTTGGTTACCAGCACAAAATACCTACAGAGAAATCTCTTCTTGTTCAAACATGTGGGATTTCCAAGCGCGCCGTATGCAAGCGCGTTTCCGCCGTAGTGGTGAGAAGAAGCCAGAACTACTTCATACTCTTAATGGTTCTGGTTTAGCGGTAGGTCGTACTCTAGTTGCGATTTTAGAAAACTACCAGCAGGCAGATGGATCAATTATTGTGCCTGATGCACTAAAACCATATATGGGTGGTGTAGAGGTTATTAAAGCAAGCTAAGACAGTACTGCTTAATTGAGCTTTGCTCGATTTAAAAACTCAAGTTATTGAAAAGAGGTTGGATTCGTCCAGCCTCTTTTTATTACTATATTATGAATGTTTTTTTACAGGGAAATATAGAAAAATAAGATCATCAACCAATAATTTACGTCTTGAGTATCTAGGTATCTATATAAAATTAAAATAATTATGCTTTTTGTGGTCAGCTGTACAAGAATTACATTTCTGATCATTGCATGACTCGCTGAGATGTGATTTATTGAAGGTATGGGTTTGGCCAAATCTCATCGGTAAGTAGCACATCTGTATGAAATATGATGTCGCTCGTGTTTAACTTTTCTCAATAAAATCTTTAATTTAAATTGTTAGTACGAATTGTCATTATATCGCAAGTCACTATCTTCGTTTTGAATGACGTTCGCTTAAGTTTGAACTACACAGTATTAGAAACGCTAATGCTGATCGAGAAAAAGGTGAGGATATTACCTATGAAGAGACAGAAAAGAGACCGTTTAGAAAGAGCACATTCACAAGGATTTAAGGCAGGATTAGCCGGTCGGTCGAAAGAAAATTGTCCCTATCAACAAGTAGAACACAGATCAGAATGGTTAGGCGGATGGCGAGAAGCGATGGATAATCGCAACATCTTTAAAACCTGATACCGAATTTTAGGAGAGCAAAGCCCCAGATGGGGCTTTGTGTGTTTTTAAAGCTATAAAACGATAACAGCGAAAAAGTTAAAATGCGCTGGTATCTTGGAAAAGACCTACTTTCAAATCTTTTGCTTCATAGATCACGCGGCCATCAACTTCGACGATGCCATCTGCTAGACCCATAAATAGCTTACGTTTGATAACGCGCTTCATTTCAATGCGATAAGTCACTTTTTTAGCAGTCGGTAAGATTTGACCCGTAAACTTCACTTCGCCCACACCGAGTGCACGACCAAGACCAGGACCACCAGACCAACCAAGGAAGAAGCCTACCAATTGCCACATCGCATCCAAACCTAAACAACCAGGCATTACTGGATCACCTTTAAAGTGGCAGTCGAAGAACCACAGATCAGGGTTGATGTCGAGTTCAGCAATAATTTGACCTTTACCATGCTCACCACCGTCATCATTAATTTGAACGATGCGATCCATCATCAGCATGTTGTCGCTAGGTAGGCGGCAGTTGCCTTCACCAAACATTTCTCCACGACCACATAAAATAAGTTCTTCTTTTGTATAGCTGTTCTTCGATTCCATAAATCTTCTTCTTAACTTGCAAATTGACGCTACTTTAGCGTACAGATGTACGCTAAACAACTCCGAACAGTTAAAAAGCGTACGGAGACTTGTAAATTTTGCGCTAAAGATATGTCTATTTGATTAAATTTCAAAAAATTGAAGAGATTAAATGCAAATCAGTTCCAATTAGGGGCGATTTATAATGTGAAAATCATTATAATCGGTGATGATTTTTTAGCAGGCTATTTTAGGTGATCTATGATCCTTTTTGTTGACTCTTTGACCGTAATTGATTTTTCGTACCTTTGCCCACGTCGTGGTGCGGTAGGTGAAAGCTGGATCACCGATATTGTGTTGCATGGTGAGCTAAACGAAGAGTCTATGGTGTTAGACTTTGCAAAAGTTAAAAAGCAAATCAAACGTATTATCGACGAAAAGCTGGACCACAAATTAGCGGTACCCAGCGCGCTTGCGTGTAATGCAAAACACAGTGAAGGCCGATTCGAATTTGATATGCAATTTGATGGAAATCACTTAGCCATGAATGCACCGGAAGAAGCGGTGTGTGTAGTGGAAGGAGATGAAATCAATGAAGCCAATGCAATCGCTTACCTTAAGTCTGTTATTATGCCGCATATGCCTGAAAACGTGAAAGATTTAGATATAACACTACGTCCAGAGGCCGCAACTGGCTTCTATTATCACTATAGCCATGGCTTAAAGAAACACGATGGCAACTGTCAGCGTATTATTCATGGTCATCGTTCATTGATTGGTGTAAAGCTCAACGATATCAGCATGCCTAGATTACAAAAACAATGGGCGGATAAATGGCAAGATATTTATCTTGGCAGTGAAGAAGACTTGATTGATCCTAGTTTGCTTCAGTATGTAACCGCTCAAGATGAAGATTATGCATTCGCGTATACCTCGTCGCAGGGATATTTTGAGTTGGCGATCAGCAAATCACGTTGCGATATATTACCTTGCGATACAACAGTTGAATGTATTGCGGACTATCTTGCAGGCCAAATAAAGGCGCAAAATCCACATGATAAGGTTGAAGTAAGAGCGTACGAAGGGGTTGGAAAAGGAGCGATCGCGTATGCTTAAACGTGCAATTGTTATATTGCTAGCGAGCACCACATTATTTGCTGAGGCGCTTGAATTAAAAGGTAACCTGACACAAGGTGGCTTGGTCGTCGGCAAGCTTGAAAATGCAACTGAGATAAAGCTAAACGAAACAGAATTAAAGCGCTCTAAAGATGGCTATTTCGTGTTTGGTTTTGGTCGTGATGCTGAACTTAACCACATCTTGAGTTGGCAATCTGATGATGGCCAAAAGCATCGCCAAGCGATAGTGATCACGAAACGAGATTACGATATAGACAAGATCACGGGGGTGGCGAAAAAGTATGTTTCGCCACCAGAGTCGGTGCTAAAACGCATACGTGAAGAAGCACAAGCTGTGTCAAAAGCAAGGCAAGGCAATTCGGATTTATTATTCTTTAAAGACCCTGTTTTCAGGCCTGCGAAGGGCCGTATTTCAGGTGTTTATGGTAGCCAAAGATATTTTAATGGTGAGCCAAAACGACCACATTTTGGATTGGATATCGCAAATAAAACGGGTGAGCCGGTCTTAGCGCCGGTATCGGGTAAAGTGGTGTTTGCAAATCCAGATCTTTATTACAGTGGCGGCACTTTGATTATCGATCACGGTCACGGCATTACCTCTACGTATATCCACCTTAGTAAACTGGATGTTAAGGTTGGCGATACGGTAAAAACAGGCGATAAAATCGCTGAAATTGGCGCGACGGGCAGGGTAACTGGCCCGCATTTGGATTGGCGCTTTAATTGGTTCGGGGAACGACTCGATCCAGCTCTACTTATGAAAGATACACTAGCGGATAAAGCAGTAAAAAAATGACAGACGAACAAAGACAAGCCATTGTTGAGCAACGCATCAAAAGCTCAATCACACATGTAACAAAGACCGTTTTCCCAGGCCGAACAAACCACCATAACACTTTATTTGGTGGTGACGCACTGGCTTGGATGGACGAAGTTGCCTTTATTGCTGCAACGCGTTTTTGCCGCAAACCTTTGGTGACTATCTCTTCAGACAGAGTTGATTTCAAAGAGGCAATTCCTGCAGGTACTTTCGCAGAATTAGTATCGAAGGTAGTGCATGTTGGTAATACCAGCTTAAAGGTTGATGTTGAAATCTATCTTGAAAGAATGCACAAAGATGATAAACACTTAGCAATTACAGGTAGTTTTACCTTTGTTGCCGTAGATGACAATCATAGGCCAACTCCTGTTGTTTGTGACAAAATGCTAAACGGCTTTGATAGCTAGTTTTTCGCTAAGATTTTATTTTTAAAATCTCTAAAGCAAATATAGGGCTAAGCCCTATATTTTACCGACCTAAAAGAACACATCATACAAGATTGTAAAATTGCTACTCGTCAAGAACCGCTAAAACTCATTTACGATAACTAATCGAGCCATTATTTGTTATTTCTAAGTTGAATCTCTTTCGTTCAGAGGACAAATGAGTCATTTTTTACTCATAATTTTTTGACAGTCAAAAAGCCAAAGACCATACTTTTTACCAATATAGTGAAATAGGAGTGGTGCTCATGGCAATTCCAGTAACCGTTGCAGACGATTCTATGATGTCGAGAAAGGCTGTGCTTAGGGCAATACCTGAAGGCTGGGATGTCGAAGTCAGTGAGGCAAAAAATGGCAAAGAAGCATTGGTGATGGTTGAGCAGGGCAAAGCAGAGGTGTTATTTTTGGATCTAACTATGCCAGAAATGGATGGTTTTGAAGTTCTTACGCATCTACACGAACACCATGCAAAAACCGTGGTAATCGTTATTTCCGCCGATATTCAGCCCGAAGCGAAGAAGTTGGTGGATAAACTCGGCGCATTTCGCTTTTTGCAAAAGCCATTACAAAAAGAAGAGTTACATAACACGCTACAAGAGCTAGGTTTATTATGAACATGCCACTCAGTGAAGAGCAAAGGGACGGCTTGCAAGAGCTAATGAATATATCCATGGGCCAAGCAGCGAACTCTTTAGCTCGATTAATTGAAACGAAAATTAGTTTATCTATCCCTGAAATAACTTCGGTCAGCCCAAATCAACTCAATGAGATCTGTAATACCGCACATGTTTACAGAACGAGGCAGTCATTTTTAGGGGAAATTAAAGGTGAAGTCATTAATCTATTGTCACCGCAAGGCTTACAAGAAATAGCCGAACTTATGGACTACGATAGTCCACTGGATGACTCTGATCTTAATGAAGTCTTATTAGATTTATCTAATATCTTGGCTGGTGCATGTTTAAACGGCTTTTCTAGTCAGTTAGAGCTTAAAACCTCATTGACTATGCCGACTATTTACAAACATCAACTATCCGACGACATTGCCGAGTGGAAAACCACATTGGTGATGAAAATTGCATTTATAATCGAGTCTATTGCTTTTGATTCGAGAGTGATTATTTGTTTGGATGAGAAATCCATTAAAACTGTGATCCAAAAGCTCAATGCCATGCTTGGAATAGAGGACTGACTGTGTTTAACGAATTGCAGCGTTATATTCCGGTTGGAATTTGTGTACTCGACCAATCACATACGGTGGTTTTTGCGAATGAATTTTTGAAAAACCGCCTACCGGATAACACTCCCAAAAATATTGAGGGCATGTCTATCGATGAGGTATTTCCTGAAGCTGCAAAAATCATTAAGCGGAAATTGAAGAGTGTTTTTGCTTTAAAAGCAGCAAGTTTTAGCTACTGGGAGCATCGTCCTCATGTTTTTGAACTAAGCAGCAGCCGTCCTGTTACTGGTGATGAAACTTCAATGTATCAGAATATTCAATATGTGCCGATTTTTGAGCATTCTGAAGAAGTGAAAAAGGTATGCGTGATCATACAAGATGTGACGGAGCTTGCGAGCTATTATCAAGAGCAAAAACGTCTAACCGAAGAATTGGAGATAGAAAAGCAGGAGTTAAAAACACTCAACCTTAAGTTGGAAGCTGCACAAAACCAATTACTACAGTCTGAGAAAATGGCAGCAATTGGCCAACTAGCCGCTGGCGTGGCGCATGAAATCAACAATCCAATTGGTTTTGTGAATTCCAATATTCAAAGTTTAGAAGGCCAGACTAGCGGACTGTTTGCGATGCTCGATTTTTATGAATCGAATTTTAGTACACTTGCCGACAGTGATCTAGCACAGCAGGAGCAGCAGCTCCAAAGTCAGCATAGTATCGACTTTTTAAAGGAGGATGTGCCTGAATTACTGCAAGAGTGCTTAGAAGGGCTGGACCGAGTCTCTAAGATAGTTGAGAGTTTAAAATCCTTTTCTCATGTTGATAACCAGGAGTGGCAAGAGGCAGATCTCATTAAAGGGATTGAAAGTACGCTGAAAATAGCCAACAACTCAATTAAGTACCATGCGGTTATCAACAAAACTTACTCGCTTGATGATGAAGTGTTGCTATATTGTCAGCCAATGCAGATTAATCAGGTATTTTTAAACTTAATCATCAATGCAGCGCAATCAATAGCGTCAAGCGGTACGGTAACTATCTCTATCGAAGATAAACAAAACGAGGTAATTATTGCTATCCAAGACACTGGCAAAGGGATCCCAGCTGAGGACATCAATAAAATTTTTAATCCATTTTTTACCACCAAACCTGTTGGTCAAGGCACTGGCCTTGGGCTGTCTCTATCATATAGCATCGTCGCCAAGCACAAGGGTCGCATTCAAGTTGACTCACAAGTCGGTGTCGGCACAACGTTTACGGTATCCTTTCCTAAGCTCAGCGAAGCAGATTTCTCCGACGAATTTACGGATAATTAATCAATCAAACCCAGTTCATAAATAAAATTAGCCTTCATTAGGTTAGCGTTTCTTTGCAATTCATGTACTCCCTTATTGTTTTTGTTCTGATTATCCAGTTCTCAATTATTTGGCTTTAGCTTTCTGACGCTTTCATCATCATAAAATCCAATGCAAGACCGTCACAGCGACAATGCTAAATACTGAAAAATAATTTATAACCACATGTTTTTAAAGTTATTTTTACCACTCAAAAATAGATAAAATAAATTATTGCTCAAATTTTGACAGATAAGAAATACAAGACTAAAGTAACATATAAGACAAATGAGACGGGGCAAAAAATGCAAGCGATCACAGAAAACACACAGTCATTGCAATATCTCACTTTTCAGTCAAGACAGGATTGCTATGCAATTGAGATCCTGTCAATAAAGGAGATTATTGAATTGGGCTCCGTGACAAAAGTCCCTTTGATGCCTGAGTTTATTAAAGGAGTGATTAATTTAAGAGGCTCAGTCGTACCCGTTATCGATCTGTCAGCTCGGCTTTGTGGAGAAGTAATAGAAGTGGGCAGACGAACCTGCATTATCATTTGTGAATTCAGTATTTCTGACAACCTCATTGAGATGGGTGTCATTGTTGACGGCGTTAATGAAGTCATAGAAGTTGACGCAAAAGATCTAACCAACTCACCTCTGTTTGGCGCGCAAATCAGAGCCGACTTCATTGCTTCCATGGTAAGACGCGGAGATGAGCTACTCATCGCGCTAGACCTTGAAAAAGTTCTCTCAGTTGAAGAGATGGCTGAGCTGATAGAGTTAAGCGAGCGTGGTAGTCATCTTGGGGAGTCAGCATAATGCAGATACTTCCAATTAATGAGCTAAAGGCAATCTACAAGTACTACATTAGCGCTGCGGTGTTGCTCAGCCTAGTATTGTCTCTCACGCTATTGCTCAGTGTTCGCGTTGATATTTTGTCGCTATCGTCTGTGCTCATCACCAGTGCACTCTTAGCGGTAACGTTAAGGCAGCGTCATTTAACTGCAAAAGTCATTCTTGATTGTGAGGCATTTGCTAGTTATTCGAGTGAGATGCAAGAGCATTGCGAGGTGGAGCAGCACAATGCAGAATCTGTTGCCGCGATTTTAGAAACCGTTATTAATCAGGTCTACAGTATTAAAACCTTGGGTAATGGCTCGGTTTCTGGGCTGACCTTGCAGTTTTCAGAGCTAAGACAGGCACTAAATAACACGATCGAATCGGCACGAGGTTCTGTAGAAAATTTTGGTGATGATGAACACTGTTTTGCCAAACACAGTCAAGAAGAACTCAATGAAGTCCTGCATAGTTTGCGCGTGGCTCTCGGTTCAAAACTCGAGGTCGTCAATTCCAATCAAGCTGTAAGTCATGCTGCCAAAGAACTAACTGAGCAAACCAAATCCATTCAAAAAATCTCAAAAGAGATCACGTTATTGTCACTCAACGCATCAATTGAAGCTGCAAGAGCGGGGGAAGCCGGTCGGGGGTTTGCCGTGGTAGCGGAAAGGGTGCGTGAGCTTTCGGATATTACCTCAGAAGCTGCAGAGCTTATTATTGAAAAGATGAATGGCTTAACCAATGCCGTTGCTGACAATACTCAAAAGCTCACCGAATCACAGGCACAAGACGTTACGCTTATGGATGATGCTGAATTACATATCCGAAAAGTGCTCAATGAGATGGCGTCGGTCGCTAATGAGCTGACGCAATCGGTACATGGATTAGATGATACCGCAAGCAAGATAAAAGCGAACGTCGACGACGCGATAACCGATTTTCAATTTCAAGATAGAGTGAGCCAAAAGCTAGAACACATTTGCAAAGGGCTTACTTCATTAGTCTCACTATACAGGACAGAAGGTGAGCTAGGCGAGGAAGGGTTGGCTGCATTACAGCAAGAAATGTTCAACTCTTACACCATGAAAGAAGAAAGGGAATGTCATGTTTCAACCACTGAAAATACGTCTCAACACGACCATGTTGAAGATGAGGTAACATTTTTCTAGGAGGTCTTATGACTAAGAAAATTATGATAGTAGATGATTCGGCTTCAATTCGTCAGGTGGCAAAAATGACACTACTCGCTGAAGGTTATGAAGTCATTGATGCCTGTGATGGTCTTGACGCAATCAACAAGTTAGATGAAGGCAAAATCAACCTGATCATTAGTGACTTGAATATGCCAAACATGGACGGGCTGAGCTTGTTGAAGAAAGTGAAAGAAATGGGTCAATATCGCTTTACGCCTTTTTTGATGCTAACCACAGAATCGGGCTCTGATTTCGTGAGTCAAGGTAAGCAAGCGGGAGCAAAGGCTTGGATGATAAAGCCATTTAAACCCGAAAAGCTGATTAATACCGTTTCACGTATTTTGGCTTAGGAGCATAAATATGAGCAACTTAACCATTGTGCTGCCAGAAGTATTGACCATTTATGAAGTGAGCAAAGTGGCAGCAAAATGGCAGCTCATGTTAAGCGATGACACGACGGCGATAGCGATTGACCTTAGCGAGCTGTTGGAGGTGGACGCTGCAGGCTTTCAATTAGTTGTAGCACTCGCACAGTGTTGTACGGAAAAGCCGTTATCTGTGATAGGTGTCGATGAGCATCACTCACCTTGTGCCTTATGGCTACTCAATACCTTAGTTGCATCAAACTGCGCGCAAAGGAGGTAAGATGGTTGATTTATCCGAAATTCAAGCGGTCTTTATTGAAGAAGCCAAGGAGTTGGTACTTCAATTTGAAGAAAGTCTCTTGGCAATGGAGTCTATACTGCCAAATAGTGACGACGAGATCATAAACGAGGCGTTTCGTGCTGCACATACCATAAAAGGCTCAGCCGGTGTTGTTGGCTATGACCATATTGTCGATTTTACGCATTTTGTTGAAGCAACAATGGAGCTTCTTCGTGATCACGCGCTAAATCCTTGCGAAAAACTGATTTCGACTTTGCTCGAATGTAATGACCATATAAATGCGTTAATTAAGTGCTTAGAGTCAAACGAAGATTTTCCTCAGGCGTTGACCGATGCTGAAACTGGGCTGCTAGAAAGTTTAAAGTCATATAGTGGTTTGCAAGACCAAGTCTCAAGTGAGCAAACCGTTGTCGAAAATCAAGAAGCAACGCAGAGCTTTCGAGTCTCAGCGCAGTTTTATAAGGCCTGCATGGTGGATGGTTTTGATCCGCTCTCGATTATTCGCTACATCGAAAGTAAAGGTAGTACGGTAGAAGTAGATTGGCTAATTGATGAGGTACCTGCGCTTAACGCGGTCACACCAGATGAACTAGAATTATGCCATTTTAGAATGCAGCTAGAGATACATCACTCTACGCGAGAAGATATTGATGAAGCATTTGAGTTTATTGCTGCAGAATCAAATATTGAGATAGCCCCAATTGAAGATGATAAGCCAACGCCAACACTTGTCAAAACTGATAAACAGCCCACCAAAAATAACAAAGTCAAACCAAAGAATCCCGAGCGAATGATGAAAATTCCGGCGCAGAAGCTAGATGAATTAGTCAATGAACTTGGCGAGCTGGTTATCGTGTCTGCGGCACTTGAAGATCACACTAAAACAATACGTGACTCGGCCCTTACTGAAATTGTTGAACATATTCAACAACTCGTTAGTGATGTGCAAAGCAGTACACTACAACTCAGAATGGTACAGATAGGCGAAACGTTTAATCGTTTTAGCCGTGTGGTGCGAGACACCTCAAAGGAGTTAGAAAAACAAGTTTCTTTAGAAATTATGGGGGCTGAAACCGAACTTGATAAATCAATGGTTGAAAAGATAGTCGACCCTCTTACACACTTAGTTCGCAATGCCATTGATCATGGGATGGAGTCACCAGCACAACGAGCGGACAGTGGAAAGCCTGAATACGGTACCTTATCACTCAAAGCCTTTCATGATTCTGGCAGTATTGTAATAGAGATCAGCGACGATGGACGTGGGCTAGACAAAGAAAAAATTAAAGAAAAAGCAATTCAGCGTAATCTGATCTCACCTGATACTGAGCTTACCGACAAAGAAATTGCTAACTTAATCTTCGAACCAGGCTTTTCCACAGCCGAAAAAGTATCAAATATCTCGGGACGCGGTGTTGGCATGGATGTGGTGAGAAAAAACATTGAAGCGGTACGTGGAACGGTGAGTGTTGAATCTGTCGAGCACCAAGGTACGTGTTTCCAACTCAGGTTGCCGTTAACCATGGCCATTATCGATGGTTTTATGGTGAGTGTTGCTGATGCTAAGTTCGTCATTCCACTGGATATGGTTACAGAGTGTATTGAACTTCCGCTTGGCAATGGGGCAACTCGTCAAACCGATTACATTAATCTGCGCGGTACAGTGCTGCCATTTATTCATTTGAGTCGTATTTTCGACTTACCAACGAACCCTAAGATCAGACCAAGTATTGTCGTTGTGAAGTACGGTCAGTTGCGAGCAGGCATCGTCGTCGATCAGCTGTTAGGTGAGTTTCAAACGGTCATCAAACCACTCGGTGCGTTATTTGAAAAGATGTCGGGGATCAGTGGCTCAAGTATTTTAGGGTCAGGAGACATTGCGCTCATTCTTGATGTACCAAAGCTTATTCATGATTTTGCTCATGAACCTGAATCTAGAAAATTAGCTAACTCTTAATAAGGGGATACATAATGGGAATTTTACCAGCAATCTTTGACAAACAAGTTACTCAACTGTCGAAGGCAGTCGTAAACGCGATTGAACACTCAGATCTTACCCAAGTAAACCCCGCTTTATATGAAGGGGAAGCCAAAACACTCGCGACCAATGTATTAAGTTTGCTTAAAGGCAATGCAGAATTAGAGGCTATCGAGACTACAGGCACATTTGCTGCTCTCCTAGATGGTGCTGGTCGGATTGTTCATCAAAGCAATCAATTCACCCAGCTTATTGCAAATAACGCACAAAGTGATGGTGGATATATTACTGATATGCTGTCGTTGCACAATAACTTTTCCGAGCTGATAGATAAGACCACCAAAGTTAATATGCCAAGCGGATCTTATCAATTAGAAATTATGAATTTAGCACAGCCCATTGCTAACTGTAGTTTCGTGGCTAAATTAATCAGCCAATCGAGTTTGAGCGCTGGAAGTAATAGCGATTTTTATAAGCAAGCCATGGATTACAGTACCGCTTGTATTATGCTGGCTGATGAAAATTACGATATTGTTTATATAAATCGTGCCATGCGAGACATGTTACTCAGGTTAGAAACTGCGATCCAAAGCACGTTACCTACCTTTTGCGTCGACAAACTGGTGGGAGGAAGTATCGACCAGTTCCACCGTAATCCAAGCCACCAGCGCACTATGTTAGCGAGTTTAACCTCTACGCACGTTGCAAAGCTCGGGTTTGGCGAGCACAGCTTGGAGCTCATGATCACCCCCGTATTTGATGAAAGCAATAAGCGTATTTCTACTACGGTTGAGTGGAAAGACGTAACTGATGAAAAGCGCAAAGAGCGCTTGTTAGAAGAAGAGTTTGGTGTTGCCTTCCAAGCGGTAGCTTGCGGGGAATTTGACAGACGCATTGAAGCCAATGAGTTAGAGGGATCGATAGGCAGAATTGCTGAGGCATATAATAAGTCGATGGAAGTGCTGGAATCGGTACTTGAGGACAATTTTGCCGTGCTCAACGCAGTGAGTGAAGGTAACTTATCATTAAAGCCCAAAGTACAAGCACAAGGGCTTTTAGGTGAGCTGGCGCAACGTACAGCCAATCTCACCGATGTGTTAGATACCTTAGCGGCCGATATCGTCGAGTTGGTTTCACAAGCGGTCAAAGGAAACATTCAAAATCGCGCAGACACCTCAAACTATGCCGGCGCATTTAAAACCATGACTGATGGTCTTAACGAGGTATTGGAAGCGACCGAAAAGCCAATTCAAGAAATTGCTAACGTCATGGAGGGGTTAAAAGAAGGTCGCCTTGATGTTGAGATTGCAGGAAGCTATTCAGGTGTCTATGACGAGTTGAAGCAAAGCGTCAATAGTACAATCTCCAGTTTAAGTCGCATTATTTGTGATGTTCGTTCTAACTCTGAATCGCTAGCGCAGGCATCAACTGAAGTCTCCTCTACAGCACAGTCATTGGCACAGAGTGCAAGCGAACAGGCCTCATCAGTTGAAGAGACATCAGCCTCTGTTGAACAAATGACGGCATCCATTGCCCAAAATGCAGAAAACTCCAAAATCACCGACGGTATGGCATCAAAAGCGGCAGGTGAAGCACAAGAAGGCGGTAGCGCCGTGGAAGAGACCGTATCGGCCATGAAACAAATTGCGTCTAAGATAGGTATTGTCGATGACATTGCTTATCAAACGAATCTGTTGGCACTCAACGCTGCCATAGAAGCGGCTCGAGCTGGAGAACATGGTAAAGGGTTTGCTGTGGTGGCTGCAGAAGTCAGAAAGCTTGCTGAGCGTTCTCAATTTGCCGCGCAGGAAATATCTCAGTTAGCATCTGGCTCAGTGAGCAAAGCCGAGCGGGCAGGCAGTCTACTTGCTGAAATCGTACCTGCAATTGGTAAAACCTCTGATTTAGTACAAGAGATCTCCGCAGCGTCAGACGAACAAGCGGCAGGTGTTGGCCAAATCAACGACTCGATGAATCAAATCACCCAGCTAACGCAGCAAAATGCGTCATCGTCAGAAGAACTTGCAGCCACCGCGGAAGAAATGTCCAGTCAAGCAGAGACGCTTACCCAACTCGTCGCCTATTTTAAAATCGGAGACATTGAAAGCCAAAGCGAAATCCGAGTGTTAGAAGGAGGCAAGCCGCAAACAGAAGCACAACCCGTCGCCGAGCGAAAAGAAGTGAGTGCTGGGCAAGCTCGCTCAAAAGAGCACTTTGAACAGTTCTAAGGAGGTGCCACATGATTGGGGACTTTATTAGCGATCAAGAATTTACCTGTATTGCTGACTTCTTCAAAGCCGAATCAGGAATACATCTTAGGGATCATAAAAAGAACTTAGTCTGTGGACGACTAAATCAAAGACTGAGGATTTTAGGATTAAGTAGCTATGGTGAGTACATTGAGTATCTAAAGATACCCAATAACAAAGGTGAGCGAAATATGTGCATCGACTTGCTGACTACCAATGAAACCTATTTCTTCAGAGAGCGTAAACACTTTGAAAAGCTCGCAGAGCTGTTTACCACGTACTACCAAAAGTCTGCACCAGATATTTGGTGTGCGGCTTGCTCTTCTGGCGAGGAAGCATACACCTTGGCCATGTGCACGCAGGAGCATTATGGTCACGGGAATTGGGTGGTGCGTGCCAGCGATATTTCTGAGCGGATGCTGGATTTAGCGAAAAAGGCAATTTACCCCTTACATCGTGCTAAAAACATTCCTGACGAATACCTAAGGAAATACTGTCTAAATGGCGTCGGAGAGAAGACCGGCTATATCATGGTGAATGATGAGCTCTATCATAAAGTTAATTTTTTCAAAAATAATCTACTTGTGCCTTATATCGGTGGTAAAGCTGACATAATATTCCTCCGTAATGCACTGATCTATTTTGAAAAAGATGAAAAGGTAAAAATCCTAGAAAATATTTATAGGGCGATGCCGAAGCAAGGTTTTTTGTTTTTAGGACACTCCGAGAGCTTAAATGGCGTGTATGACAAATTTGAATCAATCGCCCCTGCGGTGTATGCAAAATGTTGATGCCAAACAGAGACGTTGAATCAATATTTTTGCAGCCGGGTAGTTTGGCGATTGAGTCATTTCGTCCAGCAACGCTCAATACCTTGCTGGGGTCCTGTGTTTCATTTGTTTTAGTGTCTAAGCAGCACCAACTAGTTGTTGTGAGTCATATGCTATTGCCAACCACAGAAAAACCGAATGACGATGAGCCGGCTAAATATGTCGATAAGACTTTTTCGTTGGTTCGCCAATATTTAAAGCGGTTTAGTATCCCTGAGGGTTGTGTGGAGATTAAGCTTTTTGGTGGTGGAGAGATGTTCAAAACGTCTTGTTCAGAGACTGTCGGTATGCGAAACATCGAAATGAGTCATAAGCTGATTGACGATTATGGATTTAGGCTTGTCGCGCGTGATGTTGGCGGCCCTTATTATCGGAGAATTCAAGTGGATCTCAAGGACGGCGCATGCCGGGTAGACCGTTTTCATGTTGCGTTATCGAGCAGGAGAGCAACCTGATGTCGAATAAAATTTCCGTCTATATTATCGATGACTCTGCTGTGGTAAGGCAAACGGTCACTGCGATGTTGGAGTATTCGCCTGAAATCTGCGTGACTAAGGTGTTTAGCAACCCTGTCTTGGCGCAGCCCAGCGTGTTGGCAGAGCCGCCAGATGTAATTATTCTTGATATAGAAATGCCACAGATGGATGGTATTACCTTTTTACGCTGGCTCATGGCCAATAAACCTATCCCCGTGATCATTTGTTCATCGCTAACAACCACAGGTGCTCAATTGTCGGTAGAGGCACTCTCCCTTGGCGCATTTGAAATCTTAACTAAACCAGAGTGTGGCTTAAAATCATTTCTTGAGTCTCAACGCGAGCAATTTATTAAAGTGGTTAAGCAAGCGAGATTCTACAGACCAAAGTCCTCTACGGAAGACATAAGCCGTGCGCCTGCTATCAATGTTGCAATGAGCAATACCAACCTTGCCATTAATACCACTGATAAAGTGGTAGCCATCGGCACTTCGACAGGGGGGACGCAAGCGCTTGAGTACATATTTAGTCAATTAGAACCCGAATTGCCTGGTATTGTAGTGGTACAACATATGCCAGCCAACTTCACTAAAGCCTTTGCTCAAAGGCTAAATGATATTTCAAAATTAAAGATTAAGGAGGCTGAGCATAACGAACGCGTACTGGCTAACCATGTGTACATCGCGCCAGGAAGCCATCACCTTCAGCTTGTTCGTCGTGGTGCATTCTATTACACTCAGCTCAAAGATGGGCCGCCAGTGCAGCGCCATAAGCCTTCGGTCAATGTATTGTTTCAATCTGTTGCGAAGCAAGTTAGAAGTAATGCTATCGGATTTATATTAACCGGAATGGGCGCAGATGGTGCATTTGGTTTGTTAGAAATGAAGAAATCGGGGGCGAAGACTTATGCACAAGATGAAAGCTCCAGCATTGTATTTGGAATGCCAAAAGAGGCCATTAAGCTAAATGCTCACAGTAAAGAAGTGACTCTAGCGGATGTGCCGACGACAATAACTCAATGTTTTTCATGACGTTACTGTTGGGGTGAGCTCAACTCTTGTTTACGCGATTAAAAGGAAATTAGCTTGAAAGCGACTACATTAACCCGTAATTTTTATCATGGATTGGCTGTAGTTATAGCCATCACTCTATTTGGATGTGCGTCACAAAATAGGACAGTTTTAACACCCACCGAGAAATTGAACGCTGAAGCGTTTCACTGTGGCGAGCAGTGGATGACAGAGGTCGATGATCTTTTAATAAGTGGCGATGGTAGCGGGCATGGTCCTGATCTTGGCAGCCAAGAATGGCAATCGGTCATTGAGTTTAAACTTGGTGTAAGAAGTTACTTGGATAAGCCTGACCGTAGCACGCAGGATTGGTGTCGCTATATTGACGAGCACTTAAAACAACATACCCTACATACGCCTTCATTCGCTTGTAACGAGGTAAGAGCAGGAAGCATGGAAGCCGTTATTTGTGATAGTGCGGCGTTGTCTCGACTGGATCGCAGGCTAAATTCTGTGTATAAAAAAATTGTAAAAGAGCCGCATTCGAAGCAGCTTAAAGCCGAGCAAAGAGGGTGGATAAAAGGGCGCAATGCGTGTTGGAAATCTAGCGATAGCACGCATTGCTTGAAGCAGTCGTATATTCACCGTATTGCCGAGCTTGAGGCTCGTTTTGCATTAGTGACTAGCTCCGGGCATACGACGTATCTCTGTAACGATAAGTTATTATCCGTTTTTTACTATGATACTCAGCCACTAAGCATAGTCGCAGAATTTAATGACAGTGAAAAGCTGATGTTCATCGATAACTCTGCCAGTGATACTCATTACCGCGGTGGCGATTATCACCTTAAAGTACAAAGTAATGTAGCAATATTAACTTGGGGTTATTATCAACAGCCCATCCAGTGCAAAGTTACAGTAGACTAAATTTAGAAGCAGATTAGCGCTTCGAGTTGAAGCGCGAATCACCGGTTGAATGATAGCAAATCTTGTCGAGCATCATGATAATAAACGAGTCGTCTTTTGCTTTTCCTAAGAACTCCATAGCGTTAAATTCAAACGTCCCATCAGATTTGACTTCGTATTGAAGAAGAAAATCAAACTTTTCGCCTTCTTCTTCTACATAACCATCAATATTTATGTAGTTTCTGCCCCAATCGCTTGTGAGATAATCCCAAGTGAGTTCGGTAAAAAAATTATTCATAACTTGGCGAAAAGTGTAGTCGCTACACTCTTTAAACGGTGTGTCCTGCATTCGGTCAATTTCTAACTCAGCAGTATAATCGGCATAAGCTACAGATGAGGTGACTAAAAATCCAAGTGCAGCTAGGTTAAGTGAGAGCTGTTTCATCATTTTTCCATTTTTATTTCTGACGCGAAATTAAAGTATATCAAGCAATATGAAATATTTTGTTATTCGAACCAAACTACTTTATTTTTGCCAGTATGTTTAGCCTCATACAAAGCTTTATCAGCATCATTTAAATGTGCTGTAATAGACATTTTTTCCATCTCGGGAAGTACCGCTTTTACACCAATGCTGACCGTGAGATGTATTTTCTCTTCTTCTGACAGAGTAATTTCCAAGTTGGATATAGATTCTCTGATGGTCTCGATC
The DNA here is from genome assembly GCF_013319255.1 of Pseudoalteromonas sp. JC28. Lineage (NCBI taxonomy): Bacteria > Pseudomonadati > Pseudomonadota > Gammaproteobacteria > Alteromonadales > Pseudoalteromonadaceae > Pseudoalteromonas > Pseudoalteromonas sp. JC28. Next base: position 849,724 of record NZ_QOKX01000001.1, on the reverse strand, counting down.
AGTCCGCTAGATGATCCATGTGTGGCATCAAGTAACACAAATGCAAACTCCTCACCTCCCATTCGCGCAGTAAAATCATCACTGCGTAGCGCATCCTTTATGGTGTAAGCAATCAGTTTAATAGCTTTGTCACCAGCATCATGACCGTAGGTATCATTAATAGACTTAAAGTTATCGATATCTACCATACCAATTAAATAGGGGAAGGATATCTCACCAACTTCGGCGGCTTTTTCCATAAAGGCACGTCGGTTGGGCAGGCCTGATAAGGTGTCGGTCATTGCAAGTTCAAGCAGTTTGTTTTCTGCTTCTTGGCGCTCTTTATCGAGTTTAACCGCATAGTATAAACCCGCTAGAGAATCGACCAGTGGTTGTAAGAATTTTGCATCTTCTTCGGTATAGTCAAAAAACTTATTCGCAAGTCCTATCATACCGACCAATTCGCCATTGAGCTTTATCGGCAGCCCTAAAAACTTAGAGATCCTTGGGTGTCCTTTTGGCGTGCCTTTCGACGCAGGGTGCTTGCCTCGTTCATTACTAATGACGGTTTTTCCCGTCAGGATCACTGATCCAAACAGATTATTAAAATCAGTAAAATAGAGATCGTTATCATAATATCTCTGTACCAATTGAGAGCTTAAATCATTCCACTGCATTTCTGAAATGGCATGAATAAAGAGCCTTGGTACACCGGCGGTATGCTCAAGCTCGCCGATCAGCGCAAATTGGCTATCCGCAATGTCGATGAGCTCTTCTAGAATTTCACGGCATGATTTAGACAGATCACCTGTCTTTAAATAGGCTGACTGTGCTTTACTGATAAAAGACAGTAATTGCTTTTGCTTTTGCTTTCGCTCTTGCAACTGTGCTTCCATCCGGTAGGTAATATCCCGGTGAGTACCAGCAAGGCGCAGTGCTCTGCCACTATTATCGCGTTCAACCACTTTGCCATAGGTTTCTATCCACACCCAGTGGCCATCGGCATGTTTCATTCTATAGGACGTGGTGTAGGCATCGGTTAACCCTTGTAGGTGTTTGGCTAGGTCTCTTTCTACGTGACTACGATCGGCTGGATGAATAAGTTGGCGGAAGTAATTAACACTGGTCTCAACGTATTCAAATTCAATTCCAAGCATATCACACCACTTTTTATTAACTTTATTGATATCTGCTGGAATATTCCAATCCCATGTACCTAGCTCCGAGGCTTCTAACAACAGCCGCATCTGTCGGTTCGTCTCATTGAGTTTGTCTTCGGTGTACTTTTGCGCAGTATTTTCGGTAATAAAAGCCTGAATGCTTGTCATTCTGCCGTCGTGGTTAAAGTGCGCCACGGTGATCATACGGATCCAGATCTGTTTTGAGTCTAATGCCATCTCTAGCAAAATTTCAGACGCTTCTAAACCATCCAAGTGGTTTTGTAAGTTAAAATGAAATTTCTCAACACTTGGCTCGGTGAGTAAGTCTTCAAAATGCAATTCCCCGGAGCATAAGTGAAAAGCGTCAATACCAATCACGCGCTCAATATTCGGAGAAACCGTACGAATGCGCAGCCCATTATTGTACTTCCACTTAATTAACACGATTGGTGAAAAGCGGATTAACTCTTGATCTTCGAGGTATAACGAATAGTTTTTTTGTAGCTCTAAAATATTGGTGATAAGACCGCTGATCGTCTCGAGTAAATGAACATCTCGCTCGGCATAGTTTTTCGGTTTGGTATCGATTAAACATACGCCACCGATTGGCTTGCCGTCGAGTCTAAAAGGTACACCCAAGTATGAGCGAATGTAGGGCTCGCCAGTCACGAGCGGGTTATTGGCATAATTTTCATCCAAGGCGGTATCTGGAACAAGCAAAGACCTGTTATGTTTGATTAAGCTCTTACAAAAAGCATCTTGCTCCGGTGTCCTATCGGCTAGGATCCCATGTCTGGCGATCAGATGTTGCCATTGCCCTTCGATTACAGTGACTAAAGTTATTGGTACCTCAAAATAATCAGATAGGGAGGTAAGTAGCGTATTGAGGTCGGCGAGCGGAAAGCTTGATTCGACTAAATCTTGTGTTAATTCAACTTTTGCAAAAGTATCCACGCCTACTCTCCATTATTTAAAAATGCAGCAAGTTGAGTGGTGTTACTTTGTATCTCGTGAGGTAGCGCGGTATCGAGTAACTTTTCCAACTGAATTTCTAGCTCTATCTGCTTTCTTGGCAGTAAGGATTGCTCAATGTTATCCAGTACGAATAGATAGTTATGGGTCGGTGATGGTAATATTTTGTAGTTTCTGAAAACTTCTTGAGCTGCAGCTGCCAATTTCGGTGTGGTGAGTTCGCAAGTTGGCAACGCATAGTAAGTGAGCACGGGGTTTATCGAGTAACATAATAGCAGTTCGGTGATAACTTCATAGACGTTAATTTCGTCTGTAACTTCGACTTTTTCTATGGTGATCAGATAGAACTCTTCGTCTTTTGGATTGCTGCGGATCTCACATCTTAAAACACCAAGAGGAGTGTGGTAGATGCCATTACCACTAAAGCATGCCGAGAACTCTACAAGTATCTGAGATTCTATGTCTTTGCTGAGATTATGCTCGACAACTTGGCCTTCATTATTGATTAATACCCGTGGGCAATCACGGTTTTTTAGTTGTTCCTGTAAAACCGTTTTAAAATAATTATTATTGTATACGTCTATTGCTGCATTAACTTCTTCGAGTAATTTGTCGTTCTCCCATGGTTTACACAAAAACTTATGCGCAACCTTGCTATTAATCATATCAATAAGCATATCGGAGTCGGTATAACCGCTAAGAATTAGGCCAATTGCACCAGGGTTTATTTTTTTGGCTCGTTTTAGAAAATCTCCACCATTCATGAGCGGCATTCTAAAATCAGAGATAATAACCTGAACGGGGTGCGTGTCTATGTACTCAAGAGCTTCAAAAGGATTATCAAAACTGACAACCTCTACCGAAGGCAGCCGTATGACTCGTTTTAACGCCTTAAGTATTGACGTTTCATCGTCTAATATCAGTACTTTGTAACTAACTAAAGTATTTGCTTCTGAGTTCATAGAAAAGCTCCAACCAATCTTGGCTCTTTTGATCAAAAAAGGTGTTGATCACCGTCTGATTGACTTCTTTATTGGTGATAGTGTCTATAAGCAACAATAGCTTAGTGGCATTGCAATCTGAGCTAGCCGTTTCTAGGGCATTAATGAGTGCATACAATTGATCTGTGATGGCTGACTCGTAGCCAATTAACGTGGCTGTATAAAGGGCGATGTGTAATTTCTCGATATAGCAACTCTGTGGGGAATGACATTGACTTTCGGTAATAAGCTGAGCTATTTCTGAGCCGAGCTCACCTAGAAATAATAAGGATTGAAGAAAAACAACACGCTCAGAGTCAATTGATGCGTCATGTAGCTTGTGTACCAATTCCTTAAGTAACTTGACCTTTTTAAAGTTAATATCGCTTAACTGCTCACAGTTCGCGATATCATATCTGGCTGCAACCATATTGTGATAACACACAGAGACAATAATTGCAGACACTAAATCTACACCGAGCGTCTTAATCGCGGTAGAGAGGGAGTATTGCTTCGTCGATAATCCCACATAAGCACTGTTACACAGGTGGAATAATTTAGCTTGAATGAGCACCTCTTGTTCTAGCATCGCTTCAAGCTTGTGAAAATCTAAATCAATGTCTTCAATTTTACTTAGCAAGATAGGCAATTCGTTTTCAATGAAAGTTTCATTTAACGCACGCTTTATTGCTTCTCTTAAAGGCAGCTCATTGAGTCGATAAAAAGCGGTGATAACCTCATCGAATTCTTCTCTTCGAAATGGCTTAGCGATGATAAAGGTCGCAGAAATTGAAGATTTGCACAGTACCTTGCCCGTGGTATCGCCCGTTAATAACACGGTGAGGACTTGCGGATAACGGCGCCTCACGATATTGATTAATTCAACACCGTTAATCGATGGCATAAGGTAGTCACTCACAAAGATGTCTATGCTCGCTAACGTATCTAGGGATTCTATGAATTGTTTAGGTGATGAAAAGGTCAGTATCTCAGCGCCTTCCATGCTGATTTTGAAGTGGCGGTGGAGCGACTTCAACATTAACTCATCATCATCAACGAGCACAATCCGTGGCACTTGGCTTTTAATAGACATAGTGAGTAAACTCCTCAAGCAAAACAGGTTTTCCGATGAGATATCCTTGTACTTCATCGCATTTTAACTGTTCTAGAATTTCAAGCTGTTCCACGGTTTCTATACCTTCAGCGACAACTTTTAATTCAAGGTCGTGTACTAATCGAATAACATTTTGGACAAGATCTCGAGCTGATTTTGAACTGTCGATATTTTCAATCAGGCTTTTGTCAATTTTGATAACATCCACTGGCAATTTTGAAATATAGCCCAATGAGGAATATCCCGTACCGAAGTCATCGATGGCAATGGAGAATCCGATTTCTTTTAATTGTAATAATTTAGTTTTAGCTTGCTCGAGATTTTCTAAAACAAAGTTCTCGGTGATTTCTAACTCGAATTGCTCGGGTTTGAGCGAATACCTTTCAATAATCGAATACATGGTTTGTACAAAGCAGGGATCGGAAAGTTGATAAGGTGAAACATTCACTGCAACTTTTTGGATCTCAAGTTCTTCCTTTTGCCATTCGCACAGTGCAATACATGCCTGCTCAAGTACCCAAGTTCCTATTTTTACTATTTGTCCGTCTTTTTCTGCCAACGGAATAAAATAGTCTGGTGAGTTAGCGCCGAACTGGGTGTTCTTCCAGCGAATTAACACTTCGCAACTATTGATTGAATGTTCATTTAAATTAAGCTTAGGCTGGAACCTTAGATAAAACTCATCATTATCAACGGCGTTAAATAATGCCTCAGAGACTTTATGCTCGTTTAGCTTTTCTGAAAGCAGTGATTGCGAATAACGCATATAGAAGTCAGTGCGAGACTCGCAAACAAATTGGGTATAGATAACTAAACTGTCTATTGCTTCCGAGAGTGGTTGCTTAGGCTCAATCATGGTGTACGAGACAGAGAACTTGATTTGGATATTTTTGCGAATGAAAAATTGTTTAATTGAGTTGATTAACTCATCTAAAAATTTGTGTACCTCAATTTCACTTTGTACTGAATCTAGCCAGAAAATGGCTTGGTCAAAGCTAATTTCAAGCATCGAAAAATGAGTCGCTTCGCTCAGTAGAGCATGATCTATGATTTTTTTAAACGTATCTGAATATATTGGGGTATTAGAAATAATATTCTTAACCAACAAGTCTCGAATTTTCAGGCAGATCATGACAGAGTTATCGGTGCGATTGATATGTTCGAGAAAGCCCAGTTTGCTCTGATAAAAGTTAGGATATTTATCCTGCTCGCTGGAGAGGGGTTTAATGATAAGTAGGTAGCTGGATTCTGTTTTTAGCTTGAGCTCAACTTGACATAACACCCCAGAGCTTTTCAATGTTGCAATTCTGCGTTCAGTAAAATCATCAAGGCATTTATCACTTTCAAAATTAAACAGTTGAAAGAAGTTGCCTTTATTGACCTCGTTCAACACTAATTCCGTGTAAGCGTAATTACAGTCAATGACATTACCTATGGTATTAACTTCGACTAAAGGTGCATTATTGTTACGCAATATCTGGGTTTTTAATTCGTTTTTGTGATGGTTTGTGAGTGCCGCTTCTATCGTTGTGTACAGTTCTTCGTTATTCCAAGGCTTGGATAAAAACTTAAAGGTGTTATTCGCGTTGATCAGCGACTTCATATCGTCATAATCAGCTTGCCCACTGAGCACAATGCATTCAATACTGGGATCATGCTTTTTCACTTCTTGGATAAGCTCTTGGCCATTCATGCTGGGCATTCTGAAATCAGTAATAAGCACATGCGGTTTGTGCTCTTGTATTAAACCGAGCGCTTGTCTTGGGTCATCGGTATATACCACTTCATAATGCTGTAAACGCAGAGTGCGCTTAAGCGACTTTAGAATATCAATTTCATCATCAACCAACATGATAGGTGCATTCATAGCTACCCCTGGATTAGCGCATTAATTTTTTCTAACAGAATAGAGTTATCAAACGGTTTAGAAAGGGCATCGTTGGCGCCCATCGCTTTGGCCTTTTCAAGTTCTACATCATTTAACGCAGAGATCACCAAAATCTTAATCGCTTTAAATTCTTCTTTTTCGCGGATAAATGAGATCACTTGAAAGCCATCCATTCCCGGCATGGAAAGATCGAGCGTGATTAAACTTGGTTTAAACTCAGAGATGGCAATGCCTGCCATAAAGCCATCCCCAGCTTCTTGTATCAAATAATCGTTGCCTATCACTCGTCTTATCGCTTTTCTATATTGGGGCTCGTCATCAATGATAAGCACCTTAGCTAAATCCCGTTCTTTATCAGAGTGTAGACCACTTTCTGCGATTTGATAGTCGCTAATAAAGTCTTGCGAAAGGGGGATTTTGTGCTTGTTTAAAAAGGATAAAAAGTCTTCAAGTAAGACACGGTAGTTACCGCGTCCAGGAAGCTTATGACCTTTTAATTCGCCATTGGCAATCCAACGACTTACACTGCGTTGGTGTACGTTACAGTAGCTGGCGATTTCGCTTGGTTTAAGTGTTTGCATAGTCTTATTGCTTTAATTCTCTTACCTATTGGTATAGCACAAGAAAACTAATAAGACAAAAGCGACATTAGAGACAAAGAAAATAGAGTATGTTTGTGAGCTAAAGGTATCAAGGCGGGCAGCCTTGATACCATCATGGATATATAAACCTATAACACCATCGCGGCTATCCAGCCGAAGCAGAGTAGTGGGATGTTGAAGTGAATGAATGTAGGCACCACGGAATCCCATATGTGATCGTGCTGGCCGTCGGCATTTAAGCCAGAAGTGGGTCCAAGTGTGGAATCTGATGCAGGAGAGCCCGCGTCGCCTAATGCACCTGCGGTTCCCACCAAAGCGGCGGTAGCCATAGCGGAAAAGCCAACTTCTAGAGATAAAGGTACAAATAGCGTGGCAATGATTGGCACGGTTGAAAATGAACTGCCAATTCCCATGGTAATAAGTAAGCCAACAAGCAAAATCATCGCAGCAGCGAGTGGTTTATTATCGCCAACAAAATCTGCACAACTTGCTACTAAACTTGCCACATCGCCCGTTGCTTTCATGACGGAGGCAAAGCCTTGAGCAGAGATCATGATAAAACCTATCATTGCCATCATCGCCACGCCTTTGCTGAAAACATCGGAGTTTTGTTCCCATTTCACAATGCCAAAGAGGCTAAAAATCATCACGCCAACGAGCCCACCTAATATCATTGAGCCACTGTTATTTTGTGCAATGAGAGAAGCCAGCACCGCAGCACCGCCGACGATCATGACTTTAGTTGCTTCTTGGCCTTCCGGTACTGTGTTTGACTGAGTACTTTGCTGTTGACTCACTTCATAAACTCGCTTTTTACGATAAGTAATGAAAACGGCAATCAACAGGCCAATCAGCATACCAAGCGCTGGGATCACCATAGCGTACGGCACGTCGAACTTAACCAATTCTAAACCATTGTCTACAAGGTTTTTATGCAAAATAGAGTAAAGGTAAATGCCACCGAATCCATATGGCAACACCATATAACTGGTCGCTAGGCCAAACGTTAAAATACACGCAATCGCACGGCGGTCTATCGTCAGCTTGTTCAGTACGACTAATAGCGGTGGAATGAGGATCGGAATAAACGCAATATGGACAGGCACAAGGTTTTGCGAGGCAATCGAGCAAGCCAAGATGATGACCATTATAAACATGCTTAAAAACGTTGAACCTTCGCTATCATTGGCATTAACCAATTTGAGCAGCTTTTGCGCGAGGATTTGAGTTAAGCCAGACTTTGAAATAGCAACTGCAAACCCACCTAACATGGCATAGCTTAAGGCTATTTCTGCGCCGCCAGATAGCCCATCATTAAAGGCGTTTAAGGTTGTCTTCAAATCTAAACCGGCCACTAAGCCCGCAGCTATTGCACTAACTGTCATGGCGACAATTACATTTATTCTAAAGAGGGTTAACCCCAGCATGAGCAAGACGCCCAAAATAACAGCATTCATTATTTTCTTGCCTTTCTTTTTATTGATTTATACAACCTCTTCAACTCACCAAGCTCAAGTTTATTAAGTGGTTTTTGTTGATACTGTGACTTTTCAATTAATTGATAAAACTGCCAAAGCGACGCTTCTAACTCAGGAAATAACTTACATAACTCAACAATATGTTGTTTCGCCGTAGTGCCACTTAGGTGCTCTTTGAAATCGGACACTATAGCATTGTAATAGACAAGTTCGATAGGGCGTTTATGCCGAGTAAGCTGCTTGCTAAGGTAAAATAGCGCAATTGAGAGCAAAAGCAGCATAAACAGGGAAAATATCCCAGCCCAAAATTGACCATTACTCCCAAACCACTCTTTAAACAGTGCGCCTTGCTTTTCTTTGTCAAAATTAATGACGACGCGAGTCCACTGATAGTCAAGCTCCTCGAGCTGTAATCGCAACCAATTAATAGATTGCCAATTAGACAACCCAATTAAGCTGTAGCCCAAACCACTTTTAAACTCGCTCGATAATTGTTCTAACTGAGAAAGACTCCCTGTCATGCGTTCTGGGGCAATCCAGGCAGTTGGGTCTAAGCGTTGCCAGCCAATTCCCGGTGTAAAATATTCAACCCAAGCATGTGCGTCATATTGATAAACGCTGTAATAGCCTTGATTGTCATTTTTTTCACCGCCCAGATAGCCTGATACTAAGCGAGCGGGGATACCCGCGCTTCGCAGTAGAAACGCCGCAGCAGAGGCGTAATGACCACAAAAACCGTTAAACGAGCTAAATAGAAAGTCATCAATCCTATCGCTCGATTGGGCTATAGTTGGTGTTAAGGTATAGACGAAACCATTTTGCAAAAAATAGCGCTTCATTAATTCAATGAATTGGCTCGTTGTTGTCGATTGACTGTCCCAGTCGCGCGCCAGTTGCCTTGCCTGTTGATTAATGCCGTCAGGTAATGCGGTGTTACGCCTATAATACCAAGGCCTTAACGAGTCTTGGGGTTCAAAGTCAGTGAAATCGATTTGATACTCGACAGGTTTTGCTGATAGGTTTTTCAAATAGACCGTGCCAAACACGTTACTATTCAACTTAGCGTTTTTCGAATAAGAGTATGACAGGCCATACAACCAAGGAAGTTGACTTGGCTGCGCAATAATGGTTGCTGCGCCGATCGGCTCTTTGGGCAACGCTCTGATATTAGTACCTTGATACTCAGAGACTTTCCATTGCCGTCCGTCAAATTCATCATGAATAATTGCACGCCAATAGAAAGGTCCAGTTTGTTGAGTGTTCTCAAATGACGCCCTAAACACCAAGTCGCTGGACTGGGATAAGTTTGCGATATTGAAAGGATCTACATTCTCAGATAATCCTGTTTTTGCTTGATTCTGCGGTGCAGGTAACTGCCAAAATGCCGGGAGTTTTGGTAAAAAAACGACTAATAAGGTAGCTACAGGCAGCACCAATACCAATCCCTTTGCACTTACCTTAAGCGCAGGTTTGAACCTTAGGTTTTGCTCGAGATTAAGCATGATAGCTAAATTAACAGCCAGCAAAATCAATACAAGAAATGCTGCAAATATACTTTGTGTAAAAAGAAATAAGCACGGATAAGTAAAGAAATTCAAAATACATATTTGTGTAAATTGGCGAGCTTGCGTGGCATGCACTTGTTTCAGTAGCGATGCAACCAACATCAAAGCCACAAAAACATTCACGCTGTTTTTTATACCTATTAATGAGGCCGTTGCAATGGCGCCGAGTAAAGTGACCAAGTTGATAAAGCGAATGCTTAACACGCTTGGTTTAGTCACCAACCTCGATGCTTGCCATAGTGTTAAAACGGTACATAACCCGACAAAACCGATACCAAAATCATCGACAAGAATAATGCTCAGCAGCCATAAAAATAGTGACGTGCTGTAGTACCATTTTGGGAAGCTAGAATTCACTTAATGCCTCCAAGCAACATAGTTTATGGGTTTCACCTTGACCGAACGGGATCCTGTTTTGTTGAAGTAACAGGGCATAACTTGTTTGTTGCTTATCGGCGTCAAGCACCATAGTACAAAGTTTACTCAGACGTTCTTCTTTGCTGCCTGAAAGTTTAGAATAATCGAAAATAATGCGGTGTAAATCGGCCGACTCCGGTGCATTCTGTTTAATTAACATCAGTTCCGTCTTGGCGTAATGCTTCCAAGAAACGCGGCTTAAACTCATCCCTTTTTGATATTGCGAGAGATGGTCGAACTCAACTGAACGCTCTTTCTCTTGTATGCTTTGGCTAGTATTCGAGGCACTGCCGAAGCTAAACTCTGTGTCTACAACGGGCAATGGAGTAGGGTACACGTAGAAAGCATCGTTTGGTTTTATATACGACCAGGTACGAATAAGGCCAAATGGGAAGTAGCTGAGGATTTTAATTACCCCCGTATCATATACGCCACGAGGTAATTCAGGGGCACTTAGCTCGAGAATTTTCTCATCACTCACTTCGGAAATATGGGTAGCCGTTTGGTTGTATTCACTTGAAAGTCGAAGTGATTGGATCTCTGCGCTAGATGAAATACTGAGTCTAATAGATGAACTATATGGGCTAAAATTAGCATTACTTCCCAAATATCGGACATTTGTATTGTTCAAGTTAAAAAAACCTAAAAATAGGGCGGCTATCATCATCACAGCCATAATGTAGGACACTGCAAGGATTAGATTATTCTGATAGTTGATCCCCAATACAAAATTAAGCAAAGCCACAGCGATAAAAAAACCGCCATCCTTAGATGGCAGTATGTAGATATTATTATGAGATAACCGTATTTCTGAGCGTTGATGTCGTTTATAAATATGCTGCTTAACTTTCCGTTTCAAGCGGTTAATCATGCTTAATGTACCGGTACGTTTTGAAAGACCTGTGTCTGAACTTCTGCTTCATTAGTCGTGGTAACGCCAAGTCGATGGGCACAGACTGAAGTGAAAACGGCTTGAACATCATCGGGTATGACGAAATCTCGACCACTAATAAACGCATATGCACGACTTGCGGCTGCAAGTGCGATGCTAGCTCTTGGCGACAAAGGATCGCTAAATTGACCTGAGCTTCGTGTGTAGTTAACTAAGCGAAGGATGTAATCAATAATAGCGTCACTTAGCACAATGTTAGGCACAACTTGTTGATAGGCTAACAGTGTTTTACCATCGATCACTTGTGGTGCTTGAGTCAGTTTTCTCGCTTTCCCAGCTAATTTAATTAGCTGCGCTTCTGCCATTTCCGAGGGGTATCCTAAGCTTATACGCATAAAAAAGCGGTCTAGTTGTGACTCAGGCAGTGGATGCGTGCCAGATTGATGCTGAGGATTTTGCGTTGCAATCACAAAAAATGGGCTAGGGAGCTCATGGCTTACGCCATCGATGGTTACTTGATGTTCTTCCATGGACTCCAACAACGCGCTTTGAGTTTTTGGACTTGCGCGGTTGATTTCATCGGCCAGTAAAACTTGGCTGAAAATTGGACCAGGATGGAATTCAAAAGACTGATGTTCACGGTTAAAAATAGAAGTGCCGGTAATATCAGCTGGGAGTAGATCGCTAGTAAATTGCACGCGACGATATGTCAGGCCTAACACATCAGCAAGAGAATGAGATAGCGTCGTCTTACCCATACCTGGTAAATCTTCGATTAGAAGATGGCCGCGACACAAAAGACTGCAGATCGCGAGTTTTATTTGTTCAGGCTTTTCTAAAATAACGGTAGAGAGCGCATCGGTAAGTTTCTTTATTTCTTCATTCATGTAACCAGCTCTAAACGCTTCATTACCGAATCCACTTTATGTGCATTGAAAGGTTTAGCGATAAAGCCCTTAGCACCAAGTTCCCAAGTATTTTGAACATTCTCCATACTATTATGGCCAGAGCACATGATGACATGAGCCACAGGAAAGTTTTCGTTTATGTAGGAAAGAATTTCGGTGCCATCTGTATCGGGAAGCTCAATATCTAAAAAGACAACACTGGGTTGTTTATGTTTTAGTAGCGGCTTTGCAGAATCAAAGTCTTCACAACCATAAACTTCTTCAAACCCTAAGTTCTCCAAAATCTGTGTCAGAAAATCTCTGATCTCAACAGCGTCATCAATTATCAAGATTGGTTCTAGAGGTCTTACAAATTCCATATGTCGATACTTCAAATTACAAATTCAACCACATACTATAAAAAGCGAAACCATAGCTCAATAGAAAATACAGTAAACTTTTTATTAATGTCCGATACCGTCTAGTATTGGACATTAATTGGTGATTTATTTAGCTTCTTGCTGCTGCTAATACTGGAAATAATTGCATCCTATAATTTATATTATGTTAAATACTATAAATTAAAAGAGAGACTAACTTACTCTCTTGTACAATCAAAATTACGTTGGATGTTTATGGGCTACTTTTTGACCTGCTCATCCGTTTTCGAATATAAAACTGACACTGCTGTTTCTAGCGCTACATCCTTACCATTGTTGTCCATGTCGCCAGCCACGATTATATTTGGTTCGAAGTCTTCACGATAACTACCGTTTACGTGATATAAACGTTCAAATCCAACTTCAACCCATGCGTCACTTTGATCAAGGACGAGACGTTTGATGCCGCCAAGCAAATCAGCCATCGGTGCGCCAATTACTGCGTCCGCACCCAAAGCATCAAAGCCAATTGTCATGCCTTCTCCAATACTGCCAGTCCAGCGCCCAGCAAGTACAACAAACGGTACCTTTATTTGTTGCTTTGCTGGTTTAGTGAGCGCGTCTTTTAACTCTGCTTTGTTGAATTGTACAGATCCCGTTTGAGTACGGTACTTTTGATACACGCTTGGCGCAGCAGTAAAATGTCCAAGTATGGGTTCTGCGACACCAGTATTCCCGCCGCTGGGTGTATTTCTAAGGTCAATAACATAACCTTTCACTTCACCTAAGAGCTTTAATGCAGCTTTAAACTCATCAACGGTTTGGGCGTTGCCCATGGCGTTATTAAATCGAATATGACCAAATTCATCTATTTTTTCGTAGGATACTTTAGGCCCATTACCTAGCGCATTTATCGCATCATAACTTGCGGCAAGTTCGACAGTTGCTAACTTTGTATCCCGTTGAAATTCAATTTCGCGTTTTTGATAACGTTTTCCTCCTAACGCAATATTCAGTGCGTAACTCTTCTGAGCCTTATTTAATTGACTCAATGGCACCTGCATTACGTCTTGGATGGCTTGCGATATTGTATTGCCATCTATCCTTGTCACTTTATCTCCAGGTTTTATCCCTTTAACGTCTGCATCGCTGCTCCGTTTTACGTCAATAATAAGTGCGCTGTTATCATTAAACTCGACATACATATCTGCACCTGTTGGATACACACTGTAATCCTCTTCATTTAATGGACCAAGATTGAGATGCGGATCTGTAAAGTGGCGTAAATATGCTTGGCTTAAGTCAATAAATGCTTGCTTTGAATCTAAATTATTTAACTTATTCTCAAATAGTTGCCGAGTTTGCTGGTAACCTTTAAAGTCATCTAGATATGCGTAATGGGTTTGCAAGTTATTATCGAGTTCTTTCCACGCATCCAACGCGCTAAAAGTCTCAGCACTTGCAGCAAAATTTGTTGTTAAAAGGAAGCTGAAGCATAAAAAAGCATTTAATTTCATATTATTATGTCCTTGTTATTATTATTTAATCCCAGTTATTTTATTCTAATGAAGCGCTGCGCTAAATGGAATACGCTTACAAATACCCGCTTCTGCGATGAGAATTTCCTCTAAACGTTTGTCTATCGTTAATTTGTCGAAATACTCGTAGCCGAGCTCCACAAAGAGGTTTTTGTGTTTTTCTTCTGACTTGGCAATGGCAACATAAAAGTCTTTCTCTTTGCCTTCAGGAAGCGCTTCTGCAACTAAAGAAAAACGCTCATGGCCCCTAGCCTCAATTACTGCGCCAATCAGCAATCTATCAATTAAATATTCATCTGTGCCCTGGCGGAACAATGCACGCATTTGCTTTATATAGGGGTCTTTTTGATCGTTCCCTAGTAGCGTACCACGCTCGGTTAAGATCTTAAGTACCTGTTTAAAATGGATCATTTCTTCTATTGCGAGATCAGCCATCGCTTTTACTAGCTTGATCCTGTCTGGGTAATGACCAAGCATTGCCATCGCCATTCCGGCTGCTTTTTTTTCTGCAGCGGCGTGATCTTGAAGAAAGGTATCAAAGTCGGCTAGGACTTTTTCAGTCCAGCTAAAAGGTGTGTGATATTTTAATTCAAACATAATTCTATCTTGTATATACAGCTTGTGGTGAGTATAACAAACTCAGACGCTCGAGCGAACTTGCATGCTAAAGAGCGCTGTGTCTTTATCTGCTTTGCCATTACGTGTCGATTCCACTTTATTGGGGTGTGAAAACCACTTCCATGCAGTGACTTTACCACCGATATTGACATGCGGAATGGTCACTTTTTCTTGAGTCACGCCTATAAATTCGGCAAGCGTTTGCTCGGCATCAGTTGCGGTTAGATTGACCATTATAATAGGAATATGATTCATTTTTGCAAAGCTAAGCACCCTATCATGATGCTTGCTATAACAATCCCGCCAATAACCATCGTCTTCAAAATGTTTGTCAAAATCAGGAAAAGTTTCCAAATAACAACGCTTAATGGTGTCGTTAAAGCCCCCTTTTTGTGACAGTAAATTTTCTTTCATTGCCGTCATCAAACGCTTAATTGAGGGAAGCCATTGCTCAAAATCTCGTGTCAAATGTACTATTTTAACTTCAGGATATAAAGCATATAGTTTTTCATAGTCAGCAAAAACGGGCGTGTCAGCAATAAACTCAGCGCAGTCTAACGCTTGCCTTGTGTATGCCGTGTGTGCTGTTTTGTATCCAGCACCTAATGCAGCAATACACAGACTTGTTGTGCCCGTTCGTGGTAAACCCGTTACCAGAAATTTGTGTTTTGTCATATTTAGATAAAGTAATACACGAGGTTGAATGACGCTAAAATAAGTATTACTCCATATGTTGTCGCCATCGCTACTTTTCTGATTGAAAAGTTGGTTTTACCGAGTGCAACATAGTGTGCAACTCGAGAAAACAAAAAAGCAATGCCAAAAGCATGAAGTAGATATGGGTTGATTTGTTGAGTTTCGAGTAACAACATCATTAACAGTACGAAAGGTGTGTACTCGATAAAGTTGCCGTGGATCCGAATTGCACTTTGCAGTTCATCGATACCACCATCTCCAAGCGATACTTTATGTCTGTGTCTGAGTGATATTATGTTAAAACTGAGTTTAATATAGATTAGTGCCAGTAATGCCGCATATAAACCGGTGATCATAAAAAGCCCTCCAGTGGAGGGCTTAGTGTATAAGTTTAATTAGTTCACAGCCAGTATTACTCAATTAAGTAAACAGCATAAACTTCCGCGTTCAATGTAATTGCACCTGTGTTATACGCATTTTTGTATGCGCCTTGATCTGCTTCCATTGCCATCGCTGCAGAGCGCACGTAAGGCTGAACTGGCGTTTGCATTGGTTGGAATGAAACTGAGTACAGCTTTGCCAACTCAACATCAAACTCGCCTGCTAGTTCTTTAGCTGCTTTCTTTGCATCTTTAATGGCGGCTTTTTTGAGGCTTTGCAGATACTTGCCTTCATTTTCAACACCAAATTCCGTGTTATTGAACTGATTGATGCCGCTGTCAACAAACTCTTGAAGTAGCTCCGGGTATTTTTTGATGTCTTTAAGTTTTACTGTAAGGCTACGACTTACGCGAAAACCATCAAACTCTTCTTCATTTGATTCACGATTGTAGCGGGTCTGTCTGTAGACATTCAGCTGTTCTGCGTGAATATCGTCTTCTTTAATATCGAAGCGTTTAGCGATTTCTATGGCCTTAGCCATAATCTTATCGACGTTTTCTTTAGCTGTGGGTAGCGACTTTTGCTTTTCGGTAATGGCAACACGGATGGTTGCAACATCGGGTTGTACTTGAATAAATGAAGTGCCTTTAACATATAAATGCGGAGAGTCAGGCAATGCGCCTGCAAAGCTAAATCCAGATAAACATAATGCCAGTAAGCCAGTTAAAATTCGCATCTTTTGCTCCTAAAAAGTGATACCTGCATATTCAAGCATATTTCAATTAACAACTACTGAATTGGATTTCAAGGTAACAAACTTTAACAAAATGAGTGATTATCACTCTGAGAAGTTATATGTGGTACTCTCAACTTTTACGCGTGATTGATAAACAAAAATCGCCGCCAATATGAGTTGGCGGCGATTTCTGCTTTAGCTAGGGCCTGTTGACCTTTGCTGTTTGATTTTTGTTCTTCTGAGTGTGTTTTGGTCGCGACGCTCGACTTGCCGCCTAGTAATCTAGGCAAAAGTTGAGCAACAATGAACAAAGCGCACTCAGGTGAACCCAAAGGGCAGCGCTTGACTGGCATTTCTACTGTGTTATCACCTGACTTACATAGAATAACTATGCTACGCAGGCTCTGCCTTGTATAAATACCAGTCAAACTGCTGCAAAAACAAACTTGAAAGATCAACAGGCCCTAAGTAAAAGTAATTAGACGCTACAGCGTTTGTAATTTCTATACTTAGGGAGCCAATAGTTTTTCTCTATCGCTGCCCAAATTGCGTCGTCTTCCATTTCAAGTGCAACGCCCTCTTCCATCGCTTTTTTAGCAACTGCAAAAGCAATTCGTTTACTCAACGGCTCAATTTCAGTTAGGGCTGGTAGTAAGCTACCTTTGCCCGTATTAGCACGTGGTGATGATTCAGCAAGCATTTCGCTCGATACCATCAACATGCTATCTGTAATACGATTCGCTTTAGCTGCAAGTACACCAAGGCCGATCCCTGGGAAGATATAACTGTTATTACATTGAGGTATGATAATTGTTTGCTCACCATGTACTACAGGTTCAAATGGGCTTCCCGTAGCTACAATTGCTTGACCATCAGTCCACTCAATCACATCTTTTGGATGCGCTTCAACTTGGCGTGATGGATTACTTAGTGGGAAAATTATCGGCTGTTCGCACCCTGCATGCATCGCGCGGATCACTTGCTCAGTGAATAAACCTGCTTGACCTGACACACCAATTAAGATGTCTGGTTTTGCACAGTGCATTACATCTAATAAAGATGCAAATTCACCACTGTATGTCCAATCCGCAAGGTTGGCTTGTTGTTGAACTAGCGCTTCTTGGAAATCTCTTAGCCCTTCCATGCCTTCTGTCAGAAGGCCAAAACGGTCCACCATAAACACTTGGCTTCTCGCTTGCTCGTCGGTTATCCCTTCTGAAATCATTTGGCTAATAATTTGCTCTGCAATACCACAGCCAGCAGAGCCTGCACCAACAAACACCACTTTTTGTTCCGAGAGCTTCGCTCCTTTCACGCGGCAAGCGGCTAGTAGCGAACCTACAGTAACCGCAGCGGTGCCTTGGATATCATCGTTAAAGCTACAGATTTCATCGCGGTAACGTTTCAATAATGGCATTGCGTTAGGTTGTGCGAAATCTTCAAACTGTAACAGCACATTAGGCCAACGGCGTTTAACCGCTTTAATGAATAAATCTAGGAATTCGTCATATTCAGCTTGGTTGATACGCGGGTGTCTTGCGCCCATGTACATTGGGTCGTTGAGTAACTTCTCGTTGTTTGTCCCTACGTCAAGCATAACAGGCAACGTGTAAGCTGGGCTGATCCCACCACACACGGTGTAAAGTGCCAGCTTACCGATAGGAATACCCATACCACCAATACCCTGGTCGCCAAGGCCTAAAATACGTTCACCATCTGTAACCACAATAACTTTTACTTTGCCTTTAGTGGCATTTCGTAAAATATCGTCGATTTGATAACGGTCTTCATAAGAAATAAACAAACCACGAGAGCTGCGATAGATATCTGAAAACTTCTCACATGCATCACCTACTGTAGGGGTGTAGATGATTGGCATCATTTCTTCCAAATGATCGCGTACTAAACGGTAATACAGCGTTTCGTTGTTATCCTGAATAGCACGCAAGTAAATGTGCTTGTTTAGGTTGTCGCTAAAGCTTGAATATTGCTGATAACAACGCTCAACTTGCTCTTCAATTGTTTCGTAACGAGGAGGAAGTAGTCCTGCTAAGTTGAAATTTTCACGCTCGCGTTGAGAGAATGCACTCCCTTTGTTAAGCAGTGGCGTTTCTAATAGTGTAGGACCTGAATAGGGAATGTAGAGATAATTTGGATCGGTTTGTTTAGTCATATTTACAAGCTTGACACTAATTTTTTAGTCTAAGGGTTCATTATTGTCGAAAAGGATTAAATTACAATGAATTTAGTGCTCATCAGACCATTATTAACGCGCTCCAGAGCACGTTAAACGCATTTTTCTGGAACGCAAAATTATAGCCTAAAAGCACTTAAGAAACCACGGCTTATTCGCTGCTTTCACCGAGTGCAACACCTTCTCTTCTTGGGTCTGCACCACCGATTAAATGTGTTCCACGAACCTCAATGGCATGTAGTCCTGAGTTTAAGTCGCGGATCTGTACTTCATGGCCTTTTTTCTCAAAGTAAGGTGCTTGTTTTGTCAGCTCTGTGCCTTTTTCAAGCGTTGTGTACTTATTGCGATTGGTGATTTTTGGTAAATCAATCGCAGCCTGAACAGATAACCCCCAGTCCAGTACACCAACTAAGGTTTGAGCAACATAGTTGATAATACGGCTGCCACCCGGTGAGCCGACTATCAATTTAAGCGACCCATCTTTATTAAACACCATTACAGGTGCCATAGAACTTCTTGGGCGTTTGTTTGCTTCTACCCGGTTAGCGACCCATTTATCCCCTACTTTTGGAGAAAGCGCAAAGTCGGTTAATTGGTTATTGAGTAAATATCCGTTGACCATCACCGTCGAGCCAAATGCCATTTCTATCGAGCTTGTCATAGAAATAGCATTACCCTCTGCATCTACAATCGACACATGGCTGGTCGAAGGTAATTCATAACTATCATCCATAGCATAAGCGAGTGTGCCCGAAGTCGGGTCGCCTACTGGAAAGTCGTGATTATCCATTTCACCGATAAGTTTGCTACGGCCTAATAGATATTGCTCGTTAAGCAATGCTTTTGCTGGCACTTCAACAAAATCAGGATCGGCTACGTAAAAATCTCTATCGGCAAACGCTAGGCGAGATGCTTGAGTAAAGAGGTGCAAAGCTTCTGGGTCGTTTGCCTTAAACTTACCTAGGTCGTACGGTTCCAGCAGTTTCATCATTTGCAAAACGGCAATACCACCACTGCTAGGCGGTGCCATAGAGCACACTTTATATACACGATATTCCGTACAGATAGCGTCTCGGGTTTTGCTCTTATAATGTTCCAAGTCGCTCAGCGCCAATTTTCCAGGTGCGATTTCAGACTTTTGCACAGCTTCCACTAATTGGGTGGCATTTTGCCCTTCATAAAAGGCTTGGATCCCTTGTGTTGCAACCTTGTAGTATAGGTTTGCCAAAGGCAGATTCTTTTTAAGGGCCCCTGGTTGTAGTGCTTTACCATTCGGATAGAAATATTCTTTTGCAGGACTGAGCTTTGTCAAACCAGGGTTGAGTTTTTTCTCAAGCAGCATATTTAAACGTGGAGAGACGATAAATCCGTCTCGAGCTAATTCAATCGCTGGTTTAAATAATTCCTGCCATGGCAGTTTACCGTATTTGTCATGTGCTGATTTAAACGCGTGTAAAATACCAGGCACACCAACAGAGCGACCGCCCACCACAGCCTCAATCCATCTAACCGCATTACCCGTATCATCTAAAAATAGATCAGGGCCTGCAAGTTTTGGTGCAGTTTCTCTTCCATCAAAACTAATTAATTCATTGCTTTTCTTGTCGTAGTGCAGGATAAACGCCCCGCCACCTACGCCCGAAGATTGCGGCTCAACCAAGGTAAGCACAAGTTGAGTCGCTATCATGGCATCAACCGCACTTCCCCCTTTTGAGAGCATCAATTGACCTGCTTTACTCGCATAGGGATTGGCAGCAACGACCATGTACTTTTCTGCGGTGCGTGCTTCTTTAGATTGGAAACCTGTTGCGGCTTCCGGCTCTCTAATTTCGATTTTTTGTTGCTCAGCTAAGGTGTTGGTTGAAAAGCTGAATGCGGCAATCACGGTTAGTGATGCAAGTGTATGTTTCATAATACCCACTTTGCTTACGTCTTATATTTGGCATCATAAAAGCAATTAGGCACAATATGCAAAAATAATAACGTGAAATCGTATGTTTGAACTGCCAACGAACAAAGAATATCTCATTGGCCCTGTGTCTTTGGCGATATTGTCAACAATACTAATGTTGTTCGGGCTTGGCCCACACTTAGATTTTGACAGGAATGCAATTGCTGATGGCGAAATATGGCGTATTTTGAGCGGCCAGTTTACCCATAGCAATTGGTATCACTTGATGTTAAACCTGCTTGGTATCTTATTTATTTGGCTATTACATGCCGAATATACAAGACTAAGAAAATATTGGCTGAATGTACTTTTTCTTGGCCTCTTTACCGGGCTCATGATCTTGCTATTTTCGCCAAACATTGTTGTATATACAGGCTTGAGTGGCTTATTACATGGGCTTATCGTATGGGGAGCACTTGAAGATATTAAGCGGAAGCTAACAACTGGATATCTGTTGTTTATTGGTGTGTGGGCAAAGGTATGTTGGGAGCAATATGCGGGTGCAAGTGCAGATGTAGCCAAACTGATAGACTCGAGAGTCGCCATTGAAGCACATCTATTTGGTGCAGTTGGTGGTGTGGTTTTAGCTGTTATCTATTTATTTTATAAAACAAAAAAGCCAGCTTAAGCTGGCTTTTTATCCACTCATTTGATTACAAGTTTTCTTTGAACAGCTTGTATATACGACGGTATTCATCCAACCAACTTGATGGCTGCCTAAAGCCATGAGGTTCAACTGGATAAATCGCCGTTTCAAAGTCTTCCTTTTCTAGCTCAATTAGGCGTTGCACCAAGCGCACAACATCTTGGAAAAACACGTTATCATCAACCATAGGCGCATTGATCAGAAGCTTGTTTTTCAAACCTTCAGCATGATAGATAGGTGAACTGCGTTTGTATGCAATTGGGTCTACATCTGGGCGATTAAGGATATTTGAGGTGTACGGGTCATTGTAATAGGCCCAATCGGTGACTGGACGTAAAGCTGCGCCTGCTTGGAATAGATCCGGCTGAGTAAATAGCGCCATAAATGTCATAAAGCCGCCGTATGAACCACCATAAGTACCTACAGCACCACGGTCAACATTAGCGTTGTTCACCATCCACTCAACACCGTCTGCCAAATCTTCGATTTCTGGTTTACCCATATGACGATAGATTGCCGTTCTCCAGTCTCGACCGTAACCTTTAGAGCCACGATAGTCCATATCCATGACGACATAGCCTTCGCTCGCGAGAAGTGAATGGAACATAAACTCTCTAAAGTAGTTAGACCAACCCATATGAGAGTTCTGCAAATAACCCGCGCCATGGTTAAAGATCACAGCCTTACGATTCTTACCCGTTTCGCCTTCTTGATAATCTGCTGGGTAATATACTTTTGCGTAGACAGGCTCACCTTGATGGCTTGAAGGAACCGCAACAATCTTAGGTGCAATTAACTTCTTATTTAAAAATGCATCTGAGACCGTATTAGTGAGTCGTGACACCGCTGCTTTTGGCGCTGCATCCGCCACATAAAGTTCTGGAGGCATCATGATTTTTGAGTGAGTTAACAACAGCTTTTGCTCATCTGGGCTTAGCTGGTAATCTGTCAGGCCATTTAAATCGGTTAACTGCTCATCTTCACCGCTTGCTAAATTGACGCGATAAATTTCGTATAAACCTGGGTGATCTTTATTGGCTTTGTAATAAACAAATTGACTATCGTGGGTTAAGGTTGGTTCAGAAACCACAAACTTCCCTGAAGTCATTGCTTTTGCTTTGCCGTTAAGCGGCTTAACATAAAGCTGGCTATATCCAGTTTGCTCTGAAAGATAGTACAAAGCATCTTGGTTGTTTAACCAGCCAAAATCATTGTAGGTGTAATTGATCCAAGCATTGTCATGTAGGCGGTGCTGAGAAACGAATTGTTGTTTATCAAAATCAACCGTTGCTAACCATCTGTCTTTATTATCCCAAGCACCAAGCATCACTGCGACTTGAGAACCGTCACTATTCCATTGGATAGCGGATTGACTCCAGCCCCATGTGTCGATCAAGTTGATATCACGTGGTGCTTTTTCACTCTTATATGATTCACCTTTGGCCTTAGCATTTTCGCGTTTCACCTCGGCTAGTACATCTTCATCAAAGCCAGGCAAAGTATCATAGCTCAGCGTGACTTGCTCTGATTTTGCTAAATCAATGAAAATAACATCAGAACTCATTGGTTTAGTGTCTGCAACGCGGCGGCGAGCTTTTACCGGATCAATGTCACCGTTTTGGCTCACGTAGTTAGGCATGATGTCAGAGTCAGAACGATTTGGTTTATCATCGGTGATCACGGCGATTAACTTGTCACCAGTAGGTGCTAAGCTAACTGAGATAAGCGTTTTTCCTTTACCAAGATAAAACTGATTATCTTGGATGCTTGCGTTATTCGCTTCTATCTCTTGATTTCTTTCTTCTCGATCTTTTCTGTTTTTGTGCGTTAGCGCGACGAATTGAATCAGTTCGTGTTGCTGCTCAGCGATATATCCATTTGGCTCTTTTACCCCTTCTGGCTTATCCGATAAATGTAACTTTACCAGTTCTTTGGTTAAACCTGTGGCTAAATCGAACGCAAACAGCGTATTGCCTGAACGGTAAGCTAATCGGTTATCACTTAAGAATTGCGGTGCATACTCATAGTTCGAAGAATGAGTAACTTGTGTTAAAGCGCCAGACTTCAGGTTTTTAACGAATATGTTACCCTTAAATTCATAAGATTGTAGCGACCGCTCTTTATTATAAATCGCGTTTGCAGCACCAACGGCATGCAAATCTGACAGCGAAACCGCTTCGCTTGTTTGTGCGCTACTGACTTTAAATAGATCTCTTAACTCTGAACCAGCTTGCTTACGCTTATAGAAAACGGTTTTGCTATCGGCCCCCCAATACGCGCCTTCTGGTTGTCTTCCCAACCAATCAGGATGCGCCATTGCTTGTTTTAGGGTGATCTGCTCACCACCAAAATCAACAGGAGTCGCAACGACTTGTGGGACTGGTGAATTGGCTTCAACTTGTTGTGGTTTTGGGCTTACTTCAGTGGTCTGACAACCAGAAAGGAATAAACCTGAAGCGACTGCCATCGAGATAAGAGAGAGTTTTAACATGTGACTTTCTTATAATAGTTAAATTTGCCTAATTTAAGCAGAAAGCCAGCGGAATATCGACAGATTTAAGATTAAAAGCACAATGGGTGGGACAAAAAAAGGCCAGCATAGGGATGCTGGCCAAATACTCTCTGCGCTCACATAGTCGTTGATGGACAACGAGTATGAAATGAGGCCTATCCGCGCCTCACAATAGTAGACCGCACTATCAGAAAAGAGTTCCAAAAATTACGGTAAAAAAATTAAATTTTTTATATCCAACCTGAGCTCTTCGATAAAGGAATGAGCTAACTCAATAGTTATCAGAAGCTTAGGCTTTTAGTTAACAATGGACCTTTTTTGCTAAAATACAGTAGTACTAATTCAAAATTAATTGCTGAGCGGTTTCCATAACCCCAGGGTAGTCTGCTTTAGGCAAGATGTCAGCAAGCTCTGCCAGTGCTTCACCTAACTTATGCAGTGAGTCAGCTGAAACATTGATATGCCCCATTTTTCTGCCCGGTTTCGCATCTTTGCCATACCAGTGACTGGTTGTCCCCGGAACAGCAAGAACTTGCGATGGAATGTGACTTTGCCCTAAAACATTAATCATCGCGGTTGGGCGAAGCAGCCTTGTATCACCAATCGGTAAACCGGCAACGGCACGAATATGGTTTTCAAACTGGCTTACATGGGCACCTTGTTGAGACCAATGTCCTGAGTTATGTACCCTAGGCGCTATTTCATTAACCAATAATTGACCTTCAACATCGAAAAACTCAATAGCAAGTACACCAACATAATCGAGTGCATTCGCAAGTTTCGCAAATGCGTCTTCCGCTTGCGATTGAATATTGGCTTTCTCTTTCCCGGCAATTGATAAGGTCAGTACACCATTGGTATGCTGGTTTTCAGTCAACGGATAAATTTTACATTCGCCATTTTTTGCTCGCACACCAATAATCGACACTTCACGGTCAAACGGTATCATTTTTTCAGCAACGATAGAGTGAGGCTGTGCTTCAGTGCCTGCTTGCAAAAAGTCGGACATTTCGGCCCAAATACTATCTATTTCAGACTCTGATTTTACTCGCCATTGCCCTTTCCCATCATAGCCTGCCTGACAGGTTTTAACGACCAAAGGCATGCCTAACTCATCAATCGCTGTGAGAAAATGCGCTTTATCCGTAATGATTTTGAAAGGAGCACAAGGCACAGATGTTTTATCTAGTAGTGCTTTTTCTTTCGCGCGATCACCACCGGTGGCGATTGCTTCTGCGCCAGGGTAGAACTTACCGCTTTGTTCGCAAAGCGCTAAAACATCATGTGGAATATGTTCAAATTCGGCAGTGATGGCATCAGCATTGTCAATGGCTTGCTGTAATGACTCTGGTGTTGTTGCAAAGGTAACGGGGTTTATTACCGTTTGACTGCCAACATCATAAGCCAACACTTTTATATCAAGATGAGTTGACGATAGACTCATCATACGGGCTAATTGTCCCGCCCCTAAAACAAGAATATTCATGTTATTTCGCAGGATCTGGATTAGCTAATACCGTTTCTGTTTGTTCTTTTCTGAACGCTTCTACTTTTGCAAAAACCTCAGGCTGCTGACAACCTAAAATTTGAGCAGCTAGCAAACCGGCGTTTGCAGCACCAGCGTCGCCAATCGCTAACGTACCTACCGCAACACCTTTAGGCATTTGGCAAATTGACAGTAATGAGTCCACGCCATTTAGCGTTTTTGATTTTACTGGAACGCCAAGTACAGGCAGACTTGTAAATGCTGCCGCCATACCTGGTAGGTGTGCAGCACCGCCAGCACCGGCAATGATAACTTTGATCCCACGTTCTGCTGCTGTCGAAGCATAATCCGCTAAAAGCTGTGGAGTACGGTGAGCTGAAACCACTTTAGTTTCATAATCAATACCAAATTTATCTAACATTTCAGCTGCATGTTGCATTGTAGGCCAGTCTGATTTTGAGCCCATAATGATGCCAACGGTCATAATAATTCCTCGACTAATTTTGAACGATACAGGGCTAAGGTCCTTCACACCTTAGCTGCGGGCATTATACCTGAGTTCGTCTTTAATGCGAAGAATCAACTTATTGCAATTATCACGCGATGACACCCTGAGTTATTTAGACTCTATCAATTCTTCAATACTTAATGCTTTAGCACGGTTAAAGTGAGAGAAAAACGTTTTAGGACCCATAATTAGGCATAGCACCGCGAGACCACCAGGGATCAGCACAATTTTTAAAGCTGGGCCAAGAATATAGCTGTAAAAAAAGATAAAAGGGATGAATAGAATGTATCCGATGAATAAGCTCAAATATTGCATAACAACTCCTATTGAAATTTAATGAGCACGCTCAATTATAATAATGAGCGCGCTCATTATTTGCAAACTTTATCTCTTAAATAATCTGGAATTGTGCTACACTCTCTTCGCAAATAAAAAGGTAACCATATGAAAAAAAGAGAAATTACGTACAATAAAATTCTCAGTGCTAGTTGGCAGCTTTTTCAAGACAATGGTTTTGAAAACACCACTACTCGGCAAATTGCCCAAGCAGCAAACGTGGCAACGGGAACGGTTTTCTCTCACTTCCCCACTAAGCTCGACATGCTCAAAGTCGCAATGCATAACCAAATAGATGAACTAATTAATGAAGCGAAAACATCAGATGAGCAGCATAGTGCCAGCTTAAAGTTACGCCACTATGCAAAGTATTTATTTACTTTTTATCTTAGCAATAGAGATTTCAGTAAAGAGCTGCTTTGTGGGATTATTTGGCATAGCGAATTCTTTAAGGGGCAACTCAATTTGTTCAAACACTTATTATTCAGTGAGCAGGAATACAATGAGTTGAAAGCAACCGTTATGATGGACTGCTACTTTATGACCTTATTAGAAGGGTTAAGCAATGAGCATAGTTCTGTTGACCAGATGCTGCATTCTCTATCTCAGAAGTTGAAACTGGTTAACCAATAAATTGTATGATGTGTTCTTTCTTTGAATATTCATACGAATTTACTTGTGCTTTTGAACTTCTGACCATATAAAGCATCTAGGACTAGTGTAATAAGCAAGTGCTTGGGAAAAGTTACTTAGTTCCTTATTTTTGTCTAACGAGGTCAAAATGAAACGCGTCATCTTATTCCTTATCACTAACTTAGCAGTGATGCTTGTGTTAGGAATTGTATTATCTATCTTAATGTCTGTGTTTGGTATTTCTAGCCGAAGCTATACAGGCATTATGGTTATTGCTGCCGTATTTGGATTCGGTGGTTCTTTTATCTCTCTTTACATGTCTAAGTGGATTGCAAAGAAATCAACAGGTGCCCATGTTATTGAGCAACCACGAAACGAAACTGAACATTGGTTAGTTTCTACTGTCGCAGAGCAAGCTAAAAAAGCAGGAATTGCGATGCCAGAAGTTGCGATTTACGACAGCCCTGAAATGAATGCGTTTGCAACCGGGCCGAGTAAAAATAACAGCTTAGTTGCTGTGAGTACTGGCCTACTCCACAACATGAATCAAGACCAAGCAGAGGCAGTGCTTGCGCACGAAGTGTCGCACGTTGCAAATGGCGACATGGTTACACTTACCTTGATCCAAGGTGTTGTAAATACCTTTGTTATATTCTTCGCTAAAGTATTGGCGGGTATTGTTGATAACTTCTTGAATGGCGATGAAGAAGAGTCAGGTGGAAGCTGGACATATTTTATTTTTGATATGATATTCCAGATCCTCTTTGGTATTTTGGCTTCTGTTGTTGTCGCTTACTTTAGTCGTAAACGAGAATTTGCAGCTGATAAAGGTGCAGCGGATTTAGTCGGTGCGCAAAAAATGCGTTCAGCATTAGAGCGTTTGAAGCACAACCATGAATCGCAATTAGAAGGCTCAATGATGGCTTTTGGTATTGCTTCAGGTAAGTCTATCGCAGACTTCTTTGCTTCTCACCCGCCACTTGATGAAAGAATTCGAGCACTTTCGTAACTCTTTTCACATTTGTACTAGGGCAACGATTAAGTTGCCCTTTTTATAACTCAATTTTATACAGATTATTTCCAACAGCGCAAAACCCCAAACGCTTGAGTAGGTTTAATGAACGAAGATTATCAGCCGATACATGCGCCAAAACCACATTGAGCTTAAACTCAATCTGGCTTTTGTTTGCAAATAGACAACGTAAAGCTTCAAACATCACGCCTTTACCCCAATAATCAGGCATTAATTCATAGCCAATATGTAGGCCCTCAATATCACCGTCTTCGTGATAGAAACCAATACATCCAATCACCGCTTTAGTGCTTTTACACACGAGGCAAAAACGACCACCTATACCTTCATATTGACGCTCAATATCCATTTGGATCATGCATTTAAGGTCTACTTCAGTGAGGTTATCGCCGTAATCGTTATACGCTTTTACCTGCGGTAAATTAAGTAACGCTAATAACTGCGGATTATCTTTGTGCCTTATGGGCCTGATGACTAGCCTTGGTGTTTCAAATTCCATAAAATGCTCAGGTCTAAGTATCTGCCGCAATGGTAGCACTTATTGCAGCACATATACCTTTCAATATTATGATCGCTTGCATTGCTTTATAATTTAGCATTTTTGGAGAATGAATATGAGTCAAGAGTTCACCGTTATCCCACCAACGACGAAAGTTTACTGCCCAGAGAGAGGTGAAGGCTGGACTTTAACGGGCATTACAGGGATCGATGAAAATGCATCAGTGATATTTTCTGGCGTACGCTATACCATCTCAGCAAAAGAAATTGTTGAGTCATTATTGCCAAACTTTAAAAATAGGCAAGAATCAAATAATTAGTACTTTTTAACTATTTTACTGTTGTAAAAGTGTAAATTATGATCAATTATAGCGCTAGATTGCAAAGTCAATAATGGAAGCGCCCGCCTTAAAGGATTAAGTCATCGCATTGAGTTGGACTCAATTGCGAAGACATTGCTTTGTGTTGTTTTAAGTTACAGGACATACACTTTTTAGGGTTCCTGCTATGTTAAAAGCATCACTCACAACACTTGGTTTACTCTCAACATTACTTTCCACATACACCTATGCAGATAGTTGCCCAGGTCAGGTTTTTGGTATTAACGCTGGCCGCGGCGATATTGGTATTTTGTTTGGCCTAGATGAAGGTGCAGGACAAGCCAGCGCCAATAGTTTAGCCGCTTTTAGTTCGGCAGCACTCGCCTATGATACTAGCAGTGCGCGTTGGTACTATGCATCCGCACCAAGGCCAATCGATTATAAAGTTGATACCAGTCATCTAAACTTACCAGCTGACGCAGATATTCCCATTGAAGGTAAAAAACATCGCTATGTTCAACTGGCATATTTTGATGGAACCTCTCATACCATAGTCGGTAGAACGGCTTATTTGGTGGGATTGGCATATGACAGCACAAACGATAGACTCATTGGAACGAGTTACGATTCTATTTACAGCATAGATAAAAACACAGGCGACGCGACTAAGCTCTCGGATCTCCCCTCATTGGCGGGAAAATACCGCGGCGATCTTGAGTTTTATAATGGCCGCTTAATCCTAGTTACCAGTGCAGCCGTTTACCAAGTTAATACCAACGACTTTTCTGTGACTAAATTATCTGATCACGACCTAACTGCCGTTACAGGGGCAAGCCTTAATAGCAATGGAGAGCTTATTATCAGTCGCGTTATCATTAATGACGCTGGACACACCAACAAAAGCGCGATTTATAAACTAAACCCTGATACAGGAAGCACCTGTTATATCAATACATTACCAATAAGAGTAAATGACCTTGCATATAACCCAAATGGCAGCAGTACATGCTATACCGTTTCTGGTTGCGGCGGTACACCTACACCTCCTTCGCCACCGTCTTTTACGTTAACGAGTATTGAAAACGCGGTTTATGAGGGAAGTACCCTTAGCTATAAAATTACCTTAAGTAAAGCCTTCGAGCAGGATGTCAGCTTTTCGGTGGCGGTCAATGATGTGACAACGCAATCAGATGACTACGTAGCACCACCTACCTCATTGGTAATACCGGCTGGCAGCACAACTGCTACCATTCAAATAGCAACAATAGACGATACTGAGTACACTGGCGATCGGGAACTCTCTTTGAGCGTAACAGGCGTGAGCAATACCTCAGGCAATGAAACCCTATCGGGAAACATACTCGACAATGAAACCGCATGTGTGCCTGACAACTATACGCGGATCAATTACGCGTTCGTCAGAGAAGACTCATTATTCAATAATGACTGGGGTATCAAAGTAAACGGCCAATATATTAAATTGCTTGATGAATACGGCAGTGCCGGCAGCTATGACATCCTTGAAGGACAATCCTTTACCTATGTGCTCGCTATTGATGGTAACAGTAATGCTCTATCAACCAAGTACCAAGTCTCAGGTACCAACCAACGTTGGGAAGATGAAAACGATAACGATTACAATGACTTTGAGGTCAGTGTGACAACACAAACCATTCAAAAAGGTTGTAATTAACAGACTCAAAGCGGCTTACTACCTTTAGAAGCCGCTTTGTTTAACCTGAACTCGGGATAAGAAGTTAGTTAATCCACTAAAATCACTAAGTTCAAAAGCGTAATATCACTCTAGCCAGAAGTTATTTCTTAATACAAGGCAAATTTGTGCGTCAATAGCTGGCCTATTGCAAGCAAATTTAACGCAGTAGTAAGGAATAACAGCTGCTAGAGAACAAATTGTTATCCCGAGTTTAGGTTATTTAATACTAACTGGTGCCTGATTTAAGCTCAAACAACTCTAATAACGCTGAGCGAAGCTGTAGCTTTGGTGTGCCCTCACTGTAAGGCGCTGTTGCAAGCAGCGGACAGTCTAGACGAAGCTTTAAACTTTCAAGGTTTTCTTCAAATACAGACATCTCAGGGTCAATCTGGTTTGCAATCCACCCAACCAAATTCAGTCCTTTTTGCTTGATAGATTCTGCCGTTAAAAACGCATGATTCAAACAGCCTAGCTTCATGCCAACCACTAAAATAACGGGAAGTTGTGCTCTGACGACCCAATCATACAGATATTCGTTGTCGTTAATGGGCAATGCCCAGCCACCTGCACCTTCACATAATATATACTCAGCGCCTAGTTGCTGAATTTCACTAAAGCGCTCATGTAGCTTATCGACTGTGATGTCAACATTTACCTGTCTTGCTGCAATATGCGGGGCAATTGCTGGTGCAAAACAAAATGGGTTAACTTGCTCGTAAGTACCGTGCACCGTCGCAGCTTCCATTAAACTGATAGCATCGACGTTCACTAGTTCACCAAATGCCTCTTCAGCATCCGCCGCAATCGGCTTAAAGCCAAAAGCCTTTTTGCCGTGCTTAGCCAACAGTTTCAGTAATAAAGTAGAAATATAGGTTTTACCTACTTCTGTGTCGGTCCCAGTTACAAAATATGCTTGATTCATTTCCTTAACTCCAAAAATCCGACTTGATAACTGACATCAAAACCATTTTCACTCTCAGGGTAGCTACTCAGCAGCTGAGCGTAAGCTGATTTGCCTAACAAACCTTGTCGACGAGAAGCGGTTTTTACATCGTTGGCACCGATATTTTTTACCGAGCGCAACGCCTTTAACGGTGTGTCATAACTATCAATCAATAACGCTTCATCCGCCCAAGTCACTGCGAATCCGGCCTGTAGCGCAAAAGATTTAAGTGCAGACAGCGAATAAAATGAATTGATATGGCCACACTCATCGATGGCTCGCCATGCGCTATCGATTTCGTTTAACGAGCCGTCAAGCACTGAGCTTAGCAACACTCGTCCTTCTTTTTTTAGTACTTCATACAACTGCGCAAACAACGCTTGCGGGGAATTAGACCACTGAATTGCAAAATTACTAAAGACTAAGTCGATACAATTTGACTGAATAGCGAGTTTATCCATATCACAGCAAACACTATTTGTCGTATTTTCAGCGCTTGCCAACATCGCCAAGCTAAGATCCGCTCCAACATAATGATTCGTGAAGGCGTTTAATCTATGAAAGTTTTCATGTGGCCCGCATCCTAAATCGAGCAACCTAGGAAACATACGCACAGCACCAAGCTCGCTATTTTGCTGTGTCAAACGTGAAAAGAGTACATCTGCGGCCTGTTTTTGTACGTTGGCGTGTTGAGAGTATAATTGCGCGGCTTTTGAAAAACACTTTGCTGTTTGCGTATTTTGTGCTTTGCTCATGCTCCCTCCACTAAGGCCGAAACCAATTTGTCTATATCTTCGTGACTGTGCTGTGCCGTTATTGTTATTCGCAATCGTGCGGTATTTTGCGGAACCGTTGGTGGCCTTATAGCCCCAACCCAAAGTCCCTTTTCCTTAAGTTTATGTTGCGCCGCTAATACATTTTCGCTGCTACCATACACAAGAGGCTGTATGGCCGTATCACTTGGAATGGGAGATAAGTTGGTTTGTGCAACTAACGACTTAAAATAGTCGATGTTTACTTGTAATTTGTGTCTCGCTTCAGATGCAGCAAGCAATTTATTCAACTGGCATAATGCAACGCTTGCCATAATAGGCGACAACGCCGTTGTATAGATAAACTCACGATTAAATTGCGTCATGTAATTTATCACATCATGACTTGCTAATACCGCAGCTCCTTGACAGCCCATCGCTTTGCCAAAGGTGATCACCAAAATTTCAGGTTTAATGCCGCTTTCAATCGTGCCAAGTCCTTGCGCTCCCACAACGCCAAACGCATGAGCGTCGTCGACCATAAGCCACGCAGAATGAGACTTAGCCAGCACACTGATTTCAGATATCGGCGCTTTGTCTCCATCCATAGAAAACACCCCTTCAGTCACAATGAGTTTACTGTCGGCTTTGGTTTTTTCTAATCGAGACCTTAAGTGCGTCAAATCATTGTGATTAAAGCGAACAAACTTAGCGCTACCCGCTAAACCACCGTCTAACAGGCTGGCGTGGTTGAGCTTATCTTGGAACACCGCAGCGCTTAATTGCTTTTCTTGGGGCGTGAACAATGCCTTTAACACACTGGTATTAGCGGCAAAACCGCTTGGAAATAACAGTGCTGCATCATAACCCAAAACGCTGCAAAGCTTATCCTCTAGCTGACGGTGAATATCAAGATAACCCGTAACAAGCGCCGAACTACGGCTTCCGGCTTCAGTGCATGCGAGAGCGTTAAATTCCAACGAGTCTGCAAGTCCCAGGTAGTCATTGCTGGCAAAGTTAATATATTGCTGATCAGCAATTTTAATTCTACTTGCAGAGGCCTTTTCAACCACAATGCGTTTTCTTAGCAACCCGTCAGCGTGACGAGCTGCTAAGGCAGATTGAATATACTCAAACGACATTGATTAGTTGGCTTCGTAAAATAGCTCTGATGTCGCCTTGTCCGCAATTGCAGAGCTTAACGATGCCTCATAGGCCTCATCCGAATAATCTTCACGTTTTTCAGGGTTCATCCCAAGTTTTCTGATGAGGTTCATATCGGCGTCTGCTTCCGGGTTTTCCGTGGTTAATAGCTTATCACCATAGAAAATTGAGTTAGCGCCAGCGAAGAAACACATCGACTGCATCTGTTCATTCATTGCCGTTCTACCTGCAGATAAACGCACGTAACTGTGTGGCATCATGATGCGCGCAACCGCAATAGTACGGATAAACTCAAAGTGATCGAGATCATCAACATTTTCAAGTGGCGTGCCCTTAACCTTAACAAGCATGTTAATCGGTACACTTTCTGGTTGTTTTGGCAGGTTTGCTAATTGGATCAGCAAGCCATAACGATCAGATGCCTGCTCTCCCATTCCTACAATACCACCAGAGCACACTTTCATTCCTGCATCTCTTACGTGATCAAGGGTATCGAGTCTGTCTTGATAAGTTCTTGTCGTGATAATCTGCTCGTAGTATTCAGGTGAGGTGTCCAAATTATGGTTGTAATAATCCAGGCCCGCTTCTCTTAGCGTGTGCGCTTTTTGATTATCCAGTTTACCCAAAGTCATACAGGTTTCTAGACCTAGCTCTTTAACTTCTTTCACCATTTTGGCGATATAAGGCATATCTCTGTCTTTTGGATCAGACCAAGCGGCGCCCATACAAAAACGCGTCGCGCCCTTTTCTTTCGCCAACTTAGCTTGAGTTACAACCTTTTCCACTTCCATCAAACGCTCTCGTTCAAGATCAGTTTTGTAATGACCTGACTGTGGGCAGTATTTGCAATCTTCAGGACAGGCACCCGTTTTGATAGACAGCAAAGTGGAGATTTGAACTTCATTGGGATTGAAGTGTTTGCGGTGAATACTTGCTGCATAAAAAAGTAAGTCGTTAAAAGGCATGGTGAACAGTGTTTTTACTTCTTCATGTGTCCAATCGTGTCTTAGCGCGCCTAATTCCATATTTTCATTCTCTTTTTATTCTTGCCTAAATTTACAACACGAGTATTTTCTAGTGATTAAATTTAGCGCAGTCAAACTGACGGTGATTGGCTTAGTCTACTTCTTAGCTTAGTATTGTCAACGTTACATGCGCCCACAAGGCTTACAAATGAGCAATAAACAGACAATCGATATTGAATTTGATCGCAAGCATATATGGCACCCTTATACATCGATGATTGACCCTCTGCCCGTCTATCCAGCCGCAAGAACATTCGAGAACAAAATTGAGCTTGAAACTGGCGAAACTCTCATTGACGGTATGGCATCCTGGTGGAGTGCTGTGCATGGTTATGGTCATCCAGAAATAATCACGGCGATAAAAAATCAAGCAGACACGATGAGCCATGTCATGTTTGGGGGGCTAACTCATCAGCCTGCAGTGGAGTTATGCAAACTACTTGTGGAGCTAACCCCAGCCCCACTTAATCGAGTATTTCTAGCCGACGGTGGCTCAGTCAGTGTTGAAGTTGCAATCAAAATGGCGATCCAATATTGGTTGAGTAAAGGCAAAAAGAACAAAACCCAAATAATGACAGCCAAAAAGGGCTATCACGGTGATACATTCGCGGCGATGAGCGTTTGCGACCCTGTGAATTCAATGCATGCCATGTACCAAGGCTTTTTACCTGAGCAAGTGTTTGTCGATGCCCCTAAAAGTGAGTTTTACGGCAGCCAAAGCCAAGATGAACTTAACACGTTAGAAACCGCATTTGCTGCTCATCATGAAAAGGTCGCGGCATTTATCATCGAACCGATAGTACAAAATGCAGGCGGTATGAACTTCTACCACCCTGAATATCTCAAGGCGATTCGAGCGCTATGCGATAAGTATGAGGTGCTACTAATTTTAGATGAAATTGCGACTGGATTTGGCCGTACAGGTAAAATGTTTGCCTGTGAACACGCAGGGATCTCACCGGATATTATGTGTGTTGGCAAAGCGCTTACTGGCGGAAACATGACGCTCGCGGCCACTTTGGCAACAGAAGATGTGGCTTTGGGTATTAGCCAAGGCGAAGCGAAAGTGTTAATGCACGGACCAACTTTTATGGGAAACCCGCTAGCGTGTGCTGCCGCAGTTGCTAGTCTCACTATCTTAAAGCGCCAAGAAACAATGGCCAATATTGAACGAGTCGCGAGCGCGCTTAACGCACTCAAGCGCTGTCTTAATCTAAATGCAGTAATAGATGTCAGGGTTCTTGGTGCGATTGGCGTGGTGGAAGTGGAAAGGGTTGTTGATGTTGCAAAAATCCAAAAATTCTTTATCCAGAAAGGTGTCTGGATAAGACCATTTGGCAAGCTAATTTATATTATGCCGCCTTATATCACCTCAAATGAAGATATTGAATCACTCATTGACGCGATTTATATTGCCATTGACGGCGAACACTTCTAAAACACAATAAATTTGGAATTAGGTCTATTTCATGACCTAATTCTAACAATGCAATCTAAAATCATGGCGCATAATCAATAAAATTACGTTATTTCGAACTTTCCTCGCTTTGTACCTGAAATGACATCAATGGTATGTTACCATGCTCGCTTTTATCATTAGCAAATGAGAAAAGAGACATATTATCTATGCAGCAAACCGTCAAATTGCAGCCAGCTGAAGCTTATCAGCCCCCTCGTTTTACTGTTTACCAACACCGCCAAATTGATAAGATTGAGCAATTGGATAAACTACCTGAACACCTTCGCTTTCAAATGAAAGTCGTCGCCAACGTGTTTCCTTTTCGCGTTAATAACTTTGTCATTGAAGAGCTCATAGATTGGGACAAAGTGCCTAATGACCCTGTTTTTCAATTAACTTTCCCACAGCGCGGTATGTTGGATGACGAGTCATACGAGCAAATGGCCAACTTGTTAAGTCGTGAACATACACCAGAAGAAGTGTTTAACCTCGCAACCAAAATTCGTCAAAAGTTAAACCCGCACCCAGCTGGTCAAATGGAAAAAAATGTTCCTGAGTATGAAGGTGAACGCGTAGACGGAATCCAACACAAATATAAAGAAACAGTGTTGTTTTTCCCGTCTCAAGGACAATACTGCCACTCATATTGCACTTTCTGCTTCCGCTGGGCGCAGTTTGTTGGAAAGGCAACTCGCTTCAATAATAACGACGCCGAGCTGCTCCACAACTACTTAGCCGAACACACTGAAGTGACCGATCTATTGATGACTGGTGGCGATCCTATGGTAATGCGCACCGTTAAATTGCGTAAATACCTGGAGGCGCTAAAAGAACCAAGGTTTGACCATATTCGTACCATCAGGATCGGTACTAAATCTCTCACTTTTTGGCCGTTTAGATACGTCACCGATCCGGACGCACAAGAGTTGTTAGCCTTACTAAAAGAGCTGGTTGATGCTGGAAAGCATGTGTCAATCATGGCACACGTTAACCACAAACAAGAACTGCGTACTGAAGTCACACGTGAAGCGATTAAACTCATCCGCAAAACAGGTGCACAGATCAGAACACAAGCACCGCTTTTAAATAATATAAACGTAGACGCTGACATGTGGGCTGACATGTGGAAAGAGCAAACACAGCTTGGCATGATCCCCTACTACATGTTTATCGAGCGTGATACCGGCGCTAAGCGTTACTTTGAAATCCCGTTACATAAAACGTGGGAAACTTTCCGTGAAGCTTATAAGCAAGTCTCTGGTGTGAGCCGCACAGTTCGAGGCCCTTCAATGAGTGCAGGTCCTGGAAAAGTTGAAGTGTCTGGCGTAACCGAAGTCGCGGGCGAAAAAGTATTTGTGCTGCGCTTTATTCAAGCTCGAAACCCTGACTGGGTGCAGCGTCCATTCTTTGCCAAGTTCGACGAGAATGCCCACTGGCTGGATGACTTAAAGCCAGCATTTGGCGAAGAGAAGTTTTTCTGGCAGGACGAGTACGACGCCATGTAAATGTAAAAATATCAAAAAGCCAGCAAATTTCTGGCTTTTATTTTATCTGGCGCATTTAAATAACCTAGTGTTTGAATAAGATACGAGCTAACTCATTGCTTTTAAAATCACAGTGAATTATTTCCTTATCTAGCCAGATAGTTTTGCAGATAACTGGCTGCTAAAAGCATTAATTTGAATAATGTTTAACTGTATCTATCAGGTTTGATTGCTAGGAATTAATCAAATATGACATCGCTTAAGGGCCAAACTGGGCGGTTCAACAGCAACACCATATCTTAAAACCAATTGCGATAAAGGGCACTCGACTGACTCGTATTTGGACAAAACGAGTTGGGAGAACGTCTGTATTAGGTGAGTTTCGCATAAAGATTTCTATGGCGCGAAGTTAATAGCCTTGTTAGTAGCTATGTCCAAAGCGCCCACCTGATATGAATTAAACGAATCAGCATCTGGTTTTCTTCTTGATACTTTTCTTCGCGACAAGGAATATTACAAATCGCTGACACCCACCTCTAATTTGCACCTTCCTAAGATACCACCTAAGCTTTAGCTCTGCACTCAATGGATTGAGGAAACCAAACTATGGCAACTGCCCGTAAAAGACAAATCAGTTTAACCGACACCAAATACTATCACTGTATCTCCCGTTGCGTAAGGCGGGCGTTTCTGTGCGGTGAAGATAAATTTACTGGAAAATCATATGAACACCGCCGGGATTGGGTTGAAGAAAAGCTCCTGATCTTAGGGTCTGTGTTTTGTATTGATGTCTGTGCTTATGCCGTGATGAGTAATCACACCCACATTGTTTTATATGTTGATGATAAAAAGGCGAAACGTCTGTCGGATGAAGCAATTGTGATGCGGTGGCACAAGTTGTTTAAAGGTAATTGGGTAAGCCAAAAATTTACTGAAGGTGAGCCACTCAATGAGTCGGAGCAATTGATACTAGATGAGCTGGTTGATAAGTACAGGGGAAGACTAGCGGATATTAGTTGGTTTATGCGGGTGCTTAACGAAGACATCGCCCGCCGAGCAAATATAGAAGATAACTGTACAGGCCGATTTTGGGAAGGACGATTTAAATCCCAAGCATTACTGGATGAAGCAGCACTGGCTGCTTGTCTCGCTTACGTAGACTTGAACCCCATTAGAGCCAAAATCGCCGCAACGCCTGAAACCTCAGACTACACCAGCATCAAAAAGCGAATTGACCATGCGAAATTAGGTAAACAGCCAAAAAGCCTACTACGATTTGCTGGCAGCCCACGAAAACATATGCCAAAAGGACTGCCTTTCGAGCTCAAATCCTATATTGAGTTGGTTGAACTCACAGGCCAATGTATTCGCGCCGACAAGCGAGGCTATATTTTTGAGTCACAACCCATATTCACTCGACTAAATATAGAGCCTGAGAACTGGATAAAACTCACCACGCAATTTTCTCGGGTATTTCACGGTGCAGTTGGTCGAGAGCGGACAATAACCGCTTACTGTGAAACACTGCAAAAACGACGACGGACAAACCTAACAAACTGCGAGCGCTTGCTGGCTTAGCAAAACTCACATTCTCAACTCTAGAATTTCATACTGCTGTATTTACAGCGCTTTGTCGTGCACGATAACCCAGTTTTGGTGAAGAGATTCGCCTGAGCGCTAAAAATTAGTCTATCGATGAACGTTTTTGACCAAAGTGATTGAAGTATTTTTATACTCTTTTACTTCATCTTCTTAGCTTTGATGCTAATTGTGATGGGTGTCATTTGTTTTATGCGCCTGTCACGATCAATAACGCCGTACACCTCTAAGTGGTGAATTTGTGGGTTTGCTTTCAGGGCTTTTACTGATTGGATAACCTGAGTACAGCTTCCGCGAGGTATCACAAGGAAATTAGGTAAGAGTTCTCGATAGAGAGAAACATCATAACTTCCATTTTCACCTTCAACTAAAACTACGGGTTTCCTGCTACCTAAAACCTCAATCAGAAGATCACCGGGGAGGTCCTCATCTTGATTTATCTGCTCCCACTCCCATTTGGAGCCATCGAAAGATTTTAGCCACACCATTTTAGCAGCAGACTTAGCTGCTGCAAAATCCACATCATGGGTAAGATAGACGAATAAGCAGTCTTCACGCTGTTTTTCAATAGCATCCCATAAAGGCGCTTGTATTGATTTATGCAGGTGCAACTCAGGCTCATCGATTACAATAATTCCATTTTGGGGCGCTGCTAAACACTGACCTATTAAATAAAATATTACCCTTTCGCCATCTGACATCTCGGATGAGTTATAAAGCTTGTCCTCATGACCCTTAACACATGTTTGTGTTCTTAGGCCACCGATGATTAATTCCCGATGAGGTAGAATTTCTTCCCACAGTTCTTTTACACGATCAATCTTTGTTACAGGAGGCTCAACACGACCATCATTAGCTTTACATTCCCTCTTGAATTTAGCGTTTTCCTCTGTCTCATCGGAAAATAGGTAAACCATAAGTTTTTGATAATCGTTTAGAGGCTGAGTCGCCGGCTTTTCTTTAAACTTGTAGCTTTTGTGATGATATGACCATTTAGGGTTGCCGAACAACAAGTCTTTTTCAGCCAGCTCTATCGACTGAGGGGTTATAGAATCCGGCAAAGCCAAGGATTTTTGAGCCGATATGCGGTGAACACTATCCTTCTGCGGTGAAGTTATTTCTATCCATGTACCTAGCCGAGTTTTACCCGAGCCATTCGCGCCGATTAACAATAGGCTCTGGGACGTTTCTATCTCTTCATTATCATTTTCTCTTGGAAGTACAAGCTTTTTCATATATTACGTTGCCTATTTCTGATCGGGGCATAACGCTGCGCTCACCGGTAAATTGCGAGCGCAACGAGTAATTTATCCGCGTGCAGCGCCTTGTTAGCTGCTTTGCGGCAATAAGAAAGAGCTTTCACCAAGAAACTCATCTATTTCTTCGGAAATGCGGTCGCATTTCTTTAACTTTTCATCGATATCCTTATCAAGATTTTCTAATATGAATTTGGTTTCCTGAGCCTTGATAACGCCAAGAATATCCATTTTATCTATTAAATAAGCGACCAAAGACATTGCGATAGCGGTTAATGACCCAACAATTACCGCTGTTACAATAGGGGCAAATGGCACGAGAAATGGCACGCCTAGAATAAGTTTATCAATGACTTCTTCGAGTGCTACGCCAGCAATAACAACACCTCCAGCTGCAATTAGCTTCATAGCCTCGTGCATTGTCTCTGCAAAACTCATGTCAGCAGGAGGAAAAAGTATGAGCTTCAGCGCTTTTAACAAGGAAAACACACCTTCTCTTATCATCCTAACAAATCGCTTAGCGGTAGTTACAAACATATTTACCAGCGTTGTAATTAGGTTTGATATAAAACCTGATATAAATCCAGCAGAGAAACCTTTTACCACACCCTTCCATTTGCCAGCAATGTTTCGGCCAATTCGAATCAAACGAACTTTGATGTCCTTATATAAACTCTCGCCTTCAAAGCCATTATTGTATGCGTCTTTTATTTCAACAATTGCACTTGAAAAAAACTCAACCAAAAGATACCCAAATGCTTGTTGAACTCCCATTTTGGCACCCTCAACAGCTCCTGTGCTGACAGTGTTTTTAATAAACTTTTTGCTTGTGTAGTATTCTTTATTGATAGTGTCATCGTACTCTTCCCTAGCTTCTTTTTCTTTCTCGCGCATCAATTTAGGATCAACATCATCATGTCTTTTAAGTCTCTCTAGCTCTCTCTTCTCTTGTCCTGTGAGGTCTTGCTTATTAGAAAGCTCGTCAATACGGGCTTTTCGCTCGGGAGCTGTGCGCTCCAGTTTCGCTAGGAATTCTT
The DNA here is from genome assembly GCF_013319255.1 of Pseudoalteromonas sp. JC28. NCBI lineage: Bacteria > Pseudomonadati > Pseudomonadota > Gammaproteobacteria > Alteromonadales > Pseudoalteromonadaceae > Pseudoalteromonas > Pseudoalteromonas sp. JC28. The sequence goes on along the minus strand of NZ_QOKX01000001.1, from coordinate 808,891 downwards.
CTGTCGTTAACTTACCTTTACCGCTTTTATTATTAATATGCTCAGAAGTTGAGTTTAAGTTAGAATCCGCATTTGCAGCACCTGGGCCGTCAATTTCGGCCAGTATACGACCAGGATCGTTATGCACTTCACTTGCTGGGATTTGATGATCAAGGTGCCTATTTTCATTTACCCCCATTACATTGCCTGTATAAGAATCAACGAGTTTACCTTCGTCTTGTAAATTTGAATCCGCTTCGTTTCTAGCTTTATAGTCTTTATGGCCATGGTAATTACTGGAATTGTATTCGCCACGGTCATCGTAGCGTTGCTTTTCTTCTTGAGTTGCATAAACTCCAGCTCTGGCATTATGAACTGTATCTACATTCCCTCCAGTTTTGTCATAAGCACTTATTATTTTTCCAAGCCCAAATGGACCTGCGATCGATGATATGACGCCGCGCTTCGTTTCATCTATAAGCTGCTCCAATCGATCTTTGTGGAATGAAGCCCTAAGTTCGGAAAGCAAAGTCTCGACCTCTTCGGCATTTACCTCCACAGAAACGTTAAGATCAGTTGAATAACCAAGGCTTGTCACACGATCGCTATTGATGCCTTGACGAAGAAGCTTGTCGACCAGTTCTTGATCAGTAACGCCACGAACGAACGGCAGAGACTGATTTTTCTTTATTAATTCTTTCCTTTTTTTAAAACGATCAATTCTGCCGCTCATTATTTATTACTCCATGTATTATGCTGCTTTAAGTTGATTCCAAGCTTGAACAAACGCCTCTTCTTCTGGCTTTATGCCATCTATTTCCATGACAAATCTGATTAATTCCTCATAGACATCTAAAGACATACCAGAGGATTTTGCCAGCAAAAATGCTTCTTCAACACTAGGTGGATTATCATAAATATTTTGAATTTTTTCTTTTACAGCCTGAGGAATATTTTGAGCCATCATTCCCTTAACAAACTCACCAATTTCTTCACGCTCATTATCAGAGAAGTCATCATCGCACGCCGCGCAAGAGACCCCAACAGCTTCCATGGCAATAATAGCTTTGAAATGCTCATCATGAGACTTGAGTTTCTCTAGTGCTTGAGAAAGCTTGTTAACAAGTTTTTCTATCTCCAAAGCATTTTCAGCCTTTCCTTCAGCTCTTCCTTGGTCTTTGATCTGCTCCTTCTCCTTATCATCACTGTCAGCCACGGCAGCGCCAACAACCCCTCCCGCAACACCAGCCCCTACTGCGGCTGCAATAGTTCCTGCACCTGTGAGTGAAGCGATCAAAGATGCTCCACCCAATAATGAGCCTCCACCTGTAAATGGTGCGGCAGCAACCGCGCCAACACCAACAGCTGCACCTGCTAAGATCTTGCCCCACATATCTATTTTCCTTTTTTAGAGTTAATTTAAATACACATATTTTGATTTAGGCAGCTAACATTTTATTCGTGCGCATGCGCGTTTACCTCGTTGGACCAGTGAAAATGCGCACAGTTAACTATCAGTATGCAAAGAACTTATCAGCATTCTGCTAAATATACCATCTGGAAAAATGCGCATGCGCGTTTCCAAAACCTATTATTTCAAATCGAAGATACATAACCTTTTGATAAACAATAATATCTTTAATTTATTCATGCATAAACGCGCAAAAATTTTTTCATTATTTCCCTTGATATCCGAGAATTTCAGATAATACTGTATGTATATACAGCAATATGAGCTAAGGAGTTACCATGAGTCTAAAAAGCCCATTTCTGAAAGGTCTTCAGGAAGAAATGCGTATGCGTGGTTACAGCATTAGAACAGAAAAAACCTACCTATATTGGATTAAGGCATTCATTAACTTTCACCACAAGCGTCACCCTGAGACAATGGGAACGGAAGAGGTTACACAATTTTTAACCTTCCTTGCCAACCAACGAAATGTGGCTATCAACACACAAAAAATTGCACTTAACGCGTTAGCCTATTTGTATCAGAAGCTTTTGCACCATGAGCTTGGGGATTTAGGTTTTTGCTATGCCACTAAACAAAGATATTTACCTACAGTGTTATCCCCATCAGAAATCTCACTAATACTAAATGAACTTGATGGCCGTGATAGACTAATAATAGAACTACTCTATGGTAGCGGACTAAGAGTTTCAGAATGCCTCAGGTTACGTATCCAAGATATTGATATTGATAGAGCTTCGCTGACCGTTAGAGACGGTAAAGGGCATAAAGATAGGCAAACCATCCTCAGCAATAGATGCTCAAAAAAGCTCACTACATATATTGAAATGGCTATTAAGATTCAACAGGATGACAACCTTCACGGGATAGGTCCATCTCTGCCAAATGCAGTAGAACGCAAGTATCCCAACGCGTTTAGGCAGCATGGGTGGATGTTTATTTTCCCTTCCAGCACTACTTGTATCAATCCTTATACAGGAACACTTTGCAGGCACCATTTACATCAAAGTGTTATTCGTAAAGCGCTCGGGAATGCCGTGCGTAATATTCAAATAAATAAACGCGTCACCTGCCATACGTTTAGGCATAGCTTCGCAACCCATTTGCTTAAAGCTGGTCGTGATATAAGAAGTGTTCAAGAATTACTGGGCCACAATGACGTTAGTACCACACAAATCTATACACATGTACTTGGCCAACATTTTGCGGGTACAACTAGCCCGTTAGACACAATATAAATGTCAGAGCCCTTTCGAAACTCAGTAGCATTACGAAAATTGGGTCAACTGAAGCTAAAAAAGTTGGTTGCACATCACACTGCTGAATAGCAATGGGGCAGGAATGAGCTAACTAAACGGCCGCTATGTAGAATAAGGCTAACATTGACGACCGTCTCTTGTTTGCTCTAAGGTGAAGTCTAAACCCGCTCTTTTTAACTGTAAGATCGGATATGATACTACCCTGTTTAACATACACGAGCGTTGTTAGGGTTACTCTACCCTAAGCTTGATCACCATTCGAAAAGGTGGGCCATTTTTGAAATTGTTTTCAAGCCAATGCCATGGCTATTACGCTTGGCATATAAGTGCTGTAGGGATTTATCTTTAATTTCACCGACAATGACTTCTTTCACTTGATAACCCATTGCCACAGCAGCTGACGCATAAGCAACAAACTCCCATTTCTTGATATTGGTGTTATCAACAACGACCAAAGGGATACCTTCAGCTAAGGCGTTAATAAACCGGGCTAAGTTTAAGTTGTGATATTCTGAAAGGCGTTGTTTTTCAAAATGATACTCGCCGTTTTCATTAAGAAAATAATCATCGGTTGAACAGATAAAATACTGTGTTTCATCGCCGGAGACTAGGTCGTCGGCTAGCGTTTGCGCATAATGCGATTTTCCAGAGCCAGGTAGACCCCTCAAAATAAAAACTTGTTTCATCGAGTTTTGAACGTCACTGTTAGTATTAATAAAGCTATTTTTATCATCGAACATTCATAATGCCACAGTCCGACTGTTTTTTCATGGCTTTTACTCATTCTTTTCAGCCCAGTTTTTTGCATTTCAGTGTTTTTTTATTTGTCCATCGCAGGTAAGATACGGCTTACATGACGATAAGACACTCTGTCTTTTAATTTACAAATAAAAAATAAATCATTTGGAGTAAAGATGAGCCACACAGCGATAACGGAGCTACTAGCAGGCACCGTTGCGGTTGACAGCCAAGTAACAGTAAAAGGCTGGATCCGTACACGACGTGATTCAAAAGCAGGTATTTCATTTCTAGCCGTTCATGACGGTTCTTGTTTTGACCCTATTCAAGCCGTAGTCCCTAATTCGCTGAATAATTATGACGAAGTGACTCGTCTTACTGCTGGGTGTTCAGTAGCGGTGACTGGTGTGCTTGTACAATCACAAGGTCAAGGTCAATCTTTTGAGATCCAAGCGAACAGCGTTGAGGTATTAGGCTGGGTTGAGAATCCAGATTCATACCCAATGGCTGCAAAACGCCACAGTATTGAATACTTACGCGAACATGCGCACCTTCGCCCTCGCACTAATGTTATGGGCGCGGTTACGCGTGTACGTAACTGTCTTGCACAAGCTATTCACCGTTTTTATCATGAGCGTGGCTACCAGTGGATCAGCACGCCTATCATTACCGCAAGTGACTGTGAAGGCGCAGGCGAGATGTTCCGTGTATCTACACTTGATATGAACAACCTACCACGCACAGACAAAGGCGATGTAGACTATTCAGAAGACTTTTTTGGTAAAGAAGCATTCTTGACCGTATCGGGTCAGCTTAACGGTGAAACATACGCCAGTGCCCTTTCAAAAATCTATACTTTTGGTCCAACATTCCGTGCTGAAAACTCAAACACTTCTCGTCACTTAGCAGAGTTTTGGATGGTTGAGCCTGAAGTGGCATTCGCCGACCTTAACGACATCGCAGCGCTTGCAGAAGACATGTTGAAGTATGTGTTTAAAGCAGTACTTGATGAACGTCGTGATGATATGGAGTTTTTCGCACAGCGCATCGAAAAAGATGCCATTACTCGCCTAGAATCATTCATCGATAAAGACTTTGCTCAGGTAGATTACACAGATGCTATCGAAATTCTAAAAGCATGTGATAAAGAGTTTGAATTCCCTGTTGAGTGGGGCGTCGACTTACAATCAGAACACGAACGTTACCTTGCTGAAGTACACTTTAACGCACCAGTAGTTATCAAAAACTACCCTCGTGATATCAAAGCATTCTACATGCGCCAAAACGAAGACGGTAAAACCGTTGCTGCTATGGACGTCGTTGCGCCTGGTATTGGTGAAATCATTGGTGGCTCACAGCGTGAAGAGCGTTTAGATGTGCTAGATGCGCGTCTTGAAGAGATGGGCTTAAACAAAGAAGATTACAGCTGGTACCGCGACCTACGTAAGTATGGAACAGTGCCTCACTCAGGCTTTGGTCTTGGCTTTGAGCGCTTGGTTGCTTATGTTACTGGCATGGGCAACGTACGTGACGTTATTGCCTTCCCTCGTACTAAAGGCAGCGCGACTTACTAAAACGTCACAAACTCAGCTTTGCTAAAAACGCTCCCTTTTATGGGAGCGTTTTGCATTGTGCGTTTAGAGAGCTCTCATGATAACGTCAGCACTTTACTATAGTTGTACCAACATAGCGCTCACCCGAGTTCAAAGAACCCTACCAATTCAAACGCCTAAGCATTCGAATGCACAACACAGCCCTTAATGTAATGTGATGTAATCGATTAATTTGCATAACCATACTTAAATTAAACACCGAAAACACTTTATTAACAAACCTTTTAAAGGGAGTTTTTTATGTTTAATACTGTCACCAATCAGCAAGCAAAAGCCACAGCAGATCACCTACAAGCTGCGCTGCAACCTAACAAGCAAGGTTTTGTCCCAGATTACAATATACCTTTACTCGCAACAGGAGGAGGAAATAGCCAGCCAGAAACCCTCAGCGCACTTGGGCCATTGGCAGATCTCATCGGCACTTGGGCAAGCGCTCGTTTTGCGGGATTTAACGTCATGCCGCTGCCGCAAGAAACTGCTCCAGAAGGGGTTATATTATTTAATTTCCCTTACTACGAGGTGATCACCTTTAGCGCCACACAAGGAAAAGTAGTAAATCGAGGTGGAGATTATCAACAAAATAGTTATACTATCTTTTATGAACAACGTGTATTTTTTGCCGACGGTGACAAGAAAGACCAACTTGTGCATGCTGAAAATGGCACTTGGCTCAATTTAGCCACCACCAATCAAGGTTCAGGTAAGTACAACCGCCCTCCTTATATCCCCGCTCCTTCAGGTGGAGCAAACGTGCCAATACAAAATCCAGAGCATGCGATAGTCAAACAGGTTTCAATTCCACACGGTAACTCAATTTTAGCACTTGGAAATCATCACTTTGTCGATGGTCGTCCAGAAATTCCCATTGCCAACACGCTGCCGCAACCAGAAACTAAGGCAGGTACTGCCATTGCGGGTTTGTATGGAGAAAACTCACCGAGTAATCCAAATATCAATCCGAATATCGTGTTAGAACAACAATTGCTAGTTAACCAAGCATATAACCCTATCACTAAAACGGATATTTTGACCGTTAACAGTGACAATGATGGATTAGTTTCAAGTATCCCATTTTGTAAAAACCATGTAGACGTTCCAAACTTTTCTACCACTTACTGGATAGAAAGGTTATCCAGTGGCGCGTCGCAACTGCAATACACACAGAATATTTCGCTACAGTTTAACAACACCAAAAACAGCAAACTACTGTTTCCCCACATTACTGCAAACACCCTGTTTAAGGTGGGATAGCGATACTAGGATTTCGCTCAGGTTCAAAATATAAGTTGATATCTACATGTAGTTAGTCAGGTCTCAACCTTGTTGTTATTTGCCATGGCGAATTTAGCGGTGTCTATCGCTCGGCACCAAACATCAATCTAAAGCCATGACTTTGGTCATAAAGGATTTGAAAATGAGTAATGACGTTAAAGATCTTCAGGTTCAGCTCACAGAGCTAAGTTCAAAAGTTAAAGAATTAGAAAAGCAATATTCTGAGCAGCAAGCAGAGGGAGTACGTAAATGCGACGCTTGCGCCCTTACGTGCAGTCCTTGCTATTTATGTACTCCTTGCACTCCATGCTCGCCTTGTACAAACTGCCTCCTTTGTGTTGTCAATTTCTGTAACTGCTGCCTTCACTGTCAGCCTACTGCTACGCCAGAATCTGCATCACTGCAATGTCTACAGTGTCAACCTTCAGGGGGCGCTAGCGTTCAATGCGCACAAAGCATACAGTGTGTTCCTTGTATCATTTCGTTCTGTGTAACCTGTCAGCCTGCGCAGTGTGTTACTTGCCAGCCAACACAATGTGTTTTATGTCAACCGCAGTGCGTTCCTTGCCAACCAACACAATGTGTTTTATGTCAGCCGCAGTGTGTTACTTGCCAACCAACACAATGTGTTTTATGTCAACCACAGTGCGTTCCTTGCCAACCAACACAATGTGTTTTATGTCAACCGCAGTGTGTAACTTGCCAACCAACACAGTGTGTATTATGTCAACCGCAGTGTGTTCCTTGCCAGCCAACACAATGTGTTTTATGTCAACCGCAGTGCGTTACTTGTCAGCCGACACAGTGTGTGTTGTGTCAACCCTCTGTTAATCACTTTCAAGGTGCACAATTGTGTGCCGGAAGTAACCCAACATACCAATGTTATACCTGTACACCAGGTCCAATTTATTGCTGTATGTTGAGTGCAGTTCAAGGATAAAGACATTAGTGAAGCCTCTCTATCGGGGCTTCCATAACTTACAGAGGATGCATATGAATAAAGATAAAATAAGGCTATCACCTGCCGCAAGTATCTTACCTAACGATGAGGGAGTATTGCTACGCTCTGATCTTGGAGATTTTCAACTCCATGGAAAAGACATAAGTGCTTTTGTTGACGACATTATTCCTTTATTAAATGGTGACTTTGGCCTCGATGAGATCGCATCACAGATAACGCAATACTCTAGCGCTAGTGTTGAGCAATTATTGCGCTTATTGGAGCAAAAAGGTCTCATTGAACGCGTTGTTATCAACTCAACCTCAGCTCCTTGGCCTGAACAATACCGCTTTATTAACGCGTGGCAAAATGAGGCAAAGCGTGATCCACGAACACTCCAGAATAACCGTATTCTGTGTATAGGGTTAACGCCTTGGGCGATGCCTATGCTAGAAGAGCTGTTAAATGCTGGCGTGGGGTATATTCATATTCTTGATGATGCTAATTGTACTAACCAAAGTGGCTATTATCATCATGCAGTTAATCACCTGCCAAGTAATACTACAACGGTCGATGCCTTCACAGACTACCTAAAGCAACGCTTTGTTCACTCAGAAGTTAGTGCACAAACTGCCGAACTGAACTCCCCATTAGATGAAGTTATTCTTCAAAACTGGGATCTGGTTGTTATTTCTCTGCCATCGGACTCGCTCAGTGCGCATACCAACATCGCCACGCATTTAGCTAAGCTTGCACTACCTACTTTTTACGTCTCAATTGATGGACTAACCGGGCATGTAGGTCCATATGTTACCAATCAAGGCGGTGGATGCTGGAACTGTTTACGACTGCGAAAACTTGGCACTGCAATAAATCCGCAAACTGCACACAAGATTGATGAGATCACGAATAAAGCACATTCCGGCGCTCGAGCCCATTCAATTTTAAGTAGTATGTCAGCATCAATCGCAATGCAGGCTGCAACTGATATACAAACCATTTTGTTACAGTACACGCAATCTGTGCTGCAACATACTACCAGAACAACCAATTTGGTTAGTGGAGAAAGCTCGCTCCACCCTATTATTCCAGTCCCTGAATGCGCAGTATGCTCTGGCCCTAGCGAACAAGATATCGCTGCTAGCAATAACACCTTAGCGGCCATTTCTGAATTAAAGACAGTTGAGCAATTTAAAACAATGATGCGAGGTTGGGTTGACCCAGAATTTGGCGTGATAAAACAACTAACGGGCCATGCCCCCCACTTACCTGAACTCCCAGTCACCGCATCTGCTAGCCTAAGTAGTTTTACAAGTGGTCAGTTTGATCCGAGAACACAAGGCCAAGTTGGTTCAGGCAAAGGATTAGACTCGCTTTCAGCTCATATTAGTGCCGTGGGTGAAGCACTTGAACGTTATTCAGCAGCGAGATACGATATTCGTAACTGTCGTTATGCCACGGTAAATCAACTTCAAGGAGACTACGTAAACCCAGCAGATCTAGTCCTCTATTCTCCCGAGCAGTATGCAACACCTGGATTTCCCTTTAGCAAATGGCGAAGTAAACAAAAAATTCATTGGGTTGAAGGCAATTGGATTGGCACAAGTCGCGCTACTTGGGTACCCGCATTAGTGAGCTACTTTAATTTTAGTTGCCCTTATGAAGAGCAATTCAGTCAAGTTTCTTCCAATGGCTTAGCGGCAGGTAAAGATAACGAAGATGCCGCTATCAGAGCTTGCTTCGAACTCATTGAAAGAGATGCGATGATGCTTACTTGGTACGCCCAACTCCCTTGCACTAGATTAGATGCCGACTCTTTGCTAACTGGTAAGTTGAAGCTCATGGTCGAATCGATAACGCAGCGAGGCATAGCACTAGAATTATACCTTCTTGACGTCGGCATCCATATCCCAACGGTGGTTTGCCTTGGTCTAGGCGATGGCATCACCACGCCTGCGGTATCAGTTTCATTAGCAACCCATGACAACATCAATGTGGCTGTCACCAAAGCATTATTAGAGCAAGGTCATGTTATGCCCTATCTTTGCAGCCTAATGCAGAGTGGGCATAAAGCTCCACAAACCGTAGAACAGGTCAGGACGTTAGAAGATCATGCCGCGTTTTATTTCTCTAACGCGCACTTATCCACCTTTAACTTTATGAGACAGCCTAAATCTGAAGCTAAACCACTATCATGCTGGCCTTATCCTACTCTTGAGGGAGCCGCAGATCTAAGACAGCGCATTACCAAAGCGGGGGTTGATATTGCCATTGTTGATGTCACTGCTTCAGACGTTGCATTAAGTCCATTTAGAGTGGCTCGAGCTGTTGGTGTTAATATGCAGCCCATTCACTTTGGCGAACAATTCAAGCGCATTGACAACCCAAGATTGCATAAACTCTTGGCTGGCCGCGCGGTTAACTTGTATCCACACCCCATTGCATAAGGACTCGCTATGAAAGTTTTAGTATGCGGAACCAATTACGGTGCTACTTATATTCGGGCATTACAATTTCAAAATACGGGATTGATGCTCAGTGGCATATTGTCAACTGGTAGTCTTCGCTCAACACAGTACGCTCAGTCCTTTGCCGTACCACATTACACCAATGCAGAGCAGATAACAGACAAACAAGTGGATATTGCTTGTGTGGCTATCGCTGGCGATGCCGGTATTGAGATTACTATCGCACTATTAGAAAAACATATCCATGTAATTTGTGAACATCCAATTGGGCCGACCTCGATGGCACAGGCACTAGCAGTTGCCAAAGTTAATGGTGTTAGATTCTGGGTGAACGCCCATTTCGCTGATCTGTACCCTATTCGCTCTTTCTATGACAGCTACTTCGGTGCCGCAGCACATGGCCAATGTATGCATTTAGACCTCGCCGTCAACCTCAGGACACTGTATTCGGGACTGGATTTAATTTATCGTCTATTTACCGACGAAGTTGATGTGACAGTAGCCATTCAACCCAAGGCTACTCCGAGTGCGTTTGCTAGTATTTTGCTACAACGCGGGGCGATGTCCATTTCGCTGCTTTGTCAAAACTTTGCGTCTGAGTTTGATGATGGCTCAGCAACATTTATCAATCATAGAGTCTCAGCCATATTTAACCATGGCACATTACTACTAAGCGATACTTATGGTCCATTAACTTGGTTACCATCACCTATCACTATGTCTAGTAAAGAGTGGCGAAGCCACTACCTGCTGGAGCAACATGCGTTTACGGTGAATGAAATAATGACATTGCGCGATAAGGCCAACTTAGCCGTACTTGAACAACTTAAAGCCGTGATCTATGGCGACCGCGTCTGTCCCCATTTTCAAACGCCTGACTACCTAATTGCATTATCAAAGATTTGGGAGAATGTGTATTTAGTATTGAATGGAAGCAATGAGGCGGGTTAAAGAAAATATGTCGAAAAAGTAATAACAGCTAGCGTAGCTCAGTGACCCTTTTTGAGGCGATAAAATCTTGTCGATAGCACAGCTGTGGGCAAGGTAGCGACGTCTGTGTCAGCAAGGTAAAAGTTTTTGTTATTTTAGTTGCTCAATTTGAGGGTGTATTAAAGCTAAATGGAATAATAGAGTGGATCCAACAGATCCACTCAAAGCATAGACTTAAAGTACGTCTAGTAGCTCAACGTCAAAAATCAACGTTGAGAAAGGTGCGATTGCAGCACCCGCACCACGCTCGCCGTATGCAAGCTCATGCGGCACGTATAGACGCCATTTAGAACCTGCTGGCATCATTTGAAGTGCTTCAGTCCAACCTTTGATCACGCCATTTACTGGGAATTCAGCTGGTTGACCGCGCTCGTAAGAGCTGTCAAATGTAGTACCGTTGATTAGAGTACCGTGGTAATGAACACGTACTTTTGAATCTTCAACAGGCTTATCGCCTTCGCCAGTTTCAACTACTTCATACTGAAGACCAGACTCAGTTACTGTTACTTCAGCACGTTTTGCATTTTCTTCTAGAAATGCAACACCTTCAGCTGCTAATACTTTCGCTTCTTCTTCACGACGCTGTTGGATTTCAGCATTGATCTTCTCAAATGCTGCTTGAATTTCAGGGATCTCAACGCGGAAGCTGTCACCAGCATAAGCGTCTTTCATACCTTCGAATACAGAGTTAAGGTTTAGACCTTCAAAAGGGTTTGCTTTAAGTTGCTCACCCATTTGTAAACCAATACCGTAGCTCGCTTTATCTGCGTCTGTGTTGAATTGAGACATAGTCTTTCCATATTTTTTATTAACAAGAACCTTAGATTGTATCACAGCCAAAATAGGCAAGATACCGGAGCTGCTTGATTATCAAGCAGTCGAGCTATTCGTCGGACACAAAAAAACCGCTAACTAGCGGCTTTCTCTTCGGCATATTGTTTGAGTTTTTTCATTACAAAGGTTGCAAATGGCAGCAATAATACAAGACCAATATTAAGCTCATCACTGTACTCTCCCAAGCTACCAACAAAGTAGTGTCCAAATCCAACCACACCAAATAATGCAATAACTACACTGGCGATTTCTGGCCAGGATTTTTCATATTTAGTGATCAGATGACCAACAAGGCAATTGAATAAAAAAACATGCAGCAGCGTCATCGTAATATCAGGGTCTTGTTGCGAATCAATCGACAACGTTAGCGCCATGTTTAGGCCGCTAAGATAAAAATAACTAAATACAATCCAAATAGAACTATGTTTTATTATTGCCATGTTACTAGCCGCAGACATACACGCCTCCAAACGAAAAAAACCGCCATTTGGAGGCGGTTTTGGGAATGAGGTGGCGGAGAGATAGGGATTTGAACCCTAGATACGCTATTAACGTATGCCGGTTTTCAAGACCGGTGCTTTCAACCACTCAGCCATCTCTCCGTTGTTGGCGCGCATTTTATGGAGTTATCCATCGGTTGTAAAGCACTATTTCGATTTTTGCATTCAAAAGCGCAAATAATAGCCGAATAATCAATAATATTGCTTTGGCCTTTTGGCAATGTAAGCAAAAATACAACTGGCGATAACCATTGCAATCACGATGATCCCCGAGTCAATCATACCGATGACTGCGTTTTTTGCAGGCAGCACTTTTTCAATGATAACCGGAATAGATGAAAACAACACAACGGTACTAAGCACTTTGAATGCTCTGGAAAAATCAAATCGCTTGGTGTAACTCATCCATGTTGTTAGTAATCCTAATACCAAAATAGGCGCTAATAGCCCCATCCATATCTCACTGGTATAACTCGATAATGCAACGGTTGCCGTGCATCCTATCAAGCTCCAAATAATCCAGGCGGTCCAATTTTCCCGTTCTTTTAAAAATAAATTACCCATGACACATCTTCTTTCAATTAGCTTGTTATTTTTATTATTGTTATAGAAAACAGGATTTACTGTCTTAGAGTAGCAAACATACTGGCTATAAAACAACCACATCGGTTGTGACAGTTTAAATAATGAAAAGTTCAACAAAAAGTATCAAAGAATGTGTTACCACAACATTAATCGCTGTATAAAAAAAGCGCAGCTATTGCTGCGCTCACCTTACTTTATTTTTACCCGCGGAATTTAACTTTCAGCTTTATCAAGTTCATCCACTAATAATTTGGTTTCATCCGCCCTCGGTTTTGTAAATCTCGCTAAACCGAGATAAACGACAGGTGTGAGGTAAAGCGTAAAGAAAACCGCTAAGCCTAATCCGCCAAATACGACCCAGCCGATTGCATTTCTCGACTCAGCACCTGCGCCTACCGATAAAATCAATGGTAAAGCACCAAGCAATGTGGACACCAAAGTCATCATGATAGGACGCAAACGGATCACTGCTGCTTCTTCAACGGCTTGTCTTACTGACCGTCCTTTGTCACGTAACTGATCAGCGAACTCAACTAACAAGATGGCATTTTTAGCAATTAAACCAATCAACATCACTAAGCCGATTTGCGAATATATGTTTAGCGAAGTACCAGTAAGATACAGCGCCAATATGGCGGAAGTGATCCCAAACGGAACTGTGATCATAACTACAACGGCACTATTCACGCTTTCAAATTGTGCAGCAAGTACGAGCAATACAATTAAGAATGCCAGCACGTAGGTAAGTAACACTTCGTTGGCCGTTTCTTCAAACGTTAACGCTTCCCCTTTAAACGCCAGCGTCACGCTGTCGGGTAAACTCTGATCTGCTAGCGTTCGTAATTTTTCAACCACTTCTGCCATAGGCATGTCTTCTGGCTGTTTCATATCCAGCTCGATACTACGACGCTGCGCATGACGTTCAAGCTCGGCAGCTACGCCCTCTTCTACAATAACGGCAAGGCTACTTAGCGGAACCAATGCACCAGAGCGGCTGCCAACATAAAGGTTAGCCAAATCACTTGGGTCTCTGATGGTATGGTTTTGAGCTTGCAGCATAATTGGTATGGATTGGTCGCCAACATTCAAATCAGCAACATCATCGCCATTAATGGCTGCCCTAAGTGTCGTTGAGATATCACTCAAACTGACGCCAAGCTCTTCTGCTCTTCTACGGTCAATGTTTACGCGCAGCTGAGGTTGTGAGGGTTGATAAGAGATTTGCACCGGAGCCACGTCTGGCATTTCTTTTTCAACCAAAGCCGCAAATTGTTGCGCTGCTTTAAAGATCTCTAAATAGTCGTTACCAAGTAGCGCAAGCTCGATACCACCACCTTGGCCTCTTAGGTTTAAGCTATTTGCACCAAAGGCACGAGCAGGTGCACCTGGTATATTACCAAGCGGTCCTCTGATCTTATCGATAATTTCCTGTTGCGAGAAATGACGTTCATCCCAATGCTTTAATGGCACAGTGATAAATACAATATTTGGATCCCACTGACCGACAACCGTATAGATTGACTCTATTTCTCCGCTTTCTACAAAGGGTAATAAGATGTCCTCCATCTGTTTGGCCTGTCTATCCATAAAGTTAAGACCAACACCGTCAGGCCCTCTTGCGAAAATGCGAATTTTACCTCTGTCTTCAGATGGCAAAAGCTCATTATCCAATTGCGAATAGAGCGCACCTGATAGGCTCGCAATAACCACAAATACACCAAAGGTTAGCCATGCATGGTCAAGTACCCAGTGGATCGTACCGCGATACATTTCTGCGAGTTTCACACCAATACTCGAAAATAGATGCTTTTTGCTATCTTGCTTTACTTTTAACTTAGATGTTAATGCTGGCACCAATGACAGTGCCACAAATGAAGAAATAATCACGGCACCAGCTAACACGCCACCAAACTCCCTGAACAATCGGCCCGCAGTCGAGGGTAAAAAGGCAATCGGTACGAATACCGCAGCAAGTACTGCGGTTGTCGCGACTACAGCAAAGAAGACTTCTCTTGTCCCAAGTACCGCCGCGGCGCGACGACCTATCCCTTCGCCACGACGACGCTGAATATTCTCACTAACAACAATCGCATCATCGACGATAAGTCCAGTGGCCAACACAAGTGCTAGCAAGGTTAAAATATTAACAGAGAAGCCAAGCGCCCAGATCAGCGCCAAAGAGCCAATAAGCGCGACCGGGATTGCAAAAGCTGGAATAAGCGTCGCACGCCACGAGCCGATAAATACCCAAAGCGTGAATACCACCAGCAATATGGTTATCACTAACGAGCTCAAGACTTCGTCTACGGATGAGCGAATAAACTGTGCATCATCGGAGGTAACAAAGAGCTCCAGATCTGGAAAGCGTACTTTTATCTTATCGACGAGCTGTAGTACTTCATCTGAGATTTCAATGGTATTGGACTGTGCTTGGCGAATGATCTCAAGCCCAATTACAGGCTCTCCGTCGAGTCTCACCATAGAGCGAGGATCAGCCGGTCCAAAATACACAGAGGCAATATCCCCCACCCGAGTCTCATCACGAATGATGATATCACTCACCTGCTCAGCGGTTACAGAAGTGGCATCGGCACGGACAATCAGCTGCTGATCGTCTGACTTTAAACTGCCTGCGGGTACATCAAACGGTGCTTGTCTAAGCGCCGCAGCAACATCCGGAACGGTTAGATTAAAGCTTGTCAGTTTTAACGGATCAAGTCTTACGCGCAGCACCCGCTCTCTATCGCCGTTCAGGCGCACATCGGCTACGCCAGGAATAGTTAAAAACTGCGGCGCTAAGTCTTTTTCTACTCGCTCGGTCAATCCTTCAAGTGTTAAAGAGGCACTACTTACAGTTAAAGACACCACGGCTTCTGCGTCATTATCCGCTTTAATAATGGACACCCGTTCAACTTCTTCAGGTAGCTCTCTTTGTACTCGAGAAACAGATTCGCGTGTTTCGTTTGCTGCATCGTCTAGGTTAATGCCCGGACGAAATTCAACAACAATCCGCGCATTATTCTCTTCACTTTGTGCACGAATGCTTTTTACACCACTGACACGCGCAACAGCCCCTTCTAACTTACTCGTTACTTCGGTGTCGACAGTCTCAGGCGAGCCCCCAGGAAACGATGCGGACACCGTTAAACGCGGCCTATCTACATCGGGCAGTTCACGAACTTCAACGCCGGCAAGAGCAGCAATACCTGCAATAATAATCAATAAATTTAATACAACGATTAATACTGGACGGCGAATGGCCATCGACGGTAAATCTTGTAACTGTGGTAACTCCGGTTTAGTCACGATTTATTCCTTCGCCAGTGCATTCGTCACCGCAATTTCTTGCCCAGGACGAAGACGTTGCACCCCTTCTACAACTAATAACTCTCTTGCAGCCAAATCGCCTGATACCAGCAATTTACCCGGCAACCGCTGTTGGATTTTGACATCAATACGCTTAGCTTTGCCATCTACTTCTTTCCATACATAAGGACCTGTTGCGCCCCAAAGCAGTGCGGCTTCAGGAATAACGGCAAACTCTTCACCCAATACCGTTAGCGATACTCTAAAGCTCATTCCAGGCAAAAAACGGTCATTGCGGTTTTCAAAGATGGCTTTGATTTTTAGTGTGCGGGCTGTTGGGTCTATTCTAGAGTCCATTTGCGCTATCTTTGCGTCGATCCGTGTTGAATTATCATTCCAAGGTGTCAGCAGCACGCTATCGGTCGATTTAAGCATGCCATACGCCGATTCCGGTGCCGCAAATTGAACATACAACTTATCAAAGTTATCGATACTCGCAATCGCGGTTTGGGTGGTAATGCGATCTCCAACCTCAACGTCGGTGAGTCCCATTACGCCAGAAAAAGGGGCGATCACTTGGCGGTCTTCTAATTCATTCTTAGCTTGGATCAAGGCGACCTTTGCTAAGTCTCTGTCCGTTACCGCTTTATCTAATTCATTAATTGGGACGGCGCCGCGCTTTTGGCTATCGGTTAGACGGTCGACGGTGCGCTGCGCATCTGCAAGACGAATTTTAGCTTCTTCAAGCGCCGCTTTTTGGCGGCGTGAGTCTAGCTCCAATAGCAAAGTACCCGCTTTAACCTGATCGCCCGGTTTAAAATGTACCGCAGTCACCCTATCACCAATCGCGGGATACAAAATAACCGATTGAATAGCTTCAGCATTACCTACTGCCTGAATTTGCTGGCTACTGCTTTCAAATTGAATAGGCTCTGCAATCACTTGCGAAGGTTTCGCCAAAGCGGCATTGGTTATCAGCATAGTGGCCGTAAAAACCACCAAGCGCGTTACTTTACACATATTAACCTTAATAATTTCCATTGTTCTTAGCTATATTTGAGTGTAACAGTTAATCACTCACATCAAGATAAACTATTCGATAACACACAGTATAAGTGCGATAAGATGCAGTATGCCTTGCAGCGTTTTAAAGGCAAGATAAGCCCATGTAAAGTAAGGTAAAGTTATGTAAAGATTGAGGCAGAGTTAGGCGCGATAGACTACCACGCCAAATAATGACTATTGTGCGGCCGCGCGCATCAGTCTGTCATTAACATCGCGCCACTCGGGCGCCGTTGGTGGTGCTTCCAACAAAATCTCGGTTGCACTTGATTGGTCCAATTGATGTAACCCGTGATAAAGGCCCTGCGCATACTTGGCTTTGTCAGCACCAAGTTTGAGATCCACCAGCTCGTTGTTTGCTGAATTCTCAGAGATCATTCGCTCAATTTGCGATGAATAATACAACACACCGGTATTCGCTTCGCACTGGCCGCTTAGGCGAGCAACTAACTCTTCCGTTGACAACAGGGTAAGCGGTTTGCTTGGTTGATAATGGGCTTTTACGTTACCAGGGACGGCTACAGTGTGCACATCGGGCTCATCCACTTCAATATTGAGCACCGCTTCAAGTGCAGCTTTAGTAATAGGGCCTGCTCGCAAGATCCTCGGTGTCGCTGAAGATATATCGACAATCGTAGACTCAAGTCCTACTTCACACGGACCGCCGTCTAACACAGCTGCTATCTTGCCAGACAATCCAAACAACACTTGCTCGGCGGTGGTTGGACTAATTTTTTTGTAAGGATTGGCAGAGGGCGCAGCAAGTCCGGAGTTAATGTGCTGCAATAATGCTAGCATTGCAGGATGATTTGGCACACGTATACCCACGGTTGGGTGGCCGCCTGTGACTACATCGCTCACATGTGCTTGCTTTTTGGCAACGATCGTCAGTGGTCCCGGCCAAAAAGCATCTGCTAAAGCGTCAAAATAGTCTGGCAATGTTTCCACCCACTCAGTGACCAAAGGCTTGTCAGCGAGGTGTACGATTAGCGGGTGATCAGCTGGGCGTCCTTTTGCTGCAAAGATTTTTTTTACCGCATCGGGTTGCCTTGCATCTGCTGCTAAGCCGTAAACGGTTTCTGTTGGAACCGCAACAAGGTGACCATCACGTGCAAGTTCAGCCGCTTGCGCCACTGCGCTTGGATCGGTTGCCAATAAATGTAAGGTTGTTAAGCTTGCTTCGCCCACGTGTCTTTCTCAGTGTAAAAAATGGACGCGAATTATAACCAATTTAAAATGCAAAGAGCCAGTATTACTGGCTCCAGCGTAAAAACTAACATCAAGAACGGTTTGCGTTATTCAGCGCTTGCGACCATTACGGTTTTCACGTTAACAAACTCTTTGATCCCAAAGCCACCATGCTCTCTACCATAGCCACTGTCTTTAACACCTCCAAACGGCAAATTTGGTTGTGCCAGCGAATAACCGTTGATATTCACCATGCCAGTATCAAATTCCTTGATAGCAAGCTCTGTGGCACGTTGAGTGTCTTCAGAAAAAATGCCACCACCTAAACCATAGCGTGAATCATTGGCTACCATCATCGCCTCAGCCTCATCATGCACACGAATTAGCGACGCCACAGGGCCAAAGAGTTCATCATCATAAGCCGGCATACCGGGTTTGACGTCTTCCAAAATGGTGACAGGATAATAAAACCCCTGTTGCTTTGGAATTTCTCCACCAAGTGGACAAGTCGCTCCCGCCTTAACGGACGCTTCAACTTGTTGGTGTAATTCATCACGTAAATCTTTACGCGCCATAGGACCTAAGTCGGTGTCTGCTGCGGTTGGATCTCCCACCTTAAGCTGCTTAAACCCAGCCACAAAAGCCTCTCTAAATTGGTCATAAATTTCATCAACGATAATAAAGCGCTTCGCGGCAACGCAGGTTTCACCATTGTTGACAATACGACCTTGAATACACGCGGACACCGCTTTATTAATATCAGCATCTGCCAGCACCACAAAGGCATCGTTACTACCAAGCTCTAGGACGGTTTTTTTAGAAAGCTCAGCAGCTTGTTTGGCAACTTGTTTACCTACTTTATCGCTTCCGGTAAACGTAACACCACGAATATATGGATTCTTTATCAACTCGCTTGCTGTCTCACCATCAATTAACAGTGATTGATAGCAACCTTTTGGAAAACCGGCTTCTAAATACAGCTCTTCAATTAATTTAGCCATACCAAATACATTTGAGGCATGTTTCATTACCGTGGTATTACCCGCCATCACGTTCGAAACACTGTATCTAATCACCTGATAAAGCGGAAAGTTCCAAGGTTGTATTCCTAAGATCACGCCTATTGGTTGATAAGTGATAATGGCATGTCCCTGCTCAAATACCCGATGCTCGTCCTGTAATTCTTTTTCGCCATGCTCAGCGGTATATCGGCAAATTTCAGCACACAAGGAAACTTCCTGTTCACCCTGCTCCGTCACTTTGCCCATTTCCTCGGTCATCAGTGAGACTAACTTGGATTTATTTTGCTCAATTAAATCAGCAAGCCTGTTTAGCTTTTGTGCTCTTTGTGTAAATGTGGCTTTCTTCCAAAATGAATAACAATCATTGGCTAAGTCTACCGACTTTTGCGCCTCGTCCAAGCTCATTAACGTGTATTCGTTAACGGGTTGCTCTGTCGCAGGATTAATTGTGGTTACCGTATTTGACATCATAAAGCTCCTTCAAAAATTTAACGGCGTAAATCAATTTTTAGATTTACAGCGATAGCCTTTGAATAAGCAAGGAAGGCACCAATCTGAGAATAATGAATATCCCATTGATTATTATGAATTAATTTAATTTCAGAATTAGATTTAAAAGAATTTGAATACGTGAATTAGAAAAGGCTACACACCTAATATGAAAAGTTTGCAGAGCGAATGGCGCTTGCGCAAATAGCTTGCAATGAAAGTTTAGCTGAGAAAAGGGACCATCCGGTCCCCTTGTTATGTATTCTTAGTACAATGCACCTTTAGCGCTTTTGACGTTGCGCTTCTTTTTGCGCTAGCTTTTCTTCTTTACGCTTACGAATAGCATCCTGTGCTTCATGACCGATATGACCTTCGCCGCGTAGCTTCGCCAGTTCAATTTGCTTTTGGCGCTCAGCAAATCGTGCAACTTGCTCTTCTGTTAAGTCTTTGTGGCAGTGGTGACAAGACACCCCTTCCATATATTCTTCGAGTTGTTTCTCTGCTTCCGTGATTGGCATACGACAAGCATGGCATTGATCATAAGACCCTTTGTTTAAATCATGATCGACAGCAACACGGTTATCAAACACAAAACACTCGCCTTCCCACATGGTTTCTTCTTTTGGCACGTCTTCTAAGTATTTTAGAATGCCGCCTTCCAAGTGATAAACCTCTTCGAAGCCTTGCTCTTTCATATACGCTGTCGATTTTTCACAGCGGATCCCGCCAGTACAGAACATCGCCACTTTTTTGTGTTTTTCTGGGTTTAAGTTATTTTGCGCCCACTCAGGGAACTCACGGAAAGTCTTGGTTTTAGGATCGATGGCATTTTTAAATGTACCGATCTCGATTTCATAGTCGTTACGCGTATCAACTAGCACAACGTCAGGATCTGAAATCAATGCGTTCCAATCTTGTGGTTTTACGTACGTACCAACCACTTCTTTAGGGTCTATACCTTGTACACCCATGGTCACGATTTCTTTCTTAAGCTTTACTTTAGTGCGGTAGAAAGGGCAAGTTTCATCGAACGACTCTTTATAAACGATGTTATCAAGGCCCGGTTGTTTGTTTAACCATGTAAGTAGCGCATCAATGCCTTCACGTTTACCGGCAACGGTACCGTTAATGCCTTCTTCGGCAAGTAATAACGTGCCGCGAACTTCATTCGCTTCCATCACATCGTGAAGTGGCTGTCTTATCTCTTGATAGTTAGGTAAAGAGACAAACTTGTACATAGCACAAACAACGTATTGTTCTGACATTGTATTTTCCTAGATTTAAGCTTTGATTAGCTTACACATTAAGCATGACGATGTGTAAAGCACGAAAACCGAGTCGCAAACCCGGCGCTGAGGCGCGTATTTTACGGATTTTTGATTAAAATGCAAAAAACACAAATTCTATATCCGATAGCGTCTATGCTTTGGTATAATCTCGTGTTTTTAAAATTCAAGACTTGGAGAAATTGACTTGAGATTCACTGAACTTGGGATAGATACGCGCCTAGAACAACAATTGGCTCACCAAGGGATCACGGAACCGACCGAGATCCAAGCGCATGCCATCCCAACGGCTCTAGCTGGCCACGATGTTTTTGCGCAGTCTAAAACAGGCTCTGGCAAAACCCTAGCCTTCTTGCTGCCTGCCGTACAGCGTGTAATGAAACAAAAAGCGCTGAGTAAACGCGATCCTCGCGTTGTTATCGTAGCTCCAACTCGTGAACTCGCGACTCAAGTATTCTCTGAGTGTCGTGCACTGTGTGCTGGCACTAATATTCAAGTCTGTAAGATTTTGGGTGGTGAAAACTACAATGATCAGGTAAAAGCGCTACGCCGCGACCCGCATTTTGTGGTGGGTACTCCTGGTCGTATTGCCGATCACGTTGAAAATCGTTCATTATTTTTAGGCGGTCTTGAACTGCTTATTTTTGATGAAGCAGATCGTATGTTTGACCTTGGCTTTGAAAAACAGTTGGACGTCATTAATGATTCTGCGGATCACCGCCAAAGACAAACGCTGCTATTTTCAGCCACACTAGACCATACTCAAGTTGAAGCATCATCACGTCAATTACTTAAATCGCCAAAGCGCATTATGTTAAGCAATGCCCACCAGCAGCATGAAGACATTAAGCAAGCACTCTACTTTGCCGATCATTTAGATCATAAAGAAGCGCTGCTTAAGCACTTCATCACACAAGATGACGTAGGACAGTGCATTATCTTTACCGCAACTCGTGGCGACACAGACCGATTAAGCAAACTGTTAAATGAGATGTCGATTAAAGCGGTATCGTTGTCGGGCGATATGCCGCAAAATAAGCGGTTAGACATTATGGAAAGCTTCAGCCGTGGGATTTATAAAGTGCTGGTTACCACAGACGTTGCCTCTCGTGGTCTCGATTTGCTCTCCGTTACCCATGTTATGAATTTTGACTTGCCTAAGCAGGCAGAAGAATATGTCCACCGTATCGGTCGTACAGGACGTGCCGGATTTAAAGGCACTGCGATTTCATTTGTTGGCCCCAAAGATTGGGATAGCTATGTGGCAATCAAAAACTATCTTGATGAGCCACTACGTTTTGAAGAAGTCTCTGGTCTTGTTGGTAAATTCAAAGGACTTAAGCAAAAACCGCAGCAGAGTAAAAATCGCTCTGCAGAGTCTGCGCCAAAGCAAACAAGTAAACCTAAGAAAAAGCCGGTGAAAAAATCACAACCGAGAAAAGTGGTCCCGCCACCAATTGATATTGACGGTACTATGCCGATGCGTCGCAAACCAAAACCACAAACTGACGAGGAATAATCATGTTAGGTCAAATCAAAATGTTAACCATTGAAGAGCTTACCGCGGAAGGGGCTTATTTAAACGGTGGTGAGCTTGGCGATGTGTTTCTTCCTCGAGCAGAAGTGCCAAAGCACACCGAAGAAGGTGACTCTGTTGAAGTATTTATCTATTTAGATAACTTGGGACACGCAACGGCAACAACCAAAAAGCCACTTGCACAAGTCGGTGAGTTTGCTCTGCTTCGCGTAAAAGAGATCAATAAGGTTGGTGCTTTTATGGATTTGGGCATTGAAAAAGACGTGTTAGCGCCTTTCAATGAACAAAAACCGAAAATGCGCGACGGCTATAGCTATTTGGTTAGGCTTTACCTAGACAACGCGAGTAAGCGTATTTGTGCGTCTAGTGCGCTGGGTAAATTTTTGAGTAAATCAAAAGCCGAGTACGAAAAATTCGAAGAAGTAGACCTAATCGTCGCGGCAAAAACCGATCTTGGCTATAAAGTGATCGTCAATGAAAAACACTTTGGATTGGTCTTTTTCAATGATGTGTTTAAGCGCATGTATATCGGTCAGCGCATGAAGGGCTTTGTAAAAGCGGTTCATGACGAAGATAAGATTGATATCGTGTTAGAAAAGCCAGGTATAGGTAAGGTTAAAGACCTTGCGGAAATCATTTATAGCAAACTCGAAGAAAGCGGCGGCTATTTACCGCTAGGCGATAAATCAGATCCTGACGCCATCAAGCGTACTTTCTCTACCTCTAAAGCTAACTTTAAAAAAGCCATCGGTGGTTTATTCAAAGATGGCCGAATTGATATCGAAGCGACTTCTATTTCAATTCGCAAGTCTTAAACGCACATAATACTTAACCTGAGGTTTGGATAAGGAATGTTCCAACTCATTGTTTCTAAAGAACAACTTAGTTTTTCCTTTTCTAGCCAGAGAGTTTTAGGGAAAACACCGCTTCCGCGTCCTGCTCTCGCTAAGGTACCTACATCCTGTAGGCAAGGCGAATTTACGCACCAATAGCTGGCTATTGGAAGTGAATTCAACGCAGTTAGCGCTAAAACTGGCTGCTAGAAAGGCATTAATTATCCGCAGCTCAGGTTACTTAGCAAGTCTCAACCTGAGACTTGCTTGTTACATTACACTGACTTCAAGCATATCACGCCATTTATCTACCGCTTTTAATCCCAGCTCAAACCCCAATTTATAATCAGACTTTAAGGTCTCAGGGCTTGAGCCTAAAATCATAGATTCCAGTGGTCTATTGGGCGCTATTTGAATGATGTTAACATCTTCTGGTGGTGAATTCATAAAGTTCACCGCATCGGCATAGCGACTTTGATAGTGATGATACATTTCAAACATTCGAGGAGATTGATTAACGCGCCGCATGATTGGCTTTAAGCGCTCAAGCACTGGCATTTTGCCATCGTCATGTGCCTCAATGGTTCTGATCACCCAAATCGTCTTTGCCCCTTGACTGTGTGCCCAGCGCACGGGTAAAGGATCGGCCACGCCTCCATCCATCATTCCGTGACCCGCAACTTTAACGCCTGGACGATATAAAAAAGGGATCGCACTAGAAGCCTTTAAATGGGTAAACATGTTATCGTGCCACGTATGCAAATAATGTGGCTCAAGCGAGTCTAAGTGACTTGCAACCGCATAAAAGTTACTTTCCGGCGTGAGATGGTTAGGCTCAGTTGGAAACCGTACTTTGCCGCTGTGCTCTACTTGTTGAAAATACCAATCCAAGTCAATGACATTACCACCGGTAAAAAATCGCGCGGGACGGAAAAACTGCTGCTCCGTCGTCAGAGATTCGATAGCAGTTTGCGCATATTGACTTGCGCGAGCACAATAGGCTGCGAGGTTTTGTGCACCCGCTGAGACACCCACTTTTAAATCAAAAGGCGTAAATTTTTTCTCAAGAAAAGCATCTAGCACGCCCGCTGTAAAAATGCCTTTTTGACCTCCGCCCTCAGCGATAATTGCAGAGCGTATGTTAGTTGTCATGTTGTGCTCTTTTTATTATATAAACCTGTACGCATCTTATTTTACTGTGGGCAAAAACCTCGAAATTCAAGCTTTCATACCACTTTGCAATAAAAATGCCCTGCAGAACAGCGTTGTTCAAGCAAGGCATTCATAATATCCACAGTGTGATTAATATGTGGTTAGAGTTTGCTTACAGAACTCTCTACCGGCCGTTTTAAAAAGCTGACTAATAGCGCGGGTAAAATGGTGAGTGTGACGATAGTTGCCATAGCAATACCACAAAGCACTATCATGCCAACGCCTCGATAAAGTTCAGATCCTTCTCCTGGAATGAACACCAATGGCGCAAGACCGCATAGGGTTGTCATCGTTGACATCACAATCGGTTTTAATCGCGTTTGTAGTGCTGAGATCACCGCCTCGTAAACACTCATCCCGGTACTCTCAAGGTTTCTGCGGCTTTGATCGACAATCAAAATAGGGTTATTAACCACAGTCCCTAACAAGATTAAAAAGCCAAGCATAGTGATCATATCAAAAGGCTGGTGGAAGGTGCCTGTTATGCTACCAATACCATTAATCGCAATTAGTCCAAGTAATCCCCCTGCCATGCCAAGCGGCACTGTTGCCATAATAAATAGCGGATAGCCCCAATGCTTGAAGATTGCAACAAGTAATAAGTAACACAACGCTAATGCAACGATAAAGTTACTGCCCAGCGCTTCTTTAGTTTTGTCTAACTGATTGGCAGCACCACCGATACTTACATTAACACCAGGGAGCAGATCGCCCTGCCTTTGAAGCTGCGGTAATAATTCTGTTCTTACTAATTCCTGCGCTTCCTCTAGCGCGACATTTCTTGGCGGAATAATATATACAGTTACGGTTCTACGACCATCAACTCGACGCAAACTATCACTGTCTGCTTTTTCTCGTAGATCGGCCAAAGCGCTCAGCGGGATCAGTCCAGCTTTAGTGACAACAGGTGACTGCGCTAATTGCGAAAGACTTTGCTGATTACCCGACTCAGAAAATAAAAAGACGTCTACTTTGTCATCGTCTAAGATCAACTCATCAACATAAGCGCCGTCACTCAAGGCTGCGACCGTATAGCCGAGTTCGTCAGCACTCATACCCACTTCAGCCAACCGTTGCCACCTTGGTTGGATTTCTATTAGCGGTTGGTCGAGTGTCAGAGAAGATGGCGCAGAATCCACTTGTGGATTATCAAAGACCTCCCCCGCTAACCGATACACTGCATCTGCTGCCCGATAGAGCGCCGTTTGATCTGTACCGCTAATATCCAAAGCCACTGCTCTTGAACCGCCATCATTACTTGAGATAATCGAGCCTCGTGAAGAAAATGCACGCATTCCTGGGTAGCTTCTAAACTTGGTCGTGATTGCCTCCATCATTTCATCGATGTATTCACGGTTGTATGGTTCACTCAATAGCCAAATGCTACCAACACCAACGGACATCGAATAATATTTTAAAGGTGGCAACGACGTTTTACCTGATACAAAATCGCTGTCATCGTTTTCCAAATGCTTATTTAAATAAGGAAGTAGTTCATCAGCAATTTTTTGCATATGGCTGAGGTTATAGCCCGGAGGCGCTATCATCATAGAGAACGCTTTTGGCTCCTCTCCCTCTGGCAAATATTCGGCTTTAGGCATAAATAACCACGCCCCACCGAGTAACAACACACTACCGAATACAATACACACTATGCGAGCACGTAGACTTGATAACATCGCCGGAATAAACGTTGGTAGTTTAGGCGTAGACAACATGCCACTGGAGATTTCCTTACAGGCAAAATTTGCATTAGCAGCAGGCACCACAAACAAGGCGACCAACATAGAAGCGATGATTGCGGCAGAAATAGCTATTGCTACATCGGAATAAAGCTGTCCGGCTTCTTGCTGAATAAATAAAATAGGTGCGAATACCAACACTGTGGTCAGGGTTGAAGCAAGCACCGCAGGCCATACCTCTTGAACACCGGTAATGGCTGCTTGAAGTTTGTCGAGACCTCGGCGTCTGGCTTGCTCTATGTTTTCAAGTACAACAATGGTGTTATCAACCGTCATGCCAATGGCGAATGCAACGCCGGCGAGGGAAATCACGTTGATCGTTCTGTCAAATAGCAACAGGCCCAAAAATGCCGCGATGGTACAAATTGGAACGCCCATCACACCAATAAAGGTCGAGCGTGGGCTCTTTAAAAACCAAAACATCACCAGAGTCGCAAGCACCGCACCTAGCGCTAAATTCGTCCAAACATTTTCAACAGATCCTTTAACGTAACGAACATCATCGCTCAATAGCGTCAGTTGTAGTCCATTACTTGCAAGCATGTCACGGTTGATGCGAGCCACTACCTCCATCATTTCTTCTTTAATCGCCATCACGTTAGAACCACTTTCCCGTCTCACCGAGAGCATTAAGGTTCGCTCGCCATTGTTATAGGCAATATCGCGCACTTCATAATGATCAAGCTTTACCTGAGCGATGTCTTTGAGCTTAATTGTGGTGCCCGCACGGTGACTGACTACCAGCTCTTCTAGCGCTTTAGCTGACTCAAAGCGGCCGACCATACGCAGCAAATAACGGCGTTTACCACTGTCTATATCGCCGGCAGAGGCATCTTGGTTACGGCTGCGTATTGCATTTCTAACGTCAACTAAGCTAATTCCACGGCTCGCCAATTGTTCTTGATCTACCAAAATTTGTACTTGATAGAGTGCACCACCACGCACACCAACCTGAGATACTCCACTGACTCTTTCCATTTCTGGGCGAATAAAGTCTTCGGCATAATCACGAAGCATATCGATATCAAGATTGAGTGGATTTCCCGGTTGTGGCTTTAGATTAAAAAACATAAAGGCATTGCTCGAAAACGCGCTGCTGTATAACACCGGCTGGTCAACGTTTTCAGGATAATTTGGTACTTGAGATAACGCATTACTCACGTTTATGAGCGCTTCGTTGACGTCGACACCAAATGGAAACTCAAGCTCTATCTCTGCCTCACCGGTATTTGCATAACTGGACATGCGAGTTAGATTCGCAAGTGAGCGAAGATACCTTTCTTGCTCTATAAGTATTTCTTTTTCAACATCCTGTGGCGTGGCACCGGGCCAATTGGTCACCACAGTGATGGTTCTTACTTCAAGATCTGGGATCATTTGCACCGGAATTTTAAACGCTGCAACAATACCCAATATCGAACAGATCAATACCGTGACTGCAACTAAAATGGCGTGATTTACACTGGCTCTTAACATCACCCGCTCCTATAAACCCGGTACAATGTTTAATGCTTGGCCTTCTTGCAATAACTCATTGCCTTCAACCACCACTTGTTGCCCTATCTCTAAGCCTGATAAAACTTCAATATGACCATTAATTCGCTCACCAATTTGAACGTTTAACCGCTTTGCTTGACCGTCAACGGCCACAAAGACACTGAACCCACCGTCGGGATGACGCAAAATCGCATCGCTAGGAATAATCACGCTGTGGTCTTGTGCTCGAATTAGCGGCAGTTTTGCCGTAGCCGATGCGCCGACACGCAACTGCGCATCTGTTGGGATTGCCAATCTTAATAGAAACGAGCGACTGGTTTTGTCAACGACAGGAAGTTTTGCCAATACATGAGCTTGATGCTGCACGCTTGGCGCGCTTGCAACACTAAAATTAACGACGCGGCCAAGGTTAATAAGCTGAAAGTACTCTTGTGGCACTTGCAAATCGAGCCACAGAATATCGCTACTTACTAGCTCAAACACCGTTTGTCCGCGCGTCACCCACTCACCTAAATTAACCGTGCGCCTCGCTATTATCCCCGTAAAAGGCGCTTTTAATTGATGGCGGTTAACGAGCTCTCGCTGATAAGCTATCTTAGCTTGTGCTTCTAAAAGAGAGGCTTCTGATGCTTGTAACTTTGCCTGTCTGTCAGCAAGCTCTGTTTGCGCAAATAATTTTTGCTGCGACAGAGACTGTGCTTCTTTTACCAACCTTATCGCATTGTTGCGATCGACCTTGGCACGCTCAAGTGCAGCTTCTACACTTTTCAGCTCAGCTTTTACTAAAGCTGCATCGAGACTCAGCAGTACAGCATTTGCTTCAACAATGTCGCCGGCTTCAGCTGAAATCTTAGTTATTACACCATCGGTTAAACTTGACACTTGTGCGTATTGTGCTGCACTAATTGAGCCCGTTAAAGACAATGTTCGTTCAAGCTGTTGTTGCTTTACATCAGTGACCACAACGTTGACCGCTGCAGCATAAAGGTTAAAGGATAAAAGAGAGAGTATTAAGCAAACGCATTTCATGTAGTTTGTTCCAAAGTTAAAAACACTATTCCTTTCAGTAAACACTATGGAATAGCACCTACTGATCTCAACGAAGCATTGCAGCTGGCGAGTTTATGTCACTATAACGCCGACACACTAACACAAATAAAAATCATTACTATCCAAACTAGGTAAATGACCTCAAAAGTGTAGTTTGTGAAATAATGAATGAACAAAGAATATACAGGAATAACGCTTAGAATAAAGTAGACATAAACGTCGCTATGCCTACTTTAAGGAGGGTCAATTACATTGATTTAATTTAACAATACAAGTGAAGTAACATTGCGAACACCGGGATGACTCATATAGTCATTTTTAATTCCTTCAACTCTCAGTGATTTACCAATCAAACTCGGGTTAAGCTTGGGACTAAATGCATCACGCTGAGCTGCTTCCAACTTAATATATAGCTTGTTGCCAACGACAGTTGGGTCGCTTAATTCAAGCGCATAGATATCGTTTACAGCAGCTGTGATTTTGCCACTGACTACCACTGCTGAGCCATTATTTAGCGCTAATACGTCAGCAACACTCATATCACTAGATGGCTCTGTCGTTGTACCAACGGTTTGTATTTCACTGACTTCTCGTATCCCCGGTGCACTCATATACGATGAGCGAACACCTTTGATAACTAAAGTAGAATCAAGAATGGATGGATTAAGCTGCGGACTAAATGCAGCACGCTGGTGACTTTCAAGTTTAACATTTATCGTATGAGTAGGATTTTGGCTGTCCTCAAGTACTAAAGCATAGATATCATTAAGTGCAGATTTAACACGCCCAACAAGCTCAATTTCATTGCCCTCGGCGGTTGCAAGCGCCTGCTCAACCGACAATGCCACTGGTGCAATCTGAATATCGCTTACATAACGAATACCAGCCTCACCCATATAGCTGTCTCGAGTACCAGTCACTATAACTGATTGACCAAGGATCTCTGGATTGAGTTGCGGGTTAAAGTCACTGCGCTGAGCAGATTCAAGCTTTACGTTGATACTTAGCGATGCGTTGGCAGTATCTGTGAGTAATAGGCCATAGATACCGTTTACTTCGGCTGTCACTTTACCTAACACTGCAAATTTAGACCCAGCTGAAGCAGCAAGTGCCTGTGCTACAGAAATCGTGCCATCAGGAGTTGGCTCTGGATCGGGATTAGGATCTGGATTGGTTTGCCCTGAACCATAAGGCGCATTGAAAGAGTTATTTTTATAGCTATCTGTATTCCACGCATCAAAACCCGATGCAGGCGTCCCCCATGGCTGACCATTGTTTGGATCAGACATTTCTTGCAGCGCCATTGGCACAGGTGTTACTTCGCCGCTTGCATGACCGTTAGTACCATCAAAGTACTGATACGACTCGGGCGTTGCTAGCCAATTGATGATGTTGACCGAAAGTACAGCTGCATTACCTCTGTCCGTCCAACCGGGGTACGTCTTTTTACTATTGCCATTATCCTGACGCTTGTACTTAGGCGTAGCGTCTTCAATTGGAGAAGAATCACCAATAAACGCAGCTTTACCTAATCCGGCTTTTGAGATAGCAACATACGGGCCTTCATTTCTACCACCAAAGTAAAGCCCATCATCTTTAGCATGACGCCACTTAGCTGGTGTATCTGAAGGTGAAAAATAAACCAAGCCCTTCGCTTTTTGTTCATCTACAATCGCAAGCGTCGCGCCCGCGGCCATCAATACAGGAGTAACTCCGAGTGTGATCCCTTCTGTTTTGCTCGCAGACTCAATACCACTTACGCCTTGCTTGTAGTCAGCGGCATTAAAGCGAAAGCGGATCCCAAAATTTTCTGCAAGCCATCCCATGTCTGCTGATTTTGGATTACGCCAGTCACCGTACTCACCACCTAGATTATACTTGGCCAGATCTGAGCGGTTGTAGCCGTTAAAGACTTCAGTGGCATCCCACGTATTTAGATTACGATCCGCGTCATAATGATCTGCGATAAAAAATATCCCTTTTCCATCCGCTACAAACTGCAATAACGCTGCTTGCTCTGATTGAGTGAAAGGACGGTTAGTTTCTGCCAATACAAAGACATCTGCATCTTTAATCGCATCGTAGCTGATAACCGCTTCATTTTGATTGCTTTGAGAGGTACGGTCGTCAAAGAATCTAATCTTGCCGTCATTGTTTAAATCAACACCGCGATATTCTTTTACGGTATATCCTTCATTAACCAATGCATCCGCAAAGTCTGAAAACGCACCGTCAATAACCCAATCGGCATTTCCCTCCACGCCACCGTGTGACACATCAAATAATACTGTCTTACCATTGCTGTTTGTGGTTGGTGTTTTAACTGGAATATGGTTATTCCAGTCATACGGCTGTGCTGCAAACACAGATGTGGATATAGCCGCAGCCAAAACTACGCTGCTAAGCTTGAAGTTTACTTGTTTCATTCGTCAAATCCCGTTGAAAATTATAAAAAGAAGCGATAAAAAAGCCGCCAAAATATGGCGGCGTAGTGTATTAGTTCAGCGGTTGTGTTAAATCCAGCTGATAAAGTGCAAAACCTCGTTCGTCGGTTTTGCCAGTAGGTAGAATATGATTAAATTGCTGACTGTAGGTTTCAGCATCCGCACTAGTTGAACTAAAAAACTCAATATTAGCGCCAACTACAGGTGCAAATGACCAGTTCATATCTGCCGATGGATCAAGTCCTGCGGCACCATTTTGGTCGCTAACAAAAGTAATATAGTCAGCAACGACCTGACGGTTCTCATTTGGCGAGTCGACAACGATTTTATCTCCCTTAATATTTGGGAAATTACCGCCACCAGATGCACGATAGTTATTCGTTGCAACCAAGAATACTTGGTCGTCCTTCACCAACTCACCTTGATACTTCAATGCCTTAATGCGGTTACCGTTTGACACCTTTTCACCGTTTGCCGCGTAGCGTGCAGGCTCAGTGACATCAATTTGATACGTCACACCATCTAGCACATCATAGTTATATGAAGGAAAGTCTGGATTGATCAGCGCTTGAACGCCTTCAGTATTCGGTGTGATTTGATTGAACTGGCCTGCAGACATTTCAAGCCATTCGCGCACTTCGCTGCCCTTGAGCTTCAACACCTTAAGTACGTTAGGATAAATGTACATATCTGCAACGTTACGATAGGCGATATCACCTGCAGGAATTGCGGTAAAGTCATCTGGCCCGCCACGCCCAGCTCTAAAGGGTGCACCCGCAGACAGAATAGGTAATCCATCAAGCTCAGTACCTTGCACTATTTTTGCTGTATACCATGCTTGTGCGTCAGTCACGATTTGGATTGAGGGGTCGTCATTCACTAACGCAAAATAGCTGTTCACAGTGTTGGTGATTTTAGCAAAAGGCTCATTCACCCATGCGCGCGTTTCAGCATGCTCACTATGCACTACCGCTTCAATTGCTGCATCGCTTTCAACCAATGATATCGTGTTTCGATTTTCATCCGTTTCATAGATTGGTTTAAGCGTTGACTGTGAGTCAACCACCGTCCATTTACCTGACTTAAACTGGATATCTAAGTCAATTACACCAAGGTGATTTCCCCAAAAACCAGGCATTACAGCCGCAACGCCATTGATTGTGCCTTTATCGTTATCAACACCATGTGCCGCTAAGTCTGCATAGCCCGAACCTGGGAAGTTTGCATGCGCATGACCAAACATAATGGCGTCTATATCATCCACCTTAGATAAGGCATAAGATGCGTTTTCAGCCATTGGCTTATCGGCAGATACATCAAGACCTGAGTGCGGAATAGCAACGACAATATCCGCGCCTTCAGCTTTCATTTTAGGCACGTAGTGTTTTGCCATTTTTACGATGTCTTTGGCTATCACTTTGCCTTCAAGATTGGCCTTATCCCATTGCATGATTTGTGGTGGAACAAACCCGATAAAGCCAACTTTAATCACCTGAAGTTTGTCATTCTCGTCAAAGAATTGCTTTTCTTGAATTAGGTAAGGCTTAAATAACGGCACATCATTTGTTTCATCTTCGTCGCCATCAACCTTAAATACGTTTGCACTGATGTAGGGAAAATTCGCATCGTCGATTGCTTCGTCTAAAAACGCCAAGCCAAAGTTAAACTCATGATTACCAATATTTGCGACATCGTACTCTAGTGTGTTCATGGCCTTATAAACCGGGTGAACTTCTCCCTCTTTGAGGTTTTTGATTTTCGCCATATAGTCGCCAAGCGGACTACCTTGGATCAAGTCGCCGTTATCTACTAGCATGGAATTTTTAACTTGGCTTCTCGCTTGATGGATTAACGCCGCGGTTTTCACTAGACCCACTTTGTCGTCTTGCTTGTCTGAAAAGTAGTTGTAGTTCAATACATTTGCATGCAAATCTGTGGTTTCTAGTAAACGCAAAGACACCGCAGTGCCCTCTTTTGGAATATCAGGTCCTTTCGGCACGTTTATATCAACATTGTTATCTGAATCTGAGCAACCAGTAATAATGCTTGTGGCACCGCACAATAGTGCGATTGGAAGTAGTTTTGTTTTCATAAGTCCTTTCTTTACTTTGTTTGCATACCCGTGCGCATGCGTTTAGTTATTTCAGCAATACCAAGTCACGTCTCTTCTTACTCCACTTCATAGAAGCTGAACCTAGAAGCACAGCGAGTCAGTATAAACCGTTGCGTTTTGCGTGGCGGGTGTCACTATACGAGGGAAAAAAGTCAAGAAAGCTAAGCTTTTATGGCAGTTAAGTACTAGAAATATGACGTTACTAAGTCAGGAGGAGTGAATTAATTTTAAAGTGAAATATACACAAAAAAGCCTCCACATTGGAGGCTTTAATTGTGACTTTTACATTTACCAATAGTTAATCTTCAAAATCGACTTCTAGCGCGATGATCGTGCCTTCGACCATTTGAGCGGTAACTTCAACCTTAACATCATTACTAAGGTCACTTTTTTGGCCATCTTTGAATACGGTGTCATTGGTTACATGAACCGTCATTCCAAATAATGTAAATTGGTCGCCAGACAAGTTTGCAACTTTACCTTCGAGCTCAAAATAGGCGTAGTCTTCGAACTCTACCTTTTCAGCTTGAATATAAGTTTCACCATTTTTAGTTACTAAATAGCCTTCAACTTCAACGTTTTTGCCTGTTGCAATATCAGATTGACTGCCACCTTTAAACTGAGTTTGCTCAGATACTTTGACTTTTTGGCCAAGGACGTAAAACGCCTCATCTGTCTCAACTTGTGTGATTGGACCTTCAACCTCCACATATTTTACGGCTTCAAATTTGAGCTCTTTAGCAATAACAGTGACACCGTCGGTTGTGTAACCTTCAACCTCAACTGCCAAGCCATTTGAAAACTTTTCAAAATTACCATTCTTAAGCTTTGTATCTGCCGTAATTTGAACGCGCTGCGCACCAAGGTTGAACTCGTAATCAAACGCAGAGTTTTTGACTAGGTCCTCAATTAAGCCTGCAATTTCGACTTCATCAACGTCATCTTCCTCAAACTCGACCTTTTTAGCCAACAATACATTGTCGTCAGTTAACACGCCTTCTACTTCAACCGTTACACCGTTTCCAAGGTTACTGCTACTGCCATCTTTAAATTCCGTGTTGCCATCAGTTGCAATAGAGACACCATTCACCATGAACTCAGACGCTGAGACAAAGTTTGTGATTTTGCCTTCGACTTCAAGTTCAATACCATCATCAGACTCGATTTCAATTTTGAGTGCCAAGATTGAACCATCAGCACGCTGAATAGCGGTAACTTCAACTTCATCGCCAATCACAAATAAGCCGTTTTTAAACTCAGTATTTCCATCAAAAAATACTGTCTTACCATCAACACTAAAAGTTGCGTCGACCGGATTAAAACTAACCACTTTACCTTCTAGCTCAAATCTACGGTCATCGAAGTCATCGTCTTTGTCATCAACTTCAACTTTAGTTGCGATCAATGAGTCTCCTTGGATCACATAATCAACTTCCGCGATATCACCTGCTGCCACTTGTTCAAAAAATGTCGTGAGGTTTACATCATCTTCAAGTTCCAGCTCTGTCGCACCATTGATGGCAAAGACAAGTTTGCCTACTGTGATTGTTTGCTCGCCAGCATTAACAGCCGTGATTTTTCCCTCAACCTCATGTTCTTGCTGGTCGTCAAAATCGCTTGCAGAGATACGCTCTAAATCTCTCACAACGTAGGCACCTTCAAAACCAAATGCCTCAATTTCTACGACATCACCTACACTAAGCTTCTCAAGTTTAAGTTCGATGTCTTCTGCATCCGAGTCATCTTCAAACTGGGTATAGCTATCCACAAAATAGGTGCTACCAAATACTGTTAGTGTCTGTGCTTCAAGGTCAATATCTTCTACTACGCCAGTTAATTCGATTTCAGAGTGCTTATCAAAGCGTACTTTTTTTGCGATTAAACCTTCTTCGGTTGCAACTGCAAGCACAAATACGCGCATACCGATTTGCAGGTCATCATCATCCCCTTTTTTGAAATCAGTGTCGTCATTTAATGTGAAGCTGTGCCCGCCGATTGCGAAGGTGTCGTCACTGACTTGAGTTACAATACCTTCAAATTTGGCGACCGCACCTGTTGATACTGGCTCGTTGCTATCAACCTCTACACTGTCTGCAAGTAATACACCGTCAATAGGTAAACTTGATGCTTCCACCTCCACTATTGCATTGTTTTCAAGCGTCCCTTCAACCTCTGTTGCTTGGCTATAGTCTATAGTCAACATACCTAATTTGAATGTTTTCGCATCAAGATCTAGCTCAGCAACCTTACCTTCAATTTCAAATTCGCCATTTTGCTCTTCCACATCAATGCGGGTAGCAACATACTGACCCTGCCCTTGATGCAACGCACTGATCTCTACGAAATCACCTGTCGTTATTTCTGTGAAAGCTACCTCTAATTTCGTACGTTTATCAACACTAAATTCTTGACCCAACACAGTGATTGTTTGTTTGGCGTAGTCGACAGCCGTCACCACACCTTTAGCAGTTGCGTCATAGATAATAGAGTCAGCTACTGCAAAATTGCCATCTGCGCCTTGCTTACCTTGCAGATTTATCAGCATGCCCACTTTAAGATTTGCTTGTTGATCTGGCGTCGTCTCATAACGCACACCGTTTACGTATACACTGCCAAACCCAGTTACCGTTCCCTGTGCACTTACTGATGTACGGTAGGTAATGGTGATTGTTTCTTCTTCATTACCACTCAAATCGACAGTAACCGAGTTTTCATTTGGCTGATAGAGTGCTTGATCCACAGAACGAGAAGTCGCCGTTAATTTATACTCCCCGTTTGCTAAGGCATTTAGAGTAGTCGTGCTTGTAATGTCTTCGCTATAGCTAGAAGGGCCTGTGAGCGTTAAGCCCGCATCTGCACCAGCAGGTAAGCCTTGTACAATGACTTTTATTGAACCTTTAGTTCCTGTGTTATCACCAGGTTGCGGATCGGTATCACTTCCACTTCCGCCCCCACAAGCAACCAAAAGGCTACTCGATGCCAATAACGATGGTAACAACCATTTTTTATCCATTATATAATCTCCTAAATTTTGGCTCATTTAGTACATGCAGCTGCTAGCCACAAAAACTTAACATGCACTCTAGACGGCCGAAAATGAATGCGCGCTTTACTAACGCCTTGCTTGTACCTACTTTGACTTTTCGTCGTTACCACACTTCCATGCGATTTACTTGGCAGTCATCGGCATCAAAGTACTTTTTCATCACCTCTGGAAATGGGCCATTGCCGTGAGCATTCTTATTCTTTTTAAACGTATACTCCATAGCACTGTGATAGTACTCGTCAATTGGTTGAGTAATATCCATAAACCTATTCATTTGTGACCAATCGTGAGCATCGCCACCTCCTGCAATACCTATACGATTTCCAAACCAATAGTGCTCGGGGTATTTTCTACAACTTAAGTAACCCGTTTGCATCGATGCGCTGCCTCGCATATTTTTTACTTCTGGACCAACAACATACTCTAGGTCTTCTATGGGGATATCCTGCAATACCTATACGATTTCCAAACCAATAGTGCTCGGGGTATTTTCTACAACTTAAGTAACCCGTTTGCATCGATGCGCTGCCTCGCATATTTTTTACTTCTGGACCAACAACATACTCTAGGTCTTCTATGGGGATATAAAATGGCTTTCTGAATAAGGTGTACGGCGTTCTTACCAATCCGGTATGCCGGTTAAACTCGATTGCATCCACAATACGAATTGCATTCCCTATTTTGTACATTATTAGAGGGAATGCAGTCAGTAAAAACAGCCCCAACCATGAATGCCAAGCTGGCATACTGTCGTCTGTCATACTTACCCCTAACAGACAAATCCCAATAATAGGGCCTAATACCAACCCATGCAGCCTAATAGACCATAATCCCGGTGAGCGCGGTACGGAAACAACCCGACCATCGCATTGGCTAGGGTAACTTACACCACTAAAGTCGTCTCTCGGCGCAAATCTGTCTTTGCAGGGTTTTGCTTCTTTAAACTTACAGCCGTTTAGTTCTTCAGCCTTGGCTAAGCGTTCCTTATAGCTTAAGTTATGGAGGTAGTCTTTTGATAACGCATCATAAAAATTTCCCTCTCTAATATATTTTAACCTTCGTTCTGAGTACCTTTGCATTTCCTCCAATTCTTTTTTCTCAGCTTCACTAGCTTCTTCTTGATAATATCTCTCTCTTCTTTTGTCGCCTTCTTTGATGATTTCTTCAAGTTCTTCTTGAGTCATCTCTTCAATCTTTTTCATCACCAATTCCTTTTAGCCAACCACTAGAAAGCACTTGTAATGATTAACGCCCTACCACACTTCCATGCGATTTACTTGGCAGTCGTCGGCATCAAAGTACTTTTTCATTACCTCTGGAAATGGGCCGTTACCGTGAGCATTTCTATTCTTTTTAAACGTATACTCCATAGCACTGTGATAGTACTCGTCAATTGGTTGAGTAATATCCATAAACCTATTCATTTGTGACCAATCGTGAGCATCGCCACCTCCTGCAATACCTATACGATTTCCAAACCAATAGTGCTCGGGGTATTTTCTACAACTTAAGTAACCCGTTTGCATCGATGCGCTGCCTCGCATATTTTTTACTTCTGGACCAACAACATACTCTAGGTCTTCTATGGGGATATCCTGCAATACCTATACGATTTCCAAACCAATAGTGCTCGGGGTATTTTCTACAACTTAAGTAACCCGTTTGCATCGATGCGCTGCCTCGCATATTTTTTACTTCTGGACCAACAACATACTCTAGGTCTTCTATGGGGATATAAAATGGCTTTCTGAATAAGGTGTACGGCGTTCTTACCAATCCGGTATGCCGGTTAAACTCGATTGCATCCACAATACGAATTGCATTCCCTATTTTGTACATTATTAAAGGGAATGCAGTCAGTAAAAACAGCCCCAACCATGAATGCCAAGCTGGCATACTGTCGTCTGTCATACTTACCCCTAACAGACAAATCCCAATAATAGGGCCTAATACCAACCCATGTAGCCTAAGGGAC
The DNA here is from genome assembly GCF_013319255.1 of Pseudoalteromonas sp. JC28. Taxonomy (NCBI): domain Bacteria; kingdom Pseudomonadati; phylum Pseudomonadota; class Gammaproteobacteria; order Alteromonadales; family Pseudoalteromonadaceae; genus Pseudoalteromonas; species Pseudoalteromonas sp. JC28. The sequence goes on along the minus strand of NZ_QOKX01000001.1, from coordinate 770,440 downwards.
CATAATCCCGGTGAGCGCGGTACGGAAACAACCCGACCATCGCATTGGCTAGGGTAACTTACACCACTAAAGTCGTCTCTCGGCGCAAATCTGTCTTTGCAGGGTTTTGCTTCTTTAAACTTACAGCCGTTTAGTTCTTCAGCCTTGGCTAAGCGTTCCTTATAGCTTAAGTTATGGAGGTAGTCTTTTGGTAGTTCTTCATAAAAAACACCACTTCGGCGATAACCTGTTTCTCTATCTATATACACATCAATTTTTGCGAAGTCTTCTTTTTCTTCTTCGGTAGCTTCTTCACGGTACTTTCTGTTTCTTTCTTTAGCCCTCTCAATTAAATAAATATTCCGCTCTTCCTGAGTCATGTCCTTTATCTCTTTCACCATTAACTCCTTTTGATTAACTACTTAAAGCACTTGTAATACGAACCCTCTACCACACTTTCCAGCGGTTTACTTGGCCGTCATCGGCATCAAAGTACTTTTTCATCACCTCTGGAAATGGGCCGTTAAAATGAGCGTTCTTATCGAGCTTATAGTGATACTCCATAATTTCGTAGTAGTACCTATCTATCGGTTGGGTAGTGTCCATAAACCGATTTATCTGAGCCCAATCGTTTAGGTTTCCACCATCACCAAGTCCAATCGCGTGACCAAACCAAAACTTTTCAGGATATTTTCTGCAACTTAGATAACCCGTTTGGAACGAGCCGCCACCTCTTGCGCTTTTCACCTCAACGCCCACCACATATTCAAGGTCTTCTATTGGGATATAAAATGGTTTTCTAAACAGGGTGTAAGGTGTTCTCACCAACCCGGTATGACGATTAAACTCAATGTTATCAAGAAACCGTAAAGCGTCAGAAAATTTAAACAACAAGAAAGGCGTGATGAAAAGACCAGCCAAACTCAAGTATAAATAGTCTACTGGAAATACATCAACCAGTGTCAGTACAATCAACATAAACCCAGCAATTGCGGACAATATGGTGATTACCATTCTAAAAAGTATTAGGCTTGGGTGACGAATTACCGCAACTTTTTCACCGTCACAATTCCAAGCACCAAAGAGGCGTTTAGGGCCATCAAAATCGTCTCTCGGCGCAAATGCGTCTTTACAGGGTTTTGCGTCTTTAAACTTACAACCGTTTAATTCTTCCGCCTTGGCAAGTCGTTCCTTATAGCTTAGGTTATGGAGATGGTCTTTTGTTTGTTCTTCATAAAAAATACCACTACGACGATAACTTGTCTCTCTAGCCAAGTATGCATCTCTTTGTGCTTTCCTTTCTTTTTCTTCTTCAGTTGCTTCCTCTCGGTAATATCGCTCTCTCTCCTTTGCTTTATTTGCCAAATAGCTATCTAACTCTTCCTGAGTCATATCTTCAATCTTTTTCATTCTTCGGTTCCTTCTATCTTATTGGCGGCCTTTCAGGAAATCTGAACTTTTGATTTAATCTGGATAGTTCTTTGATGTATCTAACCCCTTTCGTAATCAAATAACCATCGTCTTTTTTGGTCACCACCGTTGGCAAGGAGTACAACTCAGTAGCGCTCTCGATCACTTTTTTACCTTTGCCATTGGGATAACTTTCTACTTCTATGATCAACTCAATAGAGCTACCAACTTCTAGGTTTAACAGTTCACAGAGCTTACCTTCAGTGAACTCGAAGTAATAACCGGTTCGATTAGGATATAGCTTCCAACCACTGCTAAGCTTGGCCAACTGATGATGATTTATCTCCTGTATTTTATCATCACCTTCTTTTGACCAATAGAAACGAGCAGAAAAGCCTTCTAATTCATTGGTTAGTGGCGCGCTTACCTGCACCTTAAACACACTTAAAAATCTTTGAATATTTATCGCAGGCGAGTACAACATACTATAAAAATCGGTTAACGCATTTTCCATTTTTTGTTGCCATGTTGATGCCCTTACAGCAGAAGACTTATTGCTATCGTCTTTATATTTTTGTTGGCGCTTTTTACTCCAAGGACAGGCATTTAGCCAAGCCTCAATTTCAGATTCATGAAAAATAAGCAGTAAACCAGCACCGATTAAAATTATTAGTAGACCCAATAACCCTAATACACTCGCGATCGCTCCAAGAGTTGCAATTGTACTCGCAGCCATGCCGAGAGTTAAAAAGGAGGCTAGAATTATAGAAGAAGACGCTGCAAGTGAAATAAAACCCATCATTAACGTGACATTGGCAAAATATAGTTCTTTATCACCGCTTTCCTTTTCTGATAGTGCATCAGTAAAAGCGACATATGCACTTACTGAGCTTGCAATTAAGGTAAGAAAGGTACCCGCGACAACTAACCAAGCGCGAGAAACTATTTTCGCACCCACCCCAGCAGCCTTTTGACTGGTAATTGAGTTAATTTGAAGTGCCGTTGGCAGACCATGTTTTTTTTCCACAATATTTAAGCCAATATTAAAAATTATATCGGCAAGATCTAACACTGCTGATGCTTTTGATAACCCACTAGCCTCAACCTTAACTAGCGTGCTAAAACAGTTATACACTTCAAGTACTGCAACAGTCCCTAAAGTGCCATGTAGCATAGTTTCAAACACTTTTGGGGGAACTTTAAATTTTGATAGTCTCTCCAAAGCATCCACTTCTTTTTTAATACTATCCAGTTCCCAGTTTTTTCCATCAATCTTACTGTCAAGTTCCGAAAACTCACTTATCATTTCTTCAACTTGGAAATCAAGTTTTTCAATCCTACTCGCATCCAACACCAATACTTTTTGCTGTAAGCGTTTTTGTGCAAATTCGGCTTTTATTTTTTGTCGCTCCAGTGTTTTTTCAATTTCACCCAAGGTACCATCCAGAGACAAAATATGATCTAACTGTTGCTGAACAACCTGTCCTCCACCTAACTCAGTTCTGACATAAGGGTGTGCTACAGGGGTCTTCTGATGACTATCAGCAAACGCCTCTGCCGCTTTTTCCAGCTCACTGAGGCGCTTAGATGCTCGTTCAGCTTTTGACTGAAAATCCAGAGGTAAAAATCCCTCAGGTAAATTGCCATCTAAATAGTCTGCAATTGATAGGTTGATCTCTTTTATCAAACCATTTGTCGAAACATCTACTAATTGCTTAAATCGACCAAAGAGATCCCCTCTGACACTGTTTTCAAATCTAGCTGATTTTGCATACTCTATAGAGCTTGACAATGCACTAAGCTCTCTCTTTGCATTCGTTAGTTGGTATTGCACATTGGAGGCAGTTTTTTTGATATCACGTAATGCTTGCTCTTGGCGTTTTATTTGTAAGTCTAGCTGTGCCACTACTGAGTCAGGATTCATCCCTCCTGCAACAGCCGCATTTAAAATTTGGTTACGCGCTTTAATGTAAGCATTAATTTCCGCTTGTTTAGCTTCAATAGAGCGCTCTAGTGCCACTTTTTCATCTTTTAGTGCATTTGTATCAAGCGCTAGCGTTTCTGCTTTAGCTTTACGGTCTCCGTATACCGATTTAATATCCTGCCCTTGCGCTGCATTTAATCCAGTTGGCACCTCGAGACCAATCACCAAGAATCCCCACATCGCCTGTGAGGCTCTTCGAAGTACTTGTATTACCGCATCTGTATATGATGCGTCTTGGTCATGTAAGGGCTGCAAGTTATCTTGCATAAGCGTAAGATCAAAGCGCGTGTCAAACTCGTCGTTTGAACCTTTAAGACGGCACTCATACGCTGTCATCTCATCCTTTATCTTTTTAGGATAGAGCAGCTCAATTAATCTTAGCCTTTCAGTCGGATGCGTCCCCATCACTTTTAGCCAACACTCTTGCCCTACGTCATTCGCATCCAATTCATCTAACTTTTTGAAATCATCGTCTGACACCGCAAAATGACTGATCAGGGTAATGGTTAAGTCCTTTATTGGGCCGAGTACATCGGAGCATACTGCGTATAGTAAGCACCGGCGTATATCATCGTAGTAGGCATAGTCTTCAATGGAGTAATAAAAAGAATTGTTTTTTTGCTCGTCGCTCATAATCTCAAAGAGCTTCGCTTTTGATTGATTAATTTGCAGACCGAGTTCAAAGGCGCGGTCAGTGTGAAGATATTTTCTAAATTCAGTGGTGCTGAAGCTATCTTCTATATACTCCCGATACTGCTGTGCAAGATCCTCAGCGTCTTCATCAACTTCCACTCCGAGCGCCTTCTTCTTTTCTATTCCTTTTGGATAGTGAAAGAAAGTGCTCTGAATTGCAGTTGCTAACGAATGCTTTGCCAATTGGTTTGGACTAGGTTCAAAACGTTCTGTGTTTGACTCTGATTTAAATTCAGGATCTTGTTGTATTGACGTTACCGGAAGGCTTAACAACTCCTTGCGATATATCGCAACTCTGGCACTGGTGTCACGGGCTAACCCTATACTGTCGGCTAGTACCGGTACATACACACCTGACATATCTGGAACAGGTAAAACTAGGTGATCGGGTAATGTCGAATTATCGTAACCCTGCTTAAAACTTGCCAGTTTATCGAGTTTTTGCATTCTGTTGGCACGTCTGTTGGTCGCTTGGTCTCCGTTAAGACCGGGCTTTACACTTGGTCCATAATTTAAACGCGGATCCGTTTCAGCCATACCGCCAAATGCTTCAATTTGCTTCCAGCTCCATTGCGTTTCTGAATAAGCAATTTCAACACTACACTGTTGACCATACAACTTGTTTGGGACGATGATGGTACTGAGCTCTTCTGTAGTGGCTTTTCGCTCACCTTTGTCAACCATCTCAAGTGCTAATTCTGTATTGTCTACACTACACTCTTTGCCATAGTTATCTTTTTTATAAGAATATTCAGCAACACGAATAACTTTATGACCCTTTTGAAAGGCTAAATTGACATCTTTAAACGCGACACCTTCACCATTTTCCCTTGGAAGTACTTCCAGCTCTCGCCATAAGTGTCCGTCAACGTAAATATAGATAAATCCTTCTCTTAGCTGATCTTCTCCGTCTATCCCCATTCTCAACGGATAAATATGGACCAACTCCACTTCTGCATCTTGTGCAGTGTCATTCGCCGAAGAAGTACCAAGTGGTATTTTGTAGTATCCCGAGGTGCCAAGATCTGGGTTAGTATCAGCAACCATCAAAGACACTTTCTCTTGGTCGTTTGCTAGCCCTTCAAAAACCAGCTCTCTGTGAGCAGTTTCAAGATTCGTTAAGTCTGGTACTGTAAAATCACTCATCCTAGTTTCACTCCATCCTTGTAATACTCTTTACCTGATACGCTTACTTTTAACTTTTTACTTCCTGATTTATCGGGGGTTGCATCTCTTTTCGCCACTGACAGTGAGCTAGGGGTCGCACCGCCCGGTTGATTCAAGGGAGAAGGTGGCGTGTTTTTACTGTTAGAGATCATAAGATCTCCTTGGCGCACGGCGGGTTTTCCTTCGATATACACATCAAAAGAGCTGGTAATAAACTCTGCTTTGCCTTTGATTGTGCCACTGGCAATGCCTTTCTTTTTACCGGGTTGATCACCGGTGCTTTTTGAAAAGTTACTTTTGATATTTGCTGCGGGATTGCCATTGATTTTTACTGAGCTTGCCGTGCTCGCTGCATCACCCGATTTGGCGAGATTGCTATAAGGGATTGGCACAACAACTTTACCAATCTTAGTCCAGCACACATCTATGGTATTTAGCATGCCACCACTGTCTTTATGAACTGCGGTGCGACCATTAATTAATACGTTTTGGCCGCTTACGATACCGACTTGCTGTGCTTCGCTATCTGTGTCTTTTTCGATTTGTTCCTCAGTGCCAGCTTGCCATCCTATTTTGCGCTCAACCAAATCTAAAAATGCCCGAGCGTTGTCAATGGGCATGTGCATATCCATGCCAGTCTCTGGCTCTTGATGAGGTAGAATTGGCTCGTTTTTTTCATCGTTCCACTTAGGCGGTGGGACAATATAGTCACTGGCAAACTCGGTTATCATTTCACCCAGCATCATATCGCCATATTTAGCGCGCGCAATCTCATCTATAAATGCGTTTTCACCGCTGGCTTTGTCAGGAAATACGGCTATCCCATTTACACAGCCAATGGCGCCATTATTTTTCGCTGCGATAGTAAGCTTTAACAATGCAGGATTATTATGTCGCCACGACACACTCCCGCCTACTCGAAGCGTCGCAGACATGGCATCTTGATCGTACTGAATCGAATCTGGCTCTTTTCCTTTTACTGCCGCGATAAAGCTCATAACACACTCCTTGTTACTGAGATTAATTGTGGTTTTTCTTGCTCTGTGATCAGCCACACTCTGTCAATATGGCTATTTAACGGGTTATGTAGATAACTACTGGCAACCGCAAGTCCCATTGCATTATGGCCAGCGCCAATATACCCAATGGTATTTGCAGTGTTGTTTAGCTCTATTAACGCGTCATACTCTTGGTACAAGGCGCGGCTGGCATTGAGCCATTCTCTTTGCCACTGCTCACTGAGTAAGCGGGTCGAAATATAAGGCTCGTTTATCTCCGCGTGCAGCTCTTTTAATAGCTCACCTAAGCCGCCCTGATATGCTTTGGTTTGGCATGAAGTCTTACTAGCGCTTGTACCAAGCAGTACGCAACCGCCTTCACTTAATACAATACCTTCAGGGCCGCCAACAACTTGTAGCTTGCCTACCCAGTTTGGTTTTGACGCTTCATCATAACCAACGCAACTATCTACAAATACATAGAGACTATTTGGCGAGAGCGAATCAATATCAAGCGTTTTATGCAACTGAATATCATCAACGTTCAGCTCAATATGGTCACAAAGCGTCCTAACATCAGACACTTCGATATATGGCTCTTCTGATTTTGCGTAGCCAGTAATTAGATTAATGGTGCCGTCCCACGCGTTGGCACTGCCATCAAGCCGTTGCTTAGTCTGGCTTAATAAAGATTCTAGAATGGTTAAACAGCGGTCTTTACGTAACGTGACCGAGATCTCTTCGATTTGTGCGCGCAAGTATGGCGCGTCGAGGCTTATATCGTACCTAACAATGGCTTTGCTTGGCGAGCAAAAGCGCATGTTATTTGCGACCGCGGTATATAAAGCACTAGGATGGTTACCGGTTGGGGTTTCTAGCGCGATTAATTCAAACTGCATGTGCCACTCCTTGAGTTTGTGCCACTTCGACTAAGAACACGCTGTTACTGCCTGTTTGGCTCTTTTTTACCCTTCCTCGCCATATTAATGAAAACTGCTGTGTTTGCGAGTCAATTACCAGCGTATCACACTGCATATCAATAGGCGTGGCGTCTGGGCCATTAACCAAACGACAGCGAGGTACGATTCTGGGCAACGTTAGCTTTAGGCTTTGTCCATAAGGTAAATCTGGCGTCAAGCCCATCATGTCAATCCACCAGCCATCACTAAATGGGTTTGAAGTTTGTTGGTCTTGCGGTGCGACTTGATAATGCGCAGCAGGGACTGCTGCTTTAAATGGGAACTTGCCCGCTAAAGCTTGGGATTCGTCAACCTCAGGAAGTTTATCCACCCTTGGCGACCAAAATGGTGGGATCGCTGCAAAGCTTGCAACCGCAGTGTCGTGGCTCGGCTTTTTTAATACCTGATTAGCATACTCCACTTGTGGCAATGGCTGGCCTTTCGCTTCTTTATTTTTGAGCTTATAACCACGACCGAGGGGATTTTGGGTAGAAACTTGTTCTTCATCCGACGGACTTGTGCCGCCATAGGCAAGTTGATAATTTAATACACAGGACGATAATACTTGTGGATCGCTCGCCACGGGCCCGAATAGCGATCGCTTCCACACACGCTCACCAGTAACTCGAAGTAATTTATCAACAAATACCCTGTCGTTACAGCCGAGTTTTAGTCCAACTTCAATCACTCGCGCTTGCTTGTCGGTTGGTGGAAAACAGGTCAATTCGCCGTATACTTCAAAACCGGTTTTATAGGGCTGAACTTCGCTAACGGCGGTTAGGCAGGCTTCAAGCCCTTCACCGTCGAAGTCATCAGCAAGTACAACAGGCGCTCCAGTTGGATCGGGATACACATTACCATTTACGTCGTATTCAAAGTTTTGCTTCACAGCGATGACTACGATGGGATCTTTTTCCTCATCCCAAGCCTCAACCGTGCTACTTTGCCACTCGGATTCATTCACTAGCATGGTTCAACTCCTGCTTTACTGATTGCCATTGAAGATAAGCCATCGGCATGTAAAAAAGCGCAGCGCCAAGTGCATGCGAGGAAATTTTGGAAAGCTTGCGCTGTATAGCAAGGCCAGCCAATCCCTGTTGTAACCAAGCCGCTGGCTCAGAGACTTTACGCCCTGCGAGTTGATGTTGGGTATTTGCTGTAATTAGGGCTTGGCGTTCGTATTCTGCTTGCTTAAAACTGGGTAATTTTTGCGATTTTTGAGATTTAATGCCAGTTTGCGCATCACTTATTGCGAATTCTTCAGGCAAGTCGAGATCGGTGATTTGTTTCCACGCCTCGTAAGCCGGACGAGCGGTACTGGGGGCTTCGAGTAACTTAACTAGATTTTGTAACGAACGGGTATGAGAAAAGTACGGAAATACTTCTGCAATGTAGCTTGGATTATGCTGACAATAAAGTAAGCATGGTTCATCCCATTTTGGCTCATCGAGTAAACCTGCCAGCTGCAATAGTTTTGCTTTTAGCGCGGCATCATCGGTCATCGCAAACCGCTTCACTAAGTGCTCTGAAAGTTGCTCTGTATTACACAGCCACATATTCACCAATGCCGTGTAGGCAATTTCAGGGTTGCTATGTTCAAGTGCGGCCATGAGTTGGTGGCGCGACAAGTTAGCCGTACTAAATGCTAAATAGATAAGGCTCGTAGGCCAATTTTCATCTGTTGATAAAATTCGCTGTCTGAGTGCATCACCAAAATCAATGCGCCATGCTGACAAGTTATGAATGAGCAGCTCAGCAAGCGCAGGCTCGCTGTTAATCGCCGTGATGATTTCACTAGCTTGGGCTTCAAGCGCTCTTGTCCCAAAAAGATGGTTAATAAGTAACAACAGCTGAGGTGAGTCAATCTCTTGGGTTAACGTAAATACATCATCAATCGACCCATGCGCGATACAATCTAGTTGGGAGCGATTTATCCAGTGTTCTTCGTCCGTCGCAGCTAAGGTATACACATGATTTAATAGTTGTTTTTCAAGAGCATGTAAACGCCCAGTCTCAACTACTTGGCGTGCATTAAACTTTTGATAATGACGCCAAAGCGACTTGAGTTGCTGACGGTGAACGGCCAATTTGGTTGCAGCTAAAAACATAGTCACACCGTATCAGCTTAATTTAATCGAATTGGCCAGCCTTGGAGGCTGAGATCTTGCTCAATATCGGCGTTTAACAGTTTACCTTCAAGCTGTATCTCACCATTGCCGTTGATCGCAATGCTGCCATTTTTGGTTTTGACACAGACTTCTTGCTCGCCATTTAACACCACGGTGCCGTTGTTATTTGTCACCGACGCCGCCGGAAAGTCTTGCGGTGCAGCTAAGCGACCAATAACGATAGGCATTGCCACGCTATGTAGCAACACTTCATCGTCAATACTTACGCGTGTCACACTGTCTAATTGACCTTTAACCTTCATTTCTACATTAGATCCGTCACACTTCACTCGTAACACTTTGCCTAATTTATCAATGGCAGATACACGCCATACGATGTTACTCAACGATGGTGGAAATTGTACGACATTGGTTTTCATAGACTTTGCTCCCTGCTTAGTTATGGCTAATTGCAGAGCCAGACACTGAAATGTTGCTGGCGCTTAAGTTCAAGTTGTTCGCATCAATGGTAATATTACCTGCCGCATCAATTTCTATTTTACCGCCGCCTTGAGAAAGCTGAATTGAGCCGCTACCTTGGCCAACGATAGAAATGTTTCTATCGGCATTGATGGTCAAGTTACCATTTTGCGCCGCAAGCTCGACGTTACCGTCAACACTGAAGTAACTGATGTCTTGCGCGGCCTCTAGATTAATGGATTGCTGCGCTTCGAATTGAATATTGCTATCAGCAGACTGAATTTTAATGTCGGTATCTGCGGTGAGTTGAATAGCCTCTTTGGCATTGATCTCAATATTGGACTCAATACTTTGGATATAAACAGCATCTTCTGCGCGAATGCTTATTTCTTTGTCGGCTTGTGCCACAATATTCGCTTGTGATTGCAGCGTCATCGCTTCTTTCGATTTAATATCGATGTAACCTTTTTTGGTTTCAAGCTTGATAAATTCGCTACCTTCGGTGGCATTAAATTCGAGTATATTTTCTTGCGATTTGGTGAACAATTGAATTTTCTCTTCGCCTTGTTTGTCATCCATCAACAAGGTGTTTTCTGCCTTTGTCACCAATTTATTTTCAGTGGCATTCTCTGCAGTTACCGGGCTTAGCGCTTCATCGTTAAATAGTGCACCGAGAATAACTGGCCTGTCTAAGTCACCATTTTCGCCCGCCACCATAACCTCAGTTCCTTTGTTTAGAGGAAAGTGTATGCCGTGCCCGCCAGGTCCACCATAGTGCTGCATAAGTCGAGTCGGTTTACTCTCTTCCCCTTCACCATCTTGGTTAAATGGCAGCTTGACTTTATAGCGCCCTTTGTCATCCACTTCTTGCTCAATCGTGGCATTAAACGATGCAAAGACCTTTTTACGCTTAACCACAGGCGCTTTAAACTGCACATCAATTGGGATGATCGTCGCTTGGTTTTTATAGGTTAAGCCTTTTACCTTGGAGCCATATTCAACGCTGCCACCTTGACAGCCTTTATGAGCAACAGACACCACTAAGTAACGACCGCTGTAATTAGGGTGATCGGTTATGGTTAAAGCGACACCTGGACGAAGCGCTCGACAGTCAGTATCGATTACAAAAAGATTTCGCTGACAATCAATACTTTGCTGGTGCACTTTGGTAAGTGCATCGCCATCTCCTTCAGTCATGAAGTTTTCAGCGAATATACTGTCTTCACCAAAGCCGCCAACCTCTGTTTGATTATTGCTATTTACAGACAGTGCGCAGCCTTTTTCATAGTCTTCGTCATACAGCCTAAAGCCGCTATTTAGTAAACTCGCTTTTTTAGAAAAGGCAAAGACAGACTCGCTCGGTCTTACCTGTCCGGTGGGTGACGCATAAGGCAAAGTGATCTCTTCCATCTCTGAAGAAAAATCACTGCTGCTGGCAAATACCGATAGGTTGGCTTGGCTACCCGTTGACTCTGTGCTGCCGTAAACAAAACCGTAGCGGCGCATTAGACGCGTTACAAAGTCAAAATCACTTTCATCATACTGTACTGTCATAGCAAGGGAAGGTGATGATGCCTTTAGTTGCAATTTTCCTGACGGGAACCCAGCCTTGTCTAACACACTTTTAACGATGGCATCCGCAGACATGTCGGTAAAAACGCGATTAGATCGTTGATGCTTGAGCAACACCAAAAGTGATTGAAAGGATAAGGTATACACGTAGCCTTGATGACTGCGACCATGGCAGATATATTCGGTAATAATCCCCGAAACCGTTCTGTCAGACATAGCCCATGTAATGGAAAATGTAACATCTTTACCAATCACTAGATCAGGCTCAATTAGCTCTTCACTTAACACCTCAATATCGAAGCGGTAGTCGCTGCATAAGCTGTCATTCTGTGATTCAAAACTCAATACTTTAAATAAACTCCCAGACAACCCCGCAATTTCGATTGCAAAGTGACTCTCGTTTGCCTTAGGTAGTTTATCGGCAAGTGATGCGAACATTTCCATTTTTGTCTCCTTACTCGTATCTACCGTTAACTTAAGTCGGCGAATACGGCTTCAATTTCACCATTTTCATCCAGTGTCAGCGTCAGCAGATCTGGCATATCTTCTTCGCTCATAAAGCCCAAAATTGAGCGAGCGATCCCAGGTAAAATTTGTTGTTCAATTGTTGCGTTAACCAATCGTGCGCCGCTATCAGACATAGCGCATTTATCGGCTAGATAATCTAGCGCTGTTTGATCTACGCGCAGTTGTATTGCGTGATTGTCACGAAGTCGTGCTGCGACCTTTTCAAGCTTTAGTGCCACAATATGTTTTAACACATCGGTATCAAGCGGGAAGAAAGGCACAACCTGCATACGTGCTAAAAGCGCAGGTGCAAAATGCGCGAGCAAGTTTGGCTTAATTAAGCTGACTAGCTGCTGAAAGCTCGGTCTCTCAAACGGTGTTTCTTCCTCGTTGTTGTCTTGTGCTTCTTCATCTTCAGGTACGCCTTGCTGAATGATCCCATCCACCATTTTTTGCATGGCCTGCTGCTCGGTTTCTGGTGTACAAGCATTGATGATTTGCTCAGCCCCTAAATTAGAAGTCATGATAATAACCGTGTTTCTAAAATCGATTTCACGCCCTTCACCATCACGCATTACACCCATTTCAAACACTTGGTAAAACATATTCATGACATCTGCGTGGGCTTTTTCCACTTCGTCAAGTAACACCACAGAATATGGACGTTGGCGCACCGCTTCGGTCAACACCCCGCCTTCACCATAGCCTACATAACCCGGTGGCGAGCCTTTGAGTTGTGATACCGTATGTGCTTCTTGATATTCACTCATGTTTATCGTGGTTAAGAATTTTTCACCACCAAATAGTAGTTCGGCTATGTGTTTTGCGGTTTCGGTTTTACCAACCCCTGAAGGACCCGCTAATAAGAATACGCCCAGTGGGCCAGACGACGCCGATACACCCGCTTTTGCAACCCGTAAGGTTTGTGCAATCGCAGTCAATCCAGCATTTTGACCCACAACGCTTTGTGCCAGTGATTGCTCAAGCTTAAGTAAGCTCTCCAGCTCGTCTTTCACCATGTTACCGACAGGGATCCCAGTCCAACTTGCGATCACTTGCGCTACCGTATCGCTGGTCACTTCAGAGAAAATTGCATTATCATCTTGATTTAACGCAGCAAGCGCTTGTCTAATCGCAGGTTTCTCTTCGTCACTTGCACCGTGTAAGGCATTATAAGTATCAATTTGCAGCTCACGACTTTGCTCAAGCTCAGCAAGCTGCTCTTGGGCTTGTGTAAGCGCATCGGTGAGGCTTTGAATACAAGTTTGATCTGCAATCCCAAGCTTTGACTCGATTGCCAAACGTTCAATTCTGCTTTGATAGTAACGGATCTGCTCTTTGGCTTTATCAATCACCACAGGCGATGTTGCCGGTCCCATTCTGACCATAGCAGCGGCGGTATCTAGTACATCAATGGCTTTGTCAGGTAATTGTCTACCTGTGATATATCGTGCAGATAAAGTAACCGCGGCTTCAATTGCACTGTCTGTGATTTGAATTTGGTGGTGCTTTTCGTATTTATCTTTCAGCCCCGTGAGCATGAGCTTCGCAGCTTGCTCGGTTGGTTCATCGACTTTAATTAATTGAAAACGGCGCTCAAGCGCAGCATCGCGCTCAAAATATTTTTTATATTCGCTCCATGTCGTTGCAGCAAGTGTTCTTACTTCTCCACGTGCAAGCGCAGGTTTTAGTAGGTTTGCGGCATCTCCCATGCCAGCGTCGCCACCAGCACCAATCAAGGTATGCGCTTCGTCAATAAATAAGATAACGGGGGTCGCTGAACGCTTTACTTCATCAATGACTTGTTTAAGACGACGCTCAAATTCACCTTTTACACCTGCTCCAGCTTGTAGCAGACCCATATCTAGTACGCAGATCTTAACTTCTTTAAGTTCTGGCGGAACTTGCCCTTCAACTACGCGCTGAGCAAGTCCTTCTACCACTGCCGTTTTACCAACCCCAGGTTCACCGACAAAGATTGGATTATTTTTACGGCGACGACACAACACATCAATAGCGAGGCGGATCTCCTCGTTGCGCCCAAGGACTGGGTCAATTGCACCAGAACGTGCTTTTTCAGTGAGGTCTTCACAAAATGCTTCTAGCGCGCTTTCACCTTGTGAGCGACTATTCGACACCGTGTTGTCAGCATTTGGCTTACTAAATACTTGGCGCTCAGTCGAGCCTTTACAAATCTTATTTAAATTCTGCTTTAAGAAGTGTGTATCAATCTTGTCGAACTCGCGTGCCAGCCCAAATGCAGGGCTGTATATCGCCATGTCTTTGAACGAGTCAATAAGCGCAGCTCCTGTGATCCAATCATTCTGATGGCGCATGTTTGCACTGAGCCACGCTTTTTCTAACCACTCATAGAGACGACGGGAAAAAACCGGCTTGCTCGGGTTGCCAGCATCTTGTTGATTGATAAACTCGAGTGCACTATTCCACAATGCGTCTTGATCAACTTCGAAGAAAGGTAAGATCTTCGCAACATCGCCGTCATTGTGCTCTTCCATTAACTTTAATAGGTAATGCTCTGGTAGCACTTCAAAATGCTTTCGACTCGCTGCGAATCCAGCCGCGGCTTCTAACGCTGTCGCGCTGTGATGATTGAGTTTGTCTATGAGATTCTTTATGCCTGTTGCGTCCATCTTTTAATCCTTGCTATTCCCGTTCGCATTAAAACTGTGATTGTGAATATATTTTCTTCTCTACGCGTGCGTTAACTTTACCTATCGCACAACTTATCCCAAGCTTGCCAGCTCCTAACCGAGTTCCCTCGCGTGCTTGGCGATTGATCTGCACTACCAGTTGCCAATTCATTTTGGTTGAGGTGTGCCAATTTAATAATTGTGATAAACGTTTGGCTTTTACACCACCGGGCTCATATAGCTGCGCCTCAGCCTCGTCCATTGGACCTAGCTCAATGCAAATACGATTGCCCGTCACCAATACACGTTTGCCCAATATGCCATTGCCGCCCAACGAAAAGCCGCTTTGTTTTGACCCTAACTTACCCGCTTCGGTAATTCCTTCCCACTCAACGATATTATCTTTAATCGTTAAGCTTTCGTCTTGTAGCGCTTGCTTTAATACTTGCTCAAGCCCAGCTGCGCTGGTTTGTTTGGCACTAATTAGGTTTAATTTGCTCTTATCTGACTGGTTATTTTCAAATACTGCAGCAACTATTTGATCAAATTGCTGCGCACCTATGCCCGCAAGGTTTATCTGAGATTTCTTCCAACTTTGAAATAGCTGGCAATACAATACATGATTAAAGAGATCTAAAAATGCACGCGTTCTAGCACCTATCTCCTCGTCTCCTGCGGCTTGTTCTAACAAGTAGTGCGGCATCGCAGCGTCAACGCCATATAAACCGAGAAATGATGTTTCGAGCCTCAGTTTACCTCGTTGCCTTACTTGCAATTCACAGCGTCTAACGTCTGACGCTGGAAACCCAAGTTCTTTATACGGTGCAATTTCAACGCGATGACTGTGGCCACTTTGTAACTCGTTATTGCTAGCCCAGTGCTGTTCAATAAGCGTTAGCGCCTTGTACAAACTAAAACGCCAAGGTGTTGCCATCAATTTAGCGATTGGCTCTGGCAGTTTTGCCCAAATAGGTTGGTTTTGCTGCTCCATCATTTACACCTGATAACTATCGCCTGCAGTCACATCCCACTCCCACTCGTGGTAACTTGGCAGCAGCGTCACTCGGGTTTTTAAGCACTCGTTGATTGGTGCATATAGTTTAAAGAACTGATGCAACACATCGCAAAAATGGTAAGCGTCGGCTGTACAAACAAAGCTCTTTTCGTTTAGGGTTAAGTGTATCTCTATTCCTTTAACAAACACGCCCTTTTGTAGCAATGAGATAGGTTTAGACTCAGCGCCTTGGATGCTCTCGATACGATTTCGATTTTCAGAGCGCTCCGACCAATCAAACAGCGCCAATAGCTTTTTCAGCTGGGTTGGCTCCGCAAGCTGAGAGAAACGCATATTCAACAAGCTAATGAGCTGCCAATGTAAAGCCTGATCAGGAGAATTAAGCAACTTGCTCGGCCTTACGACATTTTTAACGCTAAGTACCGACGGCACATCAGCGCTTTGCGCATTGATATCGCCTTCTTGCAGTGTTTGCCTTGGCCACGCCGCGTTATGTGCCAACAGATCAGTCGATAAAGTAGTAATATCACCCACTTCTTGCATTGAAAGCTGAATGTACGTCTGTGGCGATACCCCGCCAATATCACGGCTTATCAGTGAATACAAATGGGCGTTATCTTCATATACCGTGCTATACCGAGAAACAAAGTCGATGGCTTCTCCAGTGCTACTGCTTGCGCCTTGTACCGACTTCACGCTATAACAAAAACTCTCTCCAAGTTTATTTTGCACTGGATGCAATTGGTACTCTGTTTGGTTTTCACTGACTCGGATAGGCTCGGCATCTACAGGATAGATATTTACCGCAGGTACACAGTTAAGCAGGATATTATCCGCGTTTACTTTGTTACCGGGCGGCAATTTAATATCACTGGCTATTTTGATGCTGATAGTATTAGTGTCTGGATCAATATTTAGCGTATCCAGTCCCGTTAGTTCAACAAAATAGAACTTTTCACGAGAGTTAAAGTAATCAAGCAGCAACGCATATGCGGGATGACTCTGTTCGCTATTCGGCAGCATTCCGGTGCTGTCTTTATGAAAAGCCGCATCAATTTTTGACTTGTTCAAGGTATATTGCGTCGTACTGCCAAGCTTTCCTGTCTCAACCTCTATCGCTGCATTTGGATTCTTCATCATTTGATAAAGACTGGCACAAAGCGGCGTGTCTCCACGTAAATACACCCGCAATTTAGAGAGATCGTAATCATCTAAACTGCCTTGGCCTAACCGCTTGAGGTGCAAGTTTAACGTTGCACCAGTGTGGATCTCATGATAGTCCACAGAGTAGATCTCAAACGGCAGCACTTTCGTTTCTGCGGTGGTAGTAAAGTGACAAGCCACAGGCGCGTTGTCACTTTTATGGGAAGATATTTTCGCGCCTTTTGGCACACTCACCAGTCCTTGCATGGTGAGTTTTGGCGCAAACTCTAGCACCGTCGTAGACGGATAGTAGTTTAATAATATTGGGCAAATCTGTCTGAGTACCTGCTCAGACACTTCAGGTAGCGTTTCGTCCAATCGCTTTTGCGTAAATGCTGTTAAGTAAGCGACTCCTTCGAGCAAGCGCTCAACATGAGGATCTCTATCCTTTAATGCGTCAATATTTAAAAAGCCGGCGTGTTCGGGATACTGCTGAGCAAATTGTTTACCTGCTTGTGTTAACAGCCTCATTTGCGCATCAAAATATTGCTGCATATCCATTAGTCTGCTCCTCCTGCATTGACGTTTGCTTTACCACCTGATGCAAACTTAGTATTCAATCTGATTATCTCGCCGGTTTTTAATTGCGCTCTTATCTCAAATCGAATCACACAGTTTTCCTCTTTTATGTCGATGGGTCGAACGATGAGGTTGGTAATTCTTGGTTCGTACTTTTCTATGGTTCTTTTTACTTCATTGGCAAGTGTTTGCTGTGAATAAGGTAGCCCTTCATATAAATCTTCCACATCCGGTAAACCATAATCGCTTAAGTGCTCAAGCACTCCCCTACGCGCATTCAACAGTTGCGTTAGGTGTTTACATACGCTGTCGCTTAGATGCGATAAATTGTTATCGCTATAGGCTTGGCGTGATGGTTGAGCTAGCAAATCAAATAAGGCCATAGAAAAATACGCTCTCTATTCATTGCGCGAACTAGTGTAAGCTTGAAAAGGAGGCCAATAGGCCTCCAACACTCGAAATTAACGACCTTCAGTCCATGAGTCAGAGAACTCAATGTTACCGTCTAGGTACGTCCAAGTGATGCGCTTGTAACGCATGTGCACTGTTTCAAGGTGAGGATAACGCTCTTTATCCAAATCTTTAACGTTGTGCATTGTTGGCGTGATTGAAGTGATTTTCACGTCTTCAAGCGTATGGCGGAAGTACTCACGCTCAGTACCGGTGTCATCAATACGGTACCATTTAAGCTCAAGTTGCTTTAATGTTTGACCGTTTGAACACGCTTTGTACATGTACGGAGTAGCAGCATCCACAGCTTTTGTGATAACAAAAGGCTCGTGCTTACGAGTACCTGTTAGCTCGCCCGTGTCGTTATCAGTTGGGATACGCAATTCGTGATCGAAATGCAAAATCTCAATTGAACCTTCACGCTCAGCTACAGTTACTGAACCTTTAACGTCGTTACCTTGGTCGTCCTTTAACCACATATACGCTGGAATTGCCATTTTTAATTTCTCCTTTTAAGATAAGATGTTTCCTAATTATTAAAGGCATTGATCAAACGCATGTTTTTCACGTTTGATCCCCAAACAAAGCGCCACGCTTTATGCCAATTTGGGAACATGTCCCAAGTTGGTGGCAGCCAACTTGGGGCAATCTTTCACTACATGTTATAAGTCACCACGTAATTCCATCACTAACGTCGCCGCATCAAATGGCGTTTTTAGTATATCCAGCTGCAAAAAGTGCTGCTGAACTGCTTCGGGTAACTGTTTAAATTCGAATTCTCCACGTACCTCTTCCTCCAAAGCGGAAATAACAAAGCTATCAACCTCTAACCATTCATCACGATTAACCAAAGAGTTGTAGTAGTTAACTGCACTTAAGAAACGAATATATTCGTCTTTCATACAATGGTTAAGCGCGACGTAATGCAAATAATATACCGCATCTACAACTAATTCTGTTTCAAGTTTGTCTATTTTTAACTGACTTGGCGTAACTCGTGGAGTATGTTCAAAACATGTTTCCATTGATTTTGTGTAGGAAATGGTTGTTTCTTGTAATTTCTTTTTTGCAAAAAAGAGCTCCGAAGTTGCCGTTTTAGCAAAAACAATAACCGGAAATAACAACATCAATGAGTAATAAAATTTCTTCATTCTCATACCTATTCAACCAATGCTTGTGGTAAACCTTTGATTACGTTTTATAGTTCACCGAGCAACTCCATCACTAATTTCGCTGCGTCAAATGGCTTTTGTAATGCTTCAAGTTGTGAAAAGTGCTGCTGAACCTCTTCAGGTAACTGTTTAAATTCGAACTCAGACCTAAGCTCTTCATTCCACCTATATGTCACAAAACTGTCTACTGTGATTAATTCATCCTTTGGCGCTGTTTGATTGTAATGTTCAACTGCTTTTAAAAAATCGACATCACGATCTTTCATACATTTATTGAGTGTCAAATAATGGAAATAATTTACAGCCTTGACAGCAGACTTCACATTAAATTTGCTCGCATCCAATTGTTTTACGTTTACCTGTGGTACTTTTTCAAAGCAAATTTCCATCTTATTTGTGTATTCAATCGATGCCTTTTGCAATTTCTTTTTAGAAAAAAATAATTCTGGACTCAATGCCTGTGCTGACACAGAAATAGGAATAAGCAACCCTAATAATATGAAAGATAATCTAGTCATTCTTGCACCCGTTGACCAATGCTTTCCAAAACTCTCGTTCTTTGTGAGAAGTCGCATTCTGAAATGCACGATAAGCAATTATTGATATTGAATGCCGTTTCATTTTCGGCACCGTCTTCAAAGACTCAGCCATTTGGGCAAAGTCTGTATTTGCAATATTAAATTGTGCAACTAAAGAACCGTTACCTACGAAAATAGCGGCAAGTGTTCCGAAGCTAAACGCTACAGTTAGTAAGTCAGTTTTCTTTGTCAGTTCCCTAACTTGCTCCAAGCTTTCAAGGTTTTCTTTAGAAAACTCTAATCCAGTTATATTTGGGCATCTCATACTTTTATCCTTAAAGTTGATTTGAAATTTAGGCGGGTTTCCCCGCCCTATATACGCTTCATTGGTTCTTCAGGTGGCCTTCATTTTTCACCAGGCATTTGCCCAACGAGTGCGAGGCGTACGTCGATACCTTCCACTTGGAAATGTGGAACCACATACGTATTCACACGGTAATAACCAGGATTACCCGGGATCTCCGACACAGTCACGTTGGCATCTTTTAACGGGTGCGTAGCAATTAGAGACTCGTCTGGATTATTCATCTTAGTAACTAATGCACCTAACCAATCATTAAGTTGCTGTTCTAGCTCGTGACGAGGCTTGCTTGAACCGATATTTTCACGTTGGATCACCTTCATATAGTGCGCAATACGTGATACCAAGTAGATGTAAGGTAATCTTGCATTGATCCGCGAGTTAGAGGTGGCTTCCGGCGTCTCAAAAATTTGTGGCTTTTGCGCACTATTTGCAGAAAAGAAACACGCAAAGTCACTGTTTTTGTAGTAGCTCAGCGGGATAAACCCTTGGTTTGCAAACTCAAGCTCTTTTGTTTCAGAGATAAGTACTTCTGTTGGGATCTTAGTTTCTTGACCACGACCTGCCTCAAAAGAATGCAGAGGTAGATTTTCAACGCGACCGCCAGATTGTGGACCACGAATATTTACCGCCCAACCATTTTGGTGGAAGCTACGGACGATATTTGCGGCGAACGCAAAAGTCGCGTTACCCCATAGATAACGTTCGTGATGCTCACTGCTAACGTCTTCTTGATAGTTAAAATGGCGAATTGGGTTTAAGTCACCATATGGTAAACGCAGTAAGAAGCGTGGGAACGCTAAGCCAATATAACGTGCATCTTCTGATTCACGGAAGTTCTTCCAACGTAAAAACTCAGCACGCTCCATGTAAGAGCCCAAATCCTGAATTTTTGACACTTCTTCAAGCGAATCTTTTAAGAAGAACTTGGCACCAACACTACCTAAGAAGGGACAATGGGCTGCTGCAGAAACCCTTGAAATTTCTTGCAATAACGATATATCAGGCGCTGAACAATCAAATTCAAAGTTTGACACCATAGTCGAAATTGGCTCGCCCCCTGGTGTGTCATACTCAGCCGTATACACTTGCTTATAAAGCGCAGATTGCGTGGTATCTGGTGCTTCTTCGAAGTCGTCACGTAGCGTTTCTTTATCAACATCAAGTAGTTCAAGCTTTACGTTTGAGTTATTTGGACAACGATTCACCAAATAACGCAATGAACGCCACGCTGACTCTACTTTTTGAAACTGTGGATGATGTAAAATTTCGTCCAGCTGTTCAGAAATAATTTTGTCGACTTTAGCGATGTAGTCATCAAGTAATAACTTGTCGATACGCGACACTTCTTTGCTGTCATTAGTGGCCATGTCTAAAAAGACATTGATAGCAGCAGTTAAGCGCTCATTGGTGTCTGTTTCCGCAAGATTATTAGCATCACGGAAGTTATCAATGCTGATTTCGCTTGAAACCGGCTCAATAGACACAAGATTACAGATTGTTTCGTAAGCTGAAGCAGTCAAAGTCTCTTCTTTACGCGCTTCAACGTTTAACGTTTCTTGCATATTCATCGGTAGTATCCTTACTCTTGCGGTTGTTTTTCTTGCTCAGATAAAAGTGGCGCCAGCTCATTAAGGCGTGCTTTTAACTCATCTAGCTCTGGTTTGTTTTGTAAAATACGCTCCAGTTCTTTTCTCAGTGTTGAGTTATCAAGCAAGTTAGATTTCAGATCACGTAACAAGTTACGCATCGACATCATCTTGTTAAGCTCTGGCACTTGCGCTGCAACCTGCTCTGGGTCGAATGACTTAAAATCATCAAACGTCAGGTTGATACCGATTTCACCGTCACCTGCGATTTTGTTCGATACTTGAAACTTTGCCTTTGGTGACATGTCTTTAAGCACTTGCTCTAAATTATTTTTATTAATAGCAATGCGCTCTCGCTCAGCGAGGTCACAGTCGTTTTGGCCGTTGGAATAATCACCCACAACCAAAACTTTCATCGGTAGTTCACTCTTTTGCGTTGCACCTTCGGTTTCCAGCTCAAGCGCTATATTAATCCGCGCTCTTGGGATCTCTTTTTGAAACGTATCAGACATAGTCTTTCCTTATTTAATCAGTCGTTGCGCCTGCCGTTACAAGCCCAGCGGTTAACAATCAAACCCAGTCAATCGCTGAGCTTACTTTGGTTACGAGCATCTGCTGCTTTATCGCGGTTGCTCGTAGGTCAAATTCATCCCCTTGCTCCAAGGATATTGCTTCATTACATTGCTTGGCATAACGCCAAACCTCTAGAGCAAACGACTCATGCCATAGATCCAGTCGGTACTGTTCAATGTCTTTAAGCAGCTGCTCAAACATTGGATAGGCAAGATCAGCGCGTTCACTGCGCATCAATAAACGCGCTTGATATAATTTTTGCTTTGCAAAATCGAACTTGTCTTGGGCAAACCCTTCCATTAGCTGCAGTGCTTGCGCAAGCTTATTTTGGTCAACAAGCGCCTGCGCTTCTTTAAATTTATCTAACCAAATCTTCTGATTACCGTCTGTGCTCGCACCGTCACCTTGGCTTAATAGTTTATGCTCACCAATTCGCTCACGATTCGCCGCGGAGCAGAATTCACTTCCATCTTCATATTTAAGACTTAACAGTGTTGGATACTGATCAGCAATTGCCGCTAACTCTAATTCTATCCACTGTGCTTCTTTAAATAGCTTGAGCCCTTCAAGTGCAGCGATGGTTAGCCTTTGTAAATTAAGGTTAAAATGCATCGCCCCTTCCATAAATAAGGCTTCTGCCTTTTCTAACGCCTGAGCAAAGTTTTGTGCGGCTAAGGCGTTTTCAATAGGCACAAATGCCGCTTGCCTGGGAGCTGGTAGGCGCGTTTTCAGCTCACCATCATGTGGTGGTAATGCAAGCGCCCCCCACCTCACTGCACGTGCCAAGCGAATCGCTCTCATCCAATTTTGGCTTTCTTTGTCATACGCCAATAGTTTGCGAACTTGCTCTGTATAGGCCGAGTCTGACTGCGGTGCTTCCACGGCAATAGCAAGCGTGGAAACTGGCTTTGAAGCAACAGCTGTAGGCTGTGAAGTCGCCGCTACAGATTGCTGTACTTGAGGCTGTTCAGCGGTTGCCACTTCAGGGTTTTCAACAGGTTCTCGTACCGTCGCAACAGGTTGTACAGGAACTGGTTGCGAAACCAAACCTTGCTCACACCAGTGTTTTAAATCGGCAAGCGGCCCTGAGTCTGCATCAAGTATCGCCACCGAATCTGTTGCATACTGTTCAAGTACACGCTTTAATTCTGGCCACTGCTCCGGCATTGTCGCGCTGTGCGCTGTAGCAACACCAAGTAAGCGCTGTTGTTGTTGTAAGAACCAAGTATGAACCGATGCTCTCGCACGTTCTTTCACAGGGTGGATCTGTGCCTGATACTGTTGCAAAAGCTGATTGAACAAATCTAGCGAGTGGATCAAACCCTCAAGCCCAAACTCATTGGTAGCGGCCAACGCTAGATACGACGCAATGCGAATATCTTTGGTTTGTTTTTCTAACAGTTCTGATGCCAAAATAAAGTTGGCTTTGAAGTCTGGCTCGGCAACACCAGATGAAGAACCTTTTAGTAATTTAAATGACTCTTCGTATTTTAAATCGTCACCGCATGGCATACCGCCTAAAGGCGCCAATAAGTTTTCATGCCACTGCTGCCAGCTCTGATACTTATGTGGTTGACTCATAACTTACTCCAACTCCTTAACGCATCGAAAACACTCATATTTGATGCTTTTGCCAATTCATACATATGCGGTGTCACCGGATGTTGAGGCAAAGTCCCTGTTAGATTAATGGTCGTTGACAAGCTATTGTGCTCAAGCCAAACAGACGCAAAATACGAGGCTGGCATAGGTCTGCAATACACCACCAGCGAAGCTTTCTGGCTCAATTGACCATAGTTGTAAAAACACCAAGGCTGCCAGTGATGATCGGCCACCATATTGGTAATTAGATGTAGCCAAAATGCACCTAACAGCTGAGTATCTTCACCCACTTGTGGCATCGGTAATTTCAACCCGAACTGACAACGCAAACAGCCTTGTGTTTTGATCATTTTGAGCGCAGACATCACTTGGCTTATTAATTGTGCTCGCTGGTCAAGATCTTCTAGTTCAAGTGCATCCCATACACGCTGTATCGGTGAAGCTCGTAATGAAGACATCGCCTTATCGAAATCAATCGGTTGCGAAACCAGCTCACTTACCTGCTTAAGCTCCTGCGCGCTATGACGCATTTGCTCAACACTACTGCAGTTTCTGATCAGCTCATGGCTTAAGCTTAATGATTTAAACGCACTACCACATTCACTAAATAAAAATGCAGGGTTTTGTTTGTAGTCCGCATTACTCGATAACACGAACGAACAAAATGGATATTGTCTTCCACTTTTATCTTCGCTTGGCTGTAATGTGCCTAATAAACAGTTTTCGTCTTGACCTGAGGCGATAAAAAATAACGTTGACTGCTCTTTTTGAGAAGATGCATCTTTTATCAACGCCTGTCGGCTCATGTCTGCATACCCTTCTTGAAGCCAGCGCTCAAGCGTAATCGCTTCTCTTGAATCAACGTTAAACTTAATGAAGTCTGCTTGGATTGGGTTCTTACCCATAAATCCAAATGGCTGAGTCGTTGGTACCTTGGCGACTTTCTTATTATTAAAAAAACCGAACATGCCTGCGTTACCTCAACGCCAAGTTTTCATTAGAAGCAACACTCACCTTGGTATCAAACAAAGACTCCGGCAGCGCAAATGACGTCATAAAATATTTACTGAATATGCCACTGTTTCTGCTCGACTTAAGTGCAACTTGAACTTGGATTGGCTCAACACTAGCCTCAGCTTCTCTTTGTAATTGCCACGTTGCCATAAATTCAGTACCACGAACCCACTGCACATTCGCTTCATTCAATACTTTTAGGAATGCCCAAGGTCCTGACTTTTCGATTTCGATTCTGCGGCCTTCACTGTCTAAACCATATACCACTGCTTTTTCAGTGCCCGCTCTTGCAGGCCAGTTAAAACGACGCCACTCTTCAGGTTCGTTTCTATAACGGTAATTTTGGTCACTAAAGCCGATATAAGTTTCTTTTAATCCCTTTTGTGCCACAGGCATCATTTGGAAGCTAATACCCACCTCAGAACCGTCTCGAGGAAATAGCGAACGCGTAACCTTTCTCGCCTTAGTTAGCTTGTCTAGTACCCCAGGCTTAAAGCCGATACCAATCCCATTCCACGTTTTCTCTACCCACTCACCACGTTTTAAACGAAGGTAAGGAGATAGATTTTCAGCCATAAATTGCCAAAACACACCTGACTCTTGGTTTAGCAGTTCGCTAATATCTTCAACCGCTGCATCTGGGCCGTCGATATTGAACGGATATTTACCACGGATATTTTCTTTGTATGTTAAGAATACTTGATTAGACCAACGCTCATTAAGCTGTACTTTCGCTTCGTTCATTACTGTCTGCACACTAGCTAAAAGTGGTGCTTTTAGTAGTTTTTCAAGTGCTTGCTTAGTATCTGGGTCAAGCGCTCTTACTTGGCTTTCTACCACCACCCAGGCACTTTGCAGCGCATGGTTTTTGCTATCACCGTTTAACAACGTTTGAGTAAATGACATCGCCATATAGTCATCATTGTTACTCGCCGCGATCGTTTTGATGTCTGAATGAAATGCACTCAAAGCACCGAGATATTGCTCTAGGTAATCAGAGCGAGCGTTCTCTTCTCCTTTTGCCGTATAGCGGCGAAGATCTGCAAAGCGGCTCGACAGTTCAGGTACACGTTTTCTCGCAGCGGCTTCTATCTTTGCACCTTTAACCTTGCTGTTTTTAGACTTTGCAAGTAATGCATTTGCCTGCTCGGTCAACTTTTCTGTTTCTACCGTTTTGTTTGGCGAATCAATTAGATTCACGTTGTCGTCGATTGACGCCATTAAATCGACCAACGGACCTTCTGGTGATGACAACTGAGCCAGCGTTAAACTTGCCGCGTTGCTCGTATTAAATGGGCTTATTTCTACTGAATTTAAAAACTCAAACCACACATTGGCATAGTCTCTGAAATACAGCGCACGGATAGATTTAACTAAAGCGCTCGCTTTTGCTTCATCGACAGAACCTTGGCTTTCTGCGTTGTCTGTGCCCATCACCCAGTCGCCAGAGAATGCTTTGCTCGCGATGACCTTGATGGCGTCGTATACTTCATTTTCCCAAGCTTCTTTGGTGTAAACGTATGGAATACTGATCTTGGACTGCAAAAAGGTCTTGTTGTTTTGCTGCATCATTTGATCAAGCGTTAGTGCGGCTTTCGATACCGTTACTTTTGCTTTGATCTGCTCATATAACGCAGTCGGTTCTGGCGCACTCATTAAGTCTGAACGAGCCTGACTCACTAAGAAATCATTACTTTGCCAAATCGCAAGTTGCTGCGGTGCAGGCTCAACCGCTAATTGGGCTAAGTAAAAATCAATCAGTCCTGACAGTTGTTCTGTTAATACTTGCGTGTCTTCGTTTAGCGTTAGCTCTAAGCGGTCCGCCGTGTAGTCTAATAGCTCAGACTTAGCATAGTCTTTGTTTAAACGCTCAAACTCATTACTCATCATGAGTTGCAGCTTAAGTGCTTGATAGTACTTATCACGTAGCTTTGGCTCGATACGTTTAGCAACCTGCTCTTCTGTACTTAGCAATGCAATCCAGTTTTGATGGCTTTCAAACAGCGCTTGTTGCACAAGCTCCGAACTTGGTTCACCAATGAGCGCTTGTACACGCTGACGTAATACCTGTTCTATTGGCTTTATGGTGTTGTCAGCACTGTAAACACCAAGTAAGAAATACCAAGGCAGCTTTTTCTCATAGCCTATTAGCTCTTGATAGTGTGCAAAAAGAGACAAGGTAGAGTTAAATTGCTCGGCCAACGGCTGGTTTTCAACTCGTGTATTAACAACAGCAGTCGTTAATTTATCACTGGTTGTTAAAAGCTGCTGATTGTGGGTATAAGAGTTAACCAACAAGCCCGCTAGAGCAAATACCGACGTCACACACAAGCATACAGCAAAGCCTTTTAGCCATTTTTGTACGCGGCGCTTTTTCCGGTTACCCCGAGTGAGGTCTTGCAATTTAAACAACACATCTTTGAATACTTGGTTGATAAAAAATGCGGAGGTAATGCTTTCTTGACGATACTCAAACAATACTGATCTAAACGTAGATAGTTTGCTCGTTGCGCTACGCTCGATAGGCGTACCTTCTTGCGTACCAGAGGTAAAATACACACCAGCAAACCACGGTACTTCTTGGTACGGATTTTCTTTAAATAATGTGTCAATAAACTCTTCGACTTTAGCTGACGCCGCTTTAAACTGATTAGGAAAATCATAAATCAATTGTTTCCGTTGAGCGTTACGCTCACGCGTCATTTTAACTAGGCGCTGATCACACAGTCGCTCATACAGGCCAGTAAGATGCTTTGAAAAGTTCTCGCTCGCCACTTCACCGGTATTGGTGCCATCTTCTTCAAGTAAATACGCGCCCCAGGGTTGCTTACGCTCATCTTCACTTAGTTCATTAAAGAAAGGCTCAAAGCCGCTGATCAAATCACACTTGGTAAATACCACATATACTGGAAAGATAAGTCCAAGTTGATTGATTAACTCATCAATACGAGCGCGGATCTGTTTAACGTGGTCACGGATCTGTTCGCTGTCTGAAGTCAAGATATCAGCAACGCTAATAGCAACCATCACTCCATTGATTGGTTGTTTAGAACGGTATTTACGTAACAGCTTTAAGAATGACAACCATTGATCGTTATCTGATTCTTCAGTGGTATAACGACCTGCGGTATCAATCAAAACGGCTTGATCTGAAAACCACCAGTCACAATTACGCGTACCACCAAAACCTTGGATATGCAGTTGATTAGATTTTGAATAAGGGAAATGCAGTCCTGAATTTGCAAATAATGTGCTCTTACCCGCAGCCGACGGACCAATGATCATATACCAAGGCAAGGCATACAGCGCAGCGTTACCACGATACCCAGCCCCCAAATGAGAAGCTTTTAATGCAGACAGCGCTTCTTCCATTTTGGCTTTGATTTCTTCAACTTCGGCTTCTGTTCCCGCATGATTGTTGGCAATTTCTTTCGCTAACTTGTCACCAGAGCGCTTCACCCATAACCATCGAACTAATAAAGTAAGACAAAACAGACCAAATACAGCACCCATCACCATTAAACGATGATTTTGATCTTCAAGACCAATAAACCGGCCTGCAAACCAAATTAGCGTCAAAATTGCGAATATGCCGACCCAATGAGCCGTCGCACGAGATGACAAAAATCCTAAGACTAGGTGCACTAGTCCACTACGATTCACTCCTGACATGATGTTACCTCGCTTTCCCTGTTTTCTCTAACTGCGTTAGTACTTCAATATGCTTATCAATTTGCACGACTTGCTGGTTCGCGCGATTCTCAATGAAATACGTTGAACCAACATACATACTGGCAAGTAAGGCGAGCGTTACTGACAAAATAACCCAGTACGGTAGATTTCTTCCCACCTTAGTAACCATACTTTCTTGTGGTTTTGCATTATCAGAAAGCTGTAATTTTGCAGGTCCAGCAAGCTCTTCTAATTGCGCTCTAACATCCAACATCAACGCTTTGAGTTGCTCGACCCCTTTTATCTTATAGATCCCTTCGAAACCCAGTTGTAAACAAACAAAATAGACTTCTAGTAATGTACGTTGCTGCGCCGCTGCACGGCGGATATTTTCAAGCTTT
Source organism: Pseudoalteromonas sp. JC28 (assembly GCF_013319255.1). Classification (NCBI taxonomy): domain Bacteria; kingdom Pseudomonadati; phylum Pseudomonadota; class Gammaproteobacteria; order Alteromonadales; family Pseudoalteromonadaceae; genus Pseudoalteromonas; species Pseudoalteromonas sp. JC28. The sequence continues at coordinate 741,843 of NZ_QOKX01000001.1, read as the reverse complement.
TCAAAAAAAGCTTCTCCCCCACGCATATTGCCAAATAATTCTAATTGTAAAGGTCGCGCCATCCATTCCATACTATACGGCTTCTGTGCCGTCATGATTTGCTCATCAACCAAAGCAGTTAGTGCAAATTTGGCTTCTTGCATGTCTGACGCACTGATCCGTGCGTCATAACAGCTCTTTTCATATTCATCAAAAGCATCCATGACTTTACTGCGTAGACCGTCAACTCCTTGATGATCAGACCCGCCCTGGCGAATTGAAGTAAGCACTTCAAGCACCGGTGAAATGCAGGCGACTAGTTCAGATTTATTTTTCGACGCTTCCATGACCTTTACCTACTAACTATTTACTCGCCACTGAAACCACTTCGAGTTTCACGCCTTGAAGGCTAAATGGCACAAAGATTCTTAACGCTAGTTCCTGTACAACTTGTTCCCAAGCAGCGCCATGTGGCTCCACTTTAAAATACTCATACCCACCTTTAACTGACACTCTATTCGGTGGGCGCTGGCAATGCGTTAGCTTCACACCGCCAAGTGCTGAAGCAATTAAGATTTCCAACTGACTAGGTGCTGCCAGCTTAACCTGTTCTGCGAACAACTCGATCCATTGCGTAGATTCGTTTTCATAGAAAGCCGCAATGTACAACTCGCCTCGAGTCAAGGTACTGCTTTCTATGTCTTTAACCTCAAAAATAGACTGGGAGATTGCGCTGAGTACTAAATCAGACGAGCGTGCTGCGCTTATCGAACCAATAAGAGTGTGAATATGAGATTCGATTAAACCAAAGCTGCGCGTTAAGTCTTGATGGTCATAAACAGGTAACTCAAACTTAGTCGCTTCGGGTTCGAAATTTATCAGTTGGCAAACCAGCTTATTTAGCGCCATAAACAGTGCATCAGGACTAGTTTTAGCTGTAGTACTTAACTGCTTAATCTCAGGAAAAACAGAGCTAAATGTTTGTAATAGCAAAAAGTGTTTGAGTTCTGTTGGACCAAAATCTTCCACGATCCCCATACTCGCACGATTGGTAAACATCGCGGTGTACTTAGCTTCAACCATATTGACGAGTTTATTTACACGCTCGGCTAAATAGCCATGGGCTTTGATGTTTAACAGTGGAGGAATATAGCTTGAGTCAATTTCGAACTGCCCATGTTCACCACGTATAACTTTTATGCAAGGCAATTGCTCGATAAAACTGTTACTTGCGCTGAACTCAACCAGCATAAGTTTAGGCTTAGCAACCATCACTTCTGCTTTTCGGTTTGGATCATGTGCATCTTGAAGCTCAACAAAATCACAGTCATAAGCACTAAGCTGCCCAGTTTGCGGGTAACCTTGGATATTACTTACTGAATGATTGTTCGCGAGCGCCACACTAATGATGTATTCGCTTTTGTTATCTTCAAGCTCAAACATAGGTGCTTCGTTGTCAGCAAAAACATGATGTATATGACGACCACTTTTGAAGATTGCCGCAATACTTTGCAGTTTGACTACACCTTTGGCTAATGCCGATTCGTCGAATACAATTCGGTCTAAACCATATGCATTGTCTCTAAGACTTTGCTGTACACCAGCTAGTTGAGATTGCTGGTATTGATCGAACAGTTGTAAGTGCTGCTGACTGAGCATTAAACCTTCAGCCCAAACAGGTTTGTATACGTTGTTGTGCTGCATTACTTGTCCTCCTCTACTTCAGGTAAGCGAAGCGAGTTACTTGTAATTTCAATATCTAGAGAAGTAGATAAAGGCACAGGCCAATCATTTAAGTCATAAAATGCGCGCCAGTTACCACCCGTTCTATCTCTAAATAGTGCAACAAAAGCCACGTACTTTGCAGATTCAGCTTGTTCAAACTCGATTTTTATACGATCTGAGGGGTTTACGGTACGTTCTTCCACCGTAACTAAGGTGTTAGCCAGAATTGATTTATCGGACTTCCAAAGCTGTTCAAATGTAGAATTTTTAAACGCTTGAATATCAGTAAGTTGATATACTTTTAATACCACAGGTAGTGGCTCGTTAAACTGGTTTAAATTTATGTTATCAGTAGCAGTTACGTCTAACTTAACGTAAGTAGACATACAACCAGTCAAAAACAAAACCATTATAAATAAAGCATTCCTAGCCATATCCGCCTCAATTATAAGACATCCAAATTAGATTATTGGAAACAATTAATCTTTTTAATTTCCAGTACAATAGTAAAAATACATTTGATTTAACTATTTAACAAGAAATTACAGAACACAAGTATGCAGTTTGTAACTGAATACTAAGTTAACATTCAAAAATCTTCTTAAAAAATATTCAAACCATTGTTTTTTATAGATTTTACTTTCTATTGGGAATTCAGGGAGGAAGTCACGAGACTTAATGAGCAATTCAGTTTGCATTAAGCTTTCTTACAACTTGTTGAGATAGACACTTCCCTGAAAACAAAAACCACACTAAACATCTGGACTTTTGATGTACATTCTCGAACGGCGCATAAGATACACAAACGCTTTTTACAGATCAACCTTAATATCAAACTAATATTATCAACCACCAAAAAACACACTTACACTCCACCAAATCCATGTAATAACCTCCATTATTATATTAAATTAATTTAATAACAGATAATTACACATAAAAACCGTATTTACACTACATTAACCAAGCTTTATGGATTGTTGTGAGAGTTTTCAAATCAACCAAGGCTAAATTTCATGCACACAAAGGTGGTCATTCACGACACAATCCAAAGTGCTAAGGTCACTAGTTATGAACTAACCACTTGTATAAATGAAAGTTTTGTTTTCCATAGTACTTTAGAACCAGGTTCCGATATTCATGACAAACTTTCGACTGGGAATGATGTAACTTTTGAAACAATCAAGCCAGATCAAATAATCACTTTTTCCACGGATGCCCCTTTTTTAAATTCGTGCAAGGGTGACTTCAGAGCGTACCTATTCTTATAAATTAACCTTAAAGCCAAGGATAGAACCACTTAAACAAACAGAAAAAAGTCAAGCTTTTGTAAAAATCAATGTACAATCTTTGAACAACCCTCTTATTTTAATAGCCGGCTATTTACAAAACCGTATAAAGTGGCGAGTCACTAAAGCTCTCCCCACGCTATCACAGTGTGTACAGCACTAGAAAACGACTCACTGATCTGATCCAAAACTTTTGGACACCTCATTAAGTGAGTAAACTAACTCGTAGAGGTGAAAATAACGTCCCCAAAGAAAACCAGAAAACTTATTCAGCCGAATTTAAGTAAGAAGCCTTGGAGCTGGCGACCAAAATTGGAATTGCGCAGGCTGCACGAGACCTCACTGTTTATGAATCTCGGCTCTATGCTTGGCGTAATGTCGGGAGCGCAGAGAGTGCCAAGTTAAGACGCCAGTTGGCTGAGCAAGCTAAGGAATTAGAAATCTTAAAAAAGGCGGCCACCTACTTCGCAAAAAACCAAAAGTAACTCGATTTGAGTTTATAAAAGACAACTGCGGGTCATTCTCAATACACAGGATGGCCTATATATTGTCCGTGTCGCCAAGTGGGTATTATTTATGGCTAAAATCGTGCCAGCAGCTGAGTAAGCGCAAGCAAGCCCGCGATACAAAAATTAAAGATGAGTTGAGCGGGACAGTGCTCGACGCATTCCAGCTGAGCTTGAAGAGCAAGGTGAGAAGTATGATATTAAAACCATTATGTGCAGCATGGAGCGCTAAGGGCTTGTAGCCAAAGCGGCCCGCAAGTTTAAAGTTACAACGTACAGTAAACATTCATTGCCTGTTGCACCGGATTTGCTTGAGCAAGACTTTATCGCTGATGGGCCAAATCAAAAATGGGCAGGCGACATCACCTATTTAATAACGAGCGAAGGTTGGCTCTATTTAATTTAGCTTTCATCACCGATTTATATTCACGGTCAGTAGTTAATTGGTCGATGAGCAAGCGCATCACATCAAATCTTGGTGTGATGCTCTAAAAATGGCGCTTTGGCGACGCGACAAGCCCAAGGAGTTATTGTTCACAGTGACCGTGGCAGCCAGTATTGCTCTCATGCTTATCGGAATATGATTGAGCAGTACGGATTAACTCAGAGCATGAGCCGCAAAGGTAACTGCTGGGAGTGTCAACGCTTGTGTTGAGAGCCTCTTCCATTCACTGAAAGTTGAGGCGGTTCAATACGAACCAATTATGGATCGTTAAGCCATGTTTCAGAAAATACTTGAGTACCTAGAAATTGATTACAACAAAAAGAGAAGGCATAGTGTTATTGGCTATCTAAGCCCTGAAAGATTTGAATAACTGAAAGTAGCTTAATGAAGTGTCCTGTTTTACTGGATCAGATCACTTTTTTAGTTATGAGTTTAACGTTGCAGAGACAGACCAAATACAGAGGAAGAGCTAGGTACCACAGCCGTTTTCATATATGTGGCGAAAAATCTTACTGAACTTATCGCAAGCAAAATTAAGAGATTAAGAATCTGTTCTTACGGAAACATTCAGCGCTTCTTGAAAGCGACAGAAAATAAATAAAATAATTTACACATCAATTAATAAGAAAATACAATGATCACGATGGAACAATATTTTTATTGGCTTTTTAGTTTCTTTGATCAGTTTTATCGTTGCTGTATCGATTAGCAAACAGAGACATAAGCTAGTTCAACCTTGGATAAAAGCCATCGTGTTACTAACATCAGTACTTTCGTTTTTTATCTGTATGTCTATACTATCAAACCTATTCTCAAATGCGGTTATGATAAGTAAAGCCGCGGATCAGGCGATCATATTTATACTATTCGGTTTTGGGATCTACAAATTTATAGCACATACTAAAGCCAAAAGTCGCCAGTAAAATCAGATCAACATTTATCGCTGAACATAACAAGGAGTTGGAATGCGTGAAGAAAACCGACAAGTCCCACAACAATTGGGTCAATATCTGTATCAACAAATTAAAGAGCCGTGGAGCGAAGCGCGACTCGTATTGGACTATCATGACGACAATATGCCGAGGTGTTCCGCTTTCTACTATGACACCAGCACTCCCAAACAAGCACATGTCATACCTGTAAGTGATGAAATTTCCGTCCTTTTTCTAAGCTTGTTCGAAAATGCGACAGCAAATCAAGAAGAGAACTGGCAAAAGGCTATTTTCTCAGTACAGCGCAGTGGTCAATTTAGTTTGAACTTTGAAACTACGGAAAATGAAGATTAAGTTAAAATCTAACGCTTCGATTAAACTGGTCTCGTAAATTGAAAGAGGCCAACAATAATGTTGGCCTCTCATGTTTAAAGCGAAGCAATACTTTGGTTAATTGCTTCCAGAGCTCCTGCTGGATTGTCAGCTTTAGTGATCGGACGCCCTATCACTAGATAATCACTACCCGCTTTCACTGCTTTTTCAGGGGTCATAATACGTTTTTGATCGCCAGCATCAGCACCTGCTGGTCGGATACCTGGTGTCACAAGCTTGAATTCCTCACCGAGTTGAGCTTTTAAAAGTTCGGCTTCTTGCGCAGAACAAACCACGCCATCTAGACCTGATTCTTTCGCTAATTTTGCAAGATATAGCACTTGCTCTTGAGGTGTCTTTTCAATTCCAAGCTTTAGTAGCTGACCTTGATCCATACTAGTTAATACGGTCACAGCAATAAGTAGCGGCGCTTTATCACCGTATGCTGCCAACGCTTCTTTTGCTTTTGACATCATTTCATGGCCGCCGCTGGCGTGAACATTTACCATCCACACGCCAAGTTCAGCCGCAGCAGTTACCGCTTTTGCAACTGTGTTTGGAATATCGTGAAATTTTAGATCTAAAAATACATCAAAATTCATATCTACCAGTTTTTTTACAAACTGAGGGCCAAAATAGGTAAACATCTCTTTACCTACTTTCAATCGGCATTCGTCAGGTGAAAGCTGAGAAACAAATGATAATGCAGCTTCTTCATTATCATAATCAAGCGCAATCAAAACCTTTTTTAAATCTTGTGTCGACATAGTTACCCTATTTGGCCAAATTAAAAACCTAAAAACCGTCTAACCCACGGCTCGGAGCAAGTGACTCCCAATGTTTGCAGGAGGGACATAACCAGTACATTGTATGACTTGTAAACCCACAATGACCACATTGATAATTCGGCTTAGTTGCAATATAAGACTTTACCAACTTATCTATTTCTTGTAGTACGTGATCTATTTTAGCATCTTTGCCACTAATGAGTTGCAGCAAATAACTAAAGCCCCTAATTGATGGTTCACGCTTTAAACTATCAGTTAGAAACTCTATCGCCTCAGAAATATGACCTTTTTGGACTAATCCTTGGCAGAACTTAATTCTGATCAGCACACCTCCTTTTTCTAATAGCTCGGAGACTAACTCAAAGAATTGCTCATGAATATTTAATTTAACATAACAAGATTCGAGGTCTTCTATTACTAGTGGCGCCATAAATACAAATTGGCTCACGAGCTTTCGCCAATAATATATACACTTCACGTAATCGTCGTGTTTGTATGCATCTTTGCCCATTTCATACAAGGGTCTTACTGTTTCATGCGCGAGCGCTGTCGCTTTTTCGAATAAGCTTGGATTCTTTTCTTGATTTGCAGCTTCACAATAGAAGTTTGCAATAGTCGCGCAATGAGACGACTTTTTAAAAAGCTCAGGATGCGCTTCATACATATGAACGCCTTTTCGCCAATCTCTAGTTTGAGAGTATAGGTTTAAAATTGGATCGAGTGCATCCTTAAACCCAAGCTTTACAAGAATGACTAAGTGTTCTTCAGCGCTATCCAATAGACCGGCTAAGACGTAATCTTGAGCAAGCTCTAGACGACAGGACTTCACCACTTCTTCGTCTAGATTAGGTTGTTTAAGTAGTAGCTCATGAATTTTTATCGCTCTATCTAACTCTCCCCGCTTTCTAAAGAGCGATGCGAGTGTTAAATAATGGTCGACGGAGTCTGCTGAGACTTCAAGTAACTTTGTGAGGTGTTCAAGACCCTGATCTTCTTCCCTATCTAGTAGGAATTTTAGGCCTTTACTGTATTCAGAGGTAATTTGTCTACTTTGCTCTAGGGCTTGATTCTTAGCACTATTTTTACCCATAACATAACCGTAAGCGGCAGCTACAGGTAGTAATAAAAACAGTAGCTCGATCATAACTAGCGTTCGGCTGCTTGACTAAGCTTACTATTACTTTTTTTTAGGCGATGATTTTGCCATTTAAGCTTAGATAAAACCGACGCTGTTACAAGTAAACCAATAATTATCCCAAGAGCTAAGCAAATACTCATTAAGGTTGCGAGTGGTAACTCTGCACTTGCAATTACAAAATTGACATTAACAACTTGTGGATTTTGTGTTCCAACTAAAAATGCAATCAGTATGGCAACAACAGCTAATCCCTTTTTCAATACTGCAACCAAGTTTAGCTCCGTTAGACTTAATTATTTAAGCTTTCGTTTACTCTATCGCGCAGCTCTTTGCCTGGCTTAAAGTGTGGTACGTATTTACCATCCAATTCTACTGTCTCGCCCGTTTTAGGATTACGGCCAGTGCGAGGAGAACGGAAGTGAAGCGAGAAACTACCAAAGCCACGGATTTCGATACGTTCCGAGTCTGATAATGAGCCAGCCATTTGTTCAAGGATTTCTTTTACCGCATTCTCTACATCTTTAACAGGAACGTGAGCGTGCTGCAGTGCAAGTTGTTCTATCAATTCAGACTTTGTCATAATGTTTCCTTTAGTGTAAAAGGAAGGGCTGAGCGCCCTTCCTAGTTTAAAGACTGATTAATTAGTCTTTTTGAGCATTTTTGAAAGCTGCAGCCATTGCGTTTTCGAACGCAGGCTCATCTTTCTTAAGCTTCTCTAGTACTTCTTTTTCTTCAGCTTCGTAGATAGCTTTAACTGATAGGCTGATAGTACGGTTCTTACGATCAACACCTACAAATTTAGCTTCGATTTCGTCGCCTTCAGAAACAGCAGCAGTCGCGTCTTCAACACGCTCTTGCGCGATGTCAGCTACACGGATGTAACCTTCAACGCCTTCGATTAGCTCAACAGTTGCGCCTTTAGCATCAACTTCAGTCACTTTACCTTTAACAATAGCACCTTTTTTGTTGGCGTCTAGGTAGTTAGTGAATGGATCAGCGTCGATTTGCTTAACGCCTAGAGAGATACGCTCACGCTCTGGGTCAACTTGTAGAACGATAGCTGTGATTTCGTCACCTTTCTTGTACTCACGTACAGCTTCTTCACCTGGAGTGTTCCAAGAGATGTCAGATAGGTGTACAAGACCGTCGATACCGCCGTCAAGACCGATAAAGATACCGAAGTCAGTGATAGACTTGATCTTACCAGAAACTTGGTCGCCTTTGTTGTTAAGACGAGCAAATTCTTGCCAAGGGTTAGCTTTACACTGCTTAAGACCTAGAGAAATACGACGACGCTCTTCGTCGATTTCAAGAACCATAACTTCAACAGTATCACCTAGTGAAACTACTTTTGAAGGGTGGATGTTCTTGTTAGTCCAATCCATTTCTGAAACGTGTACTAGACCTTCAACGCCTTCTTCGATTTCAACGAAACAGCCGTAGTCAGTTAGGTTAGTTACACGACCAGTAAGCTTAGCACCTTCTGGGTAACGACCAGCGATAGCAGCCCATGGATCTTCGCCAAGTTGCTTAAGACCTAGAGAAACACGAGTCTTCTCTTTGTCGAACTTAAGTACTTTAACGTTGATTTCGTCACCTACGTTCACGATCTCTGAAGGGTGCTTAACACGCTTCCAAGCCATGTCAGTGATGTGTAGAAGACCGTCAACACCACCTAAGTCTACGAATGCACCGTAGTCAGTAAGGTTCTTAACGATACCCTTAACTTCTTGGCCTTCAACAAGGTTTTGAAGCAGCTCTTCACGCTCTTGTGAGTTCTCAGACTCGATAACAGCACGACGTGAAACAACAACGTTGTTGCGCTTCTGGTCTAGCTTGATTACTTTGAACTCTAACTCTTTACCTTCAAGGTGAGCTGTGTCGCGAACTGGACGTACATCAACAAGTGAACCAGGTAGGAATGCACGGATTGAATCAACTTCAACTGTGAAACCGCCTTTAACTTTACCGTTGATAACACCAGTAACAGTCTCTTGCTCTTCACAAGCTTTCTCAAGACGGATCCAAGCTTCGTGACGCTTAGCTTTTTCACGAGAAAGGATAGTCTCACCGAAACCGTCTTCGATTGCATCTAGTGCAACGTCTACTTCGTCGCCTACTGCAACTTCTAGTTCACCAGCAGCATTTTTGAATTGCTCTGCAGGGATTGCACTTTCAGACTTAAGGCCAGCATCAACAAGAACAACATTGTTCTCAATAGCGATTACTGTACCTTTAACGATTGAGCCTTGCTCAACTTCAAAACCCTGTAGGCTTTCTTCAAATAACTGCGCAAAATTTTCTGACATACTAAATACGTCTCTATAAAGTTAAATTACCAATTAGCAACCATGCTGCATGGGGTTATTAAATAAACACTAGCTTCCTGCCTGTGTCATTATAAATTACTTAGGTAAACAGCTTTTTGGAAGTTTACCGGCCACAATGGCGTCTTGAATAAAAGACATAACCTCTTTGAACACTTGCTCAGCATTATGCTCAGTTGTATCAACAACTATCGCATCGCTAGCAGGAACTAATGGGGCAACCTTGCGATTCATATCGCGATCATCGCGAGCTTTAATGTCTTCTAACAGACCACTTAGTGTAACATCATGGCCTTTCTCATTCAACTCAACAAATCGCCTGCGAGCACGCTCTTCTGCACTTGCAGTCAAATAAATTTTAAGTTCAGCATCAGGGAATACCACCGTTCCCATATCACGTCCATCAGCAATTAGGCCAACTTCAGTTCTAAAAGCGCGCTGACGTCGTAACAATGCTTCTCTCACTCGTGGCAATGCCGCAATTTTTGACGCAGCTGCGCCTACTTCTTCATTGCGAATAGTGTTAGTAACATCTTCACCTTCAAGTACAATTTTGCTTTTTTTAGTTTCTTTATCGATAGAAAACTGTACATCCAAATTGGCAGCGAGTGGGACTAAACCCTCTTCGTTATCAGTTGCAATTTGGTGGTGTAATGCCGCTAACGAAAGCACGCGATAAATCGCACCGCTATCCAACACTTCCCAATTTAATGTTTCAGCTAACAAGCGACAAACAGTTCCTTTGCCTGAACCACTTGGGCCGTCTACGGTGATAACTGGCATAGCTGCCTGCATTTAGACCTCCTAAAAATGCTCACCTGAATTTGACGGCGCATAGTATACGTCAATTTGCTGAATATATCCTTATTTACCTGTCATTTTTTGTTATATCTCAAATTATTAGTGCAACGCAAAATGCTATACGTCAGGTGCGAACTGGCTTTAATTGAATGAAATTCAGTCAAACACCCGTGTATTTGACTTTGTTAAGATTGACTATTTTATAGAAGATTTTAAGGTGTTGAAGATCTTCAACACCTTGGATGAAATTAATACTGACTAATGCTTTCTAACACTGAAAAATAGGTTGGGAAAGTTTTTGCCGTACATTTAGGGTCGTTAATCGTGATAGCTTGACCACCCACAGCAACCATCGAGAAACACATCGCAATACGATGGTCATTATATGTGTCTACATCCGTGAAATTAAAATTAGCCGGTGGCGTAACTTCGATAAAGTCGTGCCCTTCTACCACTTCTGCGCCTACTTTTTTTAGCTCAGTCGCCATGGCAGCTAGCCTGTCGGTTTCTTTCACACGCCAATTGTAGATATTACGAATTGCCGTTTTACCTTTTGCAAATAGCGCTACGGTTGCAAGCGTCATCGCCGCATCAGGGATAGCATTGGCGTCAATATCCACACCATTTAACTCACCTTTTCGGACAACGATACGCTCATCATGCCAATCAATGTTTGCACCGACTTGTTCCATCACTTTGGCAAAGCCGATATCACCTTGCACACTTTGTTTACCCACTCCCTTGATCTCAATTTCACCACCTGCAATTGCGGCTGCAGCAATGAAATAAGAAGCTGACGAAGCATCCCCTTCGACCATAAGTGTTCCAGGAGATTGATACTGCTGGCCTGCTTTTACCACAAAATGTTGGTAATCGTGGTTTTCGACATGAACCCCAAAGTGCGCCATCACGCCAATAGTAATATCAATATAAGGCTTTGAAACCAGTTCACCTTTAATCGCAATATTCGTATCGCCACTAAAAAGCGGTGCCGCCATCAATAATGCAGTTAAGAATTGGCTTGAGATACTGCCGTCAATCTCAACTTCACCACCAGCAAGTTGCTTACCTGCAACTTTTAACGGCGGGTAGTCTTTGTTTTTGAGATATTGAATATCGGCACCAAGCGTTTGCATGGCATCGACAAGATGGCCAATTGGGCGCTCTTCCATTCGTGGCTCACCAATCAGTTCATAATCACCGGGTATAGCTGCAAGCACTGCAGTTAATGGGCGATATGCTGTACCAGCATTGCCTAAAAATAGCGGCTCAACGGGGGTGTGAAAGTTGCCACCATTTCCTTTGACCAGTGCCACCGTATTATCGTCTTCTAACGTTACTTCAACGCCTAACTGGGATAGCGCACCTAACATATGGCGGATGTCATCGCTATCCAATAAGTTCGTCACTTTTGTCGTGCCTTCGCACAATGCTGCAAGCAACAAAATACGATTTGATAAGCTTTTAGAGCCAGGTAGCGTCACACTGCCACTGACTTTAGTAATAGGCTTGAGGGTCAATTGTTCCATCAACTGTTCTCCCGTGCAAATTTATCCATAAATGCAACTAACGCTTTGATCCCTTCAATTGGCATGGCGTTGTATATACTAGCTCGCATACCGCCAACAAAACGGTGGCCTTCAAGTGCAATTAAACCGTTTTGTTCTGCCTCTGCCAAGAATTTAGCATTTAGGCTGTCATCATTTAACCAAAATGGTACGTTCATCAATGAGCGACAATGTTTTGCAACTTTGTTTGAATAGAAGTCAGAGCCATCGATGTAATCGTATAAAATGGCTGCTTTTTCTTGATTGTGCGCTTCCATAGCTTTAACACCACCAATGCTTTCAAGATACTTGAATACCTCAAACGCAAGATACCATGCAAATGTCGGTGGTGTGTTGTACATGCTTTGCTGATCAGCCTCAATGGCGTAATCAAGGATAGCAGGTCTTGGCAGCCCTTCACGCTTCAATAACGTCTTACGTACAATGGCGATACTGAGACCCGAAGGACCGATATTTTTTTGCGCACCAGCATAGATCAAATCAAAGTCATCGACGTTAATTTCACGAGATAAAATATTGGAAGACATGTCCGCTACAATTGGTGCGGTTGCATGCTTTGGAACGTCAAATATTTCAATACCGTCGATGGTTTCGTTTGGACAAAAGTGAATGTATGAAGCGTTTTCTGGTAACTTCCACTCGGAGACAGGTAAAATATCGAATTGACCATTTTCGTCAGTACGAATATTAATCGCATGCGTTTGCGTGAATTTTTCACCTTCTTTCGTCGCACCAGTAGACCAGATCCCGTTCTCGATATATACGCCAGGTACACCATCTACATGTAGATTTAGCGGTACAGCAGCAAAGTGACCTCGGCCACCACCATGCATAAACAGGACTTCAAATTCATCAGAGATGTTCATCAAACGACGTAAGCTTGCTTCGCATTGCTTTGCCATTTCGAGATACGGTGCCGAACGGTGGCTCACTTCCATCACCGAAACACCCAGATTTTGCCAATCTAGAAATTCTTTTTGCGCTTTTTTCATAACTTCAACAGGTAACATCGCTGGACCCGCGCAAAAATTATAAACCGTCATATTTTTCCTCATTCCAAATAATCTAGATCATCCAAAGAATAGCGTTATTCTCATGACTTTTTGGATGAACAGTGGGCTGCCCGACTAAAACGTCGGATTGTTGGTAGCCTTAATTTATCAGGCTTCAGGCTCTTGTCATAGAGGAACAGATTGAAAAAATTGACAGAAAGAAAAAAAGCGACCGAAGTCGCTTTTTTTTGGATAGGGTTTTTTATTCCTCTGCGTCAGGTTCCGCAGCCGGTGTTGCTTCACCTTCTAGCTCTGCAACGTCACCTTCAGGCAACGCTTCCACTTCAATTTCTTCGATGCGTTGAAGACCAACTACCTTTTCTTCTTCCATCGTACGGATCAGAATAACACCTTGGGTGTTACGGCCTACCGTAGAAACTTCGTTTACACGCGTTCTAACTAGCGTACCACGGTTTGAGATCAACATGATTTCATCGTTGTCGTCAACTTGAACCGCGCCAACCACAGAACCATTTCTTTCAGTTACTTTGATTGATACAACACCTTGTGTTGCACGGCTCTTCGCTGGATACTCTTCAAGCGGTGTACGCTTACCATAACCATTTTCAGTTACGGTCAAGATTGCACCATCGCCTTGTGGTACGATTAGTGATACCACTTTCACGTCATCTGGCATCTTGATACCACGAACACCTGTTGCTGTACGGCCCATCGGACGTAAAGCCAACATTTCTTCGCCAGTTTCAGGGTCGCGCTTCACTTCACCTGTTTCAGAATCTCGCTGCTTCTCGTTAAAGCGTACAACTTTACCATGCTCAGTAAATAGCATGATGTCATTTTCACCTGTGGTGATGTTAGCACCGATCAGGCTATCGCCTTCGTTCAAGTTGATAGCAATAATGCCACTTGCACGCTGACGGCTGTATGCAGTCAGAGGTGTTTTCTTAACGATACCACTTGCCGTCGCCATGACGATAAACTTATCTTCTTCGTATTCACGAACCGGTAAAATTGTCGTAATACGCTCATCAGCTTCGAGTGGTAACAAGTTAACAATTGGCTTTCCGCGCGCAGCACGTGATGCAAGCGGCAGCTGGTAAACTTTCAACCAATACAAGCGGCCAGAAGTGGAGAAACAAAGAATTGTATCGTGAGTATTTGCAACGAGTAGACGTTCGATAAAGTCTTCATCTTTCATCTTAGTTGCAGATCGCCCTTTACCACCACGACGCTGAGCTTCGTAATCGCTAAGAGGTTGATACTTCACATAGCCTTCGTGAGAAAGCGTAACTACAACGTCTTCTTCGTTGATCAAATCTTCTAAACTGATATCGTGCGCAGCAGCGGTGATCTCTGTGCGACGCTCATCACCATACGTTTCTTTGATTTCAACTAACTCATCGCGGATCACTTCCATCAAACGCTCTGGAGTAGAAAGGATGTACAGTAGCTCAGCGATAAGATCGAGTAGTTCTTTGTATTCTGCTAGAATTTTCTCGTGCTCAAGACCTGTTAATTTGTGTAGTCTTAAGTCTAGGATTGCTTGGGCTTGTTGCTCAGACAAATAGTACTGACCATCACGGATCCCTAATTCTTCCGCTAACCAATCTGGACGCGCAACATTTTCTTCGCCAGTGCGCTCAAGCATTGATTTAACGTTACCAAGATCCCAAGCTCGCGCAGTTAGCGCCGCTTTCGCTTCCGCTGGTGTTGGTGACTTACGAATAAGCTCAATGATTGGGTCAATGTTAGCTAGCGCAATTGCGAGGCCTTCAAGCGTGTGCGCTCGGTCTCTTGCCTTACGCAGGTCAAATACAGTACGACGCGTTACAACTTCACGACGGTGAATAATAAACGCATCAAGCATTTCTTTCAGGTTGAAACACTTAGGCTGGTTGTTGTCTAGTGCAACCATATTGATGCCAAACACAGTTTGTAGTTGTGTTTGAGCATATAGGTTGTTTAGTACAACCTCACCGACTTCACCACGTTTGATTTCAATAACAATACGCATACCGTCTTTGTCCGACTCGTCGCGTAGTGCACTGATCCCTTCAACCTTTTTGTCTTTAACAAGTTCAGCAATTTTTTCGATTAGTCTTGCTTTGTTAACTTGGTAAGGAATTTCATGAACGATGATGGTTTCTTTGTTTGTTTTCTCATCGACTTCGATTTCAGCTTTCGCGCGGATATAGATCTTACCACGGCCTGTTTTATAGGCTTGTTCGATGCCGTTTTTACCGCTAATGATGGCGGCAGTCGGGAAATCAGGACCCGGAATATAGTCGATTAACTCTTCAATGGTGATGTCTGGATTCTGGATCACAGCCAAACAGCCATTGATCACCTCAGTTAAGTTGTGAGGTGGAATATTGGTCGCCATACCAACCGCAATACCAGATGAACCATTCACCAATAAGTTAGGCACTTTAGTTGGTAACACATCTGGAATTTGCTCTGTACCATCGTAGTTTGGTACATAATCAACGGTTTCTTTTTCAAGGTCAGCAAGTAACTCGTGAGCGACTTTCGCCATACGTACTTCGGTATAACGCATCGCAGCTGCAGAGTCACCATCGACAGAACCAAAGTTACCTTGTCCATCTACGAGCATATAGCGCAGAGAGAAAGGCTGAGCCATACGTACAATAGTATCGTAAACCGCGCTATCACCATGCGGGTGATATTTACCGATTACGTCACCAACTACACGAGCTGACTTTTTATAAGGTTTGTTCCAGTCATTTTTAAGTTCATTCATCGCGAACAATACACGACGGTGAACAGGCTTTAGGCCGTCACGTACGTCAGGTAATGCACGACCTACGATTACACTCATTGCATAATCTAGGTATGAATTTTTTAATTCATCTTCGATATTGACTGGCAGGATTTCATTGGCGAGATCAGACATTTGACTCCACTTTCCTTCAGTGTCCACCCCTTTTGTGTCACACTACAACTTGTGTTGAGATGCTATCTGAATAGCAAATTGCTTTTTCTGCTGAAGCGCCAATTAAACGCACTTCAAAAAATAGCCGAATTGCCTCAGAGTATCAGCGGGGGCTTTGTTTATTATAAAATTCGTCAAGCATGCTAACACACTTTTTACCGTTTTACAGGTGCTATTTTTATCTAATCCCCTTTATAATGCGCTCAATTCGACGAGGAAGTTTTTTATGACCGAACATCAAAATGTAGACCCTAATGAAATCGCTAAATTTGAAGAAATAGCAGAGCGCTGGTGGGACCGAGAGGGAGAATTTAAACCATTACACGACATTAACCCGTTGAGGTTGGACTTTATTAACGATAAGTGTGAAGGCCTATTCGCAAAAACAGTATTGGATGTCGGTTGTGGTGGCGGGATTTTAACAGAAAGCATGGCTAAGCTGGGTGCAAATGCAACCGGTATCGATATGGGGCAAGAGCCGCTTAACGTCGCAAAGCTCCACGCATTAGAGGTCGGCGTTAACGTAGACTATCAAAAAGTGCCAGCGGAAGAATTCGCAGCCATGCACCAAGGTGAGTTCGATGTAGTAACTTGCATGGAAATGCTAGAACACGTACCAGACCCAGAATCCATTATTCGTTCAGTCGCACAGCTAGTTAAGCCCGGCGGTCATGTATTTTTTTCTACCTTAAACAAAACTACAAAAGCGTATTTACTGGCTATCGTCGCCGCAGAAAAACTGCTTAAAATGGTTCCTGAAGGCACGCATGAGCATGATAAATTTATTCGCCCTTCGACCTTAATTGATTGGGCTGAAAAATACGACCTCAAAGTTAGGGCGGCGACAGGGGTTAACTACAACCCTATCGGCAAAACATTTACCTTAACTAAAGACGTTTCAGTTAACTACATTCTACACTTTGAGAAGCTGGCATGATCCAGGCGGTACTATTTGATTTAGACGGCACCTTGCTGGATACCAGTGATGACTTGGGAGCCGCACTAAACCACGTTTTAGCTGCTAATAAAATGCCTACTGTCGGCAAACAGGTTTATAGCAGTGCGATTTCAAACGGCGTAGCAGCGATGTTGCAAGTAGGATTTGGTGAGTCATTAAAGCACTACGACATTCAAATATTACGGCAGGGTGTACTCGACTACTACCTGGCGAATTTATCAGTACATTCCCAATGCTTTGCGCAAATTGGTGAGTTATTAGCGGCACTTTTAGAAAAAGAGATTCAGGTTGGGATCATGACGAACAAACCTGAGTTTTTAACACTTCCGCTACTAAAACAGATCCCTGAACTTGCAAAGATCGAGACAGTAGTATGCGGAGATACACTGGCGGTGGCCAAGCCTCATCCAGAACCTTTGCTATTAGTGGCTTCAAAATTGGGGATTTCGCCAGAGCAGTGTATTTATGTTGGCGATGCTGAGCGAGACATTATTGCTGCAAAATCCGCAAAAATGATTAGTGCAGCAGCAATGTGGGGATTCATTCCATCTGAATCCGAAGCTAAGTCTTGGCATGCGGATCTCTATCTTACTAACCCATTAGACACGTTATCGCATATTTAGTGTCGATAAAAAAATAAAACACCATATATTGTGTTTTTGCTATAATAGATACGAATTTGTGTAGAAAAAAATCAGTTAGAATTTTTTTTTATTTTTGCTGAAAAGCATCATCTTTTTGTTGATTTTTCTTTGTGGGCAGATAAGTGGATTGTCATAGGTTAGTGGGTACTTACATAAATAAATTATCCCAAACTTATCCACAATTCTGCCCGAGTTGTTCTCTTGCAAATTCACGTCAACCCCACTATCTTGTGATCCCTAGCCACTAGGGCACCATATATAGTGGTGGTTTGCTAAACAATTTTATATTCGTGCGATATCTAAAGCGCGTTCCTAAGGAATACAGGCACATAACATGAACCAACAGCTATCTGTATGCAAAAGAAACGGTCGCAAAGAACCGTTAGATCTAGATAAGATCCATCGTGTCATTACATGGGCGGCAGAAGGCCTAGATAACGTCTCAGTTTCTCAGGTTGAATTAAAGTCACACATCCAGTTTTATGACGGTATTCGTACTGGTGATATCCACGAAACGATTATTAAAGCTGCAGCCGATCTGATCTCAAAAGAGTCTCCAGATTATCAGTATCTAGCCGCTCGTTTGGCTATTTTCCACTTGCGTAAGAAAGCCTATGGCTGTTTTGAGCCGCCGCACTTACACGACCATGTGGTAAAGCTGGTTGAAGACAAGCGCTATGATCAGCACCTTCTCACTGACTACACAAAAGCAGAGTTTGATGAGCTAAACAGCTACATCGACCATAGCCGAGATATGAACTTCAGCTATGCAGCCGTTAAGCAGTTGGAAGGTAAGTACCTTGTACAAAACCGCGTAACAGGTGAGATCTATGAAAGTGCGCAGTTCTTATATGTTCTTGTTGCTGCAAGCCTGTTTGCAAACTACCCGAAAGAAACGCGTCTAGATTACATTAAGCGATTCTACGATGCGGTTTCAACATTCAAAATTTCATTACCAACGCCAATTATGGCTGGTGTTCGTACGCCGACACGTCAGTTTAGCTCATGCGTACTGATTGAATGTGCTGATAGCCTAGATTCAATCAACGCAACTTCTTCTGCGATTGTAAAATACGTCAGTCAGCGCGCTGGTATCGGTATTAACGCAGGTCGTATTCGTGCACTAGGTAGCCCAATCAGAAATGGTGAAGCGTACCACACAGGATGTATTCCGTTTTATAAGCACTTCCAAACAGCTGTTAAAAGCTGTTCTCAAGGCGGTGTGCGTGGTGGTGCAGCGACCCTATTCTACCCGCTTTGGCATCTTGAAGTTGAAAACCTATTAGTACTAAAAAATAACCGTGGTGTTGAAGAAAACCGCGTGCGTCATTTAGATTATGGCGTGCAGTTCAACAAAACCATGTATAGCCGCCTAATTAAAGACGACTATATCACGCTCTTTAGTCCATCAGATGTGCCAGGCCTTTACGACGCATTCTTTGAAGATCAAGATAAATTCGAAGAACTGTATGTTAAGTACGAGCAAGATGAGTCTATTCGTAAGAAACGCATTAAGGCGATTGAATTATTCTCAATGTTTGCGCAAGAACGTGCGAGCACCGGTCGTATTTATCTACAAAACGTTGACCACTGTAATACACACAGCCCGTTTGACTCTAAGGTTGCACCGATCCGCCAGTCAAACCTATGTCTTGAAATTGCACTACCAACGAAGCCGTTAAGCCATGTAAATGACCCTGAAGGTGAAATTGCACTTTGTACGCTTTCAGCGTTTAACTTAGGTGCTATCAAGTCTTTAGATGAGCTAGAAGAGTTAGCAGAGCTTGCGGTTCGCGCACTTGATAACCTATTAGACTATCAAGACTATCCTGTTCCTGCTGCGTACAATGCAACGATGGGACGCCGTACACTGGGTATCGGTGTGATTAACTTTGCTTATTATCTTGCAAAGAATGGTGTTAAGTACTCAGACGGTAGTGCTAACGGCCTAACACACAGAACATTTGAAGCGATCCAATACTATCTGATGAAAGCATCGAATGAACTGGCAAAAGAACGCGGCGCTTGTCCTAAGTTTAACGAGACGACCTACTCACAAGGTATCATGCCAATAGATACCTATAAGCGTGACCTTGATAAAGTCTGTGAAGAGCCATTACGCCTTGACTGGGATGCGTTAAGAGCAAGTATCCAAGAACACGGTATGCGTAACTCAACGTTGTCAGCCTTGATGCCATCTGAAACATCATCGCAAATTTCAAACGCGACAAACGGTATTGAACCACCTCGTGGTCATATCAGTGTTAAAGCAAGTAAAGATGGTATCTTGAAGCAAGTTGTACCTGAGTACGATCGCCTCAAGAACAACTATGAACTACTTTGGGATATTCCATCTAACGATGGTTACCTTGCGCTGGTTGGTATTATGCAGAAGTTCATCGATCAAACTATCTCTGCAAATACCAATTATGATCCAAGTAAGTTTGAAGCAGGTAAAGTTCCTATGAAGCTATTGCTAAAAGACTTACTCACCGCATACAAACTTGGTGTTAAAACACTTTATTACCATAACACCCGCGACGGTGCTTCGGATGCTCAAGATGAGATGAAACCAGAAGCAGAAGACGATGGTTGTGAAGGCGGCGCTTGTAAAATATAACTTTTTATGCGGGTGGTCATCACCCGCTTTTTTAGGTATTGAGTAACACATTTATGGCATATTCTACGTTTAGCAGAAATCATAACGACCAATTAAAAGAACCGATGTTTTTCGGACAAACTGTTAATGTATCTCGCTACGACCAACAGAAGTTCCCTATTTTCGAAAAGCTAATTGAAAAGCAATTATCGTTTTTCTGGCGTCCAGAAGAAGTAGACGTAAGTAAGGATAGATTGGACTTTCAGGCACTTCCTGAGCACGAAAGACATATCTTTTTGAGCAACCTAAAATATCAAACATTGCTAGACAGTGTGCAAGGTCGCTCTCCAAACGTTGCACTTTTGCCGATCGTCTCCATCCCTGAGCTTGAAACTTGGATCGAAACTTGGGCATTTAGTGAAACTATTCACAGTCGCTCTTATACTCACATTATTCGTAATGTAACGCAAAACCCTGAGTTAATCTTTGATGACATCGTGGGCAATGACAAAATTGTTGAACGTGCGGATGCAGTGACCAAGTATTATGACGAACTGATTGAAAAGGTAAGCCTTTATAATCAATACGGTGAAGGCAAGCATGAAATTAACGGCACAACGGTCGTCATAAACTTGTTTGAACTGAAAAAGCTTCTGTACCTTTGCATCATGTCAGTAAACATCTTAGAAGCTATTCGCTTCTACGTGAGTTTTGCCTGCTCGTTTGCTTTTGCTGAGCGAGAGCTTATGGAAGGTAATGCAAAGATCATCAAGCTAATTGCTCGTGATGAAGCGCTTCATTTGTCTGGCACACAGCACATGCTGAATATCATGCAAGAAGGCAAAGATGACCCTGAAATGTCTATCGTGGCAGCACAATGCCGTGACGAAGCGATTAAGATGTTTGTTGAAGCAGCTGAGCAAGAAAAAGAATGGGCTGAGTATCTGTTTAAAGACGGTTCAATGATTGGACTAAACAAAGATATTTTGTGTCAATACGTTGAGTACATCACAAATATTCGTATGTCAGCGGTTGGTTTACCAACGCAATTTGAGACCAAATCGAACCCGATTCCGTGGATCAATGCTTGGCTTGTTTCTGACAATGTTCAAGTTGCACCACAGGAAGCTGAGATCAGCTCATACCTTGTTGGACAAATCGACTCTGAAGTTGATGCCTCTGACTTTGGCGATTTCGACCTGTAATGGTTGAAAAGCCATCCTTCCTAATTCAGGTTGAGAATATTGAGGAGCCACTGGAATATGTGGCTTCTTCGTCTTCGATACTCGAAACCCTTGAAGCCGCAAATATTGAAGTCCCCTATCAATGCCGCGAGGGTTTTTGCGGCGCCTGCCGCGCCAAGCTCATTGAAGGACAAACACAGTACGCGAACGAGCCGCTTGCTTTTGTGAGAGATGGGGAAATTTTATTGTGCTGTAGCAGACCCACAAGCCATATTAAAATAGAGTTGCCGTAAATAACCAAAATCCGCGACATAACAACTTGTTCTCTAGCAGCCGTTATCCCGAGTTTAGGTTAACTAGTGCGTTAAATCAGCTTGGTAATTTGAGTACGAATGTAGTGTTCACTATCAGTAACACTCATCGCCCCATTTTCAAAAATCACGTCCCAATGTAAACTTCGCGTCAGCATTTCACACAATTCAGCTACAAAGTCCGTGGGAATACTAAACACAGAGAAAGATCCAATAAACTGTAATTGCGCTCGACGCTCTTCAAACCATTGCTCACCGTCAGCACACAACACTACAACCTTAGCATAAAGCTTTTCATACTTGAGTATCTCATCGACCTCTAAGGTACCAATAAACAAAGCGACTTCAACCTGGTCGTTGTCGTCTTCTAGCCATACGTCCGGCCAATGTTTTTTCTCCGCCTTGCTCCACTTTGCCGGCTTATCAAAAGACAGTGCGCATATCCCAAGCAGTTTCATCGCAAAATGCTCGCTACTTTCTTTTGACAACATGGCGGTAGTAAACGCTTCTTCATGGTGGCTATGGTGAAATAAGTCAGCAACCTTAATCCTTGCCTTGAAAACAAATGGCTTGTTCATTATGTTGTGCTCACTTTAGCTTGTTTCTTAACTATAGCTGTAATTCTAATTTCAACAATAACTAAGTTATAGTATAACGTTATTGATCCGCAAAATTTGTAGTGTTATATTATCACTCTATTAGTCGAACAGCTCACTCGTTCAATACATAACCTAACTCGTGGTAATAAAAATATGTTTAAGCAGTCTCTTATCGCCAGCGCATTAATTTCAATAATAGGTGCAGCGCCAGCTTATGCTGCACAACTAACAGGTAAAGTTGTTGACGCAAACAATCAACCACTTAGTAATGTAACCATCCATCTTCATGGCAAAAGCAAGTCAGTTAAATCAGATAAGAATGGCCAATTTACCATTGCAATAGATGCTGATTCTCAATTACACGTTACTAAGCCTAATTATCTTGATAAACGTGTAGATGTAGATGAAGCCCAAGGATTTGTTCGAGTCGAACTAAAACCAACATCTGTTGAGAGCATTGTTGTTTACTCTTCTGCCCTACATAAAAATAGTATGGAAATGACCTCTCCGGTCAGTGTATTAAGTGGGGATGAGCTAAAAAACCGTGCCAAACCAACACTGGGTGAAACACTAAAAGGCCAACCAGGGATCAATGCTAGTTACTTTGGTCCGGTGAGTTCAAGCCCTATCATCCGTGGTTTAGATGGTCCTCGGGTTAAAATCACGCAAAACGGGTTAGACAGTAGCGATGCCTCGCGCGTTGGCCCAGATCACGCCAACACTAATGACTCGCTGGCTGCGCAGCAAATTGAAGTGCTAAGAGGTCCTGCAACCCTACTTTACGGCTCAGGTGCAATCGGTGGTGTGGTTAATGTTGTTGATAATCGTATTCCGACAGACGTGATCGATAGCCTTCAGGGCGCTGCCGACTATAGCCATGATACCAACTCAAATACCAATACCTTTGCGGTATTATTAGAATCCGGCTTTGACGGATTTAACTTCCATTTCGATGGCGTTAAGCGTAAAGGTGGTGATTATGAAACCCCTAATTTCGCGCTTCCACACGACGAACATGAAGAACACGAGCATGAACATGAAGGCGAAGCTCATGCCCACGAAGCAGAAGAGCATGAAACAGAGTACGCCAATCGCGTCGACAATACCTTTATCGATTCTGAGCAATTTAACTTAGGTACAAGTTACGTTGGCGATCATCTGACCGTTGGTTTCTCTTATGGCCGTGTTGATACGGACTATGGCATTCCTGCTCACTCTCATATTGGTCATGACCATGATCACGAGCATGAAGAGGAAGGGCATGACCACGAAGAAGAATCCGTATTTGCTCGAGTAAAACAAGACCGTTGGCAAGGGCTTGTAAATTATGCAGTACACAGTGACTGGCTTGAATCTGTTGGTCTACGTGTCGGCTACACCGATTATGAACACGCTGAAATTGAAGATGGAAACATTGGCACTGTATTTGAGAATGATACAACTGAGTTACGCTTAACGGCAGAGCACCGCTTAGGAGAGTGGCACGGCACTGTTGGTTATCATTTCTCCGACAGCGATTACGCCGCAAACGGTGCAGAAGCTTTCACGCCATCGACCAATACCAAAACGCACGCACTTTATATCCTTGAAGAACGTCGTTTTGGAGACTTCACACTTGAGTTAGGTGCTCGTATTGAAGACTACCAGTTATCAAGCAAAGGCAATCAACTGGAAGCGTACGAAGAAGATCATGACCATGAAGGTGAACACGACCATGATCACGACCACGGCCATGGTGGTAACTTAGATAATGGGTTTATTTCTTATGACCTGGAAATGACCAATCTAAGCTTGTCTATTGGTGGCGTGTACGACTTTGCTGAAGGCCAAAACGTCGCTGTTTCGCTGTCTCGCTCGGAGCGCGCACCATTAACCGCCGAATTGCTTTCAAATGGCATTCATATCGCAACCAGCACCTATGAACTAGGGCTTGGTTATGAGCTAGAAGGTAATCATTTACACTTTGAGCCGCAAGATATCGAACAAGAAACATCAAACAACCTAGACATTAGCTTTAGAAAGTTCTCAGGTAACTTTGGCTATACCGTTAATTTCTTCTATAACGACATCGAAAACTTCTACTATCAGGCATTAACAGACTATATCTATAGTCCAGAGCACGGTTTAGAAGTGGCGGATCATGCACATGAAGGCGCTGTTCCGGTGTTTAAGTTTGAAAGCAGTGATGCCAAGCTATACGGCCTTGAGTTTGATGCCCATTATAAACTAAGCAACTTTGCACGCGTCAAAGTGTTTGGTGACTCGCTGACAGCGAAGTTAGATAACGACGAATATTTACCACGTATTCCAAGCAACAAGCTAGGTCTCGATTACGAGCACAGTTACGAGAACCTAACAGCTAACTTCACGGTGACACATTACTTCAAGCAAGACAACATCGCGAGCTATGAAAGTGAAACTAAGGGCTATACGTTAGTGGATATGTCGTTTAACTATGACTTTGAGTTTATGGGCAGTGACATGGTTGGTTATGTTAACCTTGATAACCTAACAGATGAGCTAGGCTTTGTGCATAGCTCGTTTATCAAAGAGCAAGCCCCTCTTCCAGGTCGTAATATCAAGCTTGGTATCAGAGGCTACTTTTAATACCGATTCCTTTCTTTTATAGAAGCCAAAAAGCTACCTCTTGTGGGTAGCTTTTTTATTTGGATTATTTATATTTTACTACTTCTTATACTCAACGTGATGAAGTTCTCAAAGTTGGTAGCGTCTAAAATATCAAGCGTGAACCTATGGCTATTCACCCAACGAGATAATATCCAATCAATGTTAGGATCTTTCAAATCACGCAGTGCAAGGATAAAGTCGCCTGTTGATGCTCCGCTTTTAACATGTGCTGCATAAAAAGTACGTAGTAAATGATTAAACCTTTCCTCTCCTAGCTCATGATGCAAAAGCGCAAAAAATAGCGCCCCTACCGAATAGGCATTAAGCCCTGCTTTTCCATACTCTTCAAACGCAGTCGTTAAATATTTAGGCTGTTTAACGAACTGGTTTTTTGCTCGTTTTAGTACGTTTGTCATATGCGAGCTTAAAGACACCCTTTTATTCAGCCGTGAATCCGTTAAATATTCTAAAAAGGTAGCCTTACCTTCATTCCAGCGTGGTGAGTAGCTTTCATTCGAACGTGGGTCCCATAGATGACTCAGTTCGTGATACAAACGAGTTACCTCCACAAACCCCTCGCTGTCTTGAATAATTGCGGTAACACCAGCTTGAGCACCAAACCCCTTTGGGATCTCTATAAAGCTAAACTCACCAGTGCTTTGACGTTGACCAAACCAACTTTCATACAATGTTATGGTTTGTTTTGCCTTTTCCATATAGTCAGTTGCATATTTATTTCCCGGTAACGTAAATAGCTTAAAGCCATGCCCTTTTGTCACGGTATATGGTGCGACCATGAAGTCCATTCTCCATGAAGGTTTCTGGTTTTTGTATGAATAAACCTTTCGTCCTTGATCGGTTTCTGTTACGCCTAGTAAAATTCCACCATTTGCTACTACTAAGCCGCTATCCACTTCGATGCTAGCGGTGTAGTTATACAGCTTCTGCCAAAAGCGTGACGCGCGATTGACCCTATCATCAGGCACTGTGATGAGCGGATAAGCATATGCGTCCATACGAATAATAGAAAACAAAGGGGTGATGTCATCTTTAATATAAGCCATCCCAGTTTCTACATACCCCTTTATATGGCCAGAATAATTAACAGTAAAAGTTGTTTGTTGATCGGGTTGGAGCGCCTCAGATAACGATAATTTAATATAATTAGACTGAAATAGTGAGTCATCAATATTACTTACTACTCCTTGTGTATAGTTGAGGGACTTACCCGCTTCCGAAGTGATATCGACAACACTAAGCAAGCGATAAAGTCTTAATGGGATTACTCTAGTTGGTGTTGTTCCTTGATTTTTAACCGTTATCGTTGCGCTGCCAGATAGACTGCTTGTTTGTGTATGTATGTTGAGATTGAGATGATAGTTGGTTGCAAATGTTTCTATTTTTTCAATGCTGGGGAGCTCGCTTGCTGAAGCAGAAATGCAGCTTAGCCACAAAAAATACGTAGCAAATACATCGTCTATCCTTAATATTATTTTGTTGTTTTAACAAAAATAGAGCGGAAGGCATGTTTTTACTACCATATTTTTTTGTATCATTGTTTTAGATCAAAAAACAAAATCTGTTAATCACTAAACCTGCTAGGTTCTCGTACCAAAGATTTTGTCACCGGCATCACCAAGCCCAGGGACTATATATCCTTTCTCATTTAAGTGGCTATCTAATGCTGCCGTGTATATTTCAACGTCAGGATGCGCTTCTTCCACTAACTTTACTCCCTCAGGCGCAGCTACCAGCACAATCGCTCTGATCTCTTTTGAACCTGCTTTTTTTAGCATGTCGATAGTAGCAATCAGCGAGCCACCCGTTGCCAGCATTGGATCAATAACCAAAGCGAGTCTAGCATCGATATTGCCCACCAACTTCTCAAAATAAGGCACTGGCTCAAGTGTTTCTTCGTTACGCTGTAAACCCACAACACTTACTTTAGCTGCTGGGATCAATTGCAGTATGCCATCTAGCATTCCCAAACCGGCTCTTAAAATTGGCACCAAGGTGATCTTTTTGCCTGTCAGCCTTTTAACTGTTAATTCGTTACCATCCCAAGCAGAGATGACCTGATCGCTCAACGTCAAATCTTTTGTTGCTTCGTAAGTGAGTAAGTTGCCAACTTCTGAGACAATTTCGCGAAAGTTTTTGGTTGATATACCCTGCTCTCGCAAGAGTCCAAGTTTATGCTGAACTAATGGGTGATCAATTACATGTAATGCCATGGCTGCGTATCCTTATAAACTGCTAAAGAAATCTTCTGGTTTATGCCTTACTGGCTTTGTACACTGCACCGTAGGCGTACCTAAATAAAGATAGCCAACGATCTCATCTTTTTCATCGAGACCAAGTTGCTTTTTCACTTCTGGACTCTGGGCAAAGTAACCCGTTCGCCACACACCAGACAACCCCTGTGCAAAAGCGGCTTGCTGCATAGCAAGTACACTACAACCGGCACTTTGAATTTGCTCAATACGAGGCACTTTTGGATGTTCTTGATAAGGAGATACTGCGATGATCAACATAGGCGCGCGCTCTGGTAGCTCTCTCGCTCTATCTATCACCCGCTGCTCTTGCAGCTCTTTCACCGCCGCTTGATAATAGATTTCACCTAGCTTTTCGCGGCCTTTTTCTTCAACTGTAATAAATCTAAACGGTGTTAAGCCACCATGATCTGGCACTTTTAGTGCTGCTTTTTTAATGATTTCTAACTGAGCTGGATTAGGTCCAGGAAAAGACAGATTGCTATCTGACTGGCGTGTTAAGAGTAATTCTATGGCGTCCATTAACTCATCCCGTGTTGTGCCTTCAAAATGGCCGTGAATTATACCAATTTGACTTAATACGTGTCCCGAAATAGACCAAATACTTAAGCAAATTGGTATTACGTGGCTTGTAGTCTATCATTTTCCCTTAAATTCGACCACGTGACATCACGGATTTCTGGATAGCATCCTTGCAATATTTCGTTTTACTCTGGAAGTAAATTGCGTTGTTTCCTATCAATAAGTAGCCTCAACCAATAGTCAGCACTGACATAACGTCCACCACCGGTAAAAAATAGTGAAAGTAGTAATACAAAGTAAGTTGCCGCAAATTCAATTCCATTGTTTAAAATAACAATATTGCCTTTTTCATAGAGATAATTTGGTCTGCCATTTTCTTCGACTATCTCTTTAATTGAATCCAAACGTTGCTTCGCTGCTACGCTATTTTCTAAGCTCACTTTAGCTTCGTCAAAGCCAAGCCAGTCTAATACTTTAGCGGCGCTGGTGTCTGGGTTTGTTGGCGTTACCGAAAACCAGCCATGCTCCAAATGCACCGTCGTTGCAGCAACGACCATAGTCACCATGAGCGGTATAGACACTAAACGCGTAAGCAAGCCAAGCAAAATCAACCAACCACCTAAAAACTCTGTCCAAGCGGCAAGAAAGGCAAGTAAGTCAGGAAAAGGTAAACCTAAGCCCCATTCACTATTGCCAAACCATGCGACAATATCGGGATCGGCGAGGAGGCGTTGTAAAAATGTCGCGTCCGGATTAGCCAAATTTAATTTATTGTAACCTGCAATGATCATAACTGGCGCGAGAATAAGGCGCATGAGTAATGGCGCGATACCAGAAAAATGTTGAGATAAATGTTGTAGTTGCCGATACGGCTTTAGTAGGTTGGCAAGCATATGCGATCCATAGTTGATGTTTGAATTATCAGTATAGACCGCAGATTGGGTTGGGTTATTTCGTTAGATCTTTCTTGCTACCTGAAGGGCTTCTGCAATCGCTCGCTTAGCATCAATCGCTGCCGCCAGTTTAGCCCCACCGATAACGTGCTGATTTTCAGGTAGCACCTCTTTATCGAACAAGCTATCGTTAGAAACTTGTCCAATACAAGCAATGACCGTATCGACATCTAACAGTTGCTCTTCACCCGCAACTCTTACGGTCAAACCTTGATTATCAAAGCTGATATATTCGCATTCTGCAATTTGCTGAACATTGTGGTGTTTTGCAACGGCTCTGTGGATCCAACCGGTGGTCTTACCTAAGTCTTTACCAAAACGTCCTTCAGAGCGTTTTAACATATAAATCGGCCTTTGCTCTTGTGAAGGCTGCGCTTCGCATTCTATTCCCCATTGAGATTTAAAATCAGGGATCGTTTGTTCTCGCTGTTCAGTTAAAAACGCTACCATGTCAAAGCCAATACCACCGGCACCTAAAATAGCAATTTTATTACCTAATTCTACTTCACCTTTAATCACTTCGTCATAGGCAAACACACGTTTCCCATCTGCGCATTCTATTTTCGACATACGTGGGCTTACTCCCGTTGCAAATACCACATCATCAAACGCGTTTGCCATTGTTTCTTCGTATGGTGTATTTAAGCAAAGCTCAACGCCCAAGCGATTTATTTCGCTGACATAGTATTTAAGCGTATGTTGGAAATCTTCTTTACCTGGTATTCGCATCGCTAAATTAAACTGA
This sequence comes from Pseudoalteromonas sp. JC28, assembly GCF_013319255.1. Lineage (NCBI taxonomy): Bacteria > Pseudomonadati > Pseudomonadota > Gammaproteobacteria > Alteromonadales > Pseudoalteromonadaceae > Pseudoalteromonas > Pseudoalteromonas sp. JC28. Next base: position 712,594 of record NZ_QOKX01000001.1, on the reverse strand, counting down.
CCACCAAGCTCGCTACCTTTATCAATCAACTTAACTTGGTGGCCTTTTTTAGCGAGATAGTAACTTACAGACAACCCAGCAGGTCCTGCCCCAACAACGAGTACTTGTTTTTTCCTTTGGGCACTCTGAAGTGGATAATCCAATTCAAATCCGGCTTGTGGATTTACCAAACATGTTGCTCGTTTACCTTTAAATACGTGGTCTAAACAACCCTGATTACAGCCGATGCAAATATTGATTTGTTCCGAGCGCTGCTCTTGATATTTGTTAAAGAATTCAGGATCAGCCAGCAATGGACGCGCCATAGAAATAAGGTCGGCATCACCTTTGGCTAAAATGTCATTAGCAAGATCTGGCGTGTTAATCCTATTTACTGCTACAACGGGTATATCGACAGCCTGTTTTAGCCTATGTGACGCTTCACGGTAGGCACCAGGAGGCACCATTGATGCAATTGTTGGAACGCGCGCCTCATGCCAACCAATACCGGTGTTAAGAATATCCACACCTGCCGCGACCAAAGCTTTGGCTTGAAGCACAACTTCTTCTGGAGTTGAGCCATTTGGGATTAAGTCCATGACCGACAGGCGAAAAACGATAATGAACTTATCGCTCACTTTCGCTCTAACCGCTTTTACAATATCTGTTGCCAATCGCATTCTGTTTTCTAAGCTACCACCATAGTCATCAGTGCGCTTATTGGTATGACCCGCCATAAACTCATTGATTAAATAGCCCTCTGAACCCATGATCTCCACACCATCGTAGCCTGCTTTTTCGGCCAACTTAGCTGAGTGAGCAAAGTCTTTAATCGTACCTTTGATGGCACTTAAGCTCATTGCTTTTGGTTTATATGGATTAATCGGTGCTTTGATCGCACTAGGTGCAGTGTTGAATGGATGATAAGCATAGCGCCCAGCATGTAGTAACTGTAGACAAATTTTGCCGCCGTGTTTATGTACTACCTCGGTGTATGCTTTGTGTTTAATTACATCGTATAACGAGTTAAAAGAAGAAGAAATTGGTGTCAACTTACCACGTAGGTTTGGACTGTAACCACCAGTTACGATCAGGCCCACTCCACCTCTTGCTCGTTCTTCATAAAATGCAGCGAGCCGCTTTCGGTTGTGCCACCCTTCTTCAAGCCCGGTATGCATTGATCCCATTACCAAGCGATTTCGCAAACTGGTATGTTTAAGTTGTAGTTCTTGTTCTAACATTTGCCGCCCCACAAAACTGGTCTTACCTGTGAACATTAACGTTTTTTTATTATTTGGCAAGTCTTAAGAAGAAAGAAATTAACGAATTTGGCAGCATTGGCGATATTTCAATCATGAAAATACTTCGTTACGTTTTTCTATTATTCATGAAACTCGCTCTGATATATGATAAATGTATAGAGTTGTATTGAAGTTAAGCATAAGGGATCATTTTGAAACTGATAGCGAATATTTTTAAGGGCATTTGGGCCACACTGAACTTTTCTAGGCGATTAATTCTAAATCTGCTGTTTTTATTCATTCTTATCGCCATAGTGATAAGCATTGTATCTGGTGAGGATCAGGTTGAGGTCGAAAGTAAAAGCGTATTACGTTTAAACCTAAACGGTATCATAGTCGAACAATTGACCTATGTTGACCCAGTTGAGGCGGCCATGAGTGATGCTTTCGCCGATTCAGAAGAGCCAAGTGAAATTTTGTTAGATGATGTCATTGATGTTATCAATAAAGCAGCTCAAGATGACCGCATTACAGTGATGTATCTTGATTTACAACGTCTTCATAGCGCCCATCTCGACAAATTACGAGATATCAAAGACGCGCTCGCGCAATTCAAAGCTGCGGGCAAAAAAATCTATGCTCACGGCGCTTATTACACTCAAGCTCAATATTATCTCGCCTCAGTAGCCGATGAAATTTCTCTACATCCTTACGGTGGGGTTAACATCACCGGTTTTGGCATGTACCCGCTGTATTTCAAAGAGGCGCTTGATAAGCTTAAAGTTACGCAGCATATTTTCCGCGTTGGTACATACAAGTCGGCCGTTGAACCTTATATTCGCAGCGATATGTCACCAGAAGCAAAAGAATCAAATCTTGGATGGATCACCCCGCTTTGGACACAATATAAAACAGAAGTAGCCGAAAACCGCGGTTTTGATGTGGCTAATTTTGATGAAACCTTCGCAGCATTAACAGACAAAATGGAAGCTGCACAAGGCGATTCCGCCAAATATGCTATCGACAACCAATGGGTCGATGCATTAACCACCAATCAAGCATTTGCTCAGAAACTGATCGATGAAGTTGGTCTTGATGCAAAGGGAAAATCTTTTAAACAGGTCTCGTTCAGTCAATATCTATCGACGTTACCGCCTAAAGAGTTTGCAGAAAATCCATTTACCGAGAAAGTCGCTGTGGTTGTTGCTAAAGGTCAAATCTCTGATGGCAAGCGTAAAGCGGGAGCTATTGGTGGCGATTCAACAGCAGCACTACTTAAGAAGGCTCGCCTTAACGACAAAGTGAAAGCCGTTGTATTAAGAATTGACTCTGGCGGTGGTAGCATGTTTGCTTCTGAAACCATTCGTAATGAAGTTATTGCACTAAAGGCCGCAGGAAAACCCGTGATAGCATCAATGGGTTCAGTTGCAGCTTCCGGCGGTTATTGGATTGCGGCATCAGCTAATGAAATTTGGGCATCGCCAAGCACTATCACGGGTTCTATTGGTGTATTTGGCATGATAATGACCTTTGAAAATGCAGCAAACTCATTAGGAATATACTCTGATGGTGTCGCGACAACCGAACTAAAAGGCCAATCTCCATTCAGAGGGATAGATGGTGGCTATAAAAATCTAATCCAAATGGGCGTTGAAGATGCCTATGATAAATTTATTTCCATGGTTGCAACCGAACGAAACCTTGATAAGTCAGCGGTTAATGAGGTTGCGCAAGGACGAGTATGGCTAGCAACTCAGGCGCTTGATTTTGGCCTAGTCGATAAGTTAGGTAACAAAAATGATGCCATTGAAGCGGCTGCAAGTCTTGCTAATTTAGAGATGTATGATGTTATCACTATTGAACAAACACTCACCGAGCAAGAAAAGCTGATGCAGCAATTATTTGGTGCGTCTATGGTGCAAAGTGCCATTAGTGCCCTTGTACCTGAGCAATCAATATTCGCAAAAACTGCATTAAATGCCCTAGACAGCGTTAGCAATACAATAGCACTACAAACTCAAATGTTAGGCCAGCTTAACGACCCTAACCATGTCTATACGCTTTGCTTAGTGTGTAACGTTTCACCTGAGTAAAATCGATTAAGCACTGCAATTGTGGTGCTGTAATTGTTATACTGAGCCCAGATTTTATTCTGGGCTTTTTTATGAAAAGAAAAAAAATATATATCGCCTATACCGGTGGTACCATTGGTATGAAGCAATCCAGTCGCGGTTACGTTCCGGTTGCGGGATATCTAACAGATACGGTAAAAAATAACGCTGAGTTTACTCGCGATGAAATGCCGCTTTTTGATATTCATGAATATTGCCCGTTAATTGATTCGTCAGATATGTCACCGCATCACTGGCAGCTTATCGCGGATGACATTCAATCAAAATATCACGACTACGATGGTTTTGTGGTGCTCCATGGCACAGATACCATGGCCTATACTGCCTCTGCGCTATCCTTTATGTTTGAGAACTTAACTAAACCTGTGATAGTGACCGGCTCTCAAATTCCGTTGTCACAACTGCGCTCTGATGGTCAAGTGAATCTGTTAAACGCGATGTATTTGGCTGCTAACTACCCTATCGCCGAAGTGAGTTTGTTTTTCAACAATAAACTTTACCGCGGTAATAGAGCAATCAAAGCTCATGCTGATGGCTTCGATGCATTCGCCTCTCCAAACCTTTCGCCGCTGGCACAAGCTGGGATCAATATTCAGCTGATCGAAGGGAAGCTAAGCCCTTACGTTGAGCAAAGCTTGCAAGTCACCAAGATTTCACCTCAACCTATCGCGGTAATGCATTTGTATCCTGGGATCTCAACAGAAATCCTTAAGAACCTAATGCGTGGTGAGATGAAAGCATTAATCTTATTGAGCTTTGGTGTTGGTAACGCGCCACAAGACGAGCATTTTTTAACTGAGCTTAAAGCAATCAGCGATCGCGGAGTGGTAATTATCAACCTCACCCAATGTATTCAAGGAAAAGTGAATATGGGCGGCTACGCGACAGGAAATGCGTTATTAAACTGTGGTGTGATCAGTGGCTACGATATGACACTAGAAGCGTGCTTAACAAAGCTACACTATTTATTTAGCCAGCAGCTTGAGCTAGAAACGATCCGCCATTTGATGCAAGACAATCTGCGCGGCGAGCTAACTCGATAGTAATCGATATCAATAAAGCGAAAAGTATCGCAACAAAAAAGCCGTGATATCTTCACCACGGCTTTTAAATCAGCTCGAACTACTCCGAACGTCGATTATTATCTAACTTTTGCTTCGATATCGACAAGATCAGTAAGGTGACAAGTTTCACCACTGTGTGTCTTTACACCGTGCTCACCAAAGTAATCACGCTGTGCTTGCACCAAGTGTCCGTTGCTTGGCGTGCTCAGTGTTGCAATATAAGTTTGCGTCGCAGCAAGCACTGGGAAAGACAAACCAGTCGCCACCGCTTTACCTGTAACACTACGTAGTGCAAGTGCAGGCTTCTCAAGTGAATCGATAAATTCAACACCTTCAGCAATATCGTCTAAGTAATCAGCTCGGATAATACAGCCCGCACGCCAGGTTTGTAGCGTTTTATTGAGATCTACTTTCCATTGGTGTGCACGAGACGCGCCCTTAATCAGTGCAAGACCTTGGCGGTAGCATAGCAAACTGGCAAAATAAAACGCATCTTTTAACTCGTCTAAATCAACCTCAATTGTTTGCGTTGATTTATTCGCATACGTCATTTCTTTTGCAGCTGGAGTATCAATAGTATTGGTGAGATGGCGAGCTTGTACCGCAGCCACAAGCGAAGGTACGGCAATACCAAGCTCCAGTGCGTTTTGCGCCGTCCAAAGGCCAGTGCCCTTAGCTCCTACCTTATTGTCGATAAGGTCGACTAAAGACTCGCCCTGATCTGTTTCTAGACTTAAAATGTGGCTAGAAATTGCAAGTAGATAACTATTTAATTTACCTTCAGACCAAGATTCAAAAATCTCAGCAACTTCTTTAGGAGAGCGACCGGTCCCCAAGCGTAGCAATTGATAAAGCTCGGCAATAAGCTGCATCAACGCATACTCAATACCATTGTGCACCATTTTAACAAAGTGACCGCTGGCCGATTGCCCTACACGCGCGAAACATGATTCGTTGTTGTAGCTCGCAGCAACTTTTTCGAACCAAGGCTCGATACGCTCCCAGCCACCTTCTGAACCACTTGCCATCATTGCAGGACCATGGCGTGCACCTTCGGCACCGCCAGAAATCCCCATAGTGGCAAACTCAAATTTATTCTGATATTTCAATTTACGTGCAATACCATCTTTGTAATTACTGTTACCACAGTCAACGATGATATCGTCTTTCTCAACTCCAGCTTCAACCAAATCGCTACAAACTTTATCTACTAGTTCACCTGCTGGAACGAGTAATAAAATCGAGCGAGGAGTCTCTAATCTTCTGATCATATCACCGAGATCAGACACTATGTGTAAGCGCTCCGCCATACCTAACGACTGTGCGCAACTCAATAATTCCGCACCTACTTCGGGGTTCTTGTCATAAGCGACTAAGGTCATCCCCTTCTCAATTAGATTTAGCGCGAGGTTTTTACCCATCACACCCAAACCAACTAATGCAACCTGCATTTAGTTTCCTCCTCGGTAACATCAAAACTTTATGCGTTCGTGTATGTGCATTATACCTGAGCGACCATGATTGACCAGCGAGACACACAATTCACTGGTATCATATCGGTCCCCAAAATATGACAGCTAACACAATTCACTGTATAGCAATATAGTGACAGCAGCACGAATTCACCAATTTTGTGATAAATCTCAAATGGTCCCCCTAAGCTGTAAGGTAGAATATTCGAGATTGACGGCCACTGACACCGGTGTCATAATGATGACATATAGATCATATAACTTAATTCGAGTGTTAAAAAGGGTTTTGCATAATTCTTTATGCTCTAATTAGTTAAATCGTGATTTTACAATGTGGCATGTGTAAAAAAACAGCAATTTTGATTTACTTTTAACACATTCATAAGTTTTTGCTTACCTTGATAAGCTAACAGGAGAATCTGATGCTTAGACGCACAAAAATCGTCGCAACACTGGGGCCAGCGACGGATAGAGATAACAACTTAGAAAAAATCATTCGTGCCGGCACCAACGTAGTCAGACTAAACTTTTCACACGGTGTAGCTCAAGATCACAAAAATAGAGCCGAAGCCGTTCGCGAAATTGCTAAACGCTTAGGTGTAAATGTAGCGATCCTTGCAGATTTGCAAGGTCCTAAAATCCGCGTTTCAACATTTAAAGAAGGCAAAGTGTTCTTAGAAGTGGGTGTAAAATTCACGCTCGATGCAAAAATGGAGCCTGGCCAAGGTCACGTTGAAGCCGTGGGTATCGACTATAAAGAATTACCGAATGACGTAAAACAAGGTGATTTGCTGTTATTAAACGATGGACTTATTCAGCTTGTTGTTGAAGAAGTACAAGGTCACTTGGTTCACACTAGTGTTAAAGTGGGCGGCGTATTGTCGAACAATAAAGGGATCAACCGTTTAGGCGGCGGCTTAACAGCACCTGCATTTACTGACAAAGACAAAGAAGATTTGATCACAGCAGCTGAAATTGGTGTGGATTATATTGCGGTTTCGTTCCCTCGCAGTGGTGACGACATGCGTTACGTTAGAGGGTTGGCGGAGAAAGCAGGTTCTAATGCACAGTTACTTGCAAAAATCGAACGTGCAGAAGCGGTTGAAACCGTAGAAGCGATTGACGATATCGTATTGGCTTCTGATGCGGTGATGGTTGCCCGTGGTGATTTAGGTGTAGAAATTGGCGATGCCGCTCTTGTTGGTAAACAGAAGCAAATTATCAGCCGTGCCCGCTCACTAAACCGTACTGTGATCACTGCCACCCAAATGATGGAGTCAATGATTGACAACCCAATGCCAACACGTGCTGAAGTTATGGATGTTGCAAACGCAGTGCTTGATGGCACAGATGCGGTAATGCTTTCAGCAGAAACCGCTGCTGGTGATTATCCTGAGCAAACGGTCGCGGCAATGGCACGTGTGTGTTTAGGTGCTGAATCTCAACCGCAGATCCATATCTCTAAACATCGTTTAGACAGCCGTTTTGCTGATACCTGTGAAACTATCGCGCTGTCGGCAATGTACGCTGCGAACCATTTAGATTCAGTAAAGGCGATTGTCGCACTAACTGAATCGGGTAATACCGCAAAATTAATGTCTCGTATCAGTTCTGGATTGCCTATTTACGCACTGTCTCGCCATCAATCAACACTTGGGCAGGCATCACTCTATCGTGGTGTATATCCGGTAAGATTTGACTCGACGCAATGCTCAGATGATTCAACTGTTCGCGAAGCGCTTGATACGCTAGTTGCTGCTGGCTCATTGGAAAAAGGCGACACAGTGATCATCACACACGGTGATAAGATGGAAACTATCGGCGCCAGTAACACGCTGAAAATCGTCACAGTGTAAAAGCGTTGAACTAGGTAGCCTTGCTGCCTAGTTCATCTTTCCTTAGAATACTCTAAAGTGTACAAGCACATAAAATACACTACGTCACCGTAGGCTAAACACGGCGCAAATCACTTTAGCTCGCGCTTTTATTAGCTTGCGAGTGCGGCCTTTACTTTGTCACGGTAACTACGGCTGACTTTAAGCTCTTGACCATTCTCAAGTACCAATAAATACTCGCCACTGCTTTGTGTGACTAGTTTACTAATCTGCTTAGTATTAACAATTGCAGAGCGATGTACGCGCACAAATAACGTTGGATCTAACTCTTGTTCTAGATCTTTCATTGTTTTACGTAAAATATGAGTCTGACCATCGCTACAGTGTAAGCACATATAGTCACCGGCTGCATCAATCCACTGAATTGACGATGTCGAAACTCGAATGATTTCACCCTGCTCTTTTACTGCGAGCGACTCTGGGAATTTTTTATCTTCAATTGTATCTCCTGTTGCAAGTTTTTTAAGGATTTCTTCACAGTTATTACCAGTGATCCCTGCAACAAAGCTGGCTAGCTTTTTCTTATGCGCATTGTCTTGTTGTGTTTTTAAATAGCTTTGCACTTTCTCCACCGCCTGTTTTAATCTGTTGTCATCAACGGGTTTTAAGATGTAATCCAGCGCATGGATCTCAAATGCCTTTACAGCATATTGGTCGAACGCGGTTACAAATACGATAGCAGGCAATGGTTTAACACTTTCACTCAGCGCTCTCGCTACTTCAAAGCCATTCATGTTCGGCATTTGAATATCGAGAAAGACCAGATCTATGTCCTCAGATTTGCATAGATCGATTGCTTGTTGACCACTGCCACACAATTCTACAACTTCAATTTCAGAAAAATCTCTTAACCTTACCGCTAGCCCTTTTCTCGCTAACGGTTCATCATCTACGATTAGTGTTCTAATTTTGCTCATTACTTCTTCGCCCTTTCATATGGAACGCGAATGTTTACCTTCAAACCAGTTGGCTCATTATCCGAGAGCACAAATGAATAGTTGTTTTCGTACAAGGTTTTTAAACGGTCTTTGGTATTCGCTAAACCCACTCCCTGTGCACTTTTCAGTTGCCCATCTTCCAATTCTGCGCCAGGACCATTGTCTCCTACTTCCAAGAGTAGTTCATTGGCAAACACCTGCGCTTTTATTTCAATTTTGCCGCCATGCTCCATATGGGCAATTGCGTATTTAATGCTGTTTTCAATGAGTGGTTGTAGGATCAAGCTAGGTACCAACGCCTGTTCAGCCTCTTCTGTCACATCAAGCTCAATAGATAAGCGCTCATCAAAACGGACCTTTTCAATTTCTAAGTACAGTCTCAACGCATGTAACTCTTGCTCAAGCGGTACCTTTTTTATCGGATCTGTATTTAATGTATGGCGCAAGAAATCACTGAGCCTTGAGACCATTTGATTCGCATCTTTATTTTCTTCAACCAATATAAGCGTCGAAATTGCATTAAGGGTATTGAATAGAAAATGCGGATTCAGTTGATAACGCAACATTTTCAATTGCGCTTCATGGGCCATAGTATTGGCTTTCAACGCCTTTTGACGCTCACTTTGTAACAACTGGTAATACTTAATACCAAAATACAGCCCACTCCAACAGAGTATGATATAGACAGAGTCTAGTCCCTGCTGTAAGTAATAAAACCATTCATCAGGTCTATACCCGTGACGATAAATTTCCCAATGATTAAACTTCTGAACGACCGCCCATAGTGTTCCAGTTACATATGACGCCGTAAACACAACGAATATCAGCACCAACGGTGTTGCATTCCAAATTTTACGATAGAGGTATCGTAGCGGTACGGTCATCAAACAACCTGCGTAGGCATTTAAAGCGATGACAAATACATAAATATCCCGCATTTCAAAGACTTTTGAGCCAATATAGTTAACTAGCGCGTAGCCCAGCCAACCAGCTATTTGTAATACCCAGAAAAATCTCTGCCTGTTATCAACCAGTGATTGCCACTTCAAAATGATTATACCTCTTCTATCTTAACTGGATTATATCTCAGCATGTCGTCTCTATTCACTGCTGGTGGTCTCAGTTTTTACACGCCCTGCCGCAAATAAAAAAGGCACCTCAGTGCCTTTTTTTGAAATAAATTAACCAGTTAATTTATCTTCATCTATTCAAACTGTCGCTCTTAAGCAAGCTTGTCAGATGCCACTTTATAGGTAGGATCTGCTTGGCCGTCTAGCTCAACGAGATCTTTAGCCTTACTTAGCAGTACTTTACAGTCTTGGCTCAAGTGGCGAAGATGAAGCGTTTTACCAGCCTTTTTATAACGTTCAGCTAGCGTATCTATTGCTTCAATTGCACTATGATCGGCAACACGACTATGTTTAAATTCTACAATGATGTCGTCTGGATCATTATTAACGTCAAACAGCTCTGCAAAGTTTTTCACCGACCCAAAAAATAGAGGTCCGTGTAATTCGTACACTTTTGAGCCTTGCTCATCAATATAATTATTGGTGTAAATATGTTTCGCATGCTCCCACGCAAATACCAGTGCCGAAACAATGACACCAACGCAAACTGCGATGGCCAAATCTGTAATCACTGTAACCCCCGACACCAAGACGATTACAAATGCATCTGATTTAGGGATCTTTCTAATTAATCTAAAACTTGACCATTCAAAAGTCCCCAATACCACCATAAACATTACACCAACTAACGCCGCTAGCGGGATCATCTCAATAAGGCTTGCTGCAAACAGAATAAATACAAGTAGTAATAATGATGCTGTGATACCTGACAAACGGCTACGGCCACCAGAATTAATATTGATCATTGATTGCCCAATCATCGCACAGCCACCCATCGCACCAAACACACCACAAGTAACATTAGCCGCACCTTGGCCGATACATTCGCGGTTACTGTGACCACGTGTTTCGGTGATTTCGTCGATTAGCGTGAGCGTTAATAAAGATTCAATCAAACCAATCGCCGCTAGGATAAGCGCGTATGGGAAGATAATTTTAAATGTTTCAAATGTCCAAGGAACTTCTGGAATATGGAAAGCAGGAAAACCACCGGCAATCGTTGCATCTACGTTACCTGACATATCTTTCAGATAATCAAGCACATTACGAGCGTCTAAATCTAAACCAATAACAATACCAGTTACCACTAAAATTGCCGCTAGGCTAGACGGAACTGCAGTTGTTAGCTTTGGTAGAAAGTGAATGATGGCCATAGTCAATGCTACCAAGCCCACCATCACATAAAGGGTTTCCCCTTGCATCCAAGTCAGCTCACCTTCACTATTAAGTACTTTGAACTGACCAAGTTGCGCAAGAAAGATAACGATGGCTAAACCATTCACAAAGCCTAGCATCACAGGGTGCGGTACCATACGTATAAACTTGCCAAGTTTAAATATACCTGCGAGTATTTGTAAGAGCCCCATGAGTAATACAGTTGCAAAAAGATACTCGACACCATGATCAATAACGAGACTCACCATTACCACGGCAAGAGCCCCTGTTGCACCCGAGATCATACCCGGCCTACCACCAAAGATTGAAGTCACAAGACCGACAATAAATGCTGCATATAAACCGACTAATGGGTCTACTTGTGCAACAAAAGCGAAAGCCACAGCCTCAGGCACAAGTGCCAAAGCGACCGTAAGCCCAGACAGTACATCGTTTTTAGCAGAGCTAGGCGCTTTGCTGATAAGATTAAACATCAATATCCTCTGGTGTGAATTGACTATGAACACAAAGGCGGCGGATTTTAGCAAAAAGCAGCGCCTTTAACAAATAAGATACAAGCCTGTATCACAAACTCGCTTGCAATACATAACTTAATAAAGCGGTCTGTATTGTAGTATAGAACAATGGTGAAAAGATGACGGGAAGCCCTACCCAACGAGCAGGGCAACAAATTGCATTAAAGTGGTAAGGAAGTGCTGCGCTTAACGCAAGTCATTGTAACATTTGAATGTACTTCTTGGACGAACTCTAAATTAAGTAAGTTATCACGAACAAATTGCTCATAACCTTCAATGCCTTTCGAAATGATACGCAACATAAAGTCCATGGTGCCTGCCATAGAGTAGCACTCTGTCACTTCGTCATAACTTAAGATCAATTTTTCAAACTCGGCAAGGTTGTTGCGGCCATGGTTTGAAAGCCTAACATGCGCATAAACCAACATATCAAATCCGAGTTTCTTCTCATCCAGCAATGCAACTTTGCCTTTGATGTAGCCGTCTTGCTCTAATTTAGCGATGCGACGCCAACAAGGTGACTGAGATAGCCCTACTTTATCAGCGATTTCAGCGGTAGAAAGACTTGCGTCTTGCTGTAACAATGCCAGTATCTGGCGATCTACTTGGTTTAATGACATATCTATTCTAGTTTAATTAGCACACCAGTCTATTAACCGATGCTGATTGTTATTCCCTGAAGCATAGCAAATTAAAAAATGCACATCACTACTATGCCACTTCCACTATATCTAACCAAATCGGCCACTCATAAAAGGATTTGTCGCCTTTTCGAAGCCAATTGAGGTATTTTCACCATGGCCAGAATGCACCACGACCTCATCAGGCAAAGTAAACAGCTTATCTTGTATAGACTGTTTTAGTTGGGCTGCATCGCCTTTTGGAAAGTCAGTACGACCAACAGAGCCTTTAAACAACACATCTCCTACTAAGACCTGTTTTGAGCTTGGTTCATAAAAAACCACATGCCCCGGAGTATGCCCTGGACAATGTCTGACTTCGAGTGCGAGGTTCCCCACTTTAACCTTATCCCCATCATTTAACCACTTAGATGGTAAAAAAGCTTCATGATTAGGAAAACCAAACATCTGTGATTGCATTGGCAAGGCTTCCAGCCAAAATTGGTCGCTCTGATGAGGCCCGATAATCTCGATATTAAAATGCTCACTTAATACTGTACTTGCTCCCACATGATCAAGGTGCGCGTGGGTAAGCAAAATCATGCTTGGCGCTACCCCTTGTGTGTTCAACTGCGCAATAATTTTTTCCGCTTCACCACCTGGGTCTACAATTGCAGCGGCTTGTGTTTCTGGACACACAATGACACGACAATTTTGCATAAATGGTGTAACTGGAATGGTAAACACTTGCATGGTTAGTTTGCTCCAAACGACATCAAAACAGGATATTTAAGATACGCTTTATCATAAAACGGCGTTCTTGCATAAAGCCACTCCATCCGCGCTTTTGGATCGTTTGCAAACTGCTTGTCTTCACGTATTTTTTTATCAAAGGCTAATGCCATAGCTGGATTTTGTTTTAGCATTTTTCGTGCAAAAGGTTCAAGTGCATAATTTTCAACATATTCTGTACGTTGGAAGATAGTATTGAACTCCCCCCAAGCAAAAAATGAGTCAGGCGCTTCTGGATGTAGTAAGTGAGTCACCAGCTCTCCAGATTTTTGCGCCGTTGCCACTTTATACCACCCACTGAGATCGACCTTATCTGAGAGCTCCTTAATGTCGAAAGTCGCATTCACTCTAAAGCGCCCTTCAAAAGGAGCAGTATCGAACTTGTAGTCTTTTACTGTAGCTTGACTTACTTTTTCCACTACCGTTCCATCTGGTAATGTAGAAACGGTTATTCCATGCAGTTTTAATTTTTCGACCACTTCAGGGTATGCGGGTGGAATGTAAAACTGCTCAGGTACATTCACCGCTGTTTTTACTTCCTTCTGCCAATAAATTGGCAGCTTCTCATAGTTTTGTGGCTCGCCTAAGTACTTAGCTTCCAAATGACCAGACAATGCACTTTCAAACTGCTTGTATTGGATGCCTTTAAATTGAATGTAGTCGGGCTCTTTTGCATAGCTGCGTTCAACTACCAATTGTTTAGGTGTGAATTCGGCCTCTTTTTGAACCGCTTCTCGTAATGCCTGAATATTGCTTGAGAGGCCACTGATAACGCCATCCATAAACACATAGGTGCCCAGTACACGCTGCTTATAGGGTTTCAATGAGTGATTTTCTACCAGTATAGTCGGCAGTCCCTTTAAATCTCCCCAACCATTTGAAAATCGCGGCGTTGCCACCCATCCAGCCAGCCCTTTTTTAAAGTCTCGTTTATCCATCACAAACACAAGTGGACCAGGAATATGTCCTTGAGCAGCAAGCGCTGCATTAATTTGTGGCGAAATCTGATTCTCTAACACCTCAGCTATTGCCGGTGACTCACTTGCAAAAGTCGGGTTAAAACCATAAGTGACATCGTATTGGTAGTCTGCGCCATCCGTTACATGAACATCAATGTACAGATCCGGATTGTATTCGTTAATTACCTGCATGACCGCCTTGACTCCTGGCGTGTCCAATTTAGTGTAATCACGATTCAGATTTAAGTTATTGGCATTGGTCCTAAAGCCCATAACGGTCGGACCGCGTTGATTTATACGGTTAAACTCACTGCGCCTTTCATGCCCATCGACGTTGAGAATAGGGATAAAGAGTAAATTCACTTTCGTCAAAATATCACGGCGCTTACCTGTTGCAACATCGCGAAGCAACATAAACATGGCATCTTTGCCGTCAATTTCTCCGGCATGAATACCAGCTTGTACTAAAATGGTTGGCTTACCATTATTAATAACATTTGATTTATCACCGCCCTGCTCCGTTGCAACAATCATCTTAATTGCGCGATTACTATTGCTAAACCCAATGGTCTCTAGCTTAAATTGGGTCGGATTGGCAGCCACTAGGCGGTCAACAAATGCCATCGTATCTGCGTAATTAGGAGAATCTATCGCACCGCTTAGTTCAAAATCAGTCGTTAATGGGCCCTGTTGTTGTAATAGTTGTTCGCTTTTGCCCTGCCACTCCATCAAGGGTGGTAAATGACCGTTCATACCTAGCATTGCAGTAAGCATAATAATGCTGGAACTCATCATATTTCTCTATTCCTCTGCTTTTATCTGCCAATTATATCAATATTTTAGATATCGGCTTACAATGTGCGGTGATTCAACAAAAATTTGCAGTTAATCGCAGATAACCATAACTTTAGGGATCAAATGAGCATACAAAAATCAATTTTAATCACAGGTTGTTCTAGCGGGATTGGTTATTACTGCGCTGTGCAATTGTCAAAAGCAGGATATCAAGTTATTGCTTCGGTTAGAAATGCAAAAGACTTGAATAAATTTGAAGGCACAAACATTCAATGTATTCTGCTAGATTTAGCATGTGAGCAAAGTATAAACGATGGCTTTAACCAAGCTTTGACAATCGCAAATGGTCAGCTAGACGCCTTATTCAATAACGGAGCCTACGGCCAACCTGGTGCGGTAGAAGACTTGCCTACAGACGTGTTACGGCAACAATTTGAAGTTAATTTTTTTGGCTGGCATACGCTCACCTGTCTCGCAGTTGAGCAAATGCGTAGGCAAGGCGCAGGCCGCATTGTTCATAACTCATCCGTGCTTGGATTAGTCGCATTGCCATATCGCGGCGCCTATAACGCGAGCAAATTTGCACTTGAAGGACTTACCGATACCCTACGCATGGAGCTTTCAGGTAGCAATATTCAAGTTAGCCTAATAGAGCCAGGTCCAATCGTGTCTAAATTTAGAGAAAACGCGAAACACGCCTTTTTAGCGAATATCGATCACGAAAATAGCGTACATCGCAATGCATATCAGGCGCAGCTTAACCGCTTAAGCTCAGAAGAAGCTCCGCAAAAATTCACTTTGGGGCCAGAAGCTGTTTATAAAGTGCTGCAACACGCGCTGAGTGCTAAGACTGCAAAGCCAAGATATTACGTCACGTTTCCGACCTATTTGATGGGATACTTGAAACGAATATTGAGCAGTAAGATGCTGGATAAAATCTTAATAAAAAACCGCTAACGTTAGAGTTTATAACGAATATAAAACTAAAAAAGGAGCCAAAGGCTCCTTTTCAATACCAGGTTTAGTCCTAAGACTAATTCTAGTTCCGCTTATTAAGCAGCTAGACCATCTTTTGCTTTAGCAACTAGTGCTGCGAAAGCTACTTGGTCGTATACTGCGATATCAGCTAGGATCTTACGATCAATTTCAATCGATGACTTTTTAAGGCCATTGATGAAACGGCTGTAAGAAAGACCATTTTGACGTGCAGCTGCGTTGATACGAGCAATCCATAGTTGACGGAAAGTACGTTTCTTAGCACGACGGTCACGGTAAGCATATTGACCAGCTTTAGTTACCGCTTGGAAAGCTACGCGGTAAACGCGTGAACGCGCTCCATAGTAACCTTTAGCTTGCTTTAATACTTTTTTGTGACGTGCACGTGCAACTACGCCGCGTTTAACTCTTGCCATTTCTGATATCCTCTATTAAGCGAATGGTAACATACGATCGATTAGGCCTAGGTCATTCTTATGAACCATAGACTTAGCACGAAGGTGTAATTTACGCTTTGAAGATTTCTTAGTCAGAATGTGACGAAGATGCGACTGTTTACGCTTGTAACCGCCAGAAGCAGTCTTTTTGAAGCGCTTAGCAGCACCTCTGTGTGATTTTAGCTTATAAGCCATTTGCAATAACTCCGAATGATATTGCTTTAACACAATGTAAGTAGGCGGAGATAAACTCACTTGTAGGCCTAGCTTACTACCTAAAACCGGTGAAGGATCAATACCTTACTTTAGAACCGGATAACGCAGGTGGCGTTAGCACTTGAGACCTGCGTTAAATTCGATACGTATTATGCCGAGATTAAGACTTTTTAGCAATAGGTGCCATCATCATTATCATCTGACGACCTTCCACTTTTTTCGGGAAAGACTCAACAGATGCGATATCTTCCAACTCAGTCTTGATACGGTTTAACAGGTCGATACCAATTTCTTGGTGCGCCATTTCACGACCACGGAAGCGAATTGTGACTTTAGCTTTGTCACCACCCTCAAGAAACTTGCGAAGGCTACGTAGCTTAACTTGGTAATCACCAACATCAGTACCAGGACGGAATTTAACTTCCTTAACCTGAATTTGCTTTTGCTTTTTCTTTTGTTCTTTTTGGATTTTTGCTTTTTCAAAAAGGAACTTACCGTAGTCCATCACTTTACAAACTGGTGGTTCAGCGTTTGGACTGATCTCAACTAGATCTAGACCGGCTTCTTCCGCCATGTTTTGTGCGTCTCTTGTTGAGACAATGCCAGCTTGCTCGCCTTCAGCGTCAATTAAGCGAACTTCTTTCGCTGTAATCTCTTCGTTAATACGATTTTTCTGAGCGTTATTTTGCCCTTTTTTGCCGCCTCTAATGGTACGTTCCTCCAAAAAATTCAAAAGTAAATGCGTGCACCAGAAAAAGTAAAGTACACGCAAGTTTATATTTATAGTCGATTTTTAATCTCTTCGCTAACTTTCGCGATGAAATCGTCAACCGAGAATTTACCTAAATCTTCACCAGTACGGGTTCTTACTGCAACTTCTTGTTGCTCGACTTCTTTATCACCCACCACTAGTAAATAAGGTATACGTTTTAAAGTATGCTCGCGGATTTTAAAACCAATCTTCTCATTTCTCAAGTCGGCACAAGCTCTTATTCCAAGTTTATTCAACTTTTGTACAACTTCGTGGACATAATCGGCTTGTTTGTCCGTGATATTCATGATCACAACTTGCTTTGGTGCAAGCCAAGTTGGGAATTGACCAGCGTATTCTTCCGTTAGGATACCAATAAAGCGCTCTAGTGAGCCTAGAATTGCGCGGTGGATCATAACAGGGGTTTTACGCTCGTTATTTTCCGCAACATATGTTGCCCCTAAACGGCCAGGTAGTGCAAAGTCTAATTGCACTGTACCACATTGCCATGCACGCTCTAAACAGTCATATAGCGTGAATTCAATCTTCGGTCCGTAAAACGCACCTTCCCCAGGTAAATATTCAAACTCGATGTCATTGGCTTTCAAAGCATCTGCAAGTGCAGCTTCCGCTTTGTCCCACATTTCGTCTTCACCGATACGTTTTTCAGGGCGCGTCGATAATTTAACAACGATCTTTTCGAAGCCAAAAGTTGAATACGTATCATACACCATTTTGATACATGCTGATACTTCGTCCATGATCTGTTCTTCTGTGCAGAATACGTGCGCATCGTCTTGTGTAAATCCACGAACACGCATCAAACCATGTAGTGCACCAGATGGTTCATTACGGTGACAACAACCAAACTCAGCCATACGCAATGGTAAATCACGGTATGACTTTAGACCCTGGTTAAAGATCTGCACGTGACCTGGGCAGTTCATCGGCTTAATAGCATACTCACGTTTCTCTGACTCAGTCGTGAACATGGCATCTGAATACTTGTCCCAGTGGCCTGATTTTTCCCACAAACCACGGTCCATCATCAACGGACCTTTTACTTCTTCGTACTGATATTCGCGTAGTTTTTCGCGAACAAAATCTTCAAGCTCACGATAAATGCTCCAGCCATCATTGTGCCAAAATACCATGCCTGGCGCTTCTTCTTGCCAATGCCACAGATCGAGTGCTTTACCAATTTTACGGTGATCACGCTTCTCAGCTTCTTCTAGACGCTTAAGATACGCCTTTAGCTGCTTTTTGTCAGCCCAAGCTGTACCGTAGATACGCTGTAACATCTTGTTTTCTGAGTTGCCGCGCCAGTATGCGCCCGCCACTTTCATAATCTTGAAGTGGTGACAGAACTTCATATTTGGTACGTGCGGACCACGACACATATCAACATATTCTTCGTGGTGATATAAACCTGGGCGGTCATCTTTCGCGATATTCTCGTCTAGGATTTCCATCTTATAGGTTTCACCGCGTGCTGCAAATGCATCGCGCGCTTCTTGCCAGCTCACCTTTTTCTTTACTACGTCGTAGTCGGTTTTTGCCAACTCCAACATACGCTTTTCTATCGCTTCAAGGTCCTCTTGAGTAAGCGAATGCTCTAAGTCAACATCGTAATAGAAACCGTTGTCGATAGTAGGACCAATCGCCATTTTAGCTTCTGGGAACAATTGTTTTACAGCGTGACCAATCAAGTGCGCACACGAGTGACGAATAATTTCAAGACCGTCGTCGTCTTTTGCGGTGATGATTTCAAGCGCTGAGTCATTTTCGATGAGGTCACAAGCATCAACACGAACGCCATTTACACGGCCAGCAATCGTTGCTTTCGCAAGGCCAGGACCGATGTCTTGAGCGACTTCTAGAGTAGTGACAGGGTTTTCAAAAATACGCTGACTGCCGTCAGGGAGAGTAATAACTGGCATGATAAATCCTATTTACAGTGGTGACACCTACAATGCATCACATGTATTTAATTAATTTTAAAGTGTGCCTATCAACGCTTTTACGAATAAGCATTGTCTTGCGCGAATTATCGCGGCTCATCCGAGGACTTTCGAATAAGAGCCACTATTCTCGCGTGTTACTTGGCTAAGTGCAAGCCTAGAGCTAAAATTAATCTATTAATTTACAAAAACTATTTTGGGATTATTCGTGGCCAAAAAGCGTTATCGGTTTGCAACCTTTAATCTACTAAATTTTGCAGCGCCGCCTTATTCTTTTTATCAACTTCATGAGCACTATAATGAAACACAGTGGCAAACCAAAACTCAGTTTATTACGGGACTCATTCAGCATATAAACCCCGATGTCATTGTGTTTCAAGAGGTCTTCTCACCTGATAGCTTACAGATGCTGTGCGAAGACTTGGGTCTTGTCCACTTTGCCACTGTAGATGCGCCAAGTCCTGATCACGTCTACCCGTCGGTACTGTTTAAACCCGTGGTCGCTATCGCATCAAAACTACCATTTAAATCCTTTGCGCCGTTAGAGCCCTGCCCCGAATTACTCGAATACCTTAATAATCAACATCAGTTTAAATTCAATCGCACCCCGATAAAATGCAAGTTCGACATTCCAGGCTTTGGGTTACTCGCGTGTTATGCCGTGCACTTTAAGTCTCAACGCGTACATTCAATGGCCCACATGCTGGGAGATTCCAATCAAGATGACCCGCTACTTACATTGCTTCACGAAACCGTAGGTACGATGCAGTCGCAGATCTCACGTTCACTCGAAGCTTCCATCATTTATTACGATGCATTAAAAACACAAAGGGAGAAACAAGCTGCAACATTGGTGATGGGCGACTTCAATGATGCATTAGACAGCCCGGCATTATCTTTTATGACGCAAGCCTTTCCACCCGTCCTTGCTAGTAATGGCTTTGATAATGTCGGTTTGTTTGACAGTTTTCTTTACGCCGACAACAACCACAAAGAAAAACCAGCCAGTCATTACTATCAAGGTGAAGGTAACGTACTTGATTACATTCTTTGTTCAAAAGAGTTCAATCCCAACCGAGAAACGCCCAGGGTGAAGTCGTTACATTACTACAGTTACGATGCTCACCTTGATCCAAAGCGCATGGACGAAGATATTTGCTATTCTGACCATGCAGCGATAGCAATAGAAATAACACTGTGAGATAATTCAATTTTTGCATAATCTGGACACGAAAATGAGAACACTTGGGGTTGAAATTTCAGGCAGCGAAGCTCTGCTTTGTATGCTAACGAAAGAAGATGATGTTTTTGATATTAGAGACATTCGTCAGCGCCGCTTTACGTTAAGTAACCAAGGGACAGAACTTGATGAAATGCGCAAGTTCCAATTCGACTTTGCAAAACTAGTAGAAGATTACGGCGTAGATTCTATCGCCATTCGTCAGCGCCCACACAAAGGTAAATTCGCAGGTAGTGCGGCTGGTTTTAAAATGGAAGCTGCAATCCAGTTAATTTCAGGCGTGGACGTGCAGTTACTTTCTGGCACTGAAGTTAAAGAGCAATTAAAAAGAAACCCAATTCCTGTTGACTATGAAGACACTGGGTTGAAAAAGTTTCAAGAGCAAGCTTTCATCAATGCCTATGTTTATATTCTTCGTAAAACATACGGCAAAGAAGAATAATCATATCAAGGGCCAGCAGTTACTTAGCTACTGGCCTTTTTATTTGCTTCCACACTTCTCTCCCCTGTAAATAATTCAAATATAAAATACTTGTAAAAAATTTGCTTTTATTTGATTCAGCCCTCCGCGCTTTTATGCTATTAATATAACCGTAATAAACCGCAAGGAGTGGATTTAGGTGTTACCTCAACAGTATGGAAAAGCCGTTATTTTTAGCGCATGTTCGCTGATATCCGTAACAGCATTAGCAAATTCAAGCGCTAACCCTGCTTCTTTAATCTTTGGTGTTAACTCAGATAAACGTGTGTTTGAAAACACACGGTCACTCGAAAGCCAAATTCCAGTCAAAGGGCATTTAGATAGCAGCTCAGCAAACATTCAATATGCAGCAACTTATCATTCTATTGTCGGCAATTATTTTGAAGCAGAAAAACTCACCTCTGGGGTGATCAACCCAGATATGTTGCTAAACGATTATCGGCTAGTTCCTGCGCTAGAAATCATAGAACAAAAGGCTGCTGACACGCGTATCACTATGGTAAACGAGGCGTATCATAATGCTAAACACCGAGCGCTAACGATTGCCCTGTTGAAGCCTTTATATGAACAAGGCTATCGCTATCTTGCATTAGAAGCGCTTACCCCACAGGTAAGCGTTGAGCAGCAAATCAATAAACACGGCTTTACAACATATGAGCATGGGATCTACACCATGGAGGCGACTTACGCTAGCTTGATATTTGAAGCCAAATCGCTTGGCTACGAGATTATTAGTTACGATCACGACTCACAACAAGGTAGAGCCAAAGCCGCGGCTAAACACATAAAAGAAAAGGTATTTGATAACAATCGCGATGCAAAATTACTCGTTCACCTCGGATTTTTTCAACTAGATGAACAAAACCAACTGGCAAGTGAACTCAAGCAAACATTGAAAATTAATCCACTCACCGTTGATCAGGTTCGCTTATCTGAGGTTCAATCAGTGAGTGGCAATACTCCTTTGCTCCTCGCACGAGTAGCAAGCCAATCTCAGCACTACTCTTCAGACCCGCAAAGGTTTGATCTTTCTGTAACTTGGCCCAAAACCACTAAAATCAATAATAGGCCAAGTTGGCTCTCTTCAACGTTTGACTTACAACAACAATCACTCGGTGTATGTAAAAAGGTGTTTCCATGCTATTTAGAGCTGTCATTTTTTGTCGAGGAAGGTAATAAACTCGTCCCAATCGATAAAATTACAGTAGAAAAGCCACATGATCAGGTCTATTTAAAGCACTATTCTACGCCACTGACTTTGAGTAGCTATAATGCTGTCACTGGTGAGTTCATTACACAAAAACTACTCAACCAAAAACAACTATAATCATTCGTGCAAATTGAGCACCAATCTGTGACTCGCGCATTTCATACTATCAAGGTAGACTAGCTTCTGAACAAATTTAGGGATCATCCATGTATCGAGTATTTGAACGCTTTACCAAACCCTTTCCCGAGCAAGAAGTTGGTCAGCCACCACAAGGTTTGTTGGCTTTCTGTCGCTTCTATACTAAGGGAATGGAATTACCCTTGTTATTTATGTCGCTAAGTGCTGCGCTCCTCGCAATTTTGGAAGTAACATTATTTGGCTTTATGGGTGATTTAGTTGACTGGCTCTCCACTTATACACCACAAACTCTATTTGAAGCTAAACAAACCGAGTTAATTCGAATGTCTGTCATCACGTTAGTGGCGCTGCCACTGTTAGTCTTTTTTCACAGCGCCATTTTACATCAGAGTTTATTGGGTAATTACCCAATGGCTATTCGCTGGCAGGCACACCGCTACTTGCTAAAGCAGTCTATGACATTCTATCAAGACGAGTTTGCAGGGCGTATTGCAACTAAAGTGATGCAAACCGCCCTAGCCGTGCGCGAATCAGTCATGAAGCTACTCGATGTGCTGGTTTATATTTTAGTGTACTTCACCGCAATGCTCGCGCTTGTTGCAAGCAGTGATATACGTTTGATGATCCCCTTGGTTATTTGGCTTGGCTGCTATATCTGTTTCCAGTTTTATTTTGTTCCTAAACTAAAACGCGTTTCTAGTGAGCAGGCTGACGCGCGCTCAGAAATGACGGGAAGGATCGTTGATAGCTACACCAATATTTCAACCGTAAAGCTTTTCTCTTATACCAAACGAGAAGAAGAATATGCCAAAGACAGCATGGATGTGTTTATTCAACCTGTTTATAAGCAGATGCGCTTAGCAACTAGTTTAAACGTTAGTATTCAGGCCTTAAATTATCTGCTGGTATTTTCCGTTGCCGCGCTTTCAATCTACTTATGGTCATTTAATGCAATAACCGCTGGTGCAATCGCAATTACAGTGGGTTTAGCCTTACGACTAAATGGTATGGCGCAGTGGATAATGTGGGAAATTAGCGGCCTATTCGAAAATATTGGTACGGTTGCAGACGGCATGAACACACTCTCAAGACCGCTTGATATTGTTGACCAACAAACAGCGCCACAGTTAGATTTTAAAGCCGGAAAAATCGACTTTTGTAACACTACCTTCGCTTATAAGCGTAAAGATGCAGCGAGACAACATAACGTCATCGACAACTTGAACCTACATATCAAACCCGGCGAGAAAATTGGTGTAGTTGGCCGCTCAGGTGCGGGGAAGTCGACCTTAGTGAACTTATTACTGAGATTCTACGATACCGACGGCGGCAGCATCGAAATAGATGGCCAAAATATTGCGAAAGTAAAACAGGAAAGCTTAAGACGTCATATCGCCATGGTGACGCAAGATACTTCTTTGCTCCATCGCAGCGTGCGTGACAATATTCTTTATGGTCGCCCTGATGCATCAGAAGAAGAATTAATAGCCGCAACAAAAGAAGCGCAGGCTTACGATTTTATCCAAGATTTAGAAGACAGTCACGGTAATACTGGCTTTGACGCACAAGTAGGTGAACGCGGTGTGAAACTATCAGGTGGCCAACGCCAACGTATCGCCATTGCCCGTGTATTACTAAAAAATGCGCCAATTTTAATTTTAGACGAAGCCACTTCAGCCTTGGATTCTGAGGTTGAGCAAGCTATCCAAGAGAGCTTAGATGCACTGATGGAAGGTAAAACCGTTATAGCGATTGCCCATAGGTTATCCACGATTGCACAAATGGACAGATTAATCGTTATGGATGAAGGTCGGATAGTAGAAGAAGGAAGCCATCAATCCTTGCTAGCTTTAGGTGGTATTTACGCCAAACTGTGGTCGCATCAAACCGGTGGATTTATTGGCGTTGAGTAACGCCATTACAAAATAGCGAGACCGCCTTTTCAACTAATATATCAAGCTCTGCTTCTGGAAGCGGAGCTTGCCATTTTATTGCGCGTTCCCAATAGCCTAGCTTTTTCAGTGCGCCCCAAAAGTACGCTGCGGCAAAGTCCGCATCAAAACTACCAAGACACCCTGAATTCGCAGCATCTTCGAACCATTGGATCATCGCGGCTTCACAATGACTAAACTTTTCATTTAAATTCTGTGCTTGCTCAAAGCTACGCATCGATTCAATCATCACAATACGCGACAAACGCATATAATCCTCGTCATTCAACAAAGTCATTGCGCTTTTCGCAAGATGTTGCAGTTGCACTGAAAAGTCATAGTTTGGGATAAATTGTATCGCTGTTATCGGCTTAATTCGCTCAATTAACAGCTCAACAACGGCATCAAAGAGCTCGTCTTTGGTCGAGTAATGCTTGTATAACGTGCGCTTTGATACTTCCGCTGATTGACTAATCGACTCCATCGTCGTCGCCTGCAAGCCTTTTTGAGCGAACTCTTCTATCGCTGCACATAAAATTGACTGCTGTTTTGGTGAAAGTTGCGTCATTTACTTATTCTGTCTTTAATTAATAGTGGGAAAAGCGAGCCATTGATAGCTGCTACTCACATGGTCAGTTGTATACCGAGAATCACCTCTCTATACAGAGATAAGCCTTCTTCGTAATAAATCAACATTCCCTTTATTTTAATCAATAAAGTCGTTAATAAAAAGTACACATGATCGTATACCTAAATTGAAGAAAAGTACACGCAACCGTTTACCTTTTATTTCTTTAAGTATACACTACCGTTTACTTGTTTAATTGTCGAACAAATAGCCTTTACTTTGGTGTGGTTAAGGTATGAAATGAACTCACTTGACTGATTGCATCCAGTTGAGTGTGCGTTATTAAAGGCAAATTGCAAGGTAGTTCCCCGTCAAAGCCGGGGCAGCATAAAATGATAATATAGGAATTGGAGTGTTCATGTATCCAGCATCAATACGCAGTCGTGTTAAACACCTATCTTTTTTAATGCTCACGTTAGGCACTTTGTCAGCGTGTTCAGAAGCACCACAGCAAGGGGGCCATGCAATGCCACCTGCGCAAGTGAGTGTACAACAAGTTACTACTCAATCAGTGCCTTTCGATATCGAACTTCCGGCTACTCTCGCGGGTGATAAAGAAGTCGAAATTCGTTCTCGAGTTTCTGGGATCATCGAATCTCGCAACTTTGAGGAAGGTCAATTTGTAAAAGCTGGTCATTCATTATTCACCATCGAGCTTAAACCTTTTGAATTAGCGGTAGAAAAAGCGCAGGCAGCACTTCAGGCAGCAAAAGCAAACGTTGATCAAACTAAGCGCGAGAGCGAAAGGCTTGAGCGTTTGAAGAACGAGCGTTCAGTATCAAAGCGCGACTTTGATAACTCAGTATCGGCCTACGATATTGCAGTTGCGAATTTAGAATCTGCAAAAGTCGCATTGAGTGAAGCCAAGCTAGACCTTGAATACGCCAAAGTTGAAGCACCTGTTTCTGGTATTGTTGGTCGTGAACTGATGTCAGAAGGCAGTTATGTTTCTGGTCCGAGTGTACTATTAACTGAACTTACCGACATTAGCACCATTCGTGCTCGCTTCGGCTTTTCAGAGCGTGAGCAGCTAACAATGCGCCAAGATGTAGAAAATGGCTCATTGTCATTACCAGATCATAATGAATTTGATACCACGATTATTCTGCAAGACGGTTCACTATACGGACAAGCCGGTAAAGTAAACTTTAGCGACGTTCGGGTAAACCGCTTCACGGGTACCAGTGAGTTACAAGCTCGTATTCCTAATGAAAATGGCGAGTTAAGACCGGGTCAGTTTGTTCGAGTTAAACTCTCTGGTGCGGTACGCAATAACGCCATTGTACTTCCGCAAAGAGCGGTATTAGACAACGGCACGGGTAAATTTGTATACATTGCCACCAAAAATGAACAAGGCACAACCGTAGCCCTGCCTGCACCGGTCAAAGTTGGTGAGTGGGTCAAGCTTAATAATGAGAATATGTGGGTTATTCGCGAAGGCTTAAAAGAAGGTCAACCTGTCATCGTTGAAGGTATGGCGAGGATCTTCTTCCCTGGTATGCCAGTGTCTGTGAGCGAGCAAGGAGAATAATCTGATGTTCTCCAAATATTTCATAAACAGGCCTATTTTTGCCTTTGTTATCTCTATCGTAATAGTGCTTGCGGGGCTTGCTGCAATGCGCAGTTTGCCTGTTGCACAGTATCCCGAAATTGCACCACCTCAAGTTGAGGTACGTGCGGTATACCCTGGTGCATCAGCAGATGTATTAGAACAAACTGTTGCAACCCCTATCGAAAACGCGATTACGGGTGTTGAAGGCATGATGTACATGACATCAACCAGTACCAACTCTGGCGTAACGACGATCGCAGTTACTTTTGAGATTGGAACGGATGTTGATCAGGCTGCCGTAGATGTAAATAACCGGGTGAAGCAAGTAGAAGCTCGTCTCCCTGAAGAAACTAGACGCCAAGGCGTGGTGGTTCAAAAGACATCTTCTAACTTCTTACAAGTACACGCATTCTATTCGCCAGATGGTACTCGAGAAAGTCTCTGGACATCTAACTACGTCACCATGAATATCCTTGACCGCGTCAAACGCATTCCTGGTACGACCAATGTGCAGATCTTCGGTGCTAAAGATTATGCCATGCGTATTTGGTTGCGCCCGGATATTATGAGTCAACTGCAAGTCACAGCTGACGATATTGCGGGTGCAATTAGAGAGCAAAACTCTCAGTATGCTGCGGGTAGTATTGGTGCAACACCGACATCTCAAGACGCGCAATCGCTCGTTTATAGTGTCACCGCGAAAGGACGTTTATCGACGGCTGAAGAGTTCGAAAATATCATCGTTCGTGCAAACCCAGATGGCTCAACACTGCGCCTTAAGGATGTTGCTCGCGTAGAGCTTGGTTCTAAAGACTATAACTTCCAAGGTACTATTAACGGTAAGGAAGCGGTATTACTCGGTGTATTCTTACAACCGGGCGCGAATGCGCTTGACGTGGCTAAAGCAGTAGAGGCTGAAATTGAACAGATCAAACCTCAGTTCCCTACAGGCCTCGCTCACGTTAACTCTTACGACACCACACGCTTTGTAGAAGTCTCAATTCGAGAGGTGTTAAAAACGCTTGGTGAAGCAATGATCTTGGTATTCTTAGTGGTTTACCTGTTCTTGCAAAACTGGCGTGCAACGCTAATTCCAACGCTTGCAGTTCCGGTCTCGTTACTTGGTACATTTGCAGGTCTCTATATGCTCGGTTACTCGATTAACACACTTACGCTGTTCGGCATGGTGTTATCGATTGGTATCGTGGTAGATGACGCCATCGTAGTACTTGAGAATGTCGAGCGTATTATGCATGAGCAAGGCTTGCAGGCTAGAGAAGCCGCAGTTAAAGCGATGCAAGAAGTAAGCGGCCCCGTAGTCGCGATTGTATTGGTATTGTGTTCGGTGTTTGTACCTATCGCTTTCCTAGGCGGGTTAACAGGCGAACTATTCCGTCAATTTGCGATCACAATCTCCATCTCTGTAAGTTTATCCGGTGTGGTTGCACTGACGATGACGCCTGCACTTTGTGTATTGCTGCTTAAGCACGAGCACAAACAGGATGCCAAGTTTTTCTTGTGGTTCAATGACTGGTTCCATCGTGTAACCGGACGCTATGTTGGTGCGGTTAGCTTTATGGTTCGCCGTGGTTTTGTAGGCCTAACCTTAATGGTAGCGATGATTGGTGCAACGGTATTCCTGTGGCAAAAAACACCAAGCTCGTTGGTACCAGATGAAGACCAAGGTTACTATATGATAGCGGTGTTCTTGCCTGATGGCTCTTCGTTAGAGCGCACTGCTAAAGTGGCCGATGAAGTGATAGCTGCAGCGAAGTCAAACCCAGCTAACGAAAACGTCGTGGCGTTTACGGGGATGGACTTCATCGGTGGTGGCTTCAAAAATAGCGCGGCGACTATGTTCGTGACGCAAACACATTGGGATGAACGCGATGTGTCGGCGAAGGAACTTGTTGGTGAGTTATTTATGAAAACCGCGCATATTAACGAAGCATTAGTGCTGGCGTTTAACCCACCGCCAATTTTCGGCTTGGGTACAACAGGCGGATTTGAAGTCTTCTTGCAAAATAAAGGCGGCTCTGATCCCGCTAAATTGAAGCAAGGCATGCAGATGATCATGGCCGAGGCGCAGAAGAGCCCTATCCTTACAGGCATTCAAACGCTATGGCGTCCTGATGCACCACAGCTAAAAGTGCATATGGATCGTGAACAAGCGCGTGCCATGGGGGTTAATATCAATTCTGCGTTTAACGCACTTGCAGCCAATTTAGGTAATTACTACGTCAACGACTTCAATAAATTTGGTCGTGCATGGCAAGTGATTATGTCCGCTGAAGCCGAGTTTAGAATGACACCGGAAGATGTTGGCCGCATTTATGTGAAAAACAATCGTGGCGAAATGGTACCAATTTCTGCATTTACGGATGTTGAGTATAGTCGCGGCCCGGAAACCATGAATCGTTACAATAACTTATCTGCAGTTAAGTTAATGGGCGAAGCAGCACCTGGCTACAGCTCAGGTCAAGCTATCGCGGAGTTTGAGCGTATCGCCAACAAAGTGCTACCACCAGATATGACTTACGAGTGGACGGGTTCCGCGTTCCAAGAAAAGCAAAACTCTGGCACAACCGGTATTGCACTCGGTATGGCCGTGATCATGGTATTTTTGATCCTCGCAGCACTTTATGAGCGCTGGTCATTGCCATTCTCGGTTATGTTAGCGCTACCGTTTGGTACTTTTGGTGCATTGGTCTCAATCTGGATCGCTGGGCTAACCAACGACGTTTACTTCCAAATCGGTTTGGTTACCTTACTTGGCCTTGCCAGTAAAAATGCCATTCTTATTGTCGAGTACGCACTCATGAAGTATCAAGAAGGATGGAGTCCAGCAACTGCAGCCCTTGAAGCGGCAAGACTGCGTTTTAGACCTATTATCATGACTTCACTTGCTTTCATACTTGGTGTAGTTCCACTGGTGATGAGTTCTGGAGCTGGCGCAGGAGCAAGACACAGTGTGGGTACTGGCGTAATGGGTGGTATGCTCTCGGCTACCTTCCTCGCAGTATTCTTCTTGCCACTATTCTTCTATTGGCTAATGGCAAGACGGATGTCAGAGAAGCGTTCTAAGCAAGAACTTTCAGATGAAATCGCGAAGCATCATAAAGATGAGCATGTCGATACAGATGAAGGATTAGCTTAATAACATCCCTTAAGTGAAACCACAAAACGCCTGAATTTTCAGGCGTTTTTTATACCCCAAAAAAGCTAATCTTGACCTTTCCACTACCTCACCATCACACACTTTATCACTAGCCATTAGTCGTAATTTCATGCTTTTCGTCCAAATGCACTTGATTTTGTCGACAATTAGGTTATCACTGATAAAGCATAATGATAAAAACTAGAGATCAACAGCAAGGACAAGATATGACAACAGAGAGCCAATTAATAAATGCAAGTGCACTTACAAAGAGTTACTTCAAAGGCCCCCAAGTAGCACCGCTTACTCAACTCACCATAGGGCAATACCTAGAAGATATTGTCGACAATTATCCAGAAAGAGAAGCCATTGTTGTCTCTCATCAATCTGTTCGCTTAAATTATCGTGAGTATCTCGCCAAAATAAATCAACTTGCCGCAAGCCTTTTAGCTGTGGGCATACAACCAGGGGATAGAGTTGGGATTTGGTCTCCAAACAATCTTGAATGGAGTCTAGTGCAATTTGCAACCGCTAAAATTGGCGCGATCATGGTGTGCATTAACCCAGCTTATCGTCCAAGCGAGCTTGAATACGTGCTAAACAACGTTGAGTGTAAGATGTTAGTTATGGCGAAATCATTTAAACATAGCCATTACGTTGACATGATAAGAGAGCTGGCACCAGAATCTTATGACTGTATGTTTGGCGAATTATCTTCACAGCGCCTTCCCTCTCTCAAACAGATTGTGCTGATTGACGAAGATATTGAACCCGGTCTTATGAATTTCAGCACCCTGTTATCTAAAGCTAATGATGCCCACTATCTTGAGGCAAATGCGATTGCAGCCAACCTCAGTGCCAGCGACGCAATCAATATTCAATTCACTTCAGGTACTACAGGCAACCCGAAAGGCGCCACCCTCACCCACAATAATATCCTCAATAACGGATTACTCGTCGCCAATGCTATGAAGCTCACAGAGCAAGACAAGCTTTGTATTCCCGTGCCGCTTTATCATTGTTTTGGTATGGTACTCGGTAATCTCGTTTGTATCAGTAAAGGGGCGTGCGCTGTATTCCCTAACGATAGCTTTGATCCGCTTGTCACCTTAGAAGTTGTTGAACGAGAAAAGTGCACTGGGCTTCACGGTGTACCAACAATGTTTATCGCACAATTAGAGCACTCAGACTTTACACAGTTTGATCTATCTTCGCTGCGCACTGGGGTGATGGCAGGCTCTACCTGCCCTGAAAAGGTCATGCGCCAAGTACAAACCCAAATGCATATGACCGATGTACTAATTGGTTACGGGCAAACCGAGTGCAGCCCAATCAATAATATTACCGAAATCGATTCGCCTGTTGAGAAACGCGTGCAGACTGTTGGTCGCGCTATGCCACATACCGAGGTCAAAATTATTGACGAGCTAGGACATATTGCCCCAATTGGTACGCCTGGTGAAGTATGTGCCCGAGGATATTGCGTAATGAAAGGCTATTGGCAAGACCCAGAAAAAACGGCGGCAACTATTGATAGCGATGGCTGGCTACATTCTGGCGATTTAGGGGTAATGGACAACGAAGGGTTCGTCAGTATCGTCGGCCGCATAAAAGACATGATCATTCGCGGTGGCGAGAATATTTACCCCAGAGAAATTGAGGAAGTGCTTTATCATCATCATGATATTCAAGACGCCGCTGTATTTGGGATCAAAGACGAAAAATATGGTGAGGAAGTATGTGTTTGGGTTCAACTTAAGCCCGGACACTATATTTCGGAAGAGGATATTCGTATATTTTTAAAAGATAAACTCGCCTATTTCAAAGTCCCAAAACATATCAAGCTCGTTGAAAATTATCCGATGACAGTCACAGGCAAGCTACAAAAGTTCAAAATGCGAGAGCAAATGGAAAGTGAGCTTGATGCATTTGCCGAATCTCAGTAACTAAGATGAGTAAGTGGTGAGCAATATCCTAGCTCACCACTTACGTAGCTCTTACAACGCGTTTGAAAACTTTGCTCTGTAAAAATCACAACCACCGCTAAGCTACTACTCAACTAATTGTTTAAATTGAATTTTTCTTTGGTTCATTTCTTGCTATTAGTTTCTAAATTTTATATGAAGGAAACGAGCAATGACCAAGTGTCCATTAACCACCACAGCTGGTAATCCAATCGCCGATAATCAAAATAGTCTTACCGCAGGTCCTAGAGGCCCATTATTGGTTGAGGATTACCAGTTAATCGAAAAACTGGCGCATCAAAATAGAGAACGTATTCCAGAGCGTACCGTGCATGCTAAAGGATGGGGTGCGTTTGGAACATTTACGGTAACAAACGATATAAGCCGATATACCAAGGCAAAGCTATTTGCTGAGGTTGGTAAGCAAACCGACATTCTGATGCGCTTTTCAACAGTAGCCGGTGAAAAAGGGGCTGCCGATGCGGAGCGTGACGTAAGAGGTTTCTCGATAAAGTTTTACACTGATGAAGGAAATTGGGATTTAGTTGGTAATAATACCCCCGTATTTTTTGTCCGTGATCCGTATAAATTCCCAGATTTTATTCACACCCAAAAGCGCCACCCAAAAACCAACCTGCGTTCCAACACCGCGCAATGGGATTTTTGGTCACTGTCGCCAGAAAGCCTGCATCAAGTATTGATTTTAATGTCTGACCGTGGCTTGCCAACGGATGTGAGACATATGAATGGCTATGGCTCTCATACCTTTAGTTTGATTAACGAGGAAAACCAAAGAGTTTGGGTGAAGTTTCATATGAAAACCCAACAAGGCCACCAGCATCATACCGATGAAGAGTCAAAATCAGTAATTGGCGAAAGCAGAGAGAGTTTTCAAGAGGACTTGCTTGAGGCCATAGAGCGCGGAAATTATCCGAAATGGGATATGAAAATTCAAGTGATGACTGAAGCGCAAGCAAAACAGTTCCAACACAATCCGTTTGATTTAACCAAAGTCTGGCCGCATGGCGACTTTCCACTCATCGATGTTGGCACTCTCGAATTAAATCGCGTACCAGACAATTATTTTGCTGAGATAGAACAAGCCGCATTTAGTCCGTCTAACGTGGTATCTGGCATTGGATTTTCTCCGGATAAAATGTTGCAAGCACGCATTTTCTCCTATGCCGATGCTCACCGCTACCGACTCGGTACGCATTATGAGGCATTACCTGTTAATCGCCCAAAATGCCCTGTGCATCATTACCACAAAGACGGTGCAATGCGGTTCTTTAATAATGAACCTGGTGGTAACGAAGATGCTTACTACGAGCCTAACTCGATGGGAGGCCCAAAAGAGAGCCCAGAGTATAAACGCCCTGCTCTTGAGCTTGAAGGAATGGCGGATAGATACGACCACCGCAAAGACAATGATGATTTTTCACAGCCTCGTGCCCTATATTGCCTATTTGATGATGCCCAAAAACAGCGCTTGTACGGCAACATAGCACGCGCTATGGAGGGTGTACCTGAATATATCATTGAACGCCAACTTGGGTTATTTAAATCTGTTCACGAAGAACTTGAAGCCGGTGTTAGAACGGCACTGAGTCAATAAGGTTAACTGCCTAGTCTGAACAAATAGCTAGCACCTGAAGTGCTAGCTATTAAACGGCTAAATTTGTGACCATGCCTTTTTGGTTCCAAGCGCGTAAGCCCCTCCTATTACCAAACAAATTGAGGAACTCATCAGCCAAAACGTCATGCTGTTATCTGGGATCGTTGGCATGATAAAAACAAACCCAATTCCCCTTATTAAAAAGATTGCACTTATTACACACAGGGCGATTTTAAGCATAGGTAATTGTCGGATCCGTTTCGCCCCTGAAAACGCATAGCATGACCAGAGCAGTAAAATCGTAGCGATAACGGCAGTGACAATGTGCGGATAAATAAGCCCCTGTTCGGCCATAGTAGCCATTTCCTCGCCCGCACCAAAAAAGCGATACCAAGGCGCGCCAAAGATAATGCAGCCAATGTGCGCCACTGCCGCAATGGCTGTACACACACCCGCGAAGAGTAAAAAGTGGTTGGTCGTTTGAGTTTTCGTGTTCAAGTTCATTTCCCTATATTGTCAACTTGCTTGAGTATCGCTGCTCTGCCGCTGCCTGTCGATAGATATGCGCTCAACCAATATTATCTGTGGGTCGTGATTTATCACGACAAATGATTTCCGCCGCCTAAGGTACGGCATTAAAACCAAAAAGATCGCGGGTGAACCCGCTCCCACCTGATATGGGTAAGTGTTATTACAACGCTATGTTTTTGGTGCAACGAGGGGTAGATCAAACTGGACCATTAGACCACCTTTCTCGCGATTAAAGAGTTTAAGTTGTCCACCATGGGCAATCGCGACTTCATTACAAATACTCAGCCCTATGCCTGTGCCACTGGGTTTAGTAGAAAAAAACGGCAGTACTGCGTTTGCTAGCT
Organism: Pseudoalteromonas sp. JC28; assembly: GCF_013319255.1. Classification (NCBI taxonomy): domain Bacteria; kingdom Pseudomonadati; phylum Pseudomonadota; class Gammaproteobacteria; order Alteromonadales; family Pseudoalteromonadaceae; genus Pseudoalteromonas; species Pseudoalteromonas sp. JC28. Next base: position 678,734 of record NZ_QOKX01000001.1, on the reverse strand, counting down.
TTTCTTCTTCCATTCCTACACCTCTGTCAACAACCACGACTATCAGGCGTTGATAATCAACCAGCAGCTTCACGCCTATTTCATCTATCTTAGATCCTGACTCATGGGCGTTTTTAACCAAATTAATCATCACCTGCTCTACCTGTATGGGATCAAAAAAAGCGCGCTCCACAGGAAGTGGTGCCAGCAGAGTAAAGTCATAAAGCTTATTTACGGTATCAAGTAAGGGCTGCAAGGGTTGCTCTGAAATATTAGGAGCCGGTAATCTCGCAAATTCGCTATATTTAGCGACAAACTCACTCAAGTTTTCGGTGCGGCGATTAATGGTTGCCAGCATATCAGGCAACAACTGGACTAGGGTATGATTTTGTTCTTTAGCACTGCGCTCAACAATCGTATTTGCGGAGTTAGTCAACGAAGAAATAGGCGCTAATGAATTATTGAGTTCATGACTGATAAGGCGGATCGCATTTTTCCAAAGCCCTACTTCTTGACGGCTCATTTCGCTAGATAAGTTTTGACACATTAACAATACATGTGGCTGGTGGTTGAGCGTTATGCTCTGCCTTGAAAAGTAATAGCTCTGCTTTTCATCATTGGCTTGAAAGGTCACAAACCCAGATTCTTTTTGTAGCAAAATAGTTTGCAGCTTAGGATCTGCATTCGCGATGGCATGGTGAAGCACAAGGCCACTTAACGACTTGTTGTTATTGAGTAACTTGCCGGCTTTGTCGTTGGCATATACAACCTGATCAAACTGATTTAACAGTAAAATCGACACCGGCGACACCTGCAAAATAGTATCGAGTAGTAACTCCCTTTGGCTGGTGGCGTGGCGCTGCTTTTTTAATGTTGTCGATAAACGATTATATTCCAAAATTAGATCAGACATTTCTATGCTTTCAAAATGCGTAATTTGAACTGAAAAGTCTTGATCTTTAAAACTGCGGATCCCGTCCGTTAAGCAATCTATGATCCGTTGTTGGCGAGAGAAAAAGTAACTGATACCGACAATGCCTACTACCGCCGCAACAATTAGCCCCAGTGGAATTGCCAGAGTAAATGGTATTGCAAATAAAGCTGCCAGCCATAGAATAGCCGCAAACACCAATAGTGATACAAATAGGCATGCAGACACCGCTGCTTGAAGAGACACCGTCATTTTAAACCAAACTTCTCCATTCTCCGGTATAGTGCTTGCCGACTTAATCCAAGCTTTCTTGCGGCTTTACTGACTACGCCATCAGCGCTGTCTAATGCAGCTTCGATATCTGCTTGTGTATATTCAAGCGGCTCTTCATGTTGTGGTATTTGAATTGCTAAATGCTCACACTCAATTTCTTGCCTGGGGCTCAGCAACACAGCACGACCTATGGTGTTTTCAAGCTCCCTGACATTTCCAGGCCAAGTATGATGCTTTAACTGCTTCATTGCTGCGTTACTCAAACTCTTATTGCTAGGTAAAAAGTGATCCACTAACACGGCAATATCTTCTTTTCGCTCAGATAGTGGCGGCAATTTAAGCTCAATCATATTGATCCGATAATACAAGTCTTCTCTAAAAGTACCTGCGCGAATGGCCTCTGGTAAATTACTGTTGGTAGCACTTATCACCCTAACGCTCGCCTTTTTGGTCACGTTACTGCCAACGCGCTCAAACTCGCCGCTTTGTAAAACCCTTAGCAATTTTTGTTGCCCTGTCAAAGACAAGTTGCCGATTTCATCCAAAAACAAAGTGCCACCATCGGCGGCTTCAAAACGTCCAGCCCTCGATTTTTGTGCACCTGTATAAGCACCACTTTCAACCCCAAATAACTCGGCCTCAATGAGGTCCGCCGGAATGGCCCCCGCATTCACTTTAATAAAGGGTTTATGTTTATAGCTGCTATTGGCTTGCACGATTTCTGCAATTTTCTCTTTACCAGCGCCGTTTGGTCCTGTGATCAGAATTGGCGCGTCGGAGTGCGCAACCTGCGTCGCCATTTCAAGCAAGCTCAACATGGCAGGATCGGCAACCACCACACCACACAGGTCGTATTGCGCTTTTAGCTTTTGTAACCTGGCGTTGCGCTGATTAGCAGCGCTACTTACTTGCTCTTGTAGTTCTCGCATTTCGAGCAAGTTTTTCACTGAGGTGACGAGTTTATGGTCTTTCCAAGGTTTGGCTAAGTAGTCTGCCGCACCATCTTTAATAAGCTCCACCGCCATTTCAAGATTTGTCCAAGCGGTCAGTAAGATGATGGGTAAGTCTGGCTCTAAATCTCGAATGGCTTTATACAGGGCTTTACCTTCCACGCCGCTGGTGGTGTCTCGGGTAAAATTCATATCTTGAATAACTAAGTCGAACTGTTTGCTACGAACCTTCTCTAGGCCCAGCTGCGGAGAGGTAACACCTTCACACGGAATATCATTGAGCAACAAAAGGACTTTAATGGCTTGAATTACATCCGGATTATCGTCAATTACCAATACACTCATGAACGCTTTTGATCCTAATTTGTAGATTTAGCCCCTTTCGGGGCTTTGTTGTTTTTATTATTAACTGGATTTAGTTACTTGCGCCGGCGACACTTTCGCAGCTTCTTTGGCAGGCAGGTACACTGCCAATGTACTCACAAGCCAAGTAAAAATAGCGACCCCAACCAATAACGGGATCTCTACCACACTTTGCACGCGAACATTATTCATCAAAAAATAGTAAAGCAAAATCGAGAGACCAAAGCCTAGCACTAAACCGATAAAGACTAAAATTGTATTTTCTTTAATTAAAGACCACATCACTTTGCCTTTAGATGCCCCTAACGCACGAAGTACACCATGATCTTTCTTTCTTAGGCTAACAGAAAAGCTGACAAGTGCGACAATACCAAGCGCGGTGACCACGCATGCTATGATGCTTATACCTGCCATGGTGAGTGCAAAGGTGCTACGGCCATCCCACAAACGTTTTTTTGCCCTAGCAACAAACTCTACTCGCTCAACCATTCGTCCGCTGGTGTGATACAGTGCCGTTTCAACTTCTTCTAGCACTCGCTCAGACACACCTTTTTCAACCCTGACTAAATAATTGGCTCGTTGACGGTTACCCCATATGACCTCAGGTACAACCCCTGAATTGTAGTGTTGTTGATTGTATGTTGCGCCTTCTCCAAGCATTTTACCTTTATAAACACCAATCACTTGATGTGGAATGCGTTGTCTTGAAATATACACCGTCTGCCCAAGGGCAGAGTCACCACCAAATAAAGACGTGGCAAGGTCGTCACTTATCATAATAACGCCTGCATTTTTTGTTGCCTCATCACCTTTGATAAATTCGCTGGCATAAAATCTCCGCCCCTCAACGAGTTCAAGCCCAAGTACATCTACCCCTTTTTCATCCAAGCCAAAGTAGCCGAACACGCTGTAATCCGTTTCTGGTTGGGTATCTTTAAAAATAGTCCATCCAGGGCCTAAGCTGTTTAATACCAGCTCTCTACCAGCATAAGATGCGGCAACGACCCCTGGCACATTTTCAATCGCTTGAATATCCTTTTCTATAAGTGACTGCACGTCTACGGAGGTATCAAACACACGCGTCGTTACATTGAGAATTTGTTGCTCTTCCAACTTTGAAGGAATTAGCCAGTTTTGCAGCGTTGCATAGCTGATAAACGCGGTATTGCTGACAATCATCACGGTGATCGCGATTTGTAGAATAATTAACAGCGCAATACTTTTTTGTTTTAAGATCAGTTTTAAAATATGTTTAATCGCCATACTTACCCCCTTAACTCTGCAGCTGGTGATACACGGCTACTACGGTATACCGGATATAATCCAGATATCCCAACCGCCAAGAAAATACCTATGGTGGTCAAAAGTGCCAGCTCACCATCAAACTGATAGATTTGACGAACCTGCTCGGCAAATGCCATATAATCCGTCTGATACATACGTAAATGGAACATCAACTCGAGTCCTGCAAATGCGAGTACAAAACCAAGCAACACAGATGCAACTGTGAGCATGAGAATTTCTAGAAAATGAATTTTCATGATCACCCCACGATTTGCACCGAGGGCTCGGTAAAGGGAAATAAGCTTACGATTGGCTTGGAATTTGGCCAGTAGGATCCCCACAGTGTTCACTAGACAAATGGCAAATAGTAAATATGAAAACGTTAGGTAAATGGCTTCCCATGCCATAAAACGCTGGATCAAAATATAGAGCTCACCCATGCTATAAAAATCGGTGAGATTTTTGTGTTGAAAACGGCCAACCACTTGCTGATTTGCAGTATAGTTATTCAACCAAGTTTTTAGCTCTGCAAGATGTGCCACCCCCATATCATTTTGGTACTGGAACCAAACCGTCAAATAACCACATTCAGCACTTTTCAGCATGTCGATACTGCCGCTACGCGGGTTGGTTGCGGTGTATAAATCGTCGGTTCTACACGATACTTGCCCTGTTCTTGGAAAGTTTTGCGCATAGGCATAATTTAGCGGGATAAATGCATCGTGATTGTAATTATTACTAAAGCTCAAATCTTGGAAACGACGTTTATAATTGCTCAAATCAACCACGCCCACGACTTGTATTTGTTCGCCTTGAACTTGAATAAACTGCCCGACAGAATTCGCCCCACCAAAAAGATGGTCATTAGCGTTTTTACTGATCACAGCGACCGCTTCACCACTTTGCTGGCTTTGTTCACTCCAAGAAGCTCCGTGGATAAACGGCGCATCTAGTACACTAAACATTTCTCTATCTGTACCAGAAGCTTCTACACTAATAGGTCTAACTGAGTTATCCGCCAGCCCCACAATAAACTCTGTGGTGTAGTTAAATGATAGATGCTCGTATGGTAAATCCGCTTGCTTAAGCGCCTCTGCATCTTGATATGTCCAGCGTGGAAATTGGTTAAAATCGACAACGTCTTGGTCGCCATCAAAAAAATTTAGGCCCGCGGTGTACAAGTGATCTCCCTTATAACCGATCACCTCACTGCTGCTTTGTTTTACAATGGCTGACATCGTCAACATTAACGTGATCCCAACTGCAAGGTTGATCACCATCAGTGCGCTTAGCTTGGGTTTTTGCTTTAATCCCTGCCAAGCTAATAGTATTAGCTCTTTCATTGCTAGCTCCTACACTGCCAGTTCAGTTAGCTGAGATTTGGTGATGTCGGTTAGCTCACCATCAAGAATTTGGATGTTACGACCCGCTCGTCGTGCCAGCTCATTGTCATGGGTTACCATAATCAATGTTGTACCCGCCTGATTCACTTCTTGTAATAAATCCATCACTTGCCTTGCCATTAAGCTGTCTAAGTTACCCGTTGGCTCATCCGCTAAAAGGAATCGCGGTTTCCCCGCCAAAGCTCTGGCAATAGCCACACGCTGCTGTTGCCCGCCACTTAGCTGTGCGGGATGATGTTTCATTCGGCTTGCAAGCCCAACGAGTTCAAGCGCTTCTTCAATGCGCTTTTTACGCTCACTGGCCTTAATCCCACGAAAAATGAGCGGCACTTCAACGTTGTCATATAAAGATAAGTCGCTGATAAGGTTAAAGCCTTGGAAGATAAAGCCAATTTTTTCGTTTCTTAGCTGAGACAACTTTTTATCGTTAAGATTGGCAACGTTTTCACCATCTAGAAAATAGTCACCGCGCTCAAAACGCTCTAACAAACCGGCAATGTTCAAAAAGGTCGTTTTGCCTGATCCTGACGGGCCTGTGACCGCAATAAACTCCCCTTCTTCAATGGTTAAATTAACATTGCTGAGCGCATGGGTCTCAATCAGATCTGTACGATAAATTTTGCTTACTTCATTCATTTTTAACATTGTCTATTCCTTCTCATTCTTATTCGGTACGCAAGATGAGGCTACTTCCCGAGTAACACTCGCGCTTTGTTATTGAACGGATCTAAACTTGAAATCACGATTTCTTGTCCTTCACTCAGGCCCTCGATAATCTCAACTTCAGAAATACTTTTTACACCGAGCTGAATGGGTGTTTGATCAGCCTGCTCACCGACAACCGTATAGGTAAAACGCCCTGCGCCAGTTTCAACAAATGCACCACGCCTTACTTTGAGCACGTCTTGCTTTTGCGACAGGATAATTCTTGTAGATACCTTTTGGTTTTGGCGAAGACCACTTGGTTGTTCATCAAAGCGTACTCGCGCACTGACACGGCCAGCTTCGATTTCAGGGGAAATAGCGACAAGCTTTGCATGGTATTGGTATTGATTGATAAATACTTCAGCGGCCATGCCGACACCTAGATTGTCGGCATAAATTTCTGGTATTTGCGCTTCAACCTCAAGCTCTGAAAGGTCAACCAAGGATATTAGTGCCGCATCTCGCTGTACAAACTGCTTTTGCTGGACATGCACCGTACCAACAATACCCGACAACGGCGATATAATGTTAAGTGCCGCTACCTGACGCTGCACTTCTTCTAAAATATGCTGTTGTCTGGTTAGGCTCAGCTCGCTACTTTTTAGCTCAAACGCAAGTCGCTCTTGCTCAAGCTTTAGCGAATCGATGGCGTGACGCTCTTGTAGCTGCGCGCGCTTAAGTTCAACCATTGACTGTTCAAGCTCTAATTTTGAGATAATTTGCTTTTCGATGCTTTGTTTTGAGCGTGCCATTTCCCGCTCTGCCGCTTCTAAGTCTACTTTCGCCATTTCCATGCGTTGTTTAGTATCAAGTAGCTGCTGTTTAATCGAGATCCGTTGGCGCTCAACTTCCGTTTGTAAACGTTCAAATGTCGCCTCTTCTTGCAGTAAACGGTTGGTAAGCTCTGGACTGTCTATGCTAAGCAACGCTTGCCCTGCTTTGATGGCATCACCGGGTTTAACGTTTAGCGTTACTGTGCCCGATGCGATGGCGTATAAGTCGGGATTATTCGCAGCCAGCGTACGCCCTTCAACACGAATATCTTCGCTGATATCACCTCTCACTACCGTGGCGAGACGTACTTGCTCCCGCGATACCGTCTGCTCTGCAGATAAAATTGTGTTAATGCTTGGCCAAGCACTGGTCAATCCACCTAAGGTGATGCCAACGGCCAACAACGCAAGCACAGGCTTTTTTATGGTTCGTTTCTTTGCGATTTGTTTGTCTTGCGCACTTGTATCTTTAATCATGCTACCTCCTTGCGGACAAGAGGGTGTCCGCGATTATTATGAGTAACTAATAACAAGTAGCGTGCCATAATTTATCTTACTGTTTTATATGCTATTTATGTAATTTAACGGCTTTATTGAGAGGGTTTGGACGGACACCGGACAGTTTGCGGACAAGGGAGCTTTATATCAATTTGCTTTATTAAGTGATCTATTCTGCAGCGAGAAAATTTTGTCGATAACACCGCTACTGCATCCTGCTACCGCCAAGGTGCCTACATCCATATCTGCAAGGCAAAGATTTTGCTATTGAGTTGTTCTAAATAAGAAATTTTTAACGCAGGTAGCGTCAGATTTACACCTTCAAATTGAGCTAGTATTAAGACAAATTGGTATTAAAAAATATATTTAAGCTTGATGGTTAGGGCCTGTCCAGCCGTGCGAGTCACTTTGACATTTTAGTGATGTGAACACATGCAAACATCTTGATACTTGATCAAACGTTTCCTCTTCTATTGGGAATTTAATCTATCTGCAGCCAATATATACTTGTTATAGCCGGTTTTACCGGCTATAAATTTTTGCCATCATCAGCCATTTCCCAGTACTTTGGCAGGATCCGTTTTGGTGGCTTGCCAAGCGGGATATAAGCTTGCGACGACAGCCATAACAAAAGTCGTGACTAAACTGATATAAATGTCTGTCCAAATAATTTTGCTCGGTAAGTACTCAATAAAGTAGACGCCTTCAAGCGGATTGGTATCACTCATATTGATCCAGGCTTTAAAAATATCGGGGATATTAATAGCAATAAAAATGCCGATCCCTGTGCCTAGCAGTGCACCTATCCCTGCATACGTCACACCTTGCAGCGCAAAAGTCGAAAAAATCGTACTGTCCTGTGCACCCATCGTTTTCAAAATGGCAATATCCGCCCGCTTTTCTTTTACTTCCATCACCATAGAAGAGACGATATTAAAGCTCGCTACAGCGATGATCAGAAATACCACGAGATAGACGATAGTGCGTACCATCTGAATATCTTGATACAGTCCACCTTGCGTTCGAAACCAAGACGATACGTACACTAAATCGGGTAATGCCCTGCCCGCTGATGTCGCAATTTGCTGTGCCTGAAACACATCACTCACCTTGGCACGCAAGTCCGTTACTTGGTCTTCTCTAAAATCCATCGCTTCTTGCAGTGCGTTAAGTGGCACTAAGGATAATGTTTGGTCAAGTGGCCCGCCCATATCGATAAGCCCCACCACCGTCGCCGTTAATCGCTTTGGCGCAGCGAGTGGATTATCCGAATGTTTGTTAGCAACCAAGAGCTGGATATTATCGCCAGCCACGACGCCAAGCTTGTCAGCTATCCCTTTGCCGATGATCACTTCACCCGGTTTTAGTGCCTTTAGTTCTACGCCTTTTATAAAATCACCTATGCTCGACACCGTATGATGCCTATTCGGTGCGATCCCTTTTAACTGCGCCGCTTTTAAGGTGCCTTTGTATTGCAGCATGGCTGTTAAGTTAATTTCAGCCGTCGCGCTTACGACGCCACGTTGACTCTCCAAGATCTCTACTTTTTGCTGCCACGCTTGAATAGGGTCGTAAGGTGCTTGATAACTAACTTGCGGTACCACCGACAACAGCCGCTGCTCTAATTGTTCTTCAAAACCATTAATCACAGAAAGTGCGACTATCAATACTGCCATACCCAGCATTACACCAAGCGTAGAAGCACGGGTTAAAAAACCAATAAAGCCAAGCTGACGTTTAGACTCTCTAAAACGTTTGCTTAAAAAATAACTAAGCATGCTGATACACACCTACTTTGCCATCGTCCAGTTGCACTGCACGACCAAGCTTATCTGCCAACTCTAGGTCGTGTGTTACAACAACAAAGCTGGTTTTTAGTTGCTGATTGAGTTCAGCTAGGAGGTCATAGATCCTTAGCGCATTATGCTTATCAAGATTGCCGGTTGGTTCATCAGCTAGCACCAAATCAGGTTCTGTTACTAACGCTCTCGCTATCGCAACACGCTGTCTCTCCCCCCCAGAAAGCTCTGAAGGCTTATGATCAGCACGATGACTCAAGCCTACTTTATCAAGCATGAGTAATGCTTTTTCGCGGGCTTGTTTTGCTTTATTACCGGCAATTAGTAATGGCATCGCCACGTTTTCAACCGCGCTAAACTCCATCAACAAATGATGAAACTGATAGATAAAACCCAAATGCTTATTTCTAAATTCCGCCTGCTTTTTACGTGACAGCTTGCCAACTTCCACACCTTTGATTTTTACACTGCCGGTGGATGCTTTATCCAAGGTACCGAGAATATGCAGTAAAGTACTTTTACCTGAACCCGAGCTACCTACAATGGCAAGCATCTCACCTTGGGTTACAGATAAATCAACGCCTTTTAGTACCGTTACTTCGGCTTTACCATCTTGGTAGCTTTTGACCAAATCTTGGCAGTCAATGACTAAATCACTCATATCTTAATACCTCTGCTGGCAGCACACTCGACGCGCGTTTAGCTGGATACAAGGTTGCTAAAAAGCTTAGCAATATGCTGCCCACTGCCATAATCGTTAAATCTGTTAGTTCTATTTTGACCGGAAGTTCAGCGCCACCAAGCAACTGAAGGCCTGCGAGGTGGAGCACCTCATTAATATTGTTCGAAAGCAATAATCCACCAGCAACACCAATGAGTGTGCCAAAAATGCCGTTATACATCCCTTGCGCCATAAATACTTTAGCTATCATTTGTGGTGTAAAGCCAAGCGTTTGCAAAATAGCCACTTCCCCTTGCTTTTCACTCACCATCATAGATAGCGCTGAAATGATATTAAATACAGCCACTATCACAATAAGGCCAAGTAATAGCGACATAATGCGCTTTTCCATTGCAACCGCCGCAAACAATGTGCCTTGCTGAGTTTGCCAATCCTGTATCTCGAGCCCTTGTAACAAGCTATCCGCTTGCTGATAAAAATCAGGCAGACTAAAGGCATCATATAAATGAATGTTAAGGTCGTATTGCTCTGGCTTCTTGCGCATTAACCGCTGTAAACTCTTCCCGTCGGCAAATGCCAAATAAGTGTCAGCTTCGCTTTGGCCATCATATATGGCAGCTACGGTGAATAAGCGCTGCGTCGGTGTGCGGCCAAGCGGTGTGTATGTGGTGAATTCAGGCATGATCACGCGAAGTTGTTGACCAACGCTTACGCCAAGTTTATTGGCTAAATAGCGACTCAGCGCCACTTGGTATTTTTGCTCATACAATCGAGTTAAGCTACCTGCGCGTACGGCGTCATCTAACGCTGTTTCATACCCTTGAAATAGTCCTTGAAGTTGCACACCCACCAAATCTTGATTGGTTTGTAGAATTACGTCACTTGCAACATATGGCGAAACTTGCTTAACCAAAGGATGACTTTCAATGGCTTGTAATTTATTTTGATCAAGTTGCTCATTTTCCTTAATTTGCACATGCGGGATCAAATCAAGCATGGCGGCTTTTAAGGTTTGCTCAAAGCCATTCATCACTGAGCTGACGGTGATCAAACTCATCAAGCCAAGGGCGATACCCGCAATTGAGAAAAATGAGATAAACGATATAAATGCATTGCCTTTCGCAGCACGGCTATATCTTAACCCAACAAAGAGGCTAACTGGTTGAAACATAATCTATCTCGTAAAAAACTGCTGCACGGATACTAACATACTCAAAACCAGATTGATGGCAGGATTGCTATAAAAAGTGTGACAAACTATAAATTTGTTGACGTTTAGCTGTGCATTGCTTATCCCGTCAAAACGTTACTACTCGCCATACTTAGCGATTACCTTTTGCGGATCTGATATGGCACGTTTCTGCGTTTGACTACTGTTGATTTCACCACCGATGTGTGGGTATCACCCAGCGTGGAGACTTTATCCAGAATTTCGTCTAGCTTAGGCATACTCTCAAAACACAACCTCACATAAAAACAATCCTCTCCCGTCACTTTGTCACATTCAATCACTTCAGGAATGTTTTGGATCATCGCTTCAAGCTGTTTTAGTTTACCGGGATGCTGACGAATACGCACAATCGCTGTCAGCGGGTAATCAAAGCTTTCTTGGTCTAATTCAATACTGTATTTACTAATTACCCCATACTCTTCCATACGTTTCATGCGCTCATTCACACTCGGTGAAGACATATTCACAGCACGAGCCATTTCAGCAACAGACACTCGGCTGTTGTTTTCTAACAGCGCTATAAGCTTGCTATCTATCGCATCAAGCGACCATTTTTCATTATTAATTAATTTTCGCATTTTTGCCTTTCATTTTTAGGAAAATAGAAAAATTAGCCTTTTATTGTCTATTAGCAATACGGCAAACCCTAAGTAATATGCAAGTATAGAATTGAATATGACAAGGTGTGAACAATGTTTGGCTCAGATAAAGAAAAAGGTTCGATAGAGATGATAATAGCTATGGTGCTATCTGGCACCATAGGATACTTTGTCGTCAGTGCACAACAATCCTATTGGAACGTGGTATTTTTACGTTGTGTTATTGGCGCGTTGTGCCTTCTTGGATACGTGCTCGTAACAAAGCAACTGACAAAAGAGGTGTTTAAAGGTCCCGTTTTTATAACCATCTTGCTCGGCGGTATCGCGCTGGTCGGAAACTGGGTGCTGTTATTCGCCTCATTTGACTATATTCCTTTTTCAATTTCAATCATCGCATACCATCTACAACCTCTGATGTTGGTATTACTAAGCGCGGTGCTTTATCGTCAGTATCCAAGTAAAGCAATCCTTTTGTGGTTGAACATCGCCGTGGTGGGGTTATGGTTGGTTGTGGGGATCCCGTATCAAGAAATAGTCGCAGTTATTTTTGCACAAGAGAGCAATCAAGCCGTTTTTGGTCTGCTACTGGCGCTTGGAGCTGCATTTCTGTATACCATTACAACGCTGATGACAAAAAAGGTAAGCCAAGTGCCATCCGGTGTGGTTGCTGTGATCCAAATCTTTTTGGGCGGTTTATTTTTATTGCCTTGGGTTGACTTTGCACATTTCCCTGAGACTTCATCGAGCTGGGGCAATATCCTATTCTTAGGCGTCGTCAACACAGGGTTTATGTATGTGATCATGTATGATGCGTTTCAACGCTTAAGCACCACATTAATCGCTATTCTTTCTTTTATTTATCCGGTCGTGGCGCTGTTTGTAGATTTTATTGCATTCGAGCACACGATTTCGATACTACAAACGCTTGGGATTGTTTTAATCTTAACGGCCGTCAGCGCTGTAAAGTTCGATTGGAAGTTAGGCAAGTTATTTAACCTGAGGTTTGGATAAGGAGTGTTCCAACTCATTGTTGCTAAAGCACAACTTAGTTTTTCCTTGTCTAGCCAGAGAGTTTTAGGGAAAACACCGCTTCCGCGTCCTGCTCTCGCTAAGGTACCTACATCCGGTAGGCAAGGCGAATTTACGCACCAATAGCTGGCTATTGGAAGTGAATTCAACGCAGTTAGCGCTAAAGCTGGCTGCTAGAAAGGCATTAATTATCCGCAGCTCAGATTATTTAGCACACCAAAGCAAAAAATCAGTTAATTTAGCTAATTTGAACTTAAAGGAAACACCAGTGATAAAAGCAGAGTAAAGTGCAAGTACTTTGCTCTGCTGCTGTTGACTAGCTTACTGCTCTAGGTAACAAATAACCGCTGCTTGCTTAGGGTTGCTTTGTGTATCTTCAATCAGATAGCTCGCTTTCTTACTGTTTTGGCATAAACACATGTCGTAATGACTGATCATGTAAGCATTACCTACAGCATCTTCATCCGTTTTTTGGATGCTACAGGTAGGCTCTCTCCAAATTGGATCCCAGCCGCTTTGGCCAATGGCAACAATTTTAATGTTCTGTTGAGTAACGAGTGCTTTCGCCTCTTCTACTTCTTGAGCAGATACAGATAATGCGGTGAATGCAACGAGTGCAGTGATTAGCTTTTTCATTTTTCATCCTTAATTTAAGTCAGCGCTATAGATAAAAAACAGCAAAATACTGTAACAGTAATCAAAATATTGAATAAAAGCTCTATAGCGCCCGCTATTTTATTCATTAAATATGACAACTCAAGAATAAATTCATTAAATTTATAAAAATAATTTAAACCTTAAAACTTCATCATAAAAAATCTTGCCCACATACGTATGCCCACACCTTTTAGGTCTCTTACATTTAGAATAAATAGAAATATAAAACATAGTTAAAATAACAAAAATGAATAACGAAGTTTAATTCCATTTATCTTAATAGCGCAATTTACACAACAAACTCGCACACTTAAAAAAATAACAATTTCATTAACGTAAACACCATCATTTTTTTAATTCCGAATAACACAAGACATAACTCAAGAAACAAAAACCCGCCCCTGATTATTAAGATAAATTACTTTTCACACATTCAGAATATTAGTACATAGAGCATTTACACCAAAATTAATTCAATAAAACTCAAATATCAAAATTAGACAAACAGCATTAAAAATAACAAATTTGATTACTTCATAAAAAACAACAATAAAATTATCTAGGTTAATTTAGTCAAAATAAAATCATTAGCATCTAAAGAATTTCAATGTTTGAATACGCAACTTGTGAACGCAGTGTAATTAAAATGTGTACAAACAAGCTTTTAATTGCCTATTTATCATACTTCTGCATTAAGGTTTTTTGAGATGAATGACTTTTCTTCAAGCACTTGCTTTGAACTTGTCTCTGAAGCACTAGAGGATATCGAAGCTCTTCATGACGAGCTTCAAGGTATTGATGAGGATAAACATACCAGCCACCGCGTTGTTGACATCGCAAGGCAGTTAGTCGCATTTAAGTCGATCACACCAGATGACGTTGGTTGTCAACTGTGGTTAGCACAAGAGTTACGAGCTTTGGGCTTTTCAATCAAACACTTACCCGTTCGTGATGTAAGTAACTTAGTAGCAAGCATAGGTAACAACAGCGATGCTAGGTTTGCTTTTCTTGGTCATACCGATGTAGTACCGGCCGGAAGTGCACAAGATTGGCAGTTTAACCCTTTTAAGCTGACAGAACACAATGGCTGCCTCTTCGCTAGAGGTATTGTTGATATGAAAGGCGCTATTGCCGCCTTTTTCTGTGCAATTGAGGCTCTAGTGACAGAATTTGGAATACCGGAAAAAGAGCTTTGGTTGCTACTCACTAGCGACGAGGAAGGCGAAGCGGAACACGGAACCAAGCGGATCACTCAGTTTTTAAAACAGCAGCGTATCACATTTGATTTTACCTTGGTCGGAGAGCCAAGCTCTGAAGCGCAAGTAGCAGATACACTGAAAGTCGGTCGCCGTGGTGCTTTGTCTTTTACCATTAATTTACATGGTAAAAGTGGACATGTGGCTTACCCTCAAAAAGCGACCAATGCCATCCATCTAGCACAAAATATTATGCAAGCATTATTGTCAGTAGATTGGCCTAAGCACTGTGATAACTTTGACTCGACCACACTACAATTCACTCATGTAAATTCTGGCGATTTTGTTGACAACATCATTCCAAGCCAATGTCAGCTAAATTTTAATATCCGTTATACACCCGCATACAACGAATATGAATTGGTCCAGCTGGTCAGAGAAACCATCGAAAAACATACACTCAATTATGCATTAACGACCAATAACTCCTGTAAACCCTATTACTGCGTAAATAATGATGAGATCCCTTCTCCATCCCTCGCTATCGTCTGCGATGAAATCAACAGCCAATGCCATTTCACACCAAAACTATCGACCGCAGGGGGAACGTCGGATGGCCGCTTTATTGCTGAAATATCAACCTCAGTATTAGAACTTGGATTGGTGAACAAAACCATTCATCAAATAGATGAGCACACAACAACATCCGACTTAATCCAGCTTCAACAACTTTACTACGGCATCTATAAACGCCTGCTCTACCCTACGCTTCATGTTCACTCAACCACTCAAGATGAACTGCTGCAACTTCGCTAATTAACAGAAAATAGATAACTTCAAGGAATGCATTATGGCAATCGAAAATGAACGCTCTGTTCGCCCCGCAAACGACACGCTACCGATAGCAATTATTGGCATGGGTTGTCGTTTCCCAGGTCACGCGAATAGTCCTGAATTGTTTTGGGAAAATATTAAACATGGTGTCGATTGCATCATAGAAACCCCAGAATCGAGATGGAATATCGATACTCATTATTCGTCTGTAAAAGCGAATAAAGGCAAGTTGAGCTCAAAATGGGGTGGCTATATCGATGGTATCGATAAGTTTGATCCAGCATTTTTTGGGATCACGCCTCGTGAAGCCGAGTTTATGGACCCTCAACAACGTAAATTGCTGGAGGTAACTTGGGAAGCGTTGGAAGATGGTGGGCAAAAGCCATCTGAACTCGCAGGAGAGTCGGTCGGTGTTTTTATGGGTGGGTTTACGCTTGACTATAAAATCATGCAATTCACTAACCCAGATTTTGACAACATTGATGCTCACACTGCGACGGGTGTTATGATGACGATGCTTTCTAATCGCATCTCTCATACTTTTGACTTTAATGGCCCCAGCATGTCCATCGATACTGCTTGTAGCTCCTCTATTGTCGCATTAGATATGGCCTGTAAAAGCCTACAGACCGGGGCAAGTAATATGGCACTCGCAGGTGGTGTGCTATTACATTTGGCACCACAATATACAGTATCCGAGTCTAAAGGCGGTTTCTTATCTCCGACTGGTTTTTCTCATGCTTTTGACGACTCCGCAAACGGTTATGTCCGCGCTGAAGGCGCTGGCGTCGTTGTGCTCAAGCGCTTAGATGATGCGATTAAGGATGGCGACCCAATTCATGCGGTGATCTTAGCCACCGGTGTAAACCAAGACGGTAAAACACAAGGGATCACGGTGCCAAACGGCGATGCCCAATTGCGCTTGATGAAAGAAACCTATGCCAAAGCGAATATTGACCCCGGTAAAGTGCAGTACATTGAAATGCACGGCACAGGCACGCCTGTTGGCGACCCAATTGAAGCAAAGTCAGTTGGAACACTCCTTGGGATCAACCGTAATCAAGACGATAAATGCTACATTGGCTCAGTAAAAACCAATATTGGCCATACCGAGGCAGCCGCAGGCATGGCTGGTTTGTTCAAGGCGGTCAAAGCCATTCAAAACAAACAGATCCCACCGCATTTACACTTAAAATCAATTAATCCTAAGATTGATTACGCCAATGCGCCGTATGAGATCCCCACTAAACTTACACCTTGGCCTAAGCATCAAGGTTTAGCCGTTGCGGGGGTAAACTCCTTTGGTTTCGGTGGAACCAATTCCCACGCGGTTATTCAAGAATTTGTTGCGCCAGAAGTACCATCAATACCTCCAGCAAATGAGAATGGCCTAAAACTTTATCCATTGAGTGCAAGAGATCAACACGGGATCCATCGCTTTGCCAAAGCACATAATGAATTTTTGCAAGACAGCGATGCATCTCTCAGTGATATTATCTACACACTGGGTGAGCGCCGTGAACATCACCAATATCGTCATGCAATTTGTTTCAAAAATGCAGAGGATCTGCAACAACAACTGCAAACACTAACTCATGATGCTGAATTTGCTGCGGCCAGTACATTGCGCACGCTGAAAAAAGATGAGCAAAAACTCGTATGGGTCTTCACCGGCATGGGGCCACAATGGTGGGCAATGGGCCGTGAGCTGTACCAATCAGAGCCAACTTTTAAAGCGATGATCGATGAGTGTGATAGCTATATGTCAACACTTACAAATTGGTCATTGGCTGATGAAATGCTTGCCGATGAATCAGCGTCAAACATGCAATATACTTGGCTCGCTCAAACGGCAAACTTTGCCGTGCAAGTTGCACTTGCAGCAATGTGGCGTCAACACGGCATTTCACCTGATGTCATTGTTGGCCACAGTACTGGTGAAGCAGCAGCATTTTATGAAGCCGGGGTCTACTCATTAAAAGATGCTTGCACCATCGTAGTCCATCGTAGCCGTTTACAACATCAATGCCGCAACACAGGTAAAATGATGGCGGTAGGACTCTCTGACAGTGATGTCACGCCTTATCTCAACGACCAAGTTGAAATTGCAGCAGTAAACAGTCCAAACTCTGTCACCCTAGCTGGTGAAGAAAATGCGTTACACAGTATCGAAACACAACTGAGCGAAGCTGGTGTGTTTTGCAAGTTTCTCCGCGTTGAAGTGCCCTATCACAGCCAGTTTATGGAACCGATTAAGACCGAATTGCTCGAGTGTTTAGCTGGTATTCAAGCTAACACCGCACATACTCCATTGTATTCAACGGTAACAGGAACACTTGCAGAGGGGCCTGAGCTTGATGCTAACTACTGGTGGCTCAACGTCCGCCAAGCCGTGCGTTTTGTTGATGCCACCCGTGCAATATTACAACAAGGTTACCAAGCATTTTTGGAACTAGGTCCACACCCTGTGCTTGGCGCATCTATTGCCGAAACCGCAGAAGAACAAAGTTGCTCAAGCGTTGTCGTCTCGAGTATGCGCCGTAAATCCGACGAGCAACACACCTATTACCACGCCGTAGCTCAACTGTTTGGTTTAGGCTTTGAATTAAATTGGTCAGCCATAAATGGTCGAGGTAAGTTCATTACGTTGCCAACTTACCCGTTCTTGCAAGAACGCTTTTGGACCGAGCCTGAGTACTTTAATCAAGTGCGTTTAGGGCAAAGTAACCATGCTTTCTTGGGCCGTAAACGCAGTGAAGCTGAACATGTTTGGAACGCGGTAACCGACACAAATCGCGATAGTTTTTTAAGCTGTCACCAAATCCAAGGCAATACCCTCTTCCCCGCTGCTGGCTTTATTGAAATGGCGTATGCTGCAGCCAAAGAGACTTGGGGCAATGGCAGCTATGCACTCGACCACTTTGTCATCGATAAAGCGTTATTTTTGAATAATGAACACGCTCCCAATGTGCAATTCATTTTGCACCATGATGAACCGAATTTTAAAGTGGTAAGCCTTGAAGATGGTAAAACGACCCGCCATGTTCAAGGGACAATCCGCCGAGTACAAAGCGCCAACCTTGCTGAGCCTATTGATCTCAATGCTATTCGTAGTGCCGCTACCAGCGCGCAGCAGCACGATGAGTTTTATGCACACCTAAAAGAGTTTGGTTACGAATATGGTCCATGTTTTAGAGCCATTGAACAGATCTGGGCAACAGACAACGGCGTGCTTGCCAAAATCTCTTGGCCTACTCAACTTGAGCGAACAACACAATTTACCCTACACCCAAGTCTACTAGATGCGTGCTTCCAGACGTTAGTATTTACAGAGCTTGCAAGTGCTAATGCTCAGCAATTCTCTATCCGCTTACCAGTGATGCTAGAGCAGATCCTGCTTTGCGGGCAGAACAATACTGATTTTTGGTGTTATACCCAAATCACTCATCGTGACGACGAAAAAACGGTCGGTGATTTATACCTCTGTGATGAGTCTGGTCAAGTGTTTGGTGTTATCAAAAACTTTATTGCACAAAGCGTTGACTCCGCTGCAAGTGGGATCACCACCAGAACCATAGATAGCTGGCTTTACCAAGTTAATTGGCTTGCAGAGCCCGAGCAGGAAATACAAGAAACCGACACATCGGGTCGTTGGGTGCTCCTCGCAGATCAATCAGGAACAGCCGAACAGGTAGCCGAACGTTTAGTAAAGCTTGGCCACTCTAGCTGTATCGTTAAATCTGGTGAATACTTTGATATCGACAGAGACCATTGTCATGCATGGCTAGTTCCCGATTCACGGGATCACCTGTCACAACTTATCGAGACTTTGGGCAAACAAGAAATTCGTGGCGTTGTGCATTGCTTTAGTCTAGATAACAGCGCGATAGAATCACTGACCCTTGCTCAACTGCAAAGAGAAAAACGTCAGTCGCTACATTCATTGTTAAATCTAGCCAAAACCGTAATTGAACAAGACTGTAAATTCCCGCTTTACGTGGTAACACGCAACGCCAGCCTCGTTAATAGTGAGCAACTTACCGCGGTGATGTCCGCTTCGTTAACTGGATTTAGCCGAGTGCTCGCACAGCAAGAACTGGTTGATAATTGGGGTGGCCTCATCGATGTTGATGGCCAAAATGATGCCGAACATATCACAGCTAGATTATTAAGTGACCGCCAAGAAGGGGAAGTTGCTTTTAGGGAAAATCAGGCTTATGTTGCTCGTTTAGAGCAGGCAACGTCACTTCAACCCGCCTTCCCAACTCGCGTGCAAAGCCATAAAGCACAGTTGATCACGGGGGCATTTGGTTCAATCGGTCAGTTAGTTTGTCAGCTACTCGTCGATAGAGGTGCACGAAACCTCATTTTGCTTGGTAGGAGTCAATTACCTGAGCGTAAGAGTTGGTCAGAACTTACCTCAAGCGACTGTAACTATGATCGCGTTCGGTTTATTCAACACCTTGAAGATCAGGGCGTTAATGTCTCGTTATGGCAGACAGACTTAACTCGAGAGCGTGAACTTCACGCGGCCCTTGAGTCTTATCATCTAAGTGCACAAGCACCGATCAACGGATTATTTTTCTGTGCTGGTATCGTCAATGACACCTTACTTGGCAATATGGATACCAGAGCATTTGACGGTGTGTTTGACACCAAAGCGATTGGTGCGTTGATGCTTCACAAAGCACTCAGTAAAGTTGACCTCGAACATTTTGTACTCTTCTCCTCTGTCGCGGCTCAAGTCACTACCGCAGGACAAACAAACTATGCTTCTGGCAATGCTTTCTTAGATGCCCTCGCCCACTACCGTCGCAATCAGGGTCTTCCGGCGCTGAGTATCAACTGGGGTCCTTGGGCTATTGGTATGATTGAAGAGTTGGGTCTCGCCGAACATTACAAGAACCAAAGGGGCATGAACTGCATCTCACAAAGTGCGGGGATGGCTGTGCTTGAACGTATTCTAGACCAAGATCAACCTCAACTCTTAGTGTGTGACGCCGATTGGTCCAAAGTAACCAATTGGTATGCAGGAAAGCCGAGTTTATTTAGTCACTTGGCTACCCAAGAAAACGACAAGCAAAGCCACCAAGAGCAAGAGTTTGCTCCTTTATACCAGCAAACAGACAGCGCGCTTCGGTTACCGCTTGTTGCCGATCATCTCGCTAATGCTGTCAGCCAAGTATTACGCTGTAAACGAGAGCAAGTGGAATTAGATCTATCGCTCGGTAATCTCGGTATTGACTCTATTATGGCGACAGAACTGAGAAATAAGATCACCACCCATTTTGGTGAAACCCTAACGATTGTACGCCTACTAAGTGGTGCATCTATCAACGAATTAAGTATAGAGCTTAATGACAAACTCGTTGAGTCGCTTGGCTTTGAAGTCATAACCACAGAAACATCGCAGGTTCAGCCGGTTTCCGAGACCAAGGTTAACTCTATTATCGTATCTGATGCCAATGTGGAAGCTGAATTCCCACTTTCCTATGGACAAAAAGCGATTTGGTTTATCAATCAACTCAACCCAAGTAGCGCTTCCTACAATATCGGCGGCGCGATGCACATTCCTAGTGCCCTGAATATCGACGCGCTGAAAAAAGCCCTTAGTGCTGTAGTTGCTCGCCACCCAATGTTAAGAACAAACTTCTTCTTTAAAGATGGCGAACCCTATCAAAGAGTTTGGACTCATCGCGAGGATGCACTGCAAGTCATTGATGTACATGGTAAGTCTTGGGAAGATATTCAACCTATGATGATTGCAGACAATGAACAGCCTTTCGACCTTGAGCACGACCCGCTGTTTAGACTGTATTTGTATAAGCAGAATGATCAAAGCTACTACTTTGCAGTGACGATTTATCACATCATCTCAGATGCATGGTCAAATTACATGTTTATCGATGAAATGCAGTCACTGTATGCGCATTTCGCAAAAAGTGAACCGTTAGCACTCGACGAGATAACGTCAAGCTATGAAAAATTTGTCGATTGGGAAACACGCTTTGTTCACTCTCCACGCGGCGCGGCAAACTATAAGTTTTGGCAGAATCACTTACCTGCTGAGATCCCCGTATTAGACCTTGCAACCGACAAACCTAGACCTGCGGTACTCACCAACGTTGGTGATTCATATCATTTTGAGTTGGATAAAGCCCTTACGTCTTCGTTAAATGCCCTGGCAAAGGCACAAGGTTCCACCATGTTTATGGCGTTGCTTAGCATCTATTACGCAGTCATGCATAAATATACTCAGCAGGATGAAATCATTATAGGCAGTCCTGTGGCCGGTCGTACAAATCCCGAGTTTTCAAACGTCTACGGTTACTTTGTGAATCCCCTACCGCTATGCGCAAGGTTTGCTCCTGAAACGCACTTTACTTCGCTTTTAGCGCAGGTGAAAGACATTACACTCAACGCACTAGATCACCAAGAATATCCGTTTGCGCTGTTAGTGGATAAGCTTGGTATTGAACATGATGCCAGCCGCTCTACGGTATTTCAGGTCATGTTTGTGATGCTCAATCACCGCGTTGAGCAATCACATATGGATGAAAATAATGTCGCGTACTATAAGGGCTTTCCTATGCAATTCATGGAACTGCCTGAAGAAGAAGGTCAATTTGACATTACGCTTTCGACCTATGAAGAAAATGGCGTGTTCAAAGGCACATTAAAATATAATACCGATCTATTCGAAACCGAAACGATAGCGCAGCTGGCTCGGGACTATATCGCACTGGCGCGAATGGTCGTTGATAGTCCAAATCGGCCACTTTCGGAGCTTGCCTTAACAAGTCCAGACGCAATAGATGCCTTGGCGACATTTGCTGAAAGTCAACAAAACGCACCTGCATTACCGACTTTGGTCAGCCAAATAGAAAGTGCGGCGCAACATAGCCCTGAGCTTCCAGCCCTTAGCATTGCCTGTGAAACAAATGCTGGAGAACTGGCTGCTACTTTAAGCTATCGTGAACTCAACAATCTGGCAAACCAGTTAGCGCGACTAATCAATTCGCAGCTAGATAATCAACCTAGTCAAACGATTGCCTTACATTTTGAAAAATCTATCGCGTTAGTTGTTGCTTGTATCGCTACGTTAAAAGCAGGTCATCATTTTGTGGTAATTGACCCGCAGCAACCCAATGAACGCAAGCAGCTGTTGCTTGAGCAAAGTCGCTGCGCGTTACTACTTTGCGAAGAAGCGCTAACATCAGATCACCCTACACTACTTTGGGAAAGCTTCCAAAGCCAACGAGATGAAATCAGCGAGCACAATTTGGCGTTAAATCATCAGCCAAATGACATCGCGTATATTGTCTTTACTTCTGGCTCTACAGGTACGCCAAAAGCTGTCCAGGTTAGCCATCAAAACTGGGCGACGATCGCAGTGGACTGGTTAGCCCAATTTGATTTAGCACCTACTTCTCATCATTTACAATTGGCTAGCCCAACCTTTGATGTGTTTTGTGGCGATCTTGCGCGCGCATTTTACAATGCGAAGCACTTAGTGTTGTGTCCTAAAAATATGATGCTGAACATGCCGGTGTTGTATGACCTCATTGAGACACAGCAGATTGATACGGTTGAGTTTGTGCCCTCTGTGGTTCGTAATCTCATCTTATTCGCAAAGCAAAGTCAGGTTGGATTTACCAGCTTACGTAGAGTGATTGTTGGCTCTGAGCAATGGCAAATCGCTGAATACCGCGCACTCAAAGGATTGCTACAAGAAGATGCTCGACTATTTAGCTCCTACGGTACATCTGAAGCAACCATAGACAGTAGCTTCTTTGAGGAATCAGAACAGTACCTGGAAACCAGCGCGACTGTGCCTATCGGCAAGCCTTTCAATGCAACGCAACTTATCTTGCTCGATAAGCAAAACCAGTTAGTATCGAGTAACGCAGTCGGCGAAATTGCAATTGCGGGGCAAGGCGTAAGTCTTGGCTATCTCAATAATCCAGAGAAAAATGCCAGCCAATTTATCCAACTTCCCGTGTCAGAAAATAGCACCCTACGGGTATATAAAACGGGTGATTTAGGTAAGTGGGACAAACACGGCAATCTACATATTCTGCAACGCATCGACAACCAAGTAAAAATACGAGGTCACCGCGTTGAGCTAGGAGAAATTGAGTCTAGCATCAGCCAGATCCCAGGAATTAAGCGAAGCTATGTAAAAGGGATAGAAGTACATGGGCAAACCCAATTAATTGCCTACTTTGAGTCGGATCTTGCGGTCGGTACTGAGTTTGTCCTCGAGCAGTTAGAGAACCAGCTACCAAGCTATATGGTACCTAGTAAGCTGGTTGCTATTGATCAATTTCCATTACTGAGTAACGGTAAAATCGATGCAGCGGCATTACCGCAGGTTGAACTCGCCGAGTTGGTAAGAGCATTCGTAGCGCCTGCCACCCTATTTGAACAGCAGCTCGCTGAGATTTGGTCCAATATGCTAGGGCAAAAATCCATTAGTCTTCATGATGACTTTTTTGCCCTTGACGGTAACTCTTTATATTTGATTGAGCTAATGGTCAGGATCCAGTCAGCCTTCAGCATCAAAATGGAAGTTAATCAGCTATTTAGATTTACAACCTTACATGGCATGGCCAGTGCAATTGAAGATGTAGTAACAGGAAAAGAAACGGGCGCGTCCCCTTATCTTATCTTCAATGCAGGCCAATCTACTCGTTTATTTGCCCTACCACCAGCGGGTGGTTACAGCATCGTTTACAAGGCATTTGCCGACGCATTGCCTAACACTGAAGTGATCTCTTTTAACTACCTCGAAAATGACACTAAAGTTAGCGACTATGCCGACCAAATTATGCAAATTCAACCTCATGGTCCCTATACCCTATTTGGATACTCCCTTGGCGGTAATTTAGCCTTTGAGATTGCTAAGGAGCTGGAAGGCCGAGGTCAACGTGTCGGGGATGTGGTGATCTTAGACTCATTCAGGATCACTGAAACAATCAAAATGCGGGAGCAAGACTTCGCGCACTTTGAGCAAGAGTTAAAAGCACATTTCGCCCGCCACACCGGCTCAAATACGGTACACCAGCATACACTGGCACAAGCGAGAGACTATATCGATTGGTGTTATGAAGTGAAAAACCTAGGTCAGGTTCACGCCAAACTGCACTTTATCGTCGAGCAAAATGCACATGCAGAAGCTGCTCGTCTAACCAGTTGGGATGCAGCATCAGACGCCGAAGTCATTACCTATCAAGGTGTTGGTAAGCACGAGGAAATGTTGATGCCAGATATGATGCAGGCAGGCAACGGCGCAATTATGCAGAGTATTCTGCAGGATACCCAAAGCCAAGCGGTAATAGCAACAAACGTGGAGTAACAGCTTGCCCCAAAGCCTTCGCTTTGGGGCTTTCTAACGACTTTAAGGACAGAATTATGACCACACAAAGACAATCTATGATCATCATAGGTGCCGGCATGGGTGGACTCTCAACCGGTAGCTATGCACAAATGAACGGCTACAAGAGCGTGATCTTAGAACTGCACGATATTCCCGGCGGCTGCTGCACATCGTGGGAACGCAGAGATTATATTTTTGATTGGTGTATTAGCTGGCTACTGGGTAGTGGCTCAGGCAACGGCATGAATCAAATCTGGCAAGAGTTAGGTGCGCTGGATGATAAAGAAATTAGAGACTTTGAAATCTTCAATTCAGTTATTGATGAAGAATTAGGAGAAGTACATTTCTACGCAGATCCAGATAAACTCGAAGCCCACCTCTTAAGTATTTCTCCCGCTGACAAGAAACTCATCAAACAATTTTGCGATGGCATTCGTGAATTCGTCAAAATGATAGACGCTTATCCCTTTCTGGTGCCAGTTGGCATTATGTCACGCTGGCAGAAGCTAAAAATGATGTGGCCATTTATCAAAAAATTCAATTTAATCCGCAAATCCATGGCGACATTGATGTCGGACTTTGCTGCTAAGTTTTCACATCCGCTGCTGCAAAAAGCATTTAACGTTATCTTTTATGAGCAACATCCCAGTTTCCCATTGCTACCTTTCTACTTTAATTTGGCCTGCGCGGCGAAAAAAAATGCAGGTGTACCCGAAGGTGGCTCGTTAGGTCTCGCACAATCGATGGAAGCAAGATATAAAAAGTTGGGGGGTGACATCATATACAACACCCGAGTACACAAGATCTTGGTCGAAGACAACAAAGCCATCGGTGTTGAACTCAGCGACGGCCAAAAAATGTATGCCGATATCGTGATCTCAGCATGTGACGGTACGGATGTGGTAAAAAACATGCTTGATGGCCAGTATTCCAGCCCAGTGTTAGACAAGCTATACGACGAGTTAAGGGAGACCGATGGTCAAATGTTCCCAGGATACGTCTCTGTATTTTTGGGGGTAAACAAGGACTATACCCATCATCCCCATTGCCGCACCCACTTGTTAGACCAACAAGATCTGGTCCACTGCCCTGGTATGACGCACCCGGGGATCAATGTGCAGGTGCGCAATGTACACTACCCGCATATCGCCCCAGAAGGCAAATCCGTGCTTTATATCACTTACTTCTCAACCTATGAGCCATGGGCTGAATTAAATAATTTCCAAGAAACAACGGCGACTAAACGCCATCACATTAGGGTCAAGCGTAGCGTTCAATATCGCCTCGCTAAAAAGACCTTAGGTGAATTTATAATCGATAAGCTCTCCACTCATTTTGAGGGACTAAAAGAGCATATCGAATATATCGACATCGCAACCCCTTTGACCCA
This sequence comes from Pseudoalteromonas sp. JC28, assembly GCF_013319255.1. Lineage (NCBI taxonomy): Bacteria > Pseudomonadati > Pseudomonadota > Gammaproteobacteria > Alteromonadales > Pseudoalteromonadaceae > Pseudoalteromonas > Pseudoalteromonas sp. JC28. The sequence continues at coordinate 652,779 of NZ_QOKX01000001.1, read as the reverse complement.
AGTTCGCTATACCCGCAACAGCAAAGGAACGGTATTGGCGTGGCAGCCATTTTTGGAAAGTGGTGAAAGTTTAGAAGACGAAATAAATGCCAACGGGACAACGGGACTGCCAGGCCTTAGCAACTTTTATATGGCTGGTCACTGGGTGACAACCGGCGGGTTGATCCGCGCTGCAGCTACAGGCAGACATGTTCTGCACTTTGTATGCCGTGATGATGACAAGCCGTTTCAGGCTTGGATCGGTGAAAACCCACTACACCAACCTCAATCTTATAGCGAACAAAAGCAGCATGTTGCTTAACCAAGAGAATTAAAAGGAAATATTATGAGTACTCGTATTGGCCTATTTTATGGCAGCACAACAGGTAACACTGAGGCCGCAGCAGAATTAATAAAAGCAAGCTTAAACCAGTTTACCATCGACCTCTTTGATATAGCAGATACTGAATTAACCTTAACCGAGAACTATGAATTTTTGATTTTTGGTATTTCAACGTGGGAATACGGTGGTTTACAGGATGATTGGGAGTCACGTTGGGAAAGCCTAGCACAACAGGATTTCAGCGGAAAAATCGTGGCTATCTTCGGTCAAGGCGATCAAGTTGGTTATGATGAGTGGTTTCAAGACGGTATCGGCATCTTACACGATAAACTAACCGAACAAGGCGCCACAGCAATTGGTTACTGGCCAAATTCAGGTTATCACTTCACCAAGTCGAAAGGGCTAAATGAAGACGGTAGTGAGTTTCTCGGCTTGTCGCTTGATGATGATAACCAACCAGAACTCACCGAGCAGCGCATCAACGACTGGTGCCAAGAGATTGCCGCCGTGCTTCAAGAACTTACCTGCGAAACAGCTTAAGGCCATCAAGATAACTATTCGGCGATGCTTAGCTGTATTACATGCACGCCGAATATGACAAGGAATAACAATGTCAACAAATACAAAATCAGTCATTATTATCGGAGCTGGCATGTCAGGTCTAAGCACCGCAGCATACAGCCAGATGAATGGTTACGAAACGACAATATTTGAGCTACATGAAACTCCCGGAGGATGCTGTACTTCTTGGCAGCGAAAGGACTTTACTTTTGATTGGTGCTTGAGTTGGTTAAAAGGTACAGGTCACAAAGATGAGATGTCATTAATTTGGAATGAACTTGGTTGCCTCGATGACGTTTCAATCTACCATATTAAAACATTCAACACCGTAATTTTTCCAGATGGACAAAAAGTTACTTTCCACGCAGATCCCGATAAGCTCGAGTTAAGTTTAATCGAACAATTTCCTGAAGATACCAAGCATATTAAAGAGTTTTGCGGCTATATTAGAAAACTAGCTGGTTGTAGTCCCCACTTTCCATTTCTAAAAAATACTGGACTCATGACATGGTGGGAAAAAGCTAAAATGATGTGGAAGTTGCTTCCCTACATGAAAACATTGATGAACACAATGTCTATCAGTATAGAAGACTACTCAAAACGCTTTAATAATCCAATTTTAGCTGAATCTCTTAACTGGATAATTTATGACAGACTTGGGGACTTTCCAGTTATGCCCTTCGCTTTTAATATTGCCAATGCCGCTGATAAAACGATAGGAGTTCCGGATGTCGGCTCATTAGGATTGGCTAAAAAGTTGGCTAGCAGAGTGGAAAAACTAGGTGGAAAAATCCACTATAAAGCGAAAGTCGACCAAATTTTGGTTGAAAACAATAAAGCTATTGGGGTACGACTAAGCAACGGACAAGAACACTTTGCAGATTACGTGATCAGCGCAAGCGATAGTTACAACACAACACAACACTTATTAAAGAGTGCTTACCCTCACCCTGTAATGGATAAAATGTATAGCCAACTGCATAACGATCCAAAGGGCATCATTTTTCCTAGCTTAGTTGCCGTATTTATTGCCGTTAATAAGGATTACACTGATCATGCTCCTTATTCAACCTATCTAATAGACGATAAACTGAAATCAGAGTTGATAGGTATTAACCACGGCGGAATAGCTGTACAAGTTAGAAGCACTCTATTACCAAAGCAGGCTCCTGAAGGTAAGTCAGTGCTCTACATTACTTACCTTACTGACAGTCAACCATGGCAAAATTTAAACGCAAACAGTGTTCAATCCGAACATATCAGTATTGGACGAAATAGTCACACCCGTCGAAGACGCTCTGTAGAATATAAAGTCGCCAAGAAAGACGTTGGCTCCAAGATACTACAATTTCTTTCTCAGCACTTTGAGGAATTAGAGAACAACGTTGAGTTTATAGATGTTGTCACACCGCTTACTTGTGAACGATATACCAAAAACTACAATGGCACAGTATTAGGTTGGGACCCATTCTCTCCTTACTCTGAAGAGTTTGAAAAATACATCAACAGACATGGGCCCACTTTACCTCACTTAGATAATTTCTATTTTTCCGGTCACTGGGGAACATCAAATGGTGTAGCTCAGGCCGTGGCTAGCGGCAGACATATAGCCCAATATCTTTGTCTACAAGATAGCAAAAGGTTTCGAGTCACGCCCTTGTTAAGCCATGCCAACACTGCAACGCAACCAAAAGAGAATGAGCAATATGCATAACTTAGCGACAAAAAATAGGGTCACTCAAGCTATGAGTATACTCTGCTACCCAATCATTTTCTTAATAGTTAGTGCAATTAGTTTACTTGCGATTACAGAAAAACTTGAACTTGGTATCACTACTTTTTTCACCGTTTTATTCGTTATTTTTTACTTCGTTGTGATGGAAAGAATAAATCCCTTTCGACATAGCTGGCATCCAAGCAAAAAGGAATGGCAAAGAGATGGACGTTATTTCATTTTAGTGATGATTTATGGCGCGATTGGCGCGGGCATCATTCGCACCATCTCCATTTATTTGGCACCTCAGGAAAATGCACTAACACTGTCACAAAATGTGTTACTAGCAATTCTCGTTAGTTCATTTACGGGATATTGGCTTCATAGATTGCAACACAAGTACCTATCTTTGTGGAGCTTTCATGGTATTCACCATACTCCGAACAAGGTCACAACAAGTAATAATGTTGTTGTACATCTATTTGAAGTAATTATAAGCGCAGTTACTATTCAACTTATCTTTCTACTCTTGGGCTTTTCTGCCGAAAGCGTATTTATTGCCGGTCAATTTACGGTATTGCAAGGGTACTTCATACACGCCAATATCAATGTCAAAATGGGATGGCTAAATCATCTTATTGCAACCCCCGAGTTGCACCGGTTTCACCACAGCACCAACTTACAAGAAGCTGGAAACTACGGCTCTGAACTAAGCATTTGGGATAAAGCCTTTAACAGTTTCCAGTACCACCCCGAGCGCTCACCTCAGGAAATTGGTGTTACTAAACCACATTTGTTCCCTGCCCCTTCAGCCATTGGACTTGGTATTTTGCACCCTTTTAAGTGGTTTATAAGTTCAAAAGGCAAACGTCCAAATTACAGCAATATTGATAAACGCACGGCAAATAGGCCGAAAAAAGTGCCATCAACAACCCATGATATTGGATGATAGTGTGAAAGATTTAACTCAAGGCTCAATTCCAAAACATATCATATCAATGGCCTTGCCACTGGCTATCGGTATGCTTGTCCATACACTTTATATGTTTACCGACCTCTATTTTGTATCTCAGCTAGGTGATGCAGAAACGACGGCACTCAGCTTAGTTGGCAATGTACTCTTTTTTATTTTTGCGATTAGCCAGATTTTAAACGTTGGAACCGCTACGTTAATTGCGAACTCCGTGGGCAAGAAAAACCAAGCTGAATCAAACTCAATCTTCAATCAAGCGATTTTATTGTCCTGCATATTAGGATTGGTGGTGCTATCTTTTGGGCTATTTGTGATCCAATTTTATCTTCAACATACCACTACAGACTTGGCAGTTCGAGAAGCGGCTATGATTTACACTAAATGGTTTATTCCTTGTCTCGCAATGCAATTTTTATTTATTACTTTGGGAGCAGCGATGCGAGGTATAGGAATAGTTAAACCTATGATGTTTGCTCAGCTCGGATCTCTCCTTCTCAATATCTTGCTATCCCCTTTACTTATAACTGGTTGGGGTTTCATCCCTTCCATGGGGATCTCGGGGGCTGGACTTGCAAGTTCAATTTCCATGATATTAGCTATTGTCGTTACCCTTTTATATTTCAGAAAAGCAGATGGTTATCTAAGAATAGATCTAAAAGCATGGAAAATTGATCATTCCACCATCAAAAAACTACTCGTTATCGGCGGACCCGTTGGGCTCGAGTTAACGCTAACCTTTTGCTACATTTCACTGACGTTTTGGGCAATCAAAGATCTCACAACGGATGTCCAAGCAGCACTCAGTATCGGTTCAAAGATAATTCAAGGACTTTCTCTACCCATGATGGCTGTTGTCTTTTCGCTTCCAGCAGTTGCAGGGCAAAACTTCGGTGCAAATAACTTAGCACGATTTAAATATGCTTTTTTTTGGGTAATGTGCTGTGTTTCAATCATTATGTTGCTCATGTCTGTTATCGCAATAAACTGCGGCTCCCTGCTTGCCACTCCTTTCTCAAATGATGCAAATGTCATCGATCAAACGCAGTACTTTTTGGAGATTGTTGCATTTAACTTCATCGCCACTGGTATCGTTTATAGTTGCTCGGGAATATTTCAGGCTACAGGTAATACTTTCCCCTCTCTTATAAGCAATGCTTCCAGACTATTCACTTTTGTTTTACCTGTTATCTGGCTCGTACTTACACAACGAGTTTCCGTAGAGTTACTATGGCATCTGTCTGTGATAACTGTGCTTATTCAAGCAGCTTTAAGCTTGTATTTAGCTAGAAATCATTTAGGGCTCATTGCTAGCAAAATAAGTGCTACCGATTACTCCGTGAAGGAGGTATCGTGATTACCCATAAAATAGAAGAGCGCATAAACCACCAGCTTTCTACTTCAAAATGGTTTTCCTTACTCAATAAGCCTAACACCATTCGCAAACAACTCATTTGCTTTCCTTTTGCTGGCGCAGATGCAGCTGTTTACCAAAATTGGGCAGAAAAACTACCAAAAGATGTCGCTTTATATGCACTCCAAGCCCCTGGGCGAAAGGAGCGGAGTCATGAAGCTGCCATTGATAATATTCATACCTTGATCGGCGCAATAGCACCTATTTTGAGCGAGGCAACACCACTGCCTAGCGTTTTTTACGGTCATAGCAATGGCGCTTATATTGCGTATGAGCTTGCCCTAGCACTTCATCATAGTAGCTGTAATATCGTTAAACACCTGTTTATTGCAGCAAGGAAGGCACCGCGATATGCGATAAGAAAATCCCCCTACCATACTCTTGACGATAAGAAGTTCATCGACTCGGTAAATTTAATGGGCGGGTTACCACCGGCTTTGCTCAACGATATCGAACTGCAACAACTGATGCTGCCAACGTTAAAAGCAGACTTTAAGCTGGGAGAGACCTATCAATACGATTCAACTTGTAAACTCGACGTGCCTGCAACCGTGTTATATGGTACTCGGGATAAAGCAGCAACAGGGATGGATATGCAACATTGGGAAAGCTGCTTTAAACAAGGTATCGCACCTAAAGCAATACCTGGTCGGCACTTTTTTATGCAGGATTCCTCGGCTTTGGTGCTAAAAGAAATCAACGCGGTGTTGGAAACACTGAGCCCCTTATAGTTGGGGCTCTTTGGTTACTTCAATTTGCCTAATGGCCAATCCTTGAATTTCTATTACTTTAAACTTAAAACCATCAACTTCTAACGACTCTCCTTCGGCAGGAAAATGCTTTAACCTGTGGATCACAAAACCGGCTAAGGTTTCTATGGCTTCAATCGGTTCAAACTCGTACTCAATCACCGAAGCTTGAAAGTCCTTAATCGACATATCGCCCTGCACTAGCCATCGGGTGTTATCCTTTTGTCTAAATTGGGCTTCTATTGCTTGGTCGTCTTTCAGTGCAATTAAATTCAAGATGCTGGATAACGTTACCATCCCGACCACTGTTGAGAATTCATTGATCACCACCGCACAGTTGCTTTCATGACTTTTCAACCCATCTAGCGCATCGGAAAGGCTTAGAGTATCAAGTAAAATTACCGGCTTATGGAATTCTTGTTGTTGACCATCCAGTAACGGCTTTTTAGCCAAAATATTACTAAGCAGTTGCTTTGCCTCAGGTGCAGCTATCACTTTGTCGAGCGAGCCGTCACACAGCAAATACTGTTGAAAACTGTGCGCTTGAATTAACGTGCTCAGGTTTTCTTCTGATTCTTGAATGTCTAACCACACGATTGCATCGCGATTGATCATCGCTTGGGTAATATTAGTCTGGTTAAGGTCGAGCACATTGCCAATGATATTGTACTCGTGTTCGCACAGTTCACCCTGCTCAGCACTTTGATCAACCACCGCATAAATATCATCACGCGTTACCTGTTCGTCACGCTCATTTGGTAAATTGAATAGCTTTATAATCCAATCAGCGAACACGTTAAATAGCCAGATAATAGGCTTAAAAATCCATACACTGGCAAGCATAAGATGGATAAATCGCATCGCGATAGTTTCTGGGATAACCATAGCTATTCGCTTTGGCAATAAATCAGCAAACAGTACAAATAACGATGTGATCAGTAAAAACGACACCACTGTGGATATTTGCAATAACATCGAGGCATGAGCTGCAACATCGGCAAACATAAAACTCGCAACCCAGTTTAGTAGTTGTAATACATAAGGAGTAAACACCGACTCGCCTATCATACCCGCAACAATTGCCAAGGCATTGAGTACCACCTGTACCGCAGCAAAAAACTGATGCGCATTAGCCTGCAAATACAATACTTTCTTGGCTCTAACGTCACCAAGATCAAATAAGGTTTGTAATTTAACTTTGCGTGCCGCTGCCAATGATATTTCACACAGCGCGAAAACTGCACTCAAGCTAATGAGTAACAACACCCAAAAAAAGTCCACAGATACACCTAAAAAAGAAAGCGAGAATTCGACGCGATGTATACGCCTATTTTATGACTTTAGCAATGTAATTCGCGTCAAATAATTAAATTTTTGTCGCCTATCTCGTACTGTTCGCGACGAATAAAAAAGTACGTCAAGGAAGGAAAATGACAAAATTGATACACTCTCTCAAATTAGCGCTATGATATGCTTGTCAACGGCATGTTCAACCTATCATGAGATCACTACGAGGCGTGTAAAGCACAATTGCTATTAAGTTAAGTCCAAGAGCACCAAGCGAGATAAGAGCCAAATCGCAAGTTTATGGTTTTAAATCCGGCCGCGCTTCTGCAAAGCTTGTTGGTGACAAATACGACAATGGCGAGCTCAACTTTACGCACTTCGGAAAATTGAGTTATCTGCTCGCAATTAATTTCGATGTTAAGAGGAGCCTCTTTGAAAAAGCATCTAAAGCGGTTACAACACCTTTAAAAAAACAGCCAAAGGTGCTTTTTCCTCCTTGCCATCTCTGTTATCGCCACTATATTTCTTGGTAAATATAGGTGCTTCAAGCACTAAATGATAAAGAAATAGTACAACGTCATAATGCACTACTGTGCTTTTTTATCAGAGACGCTTTCATAATATGTTGAGGGCCAGCAGGACCACCGAGGTATTTTTCATTTGTGTCTTCAAATCCACCTTTTAGGTAACAGGTAATCGCCGCTGGGTTTCTACAATTTACGGTTAAATATATTGACTCAAACTCTGGATAACTTGCCTGCGCATAGGGGACCAATGTACTCGCGGCTAATGTCCCTAGACCCTGACCTTGTCGCTGGCTATCTATGACAAATGCTCTTAAACCTAAACCGCTTTTTGGGCAAAACGAATATGTGTTCGAATATGCAATATCAAACTTAAAATATCCGATAATTTCATCAGCCACCTTTATGACATGCAAATGGGTGGTCTCACTTTGATCTTCTAAAAATGATTCAGCGGTACCGGCAAATTGAATTTGCTCCTCCGCAAGGTGTACTCGTTTCACTGCCTCTACATGAGTTGCGGTGAATGGCGCTAAGGTCAGCATGACTAAATCCTTCGTTGTCTAAGAGTTATACCATAACATAATACTCTCATTCGTTCCCAATAAGTTTACGGGCAATAAAACCTGTCTTTACTCCCTTATTTAAACTAAAGCTGTCGGTACCGAAATGAGCCACCACAAACAAAACAGACATAGAATATGTATACAGTGCATGAGAATTACTTTTACGTATTTTAAATGGCAGATCAAATTTGAGGAGAAAATAACCAAAGTACCACTTTCAAAAGTTAACAAGTAAACACGCTCTCTTAATGCACAAAAGTAACTTCGACTTAAATTTATCTCTGACTCTGGAGCAAAAGGTAACTTTAGGCGTAATGCCTAAAGCACCTCTCTCGCTTTAAACTCAAGTACTTGGGCATTGATACAATAGCGGTCTTGACCTTTTGGCCCTTCATTTTTAAAGACATGGCCTAAATGAATGCCGCTGCTTTTTGAGCGTATTTCAGTTCTCACCATTCCGTGGCTTAAATCTTTGTGATAGGTCACGCTGTCTTTTACTGGGTGGGTAAACGACAGCCACCCAGTGCCTGAGTTAAATCTATCTCGGGTGTCAAAAAGAACCTTGCCGCTTAATTTATCGATAAATACGCCATCAGGTGTGTTTTTAAAGATATCATACTGCTTGCAAAATGGTCGCTCTGTGCCTTTTTGAAAGGCAATGTCAAAAGCTTCTGAACGACCCAGCTTAAAAGCTCCGAGTGCCTTGTAAAACTCTTCTCTCGCCATAAAACCTTGAAAGCCTAAAGACTCAACACCATTTTCAATAAATAAGATCGTTGGCGTCGCCCAAGTCGCGGTTTTTATCATTAGTCCCTCGAGTTGATCTGCATAGCGAAAATGAAGTGGTATATCACCTTGATAGTCGTTTAACACCTCTTTTTTTAGCTTCTCGCAATAAGGGCAATAGCTTTTAGCATCAACAATCACGATATGCTTACCTTGGGCTAGCATAGTGTTATCTGTTTTATCTTTCGCAACCTTATCAAAGGTCACTCCCGTGCTGTGATCTGGGCAGTATCCCTTGGGATTCTTGGTTAAGTAGTTTTGATGATACTCTTCCGCTGGATAAAATTTTCTAAGCGGCTTAATCTTGGTTTGAATGTCGCCATAGCCTTGCTCAGATAATAAATGTTGATACTGCGCTTTTAATGTGTGGGCCTTGTCACTTTGTTGATCGTCAGTATAGAGAATGATCGAACGATACTGCGTTCCAACGTCATTACCCTGCCGATTTTTTTGGGTTGGATCATGACTTTCAAAGTAGTACTTTAGCAGCGCATCGGTGGTGATAAGGTTTGCGTTGTAAGTTACCTTTACCACCTCCGCATAGTTGTCTTCATCAAAGCGTCGGCTCGATTTAATGATTTCTCTATAACTTGGCTTAAACCCTTTACCGTCGGCATAGCCAGATTCAGCATCTATCACGCCCGTCATTTTTTCATAACGCTTTTCAGGACCCCAGAAACAACCGGAACCCAACACTAACGTTTTTATATGGTTACTTGCGCCATCAACTTTTGGCTTGGGCATATCTGTCCCCGCGAGTGCCGATACGCCTACACCTAACATCATGATAAACCCTATCGATGCGGCCACCTGTAATGTTCTCATCACTACCCTCTCAATGCTGTATGTCACAACTAAGTATGATTATCACTTCATACTTATTGAACTTAATATGATTTACTGCGTATTAAATGAGACCGCTAAAGGTTAATTATCATTTCATCTAAAGTCGTTCATGATAGTGAAGTAGGCTGTCTGCAAAATAAAGGAATGGGTGTGAGTAAAATAAGTGAGAATCTCTATCAAAAGCTAACCAATGATGACGAAGCGCGTGCCTGTAAAGCGATTGACGATAAGGCGTGTAAAGAAGTTCCCGGTAACTACGTACTTATTTTATTGAGTCAACTATTTAGCAAATTGGGAGATGCCCTACTCAACCCAAAGATCACGCTACCTTGGCTGATGCAATCACTCGGTGCTCCCGCTTATATGATATCGGCTCTGGTCCCCATTCGCGAGTCCGGTTCACTGATCCCACAATTGTTTATTGGCCAGTGGGTGCGTAAGCACGCTAAACGAAAGCACCTTTGGTCTCTCGGCGCACTTACTCAAGCTATTTGTGTACTACTTATGGCACTGCTTGCATGGCAGCAAACTGAAAATCAATTATACGCTTGGATGGTACTTGGATTACTGGCGATTTTTAGCATCGCCCGCAGCTTAAGTTCCGTGTCGTCAAAAGATGTCATCGGTAAAACTATCCCTAAACAAAAGCGCGGCCAGCTTAGCGGCCAAGCCGCCTCTGTCAGTGGACTTATAACCGTTACATTTGGTGTTGGGCTTTTTATCGCTGCCACTCAAGTAAACAACGTCAACTTTGTGATCACACTGGTACTAGCTGCAATCTTTTGGCTGATTGGTGCGTTAACGTTCTCAAAAATCAAAGAATATGAAGGGGCAACCGAAGGTGGTGAAAGCGGATTAGATAAAATAAAGCAAGATTTAGCACTGTTGAAAACCGATCCAATACTTAAAAAGTTCATTTTAGCCCGTGGATTGCTATTAAGTTCTGCGCTTATTCCGCCCTATTTCACCGTGCTGGCGCAGCAGAATATTGGCAACGGTGCATGGGTGTTGGCAGCTTTGTTAGCGGTATCTGGACTTGCTAGTTTAGTCAGTGGTGCATTTTGGGGTCGCCTTGCCGATCAATCCAGTAAACACGTAATGATTTATGGTGCTACAATCACCGTTGCTATCACTGCTGTACTACTGGCAACTTCTTTATTTTATTCTTCACTGCTTGAAAAAATCTGGTTTATTCCACTTTGCTATTTTGTCATTGCCATCGCTCACCAAGGCGTGCGCGTGGGCCGCAAAACCTACGTGGTCGATATGGCCGAAGGAAACAAACGCACCAGTTACGTCACGCTCAGTAACACAATTATCGGTATTGTACTTTTATTAACAAGTGCACTTGGTGTCGTTGCCTCGGTATTTTCAATTAATGTGTTACTTGCACTCTACATTATGGTCACGATATTAGGCATCGTGCTGACAAGCCGCTTACCTAATGTCACTGAACGGTAAAAGCTGTTACTTCACCGACAAACTGTGTCTAAATTTCTCCAAATGAGGTAAAAACGCCGCAATTTTAGTTATCTGAGGATAAAATTATGTCATTGACTACGCGTTTTTCTGCTTTAGCGCTGGCGGTTGCCAGTATGACTTCTGCAAATGCCGCTGACTTTGAGTTCAATACCAAGCTTGCAGACGCTGATGCACTGGTACTTTTTCAAGCTGGTGAAAACCAAAGTAACCTAAAGTTCCTAGATAAAGACACTCGTAAACAATTGGAGCGCGCAATTGCTGCTGAAGATTTTAAAGGCGCGTATGGCAAAACAGTTGAAGTATTAGCACCTGTAGACTCTGATTATAAGCGTATCTTCATTGTTGGTTTAGGTGACGCAGGCGAACTCAACGCCAGCAAAATGACCAAACTTGGTGGTAACCTACACGCTAAATTCGAAGGTAAAAAGCTGGAGAATGTTGCGGTTGCATTCGAAGACGTTGAGGGAGCGCTTTCAAATGCAGAACTAGCAGCACAATTTGCACACGGTGCAAACCTTCGTGACCACACCTTCGAAGTATACAAAAAAGAGCCAAACACTTTTAACGTAAGCTATCACTTCGACGTTGCCGATAAACAAGCAACACAGGCTCAGTATAAAGCACTACAACACATTCAAGCTGGCGTGTTTTTAGCGCGCGACTTAACCTCTGAAGTCGCAACAGAAATGACTCCTGTAGACTTTGCAAAAGCGGCAAAGGAACTTGAACAATATGGCGTTGAAGTAAAAGTACTAGCACCAGCTGAACTTAAAGAACTTGGCATGGGTGCGCTTGAGGGCGTTGGCCGTGGTAGTGAGCACGGCTCTCGCTTAGTTGTTGCACATTATAAAGGTAACAGCGAGACACCAATTGCCCTGATCGGTAAAGGTATTACTTTCGATTCTGGTGGTTATAGCATCAAAACCGGCGCTTCGATCGCACGCATGAAATCTGACATGGCGGGCGCAGCTGCCGTACTTGGTACGGTAAAAGCAATGGCGCTAAGCAAAGCAGACGTAAACGTGGTAGCAGTCATGGGTATGGCGGCAAATATGGTGTCTCAGTATGCAATTGCACCGGGTGATGTACTGCGCACTGCAGAAGGTATTAGCGTAGAAGTGGTCAACACAGATGCTGAAGGCCGTTTGGTGCTGTCTGATGCGATGTGGTATGCACGTAAACATTACAGCCCTGAGATCATGATTGACGTCGCGACATTAACGGGCTCTAAAATTCGTGCTGTTGGTAATGAATATTCAGCAATTTTCTCTGAAGATGATAGCTTAATTACAGAATTTACCAACGCAGGTAAGGTTGTGAACGAAAACGTATGGCGTCTACCGCTTGGCTATAAGGACAAACTAAAATCTGACATCGCCGATTTCCAAAACGTAGGTTCAGGTGGTCCTGGTGCAACAACTGCTGCGACTTTCCTACAACAATTTGCAGGTGACACCCGTTGGGTTCATATCGATATTGCCGGTAACGCACTTTCAAGCTCAGCCAAAGACGAAGTACCAACTGGTGGTACAGGCTATGGCGTTCGCCTCTTAAGCGAGTGGCTATTAACTGCTAAATAAATCCTCAGATTTTAAGCCGTGTTTAAACACGGCTTTTTTGTGACTGCAACAAAATGGCAACTGATAGCAATAACTTCGTTTCAATTGCGAGGTGTGTTATAAGAAATATAACGTTTACCAAAGCAACCAATTGTTATTGTCTATGTCCGATGTGAGTTGTTATCTATTAGGTGAGCAAGCAATTGTTGTAAATGCAACATGTTTGCCTGATAGCAAAAGTCCAATTAATCAACGACTGTTCGCCCTCAAGAAATGGCTTGATAGTAGCGGTGATTTTATTGATGTGGTGCCTGCCAAATCTTCCGTTACTGCCTATTTAAAAGACCCCCGTAAAGCCGATCCGTGGCAACATAAAATCCAAGCACATTGGCAAGATCTAGAGGTAGCAGAGGTAAAGCCTACACACCATCATATTGAGGTGTTTTATGGCAAAGAATTCGGACAGGATTTTGAACGCATAGCGGACGAATTACAACTGACACCAAAACAGCTTATCGAGCTACACTCAAGCGTTGATTATCAAGTACAATTTATTGGCTTCTTACCCGGTTTTGCTTACTTGTCAGGGTTACCAGCTGCGCTTCAATTACCCAGAAAATCCACACCAATTACCAAAGTCCCCAAAGGCAGTATTGCCATCGCAGACAGCTACAGTGCAATTTATCCGAGTCAATCTCCCGGTGGCTGGCATTTACTTGGACAAACCAATACTACGCTATTTGACCCAAATTCTGCGTCAGCAAGCTTGCTGCAACCAGGAGATATCGTGCGTTTTGTGGAGAAATCATGCTAGAAGTTATTAAACCTGGGCCACTTTCAACTATTCAAGACATTGGCCGTCAAGGACTTCGCCACTTAGGAGTAAGTCAAGCAGGTGTCATCGACCCTGTTGCGCTTAAACTTGCAAATACACTCTTGTCAAATGACGACGATAATGCAGCTATTGAAGTGACCATTGGCTTATGTGAGTTTCACTTCCACGCCCCCACTAACTTTGTTATCACAGGGGCAGATCTCAATGCTGCTTTAAACGATGAAGTGATATACCCTTGCTGGCGCTACAGGGCAAAAGCTGGAGATAAGCTAACATTTAAACAAAACCGCGATGGTTTACGCGCTTATTTGGTGGTCGAAGGTGGATTTACCAACATAGACAAGCTGCTTGGGAGTTATTCAACCGATCTCATGGCAGGCTTTGGGGGTATAAGCGGCCGAGCTCTTAAACAAGGGGACAAGCTGAGCTACACGCCAAGCACTGCCAAGGACGCCGTTGGTGGCCTGCAGCCCAGCTACGAAAAGCTCATTCATTTTATCCCAGGCCCACATCTCGAGTTAATTTCCAAACAGACACTGAGTGTATTAAACGACACCATTTGGAAAGTAAATCCCAGCAGTAATCGTATGGGTATTCGCCTAAGTGGCCATAGTAGCCTAGTGCATGCACATAATATTGCAACCCAAGCTGTCCACCCAGGCGTTATTCAGCTCCCCCCTAGTGGCGAGCCCATTATCCTATTGAATGACTGCCAAACCACAGGCGGTTATCCAATTATTGGTACCATCATTCAAGCCGATATGCGCCACTTGAGCCAATTGGGCGCGGGCGATTGTATCCATTTAAAATCAACATCCCTTATAGATGCAGCAAAGGAATCTCACCGAGTACAGGCGCATCTCAATCAGCTAAGGCTAGCGCTTAAAAATAAAGAACAACAAAATGACTGAGCTAAATCTCCTTCCTCTTTCGGGCATTGCTGTGATTGTTATTGGCTTTGCTCTGAGGTTTAATCCCTTGTTGGTTGTCACCTCGGCAGGTCTAGTTACTGGTTTTGCCGTTGGGATAGACTTTGTCGACTTAATTGCCACCTTTGGCGAAAAGTTTATGAACTCTCGCCAGCTTGCAAGCTTTCTACTTATCTTACCCGTGATTGCAATTTTAGAACGTTACGGCTTACAGCAGCGCGCTAAAGCTTGGGTTGCGGGCATAAAAGGGGCAACCACTTCTCGAATTTTAAGTATGTATTTTGTGGTCCGTGAGTGCTCCGCTGCGCTGGGGTTAATCAATTTAGCGGGCCAAGCGCAAACCGTTAGACCACTGCTCGCTCCGATGGCGATAGGCGCTGCGGCAAACCAATACGGCGACCTGCCACAAGATGTAAAAGACATGATAGGCGCACATGCTGCGGCCTGCGATAACATCGCCGTGTTCTTTGGTGAGGATATTTTTATCGCCTTTGGTGCTGTACTACTGATGGATGCATTTTTAAAAGAAAACGGCATTGCCGGGATTGAACCGCTACATATCGGACTTTGGGCAATACCAACCGCAATTGCCGCGCTCATTGTTCATCTTTTCCGGTTAGCGCGATTTGAGGCAAAAATCCGGGCAGAAATTGCGCGCTGTCAGCAGCAACAAAGCGAAGAAGAGCAAACACCTAGCAATACAAATTCAGCGCTTAAGGAGGAGTCATTATGAGCTTAATGAACACTCCTGACGCGCAATCTAGCTTACTTTCAATTGACAACATCTATTTATTAATTGGCTTTATTGTGATGTTTTTAGTGGTGAAAACGCTACAAGATAAGGCCCATCCTAAGCGCCTCACCACCGCCCTATTTTGGTTTTTATTTGGCACTGTCTTTATCTTTGGTGATGCTTCTGCCGCGTTGATTGGTGAGCGAAATACTTATTTATGGATTGGCATCAACGTGGTGATCATCGCACTACTTGCAGGTATGAATATGGTTTCCATGGGAAATTACGACATGCCGTGCGAACGAGCCAAAACAGAGGATGCAAATCGGTTTGGTAATAAATTGTTTGTTCCTGCTGTACTTATTCCAATAGTTACCGTTATCTGCACTATCATCTTAAGTGAGATCCAGCTCGGCGATTTTTATCTATTCGATCAGGAACATGTGACGCTTTCAGCACTGACACTCGCTTGCACCATCGCATTGCTGGTGAGCTGGAAAATAACCAAAGGCAGTCCACTACAAGCACTTTCTGAGTCTCGTCGCTTAGTCGATTCAATAGGCTGGGCAGCAATATTGCCACAGATGTTAGCAATGCTTGGCGGTGTATTTATCGTCGCCAACACAGGCACTGCTATCCAAGATTTAGTGACATTGTTTATTTCGCCAGATAACCGTTTTATGCTCGTTGTACTGTATTGTGTGGGCATGGCGCTATTTACCATGATAATGGGCAATGCTTTTGCCGCATTTCCGGTAATGACGGCGGGTATTGCGCTGCCATTTTTGATCCAAGGCCACGGCGCTGACCCTGCACCGCTTGTAGCAATTGGCATGTATTCGGGTTATTGTGGAACACTGATGACACCGATGGCCGCTAACTTCAACATAGTGCCAGCGGCACTGTTAGATTTAAAAGATAAATACCAAGTCATTAAAGTGCAAATACCAACCGCTATAACGTTATTGGTGATTAATATTTTTCTTATGTACGGAGTCGTTTTTTAATGTCCAGTTACAGTAAACCTTGTGTCCTCGTTACTGGGTTCACCCCATTTGGTGGTGAGTCCATCAACCCTTCATGGCAATTAGCTCAGCTATTAGAAGGTGAGACCATTGAAGGCCACCTGATCCACACAAAAGAGTTACCTTGTGAATTTGACAAAAGTATTGAGTCTTTAACACAAGCGATAGATAAGTATCACCCAAGCATCGTGATCTGTTTAGGCCAGGCTGGTGGACGCTGTGATATCTCCATCGAACGTATCGCGATTAACGTTAACGATGCCAGAATAGCCGACAACGCAGGAAACCAGCCGATAGATACACCAGTCGTTACACACGGACCCGATGCTTACTTTGCCTCTTTACCAATAAAAAGTATGCTAAGTAGTGCGATTCAGGCGGGAGTTCCTGCAAGTATTTCTAATACTGCGGGCACTTACGTGTGCAACCATGTGATGTATGGATTACTGCACTATCTTAGTACACATGACTTAGCGTGCCGTGGTGGCTTTGTGCATATTCCATACTTGCCCTCCCAAGCGGCGCACCACCCTGGTGCACCCAGTATGGACATTGACACCCTAGTTAAAGGAATAAAAATCCTATTAACCAGTGCCATTACACAAAAGCAAGATATTAAGCTTGTCGCTGGAACGACACACTAATAAGTAATGCCCCAAAATGGTGCAAGATTGCACCATTGCACATCACAAAAAATTCACATTTTCTCTATTTCATTGTGTGACTTATCAAATTATTTTTGGTAGAACTTAAACTATCTCATGGTAACTATGCTTCCGTGAGCA
Source organism: Pseudoalteromonas sp. JC28 (assembly GCF_013319255.1). Taxonomy (NCBI): domain Bacteria; kingdom Pseudomonadati; phylum Pseudomonadota; class Gammaproteobacteria; order Alteromonadales; family Pseudoalteromonadaceae; genus Pseudoalteromonas; species Pseudoalteromonas sp. JC28. The sequence continues at coordinate 635,692 of NZ_QOKX01000001.1, read as the reverse complement.
ATAATAATTTGTTGATATTATCAACACATCAATAGGAATGAGGAAATATGTGTTCAATTTTCGGCGTACTTGACATCAAGACCGATCCCCTTGCACTTCGTGAGCAAGCGATCGAAATGTCAAAAAAATTAAGACACCGTGGCCCCGACTGGTCAGGGGTATATTCAAGTGAAAAAGCCATCCTAGTTCATGAACGTTTGGCAATTGTCGGCGTTTCTAGCGGCGCACAACCATTATTTAACCCTGAAAAAACACATATTTTGGCGGTAAATGGTGAAATTTATAATCATAAAGAGCTTGCAAAAGCACTGACCGTTCCATTTGAATTTCAAACAGAGTCAGACTGTGAAGTGATCTTGGCGCTATACAAGCAAAAAGGCCCTGAGTTTCTAGATGATCTCAATGGAATTTTTGCATTTTGTTTGTACGATGAAACGGAAGATGCCTTTTTAATTGGTCGTGATCATATCGGTATCATTCCACTTTACACTGGCCGTGATCAAAGCGGTAACCTCTATGTCGCCAGCGAAATGAAAGCGCTCACACCTATTTGTACACAAATTGAAGAGTTTCCTCCTGGCCATTATTGGTATTCAAAAGAAGGGGGTCCAAGAGAGTATTACCAACGCGACTGGCAAGCGTTTAGTGCTGTAAAAGACAATGAGGCCAGCCCCGAAGCGGTTAAAAATGGGCTAGAAGCCGCAGTAAAACGCCAATTGATGTGCGATGTGCCATATGGCGTGTTGTTGTCTGGTGGTCTCGATTCTTCAGTGATTTCCGCTATCACACAAAAGTTCGCAGCAAAGCGTATCGAAGATGATGATGCTTCCGATGCTTGGTGGCCAAAACTTCACTCATTTTCCATTGGCTTGGAAGGCTCACCCGATCTCGCTGCAGCACAAAAGGTAGCGGATAAAATCGGCACAGTTCACCATCCCATTCACTTTACCGTCCAACAAGGGCTCGATGCCCTTAAAGAGGTGGTCTATCACCTAGAGACCTACGATGTCACAACCATTCGCGCTTCTACTCCTATGTACCTCATGGCACGCTACATTAAAGCAATGGGCATTAAAATGGTGCTATCCGGTGAAGGGGCAGATGAACTATTTGGCGGCTATTTGTATTTCCATAAAGCACCAAATGCAGAGGAGTTTCACAATGAGCTAAACCGAAAGGTCTCGAAACTGCATATGTTTGATTGCTTACGTGCAAATAAGTCGATGGCAGCTTGGGGGGTTGAAGCACGTGTTCCCTTCTTAGATAAAGAATTTATCGATATTGCCATGCGTACCAACCCAGACTATAAAATGTGTAAAGATGGCCGTATCGAAAAACACATTATCCGTGAGGCGTTTGATGGCTATTTACCCGATGACGTTTTGTGGCGCCAAAAAGAACAATTTTCTGATGGTGTAGGCTATAGCTGGATCGATTCGCTAAAAGAGTATGTCAGTCAGCAAGTGAGCGATTCGGATCTTGAAAACGCCCACTACCGCTATCCAATCAATACACCGGATAGCAAAGAAGCCTATTATTATCGCACCATTTTTGAGTCGCATTTCCCAGGAGAAGCGGCAGCTAAGTGTGTTCCTCACGGCAAGTCTGTAGCGTGTTCAACGCCCGAAGCGCTTGCTTGGGACGAGTCTTTCCAGCGCAATGCCGATCCATCAGGTCGCGCAGCAAGCTCACACAACGAAGCGTATAATCAAAAATAAGAAAGTAAAAAAGGGACGCTCGTCCCTTTTTAAAAAACTGACAGTGTTTGAATTAAATAAAACGCTTGATAATAAAGTCGACTTTCACACGCTTAGCCTGGCCAAGAAGTTTTTTCACAGGTGCTGGATAATCCGCTAGTGTCTCGAGATCGTCGTGGCTATCGATGCGACGGCAATGTTTTAATATCTCTTGTTTTTCTAACTCGATTTGAGGCAACAGTGCTTTGTCGGGATCTTCTATTAGAATACCATTTTCAATATCTAACCCCCACGCCCTTGGGTTGAGGTTATGACCACTCATTAAATGCGTATCACCATCTTTGCTCACTCCCTTCAAGTGAAACGAGTTGTTGCCATCTTGCCACAGATACACATCCAGCAATCCGGCGTTTATGAAGCGGCGTTGAGACTTGATAAATTTATACAAAATGGTTTCGTACAAATAAGGAAGCGCACCAATTCGGCTAAATGGCTGCTCTGGACTGATATAGAAATCATTTGCCGTTTTATCCCCCACCACTATTGTCACCTTTTTGCCTGTTTTCAGTAAACGACGTAATGAGCGAAGTAAAGGAGCCGGAAAATTGAAGTAAGGGGTGTAAAGTACTAACTCTTGTTCTGTGGTATCGAAAAGCGCCTTAATAAGACGGTTTAGCTTATTAGTTCTACGACCAAAACCTAAAAATGGACGAACCGTTAGACCCTCCCGACTGTTCGCCTTTGAAATATCATAACTGGCCTTTTTCAACTGTTTCATCAGCTGTTTTTGCTCAGTACGAATGTCGAGTAAAGTAGGTAATGGACGGATGTCGAGTCTAGGTACTGCGTCAGACGCTATCAGCACTTGATCGGTAAAGTGGCAAAAGCTATCCGCGAGCTGTGCTTGTTTAATCACAAAATAGCGGTCTAGACGGTATTTTTCATCATGATGCAAATAGACATTATTTAAACTAGCACCGCTATAAAGCAGGATATCGTCAATAACAAAGCCTTTTAAATGCAACACGCCAAAAAGTTCTTTTGCTTTTACCGGCACACCATACACTTCAACTTGAGTGCCTAGCTGCTCTTTTAAATCACAATATAGCTTGGCGTTGCCTTCTGACTTTTCAGCGCCAATGAGGCCGCGTTGCGCACGGTGAAAATCAACCAACACTTTTACCGTTAAGTCTGGATTTTGCTGTGCAGCCTCGTGCAATGCGTGCAATATCTCACGACCCGCCTCATCATCTTGTAAATAAAGTGCGGTGATATAAATACGCGTTTTTGCCTGTGAGATCAGTTGTAAAAGTGTCTGATGATATTGCTTAGCATCAGTTAACACCTCACAATCTTGTGCACTTAACCCGAAGCCTGGGGTATTCTGCCAAAATGCCATATGTACCTTTTCAATTAGGCTATCAACTCTTGATAGCAAAACAAAATTCTCTAAAACATATCAAAAAAAAAACCTGAGGTCATGAAATACTGCTGTTTTTTGCTAGTCCCGAACAAGATTGCTCAATCTGTAGTCGATTTAAAACAAAACAGTACAAATTTTTTGACAACTTGCCAATTTATACCAAATCAGATTACGGTTTTTTATTTACTTCCCTATTGAATTACATAGAATCGAACAAACTTTTGCTTAATAGCATTTTTTAGAATTTAGTTAGGAAAATTACATGAGCGATGCAAAACACTGCAAACTGTTGATTTTAGGTTCGGGTCCTGCGGGTTACACTGCCGCGGTATACGCAGCACGGGCAAATTTAAACCCAGTACTAATCACAGGTATGCAGCAAGGTGGTCAGCTGACTACAACTACTGAAGTCGAGAACTGGCCTGGTGATGCACATGGTTTAACGGGTCCAGCTCTTATGGACCGTATGAAAGAGCACGCAGAGCGCTTTGAAACTGAAATCATTTTCGATCACATCAACAAAGTTGACGTGACGAAGCGCCCTTTCACACTCACTGGCGATCAAGGCACTTATACTTGTGATGCGTTAATCATCGCAACAGGTGCATCTGCTAAATACCTTGGTCTTGAGTCTGAAACAGCGTTCCAAGGCCGTGGCGTATCTGCTTGTGCAACTTGTGATGGATTCTTCTATCGTGGTCAAAAGGTTGCGGTTGTTGGTGGTGGTAATACCGCGGTTGAAGAAGCACTTTACCTATCAAATATCGCTGAAGAAGTACATGTTATTCACCGCCGCGATTCTTTCCGTAGTGAGAAAATTCTTGCCGATCGCTTAATGGATAAAGCGGCGAACGGTAACGTAGTATTACACCTAAATCGCACACTAGATGAAGTGCTAGGTGATGAGATGGGTGTTACTGGTATTCGTATCAAAGATGCTGATTCAGAAGCGACAGAGCAGCTTGATCTTGCTGGTGTTTTCATCGCGATTGGTCACAAACCAAACACAGATATGTTTGAGGGCCAGCTAGAGATGAAAGATGGTTATTTGGTAGTGCAATCAGGCCTCAATGGTAATGCAACACAGACTAGTGTTGAAGGTGTATTTGCAGCAGGTGATGTGTCTGACCACATTTACCGTCAAGCAATTACCTCAGCAGGTACAGGCTGTATGGCAGCACTAGATGCAGAGCGCTTCTTAGACAGCCAAAAATAATAGATAAATGGGTCGGTCTAGACTGGCCCACTTCCCTCCTTGCCTTAATTTGCTATATTGAAATAAATAACAATCTTGTAGTTTGTTCAATGATCCAACAACTGTTCCATCTCGCCCGCGATGACTTTCGCTTTCCGCCAAATCACTATGCCTTGTCTGAACCAGATGGACTGCTTGCCATTGGCGGGTGTTTACAGGTAAAACGACTGAAAAACGCTTATGCCAATGGGATCTTTCCTTGGTTTAATGAAGGTGAGCCAATCATGTGGTGGAGCCCAAGCGAACGCGGGATCTTGGAGCTTCAAGATTTTCATTGTGGTAAAACGCTAAGAAAAGCCCAACGCAAACTCAGTCCGACCGTCACAATCAATACCGCCTTTTCACAAGTGATTCAAGCTTGTAGAAATCAACGAATGGCCGCTGAAGGAACTTGGATCACGAATGCGATGTTGGCTGCGTATCAGCAAGCACACATTCAGGGATTAGCACATAGTGTGGAGGTATGGGATAAAGGCAACCTCGTTGGCGGGCTCTATGGCATCATGCAGTCCGGTGTATTTTGTGGTGAATCTATGTTCCACACCTTACCTAATACGTCCAAAATGGCGATGTGGGCACTGGTTAATTGGCTCAAAGCCCATCAAGCACATTTTATTGATTGCCAACTCGAAAATCCTTATTTAACAAGTTTGGGATTAAAAGTTGTACCAAGGAGCGAGTTTTTGACTAGACTTAGATTGGCGGATCGATTTGAGATCCCATCATCAATGTGGCAGCCTCAGGAGTTGAAAGCTATCTATGAATGAACACTTTCCTTCTAAAATCGGACTGAGCCAACAATTTAGTTGTAGTTATTTACCTGAGCAGAAGGAACAGTTACTGGTTATTCTAGACCCAAATTGTTACAGCCCAGATAGATTTGAACAATTGTTAGCATTAGGGTTTCGCCGCAGTGGAGACCAGATTTATCGTCCGCACTGTCCCGCATGCTCAGCTTGTCAATCAGTAAGAGTATTAACTCAAGAATTTAAACCGAGTAAATCTCAAAAGCGCAAACGTAATAAATTAAAACAAGATTATCAGCTTATTATTAGCCATCAGGAGCGGCCTGAATACTATCCGTTATACGAGAAATATATCAGTCTACGCCACAGCGATGGCTCTATGTACCCACCTAACCGTCTCCAGTACGAAAGCTTCTTATTTTGTCGTTGGATGAACATCGTCTTTATCGAGCTATGGCACAAAGATAAATTAATTGCAGTGGCGGTCACAGATTCAATGCCCTATTCATTGTCTGCTATTTACACCTTTTTCGATCCTGAGTATGAATCACTAAGTATCGGTACTATCATGATCATGGCTCAGTTAGAACAGGCGGCGAAACAGAATAAACCCTATTTGTACTTGGGTTATCAAATCGACGAATGTAAAAAAATGCGTTACAAAACCCAATTTGTTCCAGCACAAAAGTTAGTTAAAGATATTTGGCAAGATATTGATCCCGCTCCCCCGCAATCTTGTGGTTAGTGCTTAGTATTCCTGCATGCTTAAGCTCAAATGCAGGAATACTTCTCCTTTTACACCCTTATTATCCCGTTGCATGGACAAAAAACATGCGTTACTAGCAGACTTTCCTATGCTAGAATAGCGCCCTTGCCTAGTAATATGGCTCCAGATTTTGAGATGCGTTAGGAATAGAAGCGAAAAACTTTAGTAAAACTGGCTGAATAAACGACCAAATTAACAAAAAATCAGCTTGTAACTTTACTTATTCCCCGCTTTTGGGCAAAATCTGCATCGTTTAATTTAACCAAGAGGTGATACGCTACACATGGCGAAAGAAGACGTAATTGAAATGCAAGGCACGGTCCTTGACACGCTACCAAACACAATGTTCCGTGTTGAACTAGAAAATGGTCACGTGGTTGTTGCACATATTTCTGGAAAAATGCGCAAAAACTACATCCGTATTTTGACTGGTGACAAAGTTACTGTTGAAATGACGCCTTACGACCTATCAAAGGGACGTATTGTCTTCCGTGCTCGTTAATCTGCGTGTGTAGATTTATACTAAGTTGATGCCGTAAACTCGTTGATACCCAAGCGACTTCAACATACTGATGTTACTTAGGTATACCAAGTTCATTCAAGCAATTAGTATACACGAACGACTAACGCTGAGTTTAAAAGACGGTAATGCCGCATCAAACTCAGTGATAACAAAAAGCCCAGCTATTCTGGGCTTTTTGTCGTTTGAATTTATTATCTAGCCCTAACCTCAGCGTTCAAAGGGAGCACCATGGTCTTCCGTGCTCGTTAATCTGCGTGTGTAGATTTATACTAAGTTGATGCCGTAAACACGTTGATACCCAAGCGACTTCAACATACTGATGTTACTTAGGTATACCAAGTTCACTCAAGCAATTAGTATACACGAACGACTAACGCTGAGTTTAAAAGACGGTAATGCCGCATCAAACTCAGTGATAACAAAAAGCCCAGCAGTGCTGGGCTTTTATCCTATAGTTCAAAGGTCTTATGCTGACACCGCTTCCGTTTGGTAATCAAAGGACAACTTGTTGTCTTTCACTGTGACTTTTACCGTCCCACCATCAGACAAATGACCAAACAAGATTTCATTGGCAAGAGGCTTTTTCAGGTTGTCCTGAATAACCCTCGCCATTGGACGAGCCCCCATTGCCTTGTCGTAACCAAGATCTGCCAGCCAATCTCGTGCTTGCGCCGTAAGTTCCAGATTAACAGACTTCTTATCAAGCTGCGCTTGCAATTCAACAATGAATTTATCAACAACTTGCAAGATAACTTCTTTCTCTAGGTGGTTGAACCAAATGATGTTATCCAAGCGGTTTCTAAACTCTGGTGTGAACACCTTATTGATTTCTACCATGGCATCATGAGAGTAGTCTTGCTGCTGGAATCCAATCGATTGACGAACAGTCTCTTGCACACCCGCATTTGTTGTCATCACCAACACAATGTTTCTAAAGTCTGCCTTACGACCATTGTTGTCTGTTAGCGTACCATGATCCATAACCTGCAATAGAATGTTGTAGATGTCTGGGTGTGCTTTCTCTATTTCATCGAGTAACACCACTGCATGAGGATGCTTGATTGCAGCCTCGGTCAACAGTCCACCCTGCTCAAAGCCAACATACCCCGGAGGCGCACCAATTAGGCGGCTAACGGCATGGCGCTCAGAGTACTCAGACATATCGAAGCGAATAAACTCTATGCCCATACACTTAGCAAGTTGCTTGGTTACTTCGGTTTTACCAACCCCAGTAGGACCTGCAAACAAGAATGAACCTACAGGCTTGTCTTCATTAGCAAGGCCTGAGCGTGATAAGCGAATTGCTGATGTTAACGCGTCAATCGACTCATCTTGGCCAAACACCAACATCTTTAAGTTACGATCAAGATTCTTAAGCGTTTCTTTATCACTAGATGATACGCTTTGCTGTGGAATACGCGCCATTTTAGACACAATAGCTTCAATGTCCGACACATTAATCGTTTTCTTCCGTCTTGAAGTTGGCTGTAGCCTTTGACTTGCACCCGCTTCATCAATGACATCGATTGCTTTGTCAGGCAAATGACGCTCATTAATATATTTAGCGCTCAGCTCAGCTGCCGCTTTTAACGCTTTTTGCGTGTAACGAATACCGTGGTGCTCTTCATAACGCTCTTTCAAGCCATGTAAGATCTTCGTGGTATCTTCAACACTTGGTTCAACCACGTCGATTTTCTGGAAGCGGCGCACTAATGCTCTGTCTTTCTCAAAGATATTCTTGAATTCAGAATATGTTGTCGAACCCATACAGCGAAGCTGTCCACTCGATAACAGTGGCTTAATTAGATTAGATGCATCCATCACACCACCTGAAGCAGCGCCAGCGCCGATAATGGTATGGATTTCGTCAATAAATAATATCGCATGAGGCTTTGACTGAAGTTCTTTCAGTAGCGCTTTAAAACGTTTCTCAAAGTCACCGCGATATTTTGTACCCGCAAGTAATGCTCCCATATCCAGTGAGTAAACCACAGCGTCAGCAATTACATCAGGTACCTGATTATTGACGATCCGATAAGCTAAACCTTCAGCAATCGCGGTTTTACCAACCCCCGCTTCACCAACGAGTAACGGGTTATTTTTCTTACGACGGCACAGCACCTGAACCGTACGCTCAACTTCCTCATCACGACCAACCAACGGATCAATACGTCCAGATTCCGCTTGAATATTTAGATTAGAAGTGAAATTTTCCAGCTTGGTTTTCTCTTCCTGTTGCATTTCACCGCTATCGTCTTGCATCTCTTCATGATCGTCTCGCTCGTGATCATCTTCAATTTTAGAGATACCGTGACTAATGAAATTAACAATATCTAGACGACTAACGTCGGCTTTCTTAAGTAAATAAACAGCTTGGCTTTCTTGCTCAGAAAAAATCGCGACAAGCACGTTTACCCCTGTTACTTCTGAGCGACCAGATGATTGAACATGGAATACAGCGCGTTGTAATACACGCTGAAAACCAAGTGTTGGTTGTGTTTCTCTGTCTTCCTCTAAATCAGGAATAACAGGCGTTGTTTCATCAATAAACTCTGATAACTCGCGCTTCAAGGTATCCATATCGACACCACAGGCATCAAGCGCCTCACTAGCAGAGGGGTTATCGATCAATGCAAGTAATAAATGCTCAACCGTCATAAATTCATGACGGCGAGAACGGGCCTCGCGAAACGCGGCGTTAAGAGTAAGTTCTAAGTCTTTGTTTAGCATTGGCAACCCCCAACAAGAAATTTATAGGTTATTCCTGCTCACAACTACAGAGCAGCGGGTGCTCGTTGTCACGAGCATATCGGTTTACCTGCTCAGCCTTGGTATGGGCTATGTCAGCAGGGTATACTCCACATACCGCTTTTCCCTTGTGATGCACTTCAAGCATCACCTCAGTTGCTCTCTCGCTATCCATATTGAAGAATGTCGTCAATACCTCGACAACAAAATCCATGGGCGTGTAATCATCATTGTTTAAAATCACTTTATATTTTCGCGGCGGTTGAAGCTGCTGCTTCTGTTCCTCGCGAACGGCGTCCAATACACCCGAATCTTTTGTCCCACTCATAATAAATATAGTCTTGTCTTATATACTCAAGCAAATAGATTTGAGAAATAAATAAAATGTTAAAAAAAAGAGCAAAAAACTTGACTGCTTGCTCATATAAACTACAGTCTTACATGACTGTCTAATCTATGGGCAGTTTAGCAAAATTAAAAGAGTAGATTAACATTAATTTAGTCAACTTATAGAAGGATGTAGAAGTATGGCTTGCGGAAAAGTCAAATGGTTCAATAACGCCAAAGGGTTTGGTTTCATCGTAGAAGACGGCAGTGACGAAGATATCTTTGCTCATTACTCAACGATTGTAATGGATGGATACAAGACGCTTAAAGCTGGTCAGGATGTATCATTCGAGCTACAACAAGGACCTAAGGGTCTACACGCAACCAACATCGCTCCAATTACGGAAGATGTTGTTTAAGTGTTAACGTAGTTTTTGGCTAAAGCGGGTTACATGAGTGCTCGCTTATTCCTCTTTTTTGAATATCTGCACAATAACTAAAAGAAATCTTCAATCTCTCCTTATCACGTTTGTTATAACTTTTCACTTTTACACTTTAAATTTAATAATTAGCCCCCATATGCAAACACTGTTAGACTAAAGCACGCTTGCAAAGTCAATTTCAGGTTGATTAGATATTGCTACTTGATGCATTTCAATGCTGAATGAATACCAGTTATTGTAATAAGCCAAAAGTATAAATACCTAACAAACTTGCTAATGCTGCGCTACCTAGGCATCGATTCTAACGAGGATTGTCGAGGTTTTTTGCACCTTTCATTAATCGCTTAGTGAACTGGTCCCGTTTTAACCAGCGACAACGACACGTTGTTGAGTGTGAAAATTGCGTTGCTTAGTCCTATTAGCAATTGTTGAACGGCGTAAAAGCCCACAACTATCTAGGAATGATGATGACATCGAAAATTATCTATACCAAAACAGATGAAGCCCCGGCTCTCGCAACTTACTCGCTATTGCCAATCATCCAAGCATTCACTAAGCCTGCAAATATCGAAGTTGAAACTCGCGATATTTCACTTGCAGGACGTATTATTGCGACTTTCCCTGAGTACTTAAAAGAAGAACAACGTATTGGTGATGCACTCGCTGAGCTAGGTGCACTTGCTAAAACGCCTGAAGCTAACATCATCAAGTTACCTAATATCAGTGCTTCAATTCCACAACTTCGTGCAGCAATTAAAGAATTGCAAGCTAAAGGTTACGCGCTTCCAGAGTATCCTTCTGAAGCAAAAACAGACGAAGAAGCCGATGTTAAAGCGCGTTATGACAAAATCAAAGGTAGTGCAGTAAACCCTGTACTTCGTGAAGGTAACTCAGACCGCCGTGCTCCAACTTCAGTCAAAGGCTATGCTCGTAAAAACCCACATTCAATGGGTGCTTGGTCTAAAGACTCACAGTCTTATGTTGCATCAATGGCTGACGGTGACTTCTTCAGTTCTGAACAGTCGGTAACGGTTGCTGAAGCGACTGATGTTCGTATTGAGCACGTAGCGAACAATGGTGACATCACCGTACTAAAACAAAGCACGCCACTACTTGCGGGTGAAATCATTGACGCCTCTCGTATGAGTGTACAGGCACTACGTGAATTCTTAGCAGTACAAGTACAAGAAGCAAAAGATAAAGGCGTTTTGTTCTCGCTACACATGAAAGCAACAATGATGAAGGTGTCAGATCCAATCATCTTTGGTCATGCTGTAAAAGTATTCTACAAAGACGTATTCGAAAAGCATGCGGCGACATTTGCTGAAATCGGTGTTGATGCAAGCAACGGTGTTGGCGACGTGTACTCAAAAATTGAGTCGTTGGACGATGCGAAGCGCAAAGAAATCGAAGCTGACCTTGCAGCCGTTTACGAGACAGCACCTGATATCGCGATGGTAGACTCAGACCGTGGTATTACAAACCTGCATGTACCTAGTGACGTGATCATTGATGCATCAATGCCTGCTGCAATTCGTTCAAGCGGTCAGATGTGGAATGCTGAAGGTAAACAACAAGATACGGCTTTTGTGATCCCAGATCGTTGTTACTCAGGTGTGTACGGCGCAACGATTGATTTCTGTAAAGAAAACGGTGCATTTGACCCACGTACTATGGGTACGATCCCTAACGTCGGTCTAATGGCACAAAAAGCGGAAGAGTACGGTTCACACGACAAAACGTTTGAAGCGCCATCAGCTGGCACAATCCGCGTTGTAAATGCGGCGGGCAACACTTTACTTGAGCACACTGTTGCAGAAGGCGACATCTGGCGTATGTGTCAGGTGAAAGATGCACCGATCAAAGACTGGGTAAAACTAGCGGTTAACCGTGCTCGCGCAACGAATACACCTGCCGTTTTCTGGTTAGACGAAGCCCGTGCTCACGACGCTGAACTTATCAAAAAGGTAAACGCATATCTGCCTGAGCATGACACTGATGGCCTTGAAATCTTAATCAAAGCACCAGTGGATGCAACGCTATACTCTCTAGAGCGCATGAAAAAGGGCGAAGATACTATTTCAGTAACGGGTAACGTGTTACGTGATTACCTAACTGACCTATTCCCAATTTTAGAGCTTGGTACGAGTGCAAAAATGCTATCTATCGTTCCACTAATGAATGGCGGTGGCTTATTTGAAACTGGTGCGGGTGGTTCTGCGCCTAAACACGTTCAACAGTTCGAAAAAGAAAACCACTTGCGTTGGGACTCGCTAGGTGAATTCCTTGCACTTGCTGCTTCTTTTGAGCATTTGAGCCAAACAACGGGTAATGCTAAGGCACAAGTACTTGCAGACACACTAGACGCAGCAACGGCTAAATTCTTAGATGAAAACAAGTCACCTTCACGTAAAGTGAAAGAGCTTGATAACCGCGGTAGCCATTTTTACCTTGCAATGTACTGGGCTCAAGAGCTGGCTGCACAAGACAAAGATGCAGAGCTTAAAGCTAAGTTTGAAAATGTTGCTGCGGAACTAACAGCAAAAGAAGCTGATATTGTTGCAGCACTAAATGAAGCACAAGGTCAAGCAATGGATGTTGGTGGTTATTACCAGCCTGAAGATGACAAAGCGTTCGCAGCTATGCGTCCTTCTGCGGTATTTAACGACGTACTAGCGTCACTGTAATCTTCGGATAACAGTCAAAAAGCGGCCTGAGGGTCGCTTTTTTGCTTGCAGGCGACACTCAGGAGCAATTGCGCTAAAATGCCATTTTTCGTGAACCTTAGGAATGTGGCGATGAACACAAGTAGTAGAGCCAATACAAATAACAAAAGAAAATCACATGCTAATAAGCCCGCATTCTCTAGACACAACACAGCACGGAAAAAGCCAATAACTAATCGGCTGTCAAAACCCGCCCTACCGCCAGAGCAAGTAAAAGTCGTTCTATTTAATAAGCCTTTTGATGTTTTGTGTCAGTTTACTGATGATCAAAATCGTCAAACATTGGCTGATTTTATTGATATCAAAGATGTCTATGCTGCAGGTCGCTTGGATAGAGATAGTGAGGGGCTATTGCTACTTACCAACTGCGGTAAATTACAAAACACCCTGACTTCTCCTAAAAAATCGACATATAAAACCTACTGGGTTCAGGTCGAAGGAGAGCCAAGTAGCGAATGCCTAAACGCGCTAAGAAACGGTGTAGAACTAAAAGATGGTCCAACTTTACCTGCCAAAGTGGAAGTAATAACTGAGCCCAATGTTTGGCCGCGTAACCCGCCGATAAGAGAACGCAAAAATATCCCAACAACCTGGCTTTCTATCTCCATCAAAGAAGGGCGTAATAGACAAGTTCGTCGTATGACGGCGCATATTGGTCATCCCACGCTTAGACTTATTCGCGCACAAATAGGTGAATATAGTCTGGGCGATCTTAAAAACGGTGAATATCGAGTGCTTTAGCATTTTCTACTAGGACTTTTCTCCTGCGCTTGAACGCCTCACGGACGTGCAATTTAAAGAGATTTGAGTATAATAAGCGCTTTCTATCTGAGCATTAAGATTAATAGCGAAATTATGAGCGATAATAGTCACATTAAAGTCATTGTCGGAATGTCCGGCGGTGTAGATTCTTCTGTATCTGCCTACCTTTTAAAACAACAAGGCTACCAAGTAGAAGGCCTGTTTATGAAGAACTGGGAAGAAGATGACAATGATGAGTATTGTGCAGCAGCTGATGATCTAAAAGATGCCCAGGCAGTGTGTGATAAGCTAGGTATTGAGCTACACACCGTAAACTTTGCTGCTGAATACTGGGATAATGTGTTTGAACACTTCCTTGAAGAATACAAGGCTGGCCGTACACCAAACCCAGACATCATGTGCAACAAAGAAATCAAATTTAAAGCCTTTTTACAGTTTGCAGCAGAAGCGTTGGGTGCAGACTATATCGCAACTGGCCACTATGTTCGTCGCGCAGAGCGTGACGGTAAATTCGTTATGCTTCGTGGAGATGACGAGAACAAAGATCAAAGCTATTTCCTTTACACATTAAGCCATGAACATATTGCGCAAACACTCTTCCCTGTGGGTGAAATTGAAAAGCCAGAAGTGCGTAAAATTGCAGAAGACCAAGGCTTAATCACACACGATAAAAAAGATTCAACCGGGATCTGCTTTATCGGTGAGCGCAAATTTAAAGACTTCCTTGCCAAATTTTTGCCCGCACAGCCTGGTGTGATTGAAGATTGCGAAGGTAATCGTGTTGGTGAACATGAAGGCTTGATGTACCACACGCTAGGTCAACGTAAGGGTCTATTAATTGGTGGTTCTAAAGAAGGCAACGGCGAACCTTGGTATGTGGTAGATAAAGATATCGAACGTAATGTACTGGTTGTTGGTCAAGGTAAAAACCACCCTCGCCTGTTCAGCAATGGTCTAAACGCAAATCAACTACATTGGGTCGACCGCGTAGGTCCGCAAGGTACAACTCGCTGCACGGTAAAAACACGTTATCGCCAAACCGACATCCCTTGTACGTTATTAGTTGGCCAAGATGGTATGGCACGTGTGCTATTCGATGAGCCACAAAAAGCCGTAACTCCCGGACAATCTGCGGTATTCTACGCAAATGACGTGTGCCTTGGCGGCGGTATTATTGAGTCGGTGATTAAATAATGCAAAACCAATACGTAATGCCTCTGGCGGCAATGTGTCAGATCAGTAAACTGGTACAAAAATGTGCGCGTTACGGCACCTTCAATGAAAATGAAGTTGAGGGCTTTTTAAAAAGCATTATTAATACTTCTCCTGAACGCCCAGAGGACGTTTACCCAGACAAATTTGCCATCAAAACAGGCTGTCGAACGCTAATTGAGCAGCTTTCGGCTGGCGGCGAAAAAGACGTTGAAATGGTTAAATATGTTGGCGCGATGATGCAATTAGAGCGAGTGCTAAGTAACGATAGCAAATCTCTTGATTTGTTAGCACAAAAAATTCAGCAAGTTGAGCGCCAGTTATTACACTTTGATATCTGTGAAAGCCAAGTTGTTGCCGCACTTGCCGACATTTACGGTCAAGTAATAAGCCCTCTTGGCCCTAAGATCCAAGTATTCGGTAAGCCTGAGCTATTAAAACAAACAGCAACACAACAAAAAATTCGGGCGCTATTACTTGCGGGGATCCGTAGTGCAGTATTGTGGCGCCAGCTCGGCGGTAAACGTCGTCATTTCTTTTTTGCGAAAAAGAAAATCATTACTGCTGCAAAAAGTTATATGTAATACCAATTTGTCTTAATACTTGCTCAATTTGAAGGAGCAAATCTGACGCTAACAGGGCTAAGAATTTCTTATTTAGAACAACTAAATAGCAAAATTTTCGCCTTGCCTATATGGATGTAGGTACCTTGGCGTGAGCAGGATGCGGAAGCGGTGTTATCGACTAGATTTTATCGCCTCAAAGTAGACCACTTAATTAATCAAGTTGGTATAAAATTCGTAGTGGTTCTAATACCACTATCTAAGTATCGTTCAAAAACAAATAGTTAGGAGTTATTATGGAGCTTTCAGCGTTAACCGCTATCTCTCCTGTGGATGGTCGCTATGGTAGCAAGACCAAAGAACTGAGAAGCATCTTCAGTGAATTTGGCTTGATCAAATACCGCGTCATCGTAGAAGTTCGTTGGCTACAAGCGCTAGCGAGCAGCGACGCCATTAAAGAAGTACCTGCTTTCAGCGATGAAGTCAACGCACTTCTTGATAGCATCGTTGAAAACTTCAGCGAAGCAGACGCAGCACGCGTAAAAGAGATTGAGCGCACCACTAACCACGACGTTAAAGCTGTAGAATACCTTCTTAAAGAAAAAGTAGCTGACAATGCCGAGCTAAATGCCGTCAATGAATTTATTCATTTTGCATGTACCTCTGAGGACATCAACAACCTTTCTCATGGCCTAATGCTAACTGAAGCGCGTGACACGGTATTACTGCCATACTGTGATGAGCTACTGAGCGCAATCAAAGACAAAGCGGTTGAGTATAAGTCAATTCCAATGATGACTCGTACACACGGCCAACCTGCTTCACCATCAACCATGGGTAAAGAGTTTGCAAACGTGTATGTTCGTCTGCAACGTCAACGCCAGCAAATCGCTAACGTACAAATGCTTGGTAAAATCAATGGTGCCGTTGGCAACTATAATGCTCACCTAAGCGCTTACCCTGATTACGATTGGCATGCACACAGTGAACGTTTTGTATCAAGCCTAGGTTTGACTTGGAACCCATTCACAACGCAAATCGAACCGCATGACTATATCGCTGAGCTATTCGATGCGATTGCACGCTTCAATACTATCTTAATTGACTTTGACCGTGACGTTTGGGGTTATATCGCGCTAAACCACTTCAAGCAAAAAACCATTGCTGGTGAGATTGGTTCTTCAACAATGCCTCACAAAGTTAACCCTATCGACTTTGAAAACTCTGAAGGTAACCTTGGCATTGCTAACGCTATCTTTGCGCATCTTGCACAAAAACTACCTGTTTCACGCTGGCAACGTGACCTAACCGACTCAACGGTTTTACGTAACTTAGGTGTTGGTATGGGTTATGTGCTTATCGCGTATCAAGCAACGCTAAAAGGCGTTAGCAAGTTAGAAGTCAATGCTGATCGTTTGCTTGCTGAGCTTGATGATAACTGGGAACTACTTGCAGAGCCAATCCAAACGGTAATGCGTAAGTACGGTATCGAAAAGCCATATGAAAAGCTAAAAGATCTTACTCGTGGTAAACGCGTAAACAAAGAAATCATGGCTGACTTCATCGATAACCTAGACTTGCCAAATGAAGTAAAAGCACAAATGAAAGAAATGACGCCAGCAAACTATATCGGTCGTGCTGAAGCGTTCATTGACGAACTAAACTAAGTATAAAGCGACACCAGCTTTTTACTACTTGGTATAGAATAAGCGAAAGAGTGCACTCTTTCGCTTTTTTATTACTGGAATTTCCCTATGTATCAACTGCAAATTAATGACCTTACCTTCGAACAATTTCTTGCCCAGTATTGGCAAAAGAAGCCATTACTCATCAAACAAGGATTCCGAGACTTTGAAGACCCAATTGAGCCAGAAGAACTTGCCGGCCTTGCAACTGAAGAATGCATAGAATCTCGAATTGTCACTAATCACGATAATAACTGGGAAGCTCATCACGGCCCTTTTGAACAATTTGATTTACTCACCGATAGTAACAGCACCCTATTGGTCCAAGCCGTTGACCACTGGCACCCACAAGCCGCACAATTAATAGAAGCGTTTAGATTCATACCAAATTGGCGCATAGACGATTTGATGATTAGCTTTTCGACTCCTGGTGGTGGCGTTGGTCCGCACTTAGATCAATATGATGTTTTTATAATTCAAGGACAGGGTAAACGTCATTGGCGAGTTGGCGAACGGGACAACAGCCTAAAGCAATTTGCGCGCAACAAGAGTCTATTACAAGTAGAGCAATTCGAAGCGGTCATTGATGCAGTTCTTGAACCGGGTGATATCTTATATATTCCGCCAGCTTGTCCTCACGAAGGTTATGCAGTTGAGGATGCTTTAAACTACTCAGTTGGCTTTCGAGCGCCTGATCAAAAAGACTTACTTTCAAGCTTTGCTGATCACGTAATTGATATGGAAGCTGGCAAACGCCGTTTTAGCGATCCAGAATTACAACTCAGAGCGTCTATTGGCGAAGTCACCTGCAGCGACCAACAACAGATAAAGTCTCTGCTCAATGCTTTACTTGAAGATAAGGCACTATACAGTCAATGGCTTGGAAAGACACTCAGCGAACCAAAACATGAGATGGATCTCGCGCCATTAGAACCCATAATTGATCCTCAGGAGCTTCTCGAGATCGCCAAAGATAACCCATTGGTTTATCGCGCTGGTGGAGTACGTGCTATTTACCAAATCTGTGACGATCATATTTTGTTCAGTGTTAATGGTGAAAACTATGAATTAGACCATCATTGTTTAGATGCCGTAAAGCAGCTAAGCGATCATGTTGTGTTTGAGTTTAATGCAATAATTCCTGCATTAAATAGTTTGGAATTTAAACAAACGTTAACTAAACTGATTAATGATGGGACCTACTTCGTTGAAGACAGCGATCCAGCCGATGCTGACTTCGATGAGGGCTGGGAGTAGAGCCTGTTAGAACAAGATAGCCGCGTTCACAAAAATAACAATATGCCGCGAAATCCTTGATCTTCAAGGTTTTCGCAAGCTCTAGCTTGTCGCTAAACAGGGAATGCAGGTGCAATCTGTAAATGGGGGCAGTATGAGTTATAGGATCAGTAGAGTAACTTGGCAAACCAAAAAATTGGAGCTAAAAGCGATACGCGAGCGCGTATTTGTGTATGAACTTCATATTCCTAAAGAAGTCGAATTTGATCAGCAGGATATCACTGCTGAGCACTTAATCATTATTGACGAATTCGATGGGCCAGTTGGCACAGGGAGACTGTGCGAAGATGGGTTATTAAGCCGCATTGCCATATTCAAATCTCACCGTAATCGAGATGCTTATGCTTCGTTGATCGGGGGACTTGTTGACTTGGCAAAAGACAAAGGCTTTGAAGATGTTTTTATCCAATGCATTTTGGATGAAGTGCCCGAATTTTTACAGTCGGGGTTTTCCACGCATGGGCACGTATTTATGGAAGCTGGCATTCCAAGACAGCGCTTGAAATGCCCTATTCAATCACTCAAGATGGAACCGTTTACGATGCTTCATTAGCCCAAAGTTCATCTTTAGCGAAAAGGTCATATAGACCATGAGCTCGGTTTACTAGTAGATTAGCAAACTGGGCTTGTGTTTTTTCTACTGGCTTTGCAGACATAATTTCTTCTGCTTTCATTTGCCAATGGAATGAAAAATAGCGCAGTGCTTCACGTGCTGTCGCTGCAGCGGAAGCCTCAATATGATCCGTCGGTAGATTACCTGTGATCACCCAATACTTTTTGCCGTTTTGACCTTTGATTTTCCAAAGCGCAACCAATGGCTCAATATAACGACATTCTTTTTCAATTATACTTTGCGGTAACACTCCTTTATCCGCGAGGTGTTTTTGTGCAGCTTGTACGCAGCTACGCTGCCATTGTATTGATCTTTGCTGCTGTTGTTCTGGTGTCAACGTCTCTTGCTGCGGTTGGTTTTGTTCTTCACTCATTGTTCACCCTTTTATTCTTTTTAGATTACCGAATAGCATTTTACTTTATCGTTATTTACGCGGTGTGTTTCAAAGCAAATTATTCAGCAAATCGGTTTTGATTCTTATACACCAAGCACTCAAACGCTTGCGAAGTTACCTGATACTAAGCTTTTGCAGTCATAACGGCAATACGAACGAAGGAATTTTGAGTTTATATGATTTATTACTGAACTGTAAGTTTCGAGAAAGTTTCTTTCTCTATTCTAGCCATATCAACATGATTACTTAAACTCAAGGAATACTGACTATGGCTAGATTACTATTAACGATCACTACTTCTCTTTCATTCTTTTGTTGTTCGTCAGCGTTTGCTGAACAGCACCCCCAATCAGAAGCGCTAAAATGGGGGATCGGCGGCGCTATTATTGCTCAGGACCAAGGTTATATAGATATTGGAAATGAAACAGAGTTTGTACCGGCCATCGCCATACAATATGGCGACTTCAACCTACTAGGGCCAAGAGCAACCTATAAGCTATATCAAGCCGAACAATTTGAAATCAGTGTGGGTGCTCAATTACGGTTAGATGGATTCGAGGCAGCTGATAGCAAGTTCTTTACTGGCATGGAAGACAGAGATATGAGTTTCGATGCTGGATTTGAAGCAGAATATGATACTAGCTTTGGTGAATTTGGATTCGAGTTTATGCATGACGTGAGTAGTACACACAAAGGCTATGAAGCCAGCGTAAGCTATGGTGTACCATTTAGATTTGCTGACGGCAGAGTATACCCGTATATCGCTGCGAACTTTCAAAGTGAAGACCTTGTTGATTATTACTATGGTGTCAGAGTAAACGAAGCATTAAGTTCTCGACCCTATTACCTTGGTGAATCCAGCACTGCACTCGAAGTCGGTATTCAAAGCGATTGGTTTTTTGGTAAACATCATATGCTTAAAGCTGATGTTAGTTACACCAGTTACGGTGATGAAATAAAAGATTCTCCCCTTATCGATGCCTCTGGCAACGTACAAGTTTTGCTTGGGTATGTGTATGTTTTTTAGACTAGCAATAATAACGATCACCTTAACGCTTCAGGGCTGCGGTGATCCTTCAAACCTACAGACTACTGCAGAAAAACGCTCAACGACGCTTATTTCAGTACCTGTAGAGTTAGCTACAACGATTCCGACGAAGCATTTTTATAGTCGAATTACAGGCAGTGATGTTGTCTATGTTGCTTCCCTGTCACAAGGGAGAATTGAGTCTTTATATGCCTACTCAGGTCAATTAGTTAAAAAAGGAGACATGCTAGCGTCACTCTACTCTCCAAGACTTAGCGCCCAGCTGCGTGAAAAACAAGCGTTACTAGCCAGTTCTAAACGTACTGAGCAAAAGACACAGATTGATTTCGACCGAGCTAAAAAGCTCTTTACGGAGAAGCTTATAGCAAATTCTGCGCTTGAGTCCGCAAGGCTTGCGTTTAATATTGCAACTCAGCAAGTCCAAGCAGCACAAGCTCAGGTTGAAGAGGCAAAAAATGCACTGAATGAGAACAAAATATTCGCTCGAAAGGAAGGTATCGTCACCAATATTTACGCTCGTTCAGGTGATGTTGTCTCTTCGGGACAGCCAATTTTCCAACTCCAGACATTATCTACGCTAAAGGCTGAATTTCAGCTCCCTGAACAAGAATTTATTGCTTTACAACTTAACCAAACCGTTCACATAGCCATTCCTTCGCTAAGCAAAAGTCTAAGCGGTAAAATTATAGAGAAAAGTTTACCCTCTAATGCCGTTGGTAAGCTTTTTAAACTTATCGTCGATTTGGAAGTGAGTGACTCTGAACTAGTTGGCCTGCATAGTCGTCTTGAGCTCCCTATCACCAATACACCACTCTATAAAGTGCCAAGCAACGCAATCCACTATGATGCCTTGGGGCAAGCCTATGTGCTGGTTACTGAACCCAAGGTCCAAAGACGCGATGTGACTATTTTTGACAATGATGATAACCAAGTCATAGTCACAGCACCAAAACTGATGGGTAAAAACGTACTCATCACATCGGAGGCTAAGTTAAATTTTAACTTGGCGCTACTGGAAGGTGAGTCTCATGAACAAAAGTAGAAGCTTATTAGTCCTATTCTCGCACTTTGTATTTAACCGACTTCAGCAGCGCTTATTTACAAGCATTACTGGTAGACCTATCAATAGGTTACAGGAGGAAGTTTATGGATAAGCTTCTCCCATCTAATTATCTCACTCCACGTCTAGTACTCGGGCTAACTCTGCTGCTTGTATTCACAGGTATTGTAGGCTGGTTTAAAGCAAAAAGTCAGGAGGACCCCAGCTTCCCCTATCGAAATGGCTTTATTCAAATTGTAAATCCAAGTGCTAGTGTCACTCAACTCAATGATGTCGTTGTTAAGCCACTTGAGCGACGTTTAGCAAAAATTGATGAGATTAATACCATACACGCACGGATAAAAACAGGAAGTGCCGTTATCGATATCGAGCTTAAAGAGCAAGTGTATAATACCGCTTTAGTTTGGCAACGCATCAAAGATGAAGTAGCACCACTGGGTGCAAGCTTAGCTGATAGCCAATTCTATGTAGTAGATCGAGCACAAGATACCCAAGGGATAGTCTTAACCGTGCGCACGGGAAAAGGATTAACAGCAGATAGAAAGCTCGCCCTCGAAGTACGTGATGAGCTTGAGTATCTCGACGTTGTGAGAAGTGCCTCGCTAGTAGGCGACCCCGGGCTTGAATTGGCTATTTCCTATTCTCAAGAGCGAATGCTCGCTTTTGGCCTCTCGCCAGCAGAGATTGCAAAACAGCTACGGGATGCCAATCAGCAAGATAGCCTTGGCGTATTGTCGCAAAATCTAAGTGCGCTATCGCTATTGCCTGTCAATCACCTGCGTAACGACGCTCAGTTAAAAGACGTACAAATAACAACACCTGACGGGTCAAAAATCCCACTCAGCACTATCGCTAATATTGGCTACCGGACTGCCCCAACTTCAAGCGAGCAATTTTGGCAAAATGGTCAACGAGTCATCGGTATTGCATTATCTCTACCGCCCAACCAGCATAATATCGCTAACGCAGGGGATACTATCAAACAAGCTATTGCCGACATTAATGCACGATTTACAGATGCTCCCATTAAAATTGAGATTTTCCAGCCCGACTGGTCTCAAAAACGCCGTGAAGGATTAGTAAATTCTCTAATTCAAAGCTGTATCGCTATTTGCGTTGTTTTATTACTATTTCTTTCGGTACAAAGTGCGATTGTTATCAGTTTAACCGTACCCGCTATCGTGTTTTCTTCACTTGCGTTATTTATTACTTTCGATGGCGTTATTCACCAAATGACCATTGCCGGCTTGGTACTCTCATTAGGCTTGATGGTTGATAATTGCATTATCGTAGCTGAACGCTTGAGCTATTTACGCAGCAAAGGGTTTACGATGAGATCTGCCTTGGCGCACTCTGTGAACGAATTGAAAAAACCGCTTGCCGCGGCAACAATGACTACTATCGCAGCATTCGTTCCCATGCTGTTGGCAAAAGGCAGTGTCGCTGATTTCATTGCTACTATCCCAGTGCTCGTTATCATCTGCATCTCATTGAGCTATATTGCAGCTTTACTACTGCTTCCTGTACTTTTTGTTTATTTCCCTATTTCCATCCCTTGGCTAGAAAGGTGGCAGGAAACCGTTACTCAGAAACTTTCAACATTTGGCTATCAGCTAGCTCATAAAACATTACAACATCCCGTATACACGATTGTGGCCGCTACTGCCATGCTATGCACTTTACTTTCGCTACCCAATGCCAACGGCAAGTTCTTCCCAAATGCTAACCGCAATCAGATTTATATCGACGTCCAATTGCCGTTAGCTAGCCACATAGAAGCTACAACCAAGACAGCAAATCAAATCGCCGAGTATGCCCTTCAATATCCTGAAGTCAGCGAAGTGATGGTATTTAGCGGCTTTTCAGGTCCAAGGTTCTACTATAACCTTGCACAAAAACCAAATGAATCCCATATTGCTCGAGTTGTATTAACGCTGCAGGATGATGTTAACCCGCCTGAATTTTCACGCTTCATCGATGGTAAATTAAACAAGCAATTTCCTGAAATCTTAATCAACGCCCGTGAGCTCGGGCAAGGTCCTCCTATTGAGAGCCCGATTGAGTTGAGGTTGAGTGGCAATGACCGCAATGCTCTATTCGCAAGCGCTGAAGCTATGCTTATGCACCTCAGACAGCAACCTAAAATCACCTCCCCATATCGTAATTATAGTTTGGGCGCTCCTACCATTAACTTAGAAGCCCAGCAACTTACCTTATCAGCCTTGGGTTTAGCACGTAGCGATATTGCCGAATATATCGCATGGCGTAGCTCTGGACTAAAAGTAACAACTCTTGATTATAATTTCGAACCGATAGATTTGATGATTGTTGACACTACTTCTAATCAAAGTAGTACTGATATTTTAAATACTCAAATCATGCTACCCAACCAATTAAGCATCCCCCTATTTGCAGTGTTGAATGCCGAGGTTATTGGCACACCACCATTTATTGAAAGGCGCGATGGCAAGTTTGTAATGTCTATAAAAGCGGATGTCGCTATGGGAAGTGACGAAGAAGAAATCCTCGAAGCGTTACAACCGACCTTGCTAAAAATCGCGCAGCAACATCAAGTGACGTTAATGTTTGGCGGGGAATTGGAAGAATCAAAACAGGCTAATGGCGCTTTACTACAAACACTTCCTTTTGGAGTCGCATTGTTATTTGGGGCATTAATGTTGCAGTTTAATTCATATCGTTTAGCAATATTGGTGATGCTAACTATTCCTCTCGGCGTTGTAGGAGCGCCAGCTATGTTATCTATCGTCGGAGTACCCTTTGGCTTTATGTCAATATTAGGTGTACTAGCGCTTATGGGTATTGTGGTGAACAGTGCAATTTTGCTGATTGAGCATACACTAGAGTATTTAAATCAAGGCACAGAGCTATCGCAGGCAATTTGCTTATCGGTACAAACGCGTCTTCGTCCTGTTATAGTAACTACATTAACAACCATAGTTGGCATGTTGCCGCTAACTTCCAGTGCAAGCCCTTTGTGGCCACCATTAGCCTTTGCAGTAATTGGAGGTTTGCTGACTTCAACTTTGCTTACGATGCTGATATTGCCGCTTATACTGAAGTTTTTACTATCAAGTA
The DNA here is from genome assembly GCF_013319255.1 of Pseudoalteromonas sp. JC28. Classification (NCBI taxonomy): domain Bacteria; kingdom Pseudomonadati; phylum Pseudomonadota; class Gammaproteobacteria; order Alteromonadales; family Pseudoalteromonadaceae; genus Pseudoalteromonas; species Pseudoalteromonas sp. JC28. The sequence continues at coordinate 611,309 of NZ_QOKX01000001.1, read as the reverse complement.
AACGTTTTCAAAAACCACAACTAGAAACAGAAAATAAGGAAATATTAATTCAATGAGAGTGCTAATCACTGAAGACAATCAGCAGCTTGCGACATTTATACAGCAAGCAATTACTCAAGATGGTCACGCCGCTGATATTGCTGCAACTGCTGCACAAAATGAACAGTTAATGCAAAGCTGGCAGTATGATGCCCTCATACTAGATTTAGGCTTGCCAGATAAAGATGGTTTAGAGGTTATTCGCTCAATTCGAAAACAACAAAATGCATTACCAATTTTGATCCTCACCGCGCGTGGCAGTGTCGATGATCGCATCAAAGGGCTTGATTTGGGTGCAGATGACTACCTGAATAAACCCTTCGCGATTGACGAGCTTAAGGCAAGACTTCGAGCATTGCTGCGTCGCCCGAGTACCTACACCGGAAACCTATTATCACATAACAATCTTGCTGTTGATACAAAGGCACGTCGTGTCACCGTTGGCTGTGAAAATTTAGCGATGGGGAAAACGGAAGTTGCCATTTTAGAATATATGATCCGAAATGCAGGTTTAACCGTGGGCAAAGATGCACTTTACGATGCTATCTATGCCATGGGTTTCGAAGTAACGGATAATGCAATCCAAGTTGCAGTGCACAGGATCCGCAAAAAACTAGAATCGTCCAATGCACAAACAACTATCAATACACTGCGCGGTATAGGATATATTTTGACATGAAGCAACTTTCTCTCGCGAAAAAGATATTTCTGCATTTTTTTATAATTGGATCTGCTGTATTCAGCTTGATTGGGTTTGCCTTGTACCTTTTTTCAACCAACTTTGCCAATATGGCTGTTGAAGAAAGTATGGTTGGTATGAGTGAAGATATTCAAGAGCAACTCTACTTTGATAAGAACAATAAATTAATATATCAATCTGATGTTGTAGCTGAGAAATGGGGTTACGATGCTTTATACAACAACCTAGTATTTAGAGTCACACACGCCCAAACTGGTGCCGTCTTGCTGCAGTCCACAGCCAATGAGAGTAGCTCTGCAGCCTTGCAAGCATTGATTGCTACTGAAGACATCCCTGTCGGATATTCGCATCTTAGTGGCATAGACCGTTACCGTCTTCACGCTAACATCGATAATACTTCTGTCAATATCGATTTGGGCAGAAATGATCTGATTGGTGAGCTTGCCAACGAAGCGGTTATGCCCGCTCTGAGTCAAGTCTCTATTTTTATCATTAGCGCAGCATTTTTAGTATTTATGGTTGTTGGATATCTGTCTATTCGCTCTATTGTCCGACCCGTGAAAAGCGTTGCAGAACAACTCCAACGGATTAGACCTGAACAGCTTAATTTTAGGCTAAGTGAGCAAGGTCTCCCTGTTGAAATCGTTCCCATTGTGCATTCGTTGAATCAAGCGATGGCAAGAGTCGAAACAGGTTTTGATGAACAAAAGCGATTTGTTGCTAACGCAGCCCATGAGTTAAAAACCCCGCTTGCAATTCTCAATACCCGTGTTGAACTCGCCCAGTTAGATAAACACACCCACTCTGGTATTTTGGCGGATGTAAGTTATATGACACGTGTTGTACAGCAATTGTTAGACCTGTCTCGTGCACAGAGCCTTAACGCTTACGAAAAGCATTCGCTCAGTATTGTACCGTTAGCAAAAGAAGCCTGTATGATGCTGGCGCCGTTATCTGTCACCATGGATAAACAGCTAGAACTGGAAATTGATGATACTGGAGAAGTAATTACAGGCGATCAGTCCTCCATCCATATCATGATAAAAAACCTCATCGAAAATGCCCTACGCCACAGTACTGAGCAAGCTCAGATTAAAGTAAAGGCCTCTGGAAAATGTATCGAAGTTATGGATAGCGGCCCTGGGATCGATATCCAAAATTATGAAAAAATCTTCGAGCGTTTTTGGCGTAAAGAGCAGTCGTCAATGACTGGCAGTGGCCTCGGTCTCGCTATTGTAAAAGAGGTAGTCGATTTACATCACGCCACATTAGATGTTACATGTCAAAATTATATGGGTGGTGCGACATTTTCTGTCACATTTAAATGACCAGCTCCAAATAGCATCGTATTTATTGTCAGAAATTTTAATCAGTAGATTAAACCCGCAAATCAATAACCAAAGAAAACCAAAGCTTTGTGGTTTTGAACTGCTGTATCGAAAATGAAGTTCACCGTTTCTATATAGGAAGTTTCCTTAGTATATGGTTCGTCACTACCAAGAAAAACCTGTCGTCCCTGCTCTAATTCTTCAAAAGGGACACTGTAGAATTCAGGCCAATCATCATTTCTGGGGATAGGAATAAATGCTTTATGATTAGATGGCGTCACATCTTCCATTATGTCTAGAAAGTCATCATGGCGAACCATCTCACCAAATTCTTGGCACAGCATTTCATATAGATAACCGTAAATAAAGTTGTCTTCGTCGTCCTCATCCGTACTCGTTCCATTTATAATATTCGCCATGCAAGCGGCATATCCGTTAACATCCAGCTCTTCTTCTTGTCCTGCGATTTCATCTCGGTATTTGGATAAAAATCGTTGCAAAAATTGCTGATCTTTACTTCCCCACACCGCTTTTACTTTTTCTGCATCGACTTGATATGCAATGACATTATAACTCATTAAAAATCTCCTTTTTGAGTAAAATAGCTGGTTAACTTCTTTGCAGATGCTACAAGCGCGAAGCTATATCAGCAAAAAATAACCCGCCAGCGCAATAACGATTACACTGGCGGCAAACGTAAACACTTTGCCAGAGCTTGCACCTCCTTCTTGACTGTCTTTGCTACAATCTTCTCCTACATGGGCAATCACTGCAGACTCTGATCGTAAAACCGTTGAAGCTGGACTAACATGGTCATTTGTTAAATCAACATAGCTATCGCCAGTTTGAGTACTAAGAGGGGGAGATTCATTTTTAAGGTCCGTATCAATAACCGTGCTATCGGTTGCTTCGACTTCCGCTACGTCTTCCTGAGCTTCTAAATTATCGCATGTAGCCTGATGAGAGGATGCATTGAGTTCAACCAGTGTAGAGGGTTCATTGTCCAAAACTGGGTCTAACAGCACTTGAGCCATTAAAGCATCAATATTATCCTCTTGTAGCTCAGGCTCGAGCTCAGACGCGGCATACTCGGGGTGATACAAAGTGACAATTGTTTCGTCAGGTGTAACTGTTTGTTCAAGCTTTTTGACAAAGTCGCATACTACACCATCGTGGGGAGCACTTACTTCAAGAACAGCCTTATCGGTATAAACATCGCAAAGCCTATCGCCACAAGCAACCATGTCTCCTTCTTTCACATAGATTTCAATAATTGTCGCACTATCTACAAACTCGGGTAATGCATCAATCTGCACGTCAATATTGCCTTTCCCTTTCAACTCATGCTCAGTAGTGATGTCTTCATTACTGAGCAGCTGATGAACTCTCTTCGATATCACTGTAGACTCTGCTCGTAAAGGCGTTGAAGCTGAACTAACATGGTCATTTGTTAAATCAACATAGCTATCGCCAGTTTGAGTACTAAGAGGGGGAGATTCATTTTTAAGCTGTGTGTCAATAACCGTGCTATCGGTTGCTTCAACTGCCGCTATGTCTTTATTCGCTTCTAAATTATCGCATGTAGCCTGATGAGAAGGCCTATTGAACTCGACCAGCGTAGAAGGTTCATTATCCAAAGCTGGATCTAACAATACTTGAGCTATTAAGGCATCAATATTATCTTCTTTCGATTCAGGAAGTGTAGTCTCAGGCCCAATATACTCGGGGTGATACAAAGTGACGATCGTTTCACCTGCAACGACTGCTTGCTCAAGCTTTTTGATAAAATCGCACACTACGCCATCATTGGGAGCACAAACTTCGAGGATGACCTTGTCAGTATAAACATCGCAAAGCCTATCGCCACAAGCAACCTTATCTCCTTCTTTGACATAGATTTCAATAATCGTTGCGCTATCGACAAAATCGGGTAATACATCGATCTGCACGTCAATATTACCTTTTCCTTTCAACTTATGGTCAGTTGTGATGCCTTCATTACTGAGCAGCCGATGAACTCTCTTCGGTTCAAGTGCAACTAAGTGGTTTAATTCTGGATCTGGAGTGATTGACATAATAAGCGCATCGGCTTTCAAAACATCGCCTTCGTTCACCACGATTTTACCGATACGGCTGGCTTCTGGCGCTCGTAGCTCCAATACGACCTTACTCGTTTCGATATCACATAAGACTTGATTTTTTGCAACTTGATGTCCTTCGGCTACATAGAGTGTTGCAATTTTTGCAGTATCTATTAACTCAGGCAACACGGGTACTTTCATTTCAACCGTCATAATTTCCCTATTACGTTTGAGTATTAAAAGATGAGGCTCGAAACCTCAGATGAAAATCACTGAGATATATCTGATTTAGTCGATTAACGTATTATAAAATAGGGACAGGCGCAAGCTTTTCACTGCTCCAGAGGAAAGGAAATAGTAAACTGACTACCCACTCCTTCTTGGCTCTGAACATCAATTTTCCCTTTGTGCTCTTTTACAATCGCATGAGTAATGGCAAGTCCCATGCCCGTACCTTCGCCGACAGGCTTAGTCGTAAAGAAAGGATCGAACAATCTAGGAAGCACATCAGCATCAATTCCAATTCCGTTGTCGCTAACGCTTAAGATAATATCTTGATCGTTACCCGGTGCGAGTAACACTTCTATTGATTTATGCGATTTATGGCTCATGTCTACCGCATATTTAGCATTCACCAAAAGATTGATGATCGCTTGTTTTAGCGCTCCCTCCTTGCAATAGATAGTTGGCACATCTTCGACCGCGACGGTCAGCTCGTATCCCTTAAGTTGACCATGAAGTAAACGAAGCGTGTCTTCAACAATAGACTTTAGAGACGCCCTACCGAAACTATCGTTATTGGAGCGGGAGAAATTCATTAAATCGTTTACTATGGTTTTAATTCGCTCGCAGCCGTGCAGCGTATCGTGAACGAGATCTGGCAAATCATTCGTAATTTCGTCAATACGTTGCTTTAAATATATATCAATAAGGCGAGCTTCCAATTGATCTCCTCTCAATTCATTTTGCTCAAGTAATTTTACTGTCTCAAGCAACTGTAATATGGGCGAGATATAATAATTAAGTGACTCAAGGTTACCTGCCACATATGCCAAAGGGTTATTTAATTCATGCGCAACGCCTGCTGACAGTGTCCCTAACGTCGCCATACGTTCGTTGTTTATTAATACGGCTTGCTGATTCTTTAGTTGCGCTAATTGACGTTCAAGTGTTTGATTGGCTAGATATAACGCTCGCGTTTTCTCTTCAAGTAATGACTCGACTTCATCACGCGCACAACGCTCTCTTAGATACGCCTTTTTATAGTCGTTATATTCAGACATCGAATTAATCCAAATGAAGAATGGGTACGCAATGTTTAGCGCCGCTGTGCATGCACTGTGGATGTTCAATTTTTAGTTTGCGACTGTAAAATTGGGCGGCACCATAAAGAAGCCCTTCCGCACAAAAACACAATTTACGATTCGAGCAATACTCTAATACGATAGTTTTGTCATCTTTCACTATCGCCGCAATTGAGGGGAGGTTCGGTTCATCGTAAAGCTTTTTTACCTCCATGTGTATCACGCTATCGATAGATAAAACCAATTCTTCAAACGACGTAAATTTTGATGAAATACCTTTGTGCTTTTCCGCTAAAAATCCAAATAACGACTGTCCGAAAATGGCCAATACATCTGTCAATGGCTTATTCAATTTGTCAGCAACGCCTTGCGCTAACGCAAATAACTCTGCATCTGGGTAGGATGTCGGGGAAACATAAACCCTTCCCTCAGGTGCATGTGCTTCGAGTAACTCATCCCAAGTTTGCATGCCAATCGCTTCTACAACTAATTCTTCTAAACCTCTAAATATCACGCCGCGCATTAAACTCTCCCTTAACAAAGTTGCTGCGTTATATAGTCAAGACTCAACTCGAAACAAGCCTTTGAATTAACTAGCTTGTTTCGTTCTTAATTAAGTGTAGAACAATATTTGGGATGTAATAGATCTTTCTCTATTCAGCTATAGGAGTTTGTTCGTCAAGTTCAGTTGTATCGAGTTCAATTCTTTCAAGCATAGACATATTGAGAAAGTTATCTAGTTCCTCATTATGCGCAAATACCTTGTCTTTTATGCCTTGATAGTAGTCATTTACAATTCCAGCTAAATTACGCTCCATCCAAGTTTCGACAGAATCTGAGCGTTTAAACGCACCGGGGTTTTCTTCAACATCTTCTAAAATAGATAGCCACATATTGAGCTCAGCTCGCACAGGCATACCTTCTGACTGCTCCATTACGTCATTCATCCAACCGAGCCCCTGATTTTCATAGGCTTTTATCAGCTGATTGTATAACCTACTTTTTTCGTTATCGTCAGCTGGTGCACCTTTAAATTTAACGTATTCTCGATTGTCAGTTCTAAAGTATTCTGTGTTCTCATTTTCGTAATTGAGTTTGCTCAATCTTGCGAACAGGTTATTCGGCTCCCGCGTATCCACTTCGTTTAACATTTCTATAAAAGTAGTTCGGTCATTTGCCTTAACCAAGGTTGCCATATCTAGCATGCCACGACTCGTATCAAAATCAGAATTTGCTATATGCGCGTTCAGATCTAAAAGATCACCGTCTGAGAATTTGTTATCAATGACAAATTTTGCATAGTCATTTAATAATTGGTTGTTCATGTCACCATACTCATTTACATCTTCAAAAAAGCCCAAATCTCTTACATTTAAATCGAAATCAGCATGGCCGTCTTTATCAAGCAGATAAGCTGGTAAATTTGGTTCTGCGAAGACTTTATTGTTAGCTTGCTCCATCAGCTTAGACATGGTCCTCACCGTATCTTTTAATACCTCATCTGACATATTGCTAAGCTTATTTATTAGCTTGGTAGAATAATCATCCTTTTTTGGATCAAGTATGTTGATAGACAACGACTCGACAATAAAATCGGTGAGCTGTCCAAGCTCCTCATCAGTTAATCTGTTAGCAACATCAAGAAGTGCTTCAGTTGGTTTAAAGTGGGAAAACTTTATTTTTTGTTCTTCGTCCAAACGATCGAAAATAGCTAGAAATTCGTCAATTTTCTCTCTTCCTTCAAAATCACCATAGGTATCTTTATAAATATGGCCATTTTCATCCGTCCCCATATGCTCTCGATGAATCCCATAGCGCTTAAGCCCAATCATGCTGAGGTCTAGGTTGAGAAAAAATTCTTTACTGTATGTGACTGGTGATTGTGTGTAAGAAAAATCAATAGTTAATTCATTGTCTGAACTAGGTAATTGATTGGGCTCATCGTCGGCCCTATTTGTCGCAACTTCTCTGACCTTTTCATGTAGTTTTTCTGACGATGTTGAGTTTACAACATTGCCGTTATTCATTTGATATGGTGGTCTTATATTCATAACCTATATCCTTGTTACAAATTCATTTTACCGCGGAGTTATTAAATGTTATCGACCCACATAGAATAAACTTTACCCAATTTTGCTCCTTGTTTTAGCCTTACCTAATGTAGCTTGCCAAAATATCGAACCCACTGACGCTATCTTCAAAGTATCGAGCTTTTACCTCTACATATTCAGCATCACTGAAGAAGGACTCCATTGAAGCTTGATCAGGAAAATATATGGTAAAAAGTCGATTCGCTAGGCACAGTCCCTCTGTTAGCAAGGTTTCTGCAATATGAAAATCGTTACTAAATCCACCACCATATTGTCTTAAGATTGGCTTCATCGCTTCACGATATTTGGCATATCGCTCGCTGTTATGAATTTCCATCGCCACTAACATCTCATACATAATTTAGCCCTTTTAAAGTTGTTATCATCTTAACATTGCTCATAAAGTTCCAGCGGCAAACCATCAGGATCACTGAAAAAGGTAAACCGTTTGCCTGTATATTCATCTATTCGAACAGGCTCTACAGCCACTTGATACTGCACAAGGTGTGTAATACAAGCATCAATATCCGATACGCTAAATGCTAAATGTCTCAGCCCTTGCGCCTCTGGATGTGATGGTCGCTTGGGAGGATTTGGAAACGAAAACAACTCAACCTGGCTCCCATCAGGCAGCGCAAGATCTAATTTATAGGACGCTCTATCTTTTCGATAGTTCTCCCTGAGTACGTGCAAACCAAGTACTTCGGTATAAAACACTTTTGATCTTTGGTAGTCAGAACAAATAACAGCGACGTGATGTATTCCAGATAACTTCAAGCACTTCTCCTAACTAATTTAATGTCTTTCAAATAAAAAAGCGGCAATTTGCATTGCCGCTTCACACACTCAAGTAGGAACTTGGACTACAAGTTGTAAAACCAAGCCTATTTTTTCATTACAAGCGAATGCCGCCGTCAATCTCAACGACACGTCCCGTAAAGAAATCGTTTTCAATGATATATTTTGCAGTATGGGCAATTTCTTGCGCTTCGCCAAGACGCCCTACTGGCTTCATTTTCACTAGACGCTCTTTGGCTTCAGGCTTCATTGCATCGGTCATTTTTGTACGGATCACACCTGGTGCAATTGCGCCCACGCGAATACCAAAACGACCTAATTCTTTAGCCCAACTGGTAGTCATCGCAACGACTCCAGACTTTGCCGCTGAATAATTGGTTTGTCCCATATTACCAGCGCGTGCAACGCTCGACATATTAATGATCACGCCACCATTACCCGCTTCTACCATTTTGACAGCAGCTTCGCGACCGCACAGGAAAACACCCGTGAGGTTGACATCAATAACGGATTGAAATTGCGAAAGCGACATTTTGTCGATGACTTGCCCATCTTTTGCTTTGAGTAGCAAACCGTCACGCAAAATACCCGCATTATTAATTAATACCGAAATATCGCCGAAGTCATTTACGATCGCATTAAACACATTTTCGACGTCTGATTCTTGACTAACATTAGCGACATACGTGTTAACTTGGGTGCCGAATTGAGCTAGTTCGTGCTTCGCTTCTGCTAAAACGTCTTCTTGCATATCAATCAGGGCAAGTTTTGCCCCATGCTTTGCCATTTCAGTCGCCATGGCAAGACCTAAGCCTTGCGCACCACCGGTGATCACAACTGTTTTATTGTTAATATCCATAGTGTCCTATTTCTCTGAATAAAGCTTAAAAATCGCACTAAAGTCTTCACTGCCTTTGCCTTGATTTTGCATCAAGTTATACAAATTCTTCGCCAGAGCCCCCATGGGCGTCGCAGAATTCGTTTGCTGCGCAGATTGCATTGCAAGACCAAGATCTTTAGCCATTAAATCAACCATAAAGCCCGGCTTATAACCGTTCGAAGAAGGCACATTTTCTAGTACGTCAGGACATGGGTTGTATAGCTCTAGCGTCCAGTTACGACCAGAGCTGTTTAGCATGATTTCGCTCAATACTTTAGGATCTAAGCCATGATCTACACCCATCTGCAGCGCTTCACTTGTGCCCGCCATTAGTATTGATAACAGCATATTGTTACATATCTTAGCGACTTGTCCGGCACCAATATCTCCAGCATGGAAGATATTCTTACCCATATTGGTCAGTACCACATGCGCACGTTCAAAGTCCGCTTTATTACCACCGACAATAAAAGTTAATGTACCGGCCGCTGCACCTGCCACACCGCCAGACACTGGCGCATCGACAAATGAAATACCCGACTCTGCCAACTTGTTGCCAACAAACTGAGCAGATCCAGCATCAATGGTCGAGCAATCAATTACTTGTGTGTTTTTGCTAAGGTAATTAATTAATCCGTCATCACCGGTATACACTGCTCGAACATGTTTGCCTGCAGGCAGCATACTGATCACATAATCAGCTTCGCGACATACATCGCTCACAACCGTCGCCTTCGTCGCGCCACTTGCTTCAAGCGTCGCAACGGCCTCTGGGTTCAAATCGAATACACATACTTGGTGGCCAGCCTTTAATAGGTTAATGGCCATTGGACCACCCATATTACCTAAGCCGATAAATCCTACTTGTGCCATTTAAGTCACTCCTTATAAGTCACGCAATGGGTGATCGTTTTCATCCCAGCGAGGTGCAAAAAAGCGTTCTATTGCATCGTCTGTAACCTCGGCGACAGATTTAAATCGCCAATTTGGCTTGCCATCTTTATCGATAAGCAACGCACGTACACCCTCTTGAAACTCACCAAACTCGCCAGCCGTTACCGACATTCCTAATTCCTGCTTAAAACAGTCTCTTAGTGTTTTGCCTGCACTTCTAGTGAGCTGAGCTTTAACCAATGCAGCACTTAATGGTGAACCATGCTTTAATGCAGCCTGTGCCTTGCTTAGCCATTTGTTGTCAGTGCTATCCAACGCCAAAATAAACTCAACTTGCTCTGATAATTCACGTTTATCATCAAGCGCTTCGAACACCTTGATAAGCGGTTTAATTTCGCTTTTTGGCGGCGCATGAGACGCTTCATCTAGTGACAACAGCAACTGAGTAAGCTTTTCATGATTTAATACATTGGTTTTGCCCCAGTTCACTTCAACTAGGTTTTGTAACAGTAAGCTCAGTTTTTCTGAGTCCATAAAATGATCGGCGAGCCCAACCAGCTTGGCATCCGCAGCGTTAATGTTTGCAGCGGTGAGACCCAAGAATAGTCCAACGCCTTTTGGCATCTTATTGAGGAAATAGCTCCCTCCCACATCAGGGTATAAGCCAATGGTGATTTCCGGCATCGCGATGCGCGACGTTTCGGTCATCACTTTATGGCTTGCGCCAGCCGTTAAGCCCAGTCCGCCCCCCATGATGATGCCATTACCCCAAAGTAGGATTGGCTTATCATAGTTATGGATTTGATAATCTAACCGGTACTCTTCACTGAAAAAGGTTTCGATTAATGCGTTACTCGTATCAGACGACATTTCGCGATATAAACTCACGACATCGCCGCCGGCACAAAACGCCTTCTCTCCAGCACCTTTTAGCATAACCATTGCTATTTGCGGGTCGTTTGCCCAAGCGTCTAGTTGTGGCGCGAGCAAACGGATCATATCAAGGTTTAAGGCATTTAACGCTTTTGGTGCATTTAATGTCGCCAGCGCTATTTTCATCCCGTTATGGCACGTTGCCTGTTCGAAAATAACCGGCGCCTCTTCGTGATTTATTAGCTCAAATTCAATCATTAGCCATTTACCCAATTCGCTTTACGCTTCTCTAAAAACGCGTTTACGCCTTCTTTTTGATCTTGCGTATCGAATAGTGTTACGAAAAGTTCGCGTTCAAGTGGCAATGCGCTATTGATTGTGCCAGTGCGGCCTTTTTGAATTAGAGCCTTACAAGCCGTGACCGCAACTGGACTTTGATCTTCTACTTTCTTAGCAAGTTCAAGCGCAGCTTCCAGTGCTTTACCCTGCTCGACCACTTCTTCAACTAAGCCAATTTGCTGTGCTTTATCAGCTTTTAAGCGCTCACCGCATAAAATCATACGTTTTGCCCAGCCTTCGCCTACAAGCCACGACAAGTTTTGTGTGCCGCCAGCACAAGGTAACAACCCCACTTTCGCCTCTGGGAGTGCCATTTGTGCTTGAACTTCGGCAATGCGGATATCGCATGCTAGTGCTACTTCTAAACCGCCACCCATTGCAAAACCATTGATAGCAGCAATAGATACGCCTCTAAAGTCGCTGAGTGTTTCAAACGCTTCGCCAAATACTCGAGACATATCCGCAGCGACTCCTTTGTCACCGTCGGCAAATACGTTTAGATCCGCACCTGCTGAAAAGAACTTTTCACCTTCGCCAGTGATCACTAAAGAATAAATTTCTTTATCTGCATTCAATTCGATTACTAAATTTTTAAGTGCAGTTAGTGTCTCTTTTGTCCACGTATTCGCGGGTGGATTTGACATAGTAACAACGGCAGTATGGCCTTGTTTTTCGAGTTTTAATTGTGCAGTCATGATACTCTCCTTATAGGACGCTTGCCGCGCCTTCAGCTAAGATCCGACGTGCAATAATTACACGCATGATTTCGTTTGTACCTTCAAGGATCTGATGAACACGTACGTCACGTAAATGACGTTCAAGTGGATATTCTTTGATATACCCGTAACCACCATGAATTTGCAGTGCATCATCACACACCTTAGTGCCTACATCAGTGGCAAAACGCTTCGCCATTGCACAATAAGTGGTCTTTTCTGGGTCGTTGCTATCCAGTTTAAATGCCGCAAGTCGAACCATTTGGCGCGCAGCCACAAGTTCTGTATTCATATCTGCAATTTTAAATTGCAGTGCTTGGAACGCCGCTAACGGTTTACCAAACTGAGAACGCTCTTGCATATACTGCTTGGCGGTATTGAGCGCCTGCTGGGCTGTACCAATCGAGCAAGTTGCAATATTAATACGACCACCATCAAGGCCTTGCATCGCAAATTTGAAGCCTTCGCCTTCTTGGCCTAGTAGGTTGGCAGCTGGGATACGGACATTTTCAAGCGTGATAAGGCGCGTAGGTTGAGCGTTCCACCCCATTTTTTCTTCTGCTTTGCCATAAATAACGCCATCAGCATCGGCAGGTACAACAAAGGCCGAAATACCTTTTGGACCTGCTTCACCAGTTCTTGCCATTACTACCAATACGTCAGTTTCACCCGCGCCTGAGATAAACATCTTAGAGCCAGACAAAACGTACTCGTCACCTTCTTTTATTGCTTTTGTTTTCAGCGATGCAGCATCAGAGCCAGAACCAGGCTCTGTTAGACAGTAAGAAGCCAGTAGCTCACCTGTTACTAACTGATCCATATATTTTGCTTTGGTTTCTTCCGTTGCAAAGCTCGCTATCATCCACGTTGCCATGTTATGGATAGTCAACATGGCGGTTGTCGCTGTACAACCCATTGAAAGTTGTTCAAAAATAATACTTGAGTCAAGGCGAGATAAACCCAGACCACCTGCCTCTTCAGGCGTATATAGACCGCAAAAACCAAGCTCACCTGCTTTTTGAATTACGTCTTTTGGAAAAATGTGCTCTTGATCCCATTTTGCTGCATGTGGAGCAAGCTCGCTCATTGCAAATTGGTGCGCCATATCGGCAAATGCTTGTTGATCTTCGTTTAGGTTAAAGTCCACGCTAGACCTCTCTTGCTGTTCTGACACCCTGAATGTGTGTCGGTAATTCTTATCGTTTTGGTAAAAAATAGCGTGCTCCCCCTGCAGAGCACGCTATGCAATATGAGCTATCTAAGGTTGATACTCATATTTGGACCACTAACAGCCTCATCGTCAAACCAACGTGAGGTAATCGTTTTGGTTTCTGTATAGAAACGCACGCCTTGCTTACCGTAGGTGTGTTGGTCGCCGTAGAATGAATTCTTCCAACCGGTAAATGAGAAGAACGGCAATGGCACAGGAATAGGAATATTAATGCCTACCTGACCCACTTCGATTTCACGCTGGAACTTACGTGCTGCGCCACCGCTTGCAGTGAATAATGAGGTGCCGTTACCGTATGGGTTGTTATTAATAAGCGTAATTGCTTCATCTAAACTATCGACAAATACACAGCAAAGGACTGGGCCAAAGATTTCTTCTTTGTAGATATCCATTTCAGTTGTGACATTTGAAAACAGGGTTGGACCTACCCAATTACCATTTTCATAACCCTCAACTGTAAAATCAGAACCGTCTAGCAAACACGTTGCGCCTTGTTGCTTACCGCTGTCAATCAGCGATAGAATGCGCGCTTTAGCCTGCGGCGTCGTTTGCGGACCATAAGCAGCTTCAGGATCATCCCAAACGCCAGGACGTACCTTCGCCATCGCGTCTTTAAGTTCCTCTACCCACTGTTGTGATTGCCCAACAAACACGGCAACTGAGATCCCCATACAGCGCTGACCACCCGCGCCGACCGAAGAGCCAACCAGATTATTGATCACTTGTTCTTTTTTCGCATCAGGCATAATAACCATGTGGTTTTTCGCACCAACACATGCTTGAACGCGTTTGAGGTTTTGCGTACCTTTACTGTAAATGTACTGACCAACACCACAAGAACCTACGAAAGAAATCGCGCGAATTTCCGGCGCTTCAAGGATTTGGTCAACCTGATCCTTACTACCGTGTACTACCTGTAGTACGCCTTTTGGCGCACCAGCTTCTTCAAACAATTCAACTAAGCGCATTGGCGTTAGTGGATCTTGCTCTGATGGCTTAAGTACAAAGGTGTTACCGCATACAATTGCCATTGGGAACATCCACAGCGGGATCATCGCTGGGAAGTTAAATGGCGTAATACCCGCACAAACGCCTAGCGGTTGGGTATATGAATAGGTGTCGATATTTCGGGCAACGTTTTCTACCGTCTCACCCATCATCATTGAAGGGGCATTACATGCTTGCTCAACCACTTCAATACCACGCCATACATCACCTTTCGCATCTTCAAAAGTTTTGCCTAGTTCATGGCAAATGATGGTTGCGATTTCTTCTTGATGCTCTTTAAGAAGCGCTGCATAACGCATCATAATTCGCGCACGCTCAGTTACCGGAACATTACGCCACGTTTTAAATGCCTCTTGAGCTGAATGAATTGCAGCTTGTACTTCTTCGTTAGTAGCACAAGGTACTTTTGCTAACACTTCTTGATTAGCCGGATTAACAACGTCTAACCATTTGTCAGACTGAGACTGTGAAAATTCACCGTTGATGTATAAAGGTACTTGGTGCATGAAGCACTCCTCCCCATAAAACGAGTTTATGCGCTGCGTGAATGATTAGAATTATGGAAAACGCAGCGCCCCTTGAACGAAATAAATTGCAGTAACTTACACTTCTACCGCGAGCGCTACAGCTTCACCACCACCGATACATAGTGACGCTACGCCTTTTGATAAGGCGCGGTTTTTTAGTGCATGGATAAGTGTAACTAAGATGCGTGCACCGCTTGCACCGATTGGGTGACCTAGTGCACAAGCACCACCGTTGACGTTGACTTTGTTGCTATCTAACTGCATTTCGTTGATAGCTAACATAGTCACCATGGCAAACGCTTCGTTGATTTCCCAAAGGTCAACGTCTGCTGTCGACCAACCCGCTTTTTCAAGCAGCTTATTCATCGCACCGACTGGTGCCACGGTAAATTCAGCAGGCGCTTGTGAGTGAGTTGCATGGGCAACAATCTTACAAAGTGGTGTCAAACCGTGCTTTTTCGCTTCTGATTCACTCATTAAAATCAGCGCTGCTGCACCATCAGAAATAGACGAAGAGTTAGCAGCAGTGATAGTGCCGTCTTTTTTAAATGCTGGGCGAAGTGATGGAATTTTGTCTGGACGCGCGTTACCAGGTTGCTCGTCAGTATTAACCTCAACATCCCCCTTACGCGTACTCATTACATGAGGGGCAATTTCATTGCCAAAGCTGCCATTTTCGATTGCGGCGTTTGCTTTACTTAGTGAGCCAAGTGCAAATTCATCCATGTGCTCACGGGTAATGCCATATTCATCAGCAGTAGCTTGTGCGAAACAACCCATCGCTTTATTGTCATAAGCATCTTCTAAGCCATCAGCCATCATATGGTCTTTGATTTCGCCATGACCCATGCGCATTCCGCCACGGGCTTTTGGAATAAAGTAAGGTGAGTTAGTCATGCTTTCCATGCCACCAGCGATAGCAGAATTAATGCTACCTGAGCGGATGAGATCATGCGCGAACATCGCCGCTTTTAGACCCGAGCCGCACACCTTGTTAATAGTGGTTGCTCCCGTCGAGCGTGCAAGCCCCGCATGTAGCATCGCTTGACGCGCTGGCGCTTGACCAAGGCCTGCAGGTAAGACACAGCCCATGATAACTTCGTCTATACTCGCGTCACTAAGACCTGTTTCATTCATTACTGCTTTAATTGCAGTCGCACCTAAGTCTGTCGCGGTTGCGTCAGATAGGCTTCCCATAAAGCCACCCATTGGTGTACGCTTAGCAGCGACGATGACAACAGCTTCGTTACTCATTGCAAAACTCCTGTTTACAAGCCAATCTTGGCTTGTTAAAAATTAACTCTGTATTCGAGCATACATAATATTTACGTTTACGCCAACGTAAATCTAAAATCAAGCCAAACGAGATCAGTGAAAGTGTAAAGCTAACTTGCACAAATTTGTTTCCAAGGCTTATTTTCTCTAGCTGTAATGAAGATTTGATGACAATTCGAACGGACAGATTATTCCTTTTATAAGACTAAAGAAGGATCTGCTATTCTTACTTTACCTTTACGTAAACTTCACTTATATTGGTCTAATCAGTGACGTTGTAAGTGTAAATAAAAATGCAAGAAATTAATGAACCTACCTATTCAATCAGCGAGTTAGCTAAAGAATTTGATATTACTACTCGCAGTATTCGTTTTTACGAAGACCAAGGACTCCTTTCTCCTAGGCGCCAAGGACAAACGCGTATTTACTCAAAACGTGACAAAGTTCGATTAAAACTGATCCTTCGCGGCAAACGCCTTGGTTTTACACTTGCTGAAACTGGCCGACTATTTGAGCTTTACGACGCCGACAAATCGAGCGAAAAGCAACTTAAAACCATGTTGCAACTCATTGAAGAGAAAAAAGCCGATTTAAGCCAACAGATGGACGACATTAAAGTTGTCTTAATGGAACTGGTGACGGCTGAGCGCCGTTGTCGCGACACCCTACACGAGCTCGAAAAATAAACTCTCACAACAGGATGAAGACCGATGAGCACAGTATCTTTATATAAAGAATTAAACTTTGGACTAGGCGAAACAGCAGACATGATCCGTGATCATGTGAATAGCTTTGCGACCAGTGAAATTGCCCCACTTGCTGAAAAAACAGATCAAGAAAATGCATTTCCAAACGAAATGTGGCCAAAGTTTGGCGAAATGGGCCTACTTGGGATCACCGTCGCTGAAGAATTTGGCGGCTCAAACATGGGTTATCTTGAACACGTTATCGCAATGGAAGAGATAAGCCGTGCGAGTGCATCAATTGGCTTAAGCTACGGCGCACACTCAAACCTATGTGTGAACCAAATTAACCGCAACGGTAACCAAGCCCAAAAAGAAAAATATCTACCAAAACTTATCAGCGGTGAACACATTGGTGCACTAGCAATGAGTGAGCCCAATGCTGGCTCTGACGTGGTTTCAATGAAACTGCGTGCTGAAAAGCAAGGTGGCAAGTTCATCCTAAACGGTAATAAAATGTGGATCACCAATGGTCCAGATGCCGACGTTTTTGTGATTTACGCAAAAACGGATACCAATGCAGGCCCTCGCGGGATCACGGCCTTTATCGTCGAAAAAAGCTTCCCAGGTTTTTCAACGGCACAAAAGTTAGACAAACTTGGAATGCGTGGTTCAAACACCTGTGAGCTGGTATTCGAAAACTGCGAAGTACCTGCAGAAAACATCCTTGGCGAATACAACGAAGGCGTTAAGGTACTCATGAGTGGCCTAGACTACGAGCGTGTGGTATTGGCAGGCGGTCCGCTTGGTATTATGCAGGCTTGTATGGATGTAGTAGTACCTTATATTCACGAGCGTAAACAATTTAACCAATCCATCGGTGAATTCCAGCTGGTGCAGGGCAAAGTTGCTGACATGTACACGCAAATGAACGCAGCACGCTCATACGTTTATACCGTGGCAAAAGCCTGTGACCGTGGCGAAACCACTCGTAAAGATGCTGCTGGTGCGATTTTATATGCCGCAGAACTTGCAACCAAACTTGCACTTGATGCCATTCAGCTACTAGGCGGAAACGGTTATATCAATGAATATCCTACAGGTCGACTACTTCGCGATGCCAAGCTGTATGAAATTGGCGCTGGTACGTCTGAGATCCGCCGTATGCTTATCGGACGTGAGCTATTCAACGAAAGTCGCTAGGAGTGCTACATGACGGTACTAAATTCTGCGGTTAATCCGCATGATCCCCAGTTTAAGGCAAACAGCGATGCGATGGCATCGCTGGTTGCTGATCTTAAAGAGAAAGTTGCCACATTGAGCCAAGGTGGTGGTGAAGCGCTTATTGCCCGTCACCAAAGTCGCGGTAAATTATTTGTACGTGACCGAATTGAAACCTTGCTTGACGAGGGCTCGCCGTTTTTAGAAATTGGCCAATTCGCCGCGTTTGGCGTTTACGAGCAAGATATTCCTTGTGCTGGTGTGGTCGCCGGGATCGGACGCGTCAAAGGCGTTGAATGCATGATTGTGGCAAATGATGCGACGGTAAAAGGGGGAACCTATTTCCCTATTACTGTAAAAAAACACCTACGAGCGCAAGAAATCGCTGAGCGCTGCCATCTTCCTTGTATTTATTTAGTGGATTCTGGCGGTGCGAACTTGCCAGAACAAGATGAAGTATTCCCAGATAAATTGCATTTTGGTCGGATTTTCTACAATCAAGCCCGTATGTCTGCAAAGGGGATCCCACAAATCGCAGTGGTCATGGGGTTATGTACCGCTGGCGGCGCATATGTACCAGCGATGGCCGATGAAAGTATTATCGTCAAAGAACAAGGCACCATTTTCTTGGCAGGGCCACCACTTGTTAAAGCGGCCACGGGTGAAGAAGTGAGTGCAGAAGACTTAGGCGGCGCAGATGTTCACTGTAAAGTCTCAGGTGTAGCCGATCACTATGCAGAAAATGACGAGCATGCGCTTTCTATCGCAAGACAGTGCGTGTCACGCCTTAATCACCAGCGCCCTACTCGCCCGTTCCTGCAAGATGCCAAACCACCACGTTATGACATCAGTGAGGTGTATGGCATTGTCGGTACGGATCTGAAAAAACCGTTCGATGTACGCGAAGTCATTGCCCGTATCGTGGACGATTCCCAGTTTGATGAATTTAAACGCTACTTCGGCGAAACGCTCGTGACTGGTTTTGCTGAAATTTACGGTCACCCTGTAGGGATCGTAGCAAACAACGGTATTCTCTTTTCTGAATCCGCGCAAAAAGGCGCACACTTTATTCAACTCTGTGCACAGCGCAACATTCCGCTGCTATTTTTGCAGAACATTACTGGATTTATGGTTGGTCAAAAATACGAAGCGGAAGGTATCGCCAAGCACGGTGCAAAAATGGTAACTGCCGTTTCCTGTGCTGATGTGCCTAAGTTTACAGTATTGATTGGCGGCTCATATGGTGCTGGTAACTATGGCATGTGTGGCAGAGCGTACGAGCCAACCATGATGTGGATGTGGCCAAACGCACGGATCTCCGTAATGGGTGGTGAACAAGCTGCAGGCGTATTAACGCAGGTTAAACAAGATGGTTTAGCGCGTAAAGGCCTTAGCATGAACGATGCCGAAGTGAGCGAATTTAAAAAGCCAATTATCGAGCAGTACGAAAAGCAAGGACACCCATACTATGCCAGCGCAAGGCTTTGGGACGATGGCGTTATCGACCCTGCGGATACGCGCACAGTACTTGGTCTTGCCTTAGAGGCTGCGAGCAATGCGCCGCAAAAAGAGTCTAAATTTGGCGTCTTCAGAATGTAAGGAGCACTTATGCCTGTCACTTTAAATATAACAAAAAGCAAAGTGGCGATTTTAGAGCTAAGTCGCCCAGAAAAACATAATGCCTTCAATGCGGAGGTGATTGCCGAACTCATTAAGAATATCGAATATGCCAGCGGCCTCGATGTCAGAGCGCTGGTATTAAAAACCGAAGGTAAACACTTTTCAGCGGGGGCTGATCTGGCGTGGATGAAATCCATGGCAGACAACGACTATGACGAAAACGTCGCTGATTCTTTAGAACTTGCTAAATTAATGCAAGTGCTGGCCACTTGCCCTCACCCAACGCTGTGTTTGGTGCAAGGTGCAGCTTTTGGCGGTGCACTCGGATTAATCGCCTGTTGCGATATCGCCATTGCAGAGCACAACTCTAAATTCTGTTTAAGCGAAGTCAAGCTTGGTCTTATTCCGGCTGTAATTAGTCCTTATGTCATTAAAGCCATTGGGGAACGCCAAGCGCGACGCTATTTTTTAACAGCCGAAGTATTCGATGGTGAAAAGGCGCTAGAAATGGGTTTAATTCACGAATTGAGCGATGATTTAGCAAAAAGCGAAGCGGATTTTCTCGATACCTTACTTAACAATGGCCCTGCTGCTGTGAAAAGTGCCAAAGCACTGATCAACGAAGTTGCAGGTAAAGAAATAAATGAAGCGTTGATCGCCCATACCGCAAAGCGTATCGCTGAAATTAGAGTAAGTGACGAAGGCCAAGAAGGGCTTAGCACCTTTTTCGATAAACGAGCACCACGCTGGCAAACCGCCGCAAGCGAATAGGAGTCAACATGCTAACTAAAATTCTAGTCGCGAACCGTGGTGAAATTGCCTGCCGCGTGATGCGCACCGCAAAGAAATTGGGCCTAACCACAGTGGCAGTTTATTCTGATGCAGATGCCAATGCGATGCATGTGAAAACAGCTGACGAAGCCTATCATATCGGTCCGGCACCAAGTAAAGAGTCTTATTTGGTCGCAGACCGAATTCTTGAAGTCGCCAAAGCGGCGGGCGTCGATTGCATCCACCCAGGTTATGGTTTTTTGTCTGAAAATGAAGTATTCGCAAAAGCATGCGAAGCGGCAAACATTGCGTTTATTGGTCCGCTGGCAAGCTCTATTGAAGCGATGGGTTCTAAGACACGTGCCAAGGAAATCATGCATGACGCTAATGTGCCTTTAGTCCCAGGGTATTATGGCGACAAACAAGAAGATGATTTCTTACAGGCAGAAGCAGAAAAAATCGGCTTTCCGGTACTTATCAAAGCCGCTTACGGCGGTGGTGGTAAAGGGATGCGCGTGGTACGAGAAAACAGCGAGTTTTTATCGGCACTACATGGCGCTAAACGTGAAGCTGCAGCGAGTTTTGGCAATGACTTAGTACTGCTTGAGCGTTTTGTTGATAAGCCTCGTCACGTTGAAGTACAAGTTTTTGCCGATAGTCACGGTAACTGTGTTTACCTCGGTGATAGAGACTGTTCACTACAGCGTCGTCACCAAAAAGTGATTGAAGAAGCGCCCGCGCCAGGTTTGAGTGATGCTATGCGCAAAGCTATGGGTGAAGCGGCAGTACGCTGTGCGCAAGCGATTAACTATCGCGGCGCAGGTACAGTAGAGTTCTTATTATGTGGCGATGAGTTCTTCTTTATGGAGATGAATACTCGCCTGCAAGTAGAGCACCCAGTGACAGAAATGGTAACTGATCTTGATTTAGTCGAGTGGCAACTGATGGTTGCTGCGGGTGAACAGCTACCGCTGACTCAGGAGCAGGTTTCGTTATCTGGTCATAGCTTTGAAGCGCGCATTTACGCAGAAGACCCTGAAGAAAACTTTATGCCGTTTTCTGGTGTACTTTCACACCTTAGCTTTCCTGAAGCCAAAGATGGCGTAAGAATTGACACTGGCGTGCAGCAAGGCGATGAGATCAGTCCATTTTACGACCCTATGATCGCCAAGCTTATTGTTCATGGCAAAAATCGTGAACAAGCGTTACTCAAATTAAAATCGAGTTTAGAGCAAGTACATCTGTGTGGTTTAAAATCCAATATTGCATTTTTGCATCACTTAGCAGGCCACCCTACTTTCACAGCTGGTGCGCCTGATACCCACTTTATCGACACGCAAACTGAGGTATTAACTCAATCGAATACGCCGCTGGATAAAATGGTGTTATTAGCAAGTGCGGCCTATCTTAGCCACCAACAACCATGTAAAAACACGGTGTGGGGAAACTTAGGCTTTAGGCTTAACCAAACCGCGAAAGTGGATTTACCATTTGCAGATCATGTCGCCTGTGCCTATCAATCTCAAGGTGGTTGGAAGGTTTCGTTTAACGAGCAAATCCACCAAGTTGAATGTGAATTAAATGGACACCAGTTGACAGTGGTGATTGATGGTGCACGGGTACATGCCAGTGCCATTGTGACCGAAGCCGCAATCACTATTATGTATGGCCCGTATCAACATACCGTTGAACTCAAGTCAAAGCATTACATTAGCGATCATGAGCACGAAGCCGCACCGCTGGCAGCGCCTTTGAACGGCACCGTGGTTAAGCATTTGTTAGCCGTCGGTACCCAAGTCAATAAAGGCGATGCAGTGGTGATAATCGAAGCCATGAAGATGGAATATACGCTCAATGCACCATTTGATGGTACGCTAACTTCATACTGCTTTGCAGAAGGCGAGTTGGTCAGTCATGGCGATATGCTGGCGATTGTTGAGGAGCAAGACTAATGTCTCAGTATCCGGCTAACGTCAAAATTGTAGAAGTCGGCGCACGTGACGGCTTACAAAATGAGGTCAGTGTTGCCACAGAAGCTAAAATCTCGCTGGTTAACGCGTTAAAAGACGCTGGTCTCAAGCACATAGAAGCAGGCGCGTTTGTGTCGCCCAAATGGGTGCCACAAATGGCCGATTCTGCTGCGGTGATCCAAGGCTTTGAGCGTAGTGAAGGTGTTGAAATAAGCGCCCTAACGCCAAACCTTAAAGGCGCAGAGCTTGCACTAGAAAATCAGGTCGACGAATTTGCCATTTTTACTGCCGCCAGTGAGGCATTTACGCAAAAAAACATCAACTGCACGATTGAACAAAGTATTGAACGCTTTCGTCCCGTTGTTGAACTTGCACAAAAAAACAACATAAAAGTAAGAGGTTATGTTAGCTGCGTGGTTGGTTGCCCATATCAAGGTGAAGTACAACCAGAGCAAGTTTTAGCGGTATGTAAACAATTGTTGTCACTTGGTTGTTATGAAATCAGCCTAGGCGACACTATAGGTGTTGGTACGCCTAAAAAAGTCCAGCAGCTGCTCACCTTGTTACTGCAACATATCCCTGCTGACAAGCTTGCGGTGCATTTCCATGATACCTACGGACAAGCATTAACGAATATTCACACGGCCCTGCAAATGGGGATCGCAACTGTTGATAGCGCCGTTGCAGGTCTCGGTGGTTGCCCTTACGCCAAAGGCGCGTCAGGAAATGTTGCCACTGAGGATGTAGTTTACTTGCTGCAAGGACTTGGCATTGAGTGTGGAATTGATTTAGAAAGGCTAGCAAAAGCAGGATGGACAATTTGTGATGCGCTAGGCAAGACACCAAGCAGTAAAGTGTCGTTAGCACTCAAACAAACTTGTCAATCTTAAAACAATAACATTATTAGGAGTGGGCTTATGGCCGGTTTCGATAAAGTCGTATCAAGCTACAGCGAAGCGATGGCGGGTCTTAAAGACGGCGATACCATCATCGCAGGTGGCTTTGGTTTGTGTGGTATTCCAGAAGGCTTAATTGCAGAAATTAAGCGCCTGCAAACAAAAGAACTTACCGTGATTTCAAACAACTGTGGGGTCGACGACTTTGGTTTAGGTATTTTGCTTAAAGATCGTCAAATTAAGAAGATCATCGCCTCTTATGTTGGCGAAAATGCGCTGTTTGAACAACAACTTCTCGATGGCATTATTGACGTTGAATTAACACCACAAGGTACGCTTGCAGAGAAGATGCGCGCTGGTGGCGCTGGGATCCCAGCTTTTTACACGGCAACAGGATACGGTACTCCCGTTGCTGAAGGTAAAGAAGTAAAAGAATTTGATGGCCGACCATATATTTTGGAAGAATCAATTACCGGTGAGTTTGCTATTGTTAAGGCTTGGAAAGCAGATCGCTATGGCAACTTGGTGTTCCGCCACACAGCAATGAACTTTAACCCAATGGCAGCGACAGCCGGAAAAATCACCGTAGCGGAAGTTGAAGAAATTGTAGAGCCGGGTGAGCTTGAGCCGAGTCAAATCCACACCCCAGGTATTTATGTCAATCGCGTGATCAAAGGTGACTTTGAAAAACGTATTGAACGTGTCACTACGCGCAAATAGGAGGCAATCATGGGTTTAAATCGTGAACAAATTGCGATGCGCGTGGCGCAAGAGCTTGAAGACGGTTATTACGTTAACTTAGGCATAGGTATTCCAACCTTAGTGGCAAACTACGTACCACAAGGCATTGAAGTGATGCTGCAATCGGAAAATGGCTTGTTGGGTATGGGTCCCTACCCAACTGAAGACCAAGTTGATGCCGATATGATCAACGCGGGTAAAGAAACCGTGACAGCAGCGACAGGTGCAGCAATTTTTAATAGTGCGGAAAGCTTTGCCATGATCCGTGGTGGTCATGTAGACTTGACGGTACTAGGTGCATTTGAAGTTGATCAACAAGGCAATATCGCGTCTTGGATGATCCCGAAAAAATTAATCAAAGGCATGGGTGGTGCAATGGACTTAGTTGCTGGTGCACGCAACATCATAGTGACCATGACCCATGCTAGCAAACACGGCGATTCTAAATTGCTTGAATCATGCACATTGCCGCTAACTGGCGTAAATTGTGTTAAGAAAATCGTAACAGATTTAGCTGTGTTAGAAGTAAAAGACGGCGCATTCCATTTGCTAGAACGCGCACCGGGTGTTAGTGTTGATGAAATAATCAGCAAAACTGCAGGCAAGCTTATCGTCGACGGTGAGATCCCTGAAATGCAGTTTGAGGCGTCGTAAGACACACCCTAACTTACAAATGTACCGACCTCATTCCCAGTGCCAAAGGCGCTGAGTTACCCAAAACCCCTCGCAAGAGGGGTTTTTTTTCACATGCCATCAAAGAAAAACTCCTTAGTCTACATCACTCTTCATGTCTAGTTGATGAATGTGATGATTTTTAAATAAAAAATTCAGTAGCCATTTACTTTTCAATCTCACCCCCTAAACTAGTAGAGATAGTTTTGGTTGGCATTGAATATTCACCTGCCAGTACAACTTAAAACTAAAAAGTTGCTGCTTTGAAGCATCGACTGAATATCAAGTTGACACAATATATTGATACCATAGCTTAGTAGCATAACGGTTCGGTTGGTTTATCTTAATTACAAGTATTGAGGCAGTATACTGTCGCTGTAACTAACATAAACCCATCATATATTTAGATAGTCATTCGGCTGATGTGATTGAAATGCATAAATCGAATGAATACGCTAAATAATCTAAACTAGACTAAGTAGTTTTTGTGGCTTATGGCTAGCATATTTTACGACTGATAAAGTCATTCTAAGCCGCTAATGATTAGCATTAATAGCCAGATTACATTTTGCTTTGTTGCATAGTTAGTTTATGTCGAATTGTTATCACCCATTGTCTAGCGATTAATTCAGTATATCAGCTTGGTGTCGTATCACGATGAGAACAACAAGAGGATATCATGGGCAATCACCACGATAAGTACAGCATCGATAATACAGACTACACAGTTGGACAAGACAATGTTCAAAAGTGGGGATTTGACGTACATAACCCTGTATTTGGTGTAAGTGCTGGATTAATACTGGCGTTTTTAGTCGCCGTATTATTAGTTGATGCAAACACAGCTAAAACCACTTTAGACGGCATAAAGTGGGATATCATAGGTAACTTTGATGCCCTATTTATGTGGTCTGGTAATTTCTTTGTGCTATTTTGTTTGGTGCTCGTTTTATCGCCTTACGGTAAAATTCGTTTAGGTGGTGAAAACGCCAAACCAAGCTATACTCGGGCGTCATGGCTGGCGATGCTATTTGCAGCAGGTATGGGTATTGGTCTGATGTTTTGGGGTGTAGCGGAGCCTGTCGCCTACTACACTGGCTGGTATAAAACACCGTTAAATGTTGCTGCAAACACACCTGAAGCGGCTGAACTTGCAATGGGCGCGACCATGTACCATTGGGGTTTGCATCCTTGGGCTATTTACGCCGTAGTCGCGCTTTCTTTAGCATTCTTTGCCTACAATAAAGGCTTGCCACTGTCGATCCGCTCAATCTTTTATCCTATTTTAGGAGACAGAGCTTGGGGTTGGCCGGGCCATATCATCGATATTCTCGCCGTTCTTGCTACCTTGTTTGGCCTTGCGACATCACTCGGTCTGGGCGCACAGCAAGCTGGTGCTGGGATCCAACATGTATTTGGCATAGAAGCAGGTCTCGGTCTAGAAATTGCCGTGATTGTGGGCGTTACTGCCCTTGCGATTATTTCAGTTGTTCGCGGTATTGATGGCGGTGTAAAGATACTTAGTAACGTTAATATGTTAATTGCATTTGTGTTATTAGTATTCGTTGGTATTGCAGGTTTTGCGATTGCCATGGGTAATATTCCGACGACTTTAATGGCCTATGTTGAAAATATCATTCCACTGAGTAACCCGCATGGTCGTGAAGATGAAGCATGGTTCCAAGGTTGGACCGTATTTTACTGGGCATGGTGGATTTCTTGGTCACCATTTGTCGGTATGTTTATCGCACGCGTTTCTGAGGGGCGTACCATACGCGAGTTTATTACCGCAGTTTTATTAATCCCGACATTGGTAACCGTGATCTGGATGTCAATCTATGGTGGCCTTGCTATCGATCAGGTAAAAAATGGCATTGGCGCTCTAGGTACTGATGGCTTGACTGAAGTGCCACTGGCGATGTTCCAAATGTTTGAAAACCTACCGATGAGCGATTTACTCTCGTTCACGGCGATTGTACTTGTACTGGTTTTCTTCATCACCTCGTCGGATTCTGGTTCTTTGGTTATCGATAGTATTACCGCTGGTGGTAAAATAGATGCCCCAGTACCACAACGTATATTCTGGGCGAGTATTGAGGGTGCAATTGCTGCAGCGCTATTGTGGATCGGCGGTAAAGAGGCAATTGAAGCACTGCAAGCGGGTGCTATTTCAACAGGTTTACCGTTTACTTTTGTACTACTACTGATGTGTGTAAGTTTGATCCTCGGGCTTCGAACTGAGCCTAAAAGCTAACGGTCGTTAATCTCATTACAGGCGGAGCTTGGTGTATGCTCCGCCTTTTTGTTATTTGGGGTTAGCTCCACCAGCGTTTCACCATGTCTGATGGGTCTAAACAATATTGAGCTTGAGCTTGAAATAGCTCCGCCGTTGCTAACGCATCGGACAAGGCATGATGTGGCTGATAATAGGGAAGCCCATAGCGCTTTCTGCAGTCAGCTAAACGTACCGAAGGAATTGGTTTACGTTTGAGCTTATCAAGCCAGCCTCTGGCGTTGTTTATCGCTGACTTTTCAATTTCCATCGTATCAATCACTGGAAACTCAATACCCTCACCCAATCTCGCTTTTAGCGCAGAATCGAAAAATGACTTTTCGACAAACTGATAGTGCACCACTATGACTTTACCATGCAGCGAAGCAAACACTTCCTCAAGAATATCTTGCAGATCTGGCGCGCTTTCAACTTGTGAGTGTGTGATCCGGTGCAGTACCACAGACTCCTCAGCCAGCGGACTGGTTGGCTTCACTAACCAATGCTTCGCTTGAGCCAAGCGGATCCGTCGTAAGTCAAATGGTACGACACCAACGCTCACAATATCATCGGTGTTTGGGTCGAGCCCTGTAGTTTCAAAATCAAGGGCAACAAACTCGCACTGGCTCAATTGCTGGTAAGGATCTACCACGCCTTGCTGATAAAATGCTTGAATTCTCGGGTCTTTCGACGTTTCTACCAAATGCTGAAAGCGATTTGGCCATGACATAATCTCGCCTTGCATATTACACCGCTACTTCATCATGGATTTGTTTTGATAGCGAAACTTTAAAAAGCTCTGTGCTTTGTCTAACACGCCAAAAGCTTCTTTAAGATTACGCTGTTCAAAATCAGAGAGTGTTTCAGGCGGCAAGCTGTTATCAGGCTTTTCGCCCTGCTCAATTTGCCATGCTTGATGGCGAATACGCATGATGGCAATATATTCAAGCGCAGCTTGCAAATCTAGCACCTTACCCTTTGGCAGTATATTTGCCTCGTCAATATCTTCTAATCGCTCGAAGGAGTTTTGTTTTTTAGAACCAACACCAAGGGCATGCACTCGAACCAAGTCTGAAAGCGGTGCTGTGCCACGGCGTTTAATGTTCATCGAACGCCTGTGCTCACCGTCTTGCTCAAGGACAAAACCGTTAAAAAAGCCCAAAGGCGGTGTTCTTCTTAGCGCATTATGTGCCATCGCAGCCAAAAATTTAGGGGTGCTTTTGGCCTTTTTACTGATAAAAGCAGTGAGTTTCTCAGCCCATTTTGTTTCACCCCATACGCCTTCCAGATCAAAGAAAATCGAACTATTAAGTAAAGCCTCAGGACTGGGGTTTTCTATCCAGTCTTCAAATTGTGCTAACCATTGACTGTAAGTTAGACGCCAAGCTGGGTTGCTTGCCATGATCCCACCATCGCAATATTTATAGCCGCAATTGGCTAGACCATCACACACAAACTTCGCCAACTTTTCGAAGTAAGCGCCATGCTCAGCGGGTTGATAACTGTCATCCAAGATCAGTGCATTATCCTGATCGGTCACAATTAATTGTTCGTCCCGAGCCATTGAACCAAGGGCAATAAAGCAGTATGGGATTGGTGGCGGACCTAATTTTGCTTCCGCGAGTTCGAGTAACTTGTGTTTAAACGTTTTGCCTATAATCGACATCGCAGAACCAATCATGTGTGAGTTGGCGTCTTCATTCACCATCCGAGTAAAAATTGCAGGAAGCTGCTTGGCGTAACTACTCAAGTCTTCAACACTTTGTTGGTCCATTAGCCCTCTAACAAACAACAGACTGCTTTGAGACTCATAGCGCAAAATATCGGATAGCGCGACCACTCCTATCGGTTTACGCTTATGAACAACGGGCAAATGATGCACATTGTCTCTTAGCATCAGCATCATGGCTTCGAAGACATAGGCATTGGAGTCAACAATAATAAGGTCAGTCGACATAATCTCAGAGACCGAAGTTTGATAATTCAGCCCCTCAGCGACTACTTTTGTACGAAGATCTCTGTCACTGATAAGGCCAACCACCTGACCATCATCTTCATCTGGATCTTCGACAACTGGTTTCTCGGGGTCATAGATAAGTAGTGATGACACATGCTCTTTTGCCATCACTTGAGCTGCCTGCTGTACCGTGGCGTTGCGTTCAACGTACACCACATCGCGTAGCAATAGTTTACGCACTTTGGCCGTGGTCAAATCGTTGCTGTCGGCTTGCTCAGAAACCGTGATTTTTAGTCTCGCATTATCGTCTGCTTCAAAATAATCAGCAAACGCTTCATAAACGTCGCAATACTCATCAAAAATGCCTACAGGAATACAGTACACCAGTGTATCTTCAAGGCTTTGAGCGCCAAAACGAACTTTGCGATTCATCAATAAACCACGCTGGCCAAAGATCCCACCTGTGGAAATACGATTGTATAGCTCACCTGAGCGCCGATAGAGCTCGACAGCACCAGATCGGATCACATACAAGTAAGTGATCTGCTCTCCATATTCCAAAATGCCGCTGCCCGCTCGGTAGTAACCTACTTCGACTTGGCTTGCGAGTTTATGTAGTGCCTCTTGAGGCAAATCCGAAAACGGCGGGTAAGCTACTAAAAAATTGGCAATTTCCTGATGTTCAACTTCCATGGTTTGCCTTGATATAAAAAGGAATTTAACCCTATTGTGGGCAACGAGGGATAAATTTGCAATGAAAGCTGGTTTAACTAAGGCTGCAGCAATTGTTTTTTCCACTGTTCACCATTGTGATCAGGAGACTCGCTAGGATGCAGTCGAATTTAGTAAACGTGAGGAATTGCGTTGTAATAGGTTAATTCCAATTCCCTATTAATTTGTTTTGCAATGACTGCGTGCTAAAGCTAAATAAGTACAAACGCCTAATTTGACCTAAGTCACTTTAAAAACCAGTGAAACCGCCTCATACTAGTTATCTATAACTATTCGCAACAGGAACCGCACTCATGACTTATGAAGTCAATTTCGACGGCTTAGTAGGGCCAACACATAATTATGCCGGATTATCTTATGGTAATGTCGCGTCACTTTCTAACGCTACCAGCGTCTCTAATCCAAAAGAAGCGGCATTGCAAGGTCTTGAAAAGATGAAAGCAATGCATGATATCGGCCTAAAACAAGGAATATTCGCACCTCACGCACGCCCGAGTTTAGCCCCACTGCGTCGCGTTGGCTTTTCGGGAACTGATGCACAAGTACTTGAAAAAGCATATAAACACGACCCTATATTGCTTCGAGCTTGTTACTCTGCCTCTGCAATGTGGACGGCAAATGCGGCGACTGTATCGCCTTCTATTGATTCCAGCGATGGCAAAGTACATTTCACAAGTGCCAATTTAAACTGCAAATTTCACCGTTCAATAGAGCCAGAAACCACCACGAATTTACTTCGTGCTATGTTCGCTAATGCGCAATATTTTGCACATCACCAGCATTTGCCTGAGCAGCCTTTTTTTGGCGATGAAGGTGCTGCAAACCATACTCGCCTCGCCGATAGCCATGGCAGTAAAGGTCTACAATTATTTGTGTACGGTTCAAGTGGCTTTAACAGCGATATAAAGGGTCCTACTAAATATCCTGCTCGGCAAACATTAGAAGCAAGTCAAGCGATTGCAAGACTACATCAATTAGATGATAAGCAAGCAATTTTTATCCAGCAAAATCCAAATGTGATTGATCAAGGCGTGTTCCATAATGACGTCATTGCGGTGGGCAATGAGAATGTGCTGTTTTGCCATGATCAAGCCTTCATTGATCAAACCTCCAGTCTAACCAAAATTAGACAAGCGTATATCGGCGAAAAGCCTTTACATATTGTAGAAGTTCCGACACATGCAGTGAGTGTTGAAGACGCAGTAAAAAGCTACCTATTTAACTCACAATTGATCACCTTGCCATCAGGCGAGATGATGCTGGTTGCACCGGAGGAATGTGCGAAGAATGATAACGTTGCCGCGTATATCGAATATATGCTCGGTGCAAAAAATCCGATTTCGCAAGTACGCTTTTTTGACTTACGCCAAAGTATGCAAAATGGTGGTGGACCTGCATGTTTGCGATTACGTGTAGCACTCAATGAAGCTGAGCTAAAAGCGGTAAATCCAGAAGTGATGATGAGTGAAGACAAATTTATTCAACTAAGCGCGTGGGTCAATAAACATTATCGCGATAAAGTCACAGAGCAGGATTTAGCTGATCCGAGCCTACTGCAAGAGTCCTATGCTGCACTAGATGAACTCACCCAACTACTTAATCTTGGTAGCGTTTATGACTTCCAACGCGCCTAATTTCAAGTTTTGCTTGTCAAACTGCAATTAATCTGAGATTTAAAGGGAGTGATTTCACTCCCTTACTTTTTAGCAAGTACGTTAACCGCCCACGTCTCAAGCATACCGTCGCTATTTAGCGTTACTAAGGTGTCTGGGTTTGGGACATACATATCGACTACCGTTGCCCCCTCATTCTCAGTATGAATAGACCAAGTACCTAATTCTTCCCCGCTCTCATAGCGCCAGATGGAGAGGTGAGACTTTGACGATGATGTCGCAAGTAAGCCTGAGTCAGAAATAAATTTGGCCTTTCTAAACATCTTAAAACGCGCCATATACTTTAGCTCACTGAGCTGTTTTCCAGACTCAAAGTCTAGTACATGTTGCGCATTCAACCCATCTGAGACGAATAAGTGCTTGCCATCATGACTCACTGTTAAACTGGTAACACGATGACTAAATTGATGCTCATATAAAGGTTCTGGTGAGGCAAATTGCCAAAGGGCAACCAACCCATCTTGCGCGCCTGTAACAAAATAGTCGCCACTATTGTCAAACGCCAAATGCTCTATCGGCCGAGTATGTGGCATAAAACGATTGTTTAACTTCGTGAATAGATCCGCCATATTGAGTGAGCCATCATCCATCGCAACAAGCAAACGCTGATTGTTATGGGAAAGCGCTAAAGCAGAGATTGAAGCTAGTGGACTCACCCCTGCAAAAGGTACGTTCGTTATCAACTTTTGCTTTGGAACAGACCAAATTGAGATAAGGTTTTCACCTGCCACGATGAGCATTTCCTTATCATCTGACAATAAAACTTCTTTGACTGGTGTTTTTATTTTGTCTTTGGGTACTGAGAATATGACAGATTGATTGGCATTATCATAAATATGGATTTCAGCATTACTGTCTAATGTTACGCTCCACTTTCCATCTTTAGAAAAGTGTCCAAGTATTATGCCATTTTGCGTCAACTGGCTTGTTACCCCTTTACTAATTTCAGGTTGCGATCCACACCCTACTAAAAATAAAGCGAACCAAGCTAGTGATATTAAACGAGACATCTTAAACCCTTAGCACATAATACATTTATTTCATTTACTGGCTTTACATATCGGCCGTTAGCAGACAAACTTAACTTATTGTGAATAATTTTAGACTGCATATGATGTATTTTAGCATGACAAAGTCACTTATTAAGCAAACTTTCGTTGTCTTAGCCGCAATGATTTTACTCTCAGCGTGCGGCTCAGAGGATAATGTCAGTGGTGACAAGGACACTCCTGGATATGCCGCAACAATGTATTTTGACGCACTCTATAATAAAAAAGATCTAGACGCTGCAATGAAAATCGCCACTCCCCGTCACGCGCGTATCATGCGCTCTTACGGTACTGCGTCGCAATTCGCCAGAAATTTAGTGAATATGCAATACGATGAAGTCACCATAGAAGTTGATATGACCAATCAAAGTCTGCGCGAACAGTATGGCGACAGCGCAAAAATTAATTTAATTTTTACAGGTCAGCTCCACGGTGAGCAAGTAGACGACATGCGTAGTGTCAGTATGGTGCGCAAAAAAGGCAAATGGTACGTAGACAAGGTACTAGCCGACCCCTTTGCACGTTAACTCAAGAATAAGAAAGGAAAGCCCCGTTGTCGGGGCTTTTTTAACAAATTAGCCAAAATCCTCAGTCACAACAAACTAGTTGGGCGCTTTTGCATCAACAGCAATCGCTTTTGCAACCAGCGTTTCAATACAAAAGATGGTTTCAGAACTCTTATCATCAATCACCTTGTCGTCCATTGCGATACTGAGTTTTTCATTCAATGTCTTACCCACCAGTTTCACGCTATTTTGTTTACACCACTTACGATATTTTGCCATTAGTGGAGCATGCGCCTTTTCCAGTAAATAAGCATGCTCAACCGTATCTATCGCAGAGTGTTTTACCACGGCGCACAGATGCGAGATACGTTCACGGGTCGAGTTATGATCAGAAACATTGCTACATACCTGCACCGCCAATTTGTCGCTTGGCGCTTTGAGCCACTTACCAACAGGAAACGCCATACGCTTTAGCAAAAATGCCAGAGGTGCTGCGGTAAAGTTATCGCAAAATGCATAAATAGCCTTACTTGCTTCGTTAAGACAGTGATCTAAGGCAAACTTTACCAGCGGTAAGTCCCCTTGCTGACGGCCATCATCTTCGTATTTTTTTAATACGCACGAGGCGATATAAAGAAAGCTCAGGACATCTCCTAATTTTGCAGAGAGCATTTCTCTACGTTTTAGTGACCCGCCTAGTTTTAACATAGCGATATCACTATACACAGAAAGCGCTTGGCTCAACCATGTTAGCCGTCGGTAATACGCCGCCACATCACCACCAACTGGCGCACGTTCGAAACGTGCAAGTGTGAAGCCATTAAAAAATGCCTTAAGCCCATTCACAGAGGTATGCTGCAAGTGTTTGCAAAGCACTTCATCAAACTCTTTCAATGCGATTAATTGATCTTCTTGCTGTACGATACTCATTTCTTTCAGTATGAAAGGATGACAACGCGTTGCACCTTGACCAAAAATCATCAAGCTTCGCGTTAAAATATTGGCGCCCTCAACGGTAATAGAAATCGGCATCCCCATATAATTGTGGGCAAGATAATTCATTTCCCCCATTTGAATGGCTTTGCCGCCATGAATATCCATCGCATCATTTAATGCCACCCTTGCATGCTCTGTGAGGTGATACTTGGCAATCGCAGTGACTACCGAAGGGCTTTGCTTTAAATCAATTGCCAACGCAGTGGTTTGTCTCACCGCTTCAATAAGATAGCTATAGCCGTAAATTCTGGCTAACGCGCTTTGCACTCCTTCAAAGGCAGAGATAGGTACACCAAATTGACGGCGGACACCGGCGTAAGCCGAAGTCGCTCTGGCACTTAATTGAGCGGTTCCCGCGCTCAGTGCAGGCAAAGATATCCCCCGCCCAGCACTTAAACACGACACCAGCATACGCCACCCTTTGCCGATACCCGCCTGTTCGCCTATCACCCAAGCCATTGGAATAAAAACATCTTCACCACTGGTTGTACCATTCATAAAGGCTTGCCCCAGCGGGTTATGTCTGTCTCCAGTTTTTACGCCTTCATGTGTAGTCGGAATAAGTGCACAAGTGATCCCAAGCTCTACTCTATTTGAAAGCAATTGATCCGGGTCGTAAACCTTAAACGCAAGTCCTAATACATCAGCGACGGGCGCCAGCGTGATGTATCGTTTTTGCCAAGTTACCGCAAGTCCAATTTGCTTTTCTCCCTCAAATTCTCGCTCACACACAATCGCAAAGTCTTGAATGCTACCAGCATCCGATCCCGCCTCTGGAGAGGTCAATGCAAAACAAGGTAGCGCCTCACCCGAGGCAAGCTTTGGCAGCCAAGTATTCTGCTGTTCATTGGTCCCGTAATGAAGCAGCAGCTCTGCAGGGCCTAAACTATTTGGCACCATCACGGTCACTGCAGTAGATAAACTACGGCTGGCTATTTTTGCTACGATGGTGGAGTTCGCCTGAGCACTAAATTCCCGACCACCAAAAGCCTTTGGAATAATAAAAGCAAAAAAGCCCTTTTCTTTCAAAAATTGCCAAACTTCTTCAGGCAGGTCTTGAGCCTCAGATATTTTTTCTTCATCAAGCATTTTTAGCAGCGTGTGTAATTCGCTATCTATAAATGCCTGTTCTTCATCGCTTAGCTTTGGTTTATCATTACTTAACCACTTTCGCCAATTCGGCTTACCCGAAAACAACGCACCATCCCACCAGATACTCCCCGCTTCCATCGCTTCTCGCTCGGTTTGGGAGAGTTCAGGTAATGACGTTTTGAAATAATTAAAGAGCGGTTTAGTGATCAACTTAACCCTGATATCACGGACACAAAATACCACCACTATGGCCAAAATCACCAATAAAACAAAAGTCATATGCACTCCTTTTTGCAGGCTCCAAATACGGCCTTTTGATACAATTGACTGTCTTAATTATGGTTAATAATCACACTAACTCAACTTTTATCTGCGCTCGTATCTCTTTGTTTGTCCATCGCAAAATTGTCGTTTTAAAGTCGTCCTGCTATTATTCTTGCCACCACAGCAAAAAATGATGCTTTGCTGCGAGAAAAAGCCGCGCTCACTACGATTAGTTGTTCATACGACTAATACTAATTCGATTAATTTACTTGCTGATTTTTAGCAATTAACCCAATTAGTGTAGCTGGCTATAGATACTAAAATGCCGTCTAGCGTTAAGTCGGCTCGTGTATTCATTAAAACAACAAGTGAACTCTATGAAACCAAGATTTAAGTTAAGTGTTGGCGCACTCATTGTTGCCAGTACTTTTGCACTCTCTGCCTGCAAATCCACTGAAACTACAAATAAAGCGTTATCAGAAGCCGATGCAGTAGCATTTTTAGATAAGGCGTCAGAACAGTTGGTTGACCTTAACTTCCGCTCTAGCCGCTCAGCTTGGATTTACGCAAACTTTATTACTCACGACACTGCTTCTCTTACTGCGGACGTGAATGAGGAATACACCGCTGCGCTCGTGGAGCTTGCTAACCAAGCAGCACAATTTGATGGCTTGACGTTAAACGAAGATACTCGCCGCAAGCTTGACAAATTGAAGCTAAACCTGACATTACCTGCACCAAAAGATGCTGACAAAACAGCGGAACTTGCAAAGCTCACTGCAGAGCTTGATGGTATGTACGGCAAGGGCAAATACTGTAAAGATGATGGCACTTGTCTAAGCCTTGGCGACATGACGGCTAAGATGGCGAATAGTCGCGACTATGAAGAGCTTTTAGACATCTGGCAAGGTTGGCGAGAAGTGTCAAAGCCGATGCGTCCACTCTATGAAAAGCAAGTGGTACTTACCAATGAAGGTGCGAATGAGCTTGGCTACGCAGACACAGGCGCCATGTGGCGCAGTAAGTACGACATGCCAGCGGACGACTTTGCAAAAGAACTTGACCGTACTTGGAACCAAGTAAAGCCGCTATATGATTCGCTGCACTGTCATGTTAGAGCCAAGCTTGGCGAGAAATACGGCGAAGATAAAGTGCCTCAAGACCAGCCTATTCCTGCGCACTTGCTTGGCAATATGTGGGCACAAAGCTGGGGCAATATCTATGACTTAGTCGCGCCGGAAAACGCAGATCCGGGTTATGATGTAACAGCGCTACTGGCTAAACACAATTACGACGAAATCAAAATGGTAAAAGGTGCAGAAAAGTTCTTCACCTCTATGGGTTTTGCCCCATTACCTGAGACTTTCTACGAACGTTCTTTATTTATTAAACCACAAGACCGCGACGTACAATGTCATGCATCAGCATGGAACTTAGATGCCAAAGACGACCTACGCATCAAAATGTGTATCCAACGCACCGGTGAAGAGTTCTCAGTTATCCACCATGAACTAGGCCATAACTTCTATCAGCGCGCTTACAATCAACAGCCTGTGTATTACCAAGAAAGTGCCAACGATGGCTTCCACGAAGCTATCGGCGACACCATCGCGCTATCTGTAACACCTGGCTACTTAAAGCAAATTGGTTTGTTGGATAACGTACCGGATGAGTCAAAAGATATCGGTCTATTGATGAAGATGGCACTCGACAAAGTTGCATTTATTCCATTCGGTCTACTTGTCGACCAATGGCGCTGGAAAGTATTCTCTGGTGAGATTTCTCCAGCAGAGTACAACCAAGCGTGGTGGGAATTAAGAGAGAAATATCAAGGTGTTAAAGCACCAATTTCACGTACTGAAAATGACTTTGACCCAGGTGCAAAATACCACGTACCAGGTAATGTACCTTACACTCGTTACTTCTTAGCGCATATTTTGCAGTTCCAGTTCCACAAATCACTTTGTGAAATTGCTGGCAGCAAAGAAGCCATTCACCGCTGTTCTGTTTACAACTCGAAAGCAGCTGGTGAGCGTTTAAATGCCATGCTTGAAATGGGCAGCAGCAAACCTTGGCAACAAGCACTGAAAACGCTAACAGGTAAAGATGAAATGGATGCAACAGCAGTACTTGACTACTTTGCACCATTGCAAAAATACCTAGATGAGCAAAATAAAGGCCGTAATTGCGGCTGGTAATTGCTAGCAAATTTAAACTCAGAAACGGGCACACTCAATCGTGCCCGTTTTTTATTGGTTTAATTTTGTTACAGTTCAGTAACTTCCTTTTTTAGCGCCAATCATATACGCTCAAATCAAAGTCAGCCTACCGCTCTAGTAGTGAAAGTCTGTGTTGTCACTTGCAAGGATCCTTATGAATATAAAAAGAATTGGCCTAATTGCCATCTTTGAATTGCAACGCTTGTTTGCAACGAAACGCGGATGGATAGCCATCGCCGCATTTGTTTTGGTTTGGTACGCCATTTTGCGCTACGCCATTGCAGAAGCGGTATCCATTGTCAGCGACCCCAACTTCAAAAATATGATCCAGAGTTTTTCTGGCGTCGTTGGTATGCACCGTATTGCCCAATGGCCTGAAATGGAACTTGCACTATACTTAGTTTGGTCAATCTTTCTATTTCCTCTTTTTGTGATCTTTTCAAGCGCAGATCAAACTGTAGAAGATAGAACCCGCGGCACACTGAGATTTCTAACCCTGCGCACATCTCGCGCGGAAATTGTTGTTGGCCGCTTTGTTGGGCAGGTATTCAATACGTTGCTGCTCATAGCGATTTCTGCTGTAGGTGCTTGGATATTAATGGTGGTGCGCGACCCAAGCTTGTGGCTCACAGGGCTAAGTCGGGCTACATTAATTGTTTTAGAGCTAACGCTTATTACTGCGCCATTTATTGCCCTGATGTCTGTTGCTAATCACTTTGCTAACTCAAGCAAAATGAGTATGATTTACGCAATTTTAACCTACTTAACGCTCGCTACTTTGGTCGCTTTTGCACTTGAGTACAGCGCTTACGCGGAGTATCTGTTTTATCTTTTTCCTGGATTCCAAGGCACAGAAACCATCGCACAAAATATCAACCTCACTCGCTTTGCCACACCGGTGCTGCATAGCCTCGTGTTAATTGCAATTAGTTGTGAACTATTAAGAAGGCGCACGCTATGAGTAGCATTATTGAAGTTAATAATTTAGTGAAAGAGTATGGACGAAAGCGCGCACTAGATAACGTATCTTTTACCCTAAACGCAGGTTCCCCCATTGCGCTTGTTGGCCCAAATGGTGCGGGTAAAACCACCCTTTTTAGCACACTTTGCGGATATCTAAATGCAGATGCTGGCAATGTTCAGATTTTAGGTCACAAACCTGGCAGCGCTGCACTTTTTGGTCGCCTTGCCGCACTTCCACAGGATGCTCAGCTTGATCCAAGGTTTTCTGTCAGTAATCAGCTACGTTTATACGGACAACTTCAAGGTTTAGATGCGAAAGCGGCCGAGAGTGAAACGCACAGAGTGCTTGCGCTTGTCGACCTCAAAGACTGTTATCACGCCAAACCTCATGAGTTATCTCATGGCATGCGAAAACGTATCTGTATCGCCCAAACGCTACTTTCAAAGCCTGAAATTGTACTGCTTGACGAAGCCACGGCTGGATTAGATCCCGTAAATGCTCGTGAGATCAGAAACCTAGTAAAAAGGCTTCAATCTGAAACGACCTTTATTTTGAGTTCACACGATTTAGTGGAACTCGATGATTTGTGCGATCAAGTATTACATTTACAGCATGGTAAATTAACCGCAGTTGACCGCATCCAAGAAGCGGAGCTTACCACGCTGACTGTAAAACTTAAAGAGTCTGGCACCAGTAGTCACATGGCGCTTTTGAAAACCTTACAAGGCGTTGAAGAGGTGACAGTAAATGCCAGTGGCGCCCTGCTTATTGAGTACCGTAGCGGCCAACAGGTTGATATTGACGTACTCCGACTTTGCCGTGAACAGGGTTGGCGTTACAAGTCGTTAGTTAACGGTAAAACACTAGAAGATGAACTGTTCGGCTAGCGCACGGTTAGTTTAGTAAATTAAAAAAGCCTGCATCTTACAGGCTTTTTAAATGATTTATAACTTCGCCAGAAGCAAAGAGCCAGGTCGAGGTAAGCGAGGTAATATTGCTGGTGTTTTCGCATAATGTGCTGGTAAACGCTCTTTCAGCTCATTCACCTTTGTCTGGTTATTCAGTTTTTCGTATACATAGTATCTTAGGATATCTTGATATGTTTGATTTTCAGCGCTGGTTACAACATCACTGTTTAATACAGCTAATGCTTTATCGTAGTCTGCCATTTCAATGTAAGCGCGTGCCAAATCAGTAGCGCTACCGATTTGAAAGCGACTTTGCATTTTTTCAGATAGACTCTCTAATTGCTCTGCTGCCTGCTGATATTGCCCAAGGTGCATATAAGCTGATGCCAATCTGTTTTTTAAAAATGGCGGTTGGGTAGAGCCTTCAGGAAACCAATTATTGTAAGCGGTCAAGATTGCTTCGTATTGAGCTAGCTTATGATAGGTTTGGTCGAGCAAGGTAAAGCTTTTTACTTTTATATCCAGCTCTTCAAAACCATTTAACGAACCGCGGTTACTATGCCAATTTAAAATGTGTGAAACCGCTGCTTTAAGCTGTGTTTCATCATTCGATTTCGCGCCTTTCGCCCCAGCGAGTAGCTCTCTCAATTGCTGTTGATATCGCGCTGACTTTTCACTCTTTTGTATACTCGCTCCTTGTGTTACCTGCTTTTCAGAGACGATTTGGTTAGCAGCTAAGGCACTACAAGACAGTGCTGCCGTGATAATCATTAAATGGGATAATTTCATTTTCTTTTCCTTGTTTAGTGTTTTAACTCTTTGAATATTGAAACTTTTCGAGTGAGATACGGCTAATACTGAATGACCTAATGACGCATGTTCATACCGGTATTGATGTTCGGACAACAGTAAACTGGCCAAATCGTATCTATATTTATCACTCAGTTTTTCCATACAGCTTTCATCGCAGCTGAGTTCGATTTGTTGTCGCGCCAAATTTGCTAACAACAAACAGAATGGATTCCAAAAGAAGACGCTTTCAGTCGCACATATTAGCCATAACCAATATGTGTCCTTATGCTTGATATGCGTTAACTCATGCTCAATCACGGAATCGAGTTCTGGTCGACCTTTCATCTTAAAATCTAACCAAATGGTGTGCTGTAATGGGCCTGTCGTAATTGCTGGGGTACTCAATTCTGTAAATTTTACGGTGCAAAACGTGTGTAGATATTGATGCTCTTCACTGGTGTAGGCGCCCTTTTCGATGCCTCTTAGTAATCTTTTATACGACCATACTCTCGCTAAAAATAGTCCTCCACCTACCACTGTCAGAAATACAAACAAATTTGAAAACACTTGGTTTATGGTATAGCCAGAAAGCCAGTTTGATTCGGTTTGCAAAGTGCTTTGCTTGATGCTGTTCGGTGGAGTTGACCCTGAGTCTGAAATAGAACTCACCTCAATAGTGTAAAGCTCCAGATCTATTAAAAAAGGGGGTGGGGAAAGTTGCTGCCATGGAATTAGCCAACTCAATAACCCTACTACCAACACATAAAAGCGCGTTCGTGCAGGCGCAGTTTTCAGAAAATAGCAGCTAGTCAAACTAAACATGCTGAGCAAGCTTGCGGTGAGTAAGTAATCAAACATTAGTCGCTCTCTTTCTTCTGTTTTTTGCTCTTAAGTAGGTTTTGTAAATACTCAATATCATCATCGTCTAAACTCTCTTCTGTAATGAAATGAGCTATCAGGCTGCGTGAACTACCTTTAAAAAAGCGATCCATAAAACGCGGTGTTGCCTGCTGTGAAAGCGCTTGCTGAGTCACTTTTGCTTGATAGACGATTGACCTCCCCTGCTGACCACAGCGCTCGACCGCACCTTTTTGCTCTAGTCGATCTACGATTGTTTTGACTGTGTTATAAGCCACTTTTTTTGTTCTTGTATCATCTGCAAGAAGATATTTATGAAGCTCACTGGCAGTACATGCATTTTGTTGCCAAAGTAACTTCATCACGTCTAATTCAAATTCACTTAGTTTCACTTATCACCTCTACCACTACATCTGTAGTTTTCAACTACTACAAATGTAGTGGTTGGTACCCATGAAGTCAACTAGAAATTTTTGGTGGGACACAGAAGGTGAAACCTTTACATGAAAGCTGTATTACTTTGAAGGAAAGTGAAGACTGTGCAACAACTCCCCCAAGAAGCAGCATAAAATAGCGACGAAGGAGCGCGAGCTTGCTATTTTTCGTTCCTTGGTTAAAGCCTTTGTATGGATAATAACAACTCAAATTAGGGTAAAGTGAGACTCAAGTTTTAGCTACAACTAAAGCTCTCTATGTTGTAGTTCTATTGATCGCTGACACCCACCACTAATGTGTTAAAGCGTTTGTATGGTATTGATTACCCGTGGTGTCGACGAATGTGCTTAACTAAGCCCGCTTGATTAAACTCAAGTGAAACAATATTGGTTTTACTATATTCAATAGTTTTATCTAAATGAGCAGGTTTTACTTTACCTGATTCGGTCATTTTTACAAAGACGACATTAGCGCCAACCATTACCTCATTTATTTCTATTGAACTATGAATGACTTCATCTTTTAATTTATTAATCATATCCTCTCGGAGTTTAGATTTATCTGTATAAGTAAATTTAAATTTGACGTGTTCATCGATAAAGTCATCAGAAAGCAGTGAGATATAGTTTTCTATCTCTTTAATTGTTGTATTTGGCTGTTGACGCGCATTTTTTGCCGCTACAAATACTTTTGCTTTCTCAATTAGTTGCTCTGACGTGAAATTCTCGTGTGCACTACTAGAAAATGAAAAAAGAAAACAAAATAACACTAATATAAATTTATTCACGGTTCTTTCCTGATATACCTAGACATATTGACTCCCACATGGCACTTGTCTCCACCTCTTCGTGGGTTAGCTTAAAGCCAATGCCATAATTAGTTTGTCAAATAACTAAACAGCAGAGGCTAACATGAACAAACATAACATATTTTTCATTGGCTTAGGTATTTATAAAGAGCTTGTTAAAGTCGCTTAACGAGGCGCCCAACCCGTTCATTTTGGTCAAGAGTCAAATCGCTCAAATCGCTGCGCCAAATCGCTGACACCCACCACTAATTTGCACCTTCCTAAGATTCCGCCTACGCTTTAATTCTGCACTCAAAGGATTGAGGAAACCAAACTATGGCTACTGCCCGTAAAAAACAAATTAGTTTAACCGACACCAAATACTACCACTGTATCTCCCGTTGCGTGAGGCGCGCCTTTCTGTGCGGTGAAGATAAATTTACTGGAAAATCATACGAGCACCGCCGTGATTGGGTTGAAGAAAAGCTCCTGATGTTGGCAGATGTGTTTTGTATTGATATCTGTGCTTATGCCGTGATGAGTAATCACACCCACATTGTTTTATATGTTGATGATAAAAAGGCTAAGCGTCTGTCGGATAAAGCGATTGTGATACGATGGCACAAGTTATTTAAAGGCAATTGGATTAGCCAAAAGTTTATTGAAGATGAGCCACTCAATGAATCGGAGCAATTGATACTCAATGAGCATGTCGCCAAGTACAGGGAAAGGCTCGCAGATATTAGCTGGTTTATGCGCGTACTTAACGAAGACATCGCCCGCCGAGCAAATAAAGAAGATGGCTGTACAGGCCGATTTTGGGAAGGACGATTTAAATCCCAAGCATTACTGGATGAGGCGGCATTGGCTGCTTGTCTCGCTTACGTAGACTTAAACCCTATTAGAGCCAAAATCGCAGCAACGCCTGAAACCTCAGACTACACCAGCATCAAAAAAAGAATCGACCACGCTAAGTTGGGCAAACAACCAAAAAGTCTACTACGCTTTGCTGGCAGCCCAAGAAAACATATGCCTAAAGGCCTGCCTTTTGAACTCAAATCCTATATTGAATTAGTTGAGCTCACGGGCCAGTGTATTCGAGCCGACAAGCGAGGCTATATCTGTGAGTCTCAACCCATTCTTACTCGATTAAATATCGAACCTGAAAACTGGATAAAACTCACTACGCAGTTTTCTCGGGTATTTCACGGTGCTGTTGGCCGAGAGCGAACGATAACCGCTTACTGCGAAACACTGCAAAAACGACGACGGACAAACCTAACAAACTGCGAGCGCTTGTTGGCTTAGCAGAGCAAGCTTTTCAACTCTAGAATTTCTTACTGTTTTATTTACAGCGCGTTGTCGTGCGCGATAACCCGGTTTTAGTGTAGAGATACGCTTACCCGCCAAAGGTCATCCTATCTAAAAACGCTTTTGTCCATCCTCGTTTAAGTGTTTCCGTACTTTTAAATCTTACTTGCCAGCATAGATACAAATGATGGTGGGTGTCATTGACTCCATTAAATATAGAGCCTGAGAACTGGATAAAACTCACTACGCAATTTTCTCGGGTATTTCAAGGTGCCGTTGGTCGAGAGCGAACAATAACCGCTTACTGCGAAACACTGCAAAAACGACGACGGACAAACCTAACAAACTGCGAGCGCTTGTTGGCTTAGCAAAACTCACATTCTCAACTCTAGAATTTCTTACTGCTGTATTTGCAGCGCGTTGTCGTGCGCGATAACTCAGTTTTAGTGTAGAGATACGCTTGAGCGCTAAAAAATAACCTATCGATAAACGTTTTACAAAGTGACGGCTGTGCTTTCATACTTTTTTACTTCACCTCCTCAGTTTTGATGTTAATAGTGATGGGTGTCGCTTATTTTCTTATTGTGTAGAGATACGCTTGAGCGCTAAAAAATAACCTATCGATAAACGTTTTACAAAGTGACGGCTGTGCTTTCATACTTTTTTACTTCACCTCCTCAGTTTTGATGTTAATAGTGATGGGTGTCGCTTATTTTGCTGGTGGGTGTCATCACTTCATCATCATTTTTGCACGTCCTTCTTGCTTGATTTGTTAGGCAGTATCGGCTGATTAGCTGAGATAAGATGGCTCGTATAAACTGTTTTCCAGCCAATATTCTCAATAAACTTCTCGTCATCATTATATTCCTCTAGCTTATCAAGCAATGAATCTATCCAGCCGTAGTACTCCCACCCATTGCCCATAAGTAAAGATAATTGGTTGAATTTTATTTCAATATCGAGATTAAACTGATATGTGTGATCTTCATCGAAACGATCAAGCCCCAAGTACAGCTGTTCAAACTTTCTTGGCCACACACTGCCAAAACCTTCAAATCTAGGGTTTATGTTCAACTCAAAT
Source organism: Pseudoalteromonas sp. JC28 (assembly GCF_013319255.1). Classification (NCBI taxonomy): domain Bacteria; kingdom Pseudomonadati; phylum Pseudomonadota; class Gammaproteobacteria; order Alteromonadales; family Pseudoalteromonadaceae; genus Pseudoalteromonas; species Pseudoalteromonas sp. JC28. The sequence goes on along the minus strand of NZ_QOKX01000001.1, from coordinate 566,756 downwards.
ACTTTCGTACTGATTTTGATAGCGCCATTAGCTGTACGCTCAAGCGATGAGTCTTTTGGGAGAGTAAGTTCAAAATGATTAAATATTGCGCCTCCTTCTCCTGAAGCCCAAACTACTTTTCCAAGAGACTCATCACCCCCTCCATGACCCATAAAAGGTGCTCTTTCATTCATTGGCTTTGTAAATAGCTCAAAAATCTTGTTTTTAAATAGGAAGTCAGGAAGGTCTTCTCTTGTGTATTCTTTAAGGATGGATTGATCTATTTCATTTTTGGCAAAGTATGCTTGAATATGCATGGATAGCTGTTCAAGGATTGTGTACTCAATTGTTTGCAGAATAAGGCTATTGGAGTCTAGTGTGCTTTTACCTTTTTTTAGAGGCCTGCACTCTATAGGATTTTCATCCCATATTTTCTTAAGAGCAGGGTTTTCTGAAAACGCCGATATAAGATATTCAGATACCTTTTCACTGATTTTGTATTCTGGTACTTCTACTGGCATTAGTCCTTTGTCGGTTTTTTTAAAAACAAGAGACCCTTCATATCTAATAGTTCTCTCTAACCCATTTAGAATTCGGTACGCTACAAACATCACTAGAAGCAATATTGATGTCAGGGAGATAATTAGTACTGATGGAGTAGCTAAATCGAATAACTCAATGCTTACGGCGCCGAATATTCCAACAGAAAGACTAAGAGCTATAGCAATCAATAGGATGTCAACAAAACCTCCCTTTAATGTCATCAGTCTGGATAATATATTCCTGTCTTTCAAGCTTAACTCCTTTTTGTACTAGTGCTTCGTACTACATCTGCCTAACACTTTAGTATTTATGCGACACGCAGTTTGTGTTACATAATCGCTTGTTGGACTGAGCTGCTACCTGCTCGGTGTGACAGAGTTGGTGTTGTTTATGCTATAGCTTACTTAGAAAAAATAGGCTTTTTGAAGGCTTTCACTTTCCTAGCTAGTGTAATCAGTTTAGCTAGTGTTATGTAAGCTTTCCCTGCATTGCTCAGCGCTTATTATGTATTCATTACACCTAAATTTTCCTTAATAAGCAATTATATTTTTTAGCGTACAGAGGCCGCTAGCCTGAGCAATTAAGCAGGTTAACTAATTGATTTTGAGCAGCTATCGAGCTGCTAACTCGTTCGGTCTACTTTGGTCGGTGTTGCATCTAACTTGAATACACCAATTAGCCGCAAGATACCTACCTTACAATGCTGACAAGGCCAATGCGGTATCAATGTCACGTTTTCTCCTGTCTTTGGCCTCTTTGCTCTGCATGTGCATGACGCCTGCGACCTTATCAGCGCTAACTTTCGCTTGCGACATGCATTGGCTAAAAAACCGTAATGTCGAATACGCATAAATCCTTTCGGTAATTAATACATGCTGCAAATAACGCCGTAAGAATTCGTCATTACTCAGTGTCATCACTTTATCAAGATTATCATCTGCGTAATCTCGGTATTTGAAGCTCACCGACTGTGCATTCGCTGATACTAAACGTGCTTTGTTATACACGCAGCATTAGAAATGGCTGTCCTTCTTTCTCTCTTTCTCCTCCTTTTGCATCTACCTCCTCCTTTTATCCATCCCCATTTGTGATATCACTCGCTTGGCATTGTCGGCACACGCCATGTCACCCGGTTTGGCTTCTATGTCATTAAGGATGGAGTTTAATTGTCGTTTGTTGTCTGCAAGCTTTTTCTCCATCAGTTCAATATCAGCAAGTTTTTGACGTAAAGCGTTAAGTAACTGATCATGTTTCCAGTCACTTAGATCACTCGGAAGTAATTTACTCAACTCATCTAAACTAAAGCCTGCCTTTTGACCATTTGAAATTAAATGCAATACAGTTTCAGCTTCAGGGGGATAGATCCTATAACCATTGGCAGCGCGCTTAACTAATTTAAGTAGGCCAATATCCTCATAGAATCGAATTTTCGACGTCGCCAAGCCTGTTCTTTTTGATAATTCACCAATTTTCATAAACTCGAGTTCCTACTGCACTCAGTCTGCTACCTTAAATGAAAAAATCTGTGCTTATCCCAAACAATAGCAGATAACAGAAATTAAGTATTGACCTTCAAGTTTACTTTAACCTTATGCTTGCACAAAACAGATACAAATTAAGGTAATTTTTATGCAAACAATACTTGGAGCAAACGGCCAAATTGGTAGTGAACTCGCCCGAGCTTTAAAGAAAGACTTTACCGATAACATTCGTCTTGTCAGCCGAACACCAAGAAAGATAAACAACACGGACGAATTACTCAGCGCTAATCTACTTGACGGCAGTCAAACGCAAAAAGCAGTAGCAGGCTCTAAAATTGTTTACTTAACCGCAGGACTGCCGATTGACACAAACATGTGGGTTGAGCAATTTCCTATTATGATGCGAAATGTCATCGATGCGTGCACAAAACATAATGCCAAATTAGTGTATTTTGATAACACCTATATGTATCCGCAAAGCAATGAACGTCTCACAGAAGAAACACCTTTTTTGCCATATGGCGAAAAAGGCCAAGTTAGACCTAATAGCGAATACGCTGCTCGATGCGATGAGTACAGGCCAAGTCAATGCGATGATTTGCCGCGCGCCTGAGTTTTATGGACCGGGTAAAACGCAAAGTATCACCAATACAACGGTTCTTGATAAGCTGCGAGCAGGCGATGCTGCGAAAGTATTTATCAGCGATAATACGTTACGTACCTTGATATACACGCCAGATGCTAGCAGAGCAATGGCGTTACTAGGCAATACCTCTGATGCGTATGGCCAGACATGGCATCTACCATGTGATGACAATCGACTCACTTACAAGCAAATCGTTAACTTAGCGAGCGAAATACTCGGCATTCAAGGCAAGTATTCAATATTAAAGAAATGGCAGCTATCACTTCTAAGCATTTTTAGCAAACCTATAAGAGAAACACGAGAACTGTTACCTCGATATGCAGTCGACAACATATTTGTATCAGAAAAATTTAAGCAGCGCTTTACGGAGTTTGAAATTACCACTTACCGAGATGGACTAACAACAACTCTCAAGGAATGACGACGTTATTTAATACCTAGCTCATTAGGCGTTAAGTTAAGTGCTACAACTAACACACGCTTTGGCGAGGAACAAACACTTAGATTGCTAAACTTGGACTCTGTACGGGAAATTGCCCCGCACAGAGTTGATGCTTTTTATCTCATCCCTTTAAGAATTTCGACAATTTCTAGGGTGTTTTCAAGTACCCTGATGACCCTACCTTCAACGCTTATCGTTACCAAATCCCGATCTCTGTCGCGATAAATCACTTTGCCATGGTCGTAGATATCTGGATCTAAGCGTTCTCCAACTTGGAGCTTTTTTTGCCAACCTGGTGGAAGTGGCTTGCCCTGCTTCAACTTTTTCTCAAGGCCCGGTGGTAACTTCTCCGGTTTAGCATTCGCCTGATTTAAACCTAAAGTCAGACTAAAGGTAAGTAGAGAAAGTACAATAACTTTATTCATAACAACCTCTCTTTTAGCGCGGCATCATGCGCTTTGTGAACACAATGCCGTCTATAAAGTATTGTTAATAGTTTGAAATAAAGCTTATTGATATAAACTGAACAACAATCACTAATATTTAGATTGATTTAGTTTTGTTAACGCTTTAACGGAGAAACGTTCAATGGCGATCCCCAACTGAAGTCCAAACTTCTCAGCAACGCCTTTTTTAGCTTTATAAGCCACTTTATAAAGTTGGTGACTTTCATTTAGTGACATGAGTAAATCGTCACTGGTTGATATTTCATCAACTAGTTTAAGTTCTAACGCTTGTGTACCAAACCAATGTTCTCCAGTGGCCACTTTCTCAATATCGAGCTCGACACGATTATCAGAGACAAAGTGTTTGAACAGACCATGCGTTTCTTCAATCTCCTCTTTAAACTTTTCTCTGCCTTTATCCGTATTTTCACCAAACAGCGTGAGTGTACGCTTATACTCACCAGCGGTTACCATTTCAAAGTCAACGTTATTCTTTTTCAATAAACGATTGAAGTTGGGGATCTGCGCAATCACACCGATTGAACCAATAATTGCAAATGGCGCTGCAATAATCTTATCTGCAACGCAGGCCATCATATATCCGCCACTTGCAGCAACCTTGTCTACACAGACGGTTAGAGGAATACCTGCTTGCTTAATGCGCGTAAGTTGCGATGCACCAAGTCCATAACCGTGAACAACCCCACCACCACTTTCTACAGACACTACAACCTGATCCTTTTCTTTATCTGCAATCGTTAAAATAGCGTTGATCTCTTCTCTTAAACCCGAGACTTCGTGAGCGTCCATACTCCCGTTAAATTCAAGATAAAAAACATTTTTCTCTGTTTCTTTATCTTTATTTTTTTGCGCTTTTGATTGCGACTTATTTAGGGCTTTTAGCGCCTTTTTATCAAGCGTTTGCTGCAAAAACTGCTGCTTAGATTGCGCCAAGCTGTCGCTTAAATCGGTAACTTCTATTTCGCCCTTTTTCGATTTTGGTTTTGAGCTTGCTCCCACCATCAAAATAATGACTACTGCAATACCAAAGATAACGGTTACTGTCTTGGCTAGAAATAACCCATATTCAAACAAAAATGCCAAGTCGTTCTCCTCATTTAGCTCATAAAGGGGCCCATTTAACTCAATATTAAATAGACACAAAAAAGGCCGCTAGCTGCGGCCTTTTATAGTCTCGAAAAATGTCTTAGTTTGCAACAACATCCGGGTTAGATACTTGTAAAACCAAACCCTTTGACTTCAAGAAGCTTGCAACTTGTGTTTGCATTTCGAGTGAAGCTGCGGCGTGTCCTGCTGCTGTACCACCGGCTCTTTCATCAAAGCCTGTCGTCAAGATTGAACTATGATGGCCCTGAGAGAACTTCACTACATAACTTCCAGGTGTTCCGTCTTGACTCATTTGCGTTTCGCTTGCAGGCATTAAGCCCATGAAACCAGCAAGTGGTAAGCTACCTGACAAGAAGCTGCGTTCTGTTGTTGGAGGAATAACCAAGTCAGCAGCATTGCCATCAACACCACCCGTAACAACGCTCATATATACTGGCGTTTGTAGCGCTTTCACGGAAGCTGCATAGTTAAGTGGATCGGCACTGCCTAATGCCGTTTGTGCTGCAAAACCAAACTGCGTCACCGTGCCATCAATCAGTGCAAGTGTTGCGGTATCTTCAGCCGCCTCTAGCCCTGCTCTAAAGGTTGTATAAGCACACGACACAAACTCACTTTGTACGGCAGCAAGCGTACCACAGTCAGCAATTGCGCCTTCTTGCAGATAGGTATTAAACGCTTGCGATGCTAGGTTACCTGCAGAGCTCAACACTGAACCTTGTACAAACGGGCCAAATGATTTTGATTCAATCAAGAAATTAGCAATACCCGAACCACCACTTGCAAGCGCTGCTGACTCAACTTTAAAGAAGCCATCAATTGCTGGATTTAATGGTGTATTGGTTTGTGCAAGGAAGCTTGGGCCTACAATAGAACCAAGTGAGTGACCTAAGTAACTAACTTGTTGAGTATTAAAGTTAACTTGACCGCCAGATGCTAGATTGATGAAGTTTAAGCCTAAACGTAAACCCATTAAATCTGCTGCTGATTGCTTTAAGTTATCACGCGCAACTAACAACGATGTTAGGTTCATGTAGGACAACACGCTACCTGTCGAGGCATTAAAATCATCAGTGCCATCACCATCGATATCTAAACCGCGAGCACCGTGCATTGGATGATCAATCGCAACTGTGGCAAATCCTGCTTGTGTTAATGACAACGTCAAACCAAGCATGTCTTCTTTTTTACTCGTGATACCATGTTGCAAGATAACAACAGGCCAGCCGCCTTCTGGGCGCTGAGACTCATCCGCAGGCATTGTGATTTGCACAGGAACATTAGCAAGCCACTGCTCTTTAGGGATTGGATTGTACTTAGTTAAGAACTTAGTACCATCTAAACCTAAATCTCTCAACTTTCCACCCGAAAGTGTATTACAAGCAATATCATTTGGTTCTGTTGGCTCTGGTAAACCACCAGCTTGCGCCGCATATCCAGCGACAGCTACCGCGCTGTCGCAGCGAGCTTGCCAATAGGTATCAGCTAGCGCAGAGATATCTTTATTTTTTGGTTGTGATAAGTACTGAGGTAGTTGTATTTGACCTTGCAATAAACGCACGCTTCTAAAAGCAGGTAAAATAGCATCAGGCACTTTTCCTACAAGGGCATCAGCAACGGTGATCACCGGTTGTGCAGGTACAGCGACAACAGGGTTAGCACCGCCCTGTAGTTTAGCGGCTAACAATTGCTTAGTCGCCGCCAATGCGTGACCAGTCGACTGTGTCGTCATTGCTGCAGTATATATAATCTCTTCTTTACTCACCGAACCCGCTGCAGTTACCGCCCCTTCATAGCTACGAATCACAGCCTGAAGAGACTTCTGAGCATCAGTTACCAATGGCGCGTCTTGGCGCAATAAGGTGTAAGTCGAAGAGGCATCTACACTTTGACCTTTTGAGTCTTTAAGACCTTTGGTCAAAACAGTAATGTACGTAGTTTCAGGTTTGAATGGTTTAACTGGGATAATAACTAAACCGTTACCTGTGCTATTAGCCATGGTAACGAAATCACCATCAGGGCCAAATTGTAATTCAGCAATTGGCTTACAAGCGATACCTGAAGGCACCTGAGCACAGTCTTCGTCGGTTTGTAATGGTCCACCCATTGCAACTTCAAAAATTCGTACAGAGCCCGGGGTCATGACGCTTTGCGCATCGAGTGTCAAACCATTCGGTGTCGTCATGTCGATAACGTAAGGCATTTGCGTCGACCAACCATCTAAGGCGCCAATCACAATACTTGGGTTTGCGTAGCTTGCACGCGTTACCAGAGGGTTACCTTCACCATCTTTCACTCCTAACATTTCGTCAGGTAGGTTTAAGGTACCGTCTTGAGTGCCGGATAAAAGAATATCGTTTGGAACTGAGATCACACCACCTGATGGATCAAATTTAACAGAAATCGTTGGAGAAACGGGTGTAGTATCATTTTTTACATCTTCTAACGTTTCACCGCCTCCACAGCCAGCGAGTGCTGCTGATACTGCGAGTGAGAGTAGCATTTTTTTCATTTTATAGGCTCCGACATAATCTTATTATTATTGTGATAATTCTCGTTAAATCTATGTAATTGCATTTTTAATAAGACATTAGACCAGTTAAACTTAACTCAAACTTTGTTATTTCGCCAGCCATATTTACAATAAATTCGCTAACTTGCTACGGCATTGTGATAAAATAGCCCAAACATCTTAATTGGAGTCCAGAATGCAGACTTATCAAGCTCCTGAAAACGCACTTGCGAATAAAACGATACTAGTAACAGGTGCCGGCGATGGCATCGGCCGTGTTGCGGCGATTAATTACGCCAAATATGGTGCAACGGTTATTCTATTAGGCAAAACCACCAGTAAACTAGAAGCCGTTTATGATGAAATTGTTAACGCCGGTTACCCACAGCCTGCAATTGTACCTTTAGATTTACGTGGTGCAACCAAACAACACTTCCGAGACTTGGCTGCCACCATCGAGCAGCAATTTGGTAAGCTCGATGGCTTGCTAAATAATGCTTCTATTTTAGGCTCTTTAGGTCCAATGGAACACTTTTGCGTTTCAACCTTTGAAAACATAATGAAGGTAAACGTAACAGCCCAAGCGGTGATCACTAAATCGCTATTCCCTGTAATGAGAAAAGCGCCTAATGCTTCTATCGTCTTTACTTCATCGGGTGTAGGACGTAAAGGTCGTGAGTTTTGGGGAGCGTATGCAATTTCTAAATTCGCAACCGAAGGTATGATGCAAACTTGGGCCGAAGAAGTGGGTAAAACCAATATTCGCATCAACTGCATTAATCCTGGTGCAACAAGAACAAGTATGCGTGCATCAGCATTCCCAGGTGAAGATAAAGATAAACTAAAAACACCTGAAGAATTAATGCCAACATACCTGTACTTGATGTCTGATGACTCAATCGGAGTTAATGGCCAATCTTTAGATGCCCAAACCTACTAACTAGCACTTTAAAGGCTGCAAATCCACAATTGCAGCCTTCTATATTACCTAAGTTAATCTCTCGGCAAGGTTTCAAACGCCAGCACTTGCTCTAATTTTTCATCCCACTTCGCTTTACTCGCGATAAATAGATGTGCAGTTGGCGTAAGACTCGGCGCATCATCTAAGCTACCAGCTGGTACCACTAAACCAACAGGCTGCTGGTTTGGTAATGCAGAGCCACAACGAGCACAAAAGGCTTTAACGTGCTTAGTATTCGGTAAAGTAAAGCGGGTTATTAACTTTTCGCCCGCAAGCCAAGTTAGCACTGCATTTTGAAAAAATAGATTCGCAGCATGTGCGGAACCAGTGTCTTTTTGACAATACTCACAATGACATAGATAAAAGCCCTGCGCGTTGCCCTCTACAAGATATTTAACCTGACCACACAGACAACTACCAGCAAACGTCTCTTTCATTTGAATTTCCTTATCAAATACAAAAACACCAGCTAGGCTGGTGTGGTGTTTTAGAAAAGCTTAAATTACTTTCTTCTCGGGGTTTTGACCCTTTGATTATGCTTTTTCACTGCTTTGCGGATCTTATTAATTTTCGCGCGCTTGTCTTTACGCTTTTCTGGCATGACCGACAACTTAGTTTGCTGCTCGGCTCTCATACTCACCGATTTGCGTAAGTAGTTAACATCTTCTAATTTTAATTCTTCCCATCCACCTTGTGGCAAACGCTTGTTAAGCTCTAATTTACCATAACGGATACGGATCAAGCGCGACACTTCAACACCTTGTGACTGCCAAAGACGCCTGACTTCACGATTACGCCCTTCGGTCAGTGTTACGTTGAACCATTTATTCAGGCCTTCACCACCAAGTGGCTTAATCTTAAGGAATTTTGCAGGACCGTCTTCTAGCTCAACGCCTTTGGTTAATGTACGCAACGTTTGATTTGTTACTTCACCAAATACGCGAGCAGAATATTCACGTTCCACTTCGTATTTTGGGTGCATCAAGCGATTAGCTAGCTCACCATCATTGGTAAAGAGCAACAGGCCTGATGTATTGATATCTAATCGCCCAATAGCTATCCAACGGTCACCATCTAACTTAGGTAGCCTATCGAATACAGTACGACGACCTTGAGGGTCGCGACGAGTACACAGCTCACCTTCAGGTTTATGATACATAAGTACGCGACAGATGCGCTCTTCTTGCTGCTCTATTTTAACAATATGTCCATCTACACGGATCACCGAAGTCTCTTCCACTCGGTCTCCTAGCTTGGCAACTTTTCCATCTACACTTACGCGGTTAGACTCAATATACTTTTCCATTTCGCGTCTTGAGCCAACGCCTGCTCTTGCCAATACTTTTTGTAGTTTTTCACTCATTCAGATGGTTCTCTCACAGAAGGATCGTTTAATAACTGTTCTATTTTCTCATTATGTTGTTCAGGTAATCGAGGTAATTCCCCAAGACCAGATAATGAGAAGTAATCTAAAAATTGTTTTGTCGTTGCATACAATGCAGGCTTACCCGGTACCTCTTTGTAACCCACCACTTTTATCCACTCGCGATCTATCAAGCTTTTGATAATATTAGAACTCACGGTGACCCCGCGCACTTGCTCTATTTCGCCTCGAGTGATTGGTTGTCGGTAAGCAATCAATGCCAAAGTCTCAAGTGTAGCACGTGAGTATTTTGGTGCTTTTTCCTGCCACAGTTTACTTAGCCAAGGGCTCAAGCTCGGGCAAGCTTGAAAACGGTATCCAGTACCAACCTCAACCAGCCTTACACCGCGAGTTTGATAATGATTTACCAGTGTTTCCAGTGCCTGATCAATACGCGGTGATGACACGCTGATATCTTCCAGCACAGTTTCTTTTAAGCGCTTTTTAGATAACGGCTTATCTGAAACGAAAATCGCTGCTTCAACCAATTCAACCAGTTGTTCATCGCTAACGCGTCTTTTCATATTTTATGCTTGAAGATAAAAATGCGGAGTATAGCAGAGGCTGCAGCCATCCCCTAGCCTTTTAAATGCAGGTAAATCGACGCTGCGGTTGCTGACTGAATATAGTCAACTAATTGCTCCTTAATGAGTTCGAGCATGGCAATAAAAGTAACCACCACACCACTGCGCCCTTCGTCCAAGGTAAAAAATCGCGCAAATTCTACCGGCTTATTCTGTTCTCGTAGCAATTGCAATATAAAGCTCATACGCTCTCGAGTCGAAAGTGCTTCTGCGGATATATGATGGTGCTCAAAGGTCTTGGCTCTAGCCATCACTTCCGACAGCGCCAAAAGTAATTCCCTCAGTTCAATGTCTGGGAATTCTGGCTCAGAGTCGGTACTACTGTCTACCAACGCATGAGCGACAAAGATATCACGCTCAACACGAGGGATATCATCTAAGTTCTCAGCAGCTTGCTTAAATTGCTCGTATTCCTGCAAGCGCCTCACTAGCTCCGCTCTGGGATCTTCCTCTTCCTCTAACTCTTCGTGTTTTGGCAGTAGCATTCTTGATTTTATTTGTGCCAGCAAGGCTGCCATCACCAAGTATTCACCCGCAAGTTCGAGCTGCATGTCCTTCATCATTTCAACGTACTGAACATACTGCTGAGTAATACTAAAAATCGGTAATTCTAGAATATCTAATTTATGTCTTTTAATAAGGTAAAGCAGTAAGTCCAACGGGCCTTCAAAGGTCTCTAAGATAACTTCTAGGGCTTCGGGGGGAATATAAAGATCTTCCGGCTTTTCAATTACCGCTTCACCGTGTAAAAAAGCCAGCGGTAATTTCTGTTGGAGTGCTTCTGTCATCTCAACATACGTTATTCAAAAGGCGATGTATCGCCACAGCCACGACGCAAAATTTCAATGGTGTCTTCGGACATATCAATAACGGTGGTTGCTTGCTCGATTAAATAGCCACCATGAATTATTAAGTCTACGTGCTTCTCAAGACGCATGCGGATATCATCAGGGTCAGACTCAGTAAACTGCTCTCCTGGCAAAATCAAAGAGCATGACATCAAAGGTTCACCCAGCGCTTCCAGCAACGCGCAAGTAATTGGGTTATCAGTAACACGGATCCCGATGGTTTTTTTCTTCTCATTGAGCAAACGGCGAGGAACTTCTTTCGTCCCTTTAAAAATAAACGTGTACGGACCGGGCGTATTATTTTTAATCATCCTAAACATTTGATTATCGACACGGGCATAGGTCGAAAGCTCCGACAGATCACGACATAAGAGAGTGAAATTATGGTGTTTTTCGATGCCGCGGATCCGCTCTATCCGCTCCTTAGCTTGCTTATTACCGAGGTTGCAACCAATGGCATAGCCGGAGTCGGTTGGAAACACCACTACGCCACCTTGTTCAATAATATCAGCCGCTTGGCGAATTAAACGCGTTTGCGGGTTATCTGGGTGAATATGAAAAAATTGACTCATAAGCTTATTCCTCTTTGCCTCCCCAATGACGCCAAACTCCCTGACAATCTTTAGGTAAATACAAGTTACGACCAAGGTCGACCCAAGGCATTGGGAAGTGGAAATCTGACCCTTGGCTTGCTAACAATTCAAACTCTTGACTTAGCCGCCCCAAAAATTGGCGCTCAGTAGGCGCTTGCTGCGGCTGTGCAACTTCCATTGCAGCTCCCCCAACCGCTTTAAATTCAGCGATTAACTTTCTTAGCCACTTATTCGACATCTTATATCGAGCAGGATGCGCCAACACACTTACTCCACCCGCAGCATGAATAGCAGAAACAGCCGTTTGTATATCGCACCATTGACTTGGCACATACCCAGTTTTGCCACGTGCTAAAAATTTATTGAAAACGCTTTGCACGTTTTTAGCCACACCTCGCTCAACCAGCACTTGAGCAAAATGCGCTCTGGTGATCTGCGCAGTTTGGGCAAGTGCAAGGGCATCTTCGTAGACATGCTCATAGCCCTTTTTGGCTAATCGCTCGCCGATTTCTTTTGCTCTGGCTTCTCGCTTTTGCTGCTGTTCGTGCAGCAACTTTGTTAATGCTTCATGCTCAGGGTCAAAATTTAATCCAACGATATGGATTTCAAAGCTTTCCCATTTTGTAGAAATTTCAACGCCATTAATAAGTTCTAACGTGAGATTATTTTGGCTAATGTAGTCACGGGCAGGCTGGAGCGCATCTATCGTGTCATGATCTGTAATTGCAAGAATATCAACGCCTTTTTCCGTTGCTCGCTCAAGCAATTCATCAACAGCTAAGCGGCCATCGGAAAAAGTAGTATGGCTATGGAGGTCATATTTAATCAAAATGTATTAACTATCTCTATGAATTATCAACGTTTTGATTATATCACAAGTTAACTGATACGACCTTAGGTTATTTTCTGATATTTGCCCTTGACACTTGTAGCAAGAATAGGGTTTACTGTAGCTAATTTAGATTAAACAACGAAATATTCACAAATGAACAAACAAATTCAAAAAAACATTTGGTGGTGGCACTCGAACTAAGCGGGTGTGTTTCGTTATATCTACGATTTATCAACCCGCGCAATGTCGCGGGTTTTTTTATACTTTTTAGAGGCTTATATGAACAACAATATCACAGTAAACACAATTTGGTGGTGGTGGATGCCCTAGCGGGACGGTATTGTTGTGTCTGAACAATAACCCCCGCAGAGCTCAGCTTTCGGGGGTTTTTTATTTTCTAAACAGAATATCTAGAAATTAAGAGGAATGAGGTTTGATTTTTAGTCACATAACGACCACACCAGGTGAGGTCACCAGCATAAGACAAAGGCGCGATTATATTGCCAGCCCACTGTCTTTATACGCAGGTTTAAACAAAGCAAACTCGTTACTGCTCGAATCGGCAGAAATAGAGTCTAAAGACAATGTGAAAAGCATCGTGCTTGTGGATAGTGCGATTCGATTCGAATGTAACGGCGCCCAAGTCATTGCTAAAGCCTTGTCTAACAATGGTGCTCAGTTGCTACCGTACCTTGCGCAAAAGGTCACAAATTGTGACGTGACCCTCAATGATAATACCTTGACGCTCACGTACAACGCATTGGAAAGTAACATTGATGAGCATACAAAACTAAAAGCGGATAACGCCTTTAGTGCGCTCAGAACCTGCATAAATGAAATTAAACGTAACTCAGATACGCCATTTTCAGTTTTTTTAGGTGGTGTATTCGCCTATGATATGGTGGCAAACTTTGAGCAACTTCCTGAAGTACCAGATGGGGACAACGACTGTCCCGACTATGTTTTCTATCTCGCTGAAACCCTAGTTGTGATCGATCATCAAGCACGAACTACTGAGCTCATTGGTAATGTTTTCAATGGCCCTGAGGTTCACGCCAATTGTTTTGAAGTAGGCAAACAGCTAGAAGAGCTAAACAGTCAGTGTGACCAAATCACTGAATTTCAGTTTGAGCCACAAAGTGGCGGTGCAGACGTCAAAGTCAATGTGAGTGACGACGAATATTGTCAACACGTTGAAAAGTTGAAAACCAACATTATCAACGGTGACATCTTTCAAGTCGTTCCCTCTCGCACTTTTTCACTCCCTTGCCATAACTCACTCGCCGCCTATAAACAGCTCAAACTACAAAACCCTAGTCCCTACATGTTTTATATGAAGGATGAGCGCTTTGTGTTATTTGGCGCATCTCCAGAGTCGGCACTCAAATATTGTGAGCAGAGTAACCAAGTTGAAGTCTATCCCATCGCGGGGACGAGACCACGAGGTAAGTTTGCTGATGGCAGTATCAATCCAGATTTAGATAGCCGCATTGAACTTGAGCTGCGCAACGATCAAAAAGAGCGTGCAGAGCACCTTATGCTGGTTGACCTTGCCCGTAACGATGTCGCACGGATCAGTATTGCAGGTACTCGACACGCAAAAGAATTATTGAAAGTGGACCGCTACTCACAAGTCATGCATTTGGTATCACGCGTCGTTGGCCAATTAAAGCCGGATTTAGATGCGCTTCACGCCTATCAGGCTTGTATGAATATGGGCACTCTCGTCGGCGCACCAAAAGTTAAAGCCGCAGAACTGGTTCGCCATACAGAAAAGCAGCGTCGTGGCAGCTACGGCGGAGCGGTAGGTTATTTGATGGGCAATGGCGCCATGGACAGCTGCATCGTAATTCGCTCCGCGTTTGTAAAAGATAACGTTGCTTACGTGCAAGCGGGAGCGGGTGTTGTGTTTGATTCAAATCCACAAAGCGAAGCAAATGAAACTAAAGCTAAAGCCATGGCAGTGATTAAAGCAGTACAGTCCACGTATGAAGGAGCAAACCATGACTAAGGTATACTTTTTAGATAATTTTGATTCTTTCAGTTATAACCTTGTGGATGAGCTTAGTTTGCTAGGACTCGACTTGGTCGTTTATCGTAACAATATCTCTGCCGAAACCATTTTCAATAAAATGTGTGCAGAGGTTGATCCTGTGATCTTAGTTTTATCACCTGGACCTGGCGCGCCATCGGAAGCAGGCTGTTTGCTCGCGTTAATTGAGCTATGTAAAGGTAAATTCCCCATGCTTGGGATTTGCCTTGGTCAACAAGCCCTAACCCAAAGTTATGGTGGTGAAGTTGGCAAAGCAGGTGAGACGGTACATGGTAAATCTTCTATTATAGAAGCGGATGAACATCCGGTATTTGCCGGACTCGGGACGCAATTCCCCGTGGCGCGCTATCACTCTCTAATGGCAACAAGCGTACCACCAGCACTGCAAGTGATCGCGAGATATCAGGCCATTCCGATGGCTATCTATCACAGTGAACACAAAGTAATTGGTTATCAATTTCACCCAGAATCAATATTGACCCCCAATGGCGCTCAGCTATTACAACAAAGTATCGCGTACCTTAGCGCTTAGGAGATCAGGATGGAAAAGTTACAACCTCTATTACAGCAACAAGATTTATCGTTCGACGCCGCCAAATCCTTGTTTAGCGATATTATGGCTGGACAACTGAGCGACATCGAACTTACCGCAGCGCTGCTTGCGCTAAAGTTTAAAGGTGAAACAGCGGCGGAAATAGCCGGAGCAGCTCAGGCCATGCGTGATCATGCCACCGCATTTGACAAGCAAAATCTACTCGCAGCAGACAGCTGTGGTACGGGTGGCGATGGCACAAATACCATCAACGTGAGTACCACCGCCGCCATTGTCGCCGCAGCATGTGGTATTAATATGGTCAAACACGGTAATCGCAGCGTGAGCAGTAAATCAGGTTCCGCTGATTTACTAAAAGCACTTGGGATCAACATTGATATGACCCCCGCACTTGCAGAAAAGTGCTTAGCAGAGACCGGCTTTACCTTTTTGTTTGCGCCGCATTACCACGCCGGTGTAAAACATGCCATGCCGGTTCGCACGCAACTAAAAACACGCACGATATTTAATATTCTCGGGCCATTGGCAAACCCTGCTAAGCCTGAGGTGCAATTACTCGGCGTTTACGACCCTGCCCTTGTTTTACCCATGGCTGAAACGTTAAACCGTTTAGGTACGAAACGAGCGATGGTAGTTCACGGTAGTGGCACAGATGAAATTGCCCTACACGGCGAAACGCTAGTCGCAGAAGTAAAGCAGGGTGAAGTGACGCAATACACCGTTACCCCAAGCGATTTTGGACTAGAAAACTATTCACTTGAATCTATTGCTGGTGATACGCCAGAATATAACGCGAAAGCGAGCCTTGCGATTTTAAATGGTGAAGGCGAAGCAGCACACAATGCAGCGATTATTGCAAACGTTGCAGCCTTGTTGGTATTAACCGATAAGGCCACAGATTTTAAAACCGCAAGCGAACAAGTACGCGAAGTGCTTGCTACCAAGAAAGCCATGACAACCTTGGCTAACATTGTAGAGGTGAGTAATGGCTAATGTATTAGAAAAAATTGTTGCCGATAAAGTCGAAGAATTAAAAGCGCGCAAGGCGCAGCGTCCGTTAAGTGACTTTATCGATGAAGTAACCCCCACCACGCTTAACTTTATCGCTGCGTTGGCGCAAGCTGGGACCCAATTTATTTTAGAGTGCAAAAAGGCGTCACCTTCAAAAGGCCTTATTCGCTCACATTTTGATTTGACTGAAATTACCAATGTTTATCGTAAGTACGCGACGTGTATTAGTGTGCTAACCGACGAAAAATACTTTCAAGGCAGTTATGAATACCTTGCCACGGTGAGAAAGCTGGTTGATCAGCCTCTGATCTGTAAAGACTTCTTTATTGATGAATACCAAGTTTATCTCGCCCGCTTACACGGTGGCGATGCCATTCTTTTGATGTTGTCTGTATTAAATGACGAAGAGTATTTGGCACTAGCGAGCGTGGCCAAATCACTTAATATGTCGATTTTAACGGAAGTAAGCAACGAAGAAGAAGTGACCAGAGCGCTTGCATTAGATGCTGAGCTTATCGGTATTAACAACCGTGACCTCAGAGATTTATCAACGGATTTAGCAACAACAGAAAAGCTACGAGCGTTAATCCCCGAAGACAAAGTGGTGATTTCAGAGTCTGGCATATACACGCACCGCGATGTGAAACGCTTATCACCGATTTGTGACGGCTTTTTGGTTGGCAGCTCACTGATGGCTGAACAGGACTTAGAACTTGCTTGCAGACGCTTGATTTTGGGCGAAAACAAAGTGTGTGGTCTTACTCGAAGCCAAGATGCGCAAGCAGCTTATGAAGCTGGAGCGGTATACGGCGGTCTTATCTTTTATCCAAAATCGCCTCGCTATGTCGACATTGATTGTGCGAAGGCCGTCGCCGATAGCGCACCGCTCAAGTACGTTGGTGTGTTCGTTAACGCACCGCTTGAGCAAGTTGCTGAGTATGCGCAAATATTAAAACTGAGTGCAGTGCAATTACATGGCAACGAAGATGAGTTGTACATCGATACCCTGCGAAAACAACTTCCAGTGACCTGTCAAATTTGGAAAGCACAGGGTGTGGACACAGCACTGCCAAGCCCCTTCGCTGGCGTAGACAAGCAATTGTACGATACCAAAACCGACACCGCATTTGGTGGCACGGGGCAAGTGTTTGATTGGCAGCTATTAAATCGTAGTTCGAGCAATTATATGTTGGCTGGCGGCCTAAACCCCGAAAACATTCACGGTGCCGTTAATATAGGTGCCGATGGTCTTGACCTAAATTCAGGCGTTGAGCAATCGCCTGGTAAAAAATGCGCTCAAAAAATCGCTAACGCGTTTACACAAATTCGAAAATATTGAGGTGGACATGAGTAATTCAGCTTATTTTGGTGACTTCGGAGGCATGTTTGTGCCCGAGTTACTCGTACCTGCGTTAAAGCAGTTAGAACAGGAGTTTTATAAGTCACAAAAAGACCCAGAATTTCAACAGGAGTTTTATCAACTTTTGAATGAATTTGCGGGTCGCCCGACCCCGCTGACTAAGACACGCAACTTAGTTAAAAACCCTAAGGTCAAACTGTACTTAAAGCGTGAAGATTTACTTCACGGTGGTGCACACAAGACCAACCAAGTGTTGGGTCAAGCGCTCTTAACCAAACGTATGGGTAAAAAAGAAGTCATCGCTGAAACCGGCGCTGGACAACATGGTGTTGCAACCGCCCTAGCCTGCTCATTACTCGGCTTAAAGTGCCGCGTATACATGGGGGCTAAAGATGTTGAGCGTCAGCAACCAAACGTATTTAGAATGCGTTTGATGGGTGCGGAAGTTATCCCTGTTACCGCCGGCTCAGGCACATTAAAAGACGCGGTAAATGAAGCATTACGTGACTGGTCTGCAAACTACAAAACGGCACATTATTTACTCGGCACGGCTGCAGGTCCTCATCCATTCCCGACGATTGTCCGTGAGTTCCAAAAAATGATTGGTGAAGAGGCGAAACAACAAGTACTAAAAGCGGAAGGTCGTTTGCCAGATGCTGTTATCGCTTGTGTGGGCGGCGGCTCAAATGCTATTGGTATGTTCGCAGACTTTATTGATGAAAAAGACGTTAAATTAATCGGGGTGGAACCGGCTGGTAAAGGCTTAGATACCGATGAGCACGGCGCTGCACTATGTAAAGGAAGTAAAGGCATCTTGCACGGCGCCTATACCTATATCATGCAGAACAAAGATGGCCAAATTGAAGAATCTTATTCTGTCTCAGCAGGTCTTGACTACCCAGCTGTTGGTCCACAACACGCCTACCTTCATGAAACAGGCCGCGCGCAATATGTTGGCATTACCGACACTGAAGCATTAAATGCCTTTCAAGCGCTTGCTAAACACGAAGGTATTATTCCAGCCCTAGAGTCAAGCCATGCTCTGGCATACGCACTAAAATATGCAGAAGCGAAAACGGAAGAAACGGTGATTGTTGTTAACTTAAGTGGTCGCGGAGACAAAGACTTAGCTCACGTCCACCAGGTACTATCTGAGCGAGGTGAACTATGAGACGTTATGACGCGATGTTCGCGCACTTAAATGAAAAAAACCAAGGTGCATTTGTTCCTTTCGTGACGATTGGTGATCCCGATAAGGCACTCAGTATTGAGATCATCAAAAGCCTGATTGACGGTGGCGCTGATGCATTGGAGCTCGGTATTCCGTTTTCCGATCCCATCGCTGATGGTCCTGTTATCCAAGCGGCTAACATCCGTGCATTAGAGCAAGATGTTAATACGCAAGACTGTCTTGAGATCATCGCTGAAATTCGTCGCTACAACAGTGATATTCCAATTGGTTTGTTGCTTTACTCAAACTTGATTTTTGCTCGTGGTATTGAGCAGTTTTATCAAGACGCCAAAACTGCGGGTGTGGATTCTATCTTAGTTGCTGATGTGCCACTGCACGAAGCCAAACCGTTTAGGCTCACTGCAATGGCAAATGACATCGCGCCAATTTTCATTGCCACACCGAATGCCTGCGATGATACGTTACGAGAATGCGCCACCCGAGGTCGTGGCTATACCTATTTACTTTCGCGTGCAGGCGTGACAGGTACAGAAACGACAGCACAAATGCCGGCAACAGAGATGATCACCAAACTTATCGAATATCATGCTGCGCCGCCACTGCTAGGGTTTGGTATTTCTGAACCGGAGCATGTAAAGCATGCGATTGGCTCAGGTGCAGCAGGTGCGATAAGTGGCTCTGCAGTGGTGAAAATCATCGAAAAACACTTGGATGACCCTAGCACCATGTGCTTTGAGCTAAAAACCTTTGTTGAGCGAATGAAAGCTGCAACGCAGAAGTAATATTACTTTCAAGCCAGTGTTTAACACTGGCTTTTCTTAGAATTAACGCAAGTTATCTTTTAAGGCTTTAGCAGGCTTAAATAATACCTTATTTTGTCCCTCAATGGTGATGGTCTCACCCGTTTGAGGATTACGTCCTTGCTTTGGGGGATGATAACTTAACGCGAATGTCCCAAGTCCATTGATTTGCATCTGATCGCCTTCTGACAAGCGCTTTTTAGTGGCCTGTAAAATGACATTTAACACCGTCTGTGAATCTTTCTTTGTTAATCCACTAATTTCCGCCATTTTTGTAACTAAATCGCTCTTATTCATGCAAATACCTCTGAACCATTGAATGAGCGCAGCAGGCTATGGGTTTCGTTAAAGAAAGTCAATGTTGATGTTCTCGCCGTATCTTGGTAAAACCCTTACAACCAACTTTGTTAGGATAAAAAATGTCATTTTTAATTGAGTACTTACCGCTTATCCTGTTTTTTGCGGTTTATAAGTTTGTCGATATTTTTTGGGCAACGGGTGTGCTAATCATCGCTTCTCTTATACAGGTTGCACACCAATACATCACTAAGCGCGAAGTCGCAAAACGTCATTGGGTATTCTTAGCGATTGCGTTGATCCTCGGTGGAATGACGATTTTCTTCCATGATGAGCAATTTATAAAATGGAAAGCCACTATTATTTATGCAATTTTAGGTGTGGCTTTACTCGTATCGAGGTACTTGTTTAATAAAAACTTGGTAAAAGGCGCACTCGAAGGGGTTTTAAAGTCAGTAGCTGAGAAGGAAAAAAGCGAGATTGATATTGATTTACCAGTAAAAGACTGCGACCAATTAAACCTATTTTGGGCAGTATTACTTTTCTTCATCGCTGGCCTAAACCTTTACGTTGCGTACCACTTCTCTCTTGATTTTTGGGTGAACTTTAAAGTCTTTGGTTTAATTGGGATCACCTTCGTTGCACTCCTCTTTACCATGTTTAAAATTCAAAAATATTTACCTGAAGAGTAACCATTCAAGGTTCATCTGCAGCTGCTATAGTTAACGAGTAAGAGCTAACTATAGCGGCTTGTAGCCGCCAAATATTTTGGGGAACCAGCCTTGAACGCAAGCCAATACCGGTGGTGTGAACTCGTATTTGTATTCTTTGTCCTGCCCATTGTCGCTTATCAATTCCGTGATCACCTCAACAATTGGCTTTTTCCAGCACTGATCATTTTAATGGCAGTCTGTACCCATTTACTACTAACCGACCCCCATTTCAAGCGATTTAGGTTAACCAGTTTGGGAGAGTTTTCGTCCGTCAAAAAACGTTTATTCACCACGTTTTTCGCAGGTGCGATGTTTTCAGCCATGCTCTATGGTTTAGTTAGTCAAGGAAATTGGTTTTCCCTGCCGCTCAATTCACCTAGCGACTGGTTATTATTATTATTTGCTTACCCTATTCTTTCTGTCTTACCACAAGAGTTAATTTTCAGGAGCTACTTCTTTCATCGCTATAAAAGGATTTTACCAAATAAAAACAACCGAGTTTTGTTAAGTGCATTGGTGTTTGCGCTTGCTCACTGCGTCTATGACAACTGGATAGCCGTGGCGTTATCTTTTGTTGGAGGACTACTATTTTCTTATACTTACGCACACAGCCGTTCCCTTGCCGTGTGTGTGTTAGAGCATAGCCTGTGGGGGCTGTGGATGTTTACAATAGGAGTTGGGCAGTACTTAGATTCGGGCGTAAAATTTTAGTGGCTTAGTGAAGAATAAACATCGGCGCATTAATACGCCGATGTCATCGTGCCCAAACCAAATGTTCCGTTGCTAGAAGCCAAAGATACTAAATGCAAAATATTTAGTTGCAACGGTATTAATGAAAATAGCTAACAGGATCACCGGGATGAATGTAGATAGGGAGAAATTAATATATTTCTCAGTAAAGCTGCCTACGTACCCCTCTGAACCTTGCGCAAGTTCTTCATTCAAACCAGATTTTTTCCAGCGATAAGTAACAAATAGACACAACAGCAGACCATTCAAGGGTAAAATAGTATCGTAAAACACATCGTAGATTAGGTCAAAGAAGCTCTTCTGAGCATCGCCATAACTTACAAAACTTGTAAGCCAATCCACCATTCCAAAAGACATAGTAGATAGCACAGTCAAGATACCTGTGGTCAACGCTAAGATAATCAATGCCTTTTTACGTGAAATACATTTTTCTTCCATCAAAGTTGCTGTAGGCACCTCGACAATTGACACTAGCGATGTTATCGCGGCAAAGAAAACCAGTAAAAAGAAAGTACCTGCAACTATTGAGGCACCGACGTAGCCAATATCATCTTGTAAAGCCAATAACAATTTCGGCAAGTAATCGAAAATCATAGATACAGAAGAGTCAGATAACTTACTTGGATCTGTATTCGGATTGAAACTAAAGATAGCCGGAAGTACCATCAGACCTGCGATAAACGCCACTAATGAATCTGTAATCGCGACCATTTTAGAGCTACCGACGATGTCGTCTTTCTTAGAAATATACGAAGCGTATGTGATCAATATACCCATCCCCAAAGACAGTGAAAAGAACGCTTGTGACAGTGCGCCATTTAGCACACTTGCATTCATCTTTTCGAAGTCAGGAACGATGTAATAGCGTACACCTGCCATCGCGTTATCAAGAGTTAATACGTATGCAACAAGGCCAATTAACATGACAAATAACGCTGGCATGAGTAACTTAGCTGCTTTTTCGATTCCTTCTTTTACACCGCCAACCAAGATAAGATTAACGATCACACCCACTATCAACATATAGATGAAAACATTGGTATCGTTGATAAAAGTGCCAAAGTACTTCGGAGAGGCGAGTACATCTAAGTTACCTAAAGCTGTTTGCGCTAAGAAGCCAAAAATCCAAACGGTAATAACCATATAGAAGACGGCAATCATAAACGGCGTGAGTACAGCCAAGAATCCAGCTATTGACCACTTTTTATCATGATTAGATAGCAGCTTATATGCGCCAAACGGGTCCTTTTGGGCTTTCCTACCCATTGCCATTTCGGCCATCATGACAGGTAAACAGATAAACACTACAAATAGTGCATAGATTAGTAAAAATGCCCCACCACCATTTTTTGCGGCGGAAACAGGAAAGCCGACTAAGTTACCAATACCAACAGCAGAACCTGCAGCGGCAAGGATAAACCCTAATCGGGAGCTAAAATGCTCACGGTTTGCACTCATTGCAATCAACCTTATTATTATTTTCTACAAATATCCGAAGGACTCTACCAGTCAAGCTGAGTGTTTTTCAAGTTTAAATGTCTAATCACTGAAAAACTCTGCGTACATTTACTTTTGCACTGAGGGCGTTTTATCATAGTATTGATAAACGGGCCTGAACAGCCGACAAAATACGTAAAAAATAACAATAATAACCTAGAAACCAATCCGGAACTAATACTTATGCTTTACATGATCTATTCAACCGACGCTGAAAACTCATTAGAAAAGCGTCTTGCTGTACGCCCTGCTCATCTAGCTCGTTTAGAAGAATTAAAACAACAAGGTCGATTGTTTGCAGCAGGCCCGTTACCGGCGATTGACTCGGAAGATCCTGGTGAAGCGGGTTTTACGGGTTCTTTGGTTATTGCTGAGTTTGAAAACTTAGAAAGTGCGCAGCAATGGGCGAGCGTCGATCCCTATATTGATGCTGGTGTCTATACTGCTAGTATTGTAAAACCGTACAAGCGAGTTCTGCCATAAAAGTTTACTGAACGTTAAGTTCAGCAAAGGTTAATTACAAAAGCACTAAATTTGTTTGAGATTTATGAAGTTTAGACACTTAGTATCTATGAAACTGTGGAGCTTAAAATGCGATTGCAACTCACTCTTTTAGCGTTGATTTTGGCGTTCGCTTCGAGTGTAGCAGACGCCAATAGCCGCAATGATAAGAATGTAAAGACAATTACAAAAAAAGAAGCTGTGTCTCTGGCGCTTGATAAGTACGCTGGGAAGACGCTTAAGATTTCTGAAGAAAATCAGTTTTTTGTGGTAAGAATTCTCCAACCAGATGGTCGAATTGTTGACTTAAAAGTAAACAAGAAGACAGGTGAAGTAAATAAGGACTAAGGATGCGTATTTTAGTTATCGAAGACGATATTCAACTAGCAGAAAACCTGCGAAATGCATTAGAGAAAGAAAAATATAGCGTTGACTTGTGTCATGATGGTGAGTCTGGATTATTTCACCTTGAAGAATATCCGTTAGATATGGCAGTAATCGACCTCGGTTTGCCAAAACTTGACGGTATTGAAATTATCCGTAGAGCACGAGCTAACGGCGTTAAGATCCCTATTTTAATCTTAACGGCACGCGACCGCTGGCAAGACAAGGTGGAAGGCCTTGATGCAGGTGCTGATGACTACCTCACTAAACCGTTTCATGTTGAAGAGCTAATTGCGCGCTGTAATGCACTTATTAGACGTAGCGCTGGACAAGCAAATCCAGAGATTTGCATTGGTCCAATCAAAATCCATACTCGCTCACAGCAAGTCTGGGTTAACGATAACGAGCTATCACTAACAGCCTATGAATATAAAGTTTTAGAATACTTAATGGTTAACCCACAAAAAGTCATTTCTAAATCTGAGCTCACTGAGCACATATACGATCAGGACTTTGACTTAGACTCTAACGTCATTGAAGTGTTTGTCTTAAGGCTGCGTAAGAAACTTGATCCTGATGGCACTCTGAACCCTGTTGAAACCCTTAGAGGACGTGGATATAGGTTCAAAAATCAGTGGTAAACAGCTCTCAAATTTCGCTTAAAATAAGACAAGGATTTATCCTTGTCTTTGTGCTTATTATTGCCCTTCCCGCGCTATTTTTCTCCGTGGGCAGGGCTTATTACTCTTCTTTAGTCGATGCGACTGAAAAAACATTGGAAGCCCACCTCTACTCACTTATCTCTGAAGTCGAATTTGTCTCTAACGGACTCGAAATGCCTCGCAGTATTCTTGCACCTGAGTTAAACAGATTGAATTCTGATACTTATGCACTGGTCTATCAAGATAACTCCCTCGTTTGGTATTCCGAGTCGGCTGTAAATCTCTCAATTTCACCTGACTTTTCAGAAAACCAGGCTGGAGCATCTGAGTTTAAGCGAGTTGAATATAATGGCGTACTGTTTTGGCAACTTAGCCTGACCGTTATTCTCGGAAATGCAGAGCAATCGCAGCAAGCCCGCTTTGTACTTTTAAAGAAAAATGACGCGCTGATGGAGTTAATGTCAGGGTTTAGAAACACCTTGGTCAACTGGATGCTGGTTATGGGTGTGGTGATAGCCGGATTGATGGCATTTGGGTTTGTATGGAACGCAAGGCCGCTGCAACGACTCGATAGAGAAATTAAAGAGATTGAAGCTGGCGAGCGCGATAAGATCACAGGTCTTTACCCCGTCGAACTCCTAACAATCAAATCCGACTTAAACCTACTATTGGAATCTCAAAAGCGTCAAAAAGAGAGATATAGAGCTTCACTTAGCGACCTTGCGCACGCGTTAAAAACGCCCCTTGCGGTGATCAAATCCAGTCCACTGGCAAAAGATGCAGACGCTCAGGAGCAGCTAGACAGAATCAATGCAATGATCGAACATCAATTGAAACGTGCTGCAACGGGCGCATCCGATACATGGAAGAAGCAAACATCAGTAAAACCCGTACTTGACTCAATACTCAACGCCATGACTAAAGTGTATCATGACAAGCACATTCAATTTTCATCCGAATGTGGTGAGGAGGTTGCATTTTTAGGTGATAAAACGGATTTAATGGAAATTCTTGGTAATATTATAGATAACGCCTGTAAAGCATGTGGTTCCTTGGTCGATATAAAAGTAAGTGCACCTAAAAAGCGCCTACTAATCATAGAAGTAGAAGATGATGGCCCTGGCATTCCAGAGCATCGCCGCTCAGAACTACTAACCAGAGGTGCAAGATTAGACACCTATGAAGCTGGCCACGGCGTAGGAATGGCTATCGTATCTGATTTAGTTAAGTCCTATCATGGCTTGATGCAAATCGGTACTTCCAAACATGGTGGCGCGAAATTTACGATAGAGTTTAACCATGAAAAGAATAATTAGCAGTCTATTGGTATCGGGATTAACCTTTTCTGTGATTGCAGACGACGATGTCACACTACAAGACTGTACGAAGTATGAGTCAACGCATCCGGAAAAGGCAAAAAAATTCCTCATGTGCCTGGATGGCAATATCAACTTACTTGAACGTCATCGTCAAACCTGGATCACTAAGTTATTGCTCGATACTAAAAAGTACCAAGCGGACACTGGTAATACACAGATCTTGCCAATTATGGAACGTGCCCTTCGCAATCAGGAGGAATATATGGAAGACAGCTGCCGGTGGCGATACTTACTAGACATGCCAAACGCAACGCGCTCAGCGACAGCTTATAAAAATTGCAAAATTGCATTTTTAAAAGCACACATCATCGAGCTAAAAAGCAGTAAAGTATTGAAAGAAGATTTGAATCTCTAGCGACATTTTTGATTGGATTATTAGGTGCTAAGCTTTAATAACCTGAGCTTCAGATAATGACGAGTAAACCTTAGAAAGGAGCTGTTTATAGCTCCTTTTTATTTGCCGGATCTCAGCGTTGTTAAGATGGTCTATTATCGGGTTGTTCTGAACCGAGAAGGATTGCAAGCCATTTACCCTCTTCGCTGGTTTCAAGGGCAATTTTCACAACCATGGTAAGTGGCACAGAAAGCAGCATTCCAACAGTTCCGAGTAACCACCCCCAGAAGATTAACGAGAGAAACACTACCAAGGTCGATAAACCTAACCCTCGACCCATAAACCTTGGCTCAATAATGTTGCCCATCAAGGTATTAATACAAATGTAACCCACAGCAACAATGCCGCTCACCAATGGCCCCTGTGTCACTAAGGCCAGAAAAACAGGCGGCACAGCCGCAATGATTGAACCTATGTTTGGAATATAGTTAAGCAAAAATGCAACTACGCCCCAAAGCACGAAGTAATCAACATCTAACGCCCATAAAAAAACGGCCGCCACGACACCAGTCGCCAGTGAAACAAGCGTTTTAATCGCCAAATAGCTATTGATAGAATCTAAAAATCTATCAATTTGCTGCATTTTCATCTCTGGATCGTCTAGTGCGAGATGCACTTTGTGGCCCAAAGAAGGCGCTTCAAAAAGCATGAAGACGACGATAAGCAGAATTAAAAAGCTATTTGCCATCACACCACCAAAGCCAGTCAGCATGTTGGTGGCCACATCGATTAGCTTATTTGGGTCTAGCATGCTAATAAGTTGTTGTTTATCCAATAATATATTGTAGTTCGCTGCAGTATTGACCAACCAAACGAACTTTTCTTGTAAGTCTTCTTTATAAGTTGGCAGCTGCTTAGAGAAATCATTGACTGATTGCCCAACAAGCCCACCAATACTTGCACCAATTAAAATCACAAGTGCGATAATCACCAAAATGGCCAGACCTTTTGGTATCTTAAAACGGGCCAAAAGCTTGAGCATGGGATTACAGATAATCGCAATGAATGCGGCTAATATAA
Source organism: Pseudoalteromonas sp. JC28 (assembly GCF_013319255.1). NCBI lineage: Bacteria > Pseudomonadati > Pseudomonadota > Gammaproteobacteria > Alteromonadales > Pseudoalteromonadaceae > Pseudoalteromonas > Pseudoalteromonas sp. JC28. The sequence goes on along the minus strand of NZ_QOKX01000001.1, from coordinate 539,775 downwards.
ACGGCACAACAATCTCAGACGCAAGCTTGATCCCACCTAACACTAAAAATAGCGAGGCCAAAACCACCAGCGTTTTGTTAATTCCAGTTAGTGAAGACACAGTTCACTCCTTTTGCTTTTTTACCATTCTAAAACAAACCACCTATAATGAAAATGAGTGATCTAACTCCTTGCTAAAACGTAAGTTTATTTGATTACAATAAAGAGTATTGAGAATGAATATATTCATAACAGGCGCTACAGGATTAATTGGTAAAAAGCTATGCCAATTTTTAGTACACAAACATAATCTGGTTGTACTGACCCGTTCGCCTTCAAAAGCTGTAAACCTATTACCAGGAGGGGTTAGCTGCGTCACCGATACTGATGATGTCGACTTTAATGAGCTTGATGCGGTCATTAATCTTGCGGGTGAACCAATAGCCAATGGCCGGTGGAGCAAAGAAAAAAAACAAGAGATCTACAATAGCCGGATAAAAATCACTGAGCAAATCGTTACAGCGATAAACACTGCGACGTCACCGCCCAAGGTGTTTATTTCAGGTAGTGCAATAGGTTTTTATGGACGCCAACCGGATAACTTGACCATCACTGAAGATTTCAAGGATTACCATGATGAATTCTCCCATAGGCTGTGCCGAGATTGGGAAGATACCGCCTTTAGAGCCAGCTCCAGCCAAACTCGAGTATGTATAATAAGAACAGGCATTGTGCTTTCAAAATCGGAAGGTGCTTTAGATAAAATGTTACCGCCTTTTCGATTTGGCGTTGGCGGCCCGATTGGTTCTGGAAGACAGGTGATGTCTTGGATCCATATCGACGATATGATTCAGGCGATAATGTATCTACTTAAACATGACGAGATCTGCGGTGTTATTAATGCAACAGCCCCAAACCCGGTATCAAATAAGCAATTTTCTCAAGCCTTAGCACGCGCTATCTCACGCCCTTGCCTATTTACCGTACCACCGTTTGTCCTCAAATTGGCATATGGTGAAATGTCAGAATTGCTACTGTACGGCCAATACGTCGTACCAAAAAGACTTCTCGATGCAGGTTATCGATTCCGCCACGATCATATTGAAGATGCCTTGAACGCACTTAACTTATAACTTTGTGCAATACTTTATTCAGATGATATATAGAGCTTTTCCCGCGTTAAGACTTTGTCCAGGTAATGTTTGGTTTCATCATACGGTAAACTCTTGTCTAGCGCTGCTAGTACGTTTTCTGGCGAGAGTGAATTAATTATCTTTGCTGCTTTTGTAATTGATCTCGAATCATCAGCATTAAAAACACGAGCAACATTTCCAGCACCGGTGTTATAAGCCGCAATCGTGCAATACTTACGACTAAGTGGGTTATGTATTTTACTCAGGTAGCGCTTATCTAGAATATTCAGGTAAGCCGTCCCCGCTTCAATATTATTATCCGTCACATATAGATAAGGTGCCGACATCGGTTCATCGCGATTGTACAACATACGATTCACATCAACACCCGCACTCGTCGGTACTATCTGCATCAAACCAAACGCAGGAATGTGTGACTTTGCCATTGGGTTAAAGTGGCTTTCGGTGTGCATAACCGCAAAAATTAAACTAGGTTCAATGTCAAAGCGCTTCGCTTGTGCATTCACTTGGCTAACATAACGTTCTGCTCGATGCTTGGAAAGTTCAGTCTGCTTGGGTAGCTTAAGCACGATTTCAGATACGACAGTTGCTTCACTTTTACCAGTATTGCTAGCTGTTTCTAATAGCTTTTTAAGGCGTTTTTGCTTTAACAACTCCAGCTTTTTCTGTTGCGCTTGTTGTTGAGCCTCTGCTAATTTTGAATCTTCACCGTCAATGATGGCCTCATCCGTCTGACGTTCTATGTAGCGTTGCTGTTGTTCGAATTGGCTATCTATTTGCTTTTTCGCTGCGATCAACGCTTTTGCACGAGCAGCGTTATCCACTTCACGTTTCGTTGTTTCACTTTGGTTTATCGCGAGCGTATCAACATTAAATACATCAATTACTGCACGGTCTTTCGCGGTAAATTCCTTGTATAGGGCTTGAAGTTGAGCCTGAGATACCTTTTCATCTTCTGCATGCCTAATGCTTACTACCAACTCATTGGCTTCAAAGTCGACAACCATTCTGGATGATAAATCGTCACTGTAGGTGACAAATGCAGCTTGATCAGCAACAGTTATATCTCCCCACTGTTGGATCACGTTATCACGAAAGGCATCGTACTCTTCAAAATGCTCTTCGACATAATCAGCAAACTCACTTAATTGTTGGCGTTTATATTGCTCAAACTCGCTCAGCTCTTCATCACTAGGCTCGGAGGTTTGCCAACGTGACATTTTCTCTGATAGCTCTTCAAAAAGCTGGGCTTGACTCGCCACCGCACTTGGAATGGCACTTAACGCCATGACTAAAAATGAGTATATCGATTTGCGCATAGAGCGTTCCTTTCAAAAAATTAAAGCGTGAAACTCACGCTTTAATTAGTTAGCCTTGCAATTTCCTTCTCCAGATCTTTTTCTGCTTTGTAAGCTTTAAATTCTTGATATAAAAACTTTTCATCTTGAGGGTTTACACTGCGCTTACTTTCTTTGATCAAATCTTTGAAAAGTTCTTTAGTCTGATCAGGTGATAACGTCGTCAATGCACAGAAATAATCTTTACCAGAAATATCGATAACATCGGCCTTAACGATACGAGAGCCATTTAATGTTTGTTTAGTCAATTGTTTGGATACAGAGCTAAAGGTTGCGCCTACCGTTGTGTCATCGTTTGCATCTGTACGGTTCGCGAATGTCTTATCAAGGCCTTCAACACGGGTTTCAATTTGCTGAGCTAACGCAAGACGCGCATTTGCAACCGCCATTTTTTGATCGATTGAAATGTTGCCCGAGTATTTCACACAATCTGCTGCAGCTATACCATCTTCGATTGTTGGATTGAGAACCCATTCTGGAATATTAACTCTTGGGCTTGAAGCCGCATCATCTTTACTTGAACTACAAGCCGATAGCATCCCTATAACGGCCACTGATATAAGTAGTTGTTTTGCTTTCATGTTGGGTTCCTTAATTGCCCTGATTACGGAATAAAATTTATCAAAAAAATTATTGATTAACAGTAATAAATTGTAAAAACGATTTTTAACAATTTAGCACTTTCAATTCAATTTTTTACTATTTAATTTATTGTTATATGATTGAACACCACAACACTGCCATTATAAGAACAAGTATGCAAGGAATGCGATTCCAAGTTGATTTATATAACTTCATGATAAAGCTCTTTATCTTTACAGGTTGCTTGATGCTGAGCGGCTGTAACTTGACCCCTAAAGCCAACAAGCAGGCCATAGAATACGCGGAGCAAGGAGATTTTATCTCAGCCCAACAGCGTATTGACGATGCCTATAAAAATTCATCTAGTGACGAATTATTGTATTACCTAGAATCAGGCATGTTAGCTCACTTACAACATCATTATGAGTTAAGTAATCAACACCTTTCTCACGCAAAAGAAATTATTGAAGCCGCTTACACTGTCAGCATCAGCGACCAGCTTTTTTCTGCTTTTACTGGTGCGAGTTACAAAAAATATACTGGCCGTGCTTTTCATAAACCTATGATCCATACATTAATGGCGCTTAATTATGTATCGTTAGCAAACGCATCAAAAGTGAATCGTGTTGCTATGTATGACTCTGCACTGACAGAAATGCGTCAACTGGATTTATATCTCTCTCAATTACAGCAACAAACCGGAGGCTACGTAAATCAGCAAAAGGCAGGAAATGATATTGAGCAAATTTTTAAAGCGATTTTTAATCAACCATTTATCAGCGGTGAACTTGAGTATAAAGACGATGCATTTGCACAGTATTTAAGCGGCGTTCTATATGAGCAACAAGGCGAGCTAGATAGTGCTCGGATCCAATATGAGCGAGCGGTGAGCGCATACAAAAATGGCTTTAGTAAACAATACAAACTAGGTCAATATGCAGGCCAACAAGCACAGCAAGACCTCAACAGAGTGGTTGCAGACAAGGAAGAAAACTACTTCACATTAGTTCAAAGCTTAGGTGTATCACCGCAACGCAAAGAGTTTAACCTTTACCTTAGACCTGATGAAGAGGCACAAGCATTAGTGATTACGCCAATTTATTGGGGAACAAAAGAAGAACGCCAAGCCCAGTTCGCATGGTTTAATTTAATGTTTGCTGATACCAGTCTGTTTGATCTCATTCAAAACTATGCAACAGGCGACTTTAGCGATGTTGTATTAGGCACTGTCACAAAACGCTTACCTCTCGGTGATAAATTATGGCAAAAAGCCGTAGACGAAGGGGTGATTGATGCACTCAAGTATGGCAGTAGAATCTCGGTTACTTACTTACAACCTCATAAAAATGATATTCAACATGTTACGCTTTTCGCCAACGGACAAAAACTTACAGAATTACACCCCTTTTATTCGGTAAACTTACTCACACTGTATGACGCGCTAGGTAATGCCAATATGGAAATTTACACCGCTATTTCACGAGAAGTGTTAAAAGCAGTCACAGCAAGTAAAGCTATAAAGCAAGTTGGCATCCAACAGAACTCGCTGTTGGCAGGGCTTGCTCAGCTAACATCATCTGTCACCAACGCCATTACAGCAGCGGCAGACACAAGGCAATGGCAATCTTTACCGGGTGAGATTAGAGTAGCTCGAGTGAAATTACCCGAAAATACCACTCACCTGCAATTGCAAACCCAATTAAGGACTGGCAGAGTAATTAAACAGGATATACCGCTGACTCAAACAGCACCATTGCTCAGCCACATTCGCACCTTCACCGGTGTAGCTGAACCAGAAAAACAAAATTATTTATCATCTCTAACTAACATGGACTGAATACATGAAGCCTAAATTTGCAGTTAAATTAGTTGTCCCAATGCTCATCGCGTCTTGCGCAGCTATGACGGGTTGTTCTTCAACAACCAAAGTGAGTCGCGTGGACGCCAATGAAGAAATAGCGCTTTCAGATAAATGGAATGCCAAAGACTCTCAGTTAGTTGCTGAAGCAATGATAAGCGATATGCTCGGCTTCCCTTGGGTACGTGAACACCGTGCCAAAGAAGGCACTCGACCCGCAATCATTATTCAATCTGTTCGTAACAAGTCGCATCAGCATATTGCAGTTGACACTTTTTTGAATGACCTCAAGCGCGCCATATTGCGAAGCGGGCAAGCTGACTTCGTCGCAAACCGCTATGTACGAGATGAAATTCGTGAGGAAAGGCGAGACCAAGAGCTTAATTCAAGCCTCGAAACTCGTAATGAGATCGGCCAAGAGCAAGGTGCTGATTATGCACTATCCGGCACGATTAACTCATTTGTTGATGAACAAGGTGGTAGTCGAGTCACTTTCTACCAAGTAGATCTTCGATTAATAGACATGACGACTAACCGAGAGGTGTGGAATGGACAGAAGAAAATTCAAAAACTTCAAGAGCGCAGCGGGTATGGCTTCTAAACGTCTAGCGTTACCTCTGTGTATTCTACTTAGTTTATCTGCCTGTCAGTCTACCAAGCAGGCTGTTGCAAAGGAAGAAAGCTTACCCACTTGGGCTACACAGCAACCGAGCTCCGATTATCTAGTGTATGGCGTTGGTTCAGCGAGTCATATTGTAGATAGGACGGAAGCCAAACTTGCCGCCCAAGAAGCAGCTAGATTGGCGATTGCCAAACAGTTAAATGTGGAAATTGAAGGAACAACACAAGTTGCTCAAAGTCAAGCTAATGGCGATTTTTCGTATCGAGTGGATGAGATTTTATATTCTCGAGTCCCAAGTATACAATTACAGGGGATCAATATTGAGCAGGAGTTTTACTCCACAGAGCAAAAAACGGCCTATGCCCTTGCCTCATTTAACAAGATTGAGTCAAGAATGCACGCTGAGCTTGATATTAGACAACTTGACGAAGAGATCAGTAACGCGACTATTTCGGCACTAACCAATTCAGAAAAATTAAAAGAAGCGATGGCAATTAAGCGACTAATTGCTAAAAGACGCAAAGCAAACGAATATCACAGGCAATTAGGTGGAGGCAGCATTGCCATACCAGCCTCAGTGAGCAACAAAAACAAAATGCTGAATGATTTTATTCAGTCATTAACTTTTAGTATTTCATCAAAGTTTTGGGGACAGGAGTCTATCCGTAACCAGTTAGCCGAAAGCTTGACTAAGCAAGGTCTTACTGTTGTGGGTGAAAAACAAAGTGCAGACTTTCAAATTGATTTTAGCGTTGATTTCGAAGACGTGAAGAAAAACAGCACTTATTATGTTTTTGCCAACTCAAGTTTAAAACTCATGGAAAACGATAAAGAAAAGGCGCATGTTTCTGCACAAATAAAAGCAGCGTCTAGTTTTGAGAACATGGCTAAGTCTAATGCTGAAGAAAAGTCAGCAAAAATGCTAAGCAAAAAGCTGACGATGTTAATCATTGATAGCAAAATCTAAAGTAAGGCCCTTTTATAGGGCCTTACTTATCCCTTCCTAGAATGACTTCACCACTTTAACGCTGCTATCTGCAGCTCCCGAAGATACAAACCCAATTAGGTTAGGGTTACTCGCAACGAGTTTAAGTACCTCAGCATCATCGGCGGCTTCTTTTGGTGGCGTCCCTTTTCCAGTAAATACTAATTTTGACCAATAAGCTTTAAGTTGACTTGATGACTTATTAAGTACCTTTTCATTAAACTCATCGGTTACCGTCGAACCATCAGCCTGTGTTATCGGAAGTGCTTTAGAGCCATCGGAGAATGACTTTGATTTACCAATAAAAATTTGCTTAATTTCGTTTTCATCAAGTGTAGAGGTATTGGCAGGATTGACAATGACATCCACGGCTAGGCAACTAAAAGCGCTGCAAAGTAGAGTAAGTAAAAATAATTTTTTCATGCTTCTCTCCTTAAAATACCATGTCGATGCCAATTGTAATGGCTTTACTATCACCTGCGACCGCTAAACCAACGGAGTTATCCTCTACCTCATCGTACTGAATCTTGAAAGCGGCGGAGGAATGAAAATCCCAACGTACTCCAAACGAAGTGGTTTCATGGCTTTCGGCATCGTCGCCCTCGCCTTCAAAATCTGCGTAAGATACGAATGGCGTGATATTGTCAAAGCGATAGCCCAGTGTCAGCATCTTAGTGTCTAGATTGCCGTCTAAGTCCAACCGATTTAGCTCAGATAAAATAAAGAAATTTCCCCAGTCTGCATTTACTGCTAAACCATAAAACTTACCATCTCGCTCATCACTCCCCTCCCATAAAACAGGCTCTCCAGAGCGATACCGCTGGTTGGTGTAACGCATATGGGTTAAACGCACTTCAAGCCAATCATTACTGGTTTGAATTACGCCGCCTAGGATGTCTTTCCAGATTTCTCTAGTTGGCTCTTGAAAGAAAAACTCGCTCAACAGCTTATTGTCATCATCGTCTTCTTTACCGGCGTAAATATTCCCGCTTAATGACCAGTCGCCTATACTGCCGCTGTAGAGCATATTGATGCCATTATAATTAAAGATTTGCCAGGTGTAGTTGTCCGCGGGTGCCCGCATCCAAATATAGGCGTAACCCACATCATAAAAGTCGGAGTAATAGAATAGTGGTAAGCGCTTTTTACCTGCTTGGAACGTCCAATTCTCATTAATCTCATAAGACAAGTAAGCCCATTCGAACTTTGCATCAAAATCGTCTGCGCCGCGCGCAACAATTTGACCAGTAACACTTAAACCTTCTGTTAGATCAGCACTAAATTGAAGGCCCATCAGTGTTTCAGGTTCAAATGAGATATCCTCGTCGTAAACACTGACGATAGGATAATCGGCGAGAAATATTGGATCGTTTATTCCGAATTGTGGAACACCACTTCCGCTCAGCACCTTACCAGCATTGATACTTGCGAATCCGGAAAAGTTAACCTCTGCATGCCCTGAAAAACAGGCAAGGCAAAGGGTACAACCTAAAGCTAGTTTCATCTTCATTGTGATTCATCCCAATTGCTTGTTCTACAAGTACTACATTGCAAGTATAGTTAAATTTAAGAAAATGCTAGCAAAAGCAGAAAATTGATATAAATATTTGCAGAAAAAGGGATGAAATAGGAACAAAAAGCAGCATACGCTGCTTTTTAACAATTAAGATTCGTCGTTATAATAACGTTCTATTTGGTCCTTTAAGTTAGGCGGCACACCTTTAATCGTAAGTGTATCAGTCGCAGCATCATAAATAACCCGCTCACCCAAATGCTTACGTTCAAAGCCAACGCTTACTCCACCGCCGAGCCCAGAAAATTTCACCATACTCGTTACTGTCTTTTTATCGACAGGAAAGCTTTCTTCCAGCTCATAGCCCTGCTCTTTATAAAAGTCTTCAAACTTTACGTCTGAAGACTTAGAAAGCGTCTCGGACAGTGTATTAACATCTGCGTCCTCGCCGCTTGAAACACAGTCGTTACAGTAATCAAAAATTTCCTTGCGGATGTCGTCTTTTTCTGACTTTTCAAATTGCTGTGTAGACAAATAATCCTCAACCGCGTGTAACATAGTTTGTGATTGCTGCTTTGGATCGATCCCCTCTTCACAACCAAGAAAATCTAAAAAGAAATCAGCAACTTTTCGACCAGCACGCCCCTTAATGAAGGAAATATAACGGTTTTCTTCTGCGGCTGTATCCCAAGCATCTAAATCGATTCTAGCAGCCAATTGCATACGTGAAATATCTAAGTGTTTTGCTGCGGATAAGTCTAAGTCTGAGGTAATCGTGTAATGCTCTTTAATATTAATCAGTGCAATCATAATAAAATTGCTGGCAACATACTGATAATGACAAAACACTAAATACCCAGTTTCATGAAATGCATATTTATTAAGCTCTTCTTTAAGCACATTGGTTGCTTCTTGGGTTAAATTCCAAAAGTTAAGCTCATTATTTCTATAACTCTGCATCGCAGACGCGACCACACTGCTTTTTTCGCCGCTAAAAGCACAGAACCCTTTACCCGGTTTGCCATTGTAGGCATGGTGCAATTGTTCAATGAAAACATTAACTTTGTCATTGATTTGCATTTCATCGTCACGTAGATGTATTTCGGTATCTTCGTCTTGTTTGTCTACATAGTGAACAACTAGTTTTTTTACCTCAACGCTCATCTTTGTTTTTCACGCCTCTAATGTTAAAATGTAAAAATTATTGCTTTTATAAATTGAACCAACTGATGCCTATCCAATCAAAGTATTCCAATAAACAAGTAGAAGAAATTGTTGACCAATTAGTTAATGTATTAAGCTCGCAAAACGCACCAGTTGATCTCAGCTTAATGTGTTTGGGTAATTCTATCACGCACATTCTAAAAGAACATGTTCCAGAGAGTAAGAGACTATCTGTTGCCGAAAATTTTGCCAAAGCACTTACACAATCAGTAAAGTAACGGAATGAATCTTACACCGCACAGCCCTTTTTCATCAAAAGCAAGTCAATTACTCAGCTGGGGACACTGGTTTACCTTTGCTAACATTGGCTTGGTTTTATTGATTAGCTCAGTTTATTTGTTCGCCGACAAAGCGCCAAGTACCTTTGTCGGTTGGTTTTATATGCTGATCACGTGGATAAGCCATACCAGTTTTATCACTTTTTGTGCGTTTGTATTAACTATCTTTCCGCTTAGTTTAATATTCCCTTACCCGCGACATATTCGCGGGATGGCTGCAATTATTGCCTCGGTTGGTATTGTTGTACTAACAGTGGATGCCTTTGTTTACCTACAACTTGGCTACCATATAAACCCAGCTTCGCTTTCCGATATTTTTGTTTTATTGTGGGAAACCTTAGTCGGATCATCCCTCATTAATCTCATTATTACCATTGCAATGCTTGGACTGGTGCTCACTTTTGAACTACTCGCAGGTAATTATGCTTGGCGTCATTTGGCCGAGCTTAAATCCTATAAATTCCCTCGCTATGCAACGGGGACCATTGTTACCTGCTTTGCGCTCAGTCACAGCCTGCATATTTGGGCCGATGCGAATGCCTTTTTCGATATCACTAAGCAAGATAATGTATTACCTCTCTCATATCCTACAACCGCAAAGAGCTTACTCGCCAGACACGATTTACTTGATATCGAGCAGTATGAAGAAGCGCACTCATTGAGCATTGGTGATACGCATTCAAAATACAAAGCCCCTGTAATTTCGGCGGTATGCAAAGAAAAGAAAGATACCACAGAGCAACCTATCAACGTTTATGCTTACACAGATGAGGCGCTGTTCCAAAAAACAGCAACAGCACTTCAGAGCAACGGTAAAAATAACGTGTTCCGAATGGATTCTGTTTTACGCGCAGGAAATAGCAGCGATGCGCTATTCAGCCTGATATACGGTCTACCGAGTTATTATAAAGAGTCTGTCCTGCTACAGCAGCAAGTTCCGGTATGGTCAATTAATAATGACTTAATGAGTGTTAATGCTAATGGCGAGTTCTCTTTTGTTCCTTCTCATCAAGCAAGTAAATTAACAATCATTGAAGTAAGTGACGAAATTGACATTGATAGTTCAAAGCCGTTCGTGGCAATTGATATTAGTGCACAGCAAGCGACGGTGTTAACCAGTTCTGCAGTAACGAACATTGAGCTGTTTGCTCAGGCTTCTGGTCTTGTGCAGCCCAATGACATCACCTACACCCTGTTAAGCTCTTATCTAGGCTGCGACCCCCTTGCTCAACAAAGTATGCTGGCATCGAACATTAAAACTCGCTCTCATGCAGAAGGCGTTAACTTTACGCAAGGTGTCTTAGTTGCCTTCAAAAAAGACAAAATCACCTTAGTCAATCAAGATGGTAGCTTCAAGCAGATGTCAGCAAAGGAAGGCTTTGTGTTAAACGGTAATTTAGATATTCCATTTTTAATACAAAGTATTAAGACATTAAAAAAATTCACGGCCCCTGAAGCGCAATAACCTTGAACAAAGTGGGATGTCATCTATGGTTAAGTAGATATTAACTGTTACAGCAAGGATGCCATATGCAATTATATCTAAAACTACTTGTACTGATTTTTGTTTCTACTCATTGTTTCGCCACAACAACGGTAAAATACTTTAAATGCACGACCGATAGAGGCATCGTTTTTAGCCAATTTCCCTGTTCGGCCAATGCGACCCAGCATACGATAACCACATCCGATCCTAAAGCCTCGGCTCCCTCAGAGCAGCACTATAAAACGTTAAACAATTTGGAACGTAACCAAATTGCGAAAAGGACAAAGCGTGCACTCAGAGCCAAACACCATGAAAAAGCCGTGCTCAATCGCAAAAGAGATACCGCAGTTAGAGAGCAACAAGATCAATTAACTAAACTGATGAATGAAGACAGGCGCAAAAAGGTCGTCAGACAAGTTAAAAAGGAAATAAAGGCCATTAATAAGGCACATGCTAAAGCGATTAAAAGCCTAGAGAAAGAGATTTCAAAATTAGAAAAGCAACTCAAAGAATATGAGTGATATAACCGCTCAATTACATTGGTTGTTTTTTGAGAATCACACTTGGTCTATGCGCATTCGCTATAGTTATGCAAATACCTTAACTGGTATTACCAGATGACTTTTCGCACATTACCTTGTAAAGTGAAACCACTCCGCGTGGATAATTTATGAGGGATGTAGATGCAAGCACAGCAGTTAGCAGAGCGAATTTTATCAGGTTTTCAAAACCACTATCACGCATTTGTAAAAATTACCAAACTGGCACCCATCGCTTTTGCTGCTCAAAATTGGGGAGAGATAGAGCGGATAAGTAAAGCGAGGATCAGCCAATACGATAGTAAAGTTGATGAAACCGCACGGAAGTTAATACAACTCTATGGCTCTACGCAACTGGATGAATCGCTATGGTATAAAGTAAAACAGGCTTACCTTGAGCGTCTTACCTTTCACCCTCAACCAGAGCTTGCTGAAACTTTCTATAATTCAGTTTTTTGTCGCCTCTTTCACCGCCGATATTACAATAGCGATTTCATTTTTGTTGAAACCCAGCTTGCTAACGCCACATCACTCCCTGTAGAAGCAGAGTATCGAAGCTATTTTCCAGTCGTCAGTGGCCTCAAACCCACCATCAAAAGAATCATTGAACACATTGACTTTCATTGTGAATTTGAAGATTTAGATAGAGATATTCGACTACTCGTTAAGGCGTTTCTTAAACAAGCACCTAACACCCATCATCAGGCGCACTTAATGCGCTTCGACATCCTCAGCGCACCTTTCTATCGTAATAAAGGCGCCTATATTGTCGGCCGAGTGGTATCTAAATCTGGTGTACAGCCGTTTATCATTTCGGTATTACACGCACAAACTGGGGGCTTACTGATCGATGCGCTGCTTACCAACAGCTCACAAATGCGGGTGATTTTTGGTTTTGCGCGGGCTTACTTTTTAGTAGAGACCCACGCCCCATCTGCGCTAGTTAAGTTTTTAAATCAACTCATGCCAAATAAAACAAAGGCTGAGCTTTATAACGCCATCGGCTTTCATAAACAGGGGAAAACCGAATTTTATCGTGAGTTTTTACACCACTTAGCTAATTCCGAAGAACAATTTGAAGTCGCTCCAGGTACACCGGGTATGGTGATGATGGTATTCACTCTGCCAAGCTTTCCCTATGTTTTTAAAGTGATCCGTGACCAATTTCCAGAAAGTAAGCCATTTACAAAAACAACCGTTTTAGAGCGCTATCAACTTGTAAAACGCCACGATCGCGTAGGTAGAATGGCAGATACAATTGAATATTCCGATGTGGTGATCCCACTTGCACGTATTTCACCAGCCCTTTATCAGCTATTGCTGGACTCTATCTCTCAAAGTATACGTATTGAGGGGGATAATATGGTGATAAAGCACTTGTATATTGAACGCCGTATGACACCGCTCAACCTCTTTGTACAGCAAGCCGATGAAGAAACGTGTGAGCAAGTCATTAGAGATTACGGCTATGCGCTCAAAGAAATGCTCGCTGTAAACATTTTTCCAGGTGACATGCTGTTAAAAAACTTTGGCGTGAGTAAACACCATAGAGTTATCTTCTACGACTATGATGAGGTGCAATATCTCACGGAAATGAACTTTAGAGCGCTGCCAAAACAAGGGCTAGATAATATGTACGACTCTGGCGATATTTCCAGTGCACCACAAGACGTCTTTCCTGAACAGTTGTGTACATTTGTTCTGACAAATCCTACACTAAAGGAAATGTTTCTGCGCCATCATGCTGATTTGGCTGAGGTGTTGTTTTGGCAGCAAGCACAACGAGATATTCGTGAGAAAGTCGTAAGACATATTTACCCTTATCCACATGACAATCGCTTTCTCCAAAATGCCAAAAAAGAAGAATAATACAAAGGAAAACTGAGTGAACATTAGTAAAATTGACCTTAACCTGCTGGTTTACCTCGATACCTTACTTCGAGAATGCAATGTAACACGTGCCGCAAATCAATTAAGTATTACCCAACCGGCAATGAGTAACGGTCTTAAGCGTCTCAGAAACCTCTTTAATGACCCTATTTTAGTACGTACCAGCGAAGGCATGGTGCCAACAGAGCGCGCGCTTGAGCTGCAGCCTGTGATCCGTGGCATACTCATGACTTTGGAAGAAACCTTAGCCCCTAACAGGGAGTTTGAAGCAGCGAGTAGTAATCGAGTGTTTAGGATTATGGCCAGCGACTATGCTGCAAGTACGCTTGCGCCGAAACTTCTAACTAAACTTCATGAGGAAGCCCCAGATACGACCCTTGATATTCTCACGCCGAGTGATGTTACTTTTCATGATGTAGAAAATGGCAAGGTAGACATGGCAATTAACCGCTTCGAAAATCTACCGCAATCGTTTCACCACAAACGAATTTGGAAGGATAGTTTTTGCTGTCTGGTGAAGTCCGATAACCCCGTTATTACCAACTTTACGCTTGATGCCTATTTAAAATCTCGCCATATTTGGGTAAGTAAAACCGGATTTGGTGTTGGGGTCGGAATGGATCCCGCCGATGTACAGAAACTTGGCTGGGTTGACGAGGCACTCGCACACTTTGGAAAACACAGAAACATCGCAACTTTTACACGTAATTACCACGTTGCAATTCACTTAGCAAAAGAGCAGAACTTAATCGCAACATTACCGTCAAAAGCCGCGAATATCTATCGTGATGATCCGACCTTAACAGTTTTGGAGCCGCCATTCCCTATTCCGCCGTTTGAGTTAGATATGATTTGGAGCCCGCTATTACACCGTGATGCAAGCCACATTTGGCTGAGACAAAAAATCGCTGAGGTAGCTGAAGAGCTAGCATAGCGATATAACTAAGCTTTGCTTTGGTGCGCTTTTTGAAATTGGTATCGCCAGCTAATTGAACTATCCTTTTATCTATATGCATAAAAGGTGCAATAGAGCATGGCGAAATTCTCTTATAGAGCAACGGTTGATAGTAAAGAGAAACTTATCCACGCAGCCGCATACGGGGAATGCGTGGAAGCCAATATCATCGAGATGTACAAAAATTTAGGGCTTGCACTTAAATCGAATCAGCTAAAAAGTTTAGTTATCGACGTCTCTCAATTACATATCACCTACGACTATCCAAGCGTGCTAACCGTTTTACAAAAACTCAATCAATTTGTCGATGGGATTACTCTTGCCCGAGTTATCTCCCCCTCAGACACCAAAAGTGGATTAATTGAAGCATTTGCTGAAAAGCACGGCTTAGCGATTAAAAACTTCGAGAACTACAACGACGCAGTGGCTTGGGTACATGCTGTGAATACATAAAATAATTAAGGAAATTCAGAATAAAGTCATGAAATTAGTGATATTATTTGCCGTTGGTCAATAGCAGATGGCCAACCATAAGCAATTTTTGAACAACCTTTATTTCATAATAGGGAACTATGGAACACTATATCTCAACGTTCATTTTTTTCTTTGCGGTCATCGACCCCATTGGCACCATTCCAGTATTTATCGCAACCACTACTGGCTTTGATATTGCGACGAAACGAAAAATAGCGGTAAAAGCTACACTGGTTGCAGCAATTGTGTTGCTGTTTTTTATTATTGCGGGCGAAATCATTTTAAACGCGATTGGTATTCCCCTACCTGCATTCGCGATTGCCGGAGGCATCGTACTATTTATCTTTGCCATGACAATGATTTTTGGCGAGGGTAAGCCAAGTGAAGAGATTAAGTTAGACAGTAAAGCATCCGATACCGCTATTTTCCCTTTAGCAATGCCTTCTATCGCAAGCCCAGGGGCAATGCTAGCAGCCGTTTTGCTTACTAAAAACAGCGAAAACAATGTATTTGAACAACTCCAAACGTCGATTATTATGCTCAGCGTATTGGCTATCGTGTTGATATTTCTACTGGTTGCGACAAAAATTCACCAATGGATTGGTGATAGTGGCGCAAGTATCGTCAGCCGAGTAATGGGACTTATTTTAGCTTCAGTTGCAGTATCTAGTGTATTGGCGGGTATTAAAGAATATTTTATGTTGTAATAGAGAGTAACGAGAGGGTTAGCCCTCTCTTTCAACGCCAGCTCTCTTGCAATGTCATTGTTTCAAAATAAATTTCTTCACCGCTTTATTGTGTTCAGTCAGTGTTTTCGAAAAGTGGTGTCCACCATCTCCTGACGCAACAAAGTACAAGTATTCGGTTGTTGCTGGATTAAGTGCCGCATGGATCGCAGCACGAGATGGCATTGCAATGGGTGTCGGTGGCAAACCATCAATCCGATAGGTGTTATATGGTGTCTTTTCACGGATATCTTCACGTTTAATATCACCATCAAAGTGCTCACCGATACCATAAATAATGGTTGGATCTGTCTGTAAACGCATGCCCTTACGCAAACGATTGATAAAAACGGAGGCAACTTTATCTCGTTCTGCGACTACACCCGTTTCTTTCTCAATAATCGAAGCCAAGATCAAGGCTTCATAAGGCGTGTTTAAAGGAAGATCTGGCATTCTATTTTGCCACTCTTCTTCAAGCACACTCTGCATTTTGGTATGGGCACGTTTAAGTAAGCGCTGTGCTGAATCATTTCCATGATAGTGGTAGGTGTCGGGGTACAACCACCCTTCAGCTGAACTTTGCGATATATTCAGTTGTGCTGTCAGCTTATCAATGTCTTGCGTTAAGTAGGGGGCGCTGAGGAGCTTGTCTTTGACTTCCCAAATGGGCATCCCTTCAATGATTGTAAAGCTAAAGTTGTGTTGCTCCCCGCGACTAATTTTGCTGATGGCATCTAGTACAGTTAGCCCTTTAAGATCGTAAAAGCCCGCTTGTAACGCGAATAACTTAGGCTCTAACTTACTATAAAGTTGATAAGGAAAGCAGTTAGATAACGCCCCGCTACGCTGCCATAGATGACATAGCTGATTGAATGTTTGCCCAGCCTTTATCTCAACTAATGGCTCAGAGATATTAAGTGGTTCAAATTTAACCTTATTTATTTGCTGAGATAACCACCATGACGCTGCTGCTATCAAAAATGCGACTATGATGAACAGTTTTTTCATTTATATTATTTCCCTAAAAATCGCCTTTTCAATTCATGTAAGTCGGCGATATCGAAATGTTTATTCTCAATTCTTACTACAGGTACCAACTGCATTAAACTATTACAAATAAATACACCATCAGCCGCTTGTAACTCGTCAAAAGCAATATTTTTGACCCTAATATCGTGTTTACTTTCAAGTGCGGTTAAAAACACGCCTTTAATGCCTGAGCCACTAAGTTCTGGTGTATACAGCCTGTTGTCTTTAATCATGATGATATTTGCCGCTGACGCTTCAATCACCCTATCATTGATGTCCGTCACAATGACATCGTCACAAACCAATGTCTGAGCATCTTGTTTAATAAGTACTTGTTCTAACCGATTCAGTGTCTTTAATCCAGCGAGTAACGGCTGAATACCCAGTTTAACCCGGCTTAATGCGACTTCAATCCCACTCTGCTGCCAAGTTGTATAGTGTGAAGGAAAAGGTAATATCTGAATACTCACACTCAGCTTAGGCGTCTCAGGAGCTTGATAACCACGGCCCCCTTCCCCTCGAGTGATAAGGAGCTTTAGCACCGCTTCCCTTTTATCTTTAACTTGCTCTTGAACCAAAGACTCGATTTCGCCTAGTCGTAACTCAGGAAAGCCCAAGCGCTGCTGACATTCCACCAGTCGGTTTCTATGAAGTGGCCACAAATCAACATTTCCATCACGGACTAACGCGGTGGTAAAAAAGCCATCGCCATAGGCCAATCCTCTGTCAGTGTTAGAAAAAAGCTGTTGATTATCCACATCACTTTCCTTTTTAAGGGTATCAAAAACATAAAAAACTCGGCAATGCCGAGCTTTTTTATCATAACCTACTTTGCTATCAAATTACTAAGGCTGATCTACACCTTTTTAAATAGCAACGAACCGTTTGTTCCACCGAAACCAAACGAGTTACACAAAGTGTACTCTAGTTTCGCATCACGGGCAGTATGAGGCACATAATCTAAATCACAGCCTTCATCTGGGTTATCCAAGTTAATGGTCGGCGTTACTTTTTGGTCTTGCAGCGCAAGAATCGAAATAATTGATTCAACTGAGCCCGCAGCACCAAGTAAGTGACCCATCATTGATTTAGACGAGCTCACCATCACATTTTTTGCCGCAGAACCAAATACCGACTTAACAGCATGCGTCTCTGCAACGTCACCCGCTGGAGTAGAAGTGCCGTGTGCGTTGATATAGCCAACCTGCTCTGCATTGATCCCTGCATCATTCAATGCATTAACCATGGCCTGTGCAGCACCTGCACCGTCTTCTGGTGGTGATGTCATGTGATATGCATCGCCACTCATACCAAAGCCAACCAGTTCAGCATAGATCTTCGCACCACGAGCTTTCGCATGCTCATATTCTTCCAGTACGATCACACCGGCTCCATCAGCTAGCACAAAACCATCACGGTCTTTATCCCAAGGGCGAGAAGCCGCTTGCGGATCATCGTTACGCGTAGAAAGCGCACGAGCCGCGCTAAAACCACCCATACCAATTGGGGTTGACGCTTTTTCAGCACCGCCTGCTACCATCGCATCCGCGTCGCCGTACGCAATCATACGTGCCGCATGACCAATATTATGAAGGCCAGTTGTACATGCAGTCACAATCGAAATATTTGGACCTCTCAAGCCATGCATGATGGACAAGTGGCCAGAGATCATATTGATAATGGTAGACGGAACGTAAAACGGAGAAAGCTTGCGTGGACCGCTATTTAATAGCTTAACGTGGTTTTCTTCAATAAGCGTCAAGCCACCGATACCAGAGCCGATGGCCACACCAACTCTAGCGGCATTCTCTTCGTTAACTTCAAGACCTGAGTCTTTTAAAGCCTGTACACCTGCAGCGATACCATACTGGATGAAAACATCCATTTTTTTAGCATCTTTAGGGGAAATGTACTCAGTGACATCAAAGTCGTTCACTAAACCAGCAAACTTAGTCCCGAAACCTTCTGTGTCAAAATGCGTGATATTGCGAATACCACTACGGCCTTCTAATAAGCCCTGCCAGGTAGATGCAACATCATTACCCAGCGGCGTCAACATACCTAAGCCAGTTACTACGACTCGACGTTTAGCCACGGTGTCCTCCAAAAAGGGATTATTATAATAATTGGGGGGTCTAGAAAGAGTTAGGGCAGCGAGTGCTGCCCTAATAGAAAAGCTAGTTACTCAGCGTGAGCAGTAACGTAGTCGATAGCTGCCTGAACAGTAGTGATTTTCTCAGCTTCTTCATCAGGGATCTCTGTATCGAACTCTTCTTCTAGCGCCATTACAAGCTCAACAGTGTCTAGAGAGTCAGCACCTAAATCATCAACGAAAGACGCTTCTGATTTAACTTCTTCTTCTTTAACACCTAGTTGTTCAACAATAATTTTCTTTACGCGTTCTTGGATGTCGCTCATTCTTCTTTCCTTTATTTAAACGCTACTGCGTTAATTTTCAGATTGCGGCGCAGTTTACGACGCATCATTCTGGGATTCAAGGATTGACCCGTACTTTTTTTTCTGGTCAAACCTGTTACAAAGCTATGGATCTTTTTATCGCCTATTTTCGTGACGATTTCAAGTACGTTGTCGACAAGATCACAAAAATTTCAATTGATTTGTGATCTTAGCGGGTTAAACCATGTACATCGCACCATTTACGTGCAAAGTTTCACCAGAAACATAAGCTGCCACATCTGATGCTAAATAAACCACAGCCGCTGCGATTTCTTCAGGCTGACCTAAACGACCTGCTGGTACATTCGCCAAAGTAGCTGCTTTTTGCTCATCAGTTAGCTCATCCGTCATGTCTGTCTGAATGAAGCCCGGTGCTACAGTATTTACCGTAATACCACGAGATGCAACCTCACGCGCCAATGATTTTGTAAAACCAATTACGCCCGCTTTTGCAGCAGCATAGTTAGCTTGACCCGCATTACCCATAGTGCCCACTACTGAACCAATGTTAATGATACGGCCATTTTTCTTCTTCATCATTGGGCGAAGTACCGCTTTTGATAAGCGGAAAATGGATGACAAGTTAGTATCGATGATGTCATCCCACTCTTGATCTTTCATGCGCATCAGCAAGTTATCGCGTGTGATACCAGCATTGTTTACCAACACATCGATATCACCTAAGTCTGCTTTGATTGCATCCAAAGTTGCTGCGATTGAGTCGGCATCTGTCACGTTTAGCGCATAACCTTTACCATTTTCGCCTAGATACTCAGAGATACGCTCTGCTCCAGACTCACTCGTTGCAGTACCCGCAACTTTTGCACCTTGTGCCACTAAGGCGTTAGCGATTGCTTTACCAATACCTCGGCTAGCACCCGTTACTAGTACTACTTTTCCTTCTAAAGAAAATAAATTACTCATAATACTCTCGTTATTATTCTGCTGCTGCAATGGCAGCTAAATCATTTACCGACACGCACGACACTGAGCGGTCGATGCGTTTGACAAGACCCGAAATCACTTTACCAGGGCCGAACTCAAAAGTTGTTGTAACACCTTCTTTTGCAACCGCTTGTACAGTTTCAGTCCATCTTACTGGACTATAAAGCTGGCGAATAAGCGCATCTTTTATTGCTGCAGCATCTTTTGCAACAGCAACGTCAACATTGTTAATCACGTCAAACTTTGGCTCTGAAAAAGCGAGTATCTCAAGATCTTTAGCTAATTTATCAGCTGCTGGTTTCATTAATGCGCAATGAGATGGAACGCTAACTGCTAGTGGTAATGCGCGTTTAGCTCCTGCTTCTTTACACGCTTCAGAGGCTCGATTTACTGCTTCAACATGACCCGCAATCACCACTTGACCTGGTGAGTTGTAGTTTACCGGCGAAACAACATCCCCCTGTGCAGATTCGGCACACACCTTAGCAATCACGTCATCATCTAAACCAATAATTGCCGCCATTGAACCCGTACCAGCAGGAACTGCTTCTTGCATGTATAAACCACGTTTTTCAACTAACTTAACGGCATCTGCAAGGGTTAATACTTCTGCACATACTAATGCAGAGTATTCGCCTAGACTATGGCCTGCTAACGTCAGTTCAGCTTCAACACCTTTCTCTTGCCACGCTCTAAAGATAGCGACACTTGCGGTCAATAATGCTGGTTGAGTACGGTGCGTTTGGTTTAATTCTTCTTCAGGACCATTTAGCACAAGTTCGGCTAAATCGTAGCCTAGTGCTTCTGACGCTTCAGCGAACGTCGCTTTAACGATGTCAGAAGATGCTAATAATTCAGATAACATGCCCACGCTTTGTGAGCCCTGCCCTGGGAAAAATAATGCGATTTTTTGTGACATATTGTGCTCTTATTTTCTCTGTTGTCGCCACGTCCTCATGTCACTTAGAAGTGTTAGGGATGCGGACCTGACGGTTGTTTTTCTGTGTCGACCTGAGCAAACACCGTTTGGATCTTTTCAGGGATCTTACGTTGTACTTCTTGCGCAGCTTCTTCAATCGCGGCTAAAAATGCCTTAGTTGTGGCATTTCCGTGACTTTTCACAACAATACCGCGCAATCCTACCAGACTTGCACCGTTATACTGGTCGGGGTTCACCCTTCTATACAATTTTTTTATAACGGGTCGAAGTAAAAAGGCCAACGCTTTATAAAAAAAGTGCTTTTTTAACGCTTTGCTAAACTTATGCATGATGAGTTTGGCAATCCCTTCACAGGTTTTCAAGGCAACGTTGCCGACAAATCCCTCACACACAATAACATCGGCTTTGCCAGAGAACATATCGCTCCCCTCACAATAGCCTTGATAATTAATAACAGATGAGGATTTCATTAATTTTGCAGCTTGCTTGATACCATCATGACCTTTGATTTCTTCAGAGCCAATGTTTAGCAAGCACACTTTAGGTGAAGGAATATTTAATGCCTCTCCAGCCACGATTGAGCCCATAATACCAAACTGATAGAGGGTCTCAGGGTCACAATGCACATTCGCACCAAGATCAAGCAGATAAACGGGCTGTTTTTTCTCTGTTGGAACGGCTGAAATTAACGCGGGACGCTTGATGCCAGGCAACATTTTTAGCACATAGTGGGCCATAAAAAAGAGCGCACCTGTATTGCCTGAACTTACACAAGCCTGCGCTTCGCCAGATTTCACCAAATCAAGCGCAATACGCATTGAAGACTGCTTTTTATTTCTAAGTGCAGAGGCAGGTTCACAACCGTTAGTGACAACTTCTTTACAGTGTTTAATTTTGAGTCTTGGATGATCCAGCATATTTGCTTTAGTCAAAGCACTTTCAATAACTTGCTGATTACCACAGAGGATTAGATTTAAATTTGGGTGCTTAAGCACAGCAGCGATGGCTGCGGGGATAGATGAACGGGGGCCGTAATCGCCCCCCATCATATCTAACGCAATGGTTAGATCAGTCAGCATAAAGTAATCTCTTACTTAGAAATTACTTTAACGCCTTTGTAGTAACCGTCAGCAGTCACGTGGTGACGACGATGAGTCTCGCCAGAAACCTGATCTACAGTTAGAGCTGGTCCACTGATCGCATCGTGTGAACGACGCATACCACGACGTGCGCGTGACTTCTTGCTTTTTTGTACCGCCATTAGCCTTCTCCTAAGAATCTTTCTTAAGTTGTTTCAAAATTTCAAATGGATTTGGTTTGCTATCTTCTGCTTCAATTTCACCAAAGCTCTTTGGCTTATCAGAATAAGAGCATAGTGCTTCATCATGCGTCGGGACTATCGGAATCGCGAGTAGCAGTTCATCTTCGACGATTTGTCTTAGATTAACTTCACCCTCTTCATCCAGTTCCAACACATCATAACGCTCGGGAAGATCATCCGACTCTGCACCTAATCCGACTGGCGAATACGCAAAGTCTTGTTCCAAATCCAACCCTAATTCATCATTACAACGCTGACATACAACAGTTAGATGGGCTCGGACTTTGCCTTGCACAACAACCAAACCTTGTTCGTCGATGTTGAAATGAATGTCTACCGCTATTTCACTATTTTGATCACGCACAACTTGCTGCAATCGAGAAAGTTCTTCAAGCATTACAACACCGTCATAAGATGCTCGACGTTGCGCTGCTCTGCATGGATCAATAGTGATGGGAATTTTCACCTTTTGCATAGGGGCTGCATCATATAGATAGTTACTGTGTTAGTCAAAGTAAAAATACACTTTCCCTTTGTTTTTCGCGTTATTGCGCATTATCCTGTTGGCAATGTTGTCACAAAGATAAAAATCTCATGAAAACGCCCCTTATTCTAGCCTCAAGTTCGCCATTTAGGCAGTCAATTTTGAAAAAATTAATGCTTCCTTTTGCATCTTTTTCACCGGATGTAGATGAGCAAACACTCGAAGGTGAATCAGCGCAGCAACTTGTTGCACGGTTGAGCGAATCAAAAGCCAAAGCAGCAATAGCAAAATATCAACAAGGTGTGGTAATTGGTTCAGACCAAGTCGCGCTGTTCAACGGTGAGATCCTAGGAAAGCCGCATAATAAAGAGAACGCGATTAAGCAACTAAGCCTATTTAGTAATAATCGCGTGACTTTTTTGACTGGTTTAACCGTTTTCGACATTGAAAGCGGCAAAACGGTCACTGAAGTAGTACCGTTCTACGTTTACTTTCGCCAACTTACCCAAGTACAGATCAGTAACTATTGTGATGCGGAAACACCTTACAACTGTGCTGGAAGCTTTAAAAGCGAAGGATTAGGGATCTGTCTGTTTGATAAACTTGAAGGAGAAGACCCCAATACCCTGATTGGCCTTCCCCTTATTCAACTCACTAAAACACTGCTCACATTTGGTATTGATGTGCTCGCTGAGCAATCAGGCCAACAATAGGTTAGACAAGTCATGATAGTTATCGCAAATATGGGCAGCCGATGTTTGCGATAACAGCTCTCTTGTTGCAACACCCATAGTGACGCCGATCGCGTCAATGCCTGCATTCTTCGCTAAATTCATATCAATTATCGTATCGCCTATCATGACAGCCTCTGTAGCTTCCACATTTAGTTCAGCCAAAATCTGAAGCAACATATCGGGATGCGGTTTAGACTCCGCCTCACATGCTGTCCGTGTCGTAACGAAAACATCACTCAACCCGCTTTCTGTCATCAGACGGTCAAGCCCGACTCGGCTTTTTCCTGTTGCAACCGCAACTTTGACTCCATTGCCATGTAATTGCTTTAAAAGTGTTTCAGCGCCTTCAAATAGAGGCGCTGGAGTTTTATCTTGATGTTTATAGATATACTTATAAGCCGCTATTAAAGACGCTAATTTGTCTTCATGATTTGGAAAAAGTGTCAGTATCGCTTTATCGAGAGACAGGCCGATAATACTTTTCGCCGCTTCGTTACTGACGGGTGCAATTCCACAAGATTCAGCAGCTTGATGAATGGTATTTATGATTTTTGGCACAGAGTCCATGACGGTGCCATCCCAGTCGAAAATTACACACTTATAACGCATGTTACTTCCTTAATTTAACTAAGCATGCTTCCAAAGCCCCATCCAATGGCGCCTCTACATGGTGTGTCGTTTCTGTTTTTGGGTGCATAAATCTGAGTTCTTTGGCATGCAAAAACAGCCTATTTAATCCCACTTCACGCATTTTGGCATCAAACACCTGATCGCCATACTTATCATCACACGCAATTGGATGTCCTTTGCATTGAGTATGCACTCGGATCTGGTGCGTTCTGCCTGTTACTGGTGACGCTTGCACTAAAGTTGCGGACTCAAAACGCTCGACGACTCTAAAACGAGTATGAGAAGGCTTGCCTTGCTCATGATCCACTCGCACCACTCGCTCACCTGACTTTAAGGTATTTTTACGTAGCGGTTCGGTGACATTTTTATGTTTGGCATCCCATTGCCCTGAAACCAGCGCAAGGTAATTCTTCTCCATGGTCTTTTCTCTTAACTGTTCATGAAGTCCTTTAAGCACAGCGCGGCGCTTTGAAATCAACAAACAACCCGATGTGTCGCGGTCCAAACGGTGCACCAACTCCAAACTTTGCTCTTGTGGGCGTAATGCTCTTAATGCTTCAATTAAGCCATAGCTTAAGCCGCTGCCACCATGTACCGCCATACCGGCTGGTTTATTTATAACTATCAGATACTTATCTTCATAAAGAATGGCATCTTCTAAGTTTGCGACTTTATCTAGATTTTTAGGCACAAACTCTGTTTTCTCCGCAACACGCACAGGTGGAATACGGATTTCATCATTGATTTGTAGTTTATATACAGGCTTCACCCGCTTTTTGTTTACGCGCACTTCCCCTTTACGAAGAATTTTATATACGGCGCTTTTTGGCACCCCTTTCAAATGCGTAACTAAAAAGTTATCGATCCTTTGACCTTCTTGGTCTTCCGTCACGGTAACGAAGCTAACTTGTAATGCGGGTTTCTCTGACATTGCCTAATCACTGATTTGAGTAATAATTTAGTTGCTATCTCGACATTATTAGTGGGATAATCAGGCCGCAAATTTTTGCGAGGTGCTTTTTATCGCAAAAACAATATCGTGATGCACATCTTGGATGGCAGATCATACAGATTAGAGCTAATATTTCCAAAGCTTTTATCATGCATCTAAGATAAACACGTGCGAACAGTCAGTGCGAAGCGCGTAATATTTCGTTTAATGACTGGACACGATGAACAAACCAAAAAGCAAGAAATTAAAATTTGTCTGATACGTTTACCACAGTTGCAGTAATACCCGTGCATAGCAGGCCGCAACTCGTGAATAATCACAAAGCAATCAAGTCAAAAGATGGTGATAGCCAAGCTTGGCAAACCAAGCTCAACTTGCCCCGTGCATGACTACTTTGTGAAACGAATAAACGTGCAAAGAGCGAACGATGGATCAGTGATTTTACCCTGATTTAAAGCGGAAACTGTGAATATGTTCCCTTTCCCCCAGTCGTGAGACTGCATCATTTAATAGGAACATCCAAGGCGTAGCACGCTGTCGCTGGCAAGACGTATCAGGCGCTGTAAATAATTAAGTAGAGAATTACAATATGAAACGTATGCTGATCAATGCAACGCAGCAAGAAGAAATGCGCGTGGCACTGGTTGACGGCCAGCGTCTATACGATCTAGATATAGAAAGCCCTGGTCACGAACAGAAAAAAGCCAATATCTATAAGGGTAAAATTACCCGTATCGAACCATCCCTAGAAGCCGCATTTGTTGATTATGGCGCTGAGCGTCACGGATTCCTTCCTTTAAAAGAAATCGCTAAAACGTATTTCCCAGATGGCTACACATTCAATGGTCGTCCTAACATCAAAGACGTGATCAAAGAAGGTCAAGAAGTCATCGTTCAGGTTGATAAAGAAGAACGTGGTCAAAAAGGTGCGGCACTTACAACGTTTATCAGCGTCGCTGGTAGCTACTTGGTATTAATGCCAAATAACCCAAGAGCTGGCGGTATTTCACGTCGTATCGAAGGTGATGAGCGTATTGAGCTTAAAGAAGCATTGAGTCGCTTAAACGTACCTAAAGGTATGGGTCTTATCGTACGCACCGCGGGCGTAGGTAAATCTTTCGAAGAACTAGAGTACGACCTTAAGGCGCTACTTGTTCATTGGGACGCAATCCAAAACGCAGCAAATAGCGGTAAAGCACCTTTCTTAATTCACCAAGAAAGTAACGTGATCTTCCGTGCTATTCGCGATTATTTACGTCGTGATATCGGTGAGATCCTAATTGATAAACCGCGTGTTTTTGAAGAAGCGAAAGCGCATATCGAGCGTTTCCGTCCAGATTTCATCAATCGTGTTAAGCTTTATCAAAACGATGTGCCGTTATTCACGCATTATCAAATTGAGAGTCAGATTGAGTCAGCTTTCCAGCGTGAAGTGCGTTTGCCTTCAGGTGGTTCTATCGTTATTGATCCAACAGAAGCACTCACTTCTATCGATATCAACTCGTCAAAAGCGACGAAAGGTGGCGATATCGAAGAGACTGCGCTGAATACTAACCTAGAAGCGGCTGACGAGATTGCACGCCAGTTACGTTTACGTGACTTAGGTGGATTAATCGTTATCGACTTTATCGATATGACTCCGCCTCGCCATCAACGTGAAGTAGAAAACCGCTTGAAAGAAGCCGTTCGTACTGACCGTGCTCGCGTGCAAATCGGTAAGATTTCTCGTTTCGGCTTATTAGAAATGTCGCGTCAACGTTTGCGTCCGTCTTTAGGTGAAGCGAGCCAACATACGTGTCCTCGCTGTGACGGCCAAGGCACCATTCGCTCAAACGAATCCATTGCTTTGTCTATCTTGCGTCTAATCGAAGAAGAAGCGATCAAAGATAATACCGCTCAGGTCAACGCCCAAGTGCCTGTCGCTGTTGGTGCTTATCTATTAAATGAAAAGCGTCGTTCTGTGCAACGCATCGAAAAGCGCCACGAGTGCCACGTTGTTATCATCCCTAATCAACACCTAGAAACACCTCACTATGAAGTGGTTAGGTTGCGTAAAGATGAAACAACAGAAGCTGCAAGCTATGAGCAGATCACCGCGCCAGAGCCTGAAGTCGTTGAAATTGCTCGAGCTCAAGCAATTGTGAAAGAGGAGCCTGTGTTAAAAGGTGTCGTTATGCCTGATGCACCGGCGCCTGCGCCAGCCCCTACTCCAGCTCAAACAGCAAAACCACAAACGCGTAAGCCACAAGCACAACCTGCTCAAAACGGCACCAGCCTGTTTGCAAAGATTGGTCAATGGTTCAAGAGCCTATTTGCTAGTGACAGCGATAACCAAGAAGAAAACAAGCCTTCTGAAGAAAAATCATCACGCGATAACAACCGTGATAATCGCCGTCGCAATAATAACAATCGTCGTCGTAACAATAACCGCCGTCGTAACGATCAACAAAAAGAAACAACGGTTGAATCGAAAGACGAAAACAACAGTAACGAGCAACGTGGTGATAACCGCAAACGCCGTCGTCCAAATAACAGAAAGCGCCAAGATCAGGACAAAGCAAACCGTCCAGCTAAGGAGCCTGTAAACGATAACGTTGAAACGGTTGAGGCTAAAGACGCGCCAGTTAAAGAAGCGACAGTAAAACCACGCAGACAAAGACGTAATCTTCGCAAGAAGGTACGTGTGGAAGAAACCAATGCGCAGGATACTAACACGTCAGAGCAAGTTAGCACTGAAGAAGTGAAAGTAGAAGCAAAGCCGCTTGAACAACCAGCGAAAACGGCAGCTGAGTCTAAAGCTGAACAAAAGCCAAGGCAAAGAAAAGCGAAACCCGTCGCTGACAAATCAGAACAAGAGTCTGCAACTAACGAACATGTAGCAGCACCTTCTGAACAAGCTGACGTACACGCTCAAGCAAAGCAGCAAGAAACTGCTAACACTGAGCGCCACGAACAAAACGATGTTACCGAGGTGGTATCTACCGAACTTTCAGAATCGCAAAATGATGACGAAAATAAAGAAGGCCGCACTCGCTCTAGACGTTCTCCGCGTCATCTGAGAGCGGCAGGTCAACGTCGCCGTCGTCAGGATACGCCTGAAAAAGGTCAAGCTGCTGCATTTGTGCCCGTTGCAGATCAAGCAGCTGCAGAATACGAAGCAGAGCTAAAAGCAAAATCTTCTTCTGACATTGACGTTCAAGAAGGTGTACAGCAAGAAGCAAATACAGTTGAGACTCAATTGTCACCTGAAGCGGTAACTGAAGATAATGCGCAAGCGGCAGAAGTGACAGTTTCTGAGACGCACACTGATGCAGAGCAAGATGTCGAAGCTAAGCCAGCAGAAGCACAGATTGACGAAAATGCAGCGCAAGAAGTGGAGTCTGCAAACGAAGTTGAGGCAACCACTGCTGAAGCACCAATGCAACAAGCTGCACAGCCCGAAACGTCTGCAAGCGCTGACGAAGTAGTCGCAGAAGAGCTAGAAGCTATGCCGCCAGAAGAAGTCAAAGTGGTTAAAGCTGAGCCAATCGCTGACACAGTAGAGACTGAACAAGTTGAAACGGCGAAGGCTGAAGATGAAACTGAATCCGCAGTTGTAGAAGAAACTCAGGCTTCTGACACTGAGGCAACACCAGAAGTTCAGGAGCCAGCAGTCGAGACACAGGCAACAGAAGCGGTTGTGGAAACAACAGCAGCTGAAGCAGTTACTGAATCTTCAACTGAAGAGACACCAGCCGCTAACGCTATTGAAGCACCTACTCAACAGGTAGTAAACGGCAATTCAGTACAAAGCCGTGTACGCTTCAACCAAACGGCTGCCGCGCCAATGACAAAAGCACAAAGCGTGATTGAGGATGTCGTGGTAGAAACACCGTCTGCAATGCCACATGAACTACGTCAGGCTGTCGCGAATAGTGGCTTGGGTGTTGGCTCTAAGTCACCAACAGGCAGAGCAAGCGCCGACATGGCCTCTCCTGCTCAGGTTGACTAAGCAGTAATTGAAAAGCCAGTCTTTTTAGACTGGCTTTTTTGTGTCCGAATTTTACTGAGTAGACAAATGGTAATACCAGTCCTTCGTAGCACTCCGTGTTATTTATCAGTAGAATGCCGTCAATTCTTTGATCGTTAAAGTCAAAAGTATGATCACACTTAAGAGATTTAAAAACGCCTCTTTAAAAGGTGACCTATTCGGTGGTGTAACCACTGCAATTATTTCTTTACCACTCGCACTCGCTTTTGGTGTTGCCTCTGGTGCTGGCGCAGAAGCTGGGATGTGGGGCGCAATTTTGGTTGGCTTATTTGCCGCGCTGTTCGGTGGTTCAACCTCCCTCATTTCTGAACCAACCGGCCCGATGACTGTTATCATGACAGCAGTACTCACCGCCATGATGAGCAAGTACCCCGAAAATGGTCTTGCGATGGGCTTTACTGTTGTCATGATGGCAGGTGCTTTTCAGGTTTTACTCGGTACGCTCAAGTTAGGTAAATACGTTACCTTGATGCCTTACAGCGTCATCTCCGGATTTATGTCTGGTATTGGTGTTATCCTCATTATTTTGCAGCTTGCTCCTTTACTTGGACACCAAGCGCCTGCAGGTGGTGTTGTTGGCACTTTGTCTAACTTGCCCAGCCTGCTGATGGACTTACACTTTTCTGAGTTGTTCCTCGGGGTGATCACACTTGCAATCTTATTCAAAATGCCAAGTAAGTGGCGCCAGTACGTCCCCGCTCAACTGGTCGCACTCGTCGCCGTTACACTGCTTTCAATTATTATTTTTGATACCGATAGTATTCGCCGCATCGGAGAAATTCCAAGTGGCCTGCCAAGTATTGTGTTGCCAGTATTATCACCAGAGCTATTCGTTGAAATGCTTATCGACGCATTGGTACTGGGCACTTTGGGCTGTATAGATACGTTGCTAACAGCAGTAATAGCCGACAGTTTAACGCGAACCGAACATGATTCTGATAAGGAGCTCAGAGGCCAAGGTATTGCCAATATGATAGCTGGCCTTTTTGGTGCATTGCCAGGTGCTGGCGCAACGATGGGAACTGTGGTCAATATTCAAGTGGGCGCTCGCTCGCCAATCGCTGGCATATTCAGGGCACTAATTTTGATGGCCGTAGTCTTTATCGCGGGCAGCCTGACCGAGCCAATCCCAATGGCGGTGCTTGCTGGTATTGCAGTGTATGTTGGTTTTAATATTCTGGATTGGAGTTTTATCCAACGTGCTCATAAGCTTAGTGTCAGTCAAATGGCGATTATGTATGGCGTAATGCTACTTACCGTTTTTGTTGACCTGATTGTTGCCGTGGGCCTTGGCGTATTTATCTCTAATGTGATGATCATAGAGAGATTAAGCCGAGTGCAAGCTAATCACGTTAAAGCAATTAGCGACAGTGATAGCGATGAAGATGTGCCACTGACGAAAAAAGAAAGCGAACTGTTAGATAAAGCCAACGGTAAACTATTATTCTTTTATCTTTCTGGGCCAATGATTTTTAGCGTCTCAAAAGCAATCGCAAGACAACACCGCAAGATTAGTGAATACAAAGCCATGGTTCTAGATTTAAGCGACGTAGCTATGATTGATGTCACCGTGGGCTTAGCCATTGAAAATGCGATTACAGATGCGCTTGATGCTGACTGTAGCGTGTTTATCTATTCACCGAATTTGGAGACCACCGATAAACTCAAGCGCTTAAACATTCATGACCGCCTAGGCGACCGTGCATTTTGTGATAGTCGCGAGATAGCGCTCAGTCAAGCCATTGATACTATGGCTAAAACTTATTAAAGTGCGCACTTAAGTGATCCAGTAACAATCGTAAACTGGTCGCGACAAATTGTCTGGGTGGATACAGCGCCCAGACCCCCTCTTCCTCAGGTCTAAAGTTGGTTAGTACCTCTGTTAACTCTCCACTCTCTAGCGCTTCTTGCACGTAATAATGCGGTAACTGTACCAAACCTAAGCCCTGCTTTGCTGCTTCCAAGAGCCCCCAACCACTATTGCAACGAAGTGGCCCCGCCACTTTAATTTGCCGCGCTTTACCGTGCTCAACAAAACGCCATTCGCTACTATTGCCAATTAAACACTTATGATTGCTAAGCTCAGCGAGCGTATGCGGTTGACCAAATTGATTTAAATAGATATTTGCACCACACACCATGGTTTTTCGTGTGGTTAGCCGTTTGGCGCGCAGTGATGAATCTTGTAACTTACCGAGTCGAATTGCCAAGTCAAAGCCTTTATCGAGTAAGTCGACTTGGTTGTTCGTCAAATGCATTTCTACCTCAACTTTGGGATACAAACGCATAAAGTCAACCACGGCAGGCATGACATAAGATTCGCCGTACATTACCGGTGCGGTAAGCTTAAGTTTGCCTGTAGGCTGTCTATCACGTTGACGGATTGCAGCAGTGGCGTCATCTAATCCATGCTGCAAATGCTTTGCATGAGATAAGAATACTTCACCTTCTTGAGTCAGTGCTAATTTTCGGGTAGTGCGCGTCAAAAGTTGTATGTTGAGGCGCTCCTCTAACATTTTCACTCGGCGACTAATTTGCGCAACCGAAGTATTTAACTGAGTTGCAGCCCCACTAAATGAGCCATTACTCGCGACCGCTACAAACTCATCAATGCCAATCCATCTATCCATTATTACATATACGTAAAAGTCTTTATGATTTTTATAGATTATCAAAAATCATAATGTAGTTATACTGCTATCAACTTTTAAGAAAGGAACAAACCATGTCTGAATTTATTAAATCTAAAGCAGCAATCGCTTGGGGCCCAGGTCAACCGCTTAGTATTGAAGAAGTTGATGTTATGCCACCGAAAAAAGGCGAAGTCTTAGTTAAAATCACCGCAACAGGCGTATGTCATACCGATGCTTTCACTTTGTCTGGCGACGATCCTGAAGGCGTATTCCCAGCAATCTTAGGTCATGAAGGTGCAGGTATTGTTGAAGCGATTGGTGAAGGCGTTACTAGCGTTGCCGTTGGCGACCATGTGATCCCATTGTACACACCGGAATGTGGCGAATGTAAGTTCTGTAAGTCTGGTAAAACGAACCTTTGTCAGCAGATCCGTGAAACCCAAGGTAAAGGCTTGATGCCTGATGGCACAACCCGCTTTTATAAAGACGGCCAACCAATTTATCACTACATGGGCACGTCAACGTTCTCTGAGTACACTGTGCTGCCAGAAATCTCTTTGGCTAAAGTAAACAAAGCAGCGCCTCTTGAGGAGATCTGTTTGCTTGGCTGTGGTGTCACCACAGGAATGGGCGCAGTAATGAATACCGCTAAAGTGCAAAAAGGCGATACCGTCGCCATTTTCGGCCTAGGTGGTATCGGCTTGTCCGCTATCATTGGCGCGGCAATGGCTGGCGCGAGTCGGATCATCGGTATCGACATCAATGAAGATAAGTTTGAGCTGGCGACAAAGCTTGGGGCAACCGATCTTATCAACCCGAAAAACTTCGACAAACCTATCCAAGAAGTGATCGTTGAAATGACCGATGGCGGTGTGGATTTCTCGTTCGAATGTATCGGTAACGTAGATGTTATGAGAAGTGCCCTTGAGTGCTGTCACAAAGGTTGGGGTGAGTCTGTCATCATCGGTGTTGCAGGCGCTGGACAAGAGATTTCAACACGCCCATTCCAATTGGTTACCGGTCGCGTATGGCGCGGCAGTGCTTTTGGTGGCGTAAAAGGTCGCTCAGAGCTTCCTGAGATTGTTGAACGCTATATGGCTGGTGAATTCAAACTCAATGACTTTATCACTCATACCATGAAGCTCGAAGATATTAATGAAGCCTTTGATTTAATGCATGAAGGCAAGAGTATCCGCTCAGTGATCCATTACTAGTACCCGCTCAAGGACGCACAGGTTGCGTCCTATTTCGCTTAATTAAGGAGCACTTGATGGAACTGATTTCCAGCAACAAAGTATCCGGCGGTTGGCATAAGCGCTACACACATACCAGCCAGTCGACACAGTGTGAAATGACCTTCGCCATTTTTTTACCTGAAATTGTCAACGAGGGACAACAAGCCCCGGTTTTATATTGGCTCTCAGGGTTAACCTGCAGCGATGAAAACTTCATGCAAAAAGCAGGCGCGTTTAAAAAAGCCAACGAGCTTGGTATCGCTATTGTCGCGCCAGATACAAGCCCGCGTGGAGAAGGCGTTGCAGATGATGAAAATGGCGCTTATGACTTTGGTCTAGGTGCGGGGTTTTACGTCAATGCGACACAGGCACCGTATAGTCAACATTATCAAATGTATGACTACGTGACCGAAGAGCTGCCCCAGTTAATCGAAGCGCACTTCCCGGTTAGCCCGCAAAAAGCCATTAGTGGTCATTCCATGGGTGGTCATGGTGCATTAATTATTGGGCTTAGAAACCCTGATGCCTATACGAGTATCTCAGCATTTAGCCCAATCGTGAACCCAAGTAACTGCCCCTGGGGTCAAAAAGCGCTAACAGGATATTTAGGGGACGACAAACAGCGCTGGCTACAATATGACGCGACCGAATTATTGTCGCACTATGTTAGTCCAACGAAACGTCCGATACTCATTGAGCAAGGTTCAAGTGACCAGTTTTTAGACGAGCAGTTAAAGCCTTGGTTATTCGAACAAGCTGCAGAAAAAGCAGGCTACCCTATCACGCTAAACATGCATGAAGGTTACGATCATAGCTATTTCTTTATCTCGAGCTTTATTGAAAATCATCTTGAGTTTCATGCTAACTATATGAGATGAGCCTGACTGCCGCTTGCGCTTTGAGCACTAAGCTAAAAATAAAAAAGGCGTACTCCCTGTACGCCTTGCTTGCTTAACATTAGGGCCTGTTTATCTTTCAAGTTTGTTTTTGCAGCAGTTTGATTGGTATTTATACAAGGCAGAGCCTGCGTAGCATAGTTGTTCTATGTGAGTCAGGCGATAACACAGTAGAAATGCCAATCAAGCGCTGCCCTTTGGGTTCACCTGAGTGCGCTTTGTTCATTGTTGCTCAACTTTTGCCTAGATTACTAGGTGGCAAGTCGAGCGTCGCGACCAAAACACACTCAGGAGAACAAAAATCAAACAGCAAAGGTCAACAGGCCCTATTCTTTGTATCAAATCATCAGATTAAATCGCCGTATGGATTCGTTGGACAAAGCTGTATACTTTGCTCGAACCCAGGAATGGCTAACTCTTGCTGACTTAAATTCAATTCAGACTCATCAATCATGCCATTGCCAAAACGGTAAATGAGTTCGTACTGACCATAATCGGCCGCTTGCTGATATGCAATTTGCCTTTGTGTTGTAATGGCAAGTTGTTGCTCATAATTTGCAAACTCAGCTTGGCTATAGCGCTTGCTTAGTAGCTGCTTCGTGAGCTTTGGAGAAAGTACAGTTGCCGTTGCATTGTTGCCGCCAAAGCCCTTGGAGTTTATAAAGGCGATATCCATTGGCTCGCACTCATAGTGCTCGGTACGAATATCTAAATGCTCGGCGTGAACATCTTCTGCTACTGCATTGATTGTGGTGATCCCGGGCATAATATTGTATTCGAACACCCCAAGTGCCATCGCAAGCTGGTCGCCAGACGCCGGCGCGATGGTATGACCAACATAGGCTTTTGGCGCCGCCACTTTCCAACCATTAATCGCAAAGGTTTCTGCGATTTTGTGGTAGATAAGCGACTCAGTGACCCGGTTTTGTGGTGTGCTTGAGCCATGTGCCAAAATAAAGCTGCGTTTTATTAAAGCCTCTGTGCCTGCGATTTGCTGAGCCAGCGCGACCGATTTTGCCATGGTAATATAGTTACCAGGTCCAGGTGCCGTAATCGACTTTTTCACGCCGTCTGCATTGACATATACGTCAGCAACCGAGCCCATGATCTGCGCGCCTAGTTCAATTGCTAAGGCGTCATCCATCAAAATCGCCACTTGTGCCCCTTCACCAATTGTAAAGCCACAGTTTTCACCAAAAGGACGACTTGTTTTGCGATAATCTACATGCTCAGTACCTTCAAGTTTACGCAAACCTTCTTCATTTGCGAGTGCGCCCATATTACCGAAGCCTTCGATGATCTCTGGTGTAATGGCACACTCAACACTGGCTACAATCGCCACTCGAGTACGGCCAGCCTGAATATCATTCACTGCAGCGCGGAGGTTATATAGAAACGTCGCACAGGCACCTGATGTCGTAAATGTTGTGCCAACGCTACCAGTAACATAAGCATTGATAAAGTCAGTGGACATGGTGTTGAGTCCTAGCGCTAACTGCTTAGTGCTTACTCGGTCGCCACGCAAACGACTACGTACTAATCCACCTAAGCCCTCATCATTCATTTGCCCTGCCACAGAGGCGGAGTAAGTGCCGATTTGGTCCGGTCGCACGCTGTTCATTACCTTGTCCCACTCAAGACCCGTTGAGCGGATAGCGTCGGTTGCAGCAAAAATCGTCGCCTGAAGACCGCGTGGTTGGTAACGGCTGTTATACATGAGTGACGGCTCAAAGCCTGTTGGTAATTGACCTGCGGCTTTAATTGGATTGTCTCTATAGCTATCGTGCTTAACTTCAATCTGGTCCGCAATGGTTACTTCAACCGTTTTTGGATCGAGCTCAATCACTTGCCAAGCTGCAGGAACAGGCTCTGGTAAGTCACGTTTACGACAACTGAATACTATCTTGCTATCATCATTTGCTTTCATTGTGAGCTTTTGCTGCCAAGGGGTCGCATCTACATCAAAATGGTTTTTTTCGATTTTACGGATCAACGTTCCCGCTAAGATCTGCTCACCAAAACGCGACTCAATCTCCATCTCTTGAACGACTTGGTCGTTTTGGTCAATCAGCTGGCCATCTTCATAACGCACTAAGTTCATTAAACTCGCAAGGCCCAAATAGGTCTCTTGTCGGTCTTTAGCATTTAGCTTATCAAGTACAATACGTTTGTAGCCTTGATGGAAAGAGGTGCGCCCCGCGGCGTTAATTCCCCCCATTCCTATAATAATTGGCAATGCTGTCATGTCGTTCCTACTTCTGAACTAAGATAATGACTTGATTTTAATTGCATTCGAATTTAAGTTTTTACAAAATACGCCACATATAAATCATTTTTCGCCAAAATTAAGAGGTCGGAGCAGATGAAATCCTACACTAAGGTCGCCATTGTGCTTTACAAGCATATGCTCGTTACCAGTGTCACCTTACCGCTGGAAATGCTCAAAGCCGGACAAGCCTTTGCTAAAGTACATCTAAAAGAGGCTTATGTTCCTTTAGAAGTTCTCCTTTGCAGCAGCCAAGGCGAGGCGGTCAACGCCGATAATTACCTGACACTTGAGGCACAAAGTGACTTTAGCTCATTGCCTTTATATGACTACATTATTGTGCCAAGTATATGGCGAAATCCAAGACCTATTGTAAGACAAAACCAAGCGCTGAGTGAGTCACTTGCGGATGCATGGGGAGCAGGAAGCACACTGATAGGTGTTGGTACAGGTGTTTGCTTTTTAGCAAGTTCAGGCCTGCTTGACGGGCATTCAGCAACGACCCACTGGCATTTTGCCAAACAATTTTCTCAGCTATACCCC
The DNA here is from genome assembly GCF_013319255.1 of Pseudoalteromonas sp. JC28. NCBI lineage: Bacteria > Pseudomonadati > Pseudomonadota > Gammaproteobacteria > Alteromonadales > Pseudoalteromonadaceae > Pseudoalteromonas > Pseudoalteromonas sp. JC28. The sequence continues at coordinate 503,058 of NZ_QOKX01000001.1, read as the reverse complement.
AATGTTGAATTAAAACCGGATTACTTTATCACTCAATCAGAGCGGATCTACACTGTAGCCAGCTTAAATGCGCTGGCTGATGTTATTGTACATATTATTGAACTACTGTACGGGATAGATGCCGCACACCATGTGCAGCAAAACTTTTCTCATGAAATTCGTAAACCATACGAAGAACAGCGCTATTTAGAAGGGGCTGTGGACCGTCATGCTGACGAGCAAATTGCCGCAATTCTATTTTGGCTGAAAAATAACGCCGCATCGGAAATCTCTTTACCCGCTGTCGCGGCGCAATTTGATTTGAGTTATCGCACCTTTAACCGCCGCTTTAAACAAGCAACAGGACAAACCGCCGTTGCCTACTTGCAACAGGTGCGTATAGAAATGTGTAAAGAGCTACTCGCGAGCAGTAACCTCTCCATTCAAGATATTGCCCTTGCTTCTGGATTTAATTCACAAGGGCAATTAAGTAGAGTATTTAGGCAATTAATGGGAAAGTCACCAAGCACATACCGGGCAATAGTAAGAAAGAAATTGTTCTCGTAGCAACTCGTAGCAAAACGAGAGTAAACTACTCTACAGTATTTGCATCACGGTTAACGTTTGCTGTTGGCCGTTGAAGAAAAACGAAATATCTTCGTCTACCGTTAACCCCTTTAGTCGCTTGCCAAGAGGCGCATCAAACGTTAACACCAACACTGGTGTTTCTTTATATTGGATTTTTAGCCCGCCTTCGCAAGGCGCAAAATAGAACCAATGACAGTTGCCCTGCTCGTCTTCAATTTCAACTAGTGCGTTATGTGCAATTGTATTGCTTACAGCTAGAGCCAACTGATTCAATATTGTTTGTTTTGCCAAATGCATGGCATCAACGCGCTCACTTTGTCCTTCTGCCAAATACCCATATTCGATACTCAACGAGTCATATTGTGTTTCAGCAGCACTTTGTTCATGGGTAGCATCAGCACGTGCACTGTTTGCCGCTTCAGTGGCTTCAATCAGCTTTTGTTCAAGTGCAAACTTGAGATATTCGATAAAAACAGATTTATTCATTGGTAGTTTACAGCTATTGGATGACTGGTAGTAACAGACTGGCCGTTAACGGTTAGCGCCAAACGTAAAATCCAACGCATAGATTTATCCGTGCAAACACCGACCATGGTTTTTGCTATCAGTGTGTTTTTGTCAAAGAACACGGGAATTCTCCCCATGTTCATATTTTCTCCCTCAAGCCATGCCGAAACGACCTCTACTTTAGTCGCACTTTTTAGCCCAATGGTAAATTCTGTTTCCGGTTGAACCTGCTCTGAGCCCAGATAAATCTGCACTTGTGGAGTCAAATCACAGGGCGTTGAAAAATTACAGACATTTCTTGTTACTGAACTTTCACTTTTTTCTGAACTTTCATGTATAATAATAGTCGGGTCTGAACAGGCCACGAGGAAAACACCTAGCAACCCGATTGTTAATTGCTTTGCAATCATGAGGGATTTACCGTCACTTCTGAATCCTGCGCAGTGTACGCAAGTTTCAGGGCAAATGCTAGGTTGCTTAAGAAGCGAACAAAAAGCGCCTGAAAACTTGATTGATGTCATAATTTTAGGCGTTTTAGGTATCTTTTCATAAGCAAAAAAATTATCATTTCCTCGCAAAAATAAAGGTTTCTCGGGCTGGTTAGGTTTTCACTCATCTATTGAGTTAAAACATGACGGGCTTGAAGAAATATAACTAGGGCCTGTAATTCAGGTAATTCATTTCTAATCGCAATAAATTGCAGCGGAATCCAGAAAATGAGCCAAACAGTAGCATCACAAACTGAGTACAATTATAAAGTTGTACGCCAATTCGCTATCATGACAGTGATTTGGGGCATTGTTGGCATGGGTGTAGGTGTATTTATCGCAGCGCAACTTGCGTGGCCTGCGTTAAACTTCGACATTCCATGGTTAACTTACTCTAGACTTCGTCCGTTACACACGAACGCAGTAATCTTTGCATTTGGTACAAGTGCACTATTTGCAACCTCTTACTATGTTGTTCAGCGCACGTGTCAAACGCGCCTGTTCTCTGACAAACTTGCCGCATTTACCTTCTGGGGTTGGCAAGCCATTATCGTATCTGCGGCTATCACGCTTCCTCTGGGCATTACTTCTTCAAAAGAATACGCTGAACTAGAGTGGCCGATTGATATCGCAATCGCGGTAGTATGGGTTACTTATGCTGTAGTATTCTTTGGTACTCTTATCAAGCGTAAAGTGTCACACATCTATGTAGCAAACTGGTTCTACGCTGGTTTCATTATCACTGTTGCAGTGCTTCACATTGTAAACAGTATGGCTATCCCTGTATCACTTACTAAATCTTATTCAATCTACGCAGGTGCAGTAGATGCGATGGTTCAGTGGTGGTATGGTCACAACGCAGTAGGCTTCCTACTTACCGCTGGTTTCTTAGGTATGATGTACTACTTCGTACCAAAACAAGCAGGTCGTCCAGTGTACTCTTACCGTCTATCGGTTGTTCACTTCTGGGCTCTTGTTTCTCTATATATTTGGGCAGGTCCTCACCACCTTCACTACACCGCACTACCTGACTGGACACAGTCTCTAGGTATGGTGATGTCAGTTATCCTATTCGTTCCTTCTTGGGGCGGTATGATCAACGGTATCATGACGCTGTCTGGCGCTTGGCACAAACTACGTACTGACCCAGTACTGCGTTTCTTAGTTGTGTCTCTATCGTTTTACGGTATGTCTACGTTCGAAGGCCCAATGATGGCTATTAAGTCTGTAAATGCGCTTTCACATTACACAGACTGGACAGTAGGTCACGTACACTCTGGTGCACTAGGTTGGGTTGCGATGATTTCTATCGGTGCAATTTACCACCTAATCCCTGCCCTATTTGGTCACGGTAACATGTACAGCATCAAGCTAGTTAACACGCATTTCTGGCTACACACTGTTGGTGTTGTGCTTTATATCGTTGCAATGTGGATCTCTGGTGTTATGCAAGGCCTAATGTGGCGCGCAGTAAATGCTGACGGTACATTAATGTACAGCTTTGTTCAGTCACTAGAAGCTTCTAAGCCTTTCTATATCATGCGATTCCTAGGCGGTGTATTCATCGTAGTTGGTATGCTGGTAATGGCTTACAACGTATTCCGTACGGTTACTGCAAAAAGTGGTCAACTTGCCACTGATGCAAACCCGCAAGTGGCTTAAGGGGTATTGAGTATGAGCAACAATAACTCAACAAACAAACACGAAATCGTTGAAAAGAACGTTGGCCTGATGGCTATCCTAACGGTATTCGCGATTAGCTTCGGTGCACTAGTTGAAATTACTCCACTAATGTTCCAAAAAGATACCACTCAGCCAGTAGAAGGCTTACGCCCGCTTACCGCGCTTGAAATGGAAGGTCGTGACATCTTCGTACGTGAAGGTTGTTACAACTGTCACTCACAGATGGTTCGTCCATTCCGTGATGAAGTTGAGCGCTACGGTCACTACTCTGTAGCCGGTGAGTCAGTATGGGATCACCCATTCCAGTGGGGCTCTAAACGTACAGGTCCAGATTTGGCACGTGTTGGTCAGCGTTATTCTGACGACTGGCACTATGCGCACTTAATGGATCCTCGCTCGGTGGTACCTGAGTCAAACATGCCAGGCTACCCTTGGCTTGATAGCACTAAAGTAGATACCACTTATACTCTGAAAAAATTACAAGTGTTCCGTGATGCATTTGGTATTGATAAGTCGTCAGACCGCTACAATGGCAAAGGCTACGGTGATGATGCTGAACTACAAGCGCAAGTGGATGAAATCCACGCGATGAACGGTGGTGAAGGTGCGACAGAAATGCAAGCACTTATCGCTTACTTACAACAACTTGGCACACATTTGAAGTAATTGTTATGGATTACGGCACATACAGAGGCATTTTGACTCTGGTAATTTTGGTACTGTTTATAGTGATTGTTGTGTGGGCATATAGCAAGCGCTCTAAGCGCCGTTTCGACGACGCTGCTAATGCCATTTTTGAAGATGAGAAAAAACATAACAACACTATCTCTAACGAGGAAAAGGAGTCTGAAAAATGACTAGCTTTTGGAGTATTTGGGTTATTGTACTAACCCTAGCGTGTCTAGCTCTGATTTTCGGCCTGCTAATTTGGAACCTGAAAAACTACACAGGTGTCAAAGAAGGCGAAAGCTGTGGTCACGAGTTCGACGGAATTGAGGAATTAAATAATCCACTACCAAAGTGGTGGACTTACATGTTCTTCGCGACTTTTGTTTGGTCAGTATATTATCTTGCTGCTTACCCAGGTCTTGGTAACTTTAAAGGTTTCTTAAACTGGACGAGCTCTAACCAAGGTATTACTACCTTGGCAGAGTCTAAGAAAGCAGTCGCTGAAGCACATGAAAATGGCCAGTGGGTACAACTTGATAAAGAAGTTGAAGCAGCACAAGACCGTTTTGGCCCTATCTTCCAAGAATTTGCAAAGCAAGACGTACTTGCGCTTGCAAAGAATGAAGAAGCACTTGAAATCGGTCAACGTTTATTCTCGCAAAACTGTGCTCAGTGTCATGGCTCTGATGCTCGTGGTGGCGCAGGCTTCCCTAACCTAACTGATAAAGACTGGTTATATGGTGGCACGCCTGACAAGATCAAAGAAACACTGCTTAACGGTCGTGTTGCAGCGATGCCAGCTTGGCAAGATGCTCTTGGTGATCAAGGCGTAAAAGAAATGACTGCTTATGTACTAAGCCTTTCTGGACGTACTGTTAACCAAAAAGATGCTGAAGCAGGTAAAGCTAAGTTTGCAATGTGTGCAGCTTGTCATGGTATGGATGGTAAAGGTTCTGTTGCACATAACCTGCCGTTCGGTGCACCAAACTTAACCGATAATATCTGGCTATACGGTGGTTCTCAACGCGCAGTTGAAGACACACTTCGCCACGGTCGTGCGGGTGTTATGCCAGCATGGAAAGATATCTTAGGTGAAGATAAAGTACACCTTCTAACAGCGTATGTTTATAGCTTGTCACAAGACCAATAAGCTTAGCTTTTAGAACATTATTTGAGATCAAAAAAGCCTCCATTTGGAGGCTTTTTTTTAGGTATTTACCGCAACTTACGATAGAATACGAGCAAGTTTTATAGCCATGTGAGCAACTATGAACCCTACCCCTTGGTATAAGAATTTTTGGCCTTGGTTTTTAATTTTTTTCCCACTCGTTACTGTCGTTGCCTGTGTTTTTCTCATCACGTTTGCAGTCGGTAATGGTCCTGATATGGTCGTTGATGACTACTACAAAAAAGGTAAAGCAATCAATCTAGAGCTGAGTAAGTTTGATAAAGCAAAAGCGCTCTATTTACATGGTGACCTGCAAGTAGCAGAGCAAAAAGTCACCTTTAAATTTACCAAGGGCGACGCTTCTAAAGTTCATGCATTAAAGCTTTCGTTTTACCACCGCACTATTGAGAAATACGATTTTGCAGTCACGCTGACTAAAAACGCCAGCGGCGAGTTTACTGGCTTATTTGATGAACCACATAGCGGTGTATTCACGGTATTTATAGAGCCTATGGACAACAGTTGGAAAATGAAAGAAAAAATCCAACTGCCACATGATGGTATTATCGCGGTCACTCCACAGTATAAGTAAGCTGCCATGGCAAATTCGTGTTTTCATTGTTTGGAGCCTATTCCTAAAGGGTTTGTAGGCTCGGTTACCTTTGAGGGTAGCGCACAACCGGTTTGCTGTATTGGCTGCCAGGCCGTTGCCGAAACCATTATTTCTCAAGGTATGAGTGACTACTATACTTACCGCACAGAAAGTGCAGGTAAAGTTGAAGAGCTTGTACCTGAACAACTCAAAATGCTACTCAGCTATGATAACGACGAGATCCAAGAGGACTTCGTCGAAATTAGCGGAGAACATAAAGAGGTACTGCTCAGTGTTGAAGGAATAAGCTGCGCCGCTTGTGCTTGGCTTATCGAAAAGCAACTGCTGGCGCTCGGTGGTATCGTTCGTGTTGATGTTAACACCTCCACTCACCGCGCCATGATTGTATGGCAAGATAAACACGTTAAGCTTAGCGATATCATTAAATCTTTGATGGAAATCGGCTATAAGGCCTACCCATTTCAAGCCGATGAAGAAGCTGCACAGAAACAAGCCGTAGCGAAAGCATACATCCGTCGTTTAGGCGTTGCTGGCCTCATGACTATGCAAGTGATGATGTTTGCATTTGCCATGTACTTTGGCATGTTTTCAGGCATGGAAGAGAACTTTGAACAGTACTTTCGTTGGATAAGTCTCGTGCTTGCCTCTCCTGTTATTCTGTATTCAGCGATGCCATTTTTAACGAATGCGGTTAAAGGGCTGAAAGCTAAACAACTGAATATGGATCTCCCTGTTTCACTTGCTATATTCGGAGCTTACGGCGCCAGTACTTACGCGACTTTTATGGAAGTCGGCGAAGTCTATTTTGAATCCATCTGTATGTTTACCTTCTTGCTGTTGTTAGGTAAATACCTTGAGTTCAGGGCCAGATTAAAAGCCAGTGAGTTTACTGCAAACCTGCAAAAGCTGCTGCCATTGACCGCCAGAAAGGTTGATGAGAATAACAATGAGCAACATATTGCCGCCAAAAAGCTAAAACTGAACGATCTGATATTAGTTAAGGCTGGAGAAACTATCCCTGCGGATGGCTTAGTGATCAAAGGCCATACCACAGTTGATGAGTCGATGATGACAGGCGAACATTTGCCAGTTAAGAAATATCAAGGCCATCAAGTGTATGCTGGAACCGTGAATCACGACGGTATAATTACGTTAGAGATCAATAAAATTGGGCAAAATACCTTGCTCAACCAAATTATTCGACTGCAACATAACGCACTTACCAAACGCCCTAAGTTGGTGGAAATCACCGATAAAGTCGCGCAGTGGTTTGTTGCCTGTCTATTAGTTTTTGCCTCAATTACCGCCATCGGCTGGTATCCCATTTCACCAGATAAGGCTTTTTGGATCACGATTTCGGTGCTAGTAGCAACCTGTCCTTGTGCATTGAGCCTAGCTATACCCACCGCGCTGACTTGCGCCGTGGCGTCACTTACAAAGAAAGGGATCTTGATTAAAGAGGCCCATGTATTAGAAACGGCAACCAAATTAACGCGTGTTGCCTTTGACAAAACAGGCACACTGACCGAAGGCCGTTTCTCAATCAAACATATCGAATTGCTACAAACTGACTATAACGAGCAACAAGTCTTGGATTTTGCAGCAGCGTTAGAGCGGTTTTCTGAACACCCTATCGCTCGCGCATTTGCACATATCACCCCAACCGAAAACCTAGTCCAAGATGTTGAAGTTGTGGCTGGTTCAGGTATCCGTGGTCACTGGCAAGGAATCACTATTGCCCTTGGGAAAAGCCATTGGTTTGATAACCACGCGTCATTTGCTCAAGCAACCTTGTTCATTGATAACAACGCAGTCGCTGACTTTTACTTCAATGACAAAGTAAAAAGCAATGCAGAAACAGTTGTTGAACAGTTACAACAAGCGGGCCTTACATGCCATATGCTAACTGGGGATAGCTCCAATGCAGGTAAAGAGTTATCGCAGCAGTTAGCATTAGATAGCTACCAAAGCGCTTGCACACCAGAGATTAAGCAACAAGCCGTTGAGGCTTGGTCCAAACAAGGCGAGATTGTCGCTATGGTAGGTGATGGCATCAACGATAGCCCAGTATTCAATAGCGCTCACTTGTCAGTTGCGATGGATACCGGCGCTGATATCTCAAAAAATACCGCTGATGTGGTGTTGTTAAATAGCGATTTGAATGCCATTCTAGCCCTTCAGCAAGTAGCGAAACAAACGCGCAGAATAGTAAAGCAAAACTTAACCATATCACTTTTGTATAACGGCTCCATTTTGCCACTCGCTGCACTTGGCCTTATTCCACCTTGGATAGCAGTTATTGGCATGTCAGCCAGCTCGATCATCGTGATCGGTAATTCATTAAGGTTATTAAAGCTATGAGTATCATCTACGTATTAATACCTATCGCCATTTTATTCGTCATTATTGCTATTGGTATTTTCTTTTGGGCAGTAAAAAGCGAACAATTTTCAGATTTGAATAAACAGGGCCACAGCATCTTATTCGATGATGATAAAGCGCAAACGGGTGATAAGTCCGTAAAACCATCAAATGACAAAAGTAATAACGACAACTAGCATGAATGAGATAAGCTTGCTGAGTGCATTTGTGATGGGGCTTGCGGGAAGTGGCCACTGCTTGGTGATGTGTGGCGGTATTGCCAGCTCGCTACAACTGGCGAGCAAGCAACTTTCTGCGGTGGTTGTTACCCTGTTGTATAATATCGGACGTATCTCCAGCTATGCGCTTGCTGGCAGCCTTGTTGCCCTACTCGGGGCAAGTCTCGCCAAGCAAAACACATCTCTCGCCATTATATTACAATTGATGAGTGGTATTTTTATGGTGCTTGTCGCTATCTACGTAATGCGCTTAGCCAGTACCTTAAAATGGCTAGAGTCGTTTGCTAAAAGCTTAATTTGGCAACATATTGTTAAGCTCAATCGCTACTTAGTCCCGGTCAACACAAAAACCAAAGCATTTTGCTACGGCGCCTTATGGGGCTGGCTACCCTGTGGCCTAGTTTATTCGGCTTTAACATGGACATTACAAGCGAGATCAGCAACTGAAGGCGCACTCATTATGCTCGCCTTTGGTGTCGGCACAATGCCTGCAATGATTGTAATAGGACAATCGGCTCAGCTGCTACAAAAGTTTATAAATCATTTAGTTACACGTATTATTATGGGTAATTTATTGATTTGGTATGGTGTTTATTTAATTATTATTGCAACTGATAAGTTAGTACATTAACCTATCCTTATCTAAGCAAACTCATCATTTAAGATTATTGGTTAGCGCTTTGAGATTAGGAGCTCCAATTGATAACCAAATTTTCTTTTGCGTGTCATATGAGTTTGTGGCGATCTGTAGTACCAAAGCCGTTATGCTTTGTACTAGGTTGCCTTCACGTGCGTCATAGACTTATGGAAATTTTATGGACTTAAGTAATCAAAACCGCTCAAAGAGCCAATGCACAATCAGCTGCAATAATTGCAGTATCAGTCAACTTTGTCTCCCATTTTCGCTCAATGGCAGTGAAATGGACAAGCTAGATGAGATCATTGAACGTAAAAAGCCGCTTCATAAAGGAGATTTTCTTTTCGAGTCAGGTGCGCCATTAAATGCTATCTTTGCCGTTCGTTCCGGCTCATTTAAAAGCTACACACTGTCTGAACAAGGTGATGAGCAGATCACAGGATTTCACCTTGCGGGCGATCTTGTGGGTTTTGATGCCATTAATAAAATGCAGCACCAAAGCTTCGCACAAGCTTTAGAAACCTCTATGGTATGCGAAATCCCTTTTGACACCCTTGATGAGTTAGCTGGTAAGCTGCCAAAACTGCGCCAACAGATCATGCGATTAATGAGCAGTGAAATCAATTACGACCAAGAAATGTTGTTATTACTGAATAAAAAGACTGCTGAAGAACGCTTAGCAACTTTTATCTATAACCTTTCAAATCGCTTTGGCGAGCGTGGTTTTTCTCGTAAAGAATTCCGCTTTACGATGACGCGCGGTGAAATTGGTAACTACTTGGGTCTTACTGTAGAAACCATTAGTCGTTTACTCAGCCGCTTCCAAAAAGCTGGAACAATAAAGGTCGAAGGCAAGTTCATCACCATTATTGATGCTGCAGCCCTAGCTGAAACAGCCGCGATTGCATCTTGATTTAGAACAAACTATTTATCGTTAAGACTTTATCCTTAGATAGGATCGGTTACACTCAATAAGGTCAGAGGTGAAAAGCTTCTGACCTTATTTGTATACCGTTTTAAGGAGATAGTCGTGGATAAAATCAAAAGTATACTCACCGTAATTGATCCAACTAAAGAGCGCCAAAATAGCTTAGAACGCTCTATCAATCTTGCCAAACGTACCGGTGCAGCCATCACTGCATTTATGTCTATTTATGACTTCTCCTATGAAATGACCACGATGTTGTCTAAAGACGAGCGTGAAGCAATGCGTGAAGCGGTGATCAAAGACAGAGAAGCATGGCTTGCCGATATGGTTAAGGACTTTTCTGATGTGAGTATCCAAACTAAAGTGTTGTGGCACAATCGCCCCTACGAAGCGATCATCAAAACCGTGCTTGCGCATGATTATGATTTGGTCATTAAATCTACGCATCAACACGACACCCTGAAATCAGTGATCTTCACCCCAACCGATTGGCATTTAATTCGCAAATGCCCTGCACCTCTATTACTGGTTAAAGATCACGCTTGGCCAGATCAAGGCAACATTATTGCAGCGGTAAACTCTGTCAGCGATAACGAGCAACATCAAGAACTCAATAAACGTATCATTACGGATGCTCAGTTTTTATGTGAATTAGCCAATGCCAAATTGAGCCTGGTAAACACCTATCCAGCAACGCCTGTTAATATTGCCATTGAAATTCCCGAGTTTAACCCATCGCAATACAATGAAGCCGTAAAAAAACACCATGAAGACGAAACATTTGCACTCGCAGAAACTTATTCAATAGATAAAAGCGATTGCATCATCAAAGAAGGGCTACCAGAGGACGTTATTCCCTACGTTGCTAAAGAAAAAGACGCTGAGTTAGTGGTCATTGGCACTGTCGGTCGCACTGGACTGAGTGCAGCGCTGGTTGGCAATACTGCTGAACATGTGATTGATAGCTTAGATTGTGATGTCTTAGCACTAAAGCCTGATGGCTATAAATCCCCATTAGAAGACTAATGCGTAGACTCGGGATAACAGCTGCTAGAAAAAGAGGTGATCCCAAGTTTAGATTGGAATGTGCGGCAAATACACAGCCACACATTCCGTTTACTTGAGCTGTGCAAGCCAAAAAGTAAAATAGTTAAGAAGTATAAGACTATTTAGGCTAGTCTGGGTAAATCACTATTGAGAATTAAATATTGGTTACATCAATGAACAATGATTCATCAATGTTTGTCGAGGAAACCACCGCTTCGTTAAAATCATAAGCTTCTCGCTCACCGTCTCTATCTAGAGGCAAACTTTCGAAATCAAAGAGTTCAGTGTCAGCCAGTTGGCTTGGACTAACATTCTGAATTGATTTGAAAATATTCTCTACTCGACCAGGCGTCTTCTTGTCCCACTCAACCAACATAGATTTAATATTTTGACGTTGCAGGTTTTCTTGCGAACCACATAGGTTGCACGGAATAATAGGAAAATCCTTGTGTTCAGCGTATTGAATAAGATCTTTTTCACGTGCATAAGTGAGTGGGCGGATCACCACATTACGACCATCATCAGAACGTAGTTTGGGTGGCATCGCTTTCATTCTCGCGCCGTAGAACATGTTTAAAAACAGCGTTTCAACAATATCATCTAAGTGATGACCCAGTGCGATTTTTGTCGCGCCAATCTTTTCAGCAAATGAATACAAAGTACCACGGCGCAAGCGTGAACAAAGGCCACAAGTCGTTTTGCCCTCTGGTACTTTTTCTTTTACGACTGAGTAGGTATCTTTATCAATGATATAATAAGGAATGTCTAACGTTTCGAAGTACTCAGGCAAAATATGCTCTGGGAACCCAGGCTGCTTTTGATCCAGATTGACCGCGACCACATCAAAGTGAATTGGTGCCGCTTTTTTTAGGCTAAGTAAAATATCCAGCATGGCGAATGAATCCTTACCACCGCTGATACAAGCCATCACCACATCGCCTTCTTCGATCATATTGTAATCTTTGATGGCGTTGCCGACATTACGGCGCAGACGCTTTTGCAGCTTATTAAACTCTAAAACTTCTTTGCGATTATCTTGCTCTGTCATGGTGTTAGGTGCCGTATTCATACTTACTCAACTGCGTACTGTGCGCGTTATCGCGCTAGTACATTACTACATCAATTATGGGGCGCCGATTATACGTGAAATTAAGATGAGGTAAAATACAAAAATGGCGCCGCTTTGGGCGCCATAGTTGGGAACAAATAAATTAAAGGCCGAACACTACCTTTTCACTTTTTAGCATACGACTGCTTAGGTAGGTGAAAATAGCAAACAACCCCAGTGTGACCGCGCTCGACAATAATAGTTGTGGTACCGGTATCGCGTTGCCTTTAATGATTTCAATCATTGCATTTTGCTGCGCTGCGATCGGCATCCACTGCATAATGTCAGTGGCAATATCATAGGTCGTTGCCATACTCATCATTACCGGAATGAACAGCGCCATCGCCACATAAGATTGCGCTTCTTTAAATGATTTAGCTAAGAAAGAGATAAATATCAATAAACTGGCAGACATTAAGGCAATAGGCAGGCCAATTATAATTGCTGAAATAATAAATTTAGGACCAATGACCACTGTAAAGCCCATCATTTCCCATGGCACCATATTATAAGCAAACTTAGATACTATGGTGGTTAACACTAAAGCAATGATAGAAAAACCTGCGATTGCCCCCACTTTAGCTAACACAATATGCATGGTGCTGATCGGATGGCTAAGTAATAGCTGTAATGAGTTACGTTCACGCTCCCCTGCACTACTGTCAATCGCCATACCCATCGCCGCATAAAATAGCGAAATAATAATAGATAATGTTGCAATACCTAATACGAAGCCTCCTTTAGAGGTCGGTGTCGCTTGGTCATGAGTTTGGACATCAATCGCACGTGCAATAGTCGGATCGATACCACGCGCGACTAATCGCAATGAAGCAACTTCGCTGTTGTATAACATGAGGTTACGCTCTAGTCGGTTAATTGATGAACGTAACTTTTGCTCCGATTTATCAGCAATGATAAATACCGTCGCACTCTTACCTTGCATCATATTTTCTTGGTAATCTTCGCTGATCTCCAAGGTAATAGCTTTAACTTCTTCGCCTTCACCATGTTCAATTTCTTTACTCGCTAAAAATTGCACTAAGTTTGGCGCATTTTCTGCGTTATTAATGGTGATTTTGAGTGCTTCAGGCGAAGCCATTTGCTTAAACATGACGGTAAACAATACACACATTAGAATAGGTGCACCGATACAATAGTAAAGGCCAGCCATCACTGAACGTTTGTCGCGGCTTGCGTCTAACACTTCTTTTTTAAATAAAACTGAGATTAATTTCATCATGCTGCAATTCCTTCATCTGTACCTATCAGGGTAATGAAAGCTTCCTCAAGCGACGCTTTACCTGTTTGTTCACATAGGGCCTCTGGAGAACCTTCCGCGACCACTTTGCCTTTCGCCATGACCACCACATGATCACAAAGTGCTGCAACTTCTTGCATCACGTGGCTAGAAAATAAGACACAGTGACCTTGCGCCTTAAGCATCATCAACAAATCCCGTAACACTCTGGTACTCATTACATCTAAACCACGTGTTGGCTCATCAAGTACAATATTCGTTGGTTTATGCACGATTGCCTGTGCCAACGCCGTTTTCATTCTTTGGCCTTGTGAAAAGCCTTTACAGCGTCTATCCGCGATATCCAACATTTGTAGCTTTTCTAATACTTCTTGCGTCGCTGTAGCGGCCGATTTTGCGTCCATGCCACTTAGTTCAGCGTAAAATTGGGTATATTCACGCGGCGTCATGCGCTCGTAGAGCCCACATGGGTCTGGGAACAATCCTAATTGTTGTTTTGCCCTGGTTGGCTCTTTGGCAACATCAATACTATCGATAGACGCCATACCTTGATCAGCTTGAAGCAGGCCAAATACGGTCCGTAAGCAAGTCGTTTTACCAGCTCCGTTGGGTCCCAATAGTCCCGTAATTTGACCATCACGAGCGGTAAATGACAGCCCGTCTAGCGCGTTCACTTCACCAATCTTTTTATGTAAGTTATCTACTTGGATCATGAGTTACTCCTTATCAGCTGTTGCAGGGCCATTGATGTTCATAAAGAATTGTTTGCGTGTGTCTTCTTCAAGACAACTGGTATCAAAGTCTCCCACTGTCTTTTCATCGTAAAACTTAGCAATAAGCTTATTAGCACAGCTTTGCCCTGCGACAATATGCGTTGCCGTTGGTGCAACTAAGTGTGTGGCATTGCTTAGTTTTTCCATCGCAACTTCGGCCCACTGAGCAGGCGTTGCTGGGTCTAATCCGCCAGAAAGTAGTAAGGTTGGAATATCGGACGCAACGGGTTCATAGTAACTACTCGACACCGGACTCACATTCCAAATTGGGCACGTCGCATCCAATCCTGTAATCATCATCTTACCCATATAGTTTTCACTATATTTCGCTTTGTCCGCAGCCGTTAATCGTGGCCAATCTTCCCCACATACAATTGCCTGATGCATCCCCATGGCCAATCCAAGGCCGTCTTCACTTGGTGCCATCATGCCAACTAGAGGAGCAAGGTTGCCTTTAGTCGCTTCACTAATCGCAAGCGGCACCAATGCTCGAGAGGTATGAGAGTAAAGCGCCATCCTAATCGCGCTAAATAGCTTCATTTTGGTCATCGTCATTGCGAGCGGTTTACTGGTTCTGGGGTGAAGCACAGAAACCTCTATCGGCGTTTGCCCAACTTGCTCCAGCAAGCTTTGCCATTGCTGCTTTAGATTAGGATAATTATTTGCACACTTTTTATCGGCTTCACATTGTGCAAATAGGGCGTTCAATGACTCTTCTATCGCACCACCAATCGCCATTAAACTTTGGTTATTGGGTGCAAGACCATCTAACACGGCCGATGCAACACTATCAGGGAACTGTCTCATATACTCAAGTGCGATGCGTGTTCCATATGAGCCACCGTATAAGTGTAACTTGCTATAACCGAGTGCGGTTCTTACCGCGTCAAAATCTTTTGCTGCCGCAACAGTTGTGTAATCGGAAAGATCTGTGTCTAGTTTTTCTTTGCACTTTAGGGCGTCTTCTTTGTAAAAATCGAGACCCAGCAAAGTATCATTTAGCGCAAATTGTTGTTCAAGGTTATCCATATCACATTGCAATAGATTGGATTTTCCAGTTCCCCGTTGATCAACAAGTATAATGTCTCTATTTTCTCTCGCGTATTTAAGAATTCTTTCAAAGTTTGCTGCGATTTCGGTGGCTGATTGTCCAGGTCCCCCTGCAAACGCAATAATTGCTTCTTGTGGGTAAAGTTGTTTTATTGCAGGAATAACCATAAAGTGAATATCAATTTTTTGTTCTGTTTTGGTTTCACTTAATGGTTGTGAGATTTTTCCGCATTGTGCTCTATCATCGAGTCCCTTTGCATAGCAAGCGGATAATTCTGCTGTTGATGCTGCTGCTTGTAATGGCAGCACAGCTCCTAAAACGAGAGGAAGCAGCGCTAGCTTTACTAAGCTTTTCTTAAACTTAAATGGCTTTTTCATAGTTATTTCCTTGTTGACTCACGGTCAGTATGCTAACTTTAAGTGAGTGTATCAGTGTATTATTGTATTAATACAGTAGAATTAGAGTAATGCTAGATCTTATTCATGTCAACCCCAACAGCGCAGAGCCGATTTATAAGCAGCTATTTGATCAGGTAGTGCGTTTAATTGTGTCAGGTAAAGCACAAGCCGGAGAAGAGCTACCTTCTGTAAGAAAGCTAGCTGAACATTTCTCGGTAAATCCGATGACTGTCTCTCGAGCAATCGGGCAACTTGTCGATCAAGGTTGGCTTGAACGAAGACGCGGTCAGCCGACACGAGTAGCACAACAGCCAACCACACAACAGACCGATAGTCTGCTCAACAAAAACCTAGATATTTTAATTAATGATGCGAAACAACTTGGGATCACCAAGGTTGAGTTGATATCATTGATAGATAAAAACTGGGGACAAGAATAATGACAAGCCCACTACTACAATTCACCAAAATCCATAAACAATTTTCCGACAAGTCTGTTCTTGAAAACATAAACCTTACTATTGAACCTGGTATGGTTATGGGTCTACTGGGACGAAACGGTGCAGGTAAAACTACGCTACTGCGAATTGCACTTGGACTAATCGAACAAAATAGTGGTGAAGTTAGCTGCCTCAACAGCAGCAATCTAGAGCTGAGTCCTACATGCAAGAGCCAAATTGGCTATGTGCCACAGCAACCCTGTGGTTATCAAGGTTTTAAAGTCAAAGACGCCCTCGCACTGCACCGCAGCTTTTATCAAAATTGGGATAACACGCTAGAACAAGAGTGGCTTTCTCGCTTCGAGTTAGATGAAAACAAGCTAGTAAGTAACCTTTCAGTTGGTCAGCAACAAAGCTTAGCGCTGATAATGGCGATGTCGTATCGACCTAAGTTACTGATCCTTGACGAGCCTGTTTCAAATCTCGACCCCATCGCACGCCGAGAATTTATGTCGGACTTATTTGAGCTAGCGCTTGAGTCCGGCTCTGGTGTACTTTTCTCCTCGCATATTACATCTGACGTTGAGCGCGTCGCGAGTCATATTGCTATAATTAAAGATGGTAAGGTATTGGTTACTGGCGAACTAGATACACTGAAGGAACAGATTAGACTTGTTCCGCATCACCTTACAAACAACCTTCCATCAGCAGAGCTGCTTCACCAATCTGAACGTTTTAGTATTTACCAAGCTCAAGACGGCTCAAATTGGCCAACGGGCCTACAGCAAAGCCATAGCAACCTTGAACAACTTTTTGTGGAGCTACACACATGAGCACGTTAACTCGGCGCAATTGGTGGACAGGGTTTTCCGGCTTTTGGTTACGAGAGTGTGGCTCTGCAAATTTTTTCATTCCGGGGATCTTAGCTTCTATTGCTACACCATTATTAACCTTAATAGAAGAGCAAAACATACAAACATTTAGCTTGGTCTTTGCTATCAGCGCCTTATGGATGGCTTTTTGCTGGCAGTTAGTGAAATTACAAGCACAGGAAAGCGCATTACTATTCCCTGCAATTAAACGGCACGTATACTTACAAGGACTTGTAATACTAGTCGTTGGCTACATGTTCAATGCACTCGCTCTTTTCAACCGCCCCGCGCCAGAAGTTGCCTATGCCATGTTGTTTGCAACGAGTTTTGGTGGTAGTTTCTTTTTATTATGTATTCGAAATAGCTTTTATTTCAAACATAATAGCTACGTTTTCATGCTCGTACTCATGCTCGCTATGTTTTTTGGCGATACTCCACAAGTTTTAGCACTACTCGCCATTCCCTTCATATTAGTGGCAGTTTATCTGCTGATTACACGAAATAATAACTGTCAATGGCATCATTTGGCATATCAAACCTACATAAATAATGTACAGACTGGCTGGCTCCCGAGTAATACCTTTACCCCTGATTTCCTCACTCAACGGTTTAGGCAATTTTTTATGCCGATGAGCTATTTTTCAGGCAACCTGTTGATACAAACTTGTCAAATATTTTTTCTCTCAGGGCTTTTAGCCATTGTGGCAGTCGGCTTTTTTGGAGTCACAATTCAATTTATCACTGGCTTTACCGATATGCTTGTTTTGATGGTCGCTATTTTTGTCTGTTGGTCCAAACTACAAACAAAAATGACATGGGACCAGCTCTATCTATTACCTGTCTATTCAAGCCTAAAATCAATTAAACAGGCCTATCACGTTGCAGCAGTTAAGCTTGGCTTTTGCTTATCTTTGTTTCAACTTACAGTACTGCTGGTTTGCAGCTTCCTTACCACATTTGAGACTGTGGTTTTCTACCTTATGATATTTATCGGCTCGGTTGCAGGATTTATTCTTTGCGTTGCACTAGGGAGCATCATAACGAGCGCCCTTACGTTGTCACTTTCGTGCATGTTCGTAATCATTTTACATAGTGCGTTTAAATCTTACCTGTTAAATCACGAACACTCAGTTGCCACTCTATATCTGTTATTGGGCTATGTTGTGGTAGCCACTTCATTGCTCCTTTACAGTAATAGAAAGTTTGACTAAGACGTGCTCGGATCCAAGATGTTGCTCATATAGGCGTAGCACGAACCAAAGACTGTGCTAATAAGAATAAAAGAGTGATAGTGAGCATAAGTCGATTATCACTCTTTTTATCCGCTATATTTAATGGGAGTGGGTTCGACTATTAATAAAGTCGGTAACCGAAAACAACACCCCAGAGATCACGAAAGTAATATGTATGCCTACTTTCCAAGCAAGCTGCTCACTGGTTAAGTCTTGAGAATGGATAAAGACTTTGAGTAGTTCTACCGCAGATATTGCTACGATGGCACTGATCAATTTGATTTTAAGGCCCGAGAAGCCAACCTTTCCCATCCAAGTCGGCTTATCTTCTTGGGGCTCAACATTGAGCTTAAAAACGAAATTCTCGTAGCCACTAAAAATAATAATGATCAACAACCCGGCCAGTAAAGCCGTATCAACCAATGTTAAGATACCAATGAGTAACTCTTGGTTTGTCGCCGTAAGCGCACTGATGGTCATCACATAAAGCTGTTTAAAGAACTTAAGTAACAACAACACAATCGCGAGTAGTAGGCCAACAAAGAAAGGCGCTAACAGCCATCTTCCTTTAAATAAGGTTCTTTCTAAGAGATATTCATAACGATTAAATTGCTCATTCGCAGACTTAGTTTCTTGCTCCATGTTTTTGATTTTCACCATGTTTAGTTAGTTTTACTTAACCTTTAAATGTAGCATCAACGCTTGTATTTCTCACCATTTATTAATGTAAATTTGAATCAATTTTCTGCTCTTAAGGAGAAAATTAATTCGTTTTCCTTATTTTAAATTTTGCTTTAAAACATGCTTGTTCTTTCAACTAACAGGTAACACGAATGAAAACCTTAGTTTCATCATTAATCATCGCTCTATCTCTTTTTGCTTGTGTACAAGTGCAAGCGGATGAAGAGCTACCAGTCGCGCCTGCAGATTTGGTTCAAGAGTTAACTCAAATGTGCCTTGATTGGGCAAAAGATGATGATGTACAAGCATCTGAGATGAAAAAATATGTTTTGAATTGCGTTAACGACGAGCTAGAGGCAACTGGCTATCAAAAAGTCAAAGACGTAAACATTAAATAACACCATTTGTTTTAAGTAAATGAGTTATTTCACCCTTCAAATTGCTTGGAGAATTAGTGTAATTGGTATAATACCAGTTCGCTTAATTAAGTGATGGCATTCATGATGAAAAGGCCGCTCAATACGTTGAACGGCCTTTTGTTTTTAATAACATTTTGGACAAAATATCCATAGCATCCGAAGACGCTTATCGATGTTTGGCTAGCTGTTAAGCTTTCTTTTTCTTGGTAGTTTTCTCTTCTTCTACCCATTTACCATTACTATACGTCGCTTTCCAACCCGTCGCTTTACCATCCACTTCTGTCATCACATATTGTGTCTTGGTTTTTCTAGAGTAACGAACAATCGCAGGATTACCATCCGAGTCTTGCTCAGGCGCATCAGCCAGATAATAGAATTTAGGTGAAATTCTATCTCTAAAGCGTTTTAGCTCAGATACCTTAGGAGCACGTGTTTCACGTGACTTCGGGAATGTGTGCGCCGCTAAGAAAATACCTGAAGCGCCATCTCGAAGCACAAAATGCGCGTCCGATTTTTCGCATTCTAGTTCCGGTAGCGGAACTGGATCTTCTTTCGGTGGCGCAGCTTCACCGTTTTTCAATAGTTTACGTGTATTTTTACAATCTTCATTCGTACAACCAAAATACTTACCAAAACGGCCGGATTTAAGCTGCATATCCGAGCCACACTTGTCACACTCAATCAGTGGTCCATCGTAGCCCTTGATCTTAAATGCACCTGTCTCAATGACATAGCCCTTACATGCAGGATTATTACCGCATACATGGAGTTTTTTCGTTTCATCAATAAGATATGAATCCATTGCTGTTTCGCAAATTGGGCAACGTTTCATATGACGAAGTGATTCAGCTTCCGCCTCTTCATCCGCATCCGCGGCAACTGCTTCATCACCTGACACGAGATTAATTGTCGTAGTACAGCGCTCTTTTGGCGGTAAGTTATAGCCTGTACAGCCAAGGAATACCCCAGTAGAAGCAGTACGAATACCCATCTTACGTGAACATGTAGGACAATCTATGTCTGTTTCGACCATCACATTTTGTCGCATGCCGCCTTCACTTTCATCACCAGCTGCAATTTCTAGCTGGTTAGAAAAGTCGGCGTAAAACTTATCAAGTACCTGCGTCCATAAGCGTTCACCTTCTGCGATATCATCAAGGCGACCTTCCATTTTGGCGGTAAAGTCAAAGTCCATTAAATCGTTAAAATTCTCAACGAGTCTGTCAGTAACGATCTCGCCCATTTTTTCAGCGTAAAAACGGCGGTTTTCAACTCGGACATAACCACGGTCCTGAATCGTCGAAATGATAGCAGCATAGGTAGATGGACGACCAATACCACGCTTTTCTAATTCCTTAACTAAGCTTGCTTCGCTGAAACGTGCTGGTGGTTTAGTAAAGTGCTGTTTAGGATCAATCGCAATAAGATCAAGCTTATCGCCAACTGAAACACTTGGAAGCGCCTGCTCTTCTTCATTCTTCTTACGGACTGCCGGTTGTACACGTGTCCAACCATCAAAACGTAGCACACGCCCTTTCGCTTTTAATGTGTAATCTTCCGCGGCGACGGTCAGCGTCGTTAGGTCGTACTCTGCTGGCATCATTTGACACGCCACAAACTGACGCCAAATAAGCTCATAGAGCTTCTTAGCATCTGCCTCTACGCCGTCTAAATGACCGGATAAGATTGTCACATCAGAAGGACGAATTGCCTCGTGCGCTTCTTGTGCGTTGCCTTTTGCGGAATAACGCAGCGGTGCTTCTGGTAAATACTTACTACCAAATTCACTATCGATATAGCCACGACACATTTCTAACGCGTCATTTGATAAATTCGTCGAGTCTGTACGCATATAGGTGATGTAACCCGCCTCGTATAGACGCTGCGCTAACATCATGGTTTTCTTTACGCCATAGCCTAAACGAGTACTTGCCGCTTGCTGCATTGTCGAGGTAATAAATGGTGCACTTGGCTTACTCTTACTTGGCTTTTCTTCAACCTTGACTACTTCGTAAGCACTGTTTTCAAGCACTTGTACGGCTGTATCAGCTTGCGCTTTATTTACTGGCTTAAATGCTTCGCCTTTAAACTTAGTAACCGCTAGGCGAATATCATCTTTTGTTGCTTTAACATCAGCGTGAATATCCCAAAACTCTTCTGGAATAAACGCTTTAATCTCACGCTCTCGTTCAACAAGTAATCTCACAGCAACAGATTGTACACGACCTGCCGATAACCCTCTTGCTACTTTTTGCCAAAGCAGCGGGGACACCATAAAGCCAACAACACGGTCAAGGAATCGTCTTGCCTGCTGCGCATATACCATGTCGGTGTTAAGGTCGCCAGGTGCCTCAAACGCTTGAGTTATCGCGTTTTTGGTGATCTCGTTAAAGACCACACGCTTATACTTGCTCTCATCGCCACCGATAATCTGCTCAAGGTGCCAAGCAATGGCCTCCCCTTCTCTATCCAAATCGGTTGCGAGATAGATATGGTCAGCATCTTCAGCAAGCTTTTGTAGTTCTTGAACTACTTTTTCTTTACCCGGCAAAATTTCGTAATGCGGTTCCCAACCCTTCTCAGGATCAATCCCCATCCTCGCAACTAAATTTGCATAATCTTTTTGCTTTTTATATTGCGCTTTTTCTTCAGGTGACATTTTACGTACTTCAGCTGGCGACTTAGTTGCCAAGCCTTTCGTTTTACCTGCCCCTGAGGTAGGAAGATCTCGAACATGACCTACACTGGATTTAACAATGTAATCCTTGCCGAGGTATTTATTGATTGTTTTTGCCTTCGCGGGAGACTCTACAATTACTAGCGATTTGCCCATAGCTGCCTATTTTTGACCGATTCTGTCTGATGTTTTGCCCTTACTTGGGCGTTAAATTACTTATAGGTATATCTACAAACACCTATTGTTACAAGCTAAAAATACTAACTTTTCCCTGATCACCGAATTATTATCCAATTTATGTACAATATTCAGCCAATTTAGGGACGCATTCATATATATAAGGTTAAGGCACGGGAATATAAAGGAATAGAAACAAAAATGCCAACCCGAAAGTTGGCATTTATCATTTTATCCAGCGTCAATGACGGTTAATGGTACACTTTGAACCAAACCATCATCGTCATCACCTAATCCTTTAAAAGTAAACTTAATCGTCAACTCACCCAAAGTTTTATTATTAGGCTCGGTTTCACGAGTCAGAAATGCAGAATAGACCAATGGTTTATCGGTTCCTGTATTTCCTAATACTTCGGTTTGAGTTCCAGATGCAAGTTCACCATTGGTGGTTGCTATTTCTACTTCTGTTTTCGCAGGTAAGGGATTACCGTTAATATCCGTGACGAAGATAGAAACTCTAACGTTACTTATTTGATCGTCAATTGTATCGTCATCTATCTCAGGAGCAGATAAATTGATTGTTTGAACATCACAATATTGAGCGTCATCGGATTCTTCAAGGTCTAAGATAACTACAGTATTTCCATTGTCAACGCGAGTAACGTCTTGGCATTGATCAAGTTGATTTGCTGCCAGTCCCATACTTTGTGCATCCGATTTTCTAACTGCGAATCGTACATAAGCAGTGTCGTCAGACATAATTAGTTCAAAATTTCTAAAGACGTTAACCAACTCACGGTTACACTGATTTTGCGCTAAAGCAGCCTCAGAGCAAAGTAAGCCGTTATATTTACCATCTCCTGGAACACCATCACCATTAGCGTCATAATCAAAGATGCCATTGTTATTTGCGTCTATCCACCAATCATCATGGCCACCATTTTTCGTATTCACCGGTGTGCAAGGACCGGTAGTTGGTGACGCGTCACAATCTTCTTTGTCAAACCGTCCGTTTTCATTGGTATCCAAAATAGCTTCTGTGAGATCAAACTCCTGGCGATATTCACCAACATCAAACAAACCATTTCTACGCTGAACACCATCACTGGACTCTTCGTCTCTATAGCTTTCTTGACCTTTAACAAATGCAAGTACGCCTACCCTGCCACCCATTACGACTCGCTCATCAGCATAGGGATCAGTTCCTGTGCTAGGCGCATTTTTTTGACGCTTTAATCCATTGATACAAGGTGCTGGTCTATTAAAATAAGGATCACAATTCCAGTTTTCAGGAATGTTCGCAACCGTACCTTTTTTTCTTGGCGCAATATCATTGATCCTATTGCCCCATTTAGGGTCAGAAAATGGACGCTCACCTTGGCTACGCCACACCACCGAA
The DNA here is from genome assembly GCF_013319255.1 of Pseudoalteromonas sp. JC28. Lineage (NCBI taxonomy): Bacteria > Pseudomonadati > Pseudomonadota > Gammaproteobacteria > Alteromonadales > Pseudoalteromonadaceae > Pseudoalteromonas > Pseudoalteromonas sp. JC28. Next base: position 479,666 of record NZ_QOKX01000001.1, on the reverse strand, counting down.
CAGGTTGCCTTATTTGTTCTGCAATCATAGGTATCAGGTGATTCTAAACTACCGATAGCTCCAGCTTCTGCGATGACGGTTGCCGCTACACCATCGGCATTGAAGTGATTGAATTGATCACCAAAGAACAACGTGATATTTGTTGTGACTCCGCTGTAACTGTATGAATTTGAATTAAATATATCTGGAGCCGCGTCAAAGGTATCTTGATCAGTAACGCCAGAACTCAAAATAAGCTGTGATGAGACGCTAAAAATTTGCTCACTTAATGGGATTGTGTGCATAACTCCCGTAGGACAGCGAGCGTCGTCGTTTGATGCATCTGCATCATTACATGCTTTGGCGATATCCGTCCAACAAGTAATCGCATCACCCTCAGGTAAATTCACGTAAGATTCTTCTGGGATATAACATGCACTAACAACAAGCGGGCCAGGTACAATGCCAGACTTAACCGTTGTTCTTACAATACCATTTGCATTGGTGTTTCCCGTAATTTGCGTAATTGAGGCAAGGCCTTGCTCATCAGACAATCTAAAGTCGACTCGTGCTCGTGGAATTGCAAGGTTGTCTTCATCTACCAGTTTAAAGCTCACAACAGATTGGGTTGGTAAACCGCCTTCGCCAGGGGGTAAAGCAATAAACTGATTAAACCCATCTTCCTCAGGTAAAAATTGTACCGCTTGTGCAAGTGCACTATCCACTTCAATAATCGTTTCTTGATTTATTGGAGAGCTGCCGTTTTGGATAGTAACAGAAATCCTATCTTCACCTTGACAACCTTTAGCACGGTATGTCGAGCGGGCAATACCATTGGAGGTATTTACCGTTTCATCTAATTCCGCCAACGCGGGAGTTGCCGAGGCACATGCCGAGCTAAATGCAACAGCAACTGCACTGTTGATTAATACCCCATTCTGATCTCTTAGTGTCACGGTGATAACCGTACTGCCACCAGCTGAAAGTTTTTGCTGTACACCACTGCTATCAACTAAACCATTATCAACCGTGACATTTAGCTGAGCAACACCAACACTAAAGTTGATTGACTTAGTTACATCCACATAATTAGGCGAATTTACTGTGACAGTACCTGCACCACCTTGGTTTCCAGGTTTAAGATTCAAAATTGCGATACCAAAAGTATCCGTCAATGCTGTGTCTGGAGAGATTGTCCCTAGCGTTGTTTCTGCACCAATAAGCACATTTGCAATGCCATCACCAGTCTGGCTGGATGTCATTTTAATGAAGATCTCAGCTGTCTCGTTTGACGACACTCGATTAACACGACTACATCCAGCAGCTATAGGATCTATCATAGCCTGATCGCGGTTATCATCCCAGCCCGCTGGGCACTTACTTAACAACATAACCTCAAGTTTCGCTGACGCGGTTACATTACCGTCATCACCACCACCTTGAGAGGTAAAATCAAACGTTTGTGAGACTGTATTGCTGCCATTTGTATAAGTAGCGGTAAGACGACCCGCACCAACAACGTTGGTCGCTTGTAACGTAATTGTTGCTTCACCCGCGTCATTAGTTAAAACTGAACCAGAACTCGGCTCCATGGTTGCAAAATCATCGCTTTCAAAAACCACTCGACTGTTTGCTAACGCACTACCATTTTTCGTCAACGTAGCGGTTACTTTCAAAGGAGTATCGGATGACACGCTATTAGCGCCACCTTCTCCAGCGAGCGTAATCGCATAGGTACCATCGCTACCATCACCATTATCTGTATCTTTTTGAATACTGCCGCCGCCACCGCACGCGGTCAGTAAGAATGCTAGCATCAGTATGCTAAAATAGCGCATCAAGGGCATTCACCTATCTCCCTAGCTAAGTTAATTTTATTATTGTTCAATAGTAACCCAATTTTATCGATAAAATCACAATTTTTTATTAGATTAGGTAGATTTTCTGTCGTGAAATGCTGTTCATCTGCGCCAAGCCTGTTAAGCTTTAGCAGTTTTAAGATACATAGTGTTAGGGCAATGTCAGAAAATAAAAAAATGGGCCTAACGGCGCGCATTATGATAGGCATGGTGTTGGGGGTTGTACTAGGCCTCACCCTTCAAGCCATCCTAGGTAAGAATAAAGAAATACTTATTCCTTTAGGTCTCTTTGACCTCCCCATTAAGGGTTTCTTCGTTGACGGTTTATTCCACATCGGTGGGCAGATCTTCATTGCAAGCTTAAAAATGCTTGTTGTTCCTTTAGTGTTTATTTCCCTTGTATGTGGCACATGTAGCCTTAGTGACCCAAAAAAATTGGGCCGCTTGGGTGGTAAGTCCATTGGTTTGTATCTCATTACAACAGCAATCGCAATCACGGTAGCGATTACGCTCGCACTACTTATTGCACCGGGTGGTGGCGTTGAAATTCCAAACAGCGCGTCATTTGACGCAAAGCAAGCGCCGACACTTGTGCAAGTCATAATCAACATGTTCCCGACCAATCCAATTGACGCGATGGCCAACGGTAACATGCTTCAAATCATCGTCTTTGCGCTACTATTTGGCATCGCTATGGCGCTCAGCGGCGATGCTGGTGCTCGCCTAGCAACTGTATTTGAAGACCTAAATACAGTGGTGCTTAAGCTAGTCACTTTATTGATGAATGTCGCTCCATATGGCGTATTTTGTTTAATGGCTAAGTTGTTTACAACGATCGACATGGGGTTAATCGCCGAGCTCGGCAAATACTTTATGGTAGTGTTGGCAGCTCTGCTAATTCATGCATTCATTAACTATTCAATTTTATTCAAGCTGTTAACAGGCTTGAGCCCTATTATCTTCCTGAAGAAGATGAAAGACGCATGCATGTTTGCCTTTAGTACGTCAAGCTCAAGTGCAACTATGCCCGTAACACTGGAGACCGCGACTAAGAAACTAGGTGCGCATAACTCAGTTGCCTCTTTTACGATCCCTCTGGGTGCAACCATTAATATGGATGGCACGGCTATCATGCAAGGTGTTGCAACGGTCTTCATCGCTCAGGTATTTGGCGTAGACCTCACCATCAATGACTATCTCATGGTTATCTTGACTGCGACTCTTGCCTCAGTTGGTACGGCAGGCGTGCCTGGTGTTGGCTTGATCATGCTTGCAATGGTGCTTAACCAAGTTGGATTGCCTGTTGAAGGTATCGCGCTTATCATTGGTGTAGACAGACTATTAGATATGACAAGAACAGCAGTTAACGTAACAGGTGACTGTATGGTAACTTGTGCTGTGGCCAAATCTGAAAACGAATTTGATATCGATGTTTTCAACGACCCTGATGCAGCAAAAGAACTAGAAGAAACCACTTCTAAAGCAAAAGCGTAAATATCAATAACGCAGCTAACTATAAATAGCTGCGTTATTCTCCTCAACTAGTCAACTCAATACTCCTCTCTGCGATATATCAGCTATCCATACCCTTTTCTTCATTGTCACTTTTCCTAGGTACAGAATAAGATTAAGCAGAAGGTTCTCCATGCCTATGCATGTGAGTGCTTTAGTTATAGCAGGATTTGGACGTGAAGTTATCGGTAATCCTCTCTCATCTCAAAGATAGAACACTTATCTAGACATTTGCTCAGGCTAAGTCCTGTGCAACAAATACACTGTTGTGGATAATACCAATTAGTCTTAATACTTGCTCAATTTGAAGGAGCAAATCTGACGCTAACGGCGTTAAAAATTTCTCATTTAGAACAACTAAATAGCAAAATTTTCGCCTTGCCTACACGGATGTAGGTACCTTGGCGATAGCAGGACGCGGTAGCGGGGTTATTGACAAAATTTCCTCACCTCAAAATAGACCACTTAATTAAGCGAATTGGTATAAGAAAAAACCGCGCTATAAAGCGCGGCTGTCATCTTAATAAACGTTAACGTATTAGAATTGGTATGCAAACTTCACATATGCTTGACGACCAAGGATACTGTGCGTTTTATTGTCAATCCCCATTGACTCTGAAGGCGCTAGAGGCGCTTCTTCATTGAACAAGTTAGATGCACCTAGTGTTACTGTCAGCTTTTCTACGCCAATATAACTGACACTTGTATCTACAGTAGTCCATGAATCAATCTCATATTTATTGCCATCACTGTCAGCAAGATCTTTATAAGAATCAACATAGTTTACGCTGATATTTGCAAGCCAATCGTTTTTAGCCCAGTCCATACCCGCTGTCCAGCGGAACTGCGGATGCTGATACTCTCCATTGAGATCTTCAGCAACATTGAATGTGTTACCTTGTTCATCACTTTCAAACGACTGTTCTTCAAAGTTAAGCGCGTAAGTTAAGTTGTAATTGAACTTAAACTCACCCATTTCACGAGTAGTTAATGCATAGGCTAAGTTAACATCGAAACCGTCTGTTTCACGACCACCAATGTTAACAAAGGTGTCGTTAATGGTGAGAATACGACCAAGTGTGCTACCTTGATTAGGCGCACGAACTACCAGATTAGGATCGGTACCACAACAATCAACTAGCTTCTGTGCTCCAATTTTCTTGATGAGATCTTCCTGATCATAATTCCAGTAATCTACACCGATACTAAAGTCATCAGTTGCTTGCCACACTACACCTAAATTGTAGTTTTCTGACTCTTCTGGTTGTAGGTTTTTGTTACCGGACACAATCGCAGTGTATTCATACGGGCTACAATCATCATCAGCACCTGTTTGGCGACAACGTTCACGGTCTATCACGCTTGGTGATTCGTCTGTTCTACCAAGATGTAGCTGAACAAGAGAAGGCGCTCTGAATGCTGTCCCCCAAGAACCACGAACCACTAAACTATCAAGCGGTGACCAACGGAATGCTACTTTTGGATCTGTTGTAGTTCCAAAGTCGCTATAGTCTTCATAACGCAAAGCTAATTGTAGCTCTAGTGTATCTAGCACTGGTACGCTAAATTCTGCGAATATCGCAGTATTATCGCGATCTCCGTTAGCTTGCGTTGCTTCTGTACCAAAGATTTCGCCTCTGATGTATTGACTATCCGGGTTATCTTCAATTTTCTCGTAGCGATGTTCAAAACCAAACGCTGCGGCAACGTAGCCGGCTTCCAATTCAAATAATTCGCCCGAGATAGTACCATCTAGTGACTGCATGGTTGATGCACCATAACGCGTAGTGGTAGTTTCAAAAAACGCCAAACCGGCTTCTGTATTAGTGCTTGGTTCAAATGGGTTCCATAAACCTTCATCAATCGCTTGCTGCGCTCTTAGCTTGTTAGGGAAACCATCAAAGCCTTTTTCAACTGCACTTGAACGAATAGCAGAGTACGCAACTTCCCAAGACCACGCGTTCCACTCACCACGTGCTCCAAGGACAGCACGATAGTATTCTGAATCGACATCTTTTTTACGGTTGCCGATATCAACCGTTCGACGACGCATTGAAATATCTACACCATGTAAGAAGTGGTCTGGATCGTTAAATAATGGGTGGTTTGGGTTATCACCATCCATAAATAGTTCTGTAAAGCTCGGGCTACCTGCACCTTGAATGAAGGTTGAAGAGTGCTGCGCCGAGATTTCGGCAAAACCTTCAATACCATCGATGATTTCTTGTACGCCATTGTAGTTAAAGCTAATACGTTCCGTCGACGGAATAGCAGTCATGTACGGTGCATAATCGTAGCGACAGATATCACCAATATCTAAAGCAGGGTCGCATTTGTCATTCCCCCATACGTCCGTAAAGATAGTCTGCCTTACCTGAGTGCCATCATCTTCAACACGAACGACTGGTAATCCTGCCCACTGTTCGTCTGTTAGCATGCTTCTCATCACCTCAACGCTGCCGGGAATACCTGCAGAGCTTAATGAGTTGTTACCACCGCGAAAACGTTGATCAGCAGAAGCTGTGTAGTCACGATCGGCATAAGTTAGGTGACCGCGTTTGAAATAATCGAGTGAGAAATTATGATGGCCATTTTGCGTTGACGATCCCCAAAGAAGAGTAAAGTTCTGTTCTTCAGCCCCACCATCGGCGGTGTTGGATAATTTACCAGCGACCTCGAAACCGTCTATATCGTCACGTAAAATAATATTAATAACCCCTGCGACCGCATCAGAACCATAAGTTGCAGAAGCACCGTCTTTTAAAATATCAATACGTTTAACTGATGAAACAGGAATGGTATTTAAGTCCACAAATGATGTTTCTATATCTTTTGCAAACGGGCTCACGGCAACACGACGACCATTAATAAGAACAAGCGTAGATGATGCTCCTAATCCCCTTAATGCAACACTTGAACCGCCATTTGCGGTGTCATCGCTGGAGTTACCTTGTGTACTAAAAGTACCAGTACCCGACACAGGCAGCTTTTGTAACGCCCCAATAAGGTCGGTAGATCCCGTTGAAGCTAGGTCAGCAGCTGACAAGCTTTGAATTGGTGACGGACCTTCTAAGTCTGTTCTTTTAATGTGAGAGCCTGTCACTTCAATACGTTCAACTTGCGTCGTCTCTTCCGCCTTAACTTGTTGATTCATGCCGATTAATACGGCAATTGAGAGCGCACTGAGTGGTAATTTATAGGTCATCCTGTTTCCCCTTAAGTTAATAATTACACTGTAGTTTTTTTAATAATCCAGCCATTATTAGCATACCAAAGCAACTTTAACAATGCATTTATTTAACATTAAGTTTCCATTTTGGGGGTCTAATAGCAGAAATTCGCGACGAAAGAATATCGTTATTTATCAGTATGAATTATTGTTTAAATTGGGATTAGAGGGAGGAGAAGCGTTTTACAAACAGCTTCAAAAAGTTGATAAGACGCCTAAAATCTTTACTGAATAAGAGCGGTTTCTTAGCCTAAAGTTTAAAGACGTCAATGATCATGTTGTAACTACTTAACTATAATGCCAACCAAGGTTGCACTGACTTCACATTTGCAGAGTCGGCAAAGTGAGTATTGTCGTTTGACCACGCCTTCGGGACACTGATTCGACAGACTTGCGACTCACACTTCACTGTAGCATCTGTGACGTTTTGACTTCTGCCAAAGGTCACGATGACTCCCTGTTGCTCAGGCAGCAAAAATGACAACAAGTTTTTAATAAAGAAACCTGATAGATCAGCCAGCAACTCTTCAAACTCCTGTTGCATTTTATAAAGGTCAGACTTGCTTAGAGATCTCGTATTAAATAACTCGGCCTCAATCTGCATTTTTAGCTGGCAGTCCGAGCTTTCGCCCTTCGTTTCAATTACCACTTTAGCTTTGTCTTTGTCCAATTCTTTGTCAAATGGTAGCAATAATTGCGCTTCATCGGTGTACGACAATGGAAAGCTCGCTTCCTCGGTCACAATATTACCCGCCGTGATTTTACACGCCTGCATGCTAAGTGTATCGACAAGGTAAAATCCCACACGTGCAAACTCAAACTCGCCTTTATTTACCACTTTCAGTCTGTCGTAAAAGCTGTCGTATGCAAAGGTGACCGTTTTAGCGGACGCTATCGCACTCCAAAGTGTCATTATCAGGACAAGTACAATCTTATTCTTCATCAAAATACGCTCGGTTATGCCTTATCATATCGTTAAGTTCATTTACGTAGTCTTCACCACGCTCTGAATAACTCAAAAGGCCACTTGTTAATACTGTAGCGTCAATCGGTGCTTTTTGAGCTCGCAGCTCTGCTCGTACCGCGCGCAAGTCTTTGTATGCATCATTAGTATTGATATTCCTAAAGTACGATTTGACCGCGCCTCTTACCGACTGAAAGGCCCTAACTTCGTGATCGGCCGCATCTTCTCGCCGTTTCGGCACCATACCGCAGCCTTTGGTGTAACACCATTGACCAAAAAAGTTTAACCCAATTCGCGCAAATCGTGACGTACCCCAAGCAGATTCATTAGCGGCCTGCATCAACGCCAGCTCTTTAGGAATAATATCCACGCGGCGTAATGCACGTTTAAGCGAAGATTCATTGATGGCTTCACCTTTTAAATCATACTTTGTGAAAATCAATGCAACCTTTTCTATTTGTTTGCGTGTCAGGGTTTCATCAAATTGCAGCATCATTAGGGCGATTTCAAGTGTTGCCCGCTGCTCTAAGATCTGTTTATTTTCGGCTTCTACGTGCGGTTTAATAAAGTCGAAAAATGCCGTTTTCTTCTCCTTGATATCACGAATGGCTGCAAAATTAGGTAGTTTTACGCTATGGAGTGGCTTTTCGGGCACCTTAGGTACAACCTCTGCACCCGTACCCTCTTGATCTAAAGTAGAATCTTGAGAACTTTCATCTTGGATAAAAGGATAAATTAACGCCCAAATGGTCACTAGGGCAACAATGAGTTTAATCAGTTTAGCTTGCATACTTCTCCTCGCAGTGGCGTTGTTCTGGAAACGGAGTCTCTTTCCCTAAGTCTCTAAGAACTTTTCTCAAGCCCGCTCAATAACAGTTTTATTCTGTTACTATAGTTTGATAGAGCGTTGATAAATTGCGCCAAAATAACAGTATTCAAAAATAGCGGCTGATAATATCAAAAGCCGCAATTAAACGCGAATTTTCGTTCAGTTATCGTACATAGTTTAGACGAATTTAAGGTATAAAGAAAAAGGAACAGAAGTATGACGTCTAACGCTTGGCAGCAGCGTCTGCTATCGCAGCAAAAAAACCGCCCTAACGACAATCGCTCAGCATGGCAAATAGATCGTTCTAGGATCATACATGCCGCGGCTTTTAGGCGCTTGCAAGCCAAAACCCAAATTATGGCAATCGGCGTCAACGACTTTTATCGGACTCGCCTAACACACTCTTTGGAAGTATCGCAAATAGGCAGCGGTCTACTACGCCATTTAAGAAAACAACACCCTGAATTTGAACACTTTCCTTCGACAAGTCTTATTGAAACTTTGTGCCTAGCGCATGATATCGGTCACCCGCCTTTTGGCCATGGCGGAGAAATCGCGCTTAATTACCTTATGCGTGATCACGGAGGGTTTGAAGGAAACGCCCAAACCTTGCGCATTGTCACCAAATTGGAACCGTACACTAAAGGTTATGGCATGAATTTAACACGCCGTACCTTACTAGGTTTTATTAAATATCCTGCATTAATCGACACACTTTGGTATCACCAACCAACGCAAACACAAAGTCGAAAATACATATTGTCCAGTGATTGGCTGCCTGCAAAAGGCATTTATCAATGCGACCAATCGGTATTTGATTGGATCCTCTCGCCATTTTCTCAAAACGACCAAATAAAGCTGCAAGAAACCGAGGTAAAAGACACCTTCCGTCGCAAGACAAAGTTTAAATCGTTAGATTGCGCCATTATGGAATATGCCGATGATATCGCCTATGCAGTTCATGATTTAGAAGATGCGATAGCTACCGAGACCCTTAACGAGGCAGCATGGCATGATTTTGCTCTGCCTGAATTGCAAAAGTTAGACTCACCTTGGTTAAAGCAAAACTTACCGCGCGTAAGCGAGAGTTTATTTTCAGAAGATGAATCTAATCGAAAAGATACCATAGGTGAACTCGTCAACCTGTTTATTGTGCATTGTAAACTCAGCGTTCAAGACTCAGATTTTGACTCCGCCCTACTTCATTTTACCGTTGAGATGGCACCCGAATTTCAGGAAATCCTGCAAGTATTAAAAGTGTTCGTATATCAAAGATTAATTCGTGAACCTAAAATGCAGCAAATTGAGTTTAGTGGTCAAAACCTGCTTATTGATTTATTTGAAGTTTTTGCCAGTGACCCGATGCGATTGTTGCCGTATACAACCCAAACATTGTACCAGCAAGCAACCGATGAAACGCAGCAAATGCGCGTGTTAGCGGACTATCTTGGTGGCATGTCTGATGAGTATGCACGAAAAACGCATCGACGCTTATTTACCGGGGAACTGTAAACTCTGCTCGAAGAGGTAAAAATTAATCATGAAAAATTCGCATACATTGGCGATTAACTCATTCTTTAATTTTTCTTAAGCCTTTCTTAAGTATTGGCATATATGTTTTCAACGTAGCTTGATATTTTTCAGTTGGAGCATATATGCCAGCCAAAACCGTTGCGGTATTCGTGTTAGTCACTTCAATCACTCCTGCGTTTGCTGGTGACCCATTTAGCATCGACTCCCTTTGCAATAATAACGCTGAACATAGTAACAAAATGGCGCGACAGACGGATAAAGCAAGTCAAGAGAAAAACATCAAGATTGAGTCTATCGAAATAAACTCAAACCCTATTTTTAATCCGGACGACCCAGAAACGACCTCTTTCCATGACTTCGTAAACTGGCTGCATATAGAAACCCGAGATGCGACTATCGCTTCTCAACTCCCTTTTCAGGCTGGTGACCTAGTCAGCGAGGCCGATATTTTAGAGGCTGAGCGGATCTTGCGTGCTAAAAAATACATCAGAGAGGCGAAAATTAACTATGCCAAACCATGCAGCAGTGCCGAGCCACAGAAAATATCAGTGCAAACGTGGGACACCTGGAGTTTGCTGCCCAGTGTAAACTTTGGCCGAAGTAGTGGAAACAATAAGTTAAGTTTGGGGTTTAAAGAGGAAAACTTGTTAGGGTATGGCGTTAGGGCATCCGTAAAATACAAATCTGACCATGAACGTTCCGGTTACCATACCGTGTTGCAAATGCCTGCGCCATGGCAACCACATGCCATGATAACGGTGCAAGCAGATGATTATGATGACGGTCAAATATTTATGACTGACATTTATCAACCTTTCTATCAGCGCTCCAGCTCTTTGTTATATAGAGCTTATATTAATGCACAAGACCAAACGACTTCTATCTATCATAACGGTCAAACAGAAAGTCAGTTTCGATATAATGGTACATCTGCGCAGTTTGCTTATGGCCGTTTAGGGCAGCAAACCAACACCACCACACTTAGGTGGATAGCTGGTGTCGATTACCAAGATGTCAGCTATGACGAGCCAAACTTAGCCATAAGGGATAACCTTTATGACTTCAAATTGTTAGCGCCTTGGATAAGTCTTCAATATATCGAAGATAATTATATCGTGCTGCAGGACGTAGACTTAATCAATCACAGTGAAGATTTCAACCTCGGATGGTCACTTGCGGCCAAAACAGGTATTGATACCGAAGCGGATGGAGTTGGCTCAATTTGGGAGTTTTCAGCCAATAAAGCATGGCTATTTAATGATGATGTCTTATACCGATTTAAAGCATCAACCAATGCCCAAATCGGCACGCAGCAAGGTGATAGAGTATGGTCTACTCTCGCTGCAAAGGTAAATTATCGCTGGAGCGATAGTTTTGCTTTTTATGCTGATGCCATTGCTGCGTGGCAAAACAAGGAATTTGCCGAGCGTCCTCTTGCACTCGGTGGAGAAGAAGGGATCCGTGGCTTCCCACAAAGCTATCAACAAGGTACGCAAACGGTCAAATCTTCATTCGAGCTCCGTATGTACCCTAACATTAATATTTATCAGCTTGTTGATTTAGGATTCGTTGGCTTTGTTGATCTGGGAAAAGCATCCGGGAATATACAACATCCTAATATAAGCAATAAAATGCTAGGTAGTGTAGGGCTCGGAGTTCGTTTATATTCCGCCCGTTCAAGTAATGAAAACGTAGTGCATATAGACTTTACTAAACCATTAAGTAACTACCCTGAAGTTGACAGCTGGGAACTTGGTTTATCAGTGGAAACTCGCTTTTAAATAGCGCTTCAAAGGGTAAATGTAAAGGTGATGGTGCTCGCTTCCAACGCAACAGTGAGTTCCGCGTCAATGGCTTCAGCAAAGGCCCTAGCAATAGGCAAGCCCAAGCCAAAGCAATCATTCGCGCTTCTCGATTGGTCGCTTTGCCATAGTGGTTCAAATAATTGTGCTAAATTCACGTTTTCGAGCTCGCCGGAAACCTGATTGCTCACTCGAACATTTATCCCATTTGTCGCCCCCTTTTCAACAACGATAAGTGCTTCAGAACCCAGTACTCGGTGGCGCTTGGCATTTTTCAGTAAGTTACCAATGATGCTCTCGACTGCCATTAAGTTGGTCTGAATTGGACATTCGGAGCAAGTTGTCTGAATCTCAACATTATCAAATGCTATCTCACCAATCGAACGGTTGATGACTTGCAATACATCAACAACATCGTCTTTAGGTAGCTTTATCTGCTCGTATTTATGTAACAACATGACGTTGGTGACGATGTTTTTCATCCGCTGACTTATTCTTAATACTTCTGGCACAAAGTCATCCGCCAGTTCATTGTCTTCCGGGAAGCGTGAAATAACTTCCGCCAAATTAATAAGCTCCGTAATGGGCGTTTTTAATTCATGCGAAATATCTGAGGTTAGGCGCTTTTCTCGCAAGTACAATTGTCTGTTTTCAACAATAAAACGGTTTAGGCTTTGCTCAACGGGTAATAGCTCAGAGACAGGCTTTTCTAATATTATGGTGTCTGAATCTTTAGAGAAATTTAGTTTGGCTATCTGAGCGTTCATGCTATTCAACGGCGCGAGACCAACATCGACCGTTTTGCGCACAAAGACACGAATAAACACCACAACACATACAATAGTCACGATAAAAACGATATCAATGAGCCAAAGAATAAAGTCCAATCCCTCCGACGAGGCCGCATAGGCAATAACAAGTTCGTCGTCAAAAGATTTTTTTTCCCCTTTTAGGGTATGGATCTGCGGAATAAAACGGGTATATATGATCCGTCCCGCACGACCATCTGGCAGGGTTTCATTTACCACTTTGCTCTCGCCAAGTGATAACGACAAATAAGGTAACTCGTGTTGCGAAAAAAGATCTAAGCTGTCAGAGCGTGCAAAAACTCGGTCGTTCAACCAGATTTGATAATATTCGGGCTCGATATTGCCAGTAAATTCAGGTAAAAACTCACCGGAAAAGTGCAGTTCAAGATGATCTTCATCTTCAGAGACTAACGTCATCAGCATGCCAACTTTTGTATGCATCGCTTTGTCGAATTGTGAGTCAATCCAAGAGTCCACAGCCAAATCTGTAGCGAGTAAAATGGCGACTACAACACCTGTGATGGTAATTGATAATGTGCTAACTAAGTTCCCTCGGATCGACTTCATGGTAGTTGCTCAACATAATATCCAAACCCGCGTTTAGTTTTAACTGGCAAGCATTGACCCAGCGCTTTGACCTTTTTACGTAGCGAAGAAAGGTGAGCTTCGATGGCATTTTTCGACACGCTATCGAAATTGCCGGTAATATAAGTGCTTAATTTTTCTGGTGTAATAATCTTATTTTGATTAGTAAACAAACATTCCAAAATTTTATACTCATTGGGTGTTAAGTCTATTTGCTGCCCTGCAATTAACGCCGACTTTAGCTGCAAGTCAATGGTCAAAAAGCCATGCACGATTTCATCACCATCTTGTTTAAATGCCCCTCTTCTCATTAGCGTTAATAGCCGTGCATGCAGCTCATCAAACGAAAAGGGCTTGGCGAGATAGTCGTCTGCACCACTTAATAAACCCAGCACTCGGTCTTCAGGTTGTGACTTTGCTGACAACACCAACACTCGAGTGTCATTCTTCTGCTGTCTTAGCGCTTTAAGCACACTTATGCCATCCAAACTGGGCAACATAATATCTAAAATAATTACATCATAGTGATCCATCAGCGCCATACTCAAACCGCTAGAACCATCCGCCGAATCATCTACCGTAAAACCCAGTTTAGAGAGCCCTAAGGTTAAGCTGCGACGCAAGGACTCAGAATCTTCAATCAGTAACACATTCATAAATAAACCTTTGGCTAGTGCTTAATATCACATAGCTTAGTTGCTCAAACTTAAGATTCGCTAAAGAGAACTTCAACTTTCATCAATTCCGAAGGATTTCCTAAGCTTTTCTTAAGTTTCGTCGGATAGTCTTGTGATAAATGCAACTATTCTTAACATTCTATGAACAAAGTACACTTTTCAACTCCTTATGCACAACCTTTCATGGTGTTTTTCCTTTCCTTGTTGATGATTTTGACGCTTAGCCGTTTAGGGCTATCGACTTGGATGTTAGAGAGAACGGCAGGCTCTGATCCTTTAACCTTTGTGATATCAGGCCTACGAGTTGATTTGAGTACTATCGCATATCTCGCGATACCACTCTTATTGTTAATGGTCACGCACTATTTTATGCCCAAGCCACTGAAGCCTTTACTTACTGCGCTAGTAACGGGGTATATTGCGTTGGGTATTGTATTTGTCCTACTACTCGAAGCTGCAACTCCTGCATTTATTTTGCAATACGACATCAGACCAAACCGTTTATTTATTGAATATCTGATTTACCCCAAAGAAGTCATTTCAATGTTGTTGAGTGGTCACTTGGGCACAGTGATATTGACCCTACTTTTATGTACTTTGGCTTTAATAACCACCTTGAGATATTTTCCTCGCATTAGCAACGATGCGCCATCAAAGCGGAATATGGCTATCTCTACTTTTTGTAGTCTTATCTGTTTAGCGCTATTAGCAAGAGGCACTCTGGGTCATAGACCACTTAACCCTGCTACCGTCTATTTCTCACAAGATGCATTGGTTAATTCGCTGACCATCAACTCAGCTTATAGTGTTGCGTTCGCAGCAAAAAATATGGGCAGCGAAAGAAGTGCCAGTGCGCTTTATGGTTCGCTATCCAAAGAAAAGGTTTTTGATACAGTAAGAAAAGCAAGTTACAAACAAGGTTTTATCTCAAATACACTTCCTACCCTAGCCACTAATCCGGCATATCATCAGGGCAAAAAGAAAAACTTAGTGATTATCTTAGAGGAAAGCTTAGGCGCACGTTTTGTAAGCTCGCTAGGGGGAGCAAACCTAACCCCAGAGTTAGATAAACTGTATCAAGAAGGCTGGGGGCTGGAGAACCTCTACGCAACGGGCACCCGTTCGGTTCGCGGAATTGAAGCCGTGATCACCGGCTTTATACCCTCACCATCACGCTCCGTCGTTAAGCTTTCAAAGTCTCAGCAACAGTTTTGTACGTTGGCGGATATTTTAGCCAAAGAAAACTATACCACACAGTTTATTTACGGTGGCGAAAGCCACTTCGATAACATGAAAAGCTTCTTCTTAGGAAATGGCTTTCAACGTATCGTTGACTTTGATGATATTGAAAACCCAGAATTTGTTGCGTCTTGGGGCGCCAGCGACGAAGATCTGTTTAATCAAGCGGATAAAGAACTAACTCAGCTGAGTGAAGAAGAAAAGCCATTTTTTAGTTTGATCTTTACATCTAGCAATCACGACCCGTTTGAAATTCCTGACGGAAAAGTAATGTTACCAACAAATCATAAAAGTGATAAACCTGCGCGAGATCTCGCTATCAAGTACGCCGACTATGCACTCGGAAAGTTTATTGATAAGGCCAAGCAAAGTCGTTATTGGCAAGATACTATCTTTTTAGTCGTTGCAGATCATGATGTCAGGGTGTATGGATCCGAGCCCGTCCCTATTAAGTCTTTTCATATTCCAGCCGTTATTTTGAATTCAGACTTTAATCAGAAACAAGATAAAAGATTGGTCAGTCAAATTGATTTACCTGTCACTTTGCTTTCTTTAATAGGGGTTGAACGCCCAACGCCTATGCTTGGTTTTGACTTAACCAAACAATATCCAGTGCAAAGAGCGATGATGCAATATTACGATAATTTTGCCTACATTGAAGATGACAAAGCCGCCATTTTGATGCCAGGCAACAAAGTGAGTTATTGGCAATATGACACGGCGACTAAGATGCAAAAACCATTGCTGAATACAGTGCACACCATTGATTTTAAAGAAAAAGCACTATCTCATGTATTATTTAGTAATTTGGCCTATCAGGAGCAAATTTATCGATTAAAAGAGTAAAGCATAAGGTTCTCTTAAGTATTTCTATAGAAAATAAAGATAACTTAGTTTTTATTTTCTCGTCAGGAGTTGGATATGTTTAAATTTTTAAAACATATCTCCCCATCAGGCTATACCAGCCTGATGGTTCTCGCCACACTTTATTGTACCATTGCTTTTAATAGCCTATTTATTATCAAAGTCTTTAATGTTTCTACAATACAGGAGTGGTCCGATTGGCTATTTTTAGCGTCTGTCCCTATTCTTTTGTTTTTCCTGACACTGTTACTATTTAGTTGGTTTTCTTTAATCACCTTTGTACGGCCTTTTTTATTTATCACCATTGTGCTATCCAGTGTGTTGCTATACGCATCAATAAACTACGGCGTCATATTTGATAAAAGCATGATGCAAAACGTTATTGAAACAGACACGGGGGAAGCATTTTCATATTTAAATATAAACCTAGTTATTTTCGTACTAACCCTGGGTTTAACCCCTGCTTATTTAATGACAAAAAACAAAATAAAACAGCCACTAAAGCAAAGGCTAAAATCCTTTATACTCATTAATTTTGTTTCAATTACCTTCATCTCTTTGATAGCCTTTAGCTTTTATCAAAACTATGCCTCCGTTGGTAGAAACAATAAAGAAGTCGCAAGCTATATCACGCCATTTTCATTTTATATTGCAGGATATAAATACCTGAGAGATAACTATTTTTATCCTCCATTACCATTTCGATTACTAGATAAAACACCTGCTTTAGCTTCCAAGTCAGGTGCTAATATTACCGTTGTCGTTGTTGGTGAAACTGCACGTGCAAGCAACTTTTCACATGGAGGCTATAAAATAGATACTAACGAATACACTAAACAGGACGGCATCAAATATTTCAGTAACATATCATCTTGTGGCACAGCGACAGCAATTTCAGTACCCTGTATGTTTTCACGGCTAGATAGAGCACATTACAATAGCCGTCTTGCTCAGAGCCAAGATAACGTGCTTGATGTGATCCACAGGGCTGGCGCCGAAGTGTTTTGGATAGACAATAATAGTAGTTGTAAAGGTGTATGTAATCGGGTTGAGAATTATCGGATTGATACTAACAAGGATAACCCGCTGTGCGACGGTAAGTATTGCTTTGATGAGGTACTAATCCCATCACTTATGACTACCATAAACAACGCGCAAACAAGCAATATTGTTGTTGTCTTACATATGATTGGCTCGCATGGCCCAACTTATTACCGCCGCTACCCTAAAACGCAGCAAAAATTCCTCCCAGATTGCCAGCGTAGCGATATCCAAAATTGTACGCCTCAAGAATTAGTGAACACCTATGACAATACCATCGCTTACACAGATTTAGTGTTGCACAAAATCATTACACAACTGTCTTCGTTAGACGCAGAAACAGTCAACATGCTCTATGTTTCCGATCATGGCGAATCACTTGGTGAAACCGGATTATATTTACATGGCTTTCCATATCGTCTAGCACCTAAAGAGCAAACCCAGATCCCGATGATTTATTGGAGTAATCGCCTAACAAATAAAAGCTACAGTGGTTGCATTGACGCTGTAAAACAGCAACCCCTTTCTCATGACAATATCTACGATACGTTAATTGGCTTAACCCAAGTTAATTCGAAAACCTATCAGTCCAAAAATGACATATTCGCAACCTGTCGAACTCAATTACTCGCAACTAATGGAGAAACTAATGCATTTTGATAACACCAATAAGCCAACTGGAGCAAAACGACTATTGCTGGCGCTTGGACACTCATTTAGAGCGTTTAATTGGCTCACAAAAAATGAATCCGCCTTTCGGCAAGAGCTTATTCTACTGCTGGTTACTATCATTTTGCTGTTTACACTTGAACTTTCACTCTATGAGCGCGTTATGTTGTTTTGTGCAACGCTGTTTGTGATGTTTGCTGAGATAGTGAATACCGCTATTGAAGCAACAATTGATAGAGTCGGTTTAGAAATCCATCCACTGTCGGGGCTTGCCAAGGACTTGGGCTCTGCAGGCGTATTGATCGCACTTATCGTTTTTATCTGCATCTGGGGCAGCTGTTTATATCAAAACCTCTACTAGCAATTAATGGCCAATGATGCTTATGTTTGGATGAGAGAAGCCAAACATAAGCTTTAGCGCTAAGCCATTACTTCCTTTTACGCTTGGTTCTTGTTCCTAGAATACGCTTTTTGTCTCTTTGCTTCTTAGATTTACCAGAATTACGGCGAGTGTCTTTAGGCTCTTTGGTTAAATCAGGTTCATAGCCTGGCAGCCATTGCGGCGCAAATCGCTCATCTAAGAAAATTTCTATTTCTTCTAGTAGCCACTGTTCATCAATACTCACAAGCGAAATGGCTTGGCCGTTTTGTCCAGCACGACCACTACGGCCGATACGGTGCACATAGTCTTCAGCAACATAGGGTAACTCAGCATTGAAGACATAGTTTAGCGAGTCAATGTCAATGCCACGAGCTGCTACATCCGTTGCGACCAAGACGCGAATTTCACCTGATTTGAATTGAGATAGCGCTTTGTCACGCGCGCCTTGAGACTTATCACCGTGGATCGCTGCGGTTTTAAGGCCATCCTTATTCAATTCTTTTGCGTAGCTATCAGCACTATTTTTTGTGCGAGTAAACACCAGTACCTGATGCCAATTATTTTTGCCAATCAAGTGGGCGATCAATTCACGTTTGCGATCTTCGTCTACCGAATAGAAAGTTTGCGTAACTGTGCTTGCGGTGCTGTTCTGGGATTCAACTCCTACTCGCTTAGGGTCGTTCAACCAAGGCTTTACTTGGGATAACACAGCATCGTCAACCGTAGCTGAAAATAGCAATGTTTGACGCTTAAGCGGCATAGTGCGCATGATCCGCTTAATTTCCCCCATAAACCCCATATCTAACATGCGATCTGCTTCATCGAAGACCAAGTGTTGAATATTTTTGAGTGTTAATGTGCCTTTGATTAGGTGGTCAAGTAAACGCCCAGGTGTCGCAACTACTACGTCTACACCCGCTCTTAAGCGCTTTTCTTGCGGGCCAATATTTGCACCGCCATATAAGCACACGACATTTAAACTGGTGTTCACCACTAACTTTTCAGTGTGCTCTGCAACCTGCTGTGCCAGCTCACGAGTCGGCGTTAATATCAATGCCTTAACCGATTTCTCACCTTGCGTGGCGCCTATCAGCATGGAGTGCAAAATCGGCAGCATGAAGGCGGCAGTCTTACCGGTTCCAGTTTGGGCACTTGCAATTAAATCACAACCACTGAGCAGAAGTGGAATACTCTTTTCTTGAATTGGTGTGGGTGACTCAAACCCAAGCTCAGTAATTGCGCTTAGTAGTTCAGGGTGAAGTTGTAACTCGCTAAATGTCATTGGAGATCAGTGTCTATTACCAAAATTGTGCAGATTATAGCAAAGGATTGTAAGGAAAAAACTGGGAGATAGTTTTATTAAGCTAAATAAGTAAAGGTAATTAACTGATACTATTTTAAGAATCTAATTAAAGCAAACAACTCATTATTAGATAAAAAAGAACAAAACTATTTATAGCTCAGACTTGACAAACATCCAAATTGAAACAAAATTGTAAATCAGGTTAACTAAAGGTTCTCCTGCTTAAATATTACGATTATTAATTTAAAAAAGGATTTAATATGAAATATCTGTTTTCAACTGTCATTATGGCAGCATTTTTGTTCTCTAGTTTTACCTTTGCTATGAATGATAATACTACAATTTATCTCACTGAAAACGGGATTAAAGGAGTTATCCAGGCTCAACATAGCGTTAAAACAGAGTCGTTTGATCAGAAAGGCATGCATTCTCCAATCGAGTTTTCAGTATCCAATGACTTGCTTGATACTATTTCCGCATCTATCACATATCAGGGCAATCACTATGCTTTGTTACTCAATCAAGTTAAAAAACAAGTTAAGATAACTGGTACTGATATCAATAATAAACCTCTTATTAATACCCCAGCACTTCGTGCCGACATAAAGAATATGCTACACGACGTAGAGCTTAATAGTGGTTTGATTATGAAAAGCCAATCAACTCTAGATAAGGAGTCGAAACTTGCACTCTTAAAATTCTTCGAATTTTTATCTACCTATCCATTAGGTGAAGCAATTGATCAGCAAATAGAGAGCAAAATCAGTGCACAAGATTGGACTGATCTCTGTGCGTATATGGGTAAATCAAAGACTGCTGTTTGGGATATTACCAACTCGTCTGTAAAGACAAGAAATTATATCGTCGGTGGTCATGGCTTTTGTGCAGCTAGATGTGGTGCGGGTTGTCCAATGTTTGGTGATGGTCAATATACCCAAGATTGCTTGAATCACGATGCCTGTGCCGATGTTGAAGGTGAGCAACTAGGTGTATGTGGTGACGAATGGACTTCAGCCTCAGACGACTTTTGGTTTTCTCCTGACTGTACAACTCCACCACCATCATTACGTTAAAATAATAATTTTTGGCTGGTATGCTGTTTTGCAAGCGAGATCACTACATCCATATAGGCATTGAGCATGACTAAGTGAAATCGGTATTATCAGCCTAGGTTAATCTATCGGGGGCACAATCACCTGAAATGACTAATAAGGAAATGTTCATGTCACGACAAAGATTGAAGCTATTAACGATAGGTCTTTGCTTAATAGCCTTTACACCTTTGCTTGGTTTACTTCTTGCGGAGCTTATCGCTGAAATTCTTCACTGCCATGTTGCAGAAAGTGCTAGCTCAGATTGTATTGTCGCCGGCTATGATTTTGGTATGCCACTAGCAATTTTATACACAGGTGGTTGGGTAAGTATGATTACGGTCCCTGTTGCGGGCTTGGCAGCTTTAGTTTGTTACATCAAATACCGTGATGCAAAACTAAATAACAACCAATAAAAAAGGGGCTTAACGCCCCTTCTATTCACATCAACTTGATTAAATTGCTGCGTTTCTGAATTCTCTAACAAATTGCTTAACAGGCATATCGTTACAACGTAAGTTGCGAACCTGTTGGTTATTCAAACGTAGGTGATTAACGCCGTGACGTACTGCATCTAAGCATAACTCAGTTGCTGTATCTGACTTTTCAGCAATTAGCTCCACTTTCTTTTCTTGCTTTTGCGAGCGCTTCGCTGCTTTTGCAAACTCACGAATATCTTCACCATTACAGTGGATGCTTGGTGAGAAGCGAGAAATAAATAGGCCTAGTGATGCAGCTTCTTTACGTGCTGCACTGAAACCTTGCTCTGCTGCAACAGCACATACTTTTGTCGCTGGTGATGCGTCAGCTTGAGTGAACTCAACCTGTGAAGCGAAAGCTGTTGTAGAAACCAAAGAAACAAGACCAAAGAAAGAGAGAGATTTAAGCATAATATACCCCAATTGAACGATTCGGCGCGGATTATAATTACAACGACGAATAAGTAAACAGCTAAATCATGCAATTTTGGTTATTTAATGATCTATTTACACTAAGCTAAAATCCTCGTTATCCTCTCGCTAAACTTGTGCAAAATTTAACAACTGCCAACATGCTTGTCAGCTGACTAAATAAGTAATTTCACCCAAGCGCTGACCCTCTCGTTTTTAAGTGATAAACTTTGCCAAATAACAGCAAGAATCTAAAGAGAGCGCTATGAAAATTGTTTCGTTTAATATAAACGGCCTCAGAGCTAGACTACATCAATTACAGGCATTGATTGAAAAACACCAACCTGATGTCATTGGACTGCAAGAAATTAAAGTCCATGACGAAGCTTTTCCTATCGACGATGTAGAAGCACTTGGCTACCATGTTTACTTCCATGGTCAAAAGGCGCATTACGGTGTGGCACTACTCTCCAAGAAACCTGCAAAAGCTATCCAAAAAGGCTTCGCTACGGATACTGATGAATCACAACGTCGCATGATCAGCGGTACGTTTGAAAGTGATTCAGGTAACGAAGTTACCGTTATGAATGGTTACTTCCCTCAAGGTGATAACATCAGCCATGAAACAAAATTTCCGTATAAAAGACAATTTTATGCAGATCTCATGACCCACTTAAATGATTTTGCCGATCCTCAATCTAACCTTGTAGTCATGGGCGATATTAATATTTCTCCATTGGATGCGGATATTGGTATTGGTGAGCAAAACCGCAAGCGTTGGTTAAAGACGGGTAAGTGCTCGTTCCAACCAGAAGAGCGTGAGTGGTTAAAAACACTGCTAGATTGGGGCTTTAAAGATACATTTAGAGTGCTGACACCTGATGCAACCGAAAAGTATTCGTGGTTTGACTACCGCTCAAAAGGGTTTGATGATAACCGAGGTCTGCGCATAGATGTGGTTTTAGCAACCGCTCCATTAACTGCGAAATGTATTGAAAGTGACATAGATTACGAATTGAGAGGAATTGATAAGCCCTCTGATCACGCACCAATTTGGGCAACTTTCGACATTTAATCATCTGCTTTTTCCGCCGAGACTGTAAATACAGTGCTCGGCATAGAGCAAAATCACCAATTTTAAAAACTGGATAGAAACGTGACGTTTATCGCTGCCCTTGGGTTATTTTTACTCAGTTTTCATCGCAAAGAATACCTGCAATTACTACAAGTACCAGCCAGACAAACCGGCGTATTAAGTTGTGCGGTTATCCTCACGTTACTGTGGCAAATAAAAGCAGGCATTTTACCTGAGCTGAACATTCATATTCTTGGAATAACAGCAGTAACGTTAATTTTAGGTTGGCGACTGGGTGCGTTGAGTGCAACTTTGGCCTGCCTCGTCCATAGTTACTTTAGTGCTTTTACCTTGGTGGAGTTTGGTAATTTTTGGCTGTTTACTGCACTGATACCTGTCTACTTAAGCTATGGACTTTTTGCCCTTTGCTATCATCATTTACCGCGGCACTTTTTCGTTTATATTTTTGTTTGTGCATTTATTTTCGCAGGTACGGTGGGCTGTTTAAAGATACTTCTAAGCGCATTCTATTATTATGCAATCGATGCCTATACTTGGTATCAGTTGGCAGACAATTATCTCCATTTTGCCGTCATAATGTGGTTCCCTGAAGCCATGTTAAACGGCATGGCCATCACCTTACTCATTACATATCGCCCACATTGGGTAAAAACTTTTTTTGATAGGGAATACTTAGACAAATGATCTCCCACTACCGCTGTCCACTGTGTAAACTGCCTTTATATCAAGGTGGTGCGAGCTACAGCTGCAATAATAATCATCAATTTGATATTGCCAAAGAAGGCTATGTCAACTTACTACCCGTGCAAAATAAAAAATCAAAACAGCCGGGCGACAACCAAGAAATGGTTGCGGCGCGTCGGGCATTCTTCGAAACCGATCATTATCATTTTCTACGTGATAGGCTTGCACAAATCATCTCTGAAAAAGCGCCGGCTACCCTGCTGGACTTAGGGTGTGGTGAAGGCTTTTACACCCATGAAATCGCAAATCGCTGCGAGAATGCCAAAGTATACGGGGTCGATATCGCAAAACCTGCTGTCCGCTATGCCGCTAAACGCTATCCTCAAGTTGAATTTAGCGTAGCCTCCATCAAAGAGGCTCCTTTTGAAAATGAATTTGCAGATGTGATTGTGAGCATTTTTGCGCCAGTGTTCGCCGAAGAACTCGCCCGTCTATGCAAACCATCAGGCAGTTTGTATGTCGTCTCACCCGGCGAGCACCATCTATTCGAACTCAAGTCTCTGATTTATGACAATGTAAAGCTACACAAGGCACCAGAAACACCACAAGGGTTTGAGTTGGTTGAACGGACTAAATTACAACAAACACACAGAATGGAATTTGAGTGTGTTGAACACTTAATCATGATGACGCCATTTGCATGGAAATTTAAGCAACAACACATGGACAGATTACAAAAGATGGACCATATCGAAATCACGCTCTCGTTTTTGATAAACCAATATCAGCGCATGTAACCCTACATCAGCTCACCCATTATGAGCAAATCGCTGCCTACTTGCTTGGTAGGCAGGCAAACAGAAACTACAGATTTTCTTGCGTAAACGCTTTGTCCATTTTATCGAACATATCTTTTAGCAATCGCGCTAAGTCTCTATATCTAGGCTTTCTTGAGGACAGGGGTGCATCGTAGCCATTGGCAACCATCTTTTGATGCAGTTCTGTATACCAAGAATACAAAGCCGGATTTAACGGCGTTTCAGCTCTTTTACCAAGCCATAATAACCCTTGGACAGGAAGCGATAAAAAGAATAAAGCAATCGCAATGGCTTGCGGCAGATATTGAAAACCCAATTGGCTGGTCTGCAAAAACAGAGTAAACACCGCCAGCATAGGCATTGTATTTAAAGCAAGTTCTGTCGCCTTGATCACCCTAAATTCGGGGAACAACGGTGCTAACTCCTTGCGCATAGGCCACTCTTTCGAGTATTGACGTCCAAGTTGCACTTGCGAAATAAGACTTTTTTGCATCATAACTCCTAGGTGCTAACTTTTATATAAAAAATGAGGTAAAATCGACGTCTTTACTGTCAACTATACCTTAGTCTAAATGCGTAGCTTATATGCGCTATAGCTTTAAGCTTAATACGCAATAACTGTTATTGTCAAAACGGAAAGTCATTATGTCATCTCAGCATGTTTTGGTTCTTAATTGTGGAAGCTCCAGTCTTAAGTTTGCAATCATCGATAACGCAACGGGAGAGGAGATATTATCAGGTCTGGCTGAACGCCTAGCTGAACAATCACCACAAATTAAATATAAGTTCCAAGGCAACAAGGAAATCGTGCCCCTCAATAGTGGTGATGCGCACCAAGTTGCGATCACAACGCTTGTAAAACTCATCAAAGATCTCGCGTTAGACGCAAATCTTGTCGCTGTCGGCCACCGCGTGGTACACGGCGGTGAGCGCTTTACACAATCTGTCATTATCGATGACTCCGTTATAAATGCTATCCAAGAAACGGCTAGTCTGGCACCTTTACATAATCCAGCTAACCTACTAGGTATCCGCGCAGCTCAAGCCGCATTTGCGCATCTACCGCAAATTGCTGTCTTTGATACGGCTTTCCATCAAAGTATGGATCAAACAGCGTACCTTTATGCTCTACCCTATTCACTATATCGTGAGCATGGTGTTAGACGTTACGGTTTCCACGGCACCAGCCATGCTTATGTATCGGCGCAGGCCATCGAGATTTTAGGCTTAAAAGATAAGCCATCTCGTATTATTACCGCACACTTAGGCAATGGTTGTTCCGTTACCGCAATTAAAGACGGTAAATCGGTGGACACCAGCATGGGCTTAACTCCATTAGAAGGTCTAGTGATGGGCACCCGAAGTGGTGATATTGATCCGGGCTTATTCTCGTTTTTAGTTAATCACCTTAACTATTCAACACAGCAAATTGACACCTTGTTGAATAAACAAAGTGGCCTTCTAGGTATTAGTGAGCTTTCTAACGATTGCCGAACGATTGAAGAAGCAGCGCAGGAAAGCCACCCTCAAGCAACACTGGCGCTTGATATTTTCTGTTATCGTTTAGCCAAACAAATTGCTAGCTTCTTGGTACCACTAAACGGTTTAGATGCACTTGTATTTACCGGTGGAATTGGCGAAAACTCTGATGTTATCCGTGAAAAAGTAGTAAACCAGCTTAACTTCCTTGGCATGCATATCAATAAAGAGTGTAACCTCAACGCACGCTTTGGTAATCAAGGTGTGATCACTGATGAGTCTCACTCTCCTGTCGCTATGGTCATCCCAACCAATGAAGAGTGGGTGATTGCCAACGATGCAGCCACGCTTGCTAAAGGAGTGTAATGATGGGTCGTCGTATTATGCTTATTCCCATTTCTACGGGCGTTGGTTTGACGTCGGTGTCTGTAGGAATCGTCCGAGCACTGGAACAAAAAGCGGTAAAAGTAAATTTCTTTAAGCCAATTGCACAACCTCGCAAAGATGAAGTCGGCCCTGAAAAGTCAACACTCATCGTTCAGCAAGGTTCTACTATTGCCCCACCCACGCCGTTTGGGCTGAGCTACGCTGAGCAAATGATAGGTGATGGTAAAGGCGATGATTTGTTGGAAGAAATTGTGGAGCGCTTTGAAGGCACAGTACAAGACGATGAAGTTGCCATCATTGAAGGAATGGTTCCTACCCGTCGTCAACCTTACGCTGGCCGTGTAAACCGCGAGATTGCGCAAACACTAGGTGCAGATATCGTGTTTGTCTTAACGCCGGGTAATGACTCTATCGACGAGCTTGAAGACCGCTTAGAGATTGCTGCTGGCAATTATGGCGGTGTAAACCACCCTCGCGTATTGGGGTGTATTTTCAATAAAGTGAATGCACCGCTGGATGAAGATGGCAGAGCGCGCGCCGATCTGGTTGATCAATACAAACCAGAAGAACTTGAAAACGAGATGAATCGTTTGGCATCGCTACCTATTTTCAGAAAACACCCATTTCAACTTTTAGGTGCCATACCATGGGACTTTGACTTAGTAGCGCCGCGAGTTATCGACTTAAGCAATTATTTAAAAGCCGAAATCATCAATGCGGGTGATATGGAGCACCGTCGTCTGCGCCGTGTTACTTTTTGTGCAAGAACGGTATCGAACATTCTTAACCACTTTACGCCAGGTGCCCTGTTAGTTACTCCTGGCGATCGTTCAGATATCTTAGTCGCTGCGTGTTTATCGGCCATGAATGGCACCAAGATTGGCGCTATCTTGTTAACTGGTGGATTCAAACCAGAAGAGAAGATCATGACCTTATGCGAGCAAGCGATGGATACAGGTCTACCTATCCTTGCTACTGAGGCTGATACTTGGCGCACTTCTTTGCTATTACACAATTTCAATATGGAAGTACCCAGCGATGACGAGCAGCGCATCGAGCGCGTAAAGCAGCACAACGCCCGTCACATCGATAGCGAGTGGCTGGAAAGTTTGGCCAAAGGGGTCGCAAAAACCCGCAAACTCTCCCCTCCTGCGTTTCGTTACCTGCTGACTGATTTAGCTAGGCGTGCGAGCAAAACCATTGTGCTGCCTGAAGGTAATGAGCCGAGAACAATTAAAGCGGCTGCTATCTGTGGTGCGCGAAATATCGCTAAAACCGTACTGCTTGGAGATAGAGAAGAGATTGAACGTATCGCACAGCAACAAGGTGTTGAGCTTAATGAAAACGTGACTATCTTATCTCCTGAAGAAGAGCTGCAAAAGTACATTGCGCCTATGGTTGAGCTACGTAAAAACAAAGGCCTAACCGAGGTCGTTGCGGCAGAGCAACTGCAAGATAACGTCGTGCTCGGCACCATGATGTTAGCCGAAGGCCAAGTTGATGGCTTAGTATCTGGTGCGGTAAATACCACCGCCAATACTATTCGCCCACCCCTGCAGTTAATCAAAACGGCACCAGGCGCGTCGTTGGTAAGCTCAGTATTTTTCATGCTGCTACCGGACCAAGTGCTAGTATACGGTGACTGTGCAATTAACCCAGATCCAACGGCAGAACAGTTAGCAGATATCGCAATTCAATCTGCAGATTCCGCTGCAGCATTCGGCATTGAACCTCGCGTTGCCATGATCAGTTACAGCACAGGAACATCTGGACAAGGTGCAGATGTAGAAAAAGTGCGTGAAGCCACCGAGATCGCACAAAAGAAACGCCCTGATCTCGATATTGACGGGCCGCTGCAATACGATGCTGCCATTATGGAAAATGTCGCACGTAAAAAAGCGCCAAACAGCAAAGTCGCTGGTAAAGCAACGGTATTTGTCTTCCCAGATTTAAATACAGGTAACACCACATACAAGGCGGTGCAGCGAAGTGCTGAACTTGTTAGCATCGGACCTATGTTACAAGGTATGCGTAAGCCTGTTAACGACCTAAGCCGCGGGGCTTTGGTTGATGACATAGTATACACCATTGCCTTGACTGCTATTCAGGCAACACAAATCGAAGAATAATCTTTATACCAAGGGCTCAATGCATGAGCCCTTTTCTTTTTCATCTCACTAATCCTTTCTTTTGCCTAGAATTCAGGCGAACGCTCTGGTCTTTAAATTGACTTCGCTATACTATGAATTATACCAATTGGTATTTTTCCAAAAACAAGGGTTGGTAATGTCAAAGCAAACGCTGCAATTGCTCAAACAAGAATTTACGATACATAGCTTGGATTGCGATGACGCTGTTCCACAAGCAGTGTTAAACAGTGAAATCTTTTTTATTGCCAAAACTGAGGATGAACTCTCTATAGTTTGCGCGTCAGATATCGCAGTCAGTAGCCTCGCGGCTGAAAGTCATTGGAGAGCATTGGAAGTCGTGGGCCCGCTGGGGTTTTCGCTTACGGGAATTATGGCCAATATTTCTGGTGTGCTAGCAAAGTCCAACGTCTCTATTTTTACGTTATCAACGTACGATACCGATTACATTCTGGTAAAAGAAAGCCAAATCCAGCAAGCGATGCAAGCACTTAAAAAAGATGGATATTTATTACTTTGATTGAACTCTCACCACCAATCCAATATCGGCCAATATCCCAAATCGCAAACCCTATTGCCCATATTCCAAGTCCCTTTTCTGGCAAAGTCTTACCGCTAAGTACATATCCAAACGCGGCGATTGCGTCAGGTATGTTAGGGATTGGTGTTTGTGTACAAATGCGCGTGCCTTTGCTGCTATCTCCTTGTAACGGAAAACTAATCCAGATCAGAAAAAATAACTGCGAATACATTTTACACGCCAATAACGGCTTAAAAATGTTACTGAGCTTAGAAATCGGCAATGAATTTGCCAAACCCGAATATCTCAAAGCAAACAGCTTTGGCAAAACCACGGTAAAGCTTGGAGAGCCGCTATGCTTTTTTGATATTCCACTCAGTGAAGCAAAAACCATGGCCGCCATTGTGCTACTCAATGCACAAAAGCTTGGTGCGTGTTATTATCCTTTAAAACAAGTATCTGCGGCCAAAGAGCCGATAATCACAATTGCAAGGGCGTGTGCTTTATGACAATCACAATGTATGGGATCAGCAACTGCGATACCATTAAAAAAGCCAAAAAATATCTTCAAGACAACAATATCGAATTCACCTTTCACGACTACCGCAAAGATGGATTAGACGAAGCTCTACTCACCGCTTTTATTGATCAACTTGGCTGGGAAAACGTGTTAAACAAACGCGGGACCACATACCGAGCTCTTAGTGAAGAACAAAAACAAAATCTCGATGCGCAGTCAGCGAAACAACACCTTTTGGCGACACCAGCCATGATAAAACGTCCTATTTTGCAGTACCAAGGTCAATATCACTTGGGTTTTAAAGCTGCACAGTATGATGAGATTTTTGCCTAATGAGCGAAGTAGTTAAGCTCGCTCAAGCTCTGATCCAAAGGGCTTCTGTTACACCTGATGATGCTGGTTGCCAACAATTAATAAATGAACGCTTGGCAAAGCTTGGCTTTACCATCGAAGAACACTTCTTTGTTGATACGCTCAACACGTGGGCACGAAAAGGCGACAGCGGACCACATTTTTGCTTTGCTGGACACACAGATGTAGTACCGGTTGGTGACGAGAGTCAATGGCAGCACCCGCCATTTGCTGCAGAGATTGAAAATGACATGTTACATGGCCGCGGAGCTGCTGACATGAAAGGCTCACTTGCAGCTATGGTCGTGGCAACGGAAAGGTTTATCGAAAAACACCCCAACCACAAAGGGTCATTGTCTTTTTTGATAACCTCTGATGAGGAAGGTCCTTTCGTGAACGGCACAACTCGAGTTGTAGATTTATTAGAAGCCCGAAACGAAAAAATTGATATGTGCTTGGTTGGTGAACCTTCATCACGTCATGAGCTTGGCGACGTAGTAAAAAATGGTCGTCGCGGTTCACTCACCGGACACCTAAAAGTGATTGGAAAACAAGGTCACGTAGCCTACCCTCATCTCGCTAAAAACCCCATTCACTTGTCTGCGGCGGCGATTGCTGAACTCAGTCAAACCGAGTGGGATCAAGGGAATGCATTTTTCCCCGCAACAAGCTTCCAAGTTTCCAATATCAATGGCGGAACTGGAGCTGGCAATGTGATACCGGGCTCTTTGCAAGTACAGTTTAACTTTCGCTTTAGCACTGAAGTTACAGCCGATGAGCTCAAACAACGTGTTATTGCAATTTTAGACAAGCATCAACTTGATTATGAGCTTAATTGGATACTGAATGGGCTACCGTTTTTAACAGAGCCAGGCCCATTGCTCGATGTGACGATTGCAGCCATCAAAGAAGTGACGGGAATGCAAACCACACCGGAAACTTCAGGTGGCACATCTGATGGCCGATTTATTGCCCAAACGGGATGTAAAGTAATTGAGCTTGGTCCAATTAATGCCACAATCCATCAAGTCGATGAATGCGTGAGTTGCAAAGACTTAGATCAATTGGCCTTAGTCTATGAAAAGATCTTGGAGAAGTTACTTGCCTAGCCGCTATATGCTTACAAGCGCTGAATGCAGCGCTTGTGGCGTTAATGAATCACATCTGGTTTTTTACCATGGCCGCCATGTGCATAGCGCAATCGTTTCCGATCTCAACGCCCTCTCACAAGCTGCAAAAAAGGCAGGTTTTGAATTCTACATGGCGTCCGCATATCGAGGGTTTGAAAGGCAAAAAGCGATTTGGAATAGCAAGTTTGCGATGCGCCGTCCTGTTTTTGATATCTCTAACCAAGAGGTAGAACTGAGCAACCTCTCAGACATCGACAAAGTAAAAGCAATTATGTTGTTCTCCGCCCTACCTAGTGCTAGCCGCCACCATTTGGGTACTGATCTGGATGTGTTCGCCAAAAACCTTGTACCGACAGGACAATCACTACAACTAGAACCATGGGAATACCAGCAAGATGGACATCAGCACGAATTTTCGCTGTGGCTTGATGCGCATTTAGCAACTTTTGGTTTCTACCGGCCTTATGATTGCTATCGAGGGGGAGTTGCCGCGGAGCCTTGGCATATTAGCCACCAGCTAACGGCATCAAAACTTGCCACGTTGCAGTCCGTTGATGCGATTGATGCCGTGCTGAAACGCAGCGATATCAAAGGTAAAGGCGCAATATTGGCGAATCTCAGCGCACTACATCAGCAATTTATCACCAATGTAGCGCAGCCATAACGACTGATCCGAGCTTAAGTTACTTAGACTAGAAACGAAAGGTTATTTGTTTTTGTCGTGGATAGCGTCAAGCCTAGCCAGTAGACTTGAGGTATCAAAACGGTTGCCGCCAAGCGCTTGAACATCCGCATAATATTGATCCACTAAAGCTGTAAGCGCCAAATTTGCGCCGTTACTTCTTGACTCGTCTAGTGCAATGCCTAAATCTTTTCTCATCCAATCGACTGCAAAACCAAAGTCATATTCGCCTGCCAACATGGTTTTATAACGATTCTCCATTTGCCAAGAGCCAGCTGCACCCTTAGCAATCGTTTCAATTACCTTTTCACCATCAAGACCCGCCTTTTTAGCAAAGTGTAAGCCTTCTGCGAGCCCCTGTACCACACCTGCGATACAAATCTGATTGACCATTTTACAAAGCTGCCCAGCCCCCACTTCTCCAATTAATTGGCTAAAGCGAGCAAACGCGGCCATGATTGGTTGTGCTTTTTCAAACGTACTTTCGCCTCCTCCAACCATCACCGTTAACACGCCATTTTCTGCACCAGCCTGACCACCAGATACAGGGGCATCTAAGAATTCAACTTGTAATTTTCTGGCTTCTTGCGCTATTTCACGGGCAACTTTTGCAGATGTTGTCGTATGGTCAACTATCACCGCTCCCGGCTTTACCCCCGCTAACACACCACTCTCGCCATATACGACTGAGCGTAAATCGTCATCATTGCCAACACACATAAACACAAAATCACAGTCAGTCGCTGCATCTTTAGGTGTAACTGCAAAGTTGCCAGTATACTCAGCGGCCCATTTTTCGGCTTTGCTGGTAGTACGATTGTATACCGTGACTTGGTAACCCGCCTTTTGCAAATGCCCAGCCATTGGATACCCCATGACGCCTAATCCTATAAATGCGACTTTCACTGACATATTTCTGTCCTATTTCGTTGTTATCTTAATAAGAATGGAGTTTTTATACCCGACCACCTCTGTCATAGCAAATGAAAAAACCGCTTTGATACCGAATAACATGAATAAATCACACGGAGCCTGAAAGGATGGAGAATATTTATCGTTTTAGTGCACAGCTTATTGATGGCCAAGTTTTGCCATTACAGTCCTTAGCGGGAAGACCGCTATTGATCGTTAACATTGCGAGCAAATGTAGCTTTGCTCCGCAACTGTCTGCACTTGAAAAGCTATACAGCAAATACAAACCTTTTGGATTTGAGGTATTGGCCTTTCCTTGTAATCAGTTCGGTCGCAATGAACCACTTGAAGATGAAATGCTTAAAGAGTTTTACAATACACATTTCAATTTAAGCTTTAAGATCTGTACTAAAACACAAGTCAACGGACCTGATGCACATCCATTATTTAGCTATTTAAAATCTCACACCCGTGGTATCGCGCAAAACCGCGCAATTAAATGGAATTTTACCAAGTTTCTAATAAACTCTGAAGGCATGCTAGTATCAAGATATGCCCCAAGAACAAAACCAGAAACGCTTAAGTCAGTGATAGAGAGCCACATTAATCATGAGAATCGCCCTATTCAGTTCGCAAAACTATGAAGTGCCGTTTTTTGAGCAAGCCGTAAATACCTACTCAGAACTTGAAATAAGTTTTATTAGTGAGTCACTCAATGAAAAAACGGTTTCGCTGTGTCAGCACTATGACGCGGTTTGTGTATTTGTAAACGATACTGTAAATGCACAAGTGATTGATAAACTGGCTGACTATGGCGTTAAAACCATCGCCCTACGCTGCGCAGGTTTCAATAACGTTGATATTCAACAGGCAAAACAGCGTGACATAAAGGTTGTCCGTGTTCCAGCCTACAGCCCAGAAGCGGTTGCAGAACACTGTATCGCGTTGATGCTAACGCTCAGCCGCAAGACACATAAGGCCTACAATCGAGTTCGAGAAGATAATTTTGATCTCAACGGCTTACTCGGTTTTAATATTTACAATAAAACGGTTGGTATCATCGGCTGTGGCAAAATTGGCCAAGCCTTAGTCAGTATCTTAAACGGCTTTGGTGCCAATGTCCTAGTTTATGACCCAAACATAGGGGAAGGTCCTTATACCTTGGTCTCTCTAGATATCTTACTGGCGCAATCGGATATTATTAGCCTACACTGTCCGCTTAATGAACATACTCATCATATTATTGATGATGCTGCGTTTGCCAAAATGAAAGCGGGTGCCATGCTTATTAACACTAGTAGAGGCGCCCTGTTAGATAGCAAAGCCTGTATCGCCGCGCTTAAGTCTAAACGACTCGGTTACCTCGGCTTAGATGTATATGAGCAAGAGTCAGAGCTATTTTTTAAAAACCACAGTGAAGAAATAATTCAAGACGATGTTTTCTCGCGTTTGGTTAGCTTCCCCAATGTGCTAGTTACTGGACATCAAGGTTTTTTTACCAAAGAAGCACTAAAACAGATTGCAACAATAACCTGTGAAAACCTCGACGCAGCAAGACTTGAAAGGCCACTGACAAACCAAGTAGTCTGATTTCAGAAACCAAAAAAAGAGCATATCAGCCATGATGTGCTCTTTTGGTTACTTCAAAGTCGGGGGGAAGTAATTTGATTTATGCTTTACTCTTCAATTCAGCCGTAACCTGAGCCAAACCTACTTCTGAGATTCTCATCGTGATTTCTTTTTGCTTAGCGCTCAATAAAGAAATACCCTCAGCAACCATGTCATACACTTTCCAGTCTCCATCTTTGCTTTGACGAAACTTAAAATGCATGTCTATATCTGGTTTTGATTGCTCTCTTATTACCACCTTTACCGTCGCAAAATCAGCACCATCAGAAACTGGTAACTCTTCAAACAATACGTCTTGGCCTTTGTACTGTAAAAGTGCATTAGCGTAGGTAGATACAAGATAGTTATCAACCGCACCAATAAACTCGATGGCTTCGTCTCTTTTTAGCCCTTTAATATGTTTACCAAGCAATTTAAAAGATACAAACTTCACATCGATGTGTGGCATCAAGCGACTACGTACTATGCCCTTCATCTGAGTTTCAGTTGCTTTGCCATCTTGATTAACCGTTTTTATATCAGCAAATAGCTTATCGCCAACTTGGTTAATTAATTCATAAGGTGTGTCATTCGCAAACGCGACACCTGAGAAGATGAGAAAACTGAAAATAACAAGTAACTTTTTCATTGTTTAATCCTTATTAAACTGATGACACTAGTCTATCCAATTTGACGAGTGCAAATAAACATATCAATTCGCACCAAATTGATGCCCCTCCGACATCAATTAACGCAATGTAAAATTTCGCCTTACGATGACAATGACTCTTTATGAAGTCGTAAAGGAAAGGCGTATTCCCTTCATGGCGAGGTCTGAAGGGAAGTATACGGTGTTCAAGCGATGAAAAATGTCAGAAATTGTATCAATTTATTTGGACGCTGAGCCTAGCGAATGTAGCCAAGCTCAGTATTGTTGCGTAAAGGGGATAAATTATTGTTGCTAGTGGGGACTACAGTTTCATATCTGCCGCAAAAAACGTGATGTTATCGTTGCTTTCTAGCTTTTTCAGCGTTTCAATTATCGCATCATGCTGCGGTGAAATTGATTCAAGTTGCTGCAAAGTAATTTCATTTTTTTCAAGCTTTTCAGCCAGAGTATTGCCAATAAATGCCATTCTCTGCTGCGCACAAACACTATTAGAAAGCCAACTACCACACAAAGAAACGATGCCTATGTTTGGCGCTTTCTTCATTAAGACGTGTTGCTCAATAGCAGGTAATCCCGCTAAGCAACTTACTCGACCACAAAATATCAAATGCGAAATCAATTGTTGGGTATGTGTACCTGTTAAATCTAGTGCGCCTTGCACCTCTGCTGCACCAAAATGAAGCTGCAGGGCATCGGCTAAGCCGGCAAAGTCAGACTGGGTATAGACGAGATCTGCACCTAGCTTTTCAAGCAGCTTTTTATATTTAGACTCGGAACATGCCGCCACCCCAAGCCCCACCTGTTTGGCAAATTGTATTGCCATTTGGCCAACTGGATGATGAGCTGATTCGATTAAAATCGTATCACCTGTATTCAGTTGAAGCTTAAATAGCGCAATCAATGCACACATAGCAGGTGCGATTGCCGCTGAGGCGAGCTTACCATCAACATTTTCTGGTAGTACAGTAAGTGCGTGACTTGGCACCAAGGCAAATTCACTCATCGTGCCTTGCTCTCGAATGTCTCCATGCCAAAAAACCCGCGTACCTGGTTCTGGAAATCCCGTTTTACATGCTTTTTCCACAACACCCACAGCATCCACACCAAACACTCTATTCGGTGTTTCTTCACAGGGACAATTGGCCACTTTGGTATCGATAAAGCTTAAACCAACGTATTCAACTTTGACCAAGACTTGATCATCGGTTGCCTCAGGTAAGTTAATTTCTCCCTGCTCGAAGGTAAGTCCATTTGTGTGATTGAATCGGACTGCTTTCATCATATGCCTTTGCGTTAGGTTAAAAATAAAGTAGTGAGACTAGATTCATTAAACCATTGTTAGCATGTTGCCACAACTTTATTAGTGTAAATATGCCCCTCGCAATTCCAATTGTTTAGTGTCACAATGGCATCAGTCTTAGTGAACTTTCTCGCATTATGGATATTAGCAGCAGATTATTAATCTTTTTAGACGTTGTAGAGCGTGGTTCCTTTGCCAGTGCCGCACAACTGAGAAATATCGATCGCTCTGTCATTTCAAAGCAGATGACCAAGCTGGAAGAGGAACTCGGTGTAAGATTAATGAATCGTACGACTCGTTCCTTCTCGCTCACCTCTGCAGGTTCCGAGATGGTGAAAAAGGCAGAAGAGCTAAGGCTGCTACTAAACGACACTCAGCGCATCGCACAGAATTATCACACCGAGCCTAAAGGTTTGCTTAAAATTGCCAGCTCAACTGTGGTAGGTCGACGCTACGTACAACCTGTTATCAATGACTTTCAAAAACGTTTTCCTCATGTTGAGGTTGAACTTAGGCTTGAAGACAGACTCGTGGACTTAGTGGGTGAAGGCTTTGATTTAGCTTTTCGTGTCGGCGAGCCGAAAGATTCATCACTTATCGCCCGCAGAATTGCACGCAATCGATTGCTCATATTAGCAAGCCCGACGTTCTTAAAAACTCATGGCACGCCAAACTCGCTTGAGGAGCTCAGCGAATTACCTGCAGCAACCTACGCCAGTGATGCGTTAAGGTTTACCAGTATCACCTATCAAGACGAGCAAGGCATCGAGCAGCAAATGCCTGTAAAGAGTATCTTCAGAACCAACGACGGAGATACATTGATGGAAAGTGTGCTGTCTGGTACCTGTTATATTGTTGCACCAGCCTTTCTAGTCGGTAAAGAAATTACTGAAGGCAAATTACAACCGATTTTAACTAACACAAAACTGGTCGATTTTGCTGCGATGTATGCGCTCTATCCTCATCGTGATTTACCAGTCAGAACTAGGCTGTTCCTTGATGCATTCCGTGCATATATCGGTGAAGAAACCCCAATATGGGAAACAGAGATCCCTGGATTTGAACAAATGTACGGTTTTATCCCACCTAAGCCGATGTTAACTTTCTAGTCGACAGCAATTTATTCGTATATCTGGATATCAAGCTTTTTGCAGAGAGAGGTTATAGACCTCATCCGTCTAACCTTTTCATTGCGCCTTTCACCATATTCTGGGAATTAATCCACTTTACGCATTCGCTTAGCGAAAGTGGTTCACATATCTGAAAGCCCTGAATATACGGACAATTCAAGCTATACAAATACTGCAAACAAGCATCGCTTTCAACACCCTCAGCAACAATACTGCAGTTCAATTTACGTGCTAAAAACATACTGGTTTCTACTATGGCTTGATCTTTTTCACTTTCATGACTTAGCCTTACAAACGAACCGTCTATTTTGATCTGCGAAATTGGTAACTCTTTTAAAATAGAAAATGAAGAAAAACCAGTGCCGAAGTCATCAATACTCACTGCAAATCCCATATCTATTAATGTTTCAATTAGGCTTCTCGCTTTTTCCACTTCTTCCATTACGGTGCTTTCTGTAAGCTCAAATACTATATGAGTTGGGTCGACTCGGTGAGTATCCAGTAGCATAGCAAGGGTATTAATTAGATTCTGTTCAGCAAAATCTTGGCAGGAAAGGTTGATATGCACAACTAACTTGTCATCTATTTCAATCAATATTGCAAGGTCTTGGAATACACGGTTAATCACAAATGCACTCAGCTGCCGGATAAGATTATTACGCTCCGCTAACTCAATAAACTGATCTGGCATTATCATTGTACCGTCGGGCTGAGGCCACCTTAGTAGCGCTTCTACTCCATGAATATCACCACTTTGAGAACACACTATCGGTTGATAATAGAGCGCCAATTCACCTCGAGCGAGCGCAACTTTGAGATTAGCTAAAAGTTGGAACTCGGCCTCAATTCCCTCATGAAGCTCTTCATCAAAGATGACGATGCTTTGACGGCTATGCTTGGCCGAATACATGGCGATATCAGCTTGCTTCAAAAGGTCAAACACATCAAGTTGGCGCGATTTAGTCCATAAGCTTGCTCCTGCGCTGTAGGTCACATCCAGTTGTAACTCCTCAATTTCTATCCCAGACTTTAATTCGCTCAGTAGTGCATTGTTTTGAGAGTAAATACAGTTTACGTCTGTAACGTCCATCAGGATAATGAATTCATCGCCGCCCATGCGATATAACTTGCTACGAGGAAGCAGTGCTGCACGCATTTTGTGTGCAAGTTCCACCAACAATTTATCACCAAAGAAGTGCCCTTTTGCATCGTTGATCTGCTTAAAATTATTCAGATCAACCAAGATAACACTAAAGTCGAGCTGCTGATGCTTACGTTCATTAATGGCGTCAATGCAGCGCTGGCGATTCTCTAAATCCGTTAAAAAATCATGTTCAGCGTTATATTTGGCCTGCGTTGCAATTTCATTTAATTCTTGCAGACTTGTTAGACTTAGACAATTCACCACAAAAACAAAAATGGAGCCAAGAAACAGGATTAAACTTAAGCCTTGCTCAATGAAACTAGCGCTATTGTGATCGTACAGAAAGTAGGCAAAGCTCAAGTATCCGAGTTCAAACAGAGCCATAAGAATTAACAACACTCGCCACCCGACCGAAGAGGTTAATCGACATATTTTAAAGGCCGGTGAAAAAGCTAATCCCATGATAAAGCTGCCAGCTAATACTAATATAAGTGCAATCAAAGGAGTCGTCGTGCATGGAATACAATGGTTAGAGTATAGATTATAAATCTGCCCTTGCTCGGGACAGGCTAAATTATTCAACAATTGGTGGGGAATTTAGTAGCGGACTTGGCAGCCCGCTCACATAGACCAGTTGGCCTTGATTAAAAGTTAGTCTGCACTTTTTAGAATTCGGTAAAGTTGATCTTTTAACCACAGTCTCTTTTTCTTCAGTGACTCAAGATACTCATCACTTGAGTGCTCTACACCGTCTTCAATTCGAATAACTTCATTGTCTACTTCATGATAATCTTTAAAAAGTTTTGAGAAATGTCCATCAGACAGTTTTAATTCATGAATTCTGTCTTTAAACTCTGGCAGTTCTTTAGCTAGGCTGTGGCGTTCAATATTCATCGTTTTATTCCCATAAATAGCTAGGTAATCTGAGTTTGGGTATAAATCTCAGATTAAGGCTGAAAATGCATTTGAGTTTAGGGTAGACCCAATCAATGCGCCGTTAGTGACAGTGATTTCGAATACATTTTTTGAAGTTACTGTCTGATTGGGCCTGTTTCCATAGTACGCTGCCACCTTCTTTGAGTATTGATCTAACGCAAATCACATTCAGTTATAAACAATCAAAGTTTTTGTCGTTTCTTTATACTGTTCGTGATACAAAATCGAGGACCTTTGACCACATTCTTAGGGTTTCTCGCAAAGTCGCTAGCCGCCTAGATGCAATTGTTGTAAAATGTCGGCGTTTCTAAGCAAATCTATCTAGCAACTTTTGAGGAAAACCTGTGAGCGAACAAAAACAGTCTCTTAGTTATAAAGACGCTGGCGTTGACATCGATGCGGGCAACGCATTGGTCGAAAGAATTAAAGGCGTAGTGAAAAAAACTCGTCGCCCAGAAGTAATGGGTGGCATTGGTGGTTTTGGTGCACTATGCGAACTTCCAACTGGATATAAAGAGCCTGTTTTGGTTGCTGGCACTGACGGTGTTGGTACTAAGCTACGCTTAGCTATCGATTTGAAAAAGCACGACACAGTAGGTATTGACCTAGTTGCTATGTGTGTTAACGATCTTATTGTCCAAGGCGCTGAACCCCTATTTTTCTTGGACTACTATGCTACAGGCAAGTTAGACGTTGATGTTGCGGCGGACGTAGTATCTGGTATTGGTAAAGGATGCGAGCTTTCTGGTTGTGCGCTTATCGGTGGTGAAACGGCTGAAATGCCAGGCATGTACGAAGGCGATGACTACGATATGGCAGGCTTTTGTACTGGCGTGGTAGAGAAGTCTAAAATCATTGATGGAACTAAAGTTGCGGCTGGCAATCAGCTAATTGCACTAGGTTCAAGCGGTCCGCACTCAAACGGCTACTCTCTAATCCGTAAAGTACTAGAAGTATCTGGCGCAGACACTAACGCAGAGTTCGAAGGCAAAACCCTAGGCGAGCACCTGCTAGAACCAACGCGTATCTACGTGAAGCAAATCTTAGCGCTATTAAAAGAAGTTGATGTTCACGCACTTTCTCATATCACTGGCGGCGGTTTTTGGGAAAACATCCCTCGTGTGCTACCTGAGTCAGCAAAAGCGGTGATTAAAGGTGATAGCTGGCAATGGCCTGCAATCTTCAACTGGTTACAAGAAAACGGTAACAT
This sequence comes from Pseudoalteromonas sp. JC28, assembly GCF_013319255.1. NCBI lineage: Bacteria > Pseudomonadati > Pseudomonadota > Gammaproteobacteria > Alteromonadales > Pseudoalteromonadaceae > Pseudoalteromonas > Pseudoalteromonas sp. JC28. The sequence continues at coordinate 439,685 of NZ_QOKX01000001.1, read as the reverse complement.
TGCAACGCACGAAATGTACCGCACATTCAACTGTGGTGTTGGCATGATCTTAGTTGTTCCTGCTGACAAGCTTGAACAAAGCCTTGAAATCCTGAAAGCACAAGGCGAAAACGCTTGGCACATCGGTGAAATTCAAGACGCTCAGGCTGGTGAAGAGCAAGTTGAGATCTTAGGTGGTGCCGAGTAATGGCACCCACTCGCCTTGTTGTTCTGATCTCTGGTAGTGGTTCAAATTTGCAAGCAATCATTGATGCTTGCAAATCTGGCTATATTCAAGGTGAAATTGCAGCCGTTGTCAGTAATAAAGCGGACGCATACGGCCTAACCAGAGCGCAAGAGGCTGGTATAGCGACTTCTGTTTTAGACCATAAGCAATACGCATCTCGTGAAGAGTATGACGTTGCGCTTGGTCAACTAATTGATAGCTTTACACCAGATTTGGTTGTATTAGCTGGATTTATGCGTATTCTAACTCCAAACTTGGTGCAAAAATTTAGAGGAAAAATGTTGAACATTCATCCTTCTTTGTTGCCTAAGTATCAAGGGCTGAACACCCACCAAAGAGCAATCGATGCAAACGATGCAGAACATGGTGCTAGCGTTCACTTTGTCACAGAAGAGTTAGATGGTGGTCCTGTGGTCTGTCAGGCCAAGGTCGCTGTTCTTCCAGATGATACGGCAGAGTCACTGGCGCAACGTGTGCATAAGCAAGAACACATTCTTTATCCTTTGGTGGTCAAATGGTTCAGCGAACAAAGACTAACAATGGAAGCAGACTATGCTGTTTTTGATAACAAAACCTTACCAGTTCAAGGTGCGCCGTACCCAGAAAAATAAAAAATGGAGCGCTGTGCTAATTGGTATTAGCGCTCTACTTTCCACTTCGACATTTGCGAACTCTCTCACTGAATATCACGCCGAATACCAAGTTTCACGCAAAGGTAAGGTTCATGGTAGTGCCACGCGAGACCTCACAAAAATAGCGGATGCAACATACGCTGTACGTTACAAAAGCGATATCGAATGGATGATTTTTTCAGACGTAAGAACTGAAGAATCATTGTTTAAAGTCGCTGAACATACCGTCAGCCCACTACATTACAGTATGACCCGTGAAGGGACTGGTCCAGATAAAAGCTACAAAATTAAGTTTGATCATCAAAACCAAGCAATTACCTCCAGTGAAGAAAAGTATCCACTGAAAGTGAAGTGGCTTGAGAATCAGCAAGATTTAATTAGTTATCAAGTACAGCTGCGAGAGGATTTAAAGGCGGGAAAGACCAAGTTTAGCTATCCTATCATAGACAAAAAAGGCGACCAGCGAAGCTATGATTTTGAGGTGGCTGGCGAGGAAATGATCACTCTACCTTTTGGCAACGTCAAAACCATCAAAGTTAAACGCGTTTATGATGATAGCGATCGTCAAGCCATTGCTTGGTTTGCACCAAGTTATGATCATATGCTGGTTAAAATGTACAAAGGTAAAGATGGTATGGAGCAGTTTCAGATAGAGCTTAAAACCTACCAACCCAAATCAGAGAGTTGATAGCTACATCGTTAACTCATCAAGGCGGCTCAACTAGGCCGCCTTTGCTTACAAAAACTCAGAACTACACCTTCTCACCTAATTTGAATAAAGCAAACTCGCCGGGCTCAAGTTTCTGCCACTGTTCATCGTTGGTCAGCGGTCGAGTCGCAATAACAGTGACAACATCATCTGGTGTGGTTTCCTTTTGAAAATCCACCACCATATCCGCATCAATTAAGGTAGCCTTACCAAATGGGGCTCTACGGGTTATCCAATGTAGATTATTGGTGCAATACGCCAACACATAAATACCATCGGTTATCAACATGTTGAATACCCCTTTGTCTCTCAATGTGTGCGCTAGCTTTGCGATATACCTGAAAACTGAGATCATGTTTGACGGACGACTTGGGTATTTTTCTCTTACTTTGTCCAAAATCCAGCAAAAGGCAAGTTCACTGTCTGTATTCCCAACAGATCGATAGAAGTCAGTTTTTAAATCTTTATAGTCCGAAAGCTGGCCATTGTGAGCATAAGTGATCTCCCGACCCCATAATTCTCGAGTAAATGGGTGGGTATTTTCAAGACAAGTCCGCCCCCTATTTCCCTGTCGAATATGACTTATTACAGACACGCTTTTAATCGGATATGCTTTGACTAGTTTAGCAATTTCAGACTGACAGCTAGGCTCTGGATCTTTAAAGGTTCGACATCCTTTCCCCTCGTAAAAGGTGATACCCCAGCCATCTTTGTGAGGACCCGTATTACCACCGCGCTCCAACAACCCAGAAAAGCTAAAACAAATATCCGTCGGTACGTTCGCCGACATCCCCAAAAGCTCACACATAAATCACTTAAACCCTAAATATCATAAAGTTATGATTAAAATACAAATCACAAATATCAAAAGGTCACACGTTTGGTCACACTTATGACTAGTAGCTCGATTATCGTAGATAGTCATACTACTGAATTATTGGCGGTAAGTTTATCATGTATCTCTGTGTCTTTACCTTTTAAATTCAACTACCTTGAGAGCGGTATTAATACGATTATTTTGAATGACTATCGGACTGTTCTCATCTAGAAAGCACTTTATTGGTTGAAAACCTTAATGACCACCCCAAGTTGACTGATAGATGGATCACATAGACACAAAGTAGATTACGAACTGAGGATTACTTCGCAATATCTAACCAAGTGCCACCCGTAAGCGTATCTAGATCATGCGCTTTTAACTCAAAAACCGAGTTGGGCGTGCCTGCCGCAGCCCAAATACGATCGTATTGCTTTAAATCTTTATCAATTATCGTCAACACAGAGTCAGTGTGCGCCACAGGAGGCACACCGCCAATGGCAAAACCGGTTTTTCCCCGCACAAAGTTTGCGTTCGCTTTTTCGAGCTTTACATTAATTGCTGCTTCCACTTTTTTCACGGACACTTGGTTGCTACCAGAAGCAATTATCAAGACCGCCTTTTCAGTATTGCTATCTTTAAATATCAGAGACTTGGCGATTTGAGACTCAGTGCAACCAATCGCATTTGCAGCATCTTTCGCGGTACGAGTAGAGTCTGCAAGCTCTGTAACGGTGAAGTTATGCCCATGACTGGCTAGGAACTCTTGAACACGTATTGATGAGGATTTTAACGGCTGTGACATTCAATTGCTCTTCCATGCTATGGTAGTTAAAACCAATCTAACAGCTAGTGAGCGGATTTTAAACATCATGTATGTTTTATACTATTTGTGATATCAGGCTAACCCTATCTCGGGGGTAGCATTGAAAAATATCCGAGTATCCCATTAAGAGAAACTCGGATCATGGCTGTATATAAACACTCAAGATATTAAGTTCAGTAAAGTCTATATTGTTACCACATGCCATTGATACGCAAGGCTAGCGCCAGCCAATGAGCATGCTAATAAAAAGTTCATTACCTCTTTTGAGCTAAGTGAACGAGACTCCCGAGAAAAATGCTTAGCATGTAATCTCATACCTAGTGGTTGCAATTCTTTTTCATGTTTTGGCAATGCTATCAATCCAGCAAGTAGCATGACTAAACAAAGCATATAACTACCTTGCACGATAAAGAATAGAGTAAGTGAAAATGCGGTGACAGAAAAAATCCAAGAAATGAATTTGAACATAGCAGCTCCGTTTGCTATCAGTGTTACCAGTTCGATTTTACAATCATCAAGCTGGCTAGTTTCTAATTTTAATACGGAGTTTAGAGTTATTAGTTTAAAAGCACAAGCAGACTAAAGTATTAGCCCTTATTTTCGAACAATGCCTTCATAAATTCATAGAATGCCTCTGCCTTGCGTGTCTTCAGCGAGTGCTGAGGCCTGACAAACCAAATAGGTGCGTCGTCACTTTCGAGACAACCTGGAATTATAGGCACTAACTCACCTCTTTTTAGGTTATCTCTGATGGCAATGTGAGATTTAACTGCAATACCATGCCCAGCTAGGGCAGCAGAAGTCATATTGTCTGAGTTTGAAATCGTAAAACGAGTTTTTGCGTTAAAGTGTACAATTCTACCGTTTGGTTCTTTTAACTTAAATTCTCGTTGCCAATGTAAGCATACAAAAAAGTGGTTTTGTAATTCGCTGATATTATCAGGCATGCCATAGCGGTCAATATAGCTCGGCGCTGCACATAATATCCGATGGTTATCGCATAGTTTTCTCGCCAACAACCCAGAATCAGCCAATTGTCCAACGCGTATCGCTACATCTTGAGCACCTTCAACTATGTTTACAAACTGATCGTTGATCAGGAAATCGAGTGCTAATTGCGGATGCGCTTGCTCAAATTGACTTAGATTTGGCATCACAAATTGTGAAAACACCCAAGGCGGCATAGTGACACGAAGTAACCCGCTCACCGCTGAGCCCCTTGCACCTATTTCGTGCTCAGCATCATAAAGCGCCTCTAATATATGCTCCACCCGCTCTCTAAAAGTACTTCCGGCTGGGGACAATGTTAGCGTACGACTATCTCTAAACAGCAAAGTCATGCCTAAATGTTGCTCTAACTTGTTAAGACGATGACTAACTGTCGCAGGCGAGAGTCTCAATTGCTTCGCAGCATTAACCACTCCTTGATGTTTAATAATAGCTAAGAATGTTTCGAGTTCAGCGATTGAATACATGTCGATTTAGTTTTTTCGAATCTTGCTTTCGAATATGCGCGCTTTGTTTAAATTTATCAAATAAATATACTGCTTCTCATCGCAACTAAATTGGAATTATCAATGAAACGCACCTTAATTAGTCTATTCGTTATGTTAGGAGGCCTAATGCCGAATATTAGCCAAGCCAACTCAAAGGTTGAACGCCCGGAAGTTATTTTCTTCGATGTCAATGAAACCTTACTTGATTTAGAGTCAATGAATAAGCCGGTTAGCCAAGTTTTAGGTGGCGATGAGTCCCTATTAGCCCTTTGGTTTTCCACTATGCTACATCACTCGTTAGTGACTACAGTAAGTGGTGATTATCAAGATTTTGGCAAGATAGGCGTTGCCGCGCTACAAATGGTTGCAAAAAACAAAGGCCTAACGATAACTGACGCACAAGCTAAACAAGCAATCGTGCCCGCTCTGCTCTCTTTGCCCCCGCATAAAGACGTCATTCCCGCGCTAAAACAGCTCAAGCAAGCTGGGTTTAAACTCGTGAGTTTAACCAATTCATCGAATGCGGGGGTTAAAGCGCAGTTTGAAAATGCCGGTCTAATTACCTATTTTGACCAACGCTTGAGTATTGAAGACATCAAAGTGTATAAGCCCGACCTTAGAGCCTACGAATGGGCGTTACAGCAATTAAATATTCGTCCAGACCAAGCGCTAATGGTGGCGGCTCACGGCTGGGATGTTGCCGGCGCTAAAGCCGCGGGCATGCACACAGCATTTATTGCAAGACCACAAAAGCAGCTCTACCCACTGGCAAAGACACCAGATTACGTGCTACCTGACTTAACAAGTTTGGCTGACGAGCTCATCACTTCTGGAAACGAGTAACATTGGAAAGTATCAGCTGGCACCTTGATACCAGCTGATAAAAATGCTCAGCATGCTTTATCTACATAATAAATGTACTAGATTTAAGGAGGTGAATCGAAGGAATAGCCTCCATGAATATAAATAAAAACACCCACATTGTGATCTGGATAATCATAGGTGTTAGCTTAACTATCCACGGCGCATCCCTTTTACTGAGCAGTACGCTTCTTAATAATATAACTTGGCCGCTGATAGAAGCGCATGCAGTGGTTGAAACCTTCGGCTCCGCTGTCGCCCTTTTCATTGCATTGGCGTTGTTATTTTTTGAAAAGTACAACACCGGTACAAGTTTTAATATCGAAATCGCCACGGCGCTGCTGGTAATGGGGATCTTAGATGGATTCCATGCCGCCGTAAATGTTGGCCAAACCTTCGTTTGGCTTCACAGTATCGCGACTTTCTTTGGTGGCCTCACTTTTATCACCCTGCTTGCTCACAGCCGATTTACTTGGTTTAAAAACCGCTATTGGCTGATCAGCGCATGCACAGCCGCTATCATCATCGGCACCATAAGCCTAGCTTACCCTACGGATTTACCACACATGGTTGAGCAAGGTCACTTTACTGGTACGGCGATGGCGCTCAACGTCATTGGCGGTACTATGTTTTTTGTCGCCGCAGTTAAAATTCTCCTTGTATATCGCGACTCTCATAATGTGAGCGATTTGCTCTTTTGCTTACATTGTTTCCTATTTGGCGCAGCCGCTATTATGTTCGAGCAATCCAAGTTGTGGGATACCGCTTGGTGGGGCTGGCATATTTTAAGGTTAATGGCCTATATCGTCGCTTTAGGGTTTTTACTAGTTGAAGGAATGCAAATCTTACAAGAGTTAAAACAACATAAAGAGCAGTTAGAAGAGTTAGTGAGTGAGCGCACTCGCTCACTAGTCGAGACCAATCAAAAGCTAGAAGAAACCGTTGCCTATCTCAACCGTACTCATACGCAATTACTTGAACGAGAGAAAATGGCATCGCTTGGCGATTTGGTTGCAGGTGTTGCACACGAAATCAATACCCCCATCGGGATTGGCATCACTTCCACCACTTATCTACAGCAGCACTTAGACGACCTCACCATGAAGTACCAAACCAAAGTGCTCTCTACCGGAGTATTGGAGGACTTTATTTCAGATTCTACTGGCGCTTGCAAACTGCTATTAAAAAACCTCCAACGCACCGCGAATTTAATTAATAGCTTTAAGCAAGTTGCTGTCGATCAATCTTGCGAGCAAGTGAGGGCCTTTAATGTCCATGATTATGTTCAAGAGATCATCGCGGCGCTCAATCCAGAGATTAAAAAGCATGACCATAAAATCAAGTTTCATTGCGATCCCGGCCTTATCGCCACGACCTATCCCGGTGTTATTTTTCAGATCATTTCGAATTTAGTCGCAAATTCCATTGCACATGGCTTTAAAGAGTCGGAACAAGGTGAGATCACCATTGAATTCTTTAAACATGATGAACACATTGAGCTTATTTATAAAGACAATGGTAAAGGCATGTCGGAGCTTGAATTAAGTAAGTTATTCGAGCCATTTTATACCACCAAAAGAGGAAGTGGCGGTATGGGACTTGGCGCTTATATTATCTATAACTTGGTGACTCAAGGGCTAGATGGAGATGTACACACCGTCAGCGAGCCCGGCAAAGGACTCGAATATAGGATAGCATTTGCTAATAAACAAGCGACGCCATTAAAAGTTGTTTCTTAACCGGATGACTGATTGAGTACTGCCACAATGGTCAGTACTCAATACTTCTATAATAATTAAATTAGAAAAATCCTAGAGGACTGGTGCTATAGCTCACTAAGAGGTTCTTGGTTTGTTGGTAATGATCCAGCGCTTTTTTGTGAGTTTCTCTGCCAATACCTGATTTTTTATAACCACCAAATGCCGCGTGTGCAGGATACATATGATAACAGTTAGTCCACACGCGACCCGCTTCGATTTGGCGACCAAATTGATATGCGCGATTCATATCTCTAGTCCACACCCCAGCACCTAAACCAAACTCAGAGCTATTCGCCAATTCCAACGCCTCTGCTTCATCTTTAAAAGTGCATAAAGAGATCACCGGACCAAATATTTCCTCTTGGAATACCCGCATTTGGTTATGCCCTTTTAACAGCGTCGGCTGAATATAAAAGCCTTTGTGATAACCCTCGCCAAGCTCTGCGACTTCGCCACCGATTAACACTTCAGCCCCTTCCTTCTTGCCAATATCAATATAGCTAAGGATTTTATCAAATTGGGCTTGTGAGGCTTGTGCACCAACCATGGTCTCTGTATCAAGCGGATTGCCGCGTTTAATCGCCTTGGTGCGTTCGATGACTTTGGCTATAAAGTCATCGTATATATCTTCTTGCACGAGCAAGCGCGATGGACAAGTACATACTTCGCCTTGGTTAAAGTAGGCCAGCACCGCGCCTTCAATACACTTACTTAGGTAATCATCGTCAGCTTGCATCACATCACTAAAGTAGATATTGGGCGACTTACCTCCTAGTTCCACCGTTGAGGGAATGATGTTTTCAGCAGCACATTTTAGAATGTGAGAGCCCACAGGAGTCGAGCCTGTAAACGCAATTTTTGCGATACGTGTACTCGTAGCAAGCGCTTCACCAGCCTCTTTCCCGAAACCATTTACAACATTAACCACACCATTTGGTAATAAATCAGCGATTAATTCCATCAACAACAAAATAGACGCAGGCGTTTGCTCCGCAGGTTTTAGCACTACGCAGTTTCCAGCTGCGAGAGCGGGTGCCAGTTTCCAAGCGGCCATAAGTAGTGGAAAGTTCCATGGGATGATCTGCCCCACAACGCCCAGAGGTTCATGAAAATGATAGGCCACGGTTGACTCATCAATTTCACCAATGGCTCCTTCTTGAGCACGAATGCAACCTGCAAAATAGCGGAAATGATCAGCTGCAAGGGGAACATCAGCGGCTAGCGTTTCACGTACAGCTTTTCCATTATCCCATGTTTCGGCTATCGCTAGGTATTCAAGGTTTGCTTCTATTCGGTCTGCGATTTTGAGTAATATATTGCTTCGTTCAGTGACCGAAGTTTTACCCCACGCCGCCTTTGCAGCATGGGCGGCGTCAAGTGCCAGTTCAATGTCTGCATCATTTGAACGCGGGATCTGACAAAACACTTCGCCATTAACAGGACTAATATTGTCGAAGTACTGACCGTTAACGGGTGGCGTCCATTCACCGCCAATAAAGTTTTGATATTGCGACTTAAAGCTGACGATCGCACCTTCAGTATTTGGATTTGCGTATATCATTTTTACCTCTGCAACTTGTGTTATTTATTTGGGCTTCATTCGTCCCAGTTTTGTTTTTACTAATATTTGACATTAGCCAAATTCACCTTTAAAAACTTAACTTAGGGTCTCGGAATGTATACGCACAGTCCAAAAGTAACCGAGAAGGAGTGCATTGTTTGCAGATCTCTAAACATCGCAGTCGTGTCGAACGCTTAGTTGAAAACAAAATAAGTTTTGCCGCCAATCACGTTGAGCTAAGCGTCTATGACACATACGAAAGTACCAACAGAGTCAAACTCGCCTCTAATGAAGTGTTGTTTTGTGCGATGATCACTGGCAAAAAAGTGATGCACGTAGACAGTTGCGACTATCATCAGCCCTTTTTACCTCATCAAAGCTTCGTATTGGCACCAGAACAAACCGTATTTATAGACTTTCCCGACGCCAGCTTATCCGCTCCCACCACCTGTTTAGCAATTGAGATCAGTCGAGAGAAAATTAATACCGTGAGCGAGAAGTTAGCGCTTTCGCTTCCTAGTGATTTTAATTATCAAAAGCAGCTGGTGCACACCGAGCATAACTGGCAAACCCAGCACTGTTTGGGGCGATTGCTCCATCTGTTCAGTGAGAATGAGGCTGAGCGGGGATACTTTATCGATTTGGCAATGGACGAACTAATTGCAAGACTACTACAGCAACAAAGCCGAGATCTGCTGTTAGGCGCAGTAAAACAAGCACCAGATCATAATGGTTTGTATCAAGCGATGCATTATTTGGAGACTCATTTAGACCAGCCACTAGATGTAGAGAAGCTTTGTAAACTTAGCTGCATGAGTAGAAGTCGCTTTTTCAATCAATTTAAAAAGTCATTTTCGACGACGCCACAGCAGTGGCTCCAAGCACGGAGACTAACTGAAGCAAAGGCAAAACTAAAAGCAGGAATTCAGATCACCGCAATTAGTTTTGCACTCGGCTTTAAGCATCCAAGTCAATTCAGTCGAGCGTTTAAACAAGCCTTTAATATCACACCGAAGGACTATCAACTTCAGGCACTAAAAGCCGATAAAAACGACTGGTTACTCCGTTAGTCCAGCCAAAACCCTGTTGCACCACGTATTCTCCGCCACTTGCCTGTTTATCCGGTTCAACCACATTGTACTTCTCAAGCAAACAGCCGGTTTGCTCAAAGCCGGTTTCAACAGCATAAAGCCATGCTTGCATAATCTTATTCGCGAGTTGATTTTGACCATATGCCCTTAAACCTGACACCGCAAACCACTGTAGTGGTGCCCAGCCATTAGGACTGTCCCACTGCTGTGAAGTAGTGACTAAGGTACTAACCAATCCACCTTGCTGCAAAAACTCTGCCTTGAGTTTTTTGCCAATATGCTCTGCCTGCTCAGGTGTAACCAGCTCTGCAAACATAGGCACAACGCCCGCTAGAGATTCAACGGAGGTACGCGCATAATCATTAAGATCCACATCGAAAAACCAGCCTTTTTTATCGCACCAACAATATTTCTGTATCAGTGCACTACGATTTGACGCTAAATTGGCATAGTACTGAGCTTGCGTTAGCTCGTTTAATTTCTCAAAACAACGTGCGATTTGCGACTCAAGCAATACTAGTAGTGCATTTAAATCCACAGGGATAATGTCTGTTGTACGAATGCTCGCTAAATCGTCAGCGTTTGCTAACCAACGGCTACTAAAGTCCCACCCCGACTCACAAGCCGCACGAATGTGCTGATAAAACGTTTCGCTGTCCGTAACCGCTGCGGCTAATTCTATATCCTCAATAAAAGACTCTGGGCGCGGCGCTGCAAGCGGATCCCAGTAGCGATTCAGTTTGCCCCCACATGGCATGTTGACGACTCGGTACTGCGCTTTTTTATCCGTGCAACTCAAATCCTCTCCGGTCTGCCAAAACTGATGCTCTTTCAGTAATGCCTGAGTAACTCGCGACAGCCACTGCTTATCATGGGATTTTTCCTGCCACAGTAAATCAACCATTAATGCTGTTACAGGTGGCTGGGAACGACTTTGGTAATAATCTCGATTGCCGTTAGGTACATGTCCAATACGATCAATAAGACTCACAAAGTTATCTAACATTCCCTCAACGAGATCGCTTCTGTTCGCATCCAAAAGCCCAAGTGCCGTAAAGTAGCTATCCCAGTAATAAATCTCATTAAAACGTCCACCCGGTACAACATACGGATGGGGTAAAGGTAGCAAGGAGCCCTTAGCAACGGTGCTCGGCTTTCTAGATAAACGCGACCACAGCGCACTGATATACTGCTGCGCACTAGTAAAATCGGGTAAGGCATTTAATTCTTTGTTGGCAACAAAGTCAAAATGCGCATGCACAAATCTAAGTAATGCCTCTCCCGTCGGCTTTTGCATCACATACTGGTTTTCTATCTCTGCAAGCGGAATTTTTGCGATGGCATCTGCAAAAACCTTACTGTCTGAAAACAGGCCAGCGCTTTGCACCGCCTTAAAAATCTCTGTGGAATAAAAGTTTGATTGGTACTGCATGTAAAACCTCAGCTCACCTTTTGTTGACTTGGCGTGTGAGCATGATTTGATTGGCTAGACTCACTCATCGATTTAAAGAAATATAAACACACTGCAATCACCAGCATGGGAATAAGTGCCCCATAAAACGCTTGTTGACCACCAAAATGTTGAAATACTAAACCTGTGATCATTGAACCCGTGCTACCACCCAGCGCTGAAAATACAACGATTAGCCCTGTCATCGACGCGTGCTGTGTAGTGGGTAAACTACTTAGCATTACCGAATTAATCACTGGATAAATAGGCGCCATAAAAAGACCGATCAGCGGCATGAGAAAAGCCACAAGGGGTGCGTCAAATAACGAAGAAATAAGCGTTTTCTCAATACCCTCAGTCATCGGTAACGTTAAAATCACTAATCCTGCCATAGCGGCAAGGCAAACATTTAACACCACATACCAATGTACTTTGGTGAGCACAACGCCGGCACCGAGCCGACCGAGTGCTAAGCAAGCAGCAAAAACACTGGTAATTTGCACGCTAATATTCACCGGTAATGACAAGATCTCATTATTAAAAGTAGGCAACCAAGTGCCTATACTCTGCTCTATCAATACGTATAAAAATGCGGAAATCACAAATACCAGCACAAGGGGCTTAGCCACAAGCTTTAACATCGCTATAAATGCAGAGACACTAGACTCGGTGGCTTGCGTTGGCTCTGGCTTTGCAATTGGGGAGATCCAAACAATAAATGCGGTGAACGCGCTCAGCACAGCTAACACGAAATAGACGTTTAACCAGCCAAGAGAGTTATCGCCGCTGTTAATAAACGCCGCAAAAATCCAATAACCGCCGAGGACCCCTAACATAAACACGCCCTCAATAAAATTAAGCAGGCTTGAATGTTGGTTGCTTCCTTCAGTGACTTGGCCAACGAGCGCATAAACCGACACTTTGACCACCGCAAATGCCGCACCCACGCAAGCAAATACTAGTTTAAGAATCCAAAACTCAGCGACCATAGGTGTGATACTGCAAATCAATGCCACGCCCGCGAGCACTGCGGTCAAAGCAATTTTAAATCCAACCCTGGGGATAACCGACGCAACCAGAAATGAAACGATGGCGATGGGAAGATCTTTAAATGCCTCTAAGGTGGCGGCCTGCGCTTTTGTAATGCCAAAGCTATGAATAGACTGCAAGATGACCGTCCCTACGCTATTGAGCAAAATAGCAAATAGGAAGTAACTAACGGCCATGGCAAGTATGATACGTGCTCGATTCATTGTTATTCTCGTTAAAACACTGTGATTCCTTTTTAGTCTAGACAGACTTTTTTATTTTTGCAATCGTTTGCATTTCAAATCACATCAAAACAATTTAAGCTAATGATTGTTATCGCATATTGTGCTGCGTTAACTAGATTGTCTGATCACTAATAATGACGGCACCTCTTGAGAAGCACATGTCTCACCACTTAGCTGAGAGAGCAGCTTTTCCACCAATAACTGTGCCGCTGCATTGGTGTCTTGTTTAATCGTAGATAGCGCAGGGAAGCTGATCTGTGCCATGGCTATGTCGTCAAATCCGACTATTCGTACGTCATTTGGTACGCTAACGTAACGCTCTTTTAGCGCTTTTAGTGCCCCAAGCGCGACCATATCACTACACGCAAAGATCCCATCAAAGGTTAATCCTTGTGCTCGCAACAAAGCGTTTATACTCGCGTAGGCAGCCTCTGAAGTAATGTCGATTTTAATCATTTGCGCTTCTACCTTGGCTTTTTCCACCGCATGGCAAAATCCGCGATAGCGCTCACCAAGTTCGGCATGACCCGGATCGCCCAAAAATAGAAGTTTAGACGCTCCCTTGGCAATTAAGTGCTCCGTTGCGCTAAGGCCACCAATAAAATTGTCACTACCAACGATAGGATAATTTGCAGAAGTTTTAGGGTCGCCCCATACCACGATCGGCGTGCCAGCTCTTGCAGCACGTTCAATTCGTGCTTGCTCCTTGCCTTGCCCGACAACGATAACTCCATCGGCTCGACGGCCAGAAATAAAATAACCATGCCAGTCTTCCCCTGCCATATAAGAATTAGAGAGTAATAACTCGTACCCTTTTCGGTTCACCGCACGATTAATATCGCTCACTACTTTAAGTAAAAATGGGTCGTCGACGGATTGTTTGGTTTCGGCTTCGAGATTGATAATAACGGCAATGACTTTGGTTTTTTGCATCCGTAAGCGACTAGCCGCCGCGTTAACGCTAAAGTGATGTTCTTTTGCAAGCGCCTGAATGCGCTCTCGAGTTTCCTTTTTTATCAGAGGGTTATCATTGAGTGCACGGGAAGCTGTGGAGGTAGAGACTCCAGCTAGCCTTGCTAGATCTGATAGCTTTAATTGTGTTGTTCCCATCGCAAACCCCTTTTTAGCACACGTTATTACATCGCTATTCTTACAATTTTTTGATACTTAAACCATAACTAATTGAATCTCCTACCCTAACCAAGCAGAAAAGATAAGCAATCACTGTAAATTTGTAACGCCTTCCATCATTTTATGACAAATTTTTAAACAACATCATTGCAAACGTTTGCATTAAGATCTATTTTAAAAAATAGACAGTCGTTAAATACCAGTCTATGACAACAACAAGAGGGCTTTAGCCGTGATAAAAACTAACTCCTTAAGCTTGATCGCTGCAGCTATAACGCTTGCGTTAAGCGCATCAGCTCAGGCTGAACAACAACCGAACAATAACAAAGAAAAAGTAGAAACCATCATTGTGTCAGGTACACCTGGTGGCGCAGGGATCAGAAAAATTGATGCAAGCTTTGCTGTGACTAACATCGATGCCGTGCAAATTGATAAGCTCGCCCCCAAAAGTACCGCTGACTTGCTTAAAGCGGTGCCTGGGATCTGGGTTGAAAGTTCAGGAGGTGAATCCGGTGCCAACGTTTTTGTTCGCGGCTTTCCAGGCGGTGGGGATGCGCCATTCTTAACGGTTAGTTTGCAAGGCAGTCCTATATATCCCGCGCCAACGCTCTCATTTTTAGAAAACACCTCGATTTTCAGACTCGATGAAACCATCAGTATGATGGAAGGCCTGCGTGGTGGACCAAACCCCGTGGTGTCTAATGGTCAGCCGGGCTTAACAACTAACTTTCAACTTAAACGCGGCCAAGCCGACACCGAAGGGACGTTTAAATATACCACCACAGACTATGGTCTTAATCGCATTGACGGCGTGTTAAGTGGTGAGATCTCCAATGATCTTTACTACATGGTTGGCGGCTATATCAAACGCTCTTCTGGGATCCGTGATGCGGGCTTTACCTCAGAAAAAGGCCATCAATTTACCATAAACCTAACCAAAGAGTTTGCTGATGGTGAATTTAACCTTTATACCCGTCAAACTGATGACAGAGGCGCATGGTATCTGCCAACCCCACTTAATGTTGAGGGTGTGGATGCGGGCTTTACTCAGCTGGGAACGAATAATCGCAAAGCTATTATTTATGTCGGTGATGAAAATGCACCGATGAGCGTAGATATGGGTGATGGTCGCGGCTGGAAAGGCCATGTTTCTGGAGGTAGCTTAAAAGTAGAATTCAAAAATGGTTGGCAGTTAAATGACCGCTTTAGCTTAACGCAAGGCGATGCAAATACACTAGGCCTTGTGCCTGCTGGCAGTGCCATGCGTTTAAGTGAAGTGGCGGACAATGGTGAAACCGCAACAGGTAGCGTCACGGGCGATGAATACGCGGGTGATACCATGGTACAACAATATGGTCGCTGGGTTGTATTAAAAGATATCGAAGCTTTCACCAATGACTTAGCCTTAAGCAAAACCTTTGGTGATTGGTCAAGTGCCTTTGGTATTTATACAGCAACTACTTCTGCAAAAGACTGGTGGAGCTTAGGCAATACCGCCTACCACGTTTTGGAACAAGGTGGCGAAGCATTGAATGGTATCGCGTGTAATAGCGATGTTGCCGGTTGCGCCTTCAACTACGACATTAACAGTTCTGGTGATGCCACGACATGGGCAGTTTATACCACTCATAGTTACCAAGCTACTGAAGCGCTTAAATTAGACTTAGGCCTGCGTAGTGAGCAGCACGAGGTAGAATACTCTGTAGATGAAGATTTAGACGGAGTGATCACAAAAGCGGTTGACTATGATGAGCGCAAGACTTCATGGACCTTAGGCGCTGACTATAGTTTGAGCTTAGATTCAGGTGTTTTTGTGCGTATGAACAAAGGCTACAAAATGCCTTATTTCGACGACTTCAGAGACAACTATAGCACCTATGAATCGGGCGAGTCGCTGATTAAAGAAGTCACACAAGCTGAGCTTGGCTATAAATATATGGGTGAAACCGGCGACCTCTTTGTTACTTTATTTACCAACGAAGTAAAAGGCGACACGTTTGTAAGACGCCCAGGTATACCTGCGGAAATTCTAACCAATGAAGCAACCGGTGTAGAACTTGATTACAGCTACAACCATGAATCGGGTTTATCGATAAACTTGAATGCCACTTGGCAAGACACTGAAATTACTGAAAGCCCAACAAATGAGGGAAATAAAGCACAGCGCCAACCAGATTGGATGCTGCGCGTTACACCAAGCTACGACTTTGAAATGTCAGGTATGTATGCCACCTTGTATGGCACACTCTCAGCTGTAGATGACCGTTTTGGCGATAATGAAAACACTGTCGTGTTAGAGGGCTACGAAAAGCTTGATATTGGCCTTATCGTAGAGCCAACAGAGGGCGTAAAATTACAACTAGCGGTAGATAATCTTACTGATAAACAAGGGATCACCGAGGGGGATCCACGTAACCCAGATTCACCTAACGGCCGCTATATCATGCCAAGGAGTGTAAAGTTTAGCGTTGCGTATACGTTCTAGTTGCTGTAACTAAGCGTTTAACATAGCGCTGCCCGCTTATATCAAATACCTGAGGCTGGTAGCGCTAAAAAGACCTAATCAAATACACTTCAGAACACCGCCTGCTACCCTAAACCTTAGTTATTGTGCCAAGAGAAACCGCCACCAACTTTTCTTCGTCACCGCTTTGCGCATATACCTTACATTCGCATGTCGCCTGACGTTTACCCGAATACAACACGGTTGACTTCGCAATTAGCTTATCGCCAATAGCGGGTCTAACATAATTCACTTTATACTCTGAGGTAACACAGCTGCCCAGCACCGATGCACCAGCAAAAGTAATACAATTATCAGCTAGATAGCTAACCACGCCGCCATGTGCAAAACCATAGTTTTGTTTAAGATCATCCCGAATAGCGAGACTTAACTCAGCAACGCCAACCTCAAACACCTCCAACTCAGCGCCCAACAACAAACTAAAAGACTGCTGTGCTAGGATCTCCTTTCCTTCCTCTAACATAGTATTGCTCAACTTCTTCTCCTTAATTATATTTAAAATATCAACGCTCAAATAGACTCGACGTCGCGAATAGTCTTCACGTTATAGTAAACAATCATAGTTAATTAAAACCGCGATATGATTAGCTCAACACGACTAAAAACTGGGCTAGAAATACCGCCTATCACTAAACTCCCATAGGTCAACTACAATGTAAACAAGCAGCTATATCAATTATTTTACGTATTCTGAATGAGTTTGAAATGTTGCCACATAATTTAGGACGGGGTAGCTACAATAAAAAAGCCGCTTAGCTAGAAACTAAACGACTTTTTCTATATTCAAGCTAGGGTTGGATTAATCTAACCAGAACTCTTTTTTGAACTTAATACCAAACTCACTGCGGTCATTGCTGCGCATGACACCAACAAAGCCACTTTGCTGTAGACGACCTACATCGTACACTTCGTTTAGCACGTTTTCACCGTATAGCGTTACTTCCATATCACCTTCAGCGTTGGTGTATGAGATGTTAAAGCCTAACAATTCGCGAGAATCAATATGCTCGCTTGCTCGTGTTACAGACTGACCTTGCATGTCTGAGCGGTACGAGTAGCTTGCGTTAACTGCAATCGTTGCACCATGCTCTAAGTCATGGAAGTAAGATGGTGCCACCATCACAGTCCATCGAGGTGTGAGTGCTGGCGCATCGCCTTTACCAATACCAATAACACCTTCATCAACATGGGTAATTTCTGAGTCTAGGTAACCGATTGAGCTGCGTACTGAGAAATCATCAGTAATTGCGATTGTCGTTTCAAGTTCAATACCTTGTGCTTTCGACTCACCTGCATTTTCCACGATAGTGACGAAACCACCGCCAGCAGTCGGGTCGTTGAAAGGTAGCGCCAGATCGGTGTAATCCGTTACAAATGCAGCAACCATCATAGATACGTTGTCATGCACTTGGCCTTTGAAACCGATTTCGTAGTTAATCGCTTTAGTTTCATCAAACGCAGCGAATTGATCTGGACCACCAAATGGACGTGGTGGGAAGCCGCCACTTTGGTACCCTTTTTGGACCTGCGCGTAAACATTGATGTCACGAGTTAACTGGTATGAAGCATTCACGTCCCACGTCACTTCGTCAAAGTCTGCGCTTACATATTTACGAGCACCAAAGCTTGGGAATAGTGCGTTTGCCTCTTTTTTGTCTTCAGAGTAACGTAAACCACCACCTATGCTGAACAGCTCAGTCACGTCAAAGCTTGCATTTATGTAAGCCGCATAGGCATCGGTTTCTTGGTTGATATCAAAGTAACCGTAGTCACCAAAAGAAGCAGTCTGACCATCGTTTAATAAGCCATTTGGCGTGTTCCACGGGCTAAATACGAACGGACCAGAGCTGGTAAAACCGTCTTCGTTAAAGTAATAAAGACCCGATACAAAATCCCAAGAGTCATAAGTACCGTTTAGTTGTAGTTCAAATGAGTACTGATCTGCACCGCCCTCTTCTGGGAATTCAGATAGATTAAGTGCTACCGCATCGTCATCTAGGCCACCGGTATATTCAGAACTACGCTTGCTTGCGATAAATTTAACAGAGTAAACATCACTTGCTTGCCAATCAGCAGTCACTGACCCACCCCAACCAGAGTAATCTGTGCTTTCAATGCCAGCAACCGTTGTTGCCAAATCATCAGGATTGTTTGGCAACATAGACTCATCTAGCAATGGGAAGTCACCATTGAAAGGGTCATTTGAGTCAAGTGGACCTGTTAATTCAATAGTATACGGTGATTGACCAGACTCGTTCTCAACGCCGTCAAATGCAGCGGTGACAACTAAATCATTCGTTGCTTGCCATCTAAGTGCTAAACGGCCACTAAACTCTTGCTCTTCGCCGATTTCCTTTTCAGGATTTGCTAAGTTGATTGCTTTACCTACACCGTCGCGCTCTTTATAAGAAGCACTTGCAGAAAAGCTCAGTGTGTCTGTTAACGTCTGGCTTGTATACAGGTCAGTCGCTAAACGACCGCGAGAACCTATTTTAGCTTCAACGCGTGCAACTTCTTCAGCGCCAGGTTGTTTAGTGATCACATTTACCGCACCGCCTAATGTGTTACGGCCGTACAGTGTACCTTGTGGACCACGTAGTACCTCTACGCGTTCAACATTGGGCAGTGAAAGGTTAGAACCCATTTGACGGCCAAGGTATACGCCATCAACGTAAACACCAACACCTGGGTCCGTTGTGATCACATGGTCTTGTAGACCAATACCACGGATAAATACAGAAGCATGTGCAGCGTTACCTACACCATAGCGAGTAATATTTAAGTTTGGAACGAACTTACCAATATCGTCTAGATTGCTGATATTGGCTTTATCAATATCACTAGCACCGATAGAAGTAATCGCAGTAGGCGTTTCGAACAAGCTTTCAGTACGTTTACGAGCAGTCACTTCTATTTTTTCAAAAACTTGTTTTTCTTGCTCTACATTAGCTTGTTCAGCCAATGCTGTACTAGGAAGGGCTACTGCTGCTAACACTGCAGCTGAAATCGCAGATAAACCAAGGCGAGGTAAAACTGTAATCATATAATCTCCAAAGGAATCACCGTGTGTGTGCTAGTTGCGAGAGGTCGCAACTAGAGAAGTAACAAGCTAAGTGTCATTACCTCTAGCCCAGTAATCCGTTAAATCTAAATAGACTTAAACACTACAAATTTTGGGCATAAAAAAAGATGCACTAGGGGCATCTCTTTCCTCTGGAGGGGTATTATAGTCACAACCAGAGTAAATTGAAATATTTATTTAATAAAAATTACTTTTAGGGTTTTTGTAACCATAATAAAACCAATATTAGAAAATTAATTTTAATAAAAAATCGTTACAGAACAATTGATTATACTAGATAGTAGGATTATATGTTACTAAAGTGAAACTTCAGCCTAGGTTTTTGCCGTGGTTTTAGTTTGTTTGAAATAGCTTCTATTAGCGAAGCTGTGAATGATAAGACTAATTGGTATTAGGCTTAGTGGCAAACGGCAGACGAAAAAAACCAGCCTAAGCTGGTTTTTTTATTTGGTGCGAATGGGGGGACTTGAACCCCCACGGCCGAAGCCACCACCCCCTCAAGATGGCGTGTCTACCAATTCCACCACATTCGCAAATTCGGTGTATTTCCTAATGATTAATTAGGTACGTCAGAAGCTGGATTTTCTTCTGTCGCTGGCACATCATTTGTTGCTGGAACTGTTGTTGCAGCAGCTGGGGCCTCTAGGTTTTCCCACTCATTAGTCTTTTTAATCTGACCCGTAGTTAGGTTACCTAGAACAATACTTAGTACAAAGAATATCGTTGCTAAGATTGTTGTTGTCTTGGTCATAAAATTACCTGCGCCTGATGAGCCGAAAACTGTCGCCGATGCACCTGCACCAAACGAAGAGCCCATATCTGCGCCTTTACCTTGTTGAATTAACACCATACCAATTAATGCTAATGCCACAATTAAGTAAACAACCATTAGAATTTCGTACATTTACTTATCCTTTTGCACTTCTGCATATAGCTGCGAAACTCTCAGGTTTTAGGCTTGCGCCACCTATAAGTCCACCGTCTATATCGTCTTGTGCGAATAACAATTCACTGTTCTGTTCATTAACACTGCCACCGTAAAGGAGTTGCAGTGATTGTGCAATTTGCTTGTCATTGTCTGAAAGCAAATCACGTATAAATTTGTGTACTGCTTGCGCTTGCTCAGGAGATGCTGTTTTACCAGTACCAATAGCCCAAACAGGTTCGTATGCTATCACAGAGTTTGTTAGCGCTGCTACACCTAATTTGGTGATAACTGCGTTTATTTGCCTAGCAACCACTTGCTCTGTCTGCCCATTTTCTCTTTCTTCTTCGGTTTCACCAACACATAAGATTGGTGTCAAACCTTGTTCTTGAGCATGTGCAAATTTGTTCGCAACATCTTCATCGCTTTCGCCGTAAATAGCTCGCCGCTCTGAGTGACCAACTAAGGTATATGTTGCACCTAGCGATTTTGCTAGGGACGCCTGAATTTCTCCAGTATATGCGCCTTCTTTATATTCCGAAACAGTTTGAGTTCCGACAGTAAGCCCTTTACTTGCTGCTTGCTCAATAAGCATGGCAGGAGGAAAAATAATAACATTTGCTTGAAATGCTTGATTGCTTACTGCTTCTGATATTTGGTCAACAAGGGCTTTTGAGCCATTCATTTTCCAGTTACCAGCAACAATTTGCTTTCTAGTTGTCATACGATACTCCGCAGTAGAAAGCGGGTGAGATACTAACTCTACTCACCCGAAGTTACAAGAAATAAATTTAATTTTTGGTTTAATTGCTCACAGATTCAACAACTTCAGCGATTTTTTGGGCAAAATCGATAACTTGCTTCTGTTGCTGAGCTTCAACCATGACGCGAACCACTGGCTCTGTACCAGATTTACGCAATAGCACTCTGCCCTTTCCGGCAAGCTGAGTTTCAACTTCAGCGACAACCGCTTTAACAGCGTCTTGCTCGGTTGGATCATCTTTAGTGCTATAGCGCACATTAATCATCTTCATTGGGTATTTGCTAAAACCTTCACCCAAATCTTTTAATGTTTTATTCTGCGCAACCATGGCAGCAAGCACTTGTAAGCTAGAGACAATGCCATCACCGGTGCTGATCAGATCCAGATTTAAAACGTGACCTGAACTTTCGCCGCCGATTTTCCAGCCTTTCTCACCAAGAAGCTCCATTACATAGCGGTCACCGACCTTACTACGCTCAAACGCAATTCCGCGTGATTTAAGGGCGTTTTCGAGCCCCATGTTAGACATTACCGTACCTACAACACCGCCACCTAATGTGCCATCGGCATGAGCTTGGCAAGCGATAATATAGACGATGTCATCACCATCAAATACATGACCGTCGTGATCGACCATCATGACTCGGTCACCATCACCATCATAAGCAATACCAACATCCGCTTGATGTTCAAGCACGGCTTTTTTCAACGCTTCGACATGCGTTGCACCGCATTTTTCGTTGATGTTGACACCATTAGGTTCACATGCGGTTGTGATCACATCCGCACCTAGTTCACGCATGACACTTGGTGCAATGTGATAAGTCGCGCCATTTGCGCAGTCCAGCACCACTTTCAACCCTTCAAGCGATAGCTCTTTAGGAAACTGGCCTTTACAAAATTCGATATAGCGACCATCCGCACTCTCTAGGCGCTTAGCTTTACCGAGTTTTTCAGACGCGACACACGTCATTGGTTCATCCAGCTTTGCTTCTATTGCAAGTTCCACCTCGTCAGGGAGCTTTTTACCATCGCCACCAAAAAACTTGATGCCATTGTCATGGTATGGATTATGAGATGCACTGATCACAATACCAGCCTCAGCTCTGAACGTTTGCGTCAAGTAAGCAACAGCAGGTGTCGGCATAGGCCCCAATAAAATCACATTGATCCCCGCGGCAATTAACCCAGCCTCTAACGCGGTTTCAAGAAGGTAGCCAGAAATGCGGGTATCTTTGCCAATAATTACCTTTTTGGTACCACGCTCAGACAGCACTTTTCCAGCCGCCCAGCCTAGTTTCATTGCAAACTCAGGCGTAATTGGGAACTCGCCCACCATGCCCCTTACACCATCCGTACCGAAGTACTTTCTTGTTGTCATTGAGTAACTCCATTGACCGACGCTAGCCATACATTAAGCGCGTCGCTTGTTTCTTTTACGTCATGAACACGAATTATGTGCGCGCCTTTCTGCGCACATATCAGCGCACCGGCTAGACTCGCAGCTACACGCTCATGCGTTTCCCGAGTGAGTAGTTGTCCAAACATGGACTTTCTAGAGAGGCCTGTCAGAATAGGCAAATTGAAAGCGTGAAACTTGTCCAACCCTCCTAATATCTGAAAGTTATGCTCTAGAGATTTACCGAAGCCAAAACCAGGATCTAAAATCAGCCGATTGGTATCAATCCCAGCTTGCTTGCACGCACTGATCCTAGCTTCGAAAAACTGACTGATGTCTGAAAATAAGTCATCATAGTGAGGGTTATTTTGCATTGAGCGAGGTTGACCTTGCATATGCATTAAACAAATTGGTACATCACTGTATTGAGCTGCGACTTCAAGCGCTTCTGGCTCTTGCAACGCTCGAACATCATTAATGATATCAGCGCCTGCCTCTATTGCTTGTTTCATCACCTCGGCTTTACTGGTATCTACCGAAATCACACAGTTAGAGTGTGTGCGAATTGCTTTAATAACCGGTATCACGCGCTGTAATTCTTCTTCTAATTGGACGTCTGGCGCGCCGGGACGAGTGGACTCTCCACCTATGTCTAAGATGGTAGCGCCTTGTGAAAGCATTAAATTTGCTTGCTCGATCGCACTATCAAGGTGAGTAAAATGTCCACCGTCAGAAAATGAGTCGGGAGTAACATTTAAAATCCCCATAACCTGAGGCTTATCTAAACTAAGGGTGCGCCCTTTGGGTAAACGTAACTCGTACATTCTATACCTATTTTCTGTAGTCTAAGTTTGGTGATAACGAAAGGCTTATAGCAGTTGATTCAAGTTCTCGCATCGAATGTCATAAAACTTATATCAACTGATACAAAAAAGCCCCGATTGCTCGGGGCTGTCGTATTCTACCTAATCTTACGATTTGTCATCAAGCTCTGAGTTTGATGATGTATCGTTTGACTGCTCTTCTGCTGGCTTTTCAGCTTTAGGCTCAGGTTTTATGTCAGTTACTTTTGCAGATTCTACTTTTTTCTCTGGCTTAATGTCATGTGCATCCCTTGGTGGACGAACATCACGACGCTCCATTAGATCATCAATCTGCAATGCATCAATCGTTTCGTATTTCATCAACGCATCTTTCATGGTGTGAAGAATATCCATATTATCTTTTAGGATTTGCTCCGCACGTTGGTAGTTGCGATCAATGAAATCTTTAATTTCAGCATCAATAAGCTTGGCGGTTTCATCCGACATACCTGACATACGGTGAGAACCACCACCCATGTACATTTCGCCTTGCTCTTCCAAATACATCTGTGGACCAAGTTTCGGACTTAAGCCCCACTGAGTAACCATTTTCTTAGCAATATCGGTTGCGCGCTCAATATCGTTGCTCGCGCCTGTCGTTACTTTGTCATCGCCGTAAATCAGCGCTTCAGCGATACGACCACCGTATAAACTCGAAAGCATAGATTCTAGGTGTTGCTTAGAGTGACTTACGCGGTCTTGCTCCGGCAAGTACATTGTTACACCTAATGCGCGACCACGTGGAATAATCGACACTTTATATACTGGGTCATGTTCAGGCACTAAACGACCAACAATCGCGTGACCAGCTTCGTGATATGCCGTCATTTCCTTTTCTTGCTCGCTCATCACCATGGACTTACGCTCAGCACCCATCATGATTTTATCTTTCGCGGCGTCAAATTCCGCCATACTTACCTTACGCTTGTTGCCCCGAGCGGCAAACAGTGCGGCTTCATTCACAAGGTTTGCCAAGTCTGCACCGGAAAAGCCCGGCGTACCACGTGCAATTACAGACGCTTCAACATTATCGTCTAATGGCACTTTGCGCATGTGAACGTTTAAGATTTGTTCACGACCACGAATATCCGGAAGACCAACCACGACTTGGCGGTCGAAACGGCCAGGACGTAATAATGCAGGATCTAGTACATCAGGACGGTTAGTAGCAGCGATAACGATAATACCTTCGTTACCCTCAAAGCCGTCCATTTCTACAAGCATTTGGTTAAGTGTTTGCTCACGCTCATCGTGACCACCGCCCATACCAGCGCCACGTTTACGGCCTACCGCGTCGATTTCATCGATAAAGATGATACAAGGCGCAGCTTTCTTTGCCTGTTCAAACATGTCACGAACACGAGATGCACCAACACCAACAAACATTTCTACGAAGTCAGAACCGGAAATGGTAAAGAATGGTACTTTTGCTTCACCAGCAACGGCTTTAGCAAGTAAGGTTTTACCCGTACCTGGAGGACCAACCATCAACACGCCTTTCGGAATGCTACCGCCCAACTTTTGGAACTTTGACGGGTCACGCAAAAAATCGACTAGCTCAGTAACATCTTCTTTCGCTTCGTCACAACCAGCGACGTCTGCAAATGTTGTCTTAACTTGGTCTTCGCTCATTAATCGAGCTTTACTTTTACCAAACGACATTGCGCCTTTGCCGCCACCGCCTTGCATTTGACGCATGAAGAAAATCCATACCCCAATAAGCAAAAGCATTGGGAACCAAGAAATAAAGATGTTTGCAAGGAAAGATTGCTCTTCCGGTGCAACGCCTTTGATGTTTACGTCGTTCTTAAGTAAGTCATTAACCAAATCCAAATCAGTTAATGGAATTACTGTTTGAAAACGATCACCACTTGAACGAACGCCGCTAATTACGCCTGTTTGACGATCAATACTGACTTCTCTTACAGAGCCATTGCGCACATCCTTTACAAATTGTGTGTAACTCGTTTGGCGATCATATTGTTCGCCACCGTTAAAGCTCTGGAACACAGTCATTAGCACTACTGCAATCACTAACCAGAGTATTAGATTTTTAGCCATATCGCTCAAGGAGTTAACCTCTTGTATCCAAAAAAATTCAAATTCAACTTGATGCTTTCCAACTGTACTACAGTTTGTAGCCCGTCGCCACTACATATACTTCGCGTGAACGAGGACGAGACGCTTTTGGTTTACGGATCTTTACGACCTTAAAACAATTACGTACCTCTTGTACAAATTGATCAAAGCCTTCTCCTTGGAAAACTTTAACCGCAAATGCACCGTTTGGTTTTAGCACTTGATGGCACATATCTAATGCTAGCTCGACCAGATACATACTGCCAGATTGATCGGTTGACATATTTCCGCTCATATTTGGTGCCATATCAGAAAAAACTACATCAACATTCTTGCCGTTTATTCTATCCAATAATGCATTTAATACCGCTTCTTCTCTGAAGTCTCCCTGAAGGAAATCGACACCCGCTAATGAGTCCATCGGTAAGATATCACAAGCAATAACTTGTCCGCCAATATCTACCTGCTCTGCGAGATACTGCGACCAGCTCCCCGGAGCAGCCCCTAAATCAACTACCGTCATTCCTTTACGGATCAATTTATCCTTTTGCTGGACTTCTTCCAGCTTAAAAACCGCTCGTGAACGATAGCCACGTTTTTGGGCTTCATGCACATACGGGTCTTCTACGTGTTCTTTTAACCAACGTTTCGAACTGGCGGAATGTTTTTTATTTGCCATATTAACTACAACTCATTAGTAATATTGTCTAGATGGCGTTAGAATATCGATAATTCAAGCCTTTTAATAAATAAGATTGTATCAATATGACCTTATCAAATAAACAAAAGCAGTTCCTAAAAGGGCTAGCTCATTCTTTAAACCCAGTTGTTCTTCTAGGCGCAAACGGCCTAACCGAAGGCGTCATGGCTGAAATTGAGCAAAACCTGAACATTCACGAACTTATCAAGGTAAAAGTACCAACCAATGATCGTGAAACTAAGAAACTGATTTTTGAAGCAATTGTTCGTGAAACAAATGCACATAAAGTACAAACCATTGGCCATATCATTGTGTTGTACCGCCAAAGCGAAGACAAAAAGATCCAGTTACCTCGTAACTAACCTTTGTTGTCTGCGACGTTTTCACCAGAAGACGTCGCAATCTCTTGCAATAAACTCGCTTCTTCTGCTTTTACTTTCTTAATTTCCTGCTCACTCACCTGAGGCAGTAATTTCTTCTCAAGCGCCAATGCGTCAACAATAAAGTCGTTTGTTAACTGATTAATAATGCCACTCTCTGCATTTAACAGTAGGCTAAACCCAATACCAAGCTCTGGAATAATCACCACATCGGTACGATAACCTTGCACCCAGCCACTATGATAATAGAGCAATTTGCCATCGTAACGATAAATTCGCCAGCCAAGTCCATAATAGGCTTCTTCTACATGACCACGCCAAACGCGTCTGCGTAGCTCTCGTTTCGTTAACGTATACGGCACTGATTGCTTACTCAGAGCATCCGGTGATAGAACACTTGGATACAGACCTAATTGTGCTTTTAACCACTGCGCCATATCAGCAGCACTAGCGTTTACACCAGCTGCGGGGAGTACTTTATAGTAATGCGGCTTTAATTTAGCGGTATGCCAACGCTTTCGCCCTCTGACATGCGGCCACGCAAAATTATCATTTTTTGTCATTTGCTCGTAGCCAAGGCCGGCGTCATGCATATTAAGTGGCGCGAAAACAAACTCTTCCATCCAAGTTTTGTAACTGATATTCGTCGCCTGCTCGATAACATCTCCAATCAAGCTAAACATGACATTTTGATAACCATAACACTCACCGGGCTGACATAACGCTTTGACTTGCAGTAAGCGCTCAACAATTTGTGGGTAGTCCATGCGAGACTCGATTAAATTATCGTAGGCATTGGGCACTAAGCCACTCGAGTGACTTAACAAATGATAGAGCTTAAGTTGGCTATAATCACCTTTGGCGACTTGCGGCAAGTAGCTGGCCACTCGATCGTCAATATTAAAATACCCTTCGCTCGCTAATTTAGCCGTTAGACTTCCTGCAAACGTTTTTGAAACCGATGCCAAGCGAAAGCGAGTTTGTTCGTTGACCACACTTCCTTGTCGACTTTTTGTCTTGCCAAAACCTTCTGCGTAGCTGCCGTGCTCGACATGCACGACGGATAAAGCAGCACCGGGCACCGATTTTTCTTTTAGTTTGCGCTCGACTTGCTTAGAATAGCTCTTTAAAAATTGTGACCATTGCTGGTTTGGGGTTTTTGCAATCGTTATTTTTGGATAACTAATGCAAAAAAAACAAACTAATGTGAGAATTAGCGACTTCATAATGACTCATTTCATTAACACTCGCCCGCCATACTAACATGATGAATTGGCGGAACTCACTAAATATAAGAAAATAACTGTTTAATTGAGGTATTTTAATGCGTTTAGTGCTAGCAGCTCTATGTACAAGTCTACTTTTTGGATGTGTCACCACAGCGCCATTAGCGCCAAAGTTAGATGTACCTAAGAAGCCACTACTAAAAAAGTCTGTTTATCAAATCAGCTATAGTACCGAACTTAATTCTGCACGAATTAAATCAGTGCAATTGCCCGCTCACCCACTTGCTCAAGGTGACACAGTCTACATCAATGCCGATAAGGTAAGCTTGACTGATACACTGAGAAAGCAGATTGTTGCTTTACTTGAGAAAAAAGGCCTGAAAGTTGTTGCAGCTAAAAACGCAAACTACACGCTAACAATTCATCAACTTGATTTGGAATTTGCAGCCAATAAAACGTACGCACTGGATAGGCCAAGAAACCCACATCCACATATTGCTGAACTTGCTCAAAATTCGCCAGCATTTCAATGCACTAATATTGTGGCTTCAGTCAGTATGCGCCTAGCACACCAAGCTTCGTCAGATGTTGTCTGGTTTGCCAAATCATCAGTAGATAGCGCTGGATTTCAAGGGATCCCTTTACAATTCACATTTACTGAAGTGGAAAAAATAGAAAACGAGCACGATGTACTGTCGTTTATTGTGGCCCAAAATACCGACGAGGCGCGCCGTCAACGTGGCGAAAAGCCTGTTGATATTCCTCCTTACAAGGTAACTAAAACGGTTTCGCCGCTCGAGAAAACCGCTGGTGCATGTACCCAAACCGAAGTATCAGCGCTAACAGCGGATATGCAAAAACACTTGGCCGAGAGTTTAATTGAAAAGCTAAACGTTAAGTAACATAAGTACTCGCCAGTTTGACAGAGGTCAACTGCAGGCTGGCGCTACACTTATTTACAGACAATGACGCTTTTAGAATTATACTCGACGCAGAAAAATAAAAAGTTCGGAGTAAAGACATGGAGCAATACGGCACAATCTTATTGGTTGAAGATGACACTTCATTAGCGCAATGGGTCGCTGAATATCTTGATAATCAAGGTTACAAAACACATTGCTGCTACCGCGGTGATGAAGTCGTTGAACGTGTTAAGTCACTAGACCCCGACCTTGTTTTACTTGACCTTATGCTCCCCGGTAAGGACGGTATCAGCGTATGCCGTGACTTACGTCAGTTTTATAGCAAGCCTGTTATTATGCTCACAGCCAAAGATGAAGAAATGGATGAAGTCATCGGTTTGGAAGTTGGCGCTAGCGATTATGTAATCAAGCCTGTGCGTCCTCGCGCCTTACTCGCTCGTATAAAAGCGAATGTTCGCGCTGCACAAGAAAAACCACAAGATCATCAAGCTGCCAATCACGAACTCGTGGTGGGACATTTATGTATCGACACTCAAGCTCGCAAAGTCAGTGTTGCAGGTCAAGAAGTCATCGTCTCTAGTGCCGAATACCTACTACTGCAATTTTTAGCCAGTCACGCTGGTGAAGTTGTCTCTCGCGATGCGGTTTTTAAAGCGACAAAAGGGAGAGAATATGACGGCCTCGACAGAAGCGTCGATGTGCTCATTTCTGCCCTACGTAAAAAGTTTAATGATGATCCTCAAAACCCAGAAAAAATTAAAACGGTGTGGGGTAAAGGGTATCTACTCGTGCCATCAGCTTGGTAATGAAGGTCGCAAGCTAATATCGTGAAAAAACTCTATATCTACTTACTCGCTGGTGCGTTAATTTCGATCTTCGCTCTGGGTTGGGTGATCGACACCTATAATCAGCAAACCGCTCCCTTAGAAGATAGTTTTGAGTGGCAAAGCAAACTGATTACAGGTCTTGCCAAGCAAGTTGCAGATATTGAACAGGGAAAACGAGAAGACGCAACGGCTTTGATTGCCAAACAATTTGACATCAACATTAGCTATAAAGATGGCGAAACGCTAGCCATGCCGCTCGAGTTAAAGCAACGGATGTTACAACCTGATGGGTTAGTAATAGAAAACGAGAATGTATACCTTCTAAAAACAACCCCTAAAATGGCGCCTGACTACGTTGAACTTGAATGGCAACCTCAGGTTGAACAGGCTGATTACGACGTATTGCTAACATTATTTTTCTACGGTGGAATTTGCGCAATATTATGGTTCATTCTCTCTCCGTTAGTTAAACGTTTGATCGTTCTCAATACTGCAGCAAAGCACTTTGCCAGCGGTAACCTAAGCGCGCGCATCGCCCCCAATCATTTCACCTATATCCGCGACTTGGAAAATACCTTTAATCGAATGGCAAGCCAAATAGAGAAGTTGATGGCTGAGAATAAGCTAATGGCCTCCAGTCTTTCTCATGACATTCGGACACCTGTTGCGTGTTTAAGGTTTGGCTTAGATGCAGCTTTAGATGAAAGTGATATCGATGCCATTCACGATTATTTAGCACGCATGGAAAAAGATTTAGATCAAATGGAGGACATGCTCTCGAGCTATCTATCTTTTGCGACGCTTGAACAAAAGTCTCATTTACTCAAACATGAAGTAACGACTCTATCTCGCTATGGTCAAGATCTAATGCAGCAAATGCAACCAAAGCTACAAAAGAACCAGTTGTCTGGTCGCGTAGAAATTCCTGAACAATTAATGATCCATGGCGACTTACATTGGCTTGCAAGAGCGATAAGTAATTTGATCAGCAATGCCTGTGACTTTGCCACTGCCAGTGTGTTATTAAGTGCACACCATACCGAGCATTGGCTCATTATTACCGTTGAAGACGATGGCCCTGGGATCGCGAGACAAAATTGGGATAAAGTCTTTAGTCCTTTCTTTCAAGAGCAAACTCACCGCAACCGTGCAGGTAAAAGCTACGGCTTAGGCCTTGCAATCGTTGCAAAAGTCATGGATTGGCATCATGGTACAGCCACCGTAAACCAGTCAGAGCGATTAGGTGGCGCAAAATTTGTGCTTTCGCTACCCTGTAAAGAAAAATAATTATTGTAAATAAGTCGCTACACGGTGACTTATCTCATATAGAAATAATCGTGAAAACATTAGCTTATAAGCTAAGCTTTGATTTTTGAGTGCAACAACTTAATTACGGCTAAATATCAGGCTAAAACTTGCGCTAAATCAAGGTAATTTACTCTTTTTATTTCTTTTTAATTACAGTAGATTGTCAGCGCCGTTAGAAATTTTTAGAGAAGTATAATAATTATGAGCAATGTCCGAGGAGAGTTCAGCTCTCGCTTTGGTTTTATTATGGCCGCCGCAGGGTCGGCGGTAGGTTTGGGAAACATTTGGGGCTTTCCAACACAAACGGCATCCAATGGTGGTGCTGCGTTTGTTTTAGTTTATCTGGTTTTGGCTTTTTGTCTTGCCTATCCAGCACTAATGGCAGAACTCGTCATTGGTCGTCACGGCCAAGCAAATGCCGTATCTTCACTGCGCAAACTAACAAATACAGCATGGCAAAGTAAACTTGCTTTTGTTGTCGGGTTCGGCGGTATAATTTGTGCGGGTCTTATTTTAAGTTTTTATGCAATCGTGGCAGGGTGGATGTTTAGCGCAACACTTGAGCCCATCGCGGAAGTTGCCTCAATGACTCAAGTGCAATCTTGGCTTGCTGATTCCTCTATGTCACGCAACATCGTCTTTACAGCCGCCTTTATTGCACTCACCGTGCTCATTATTAGTAAAGGCGTAGAAAACGGGATAGAAAAGTGGTCAAAGCGTTTGATGCCCGCACTTATCGGTATTTTATTCTCGTTAATTGCGTATGTATTAACCCAAGAAGGTGCCGTTGAAGGTCTTAAGGTGTATCTTGTTCCTGACTTTTCTTCTGTGCTTAATCCACAGTTACTCGTTGATGCCCTAGGGCAAGCATTTTTCTCGCTTTCGCTCGGTACCAGCGTGATGATCATTTACGGCTCATACATAAGTAAAAAAGAGAATCTAGTTTCACTTGGTGCAATGGTTACCTTAATTGACGTTTTTATCGCATTCGTTGCCGGCTTACTTATCATTCCCGCCATGTATGTCGCGCAAGCGCAAGGCGTAGAGATTTTTGCAGCTGACGGCTCACTGCTAAATGAAGACACCTTAGTGTTTCAGGTATTGCCAGCATTGTTTGATAGCATGGGTAGCATTGGCCTGGTGGTAAGCTTCGCTTTCTTTGCTCTGATGAGTATTGCCGCACTCACCTCGTCTATTTCGATGTTAGAAGCGCCTGTTTCCTATGCTGTTGAACGTTTTGCACTAGGCAGAGTACAGGCCACCTGGATCATCGGCACCTTGGTAACAGCCGTGAGCTTCACCATTTTGGTAAACATCGAGACGCTGTTCGGTTTTATTGTTAGCCTGACAACGAAGTTTGGTCAGCCACTACTTGGCATGCTGTGCTGTGTATTTGTCGGTTGGATTTGGCACAGAGCAAAACTGCTTAAAGAAATTGAATCAGGATGCCCGGAAGTTGGCAGTAGTTTCTTTTGGAAAGTATGGCCTTGGTACATCCGCTTCGTTTGTCCAATTGCCATTGCTGCGGTATTTTTAAATTCACTATAATTTCGCTCATAAAAAGAGGCTACGCATAGCCTCTTTTACTTTTTCACAAATAACATATCCTGATGCGGGATCCCATCTTCTAGATAATCTTCACCTTGCTTCACAAAGCCGAGCCCCGTATAAAACTTGTCTAGATAACACTGCGCAGAAATAACTAGATTCTCATGAGTAATCTCCGTTTCACAACAAGCAATCGCACGATGCATAAGATCATGTGCAACGCCCTGTCCTCGCAGCGTTGGCGAAACAATAACACGGCCTATGGACGCAGTAGTTGCGGATTTTCTATAACAACGTGCATACGCTAAAATTTGTTCATCTTTGACCAAAAACAGATGTTGAGTTTCAGACGCCCTATCGGTATCGTCAATTTCTGGATAGGGACATGCCTGTTCTACAACGAATACATCAACCCTTAGCTTTAAAATCTCAAAAAGCTCATCTTTAGTGAGCGCATCATAACTTTTAAGTTGCCAATTCATATTTTTCTCTGTCATACCGATTAGCTTTATTAAGACTGATTGGTATCATTTATGCTCGAAACAAAAACGCCCAGACAAAGCTGGGCGTTTGGAGTAAATTAAGTGATTATGAGAACAACCGCTCCAACTGATCGCACAATTGAGAGATATTGACGTGATCGTGCTCAATCGTTAAATCGACATATCCATCCCCTCGAAACGCTCTGTCCAACTCTATCAGTACATGAGTTCGATGTGCTTCAGGTACAAACGAAAGCTCAACTTCTTGTAGTCCAAATAATGCACGTGAGTTTGGTCGGTATTCTAGTTCTTGGTAACAACCAGAAACAGACTGAAACTCGGACGCTCGTAAATAGCCCTTTTCTACATCCGCTTTCACTAAATGGAAGCCTAAACGCTCCATCGCTGTCATACATGCTTTCACTGCTTCATTTGGATAAATGTGTAAAGCATCTTTGTCTGATGGGTCGATGGCTAAATCAATGTCTAAGCCTGTTTCAATCCAAACATGACAACGGTTGAAGCCTGCATTGATTTCTGTGATTGGTGTTTCTGAATGAAGTCGAGCTTCAAAAGGAATAACTTTTTCTTCGCCTGGGCCTATCGTGAAATTATTACCTACACGCCAACGGTCAATAACATGATTACTAAAGTATTCTCCGTCTTCCCCTTCAACCTTAACTCTTGTCATCAGCGCAAGCTCTAAACCAGTTACTTCTTGGCTAACGTCACCGCCTTTTACTACAATTTGCGCTTGAAATTTCTGTCCCGGGTGCAAATGCTCTGTTTCCAATACAGTGTCTACTTTTGCCGCACCGATACCGACAGATGCTAGGATCTTCTTAAACATTACGTCTCCTGTCCGGTATGTCCTTACCTGCATCATAACCATATTTTTTCCAACTTGTCAGCGAAAATTTATAATTTATATATCAGGAGGTTTTGGTACACTGCTCATATCTTGGATAAAAATTTAAAGTTATGGAACTGCTCTATTTTGCTGTCGCATTTGCATGCGGATTTTCTGTTTATCAATTAAAGCTTCCTCCTTTGATTGGTTTTTTGATGGCGGGCTTTGTCTTAAATCTACTTGGCCATAAAACCACAGACTTACTTACTCAACTTGCAGATCTTGGTGTAACGCTGCTGCTTTTTAGCATAGGTTTAAAATTACGAGTTGGTAACCTGATAAAGCCTCAGGTTTGGGCACCAGCGAGTATGCATATTATTACCAGTACGGCGTTTTTCGCTAGCCTGTTATTGATGCTAGGGGCGATGAGCCTACCTTTATTTACTGACCTAGACTGGCAAAGCGCTTTATTGGTTGGTTTTGCATTTAGCTTTTCCAGTACCGTTTTTGCGGTAAAAGTGCTCGAAGAACGTGGTGAAATGGCAAGTCTTCACGGTAAAATCTCAATCGGTATTTTGGTTATGCAAGATATCTTTGCGGTTATCTTTCTCGCCGTCAGTACCGGCAAAGTACCCAATATTTGGGCACTGGCACTGCTTGTGGTGCTACCGCTTGTACGTCCAGCTATGTTTTGGGTATTAAGCCGCTCAAAGCATGGTGAGCTACTCCCTCTTTTTGGCTTCTTTTTTGCGTTAGTCGCAGGTTATCATGCCTTTGAATTTGCGGGCCTAAAAGGTGATCTCGGTGCGCTGATCATGGGTATGATTTTCGCCCCACATAAAAAAGCCGGTGAGTTATCAAAATCACTATTGAATGTAAAAGACATCTTGCTTGTTGGTTTTTTCTTGAATATTGGTCTGAATGCCACGATTACACTGGACGCACTTTTAATAGCGATTCTACTGGTAATTGTTCTACCGATTAAAGTCTCACTTTATTATCTCTTCACCAATATGTTCAAATTGCGTGCTCGTACATCGCTATTGAGCGCTTTCACACTCACTAACTATAGCGAGTTTGGTCTTATCGTGTGTGCCGTTGCATCTGCTTCTGGTGCGGTTGCTCCTGACTGGCTAGCAGTAGTTGCTATTGCTGTTTCTATTACTTTTGTGATCGCGTCTCCGCTAAACAAACGTTCAAACGAAATCTACGTTAAATTAGAGCCTTGGTTATTAAAGTTTGAGAACCAAGACCGTTTAGAAGAAGAGCTTCCGGTAAATCTTACCGACACCAAGATCGTTATATTTGGTATGGGAAGGATTGGAACGGGTGCTTACGAAACAATACAGGCCAGCTTCCCAGATACCGTTGCTGGTGTAGATATTAAGCCTGAAGTAGTTGAAAAACATGTTTCCCGAGGGCGCAGGGTATTAACTGCTGACGCAACCGACCCTGATTTTTGGCAGCGTGTAAATCATTCTGAAGTAGAAATGGTTATGCTCGCGATGCCTAAACATATGCAGAATATTTATGCACTCGAGCAGCTCAAAGCATCAGGCTACAACGGCCAAGTTACCGCCATTGCAAACTACCCAGATCAACAGAAAGAATTAGAAGAAATGGGTGTGAATTCTACCTACAACTTCTATTTAGAAGCGGGTAGTGGCTTTGCAGAACACGTAAAAGAGAAATTATTTACTTAAATTAGTATTGGTTCTCAGTATCATAATTGGTACTGAGAACTATTTTCATATTCAGATCATCGTGTTACATCTAGACGTCCATCTTATTATTTCATTCCACTCATTATTCGATTTACAAAGCTTTACATCCAAGATGGTAATTTGCCCTCACTTCAGAGTAAACTGATCACATCGGACATGGCGTAAGTATCTATTTTATGAACAAAAAATTGATACCAAATGCCTTTTGAACATCGTGTCACTGGATTGTGAACAAGCTATACCTTTGGGGGTTTTATGATTAAGAATAAATCTAATGGTCAATTTTCTGCAGTAGTGGATGACGTCAAGGCTGCGCCTTTTTCAGACCTCCAAGAAAGGCTGGATGCAATTCAGGACGGTGGTATGACAGCGTTGGCAATTCGCAATATCCTATTTCATAAAATGCTCGATATGCATTCCGTACCAAACGATCACTATTTAAGGGATGAAGAAACCCCGAACCGGTTGGACGATCCAAAACTAATTGAAAAGTTAAATGAACTAGGCTTTTTCCGCAGCAAGCCTTCATCACAACTACACTAGTAAAGATTTAGGGAGCCTACTCTCCCACATAGGCTGACAATGCCCGTCGTCAGCCTATTTTCCCCTTCCAAGCACGAGCTTCACCTTTGAAAAACTCTCCCATACCGAAATTAATTCATTGCAAATATGTAGTTCTGAATAGTGAAGATCTAGTCACCCTGAGATGATTTAAGTGGTGGGTTACTTTTTTTCTTCGGTAATAAGGTTTTCCAAGCCTGCCTGAATGGCTTCAAGTAAATCGCGGTAAGTGAATCATGTCCCGCATCATATTGCCCAACTCCAATGGTAATTTGACCCACACTCGAGGCTTTAATAAGCGA
Source organism: Pseudoalteromonas sp. JC28 (assembly GCF_013319255.1). Taxonomy (NCBI): domain Bacteria; kingdom Pseudomonadati; phylum Pseudomonadota; class Gammaproteobacteria; order Alteromonadales; family Pseudoalteromonadaceae; genus Pseudoalteromonas; species Pseudoalteromonas sp. JC28. The sequence goes on along the minus strand of NZ_QOKX01000001.1, from coordinate 403,385 downwards.
GCCATACATACGATCCCAAATGGCAAGTGCTGAGCCTAAATTGGTATCAAAATGGATTGGATTGTCACTGTGATGTACTTGGTGCTGTGCAGGACTAATAAACCAATCTTCTAGCTTGTCACCCCAACTCAGCCATATATGTGAATGCCTTAAATTGGCCCCAAAAATATTAAACAAAAAGACAAACGCATTCGCCCCCAGAATATCGTACATGCTCAAGCTGCTGCCAAATACATAATACCCTACTCCAACCACAATTCCTTGAGTTAATGCCATACGACAGGCGTACAGGTAGCTTTCAACGGGATGTGAGCGATAAATGGTAAAGGGGGTCAGGACTTTTGCAGAATGGTGAACCTTGTGAAACTCCCAAAAGAATGGGATTTTATGTAGGATCAGATGCAGCAGGAATCGAGTGAGGTCATCGACTATAAACAAAAATAACGTAAATAGTCCAATCACTACCCATTCTGGCGCTTCTAGATATAACGCAGGACCAAAGAGCGCTTCAAGTCCACCGGATAATCCTAGCGCCACCGGTACCATAGTCAACACGATAGGCGTAAACGTCGCCGCCTTTATCAACCGATTTGTGATCAATAAACAGTAATCGAGCTTGGCACTTTTGCACCACCAGACTTGCTTGGGAAATAGGAATTTAAAAAAACCTTTACCAGAGCGCGTTTTTTCTGTGGCGATATAAACAGGAACAGCCATCAAAATGGCACTAAACAAGTATGGCAAATACACTCTTTTATTGGCATCGAACAAGTAGCCTGGGAGTTCAGTAATGCTTTGCCATAGTTGCTCTAACATAGTCATTTCCATCAAAAAGAAATAATGAATTCACATATCTTTGGAACAGCTCCATAGCTCTAGCGACAAGCCGCCATGAAGCTGCGGCTCTTACTCAAGAGCCGCGTAGACAATCAGTTAAAACTGGTATTTATAACCTAAACTAAATTGTCTTGGTTTGCCTGGGCGCGCGCCATACGGGCGACGACTAACAATTTCTGCTTCATCGAACAAGTTGTCGATTTTAGCATAGACTTGACCATACTGACCTAGCTCGTAACTCGCAGATACATCAACGATCGTTGTGCTGGGCACCTTTGCACCTTCAAGGACAAGCTCAAAGTCTTCAGTGCTCCTGCCAGCAGCTTCGCTCATCTCACTGATGTATTTAATGGCTACGTTAACTTTCCAATCACTTGCTGCAAGGCCGATGTTAAAAGTGGCTTGATGAGATGGTAAATACGGAAGCTCATCACCATTTTTAATATAACCCCATTGTGCGAACGTTGTCGCACGCTCATTCTGGAATTCACCTTTCGTATAGGTGTAGGTGAGACTATAAGGGATATCCAGTTGAAGATTCAAAGGATAACGTTGTGCAAACTGCATCTCTAGACCGTAAACATCCACCTCACCGCCACTGAACTGCTGGTCTTGTTGGTCATTGACACCACAGTTAGACTGACCACAGCTTTCGTTCAGATTCTCATAGTCATTGAAAAAGCTCACAATCTCAAACTGCGTCACACCATCATTAAAACGTCCACCGAATTCGTAGTTAACACTCTTCTCAAGCTCTATATCTGGATCCTGTTGTGGTGAAGAAGGTACAAAACCTTGATGTACGCCAAATAAGAGACCAGCATCATCAGAAAGCTGATAGAAACCACTTAGGCTTGGCAGCCAAATACGGGTGGTTTTATCAATCCAAACATCGGCATCTTTATTATCTTGGTAAGACATATCCATCAGCTCGCCGCGAAGGCCAAGGCCCAGTGTTAAAGCATCAAGCTGTACCTTATCTTCTAAATATACCGACCAAGCTTTAGTGTTTTCAGTATTCAGCGATGTAAACTGCTTTGAACCCTCTAGCAACACAGGTGAACCACCTTCCATTGCATATGCTTGCTCAAAATGTTTGCGCTCAATTTCATCTTCATGAAAACGCACGCCAACAGCAATATCATGGGTTAAGTTAAACAGGCTAAAGCTCGTATTGGCATCGACTTGAAGACCTTGTGAGAAATACTCACGGTCATTAGTCCCCATATTCAAAAAGATATTTGAACCTGCAACGACAGAGTCCCGTGCCCCTGTGATCACAGCGTACTCATTTGCGAAAGCCTCTGGGTTTGCCATGATTTTTGAAAGGGATGGTCCACTTTTACTACCTAGACTATTAAGCTTAAGCCAAGCTCGCTCATAGTCATTACGGTACAGCCTTGTCGTAACGTTAAAGTCTTTGCCATCAAGTACATGGGATAACATTACCTGAGTGTGCTTGGTATCCATCTCTGCAGGCTGAGACGCTGCGTATCGACGATACGGATTTTCAGCAAAATCTGCATCCGTTAAACCAAGGTAGGTTTCATCGGATAACTCATCAGCATAGCTGAGCTTTAAGCCAAAAGTATGGTTTAGCTCACCTTGTGACAGTTTATAATTAAACTTGGCTAAGATATCGTTCTTCTCAAACTCCGTATCACCACCGCCATCAAGCTCTTTAAAACCATCAGCTTGTAGATTTACCGCTTCGAATAAGAAGCCGACATTATTTACTACTGAACCGTAGTAACCATGTGCTTTGGAATAACCGTCGCTGCCAGCCGCAACATCAATACCGCCTTCTGTAAACTCTGGCACTTGGCGAGTCACTAAGTTAAGCGCACCAGCAACTGTTTGCGGGCCATGCTTGATAGCCGCAGGTCCTTTAAACACCTCAACCGCTGTCATACGAGTCGTAACCGGGAAATAATAAGCAGCCGGCGCAGAATAAGGAGCTGGGCCAATAAGCACACCGTCTTCCATTATGGTGATTTTTTTGCTTCGCTCAGGTGTTACACCACGAAACCCGATATTTGGTCGCAAGCCATAGCCATCTTCTTCACGAATATTAACGCCGGGTACGTTAGAAAGAATACGGTGAATATCATCATACTCGTATTCTGCCAACTGCGCCTCTGACAACAAGGTTGCAGAACCGGCTTCTTTTCGCAATTTATCGTGGTGGCTGATAATAGAGATATGCTCAATATCTTGATTGTCATCAGCAGCTTGCACTTGAGGTAGTGCAAAAATTACCGCTACCGCTAATAAAGATTTCTTCATGTTCATGCGCTTAGTCATTGTCACCTGCCGAAGTTTGTGGAAGTTCTAGGGCGAGCTTTTCGATAAACTCAGTCTTTAAGTCATCCGTCACTTTTTTAACGTCTGTATGCGTTTGCGTCACTTGCTCTGTAGAACCCGCAAGCTCAACTTTAAGACTCGCATTCATCGCAAGCAACGTGGCTTCTGCATCAGCAAGCCCTGCAAGCATACGCTCTTTAACATCACTACCATTCTCAGCATCTAAAAAGTCATCAAAGCCCAATGTATTCTCAGCATCTTGGCCATTACCAGTGAAGATGTTTCTAAATGCTCTGATGTTAACAAGTAAATTCTCTTTAGAATGTTCTGCAATTGGCGACTCCACCGCTTCTGGGCAAGCTTCTAAACCACATGCGTTCGGAAAACCTAGGCCTAACGGCGTCGCTATTTTGCCGTCTTTTAGCTCTTCGGTCATGTAAAATAGCGCCTTTGATATTTCATTAAGTGCTAAATGAGGCGTGTCAAACGGCGAGCCTGGTTGTCCTGCATTAACAAGTTTAGCTGCGTAGCCATTTTCTCCAGTCCACTGAGACAGGAGTATATTACTCTGTGCTTCAATGTCTTTAGCCACTTCCGTCGCAAACTCACAACGCGCAACCGCTCTTTCCTGAGTTGAACGGCTATTCCATGGTGCCAACGCATCATTCACTGACGAGCAGTTGTGGTCAAGATTGGCATTGAATAGAAGGTGCTCTAAGGCAGTTAAGCCTTTGCGGTTTGCAGTACGCTCAGAGATATTATAAGGATTGCTAGCATTACCATTAATGACGCCATCTTCAAAATACACTACATCCAAGTCGATATCACATAAAGAGCCTGTAGCGGGCCAAACATAAATATTATTTTTAAGCTCTTTACTATTGGCAGTAAGTGGACCCATTTGCATCAATTCAACATACTGCCACCCCACCATTGCGCTGCGCCAACTTTGTTGAGCGTTTTGCTTTAACGCGGCGGTATTTTCAGCCAGCGCTTTTTCAGCACTACAATAACTCGCAACTTCAAGTTGTTGTGTTACAGCAAGTTCATTGAATTGCTCAATTGCAGGGGTAAGCACATTATTCACAAGGTTACTTACCAAGGCCGCTTCATCAAATTGCGTGGGTAGAGTTGGGTTATCCGTTCCAGAGTTATTATCTTTCACTCCAGGTCCTTGGCTACTTGAAGTACTTTCACCACAACCCGACAATACCAAAGCCACAGCGACGGCAGCAGCACTTAAACGTTTAGATACTCTCATTTGTATTCTCTATTATCTATATACAACAAAAGGTTAGCAGAATTAACGGCTAACCTTTTAACGTTATAAACGAAAATTTAGATTACCAGTTGGCAACATTCTCAGCATCAAAATCATATGCAGTTGCAATGATTTCTCGCGCTTCCAATAAAGCAGTCTTATAAGCTTCCACTTTATCTGCCGCGAATTCAGGCTTATCACCCATCAATTCATGGATTTTAACAAAATCTGCATCTGTGACAGGAGAAAACGGATTAAACTGGAAATTTAATGCGAAGCCTTTCATTTCAGACCAGTGCTTTGCTACTGCATAGAATTGATCAGCATCAAAATCACCTGATGCGATATCGTCTAAATCACCATCATCATTTGAGATTGTATCATTGATATAATGCACAACGGTTGCAGCGATAGACTTTTCCCATGCTAGCAACGCTTGATTACGCAATGTTTCTAAGCGCGCTTTGTCCTCATCTGACCACTGTGCAACATTAGTACCAACATTAGCGTTGATAAGTTTACGTGCTTCAATAAACGCTAATTGTGCTTCAGCGCTGAAGTCCGTTGGGTTAGCGTTAGATTTAGTGCCACGGTCACGCTTTGCTGCATTTGTTGAGTTACCAAAGTTAAATTCAGATAGTAGATCGATTTTGCCGTTATTATCCAAATCATGATAACCACTTGCATACGCTTCACGGCCACCTTTAGCTGAAAGTTCATCATCTGTATAGTCTAGATAATCAACAGCAGCACCGAAATAGCCATAGCCTTCATCAAACTTGTGTTCAAGTTCCGTGTAGCTTTTGCCATCCGCTAATGTCGCGTTATCAGCTGACTTTTCACCAATGAGTAAATCATCTAGATAATCGTCCGCACCTTGAGAAAGCGACACTGCACCGTTTAAATGTTTTTGCATTAGCTGGGCAAGATCAAGGCCTTCCGGTGTTACATATAGTTTGTTCAGCGTGATAGCTGTGCCATTATGCTCTGCTTTGATTGTTGAGCCATTTTCAAACTGCTGAAGTTGCGCTTGTAGCAGGTCTAAATAGTGTAGGGCTAAACCTTCAGGTGTTTTTGGCTGTGTACCAAAGTTAACCCAACCAGCCATGACGCCATCCTCTTCCCATGCTTTATGCATATTAGAGGTATCACGTCCCGCAATTTTACCACCTTCGCCAGCAACGTTTTTCAGTGAACTTGAAATTTGTCCTAATGTGGTTTGTGCAGCGTTTGCGGCAACAGCGAAATCAAGGGTTTCATCCAAGACCACTGTGTCTGTCGGCATCAAGAACATTTTGATCTCTGCAATTGCTGCTTCAGCCGTTTTTTGGCCAGAGGCGTTACCTACAGTTTCATTATTAAGCTTACCCATTAGGCTCTTAATATGAACCATAGCCGCGTGACGTGCGATTTGGCCAGAATAAGAAACTGAAGATTCGCCTTGTGTGTTATTAAAGGCATAGCGGTTTACACCCGCTTTGTTTTCTTCAGCAATTTGTTGAACAGCAATTTCAGCTTCAACTTCTGTTTTTTCGCCTTTGCTGTCAGTTGCCGTGATAGTTACCGATACTTTACCGCCTTCAACCTGTTCGAAGTTTAGTGCGTTTGCAGCTTTGAGCTTAACCGCACCGTCAACAATTTCAAAACGGTTGTCAGAGATGGTTAGTGTCAATGCACTTACTTCATCGCTATCGTCAGAAAAAGAGATATTTGCAACCGCTGCGCCAAGCATATCCTCAGATACTGATGCACTGTCTACGGTAATAGTAGGTGCAGCATTGGTGGCTGGAGGTGGTGTTGTGTTGTTATCATCGTTGTCATTTGAGTTGCTGCTAGAGCCACCACATGCGGTGAGGCCTAAAGTTGCAGCGAGAATAGCAGTCGTTAACAGAGACTTTTTAAGTGCCATTGAATTGTTCCTTTGAGACTAATTATGTTTATATTTTCATAACTAGGCGTAAAGTATACACACACCTAAATAGCAATCAATATTATTTGCATTGTATAAATAACAATTTTCTCAAATTTGTGGTCCAAAAATTCAGCGGCGGGCGACTGTATAAACATTGAGGAGATAAGAATAATACAGTTAAAACAAAGACATAAATCCATTAGTACGAATTTATGCCTTTATTACGTATAACTTTTCATCAAATTTCTCCGAATTGAGCATTCGAAAAATTCGAAGTATCTTTGTGTTAAATCAAATTGTTACTTTTTAGTTCCAAACATCGGTAACAAATAGGTAACCTTGACGCCAAATCGTTTTGATCTTCTCTGGACGACTCGGATTATCGTGTAGCTTTTTACGCAAGCGAGAGATGCGAACGTCTATTGTCCGAGTGTCTGGGCGATAATATTTGCCAAGGATCTGCTCGTATACAAAGTCACGTTTCACTACTTTGCCGCCATTGCTCGCAAGTAACCACAGCAACTCAAACTCATGGGTTGTGAGGTCAATGCGCTCCTGCCCATAACTCACGCGCCTGGTGTTTTTGTCGATATGCAGCTGCCCAAAGGTTAATTGTTCAGGCTCATCGTCAAACTGCGAGTTTGCAGCTTGCCTTCTTAACACTGCATCGAGTCGAGCTCGCCATAGTCTAGGCTTTGCATCTTTGGAAATAACTTCGTCAGCACCGAGCTCTAAAAACAGGCTGTGAACATCCTCGTCATCGCTGTCAAGACTGACGATCACGGGAGCTTTGAATCTTTGTCTAAATTGGCTGATTGAATCGCAGGTTGGTACGGATGCGATAGCTTGATCAAGCACGATACCGTTAATGGATTTCCCTGAAAAACCGTTCAATTGACCTAATTCCCTCAACAACTCAACAGTGTAGCCTTGCTCTTCAAGCATTTTTTGTTGTGATGTCAATATATTGTTATTGCTTTGTGCAACCAAGATAGTGGACACGGACGCACCTCATTCATTCAACATGGATGAACACAGTGTAGTCACGCAACCTGAATGGATGCTTTACAGCGTAAATAATCCTTTTGCCGTATCCCAAAGTGCTTTAACAACTGGGTCATATAACCGTTTATTCTTAGTTACAAGTCCAATTTCAATCTCGTCCGATCTAAGCTGCAAAAGCTGAACTTGATTCTTAAATGGACTTTGACTAATTACTATCTCGGGGACACACGCAATACCAAACCCTAAACTCGCAAGCGCAACCATAGCTTCATGGCCCGAAACATGCGCATAGACTTTAGGAACAAAATTGTGTTTTTTGCAAAAGTTATCGATTCGATCTTTTAACACACCTTGCTCTGGCATAATAAAAGACAGCCTCTGCCACGGCATTTCACTATGACTGTATTCATCAATAATAGACTTAAGCGGACAGTCCATCGTTGGACCAATGAACACCAATCTCGAACGGCCGATTGGCAAATACTCTATACCGTTCGGTAGATGTTTTGGCTTCACCGCGACCGCAACATCTTCCTTACCACTAGCCACTTCTGCTATTGAATGCGCGGGATCACCAGTAATAAGATTTAACTCTACTTGCGGGTATAGGTGGCGAAACTTGGAAAAAAGATCATAAATAAAACTGTAAGTCGCGGTCACTGAACAAAATAAACTCAACTCACCGGTCAAAGGCTTATCATCGTCAACACATTCGCTCTTAAACTGCCGCCAGCTTGCCAACGTCGCTTGCGCGTAATGAACAAACGCTTTGCCTTGCTGAGTCAGCTCAACGGTGCGATTATCTCGTAGGAATAAAGGCGCGCCAACTTCCTCTTCTAACTGTTTGATTTGACGACTTAATGTCGGAGGACTTACAAAACAGCGCTCACTCGCTCGGGAAAAGTGCAGCGTATCTGCAAGTGCCAAAAAATATTTAAGTTGTTTGTGATTCATAGTATTTCACCTTTTGAAACACTATAGTTCAAATATATCATTTTACGCAATCAAAAGTTCGCCCTACTCTGACTTCAATCTATTTCTACAGAATCAGGAAATATCATGTCGAATTACTTTAATACTTTATCTTTACGTGAGCAATTAGCTCAGCTTTCTCAATGTGAATTCATGGATCCAAAAGAATTCGAACAAGGTGTCGACGTTCTGATTGGTAAAAAGCTGGTCATTGTTGGTTGCGGTGCACAAGGCTTGAACCAAGGTCTAAACTTAAGAGATTCTGGCTTGAACGTCAGTTACGCACTACGTCCTTCAGCAATTGAAGAAAAACGTCAATCGTTTCTTAATGCATCTGAAAACGGCTTTATTGTTGGCACTTATGAAGAACTCATTCCTGAAGCGGATTTGGTCCTAAACTTAACGCCTGACAAACAACATACTTCAGTTGTAAACGCAGTAATGCCGTTAATGAAAAAAGGCGCAACACTTGCTTATTCTCACGGCTTTAATATCGTCGAAGAAGGTATGCAAGTGCGTGAAGACATCACCGTAATCATGGTTGCACCAAAATGTCCTGGCACAGAAGTACGTGAAGAGTACAAGCGCGGCTTTGGTGTACCTACGCTGATTGCAGTTCACCCTGAAAACGACCCAGAGGGTAAAGGTCTCGCGCAAGCTAAGGCATATGCGGCGGGAACCGGTGGTCATCGTGCTGGCGTATTGCAGTCATCATTTATTGCTGAGGTAAAATCAGATCTAATGGGTGAGCAAACCATCCTATGTGGTATGTTGCAAACTGGCTCACTTCTATGCTTTGACAAAATGGTAGAAGAAGGCATTGAACCTGGATATGCATCAAAACTCGTACAATATGGCTGGGAGATCATCACTGAAGCGCTAAAACACGGTGGTATCACCAATATGATGGACAGACTGTCTAACCCCGCTAAGTTACGCGCATTTGAACTGAGCGAGCAACTAAAAGACATTATGCGCCCGCTTTATAACAAGCATATGGACGACATCATCAGTGGTGAATTTTCAGAAGGTATGATGGCTGATTGGGCTGAAAACGACAATAAATTGCTTACATGGCGTGCAGAAACCGCACAAACCGCGTTTGAAAAGCAAGCGAATACGGATGCTGAAATTTCAGAGCAGACTTTCTTCGACCAAGGTATTTTGATGGTTGCTATGGTTAAAGCCGGTGTAGAGCTAGCGTTCGAAACCATGACAGCAGCTGGCATTATTGATGAATCTGCTTACTACGAATCACTACACGAAACGCCGCTAATCGCGAACACCATTGCGCGCAAAAAGCTGTTCGAGATGAACCGTACTATTTCAGACACCGCAGAATATGGTTGCTACCTGTATAATCACGCATGTCTACCACTATTGAAGCCATTTATGAAATCAATCACAAAACGTGAGATTGGTGAAGGCTTGTTAGACAGTGACAATTATGCTGACAACCAAAAGCTCATCGCTGTAAACCGTGCGATCCGTAACCATCCGGTAGAAAAAATAGGTGAAATCCTTCGCGGTTACATGTCAGATATGAAAAAGATTGTTTAGTAAGTAGAAATAAATTTGCGTCAATAATATAGCAAACTAGTTCGCTTGTTAGTAACCAAGGCCACTTTCCACCCTGAGATTGTGGCCTTTTATCTCTATTTCTCAACATAACCACCCATTTAACTCAAATACAGTTAACACTAAATACTGAGATTAACTTTATTTTATAAACCAAAATTATTTTTTTGTGACTTGGATTGTTACTTGTTCCGAGCTGGTTATTTACTATGCTAGAATAATCGGTTCCACGGGATTACACACACAAATCGAATGCAAAACACAGGTTTAACAATTACTCAAAGAATTACCCTTTTGGGTAGTCTCATTGCGATTGCTGTCGCTTGTTTAATCGGGTTTACCTCGCTTTACAGCGCCAAAACGCTCATTAATGAACGCATGATGCAATCTGAATTGCCAAGCAAGATAGAAAGTATCAATAAATCATTAAGCAAGCAGATAGACACGTTGAAAAATGCAGCCGAACAGCTTTCAAGCAATTTATTAATCACCCAAAGTGCCAAGCAAAATACTTTGGATGAAAAACTTCTTGTCAACGAACTCAAGCGTATTGCGGCGCAGTATGACTTAGTTACGGCTTCTTGGGCTAACCGCGAAACCAATCAATATTGGAATCAAAACGGCTTTCTGCGAGTACTAAATAGAGAGCAGGATGGTTGGTTTTTCGGCTTTACCACTAGTGGCTCGCCATACTCTATTAGTATCTATCAAGAAGCGCCGGGCGATGTAAAAATGTTTGTAAACCATCAACAACTAAGCGGTGTTGGTTTAGCTGGACTTGCGAAAAGTATTGATGATATGCAGGCGATGCTTGCTAATATGAAAATCGAGCAAAGTGGCTTTGTTTTCGTCATTAATAGGCAAGGTACGGTGCAATTGCACCCAGATGCAAGCAAAGTCGCAAAGTCCTCAATTGAAGACTTTTACGGCCAGCACAGTCGCGATTTTACCTCCACACGTGGATTTGTCGTTAAAGAGTTGGAAGTGGGTGGCGAAACCAATTTAGTTGCAGCGAGCCCAATTCCAAACACAGATTTGCTTGTTATTGCCCAAGTGCCAACCAGTGAAATCAATAGTGGGATCACTTCTTTGCAGTGGCAAATCATTGGTTTTTCGATAGTGATTGCGCTAGTGGCGAGCTTTTTTAGTATGCTACTGGCTAAGAACTTAAGCGCGCCACTTAAAAAGATGGCAGATTTATTTGAACAGCTTGGTAGCGGTGACGCAAAACTCAATTATCGTTTACCAGACTCAGCACAACCTGAACTTCATGCTTTGGCTGGCGGCTTCAACCAGTTTATGGCTAAGATCGAAGAAGCTATCCACATGGTTGCGGAAGAGAGCCGTTCAATTCGCGTGACGAGCGAAGCCGTGTTTAAACAGAGCCAGCAAAACTCTCAGTCTCTGGATGAACAAAAGTCTCAAACCATGTCTGTTGCCGCGGCAATCAATGAAATGGGTGCGACAGTACAAGAGATAGCGAGCAGCGCGACCAACACGGCAAAATTGACAGAAGAAAGTAAAGCGTCAACCAAGCGCAGCCGTCAAGGTGTGCAAGAAAGCCAAGAAACACTTCACTTGCTTGCAGGTGACATCGAAAATATGGCAGGTCAAGTCGCTACGTTGGCCGATAAAACCCAGTCAATTGCCAATATCGTTGATGTGATCAGAGGCATATCTGAACAAACCAACTTGCTTGCACTCAATGCAGCGATTGAGTCTGCGCGAGCGGGTGAGCACGGTCGTGGGTTTGCCGTTGTTGCAGATGAGGTGAGAGCACTTGCGAGTCGTACATCACAATCTACCGACGAGATCCAAGCAACGATATCTGAATTAACTCAGGTGTCTGGCGCTGTCGTAAACCAAATCCAACAATCCAGTGAACAAGCAGAGCAAAGTGTTCAAACGATGCAATCGTCAGTGGAGTTAATGTTGGAAATCTCGGAAACCGCAAATCAAATAAATGACATGACCGCGCTTATCGCAACAGCGACAGAAGAGCAAAGTAATGTCGTTGCGGACGTCGGCCGCAACATCGAGCAAATTAGCGAAATTAGCGATGCCGTGATGAACGAGCAACTTGACACGGAACAAGCAATTCAGCGTCTTGCTGCATCAGCAAAAGCGCTTGATGATCTCGTCGCGAGCTTTTAACCTCTGCTCAACTCTAAAGTAAGCCTGCATGTTTCCTTGTAGGCTTACCCTTTCAAATTGTCTCTTTGTTACATGGTGTAACAATCACACCGCGCAAATTTTGCAATTATGGTCTAAATTCAATAATAGTAAGGGTCAAAGGTAAGCAATTAAGCCATAACTAAAAGTCAGCCGAATGCCCAATCTGGAGGTTGTATGAAGATAGTAATTCAGTTCTCTATTATTGTGCTTAGCATTATTTTACTTAGTGCTTGTAATAGCACTCCCAAAGCGACGATTGATAGATCAATTCTTAATGCAAATCACCAATTTACTGTTCACAAAGTTGAGTCGTATTCTGACGTCTTTCAACTCAATAACCAAATTCGCATTAAATTAGAACAATACTTTCACAACGGAGAGATAGGCCTTAAACGTGCTAAAATGCTGATGAGATTTTTGGTAAGTAGTGGAGATGATTCACTTTCTTACCTTTCAGGTGCAAATTTAACTGCAAATCAAGCATTTAATAATATGAACGCGAACTGCTTGTCCTTGTCTATACTAACTCACGCTATTGCTAAGCAGCTAGGCTTACGCAGCCAATTTCAACAAGTACACATACCTGAATATTGGGATGAGAGCCAAGGCTATAGCCTGCTAACAGGCCACGTCAACATCAAAATTTTTGAAGTAGATAACACACAGGACTCAGTTAAAACTTTATATGTTAAACCAACTGCGGTCACTGTTGATTTTGATCCTAATAGCCGCTCTCAACACTTTAGTACTTCACCAATTAGTACAAATACTATCTTATCTATGTTCTATAACAACAAAGGAGCAATGGAAATGATTAGTGGTAACTTAGATATGGCATATAGCTACTACAAGGCAGCCGTAGAAAGTGATCCCTATCATGACGGCGCCTGGGGGAACCTCGGTATTTTATACCGTATAACAAACCAGTACGACCTCGCCGAGCGAGCCTATAATCAGGCCATTGCCATTAACCACGATAATCGAAATGCACTAAGTAACCTTGCTAAACTCTACCACCTGACGGAACGAGATCATGAAGCTGGCATTATTGAAGCAAATATCCATAATTTGAGAAAAAGCAACCCTTATTACATGTTGGTATTAGGGAACGAAGCCTTTAAACAAGGAGAGTTAAATCGCGCTAAGCATTTTTATCAAAAAGCTTATCAACTTGATCGCAACGTTCATGGTAGCTACTTTGGGCTGGCAAAAGTTGCCTATGAGCAAGGCGATAGAAAAAAAGCGGAGTATTACCTCAACAAGGCATACAAAGCTTCTGTCTTCGAACACGACAAAGCGCGCTACGAAGGCAAACTGGCCTTATTGAGAGGAGTTGCAAGCAACCAATTGAATTTAACAGACAACGATGAGAGATAACAATAATAATGAAGAAATGTTCTTTCAAGCTAATCGGCATGATGCTGGCCGCGATATGTACCACGAATGTATTGGCTCAGTCGCGACATCAAAGTATTGCTAATGTTGATAATATATTGGTGCAAGATTTACAAGCTCTCACAAGTGCTCGTCACCAAGGCCGTAAAAGTGGTGCTCAATCGCCTAACATCAGTGCCCAATATATTTTTGCTGCTTTTGAGCAATTAGGTGGAAACCCGATCTATCAGCACTTTACCTTTAGAGCAGGTATTTTTAGTAAGGACGCAGGTCACAACGTCACGGCGATTTTACCTTGCACTCAACCTCGATGTGATAAGGCCATCGTTATCAGCGCGCATTACGACCATTTAGGAACCACAGGACAAAGACATTATCCAGGTGCCAATGATAATGCATCTGGCACCGCTGCAATGTTGCACATTGCGAGGCAACTTAGTAAAACAAATCGCGCTCGCGATATATTGTTTGTCGCAACCGATGCAGAAGAGCGCGGCTTACATGGAGCGAAACATTATGCCAAGCACCTTAAACGAGAAGTTGAGCTCAATATCAACCTTGATATGTTAGGAATAAATAACAACAACCGTTTATTTGCATTGTTTTCACCGGGTTTCAAGGAATATAAATCTGAGCTCCAGAACAAGGCGCAATCTTCAGTAAAATTGACCATAGTATCGTCACAACGACAAATTGAGCGTTATATAAATAACCCAAGAGTTGATTGGCACAAAGCAAGCGATCACTACGCCTTTTATCGCCAAGGGATCCCCTATATTTATTTTGGTATGGGTGAAGATAAACATCATCACACCACCAGGGATACACTAGAGAATATGGATCTAAATAAGTATCAGGCAGGGGTTAACCTCATCAATGACTTTATTTTGTCATTAACTCGTTCACCTTTTGACTCTACCAGCTGAATTTTTTGTGCTTTTGTCAGCTGCTTAACATGCCACTCAAGTTTTGCAGCTTGAGATTTAGTACCTGCAGCACATTGAAATTTTAACGTTAAGGGCCCTTTACCTTTTAAATTTTTTGCCCCCTTCCCAGCCTGATGCTGCTCTATGCGCCGCTCTACATTGGTTGTTATTCCTGTGTACCAATGACCAAAGCGCGTTTCTAGGATATATAAGCTCCAAATAGCTTGGTGATCCGTTTTATTGGGCTCGTTAAGTAACATTTTTCCTAGCACTAACAGGCTCTCCTCAAAATCTTATCAATGACTTCTACCACACATGGCAGCTCTTGCAACTTATCTGCGAACTTTTTACACTTAGTGCAGTCCAATTCCGCTAAGAGACTTTACCTTCTCTGTGCAATCGGTATCATGCAAATAACTGATAATAAGGATACACAATTTCATGCTGTCTAATAAAACCCTTTCTGTTTGGCTCAGTGCTGTAGTTATGACGGTATTTATGTCTGGCTGTTCAAGCTGGATTTATCGCATCAACGTGCCACAAGGTAATTTCTTAGAGCAGTCAGATGTAGATAAACTTCGCGTGCAAATGACCAGAGAGCAAGTGCTATATGTGCTAGGTACACCGCTTGCTAAAGATACTTTTAACAACAATATCTGGCATTACCAGTACGTATTTAATATTGATAGAGACTCAGAGGTCAGAAAGTCGTTTAGCGTTTATTTCGAGAATGACAAACTAGTTCGCGTGAGCGGCGACTTCGAAGAGCCGGAAGAATTTAACACCCCTTTAGACTCATAGAGTCAAGGGACACACATTATTTCGTAGTCAAAGGGGAAAGGTATTTCCCCTTTTTTAATTATTCCTTATCTCCTAAAGAGACAGGTCGCCCACCGGTAACTTTGCTTGCACGGCCCTCTTCTTTTGCTTTTTCCGCACGGCGTCTGCGCGCCTCTTTTGGGTCTGCGATTAATGGACGATAGATCTCTATTCTGTCACCGTCACTCACTACTTGATGTAATTTTACTGTGCGATTCCAGATCCCAAGCGTCAAGTCATTCGCATCTATCTCTGGGCATCTTTCTAATATCCCTGACTGTAGTACCGCTTGCTCAGCTGACGTCCCCTCAGGCACATCAACCGACAATGACGTCGCGCTGTCAGGCAATGCAAATACCACTTCAACCTTTATCATCATCTCGCTCCGTAAACAATTTTGGCTCGCTGGGTAAACGCAGATACCATATTCTTGGCCACTTCATTGAATAGCTTGCCAAACGCCATCTCAATTAATTTGCTCGCAAATTCAAACTCTAACTTTAAACTCACCTTACAAGCCTGTTCATCAAGCGCGGTAAACTCCCAGTAGCCGTTTAAAGACTTAAATGGCCCATCAACTAAACACATTTTTACTCGGTTGCCATCAAATTCATTTTTTGTGGTAAACCACTTTTTTAGGCCGGCTTTCGAAATTTCTAGACTCGCGGTCATCCCTTGTTCATCATTGCTGATAACTTTTGCATCTGAGCAATGCGGTAGAAATGCGGGATAAGCGTCAACATCATTGACCAATTCAAACATTTCCTTGGTGCTATACATCACCAAAGCACTTTTTTCTATCTGTGGCATAGACACTCCAAATCTTAATACAAGGATTTTACCAAGGTTTTGCAAATTTATCTTGTTTGCAGCCACTGACTAAGTAAAAATACGTCACATTAATGAAAAAGCGCTGTCTTAAAACAGGATTTATAGGTAGACTAAGCCATTATGGCAAAGAAAAATTCAAGTAAATCAAATAGCAATACCATAGCGCTAAATAAAAAAGCGCGTCATGAGTATTCACTACATGAAAAGTTCGAAGCAGGTATCGAATTACAAGGCTGGGAAGTAAAAAGTATCCGCGCCGGTAAAGTCAATATCTCAGATACTTACATCCATATCAAAAACGGCGAAGCCTATTTGTTGGCCAGTCAAATTCAACCGTTAAATAGTGCTTCTACACATGTGATATGTGATCCGCTTCGTTATCGTAAACTGTTACTAAATAAACGTGAAATCTCACGTCTTATCGGTGCAACCGAGCGTGACGGTTATTCTCTGATAGCCACAGCAATGTACTGGAAAAAGTGCTGGGTAAAACTCGAGTTCTATCTTGCGAAGGGTAAAAAGCAACACGATAAACGTGCTGATATTAAAGACCGTGATTGGTCACGTGATAAAGAACGTTTGATGAAACACAATGTACGTTAATTTATTTTAATATACGAACAGAACGAAAAAAGCAGGCTTAGCCTGCTTTTTTGTGTTTGATATCAAGTTAAGTGTAAAGCGCTTAACCTTTGTACTTTTTCATCACAAGTGTTGCGTTAGTACCACCAAAGCCAAAGCTGTTTGACATCACCGTATTAAGCGGTCCATCACGGCGCTCGGTTACAATGTCTAAACCTTGTGCTTGCTCGTCCAATTCATCAATGTTAATTGATGGTGCGATAAAGTCATTATCTAGCATCAGCAAAGAGTAAATCGCTTCATGCACGCCAGCCGCACCGAGTGCGTGGCCTGTCATTGCTTTAGTTGCACTAATAGCTGGGGAATTATCGCCAAACAATTCTTGAATAGCGCCTAACTCTTTCACGTCACCAACTGGTGTTGAAGTACCGTGCGTGTTTAGGTAGTCAATCGGTACATCAAGACCTTGCATCGCTTGCTTCATACAACGCACAGCGCCTTCACCTGATGGTGCTACCATGTCGTAACCATCTGATGTCGCACCATAGCCAACGATTTCAGCATAAATGTGCGCGCCGCGAGCAAGTGCGTGTTCTAGCTCTTCAACTACCACAATACCGCCACCGCCAGAGATGACGAAACCATCACGATTTGCATCGTACGTACGTGATGCGCGCTCAGGCGTTTCATTGTACTTGGTTGACAACGCACCCATGGCATCGAATTCCATCGCCAATGTCCAGTGTAGCTCTTCACCACCACCAGCAAAGATAACATCTTGTTTGCCTAGTTGAATCTGTTCAACAGCATTGCCAATACAGTGTGCTGATGTTGCACATGCAGAGCTGATTGAGTAGTTCACACCTTTAATTTTAAATGGTGTTGCCAAACACGCAGAAGTCGTGCTTGCCATGGTACGTGGAACCATATAAGGCCCTACACGCTTTACGCCTTTTTCGCGCAGAATATCAGCGGCTTCAACTTGGTACTTAGACGAACCACCACCAGAACCTACGATAAGGCCTGTGCGTTCGTTTGATACTTGCTCTTCTGATAGCCCTGAATCTTCAATTGCTTGCGCCATCGAGATATAAGAAAACGCTGCCGCGTCCCCCATAAAGCGATGTGCCTTACGGTCAACGAGAGATTTTACGTCGATATCTATTTTACCAGACACTTGGCTACGTAGGTTGTAGTCTGCAAATTCTTGGTTAAAAGCAATACCGCTCTTACCTGCTTTTAATGACTCTAAAACTTCTTGCTTGTTGTTGCCGATGCTCGAAACAACACCGATCCCCGTAATAACGGCTCTTCTCATGGGTTTATTCCCTTCGATATTACAAATTATGCGTAGTATACGCTGAATTTTAGCGCCAAGTGGTCAGCTTTCCAGCGTACACATGTACTCTGAACCTAAATAACTAAAAATGCAACCAGACTATTGAGTCGAAAGACAGTAAAATAGTTCCCAAATAGTCGAACATAGAGTCTTTCATGATAAAAAACGCTCAAATACACTTCAACGATGCTGGTACCCCTGTTGCCGATAGTTTTGACGATGTCTATTTTTCCAACGATGATGGATTAGCTGAGTCACATTACGTCTTTTATACTCAGAACCATATCGACGAGCGGTTACAAAATCATGGCAAAGACCGATTTGTCATCGCAGAAACGGGTTTTGGTACTGGATTAAACTTTCTCAACGCTTGGTATCACTTCAACCAGCGTAGCAAAGACGCATGCGTTAACCAACTCCACTTTGTCTCATTTGAGAAATATCCAATCCATATTGATGATTTAGTTAAAGCGCTACAAGCTTGGCCTACGCTTGCCCCGCTCGCCGAAAAACTCTGCCAACAATATCCGATGGCTCTTGAAGGATGCCATCGCCTAGAGTTTGATAATGGTCAAGTGACCTTAGATTTATGGTTTGGTGATATTCACGATAATTTACCACAACTAAGTTTCGAACAAGCCGGATTTGTCGATGCGTGGTTTTTAGATGGCTTTGCTCCGAGTAAAAACCCAGATATGTGGCAACAAAGCTTATTTGATGCCATGGCCAATATGAGCCGAGATAGCGCTACTTTAGCAACATTTACCGCAGCAGGTTTTGTCCGCAGGGGACTACAAGACGCCGGCTTTGGGTGCAAAAAAGTCAAAGGGTTTGGTCGCAAACGCGAAATGGTGGTCGGAACGCTGAGCCGTGCCAATAAAAACTCCAATACTCCAGCGTATTACAGCACCACACCGCGTAAGCTAGAGAGTATCGCTATTATTGGCGGCGGTATTGCCTCAAGTTGTTTGTTGTATCATCTTGGTAAACGTGATCTTGGTGCAACACTTTTTTGTCAAGACGACGCGTTAGCCAAAGGTGCTTCTCACAATCGCCAAGGCGCGCTATATCCAAACCTGCAAGCAGATCACACGCCATCGAGCGAGCTATACGCTCACAGCTTTTTATATGCAAAGCGTCTTTATCAGCATATTGCAAATACAGGATATCACTTCGCACATGATTGGTGTGGCGTACTCTTGCAGTCCGTTAGTGAGGCCAAACGAGCGCAACATCAAAACCTAGCCGAAAAGGCAACTTGGCCACATGATTTAATTCATGCCGTCGACGCCAAGCAGGCTTCAGCTATCGCAAACACCATACTGCCCTACGGTGGACTCTATATTCCAGAGGCCGGTTGGCTAAACCCTGCAGAGGTAACGCAAGCAGTGTTTGATGCAGCTCACGCGTTGAAAGCAGTTTCGACTTATTTTAATACTGACATACAAAAGCTCGAAAAAACCGAGAGCGGCTGGCTGTTACACAGTGAAGATAATACGTTTGGGCCGTTTTCAGATGTATTTGTCTGTGGCGGTGAGCACTCTGACCGATTCGAGCAAACCAAACATGTTCCTTTACACGGCGTCCGCGGTCAGGTCTCTCATGTTGATGCTGGAGAAGAATCACAAAAACTCAATACCGTACTTTGCCATAAAGGGTACTTTACTCCTGCAATGGATGGGCAACATTGTATGGGCGCGACATTTGAAAAAAACAGCAAAAGCCGAGAGGTAAAAGCCGAAGATGATGCAGTTAACCTTGCCCAGCTTGAACGCTTTTACAAAGACACGGAGTTAGCCGCGAGTCTTGGCGAAATCACCTCGGCAAAAGCCGCTGTACGTTGTTGTTTTAACGATCATTTGCCTATGCTTGGTCAAGTCCAGCATAACGATGAGTTTTGCTCGGCCTTTGCCAATTTAAGAAAGGGAAAACACTATGGTTTTGGAAATCCAGCACTACCCTATCAAGGAATTCATATTGTTACCGGTTTTGGCGCACGAGGACTGTGCAGCGCTCCGCTGGTTACTGAGCATTTAGTTGCAACTCTACTTGGCGAAGCAAGACCTTTAAGCGAGCGAGTAAATCAGGCAATCCACCCTGCCAGATTGCTCGTCAGAGATTTAATTAGAAGTAAAATCTAATAATGGCTAAGGCATAACATCACCTAGATCTAGATATTATGCCTTAGCGCTATACGCCCATTACACGGTAGAATTTCAATATCAATTGCTAACGGAGGAGAGCGCATAACAACTAGGCTTTCTCGGGCAGCTTTTTCCTCGAGTACAAATCACCCGAACTGAGCCCTCAAGTCCTCTTTCAATCCACTGGATATTTAAAATCTTGGCAACACGGAGTAATTGGGTTTTCATATGATAGGGCACCACGCTCGCGCCACCATGGCTAATACAAGCTTTTTGTAACTCTCCAATCAAGGCGTCAGCATCAATCCCTTGTGCATTAATAGCAGGATTGAGATCAAGACCTGCGCACAGCACTCTTGGACGATTCGCAACATCAACAATTTTTACTGACTCACAGCAATATAGACGCGGTTTGCCATTGACGTTCAGGATCGAAAGCTGAGCACTGGCACTATTACTATCATCATGAAATTTACGAAATACGGCCCAGTGCTGACACGGATCGGCAACGCTACGCATATTGCCCCAAGGTAAAGGAATGCCATTGCCCCGATACACCGCCTTGAGTTTACCGGCTTGATAAGCATCAAAATAATGCCAATGTGGATAAGGTGAAACCGATGTCATTCTGCGCATTGCGACGGAAGCAGAAATACCAAGTTGCTCATGGACGCGCACATCGTAACCTCGGCTTTCGAGTAACTGCCGAAATGGTGTACGGGGACACAATAAGGCCCCTGCAAAGAAGCTCGATTCAAAATCCTGCCACGCGCTCAAAATATCCTGAGCATTTGGAGTATCATGATCGGGGTTATCGTTACTTTTACGACTTTCTCCAGTAGTGAGTACACATTCTAAACCCTCACTATTGTGAAGCACGGCATGGCCAATATGAACGGCTAAATCGTATTTCATTCTCGCGGGATGTGCGTGCAATGCGCGATTTATAAACACCATGTTTGGCTCTTTGAAATAAGAAGTGATCATCCCCTCTCCGTCAGGCGATGATTGCTCAAACCACTCCACTTTTCGACCTTTTGCTATCAAAATTGCCATGAGATCATCACAGCTGAGATAGAGATTTTTACCTCCCACTTCATCGGCTGCTCGCTCTAAATCAGGAAAGTGGTTTTGATGGTGTTCTTGGTGGGCACGGATCAAAAGGTGCGCAAACTGCCTACCACTGATCCCCGCTTGGGATAGCATTTCTGGGATCGCAATTTGTAATATCTCTTTGGCAAATAGAAAGTTGGGCTCTAAAGCCATCCCCATTATCCCACCGAAATTGCCTTTATCTGGCGCAATCTCCGGCGCTTCAGGTTGACTGTCTAAAAACCACTCAATCGGTTTTTGAAATACATTAGAGAAGTTTTCGAGCATCGCTTCGCTTGGCGTACGCTGGCCTCTTTCAATCATTGACAGGTAGGAAACGGAAGGCGCGCTGGTTGGATCTTGCTTAACACATCGAGCCGATAAATCTTCTAAAGTCAGATGGTTACGCTTTCTTAGATTTCTTATTTTAGTACCCAAAAAGTGAGACTTTCTAATTAAGCTTGCAACTTTTGCCATGATTTCACACCCCATTTTTGTGAAATTCACACTGTGAAATTCTTTTTGTGAAATTATTTGAATATTTAACTTACACTCAAAATGTACACGAAACAACCTGAATATATTTCCCAATTTATGACAACATGAACAAGTGAGGTGGATCATGGCAGCGCAATTACAACCGCATACAGAGCAATCAATTGACGATACAAAAGCGCAACAGTCAATGCTGGCAAAACAGTATCTTGATGAACAATGTCCTTTAGAGTTTGGCTCACACATGGAGGTGACAGACTATGTGGTTTACTACAATCACCTGCTTGCGTTTTTTGCCAACGGCACCCATTGTGGTTTAAAAAATTGTAGCCAATTCGTCGCGCTTTGCGGTCACCGAGAAACGCCTGAGGCTGTTTTGCTAAAACAGGACGATGGCTTACATATTGAAATTACCTTCAATCGCACCGGAATGCTCGGCCAATTTGATAGCGCCCATATCGAAGATATTATCGTCGAAACGCCACTGGCGTCTGTGGTTGGTAAAAAGACTAAAACCCAGCTACAAAAACTATGGATGAGCTTTTATCACGGCGTGCAACAACCAGCAGGAAAAGCCTGTTATCGTGCCAAAAATGGGGATGATTATGAACTTTGAGTAAACACTCGATAATTTGTAATCAAATCGCTCAAACATTCAGTAAGTTTTAAGCTAAGCTAATTAAAATACCGCTCTTTTTTCGACTGAGCACATGACTAAATTGCTTAATTTTCTAAAAAACGTTAACTGGATGCTTTGGGCGCTCATACTTGGCATTTTTGCTGGTTTAGTTTTCGGTGAACGGTTATCATTTTTAAAACCTATCGGTACAGGTTTTGTAAACCTGATGCAAATCACCATTCTCCCCTATATTGTCGTCAGCCTTATCGTGGGTTTAGGCAAATTTAATCCCGAACAGGTTAAAAGTATTCTTGCAAAAGCGGCGCTAGTCATGGTCTCCATTTGGGTGGTAGGTCTTGCTGTGATCTGGTGCTTTATTATGACATTACCAGCGCATGATGCCGGGACCTTTTTCTCCCCGGCACTGGTCGCCGCTGCTCCCGAAGTAGACTTTGTTAAACATTATATTCCCGCTAATCCATTTGCCTCTATGGCGGAAGGTAATGTACCTGCCTTAGTCATATTTTGCATTGCGCTAGGTATGGCGCTTATTTCCAATCAAAAGAAAAACCGTTTACTGGATGTGTTAGAAGTCGTTGGTCAAGGTCTGTCGGTGATTTCCAAGAAGATCATTGCCATCTTCCCTATCGGCATTTTTGCGATGACAGCAAGCACCGCTGGCACCATGAGTGCAGAAGAACTGTCTGAATTGCAAGTATACTGGGTTGTCGTTTTATGTGTCGGCGTGTATTTAATGTTAGTACTACTACCTATGCTTGTTGCCGCACTCACCCCTGTTAAGTATCGCGACCTCATCATGGTTATGCGCAATGCATGGATAACCGCATTTAGTACCGGAAACGTTTTTATTGTATTGCCAGTGATCACCGAGGGGATCAAAGATCATTTACGCAAAATTAAGCAAAGCGACGAAAGCTCTGATCACATCGCAGAGGTGTTAGTGCCTATCGCTTATACCTTCCCGAGTTTAGGAAAGCTTACGACCCTCATTTTTGTCTCTTTTGCAGCATGGCTTACCGGCAACCAAATCGGCATCGAACAAATTCCTAATGTGTCTTTGTCGGCGATGCTAAGTTACTTTGCTAACGTACATATCGCTATTCCCTATTTGCTCGATACCTTGCGTGTCCCGGCTGATACTTATCAGTTATATCTATCAATGTCAGTACTCACCGCAAAGGTGGTTTCACCGACCACTGTGGTGTATATCTTCGCATTTGTATTTTTATGTATTTTCATCAACCGTAGACAATTACACCTAAAACGCGTGCGCTCGGTTTATTATTTAACGCTACTATCTGCACTACTCCCAGCATTTATGTTGTTGAGTTTTACGGCAAATAATTACCTCGGTAAACAAACTAAATCGGCCGATGATGCCATTGCTAATATGGTGATCTCAGATACCGTCCCTGCTCATGTGCTTAGCTATGTCCCTAAAGCATACCAAAGTGGTGAGTTGTCTTTGACGAATATCGATGTGATTAAAAAACGTAACCTGCTGCGTGTCGGATATCTTATCGATAATGTGCCATTTAGTTACTTTAATCAAAAAGACCAGTTAGTGGGTTTTGATGTCAGCCTAGCACATAGGCTCGCATCCGACCTTGGGGTTAAAATCGAGTTTATTCCTTTTAAAAAGCCACAACTGGCAGAGTATCTCAACAAGGGATATTTCGATATTGCAATGTCCGGCCTTGAAATTAATATTGCCGACTTACAAAGCGTGCGCTTTAGTGACAAGGTATTGGAACTGCAACTAGCGCTCTTGGCCAAAGATCATGATTTGAAGAAGTTTGCTGACAAGTCAGCCCTACTTACGCTTGATAAGCTGAATTTAGCTCACGTTGAGTATGCTCCGTTACTCAAACAATTGGCGCAGCAAAACCCTAAGGTAAAAGTATCCGGTATTAACAATTTGCAAAGCTATTTTAAGCACCCAGAAAGATATGACGCCTTAGTGATCAGCGCAGAGGCGGGCTTTGCATGGAGCATGTTCTACCCTGAATTTGGTGTTGTGGTACCGGAAGGGGCGAGTTTGAAATACCCCGTTGGATTTGCCGTCGCCAAGCGTAATCAAGATTTACTGAGTTATGTAAATGCGTGGTTGACTATACAGCATACCAATGGCCGTATTGAAAAAACTTATGATTACTGGATCTTAGGAAAAGGTAGTGTACAAAAGCAAACTCGTTGGTCGTTAATGGATGAACTTGAAATCGACCCTAACACACTTATTGATAAACTAAAGTTCTAATACCAACGGAATAAAAAACGCCGTCAGTTAACACGTTAACTGACGGCAAGTCTACTCACTGGGCGAGCTAGCTTTCAAGCTCACTTTAACCTTAGCCAAACCACAAAATAAAACAAGTTTTTAACAAAAAATTCATCATTTTGATAGCCGGCTTCGTAAACCACTACTGCGACTTACACTTCGATTCATACCCTGTACTAATACTTTATATTGCGCCACCAATTCAAACTGCTGTTTAGCTCGGGTGATCCCAGTATAAATAAGCTGGCGATTTATCCCCTGCTGTGCGCGTTGAATGGGTGGTAGTATCATTGCCGTGTAAGCAAACTCAGAGCCTTGCGATTTGTGGATAGTCATCACGTATACTCTATCAAAGCTCGGCAATCTTGCAGGATAAAAGCGCCTAACGCAGCCCTGTTCATCAATAAATGATGCCTGTAGCTCACCCTGTTCGTCGCGTAAAATGATCCCGATATCGCCGTTAAACAGTTTCAGCTGGTAATCATTTTGGGTGATCATAATGGGCATACCAACGTAAAACCGTCCTGTCGGTTGCACTAATCCCATTTGACTAAGCTTGAGCTCTATTCTGCGATTTAATTCGTTCACACCGTAAGGCCCCTCTCTCACGGCTGCAAGCAATTGATAACTGGCAAACTCGCTATGAATGATGGCTTCACTCTCACCATGATGAATGGCAAGCAGGTATCGCTGGTATTGCTCCGCCGCTCTGGCAATTAAGGCATTGTAGGTTTCACTATTTAATTCATGATGCTGTATATCGCTAAAACCTTGCCTCAGCACGCTGTCTAATTGCCGCTTATTGTTACTATTTACGGCAAATGCTAACTGACCTATCCCACTTCGACTGTCAAAACGGTGACTTTTTTGTAAAAACGCCAGATTATCTTCCAACATAAAGTCAGCGCTGGTATCACCCGATTCAGGCAAGTTTTGTTTACTCAACTCAGCTAGCTTTGCTTTCAGTGCCTGACTGTAATGTGGTGCTTGCCCAAGCGTTAAGTTTTCACATAAGTCGCTGAGTACGTTACCGGTATCTACCGATGCGAGCTGATCTTTATCGCCGAGCAAAATAAGCCGTGCATGTTTTGGTAGTGCATCCACCAGCTTAGCCATAAGCGATAAGTCCACCATGGATGCTTCGTCAACAATCAGCACATCAACATGCAGCGGGTTATCTTGATTATGACGATAGTGAACGCTATTAGGAATAACGCCTAACAAGCGATGAATAGTTTGCGCCTGCTCCGGCAGTAAATCAGCAAGCGCTGGCGGCAGGTTTAACCTCGCTTTCGCACCAATAATTGACTCACTGAGCCTCGCAGCCGCTTTGCCGGTCGGCGCTACTAGCTTGATGGTCAACGGCGCACTGTTATAAAGCGACTGTAAAATAGCAAGCAGTTTTGTGACCGTCGTGGTTTTTCCTGTGCCGGGACCACCCGTGATGACACAAAATCGCTTAATAATAGCAAGCGTACAAGCCACTTTTTGCCAATCAATGTCTTCTTCACTGGCTGGAAAAAACGACGCCAACAGTGCACTCAGTTTTGCTTCGTCCAGCGTAACATCGGCTTTTGCCAACATTTCAAAGTGTCCAGCAAGCCTTGCTTCATAATTTGCTAATCTCGCCAAGTAGAGCTTATTACCGTATAGCCGAAGCGGCTTATCTTCACCGATCGCAGGATGCTGTGCGAGCGCAGCAAAGGCTATACCTGTGCTTGAAAATGGCGACAACTCTACAGATCCATCCGCAACCGCGTAGCTGAGCTCAAACGGATCCTGATAATTAATACTGTCTAACTCTAAACAACTATGCTGACGTCCATGAGCGATTAATAATAGTAAAAATACATAGAAGTAATCGTCGTAGCCTTGCTGATTCAACAACTTGGCTAACGCGATATCGGCTTTACCAACTCGTTTGTGTTCAAGCAATAACGCTATAAAGCTATGATGATCGAATGCCTCAAAGTCCATACTTAACTGGCTCATACAGACTCCTCAAATAATGCATCTAATTCTAACACCTGCTCTACGCTTAACTGATTGAAGAAAATCCCCTGATTGTCCGGTAATGCACGTAAGAACAAATAGTAGTTTCCACCTAAATGCTGCTCAGGGTTATAGTCCACGAGGCGCTGCTTTAACAAGCGGTGAAGTGCCACGGTATAAATCATATACTGTAAATGATACTGATGAGACGACATCGCGGCATTGAGGTTATCGTAGTGATAATCTTCTGGGCTATCGCCAAGGTAGTTGGACTTGTAATCGAGAACAAAAAACTGTCCTTGCCACTTGAAGATTAAATCAATAAACCCTTTCAACATGCCTGTCACATCATCAAAGTTTAAAAACGACTTTTGTCCAGTGATATCACTGAGGATCTTGTTCAGCTTCACCGCACTGAGTGGTTTCAGTGGCAAATAAAACTCCATTTCAACAATACAGTCGTCCGGTGGCAGCACACCAAGTTGTAAATGAGGATGTGGCGCAAGTGGTGCTGCCAAACAGCTTGTTATCCAGCGCTCAGCGGTCTCTTGCCATTCGGTCGCAATACCAAACTTATCCAAAGATTTAGTGACCGCTTCGGTCAACGTATACTTATCTTCGTTTTTGGGGGAATTCGGTGCGGTAAAATCTATTAGCTCAAAGATTTCGTGCAAACAACTACCCGGCTTGGCGCCCTTAGGAAATGTATAAGAGTTTTTTTCCCGCTCTTGATGCTGCTCAGGTAAGTCCAGTAAATGGTTTTCGTCCACGGCCCCGGCTGGTTTATCACCATGATGCGTGTGATAGCTTAGCTGGCTGAAGCTTGTGGTACGCCAATGGCGTTCAATCTGACCGGTGAAGGTTTTCGCTGACAAAGTTAGAGGCTTGTCTTCAAGCGATATGTTTATCGCTTGCTGTGGCGCGGTGATTTCATCTAATCTTACACATTCCATTGCCGCATGTGCTTTACACAACTGGCTTAAGGCACTTTGCCAAGCCTCGGCACTGTCGAAGGTTTCCGTGCCAAACAAAGCAAATCCTAAAGCCGTTTTGTGCAGCGCAGACTTTTTACTGCGCCCTTGTTGAATGTCGTAAAGCCCAAGCTCGCAATAATGCACCGCACGCGTCAGCGCAACGTAAAGTAAGCGAATATCTTCAGCCAGTCGCTCTTGCTCTGCTTTTTCTTTAGCGTCATCACTGGCTTCAAGGTCGACAACTAACTTATCCCCTTGGTGATAAACTAACGTATCAGGCTCACGAAACCCAAGCGCAAATGGCATAAAGACAATCGGATACTCCAAACCTTTTGATGCGTGCATGGTCACAATTTTCACCAAATTGGCATCGCTCTCTAAACGAATTTGGCTGCTGCCACTCTGGGCGTTATTTAGCTGCGATAAAAACCAACGTAACACACGACCCGTGCCATCAAGTTCTAATTGCTTATGCTGTAAAAGCTCAGCCAAATGGCGGAAGTCAGTAAGCCAACGCTCTACTTCCATTCCCTGCTGCTGCCAAATCACTGGCAGCTCACAAGTTATCAATAAGTGTTCCAGCATCGCCATTGCACCAGAGCGATACCACAGCTGTGTTAACTCACTAAATAGCTGCAAATAACCTTGCCACTGCTGTTCATTAAACTGCAAGTCGTACAGTGCTTGGTTGTTTAAATAAAATAATGGTCCCGCAAGCACGCCTCTGAGCGCCGCTTCGTCGTAACTCCCGTGCAGTACATCAAGCAGTTGATACAACGCGATTGCTAGCGGCTGCCTAAATACACTATCTCTGGCAAGGTACACACTGGCAATATCGAGTTGATTTAAGGCTCGTTTTATCAAGCTCGCTTCTATGCGGTCGCGAACTAACACACAGATATCCGCTGGCACAACTGGGTTTTCGCCAATCTTCGCAACCCCCGACCGCCCTTGCTCGATAAGCGCTGCAACTCGACCTGCGAACGCCTGACTTAGCCGCGCTTGCGCGGCACTTTTATTAAGCGCTTCATCCTCATTTGGTAATACACTGAAGCGCAGAGCTGACGACTTTTTAGACGCGATAGTAAATTGCGCATCCTCGGCTTTACCTTGCGCGCTCACCTCAATGAAAGGGATATCTTTGTTGTAGATAAAACTATTGGGATGGCGAGTAAATATCGTATTCACTGCGGCAACCACGTCACTATCGGAGCGATAATTGGTTGCAAGCGTATACTGCCTGCCTTGCGCAACTCCTTGCTTTGCACCGATATAAGTAAAAATATCCGCTCCACGAAAGCCGTAAATGGCTTGTTTTGGGTCGCCTATCAAGGTTAATGCCGTATTTTTCTTTGCATAAACTCGGCTGAAAATCCCATATTGGATGGGATCGGTATCCTGAAACTCATCTATCATAGCAACCGGATATTGCAATGCAATTTTTTCGGCTAAGCACTCACCACTGTCGCCCATCAGCGCTTGATGCAGCTGCTTAAGTAAATCGTCGGGAGAGATCAAGCCATATTCTTCTTTGTGGGCGTGAAGCAAAGCTCTTACCTCAGTCACCGCTTGTTGCACTAACGCGATTTTAAGCCCACTCCCGACCAATTGATGGAGCTCTGCCAAGGTATCAAAGTGACGAATAAGTTCGTGCTCCAGCGGCGTTGTATTTTTTTTATATTGAGCAACATCAGCAAGGCTTTCACTGCCCCAAAGTCCAAACGAGTGATTGCTGCTACCAAACTCAAACCACCACTGCTCGCTGTTGACATAATTCTCAAGAGCTTGAAGGTTATCCTTTCGCCCTGGTGCACGATTGCCTGCCAGCCCCGATTTTTTCAACACATTGATGTAGTCAGCTTTGACTATTTCGGCCTTTAGCCACAGTGCTAATGTTTGGTATTTTTCACGTGCGGCAAACACTGCATCTAAGGAAACAGAGGGTTTAATTTCGGCATTTTCTCTTGCTAATAACGGTCTAACTTGCTTCGCCAGTGCATAAGGCGTAGCAAATTGCTCTATCACAGCCTGTGTTTTTTCTGTGTCTAGCGGGTAGACAAAACGTCGCCAATGATCTGCCATCGCGGCATCAATCAGCTCGCTCTCATCGAGAATAAATTCGAGGTTAAATGCCACCTTAGACTCAAAAGCGTGTTGCTTCAGCATTCTTTGGCAAAAGCCATGAATGGTGAATATCGCGGCCTCATCCATTGACTTAGCGGCAGCATCAAGGAGATCAAAGGCGCGCTTTTTATCTTCAATTTGCGCCAAAATGGCATTGATCAGTTCATCTTTACAGACTTCACCTAGTAGCACGTCTCGAGCTTGAATAATGCGTTTTCTCACTCGGTCTTTGATCTCTTGTGTTGCCGCTTCTGTGAAAGTTACCACTAAGATTTGTTCAACGCTTAACGGCTCATGTTGTTGATCAGAAGTGCGCAAGCCTAGTAAATAACGCAGATATAAACCGGTGATGGTGTAAGTTTTCCCCGTGCCTGCACTGGCTTCAATTAGGTTTTGGCCACTTAAAGGCATAGTAATGGGGTTAAGCATCTCCATGACGTACCTCCTCAGCGGCATTAAGAATAGGTGTTAACAAAGTAAGGCTAAGTGCGCAAAAACGCGCTTCATGAGCTGACAAATCGCTAAAGCATAGTTGAACATAGGGATCTTCTCCCTCTCCTCGACCAACATATTGCGGCTTAAATTTATATGCGGCCTTTTTAATATCCTGTGTCTTGGCGTATTCCATGCTAGAACTTGGGAAAAATGCCACAGGTTCGCTCAGCGCTTGTTTATAAAAAGCCAGCCACTGCTCCAAATATTGCTGAGCTTGTGGTTGTGAAATAGCGGTAAAGTGCACGCTTTGATCTAGCCCAACAATATAAGTCGTGACTTCATGCCCCATTACGCAAGCCGCGCAGTGATGTAAAAACCCTTTAATTAAATCTTTCGCTTTAATACTGGCGCTGCGATAGTACACTTGCCTGTTTTCATACACACAATCAAGCCAGCCAACCAGCAAATGCTCTGCAATACCAAGTTTTAGCTCTAGAGGCTCCTTTGCTTCATTAAGCAAAGGCGTTAGTACCTTAACCATAGGTTCAACGCGGGTCAGCAGCCCCTCTAGCTGTAGTTTGCCGATGTTCGCTTGTGGCAGCGAGCCTCGTTGTAAAATCTGTTCAAGATTTAAGGACCGTTGTTGTAGCTGAGCATCCAGCACTTCATCTAAATATTGATAGCGCTCCAATGCATCTAAGGCGAAAGGCTCTTCATCAAGTGTTAACGCTTCTATTGGTTTGAGTTTAATACCCAGCGCTTGCTGATAAAATAACTTTTGCGGCTCGCAAACGCCTCGCAGCAAATCGCTAAACTCAATTTCTGCGTCTAAAACTGGTACTAACGGTTTTACCTCATCAGCATGCGCCGCCCTATGCTGCCAAAGCCAAGTACGATTGTAGCTCTGTAGTGAGCCCGCTTTAAAATGTTCGGGATTAAAAGGTTGTAATGGCAGCTGTGAAGTTAATCGAGTGACTAAAGACTGCTTTGGCATGTCTTCGAAGTAAAAGCTGCGATCTAAATATTCTGTCAATTCGCTGACTAAAACGGATGGCACTTGGGCTTCGTTGTTAAAACAAGAGCGGCCAATATAACTGATATACAAGTTTTCTCGAGCACTGAGTAAGGCTTCTAAGAACAAGTATCTGTCGTCTAGTTTTCGTGAGCGATCGCCTTTACGTCTCGTGGAGTGTGCGACTAAATCAAAACCAATAGGCTGCACGGTACGAGGATAGTCCGCGTCATTTAGACCAAGCATACACACCACTTTAAATGGAATAGCACGCATCGGCATCAGCGTACAAAAGTTTACCGCTCCGGCTAAAAAGCGCTGCCCAACCCCTTTTTCTCTGACGCCTTGCTTAACCAAATACGCTAATATTTTTGCTGAGACTGGCGCTTGAATATCGCCATTTTCATGGTGTTTTTCGATATTCTCTATAATCTGCTCAAGCTTAAGTAAATCCCAACTCTGTTCAGATTCTGACGAGTAAAATAGCGCCATGGCTTCACGTAGAATTGCTGCAAAACTCGTTAAGGTCTTTTCGCTGCTGAGTTGTAGTTTTAACCAGATAAGCGCATCAACAAAGCCGATAAGCTTGTTAAGTACCGCCACCGACATACCTTCGACTTCATCAGCAGGATAAATGGAAGCGAACGGTGTCTGTTCATCGTTTGTTGCAACCCCTAAGAGCAAACGGTTGAGTCCATGCTGCCACGTATTTAGTGGTATTTTTGGCAAGCCATATTCGCTTTTATGGCTGTCGTTTAGGCCCCATTTAACACTGACCTGATCAAGCCAATAGCGAATTAAGTCAAACTCATGGCTTTCAAGGTTAAACTGTTCGGCGATCGGCGCAACGCCCAGCAAATCGAGAATATCCGACACGCAAAAACGGTTATTGGGTAAGTCTGTCAACGTCACAAAAGACGTTAAAATAGGCCGCTCTTGCTCAATTGCAAGATCAGAAATCGCATAGGGGATCCGCAGATTGTCCTCACTACTGTCAAACACAGCTTTAATAAATGGCGAATAGGTGCCCACATCAGGCATCATGACGATAATGTCTTTAGGCGTCAGACTAGGGTTTTGTTCAAACTGATTGAGTAAGTAATCATGGAGCCGCTCGACCTCACGCAGTGGCGTATGGCAATCCTGAAAAACGATACTGGTATCATCGGCCATAATGGGTAACTTGCCCTGCTGCGAAACAAACCAATTTGGATCAGCAGTTAACGACTCTCCTTTAAATGCCAACTGGTAGATCTCTTGCTGAACCTGACCAAGCAGACTGTCATCAAACGCGTCATCAAATCCATCAATCCAACTGGCATCAAGCTGCAATAATTGCTCAAAATAGTCACGCCCGAGCTTTCCCCATGAAGAGAGTAGTGGATTGCCAACGTAATAATACTCGCCGTCTTTCGCTTCGAGCTCTGGCATTTTGGCGTATTTTGCGGCGACTTTAGCTTGAGTCTTCTCATCGACTAAATCTCCCCAGTAGTGTTCACTAGGGTTAAAAAAGAATAAAAATACATTCGTTTTTTGGCCAAGCGATTGAAAAATATCAAGTTGGCTGGTTGATATTGCCGACAGTCCAAATATACAGATCCGCTCGGGAAGTTTGCCTTCTGGTGCATTGGCCAGCCCTTGCAGTAACTGATCGTGCATGTTGGCACGGTGATATGGACTTTGTTCAAGTGCTTCAACATGGTGGACTAAACGACGCCAGAGATCAGGCTGCCAAGGGGCGATGGCTTCAACATCCACATCTATAAGCGCATCTTGGCCCTGATCCCAAAATTCAATCCACTGGGGGCGATACATTAAATATTGGTCAAAAACGTCGGCAATTTTTTCACACAACGCAAAGAGTTTAATTCCTGAAGGGTCGTCACCTAAATAGTGCTTAAGCGCAATATATTGAGGCTTATCAATGCAGCCGGGTAATAGCGTAAATAGTTTCCAAGTCATATTGCCTTTATTAAAAGCGGATTCCTTGGGAACATCATCAATGAAATTTTGATATAGCTTCCAAATGAAGCTAGATGGTAATGGAAAGTCGACTTGTGCACTTATCCCTAAGTGTTGACTCATGCCTAGTTTGAGCCATTCAGACATACCAGGAGATTGTACTAACACCACTTCTTTTGCAAAAGGATTTGCGAGCGGTGCCGATTTTATGAGTGTGCAGAGTTGTGCCTGCAAGATTTCCATTCGATTCGATTGGATGATGTGTAACATGTTGTCTGCCATGCAGTTTAACGCTGTATTAAGTGTATCGGAATCTTCCTATAAGCGGTAGTTATTGAAGTTATTGCGAGTGCACTTGAGTAGAAAATCAACAACCGCCGCTTCTCAGAAACACTTTTATACCTATTTAACCTGAGTTTCGTATAATTAATGCCTTTCTAGCAGAAAGTTTTAGCGCTCATTGCATTCACTTGTTCTAAATGAGAAATTTTTAACACAGCTAGCGTCAGATTTAATCCCTCAAATTGAGCACCTTATTAAACCAAATTGGTATTAGAACAAATCTATATCAGAGCTCTCTTCCGGCGCTTCAATTTTATGCTCAGACAGCAACGCTTCGTAAAAACAAAGCATATCGCGACCGTTATCTTTTGCGTAATAAAGTGCTTTGTCGGCATTTTCAAGCACAGTGATAGGGAAATCATATGGACTAATGCGAGACATTCCAACACTGACGGTGAGCTTTTTTACGAATGGAAAGTGAGTATTTCGTACCAACTCCATAAACTCGTCCATCTTAGCTTTTATCGAATCGTAATCGGTTGGCTCAAAGACCAGTACAAATTCTTCGCCACCGAAGCGAAACAATAAGTCTGTGGATCGAAAAAACTGACGCATACGCTGCGCTAATAACAGTAAAACCTCATCTCCGCATACATGTCCGTAGTTATCGTTGACTTTTTTGAAGTGATCGATATCCATGATAGCAAGCCAGGAGGTTGCGCCTTTATGCACCGAGCGCACATCACCATGCCATACCGTTTTGTGTTGTTTGATAACTTGCTTTTCAATCAGTTGCTTTAAACGTTTTTCAAAGGTTTGACGGTTCAGTAGTCCGGTGAGTTTATCACGCTCGTTTTCGTGAAGAATGGTGAGATAATTTTCAAAAATGCGGCAAAATGCATTAAGTAATACTTGATCTGCACTCGACAAGCCCGTACTGATAACTGCTATTGCACCAACCGGCTTTTCCTGAAGGCTGATTGGCACCCAACGATGCTCAGTGCCATCTTTCGCTTGTACCGTAATTATACAGGCCGACTGCAAGCAAGAAATTAATTCCTTATCTGGCTCTTTAACTAGGCTTCGCTCTTCCCAATCAAATTCCTTATCGGAGAGTTTTCTTAAGAGCAGGCTTCTCTCTATCGCGATCTCTCCAGGAACGAGCAAGTCCTTATAGACAGCGACCTCTTTACAGCCTATGAACTCTTGAATAGTAGATACTAAGCTATATTCAAGAGAATCAACGTCTCTCGTTTTTGTTATTTTGATAACGGAATTTAGTAAATCTTCTTGCATGTCCGACGCACTCACAACTGCATTGCTGGCATATTATTACACACTTAGCGAACAAATAAACTCCAAAGTACTCCTTTATTCCTATCAATGTTAAAAAATAAGCTACAATCCAGTTGATTATTAATTAGCAAATACTTGAGGGTTAAACACTTAACTGCTCTCAAGCTTAATTGATAAAGATGACAACTTTTGCATCAAAAGTTTTCGCTTTACCACTGACGCCTGCTTTAAGCTTATGCAATGTACAAAAAAATGCCAAACTTAAGTGTTTGGCATTGCTATAAATTCATACTTATGGATTGGTTTTATTCTAATGTTGCAAGCATAGACTCATCATACTCTTTCACGGCTTGACCAGCTTGCACCTTCTCCACATAATCAGGATTAGCAATAAACGGCCTACCAATGGCTAATAAGTCAAATTGTTGGTTTTGGATAGCCTCAGCACCTGATTCAGCCGTATAACTCCCCACACCTACTAACGTCCCTTTATAAATGCTGCGTAAGTAAGCTGAAGCACTGCCGCCCAAATAATCAAACTCCATTGCATCGTCGAAAATGCCCAGATGCAGATAGGCTAAGTTGCGACTGTTTAACGCTTTAAGTAGGTAGTCAAATACCGCTCTGTCTCTTTGGTCGCCATCCATATTGAAGTAAGCACCCGGTGACACTCTCAGACCCACTCTGTCGGCACCAATACGCTCAGCGATAGCATCTGTCACCTCCAAAGCAAATCGGCTCATATTTTCTGGTGTTTGACCATACTCATCGGTACGCTGATTCGCAGCGTAATGTAAAAACTGGTCAATTAAATAACCATTGGCACCATGAATTTCAACCCCATCAAAACCTGCTTTTATCGCGTTTGCTGCCGCTTGGGCATAGTCGGCAATGAGTTTTGTAATATCTTCCTTCGTCGCCGCTTTTGGCGTTTGGTAGGTTAAATCACGCATTCTTGGAATTGAACCTTCGATACCAATAGCCGACGGTGCTAAAACTTCTCCGTCAAAAAAGTACGGGTGCGCAACACGCCCAACGTGCCACAATTGCGCAAACATTTTCCCCCCCTCAGCGTGTACAGCATCGGTTACTTTTTTCCACCCTGCAATTTGTGCTTGTGTAAACAAACCTGGGGTATTCGGGTAGCCTTGCCCATCAGGACGAATAATCGTCGCTTCACTAATGATTAATCCTGCTTTGGCTCGCTTAGCATAGTACTTCACCATGTCATCGGTAGGAACTAAATCGTCGTCTGCCATACAGCGCGTCAATGGCGCCATCAAGATGCGATTATTGAGTGATATCGTGTTATTTAGCTTAACATTTTCAAAAAGTACCTGTGGCATGCGTGTCTCTCCATATTTGAATATACATTCAAGATATGGATTCTTGAATCATTATTCAAGTTAAACCTTTACATTTTTTTCATTGTTATCAAAAATAGGGGTGAAGTATTGGTATAATGACGACGTTTAAACCCACTTGGTGCACCTAGGAAATCGATGAGAACAGCAGAGTTTGATAGAGAAACCGTACTGAGAAATGCCATGCAAGCATTTATGACTTATGGCTACAATAAAACCAGTATGCCCAAACTGACCGAAGTAACCGGACTCCATCCTGGTTCTATCTACTGTGCGTTCAAAAATAAAAAAGGTTTGCTATTAGCCGCTATAGATCAATATCAAGCAGACCGACGAGTGCATTATCAACAGCTGTTCGAAAACAGCACCAGCCTTCGCTGCGCACTTGAGCGATTCTTACAAGATCTCGTCGGTGAGTGTTTGGGCGACGAGTCAAAGAAAGTGTGTTTGCTCACCAAAACGCTTAATGAAATTGGCGAGCAGGATGCGGAAATTCAAACGGCACTCAGCGCTAACTTGCACCAATTTGAATCACTGATCAGGCAACAATTTTTAATGGTTTGGCCCGATAGTGAAGCATTAAGTGAAGATGAAGCCACAAAGAGAGCGCGTTTTTTCATTATGTCTGTATATGGTATCCGAACTTATGCAGCGACTCAGTGCGACAGCTCACACCTAAATGCACTGGCGGATAGGTTATTGGAGGTCTCTATTTAAAGCCGAGAGCTTTGAGCTTGGCTAAACTGCCGTTTAAACGTATCGTGTAAACTCTTGTCTATGAATTCGAGATGCCAGTTAATAAAGCGCTCGTCCACCGTCAAGCCCGCCAATACAGAATTAACCGCTGCTAAAAACCCGCGTGTAACGGGTGTATCCCGACAAGCGATATGCCCAGTAATAAATGGAGCAAAACCACTAACCGCAATTGGTACGGGTTTTTCTGATGCGTCTTTCGCGTGGTATGCAATAACCGAGGGATACTCAAGCAGCAACTCAAAGCGCTTGCTCATCAACATAGAATACATTTGTGCTTCGTTTTCGCTGCCTTCTTTCACGTAGAGCTGATCTGCTGGTGTCTGCTGTATCATGGCATCGGCAATATCACCATATGAGCGCTCTTTTTCTACGCCCAACAACCATTTGGGATGACTCGTTAACAATGCTTCTAGGTTTTGCTCGGTTTGTGCAGACGACAATTGCGCGGAAGGTGCAGCAAAAACTTGTAGCCCTAAAAAGTAAGTGGTCGGCTCAGAAAATAGTAATGTTTTACTGCGCGCTTTATTCACAACTAAGTTTCTAACACACTCCCCTTCACCACCTGCAATATTTTTAAGCGCACGATCAACACTGGCATCAGACTGTGTAATCTCAAACTGAGTTAATTGGCTTTGCAGATAGGAAAATACACGACTCTCAGTGAGGACACCTTGAGAAGGGTTATTGTAAATTGTGATTGCTTGCGGCTGGGGCTGAGCGATTGAATAGCTACAACAAAGTAGCAAACCAGATAGTATGCCAAGTCTATTCATTGATATGTCCTTTTATTTCCCGTTGATACTTCCCACAGTAGTCTATTTTATACTGCAAATTATATCGTTGGAACAGATTCAAAATAAGTAAAACTGCAATTCGTCCTCTTCCGGATGTTTTCACACAACCATTTTATTTACTTTCGATACTTTTCATAGAAAGAGTCAATTGAGCATTCAAATAGCGCTTTTATATGATTTTTAGCCTCTGGAATTGAGACAAGCTCAAAATCGACGGAAACAGATTTACCACCAAATAGTCCAAAAGTAGCTGGCTTAGACACAACATCCAAAGTCAGTAATCCGCTGTTATTTTCTATTGGTGTCAATTGGTAAGAGGCGCATTTACCGCCTTCATCGCCAAGTATAAAAAAGAACCCGCCACCTTCCCCAAGTGCCTCAAACAATTCCAATTCTTTGTCCCAAGGGTAATGATCAATAACATCCCAAGCTTCACGATAAGAACGTAGTTCTTTTTCATAATTGATCAGCTCAGTGCTGCCGTCACGATGTTGGTAATAGACTTTAACTCGCCTCATTAAACTTTCCTTATCCACTAACATCACATTTTTTGAGAATTTGCTGCCGGAGAAAAGCCTTCAGCAGCTTAGTTGACATACTCTACATTTTCGCCACAAATACGTCATGTATTTTCTCTCGCGTTAGCTGGTTGAAATCACCGTCATGATAGTTTTCGACATATTCAATAAAGGCGCTTGGAGTGATAGTAATAGCTGACAGAAGCCAGCTCGAACCGTCATCTTCATCATTATTAAACTCTACAGCTCCCCGAGACCTAGTCGCTTCATTATCAAGTCGCCAAATGCAAAACGTGACCTCTTCTATTTCGAAAGCCTCGTCATTCAGTACTTCCAACAGCTCTGTCGGCGCTCCCTCGTACATCCCAAGCCGTACACCGTACTCTTCTTGAGCATGAGGGCTAACTTCCGACTCATGATCGAACCCCTTGATAAGGATCGACTCGTCTTTAATCACAACAACAATATTGTCGCCGCCCCCATTTTCGTAAGTCGCGATATCAATACCAGAGGCCCAATTTTCGGTATAAGTAAAACAGCGCAAATACTCATCATCAGATGATTTCAATATCTAATGCCGCACTGGCCTTAAGAGCCAACTTCAATTCCTTATTTGATATTTTGTTGAGTTCCATCTCTTTCTCTATGTTGGAGGTGAGTTATTATGTAATTTAGCACTTTCTAAGGTCTAAATTATGATGAGTGTCGCTGCTTTTTTGACTTTCAGAGTCAACTTCCGGAGCAGCTTAATTATGCTACTATCGAGCTTATAGTAAAATCCTAATAGGAACGCAGAAATTTCTCCTAATGCTTCAGGGGGTTTGACTATATCTTATGACTAAGAGCGGATGTTTTAGCACCAATAATACATCATGTAAATGCATCAAGTAGTCTCAACTATATAAAACCAAACAGAGAGAAAAATGTTTCTTTCTACTATTTTACTAACGAATGCTGACTTAACCCTTCATATAAGAAAGGGTTAAGTAAGCACAGGGACAGACAATATGGATATATCAAATACCCAATGGCATGCTAAAACCAAAGCTTCGCCTGCTACCTCATATCGTTCGAATACGGATACCAACCAGAACAATGCACGCAATACACAGGTGTCTGTTTCTTCATTGGCTGTGAAACTAAAAGAAGCACAACAGGCGATTGACGCAGCTCGTTTAAATCAGCAATCATTTCCACAGGATAACAACGTTTTAACGTGGCAAGCGCAAAGCAATCAAGAAGAGATTAATTCGGCTAAGTGGGAGTTTGAGCAACTGTCAAAACCTCAACTGGAGACTATCGCCATGGATCCCAGTAATACCTTTTCAAAAGCAGAGAAGACTGCTGCTTACGAAAAGTGGCATGCACTTGATCAACGAGCGTTGTCTGAGCTGAAGCGGAACGCCCTCAATGATGATAATGCAATGACATCATTTGAAGCTGCGCTATACACACATAGCCAGACATTCTCAGAACTCGGTAAAGCTATGCTCCCTGATGATTATCTTTCGCAAGCACAGTCACACTTCGAGTCAGCGCTCCAAGACATGAACTTATCAGCGCATACAATGAGCAATCAAGCTGAGCATTACTATAGCCTAATGGTTACAGATCTGTTTGCTGGCAATGAACCTAAAGTGCACAATGGCGCTGAAGGGATGTCTTCACATAACTTAGAACGCAGCAACTATGACTTCTTGACTCATAAAGACAGATTTATGCTGGCTGATATGTATGAATATGCAGAAAAAAGTGGCATAGATTTCGAGTATATTCAAAAACTTGCTAGTGACATAGGAAACTACCGACGACATGATGACGGCAAATTACTCAGTAATTTCAACGAGGGGCATTTTAATACCGAAGGCCAAAAGCTCACTGTCGGATTTACGCAAAGAGATCAAGCCTCTATAGATCGCCTGATGAATAATGGTGCACTATCTTCCAGTGCTCTGGACGCGGGCTTTGTATCTTTTATCACAGACCCAGGCCTTGGCGCACTCTCTCACCAAGGCAGCTACCAGTTTCTGGCACATATAGCAGAAGTAACAGCCGGTATTGCGACCAGTGACTCAGCAACGGAATTTAAAACGTTCACCGAGGCAAGTAGCATCAACGAGCGCTATGTCATGACCCAATCTGAAGAAAGTATTTCCCTCCCAGAACCGGATGTGACATGCAAAAACGGGGTCTGTGAGGTAACCGAAAAAGGACGGAAAAATGGCGTAACCTTAACGCAAAATACTCAAGTGCTCGCACCGCCTATTGAGTTCAAGCCCGCTCAATTTGATACCCTATTCCACCTACAAACCGACCCCGATACTCAGAAATCACTCTGGTTCGAATGGCTTATAGAAAAGTAATTACTTAAACTTAAAGCGGGCATTTCGTATTTTTGTAAATAAGATAGCGAAGTTATCTCCACCTTATGTTCGTTTGACTTAATATCTATCGCTGAGACATTTAAGTTAAAATAAATCATAGATACCCACCTCAAATTCGGATGGCTGTGCTGTCTGCAACTCCAACCGATAATCTAAGGCTAAATGCACAAGCAAAGATATTTTAAATAAAAATGACGTAAGCCAGAATGGCTTTTTAAGATGCGCTGTATTGAGGAAATAAAAATGATGTTTAGGGTTATCATAGCCCCAGAATGTCCCCAAAAGTACGAGCAGCTTTTAGTAGATAATTGATTTGAATAAAGAAGGAATGGCGGAGAGAGAGGGAGTCGAACCCCAAAAAGCAATGTGAATACCCCTACATACCCCGCCATATCTACGTTTTAGAATTTAGCAGTGGATATGTTGGGGTATGTTTTTCTCTGGGATAGCCCCAAAATGTCCCCAACTTTACTGGATTTTCTCTTTGATTTCTTTGACCGATTCCTTGAGCCATTTAATATCTGTTTTGTTGGTCGTTACAGCGCCATACAAAAATATGGCGTTAGCCAGTATCGTGAGTNGCGGAGAGAGAGGGAGTCGAACCCCAAAAAGCAATGTGAATACCCCTACATACCCCGCCATATCTACGTTTTAGAATTTAGCAGTGGATATGTTGGGGTATGTTTTTCTCTGGGATAGCCCCAAAATGTCCCCAACTTTACTGGATTTTCTCTTTGATTTCTTTGACCGATTCCTTGAGCCATTTAATATCTGTTTTGTTGGTCGTTACAGCGCCATACAAAAATATGGCGTTAGCCAGTATCGTGAGTATCGTATCTTGACTGATATCCATGCCTTACCTCGCTTGCACAGTTGCTACGGTTTGTGGTGAGACCTCACCGTCTAACAACACCTGATACTCAGGCCGCAGCCTCATTTCAGCATCAAAAATGGTGTCCACCAATGCCTGATTTTTAGGGTTCAGCTTGATAACCGCTTCCAGCCACAGCTCATCTTTGACCTTGTAACTAAAATCCAGTTTTGATTTATCGAGGAAAAAGCCCGCCCATGCTCGTTCAATATCATGCGAGCCGTTCGCCTGAAATTGCAGTTTGGCCAGCAGATTCCCGAGCGGTTCGGTAAATGATTTTGAGCCGCTATTTATGTATTGGTAAATGTAGTAAACGCCCCCAATAGTGAGCAATAGACTCAGGTTTTTGCTAATGAAGTTACCCATAGAATCCCCACTGAAAACCGCGCTGAATTTCATCCATGGAATACGGCTGCTCACCATTTTCCATTTGAATCATAGCCTCAATCACCCGTGGGTATTCGCTATCATCCAGTGTTTTATTACTGTCCACATTGGCTCTGCTCGACACGAACGCGATATATCCTGCCGTGTCATTCTCATTGGGTGGAGCCCATCGGCTAATAATGTCGCTGACATTTCGAATATCGTATTTATGCGCATAGGTTCGCAGAATGCGAGCGGCGGCACGAATACCATGCTCAGCGGTTTCAAAAATGGCAAAACGACCATCATTGCCCACTAACCCAACCCAATTTTCACCCGCTTCAATATTCAACGGGTTGTTATTGCGGATACCCCGCGCAGCTTGTTGCGTTGTCATATATACCCCTATTCCCAAAACAATTAATGCGGTGATGCTGTTTGTGACGTCTAATTTCATCAGACACGCTCCTCCAGCACTTGCGCGATGCCAGCCGATACCAACACAGGCACTTCTGCGTACAAATCTAAAAAATAAGTGAACGATGTGCCGTAGTACTCAAGTGGGTAATGGTCTCGCACATCGCCGTCGACAAAGCTCTCAACCATGAATACCCTGTGAGTACCTGCCGACATTCGCACTCTCGCGCGCATTTCACCACAACTGCGACCACCTGAACCAATACGCCATCCACCTCCAAATTCTAGCTGCTCGCTTTGCTCATCTCCGACTGTCCAAAATAGCGCTGGATTAGTCTCGTGCACCCCCTCCCAATCGTAGGGGTCATTGGGGTATTGGCGCTGCACATCAACGATTGCATTTGCATAAATGTAAAAATACTGATTATCCAGTTCGGGCGGTATTACGATATCAACGTAGCGCACACCGCCCGCCTCCATTTCTGAGCGCGTGGGCATTTGGCTTTTGGGCCATGCGTATCGCGCAGGTTCCATCAACTGGTTTTCGTAGAATTTTGTTGTCGTCTCGTCAGTGACCCAATAGTAAAGCTCACCGTAGCTATTTATCTCAATATCCCGCCCCGCCTCGTACAACCTGCCGTTTTGCACAATGCCAGCGCCAGAAGTCATATTAGAACCACCAATGTACATGTCGCGGTCACATGTAATTGTGGTTTTTAGGCGCGGTGGGTCATAATCAAGCAATTTATTGACGCCCGGCATCAGTGTTATTTGGCGTGATGTCATCATATTTGAGCGCATGGGCTGGGGCGTAAAATGATACTCGTGCCACGACACCCATATTGCGATATCCATTGCAAACTCTGTATATATCGCAACACGCGCAAACTTAACGCTATTCAGGTTCATACCCTGATAAATCTCAGTTTCCAGTTTTACACTACCGTGTTCATCAAAAAAACGTGCAAAGACACCTGTTAGCGCCCTTACTACAGCAAACGAGGTGCCCGGCACATTAACATCCCACAACTCACCTGCGGCTAGTTTGTTTTTCAAAATCATCAATTAGCCCTCATCATTGCTACAGCCATACCCATGCCACCCAAACCCAACATGACGTACATCATGGTTTT
This sequence comes from Pseudoalteromonas sp. JC28, assembly GCF_013319255.1. Taxonomy (NCBI): domain Bacteria; kingdom Pseudomonadati; phylum Pseudomonadota; class Gammaproteobacteria; order Alteromonadales; family Pseudoalteromonadaceae; genus Pseudoalteromonas; species Pseudoalteromonas sp. JC28. Next base: position 360,120 of record NZ_QOKX01000001.1, on the reverse strand, counting down.
GTTGGTGCTGATTGCGAGTTGTTGACCATCCGAGCGCGTGGAGTGGTCTGCGAACTGCAGTGCTTGCTTATGCGCCAAAATAGTTTGGTCGCTGGCGTCTTTGTATGCGTCCTGCGTTGCTGTAATTACCTGCGCCCCCAAATCCTTTGCTAAGTTTGATGCGTTATCCATGGAATACACTGCAACGTCTGTCATGCGTGCATTTGCATTGTCAGCGGCATCAATTGATAGGCCAGCGAGTTGCGCCGAGTTATCCATTGCGTAACTGGCAACGTCAGTAATTCGTGCGTTTGCATCCCCTATCGCACCAATCGTTGTGTTTAGCGTGTCACCAGCAAAACCAATAACATCGCTATTGATACCAGCAGACAACCCCAACATCTCACGCGCTAAATCGCCATTTTCGGCGAGCGCATCTCGCGTTAGTGAGTTTTGTGCGTTGATACTGTCACCCGCAATGTTTCGGGTCATTGACAGTGCATCGCCCGCGAAATCTAGTGAGTCGCGATTTACATTCCCTGCAAAATCAAACCCGTCTCGGGTCATATTGCCTGCAGCATCAAAACCCGCGATATTTGCATCAACTAACCCCGCACCTAGTGACTCAATTGCGCTAACCAGTCCGCCGTCAGTCATGTTGTACGTGTTGCCGCTACCATTTGTGATAAAACCATTATTGTCACCCTGAACACCAATACTCGTACTGGTGTTGTTGGTAACTTGGCGTGATGTACTTCTGGATTTACTACCCATTTAGCGTCATCCTATAAATTGCATAGCCGTCTTCGTCCGTCGACTCGTACACAAATTGATAGGCCGACAATAAACGTTTTAACGCCTTGCGTTTTGTGTGGTAAACAATGGAGGGGGCTGAAATGCGGCGAGCTAACGACACCACTTTTGGTGCAATCGACAGCAGGTTTTTACCTGCCGCGCACACCACACACAACCCGTCACGGTCTACACGCAACACGCAATAGCATCCATCAAACTCAACCAGTACCGCCGAACCATGCGCCACTTCATTTTTTACGGTTTCATAGTCTGCCGCTGCCGCTGATTTAATTTGATGAATTTCGCTAATGTGTGCCACGCGCATACCGCCCCCCTATTTTTTCAACAGAAATAAGGCGGCAATCGCCACAGCACCAATAATCAACAATTGGTTGTTAGTGCCGCCACCGAAATTGATATTTCCACCCTGAAAACCAATTCGCTGCATTTGGTCGCCTGTGCCAGATGTTGCGCCTGAACTAATGGGACTCCCCGCCCCATTAGTCATACTGGGCATCGCACCCGTTGCACCTAGCATTGCGCCAAACATTACGACTGCCCCGCAGGTTTGCGCATCCAATCACGTACATAGTCAGCCAAAATTGCACCCGCGACCGAGATAGCCACGCCATACGCAAAATACTTTAAGTTCTTCGGATTACCTTTCATTTCATTGCCTTCATAATTAGTGCCACAGCCAACAACCCACCAAATCCGTACAGTACGGTTGATTGTGGTAAACCAAACACCATTGGTTCAGTAGGTTGCGCGGTTTGGGTTTTTGGTGCGTCCACAAGCACCGCCGCACCATTGTCTAGCTCTGCGGTGTTCATGTGTTCGTTTTGGGTGATGCCGTTTGATGACTTGATGGCCTTAACCTTTTCGACATCGCCCCAAATTTTCAGCGCGTTACCCAAAAATGAGTTCGCGCCATCCCACCAACCGCCACCCGTTGTAGTTGCCGCCATTGTTGGCGCTCCCTCTGGTTGCATTGGTCAACCCCCCTTAGAATGTTGATTTTGCGTAGTCGTCGAAGTAATGCACGACCACTTCAGCGCTACCCGCTTCAGATGCCTCAACACGTAAACGCATGTCATTGATGGTGTTATCCAGCGCTAGCGCACTAAACACATCCCCTGCCAAAAACAGGTCAATTGCGTGTGTATTGGTTCGTGGTGAACGGCCGCGCTGCTTTAGGTGGTGCGTGTGTAGTGGTGCAGGAATGTGATCACGCCATTTCACGTTGTTCACCAGAAATTCGGCAGACGTAACGCCCGCTTTTTTAATTTCAATTAGCGCGATTTTTGCACCCAATGGACGTGGTAGGTTTTCAATTTCGTTGATACCGACCGCAAAGTTGTAGCGGAACGAACGGCGTTTGAATAACCAACCAGGAGCAGAACCAGAAGATTTTTCCGCGAATGCTTTAATCACCGGTGCAGTTGCATCCGTTGCGATATCAAATTTGATTTGTGCGATAGACAGGCCAGTTGTACCCAACGCAAAAAAGCGTTGCTCAACCAACGATGGATTTAATACACCCTCAATCTCAGGACGCACAAAGTACAGCGTTGCAATACCGTCAACCTGCTCACGTTTAAAATATGCGTTCTCATCCAGTAAGTCTTGCAACGTACCGTACTCGGTAAGTGTGCGGCCTTGCAGCTCAACTTTTAGATTTTTGATTTGTGCAGGTGTTACGCCTGAATATTCAAAATGGATTTTTTCGTATGTGCGGCCAACTGGCAGCGTTAACGAAACACTGCCGCCAGCAGCAACACCAGTTAGGTTATTTAGTGGAGAAACTTCTAACATTGCGCCCCCCTTAACCTACGATTGTGCGTTTGATTGAACGAAGCGCACGAACGTTATTAAGAACGGCCAGCACACCCAACGTGACGCCAACGGCAGTCAGAGTAGATTTATTTAACATGCGATGATTACCTTGTTTGGTTTTAAAATCGCTAAGTAATAAATCAGGCGTTTCGCTCCGCTGTACAACGGTTTTCGCTCCCCCTATAGCGAAAAGAGCGAAATTTTCGCTCTTTTTGGGTGTTTTTTAAGCAGCTCGGAGCTGGTCAAATGTCAGATTTTCGGCTTTACCCGTTTTTAAATGGATTACTTTTGGCTCAGTATTCCCTATTCCCCCCTTACTTTTTACCAAATAATAAAGCCGCTCATCCTCATAGAGGGCATTCAATTTGCTGATCAGGTAAATGTCTTGTAGGTCAGCATCCAATTCTACGGAAACCCGCTTTGCATCCGCTTGCGCTTCCTGCGCCCCGATCACTTTACGTGGCGAATTGTTCCAGATGGTTTTGGGCACTTCCTGCGAACGCTGAAATACAGTGTGCAAAACCACACCGAATTTTCGCCCACCCGTTGCCAGTTCACCGATGATAGAGTCATCCTTGCCAGCGGTGTCGCTGAGCTTGGCAAGCTCCTCAATCACTACGTGCAACTCTCGGTTGCCGTCTGCGGCTTCCCACATTAATTGACCAAACCAGTAGAGCTCGGCCTGTTTGGCTTTTTTCAGTTGCTCGCCTTTGAGGGATTTCGGAAACTCTGGACTATAGGCGACAACAAATTTCTTGCTCGAACGCCATGCTTCCACAAACGCACGAGCAAATTTCCAGCGGTTTGCGTAGTGATACACCGCACGGCCACCCAAACCATTAAAGTGGCCGAGCTTGCGGCCGTCGTATTTATAATCGCCGTACAAATCGAAAATCGCGCACTGATCACCCACCATATTCAGCAACTTAACGGCGGTAGTTTTACCGCCGCCAGTTCCTGCCAAATAACATACATGCTTTGCTTTTAAAGCATTGTTAGAGTTAATGGCCACTAACAACCTCCGTATTTTCGCTATTTAATTCGCTCTTGGTGTTCTCTTTTTCGTATGCCTTAATTTGCTTAAATACCGAAATCGCAGCAGTGCCAAGAACAAGGCCGAGTTCGATTTCTTCTTTCCATTTCACCATCCAAGAGGGCATCCCGCCCTTGCAGTATTTACGCACCACAGGCGCGGCTTTTTCTGCAATCACCTCTCGAGTGTCGTTATCAATGGTCACAGGGGCTTCAATGGTTGATTCGATAAAGTCGGCCAGCGAAGAAACGCCATACCCAGCCAGCGCACTAATGTCGCCGTCGGTCATTTCTTCCGATTCAGCAACTTCCCCCACTTGCTCATCCTGAACAGCCGTGAATTTATCTAGATGGCTGTATTCGTCCACCTGTGGCGATTGCTGCAACTCCGATTGCGCCGATTGCGAGCCACCCCCAAAAGTTAAATCCTCCATCGCCGTCGCTATCGCTGTCTTCTGTAGTTCCGCTGGTAACTCGTTCGCTTGATTCTGCATGCTCTTTCGCTCCTAGTTCGCTAATTTGTTCTGTTTGTGGCACCCATTCATCAGGTGCGGGATTGTGTAAAACCACCTGCGTTTGCATTTCGCTATTTTCGCTCTGCAAAGCTTGCGGTTGCTGGGATTGTTTATTTACCGCTTTCGCCCATTTCGCTTGAACATAGTCCCCGCTTCTTTGGTCCATTCCGCAATTGGAACAGTGCAAGTAAAAAAGTTTTCTGCCGTTTTTTCGTCGCTTGATGCTGGCGAACGTGCCGCAGCCGTCACACTCAATTACGCCTAGTTCCTCGTTAGTCGATTTCGCCATCTTGCATCCCCTCTAACATTTCTATTCGGCTCGCCATTTCTGACATTAGCGACACCGTGTCATCAAGCGCGGCCTCTGCCAGTCTAATTTTTTTACCTACCTGAATGGCTGGTAGCTTTTTCGCCTCATTAATTTTCCCAGCGATTTTTACGATTTTTTGCTGCAACATTAGTGACACTCCTGACTTATAAATAGAGCCGCTATCCGTTTACACACCTCACTAATATTTGATTCATCAATTTCCCACAGCGGTTGCTCAAATCCATCTATAACCAAGAGCAACCCTTCAGGTCGATGCCACAATTGCACTACACTTACATTCTTACTGCTTTCGAACATCCCTATAACAGAGCCAGCAAATGGCGCTTCCGTACATGTCCACCTCATTAGCCTCCACGCATCTTCCAGCGCACTCGCACAGTTTGTTTGGTTTTCTGTTAATTTCACTTAATTCTCCTCAGATTCCCAATGCTCATATTTTTTCACCCACTTCACGCGCTCGACTGTGCATGTGATTTTGATGCCCGATTGCTCTAAACCACCATTGATACATTCGTCCAGCATCCCCTCAAATACATATTCTTTTAACGCTCCATGGAACATGAATAACAGGCATATCACGCCCCCAGCCAGTTTGTACCCATCACGCATAACTCATTGACTCCTGCATTAGATTCCCGCCGCGAACCCAGTAATGAGTTACGGTTTGGTTGATTTCATCATCTTCTTGGTACGTTGCCCCCCGCATCACCGCTTTTCGATGTTCGGGTGGTATTAAATGAATGGGGTTTACCTTTTCCCCATGCCCAATCTGCCAATCATTGGCTGGGGTATTACAGTTATTTCCAGTGCTCCAAGGAGAGTCGCTGTCGCTCCTCTTTAAAAGCCATTGCGTAACCCGAGTGACATAGGTAAACCCGCGCGATGCGATACCTATGGTGCGCTGTTTTGGCTCTCCGTATGCGTTAGCACCGTTTTCTTCCTTGGCTAGCTCTACTGGCCTTGATTGCTCACCCAATGCGCCGCCGAGCAATTCAATAAACTCAGCAAAGCGGCTATTGTCGGCCGCTTCGAATATCTCTTTTGCGATTTCAGACAGTTTTTCGACTGACTCTTTAGGCACACGGCGAAACTCGCGCCATATACCAACAGGCGCACCGCCGATAAATTGAAATTGACGAATRCGCCAACGGCTAGCCCATGCCGCTACATTCATCACAATGCCGTTTTCAGACTCAATAGGTAGCCCCGTTTCGTCATCAAACATATCGCCCATGTGCGCGCCGTTTATGTTCTTGGAAATGTATTTGATGATGTACGACACCGCGTCGCCTTTGCTTTTGTCTTCCGGTGTGGCATCAAAACGATTTTCTGCAGCGCCCTCTTCGTCGCCATCGTGTTGCAAGGCATAGCGGCGCAGGGTGTTTGTGACTGTGACTTCGTCATTTGGCTTCATAAACAACACCATRTGCCAGTGCGGGGTTGCATCTGCGTGAGGCTCAACAATACGCAAACCAAACACCCCAATTTTAGCCTTGGATAACTCAGCGCGGACTTTCGACCATTGTTTTACCAAATACTCTTGGGTTTCGCGTGGCGATGCGTTGTTATATTTGCCGCTACAGGCGTGGTACTTAGACGGCGCAGTAACGGTGTAGAACATGCACGCCATGCCTTTTTCCTCTGCCCATTCTTTATAGCCACGAATGCGAACTATCGCGGGGTTGCATCTGCGTGAGGCTCAACAATACGCAAACCAAACACCCCAATTTTAGCCTTGGATAACTCAGCGCGGACTTTCGACCATTGTTTTACCAAATACTCTTGGGTTTCGCGTGGCGATGCGTTGTTATATTTGCCGCTACAGGCGTGGTACTTAGACGGCGCAGTAACGGTGTAGAACATGCACGCCATGCCTTTTTCCTCTGCCCATTCTTTATAGCCACGAATGCGAACTATCATTTCAATACGCCTGATTTCAGGGTTAGAAATGGAATGGTCAAAAACGTGTTTCAGGTCGATGGTTTCGCCGTCCTTGCTTTCAAGCTGCATGGACTCAACCCATTCACGTTGTGACTTTTTGCTGTGGCGGAACTCTTGAACTGCATCTTTGCTGGCATACGGGGAGACCCCTTTTTTAACCAGACCCATAGTGATATTTAAATGCTCAAGCGTGGTGTCGCGTAAACGGTTTAGTTTGCGCAACCACCATTTATCACATTGCATGCGGCGTATTCCGCGCTCTAATCGGTCTGCTAGCAAATTGGTATCGCAACGCTCCCAAGTACCGTTTACTCTCTTGGACTTGGCGGCGTTAAAAGTGGCTTGATATGGGGGCGTCACCCCTTGCGACATCGTGAAATCATGCATTGCAATATAACTGGCAAAAACCAGTTGCTCTGCATCTTCAAGAGTCGTACTTTCATCAAACTCAACAATACCCATTTGCTGGCAAATCGTGGTGATCTGTTTGGCTTTATCTTTACGGGCTTTTTTGCTGTTTAATTCGCGGATAGTAAGTGGCGAACGGTCAACAATTTCAGTGACTCGCTCAATGGTTTTTCGCAGGTAAATATTTGCTGAGCGCTCAGGGTTTTTCGCTGTCTCTGAGTTAAAGCGTTTCGCATACCCATGTGCAGCAATGCGGCGTAAGCGGTTAGTAGGTATTAGCGCAAGCTTTTCTTTAACTTGCTCTGCAACCTTATCAAAACCGAACTTACCCCAACAATGCGGAGCAGCCCTAGTAATGGTAATGGGCTGCATCTTTTCGCTATTGCCGACAAGCTCCCAGCAAATGGGAAGTGAACGCGATTCAATCACGATTTAGACTCTGCTCTTTCTAATTCATCCTCAATGATGATTCGCAACTTCTTAGCAATACCTCTTAAGTGCTTTTTGTCATTTTCATTTACGGATGGTGACGGCAAGCGGTACTCAATAGCTTTTAGTACCTGCTGTTTTTCAAGCGTTGAAAAAGGGCAGTCATGTTTTTCAGGCGTGCTACTTCTTTTAATAGGTGAATTGTTTGTCATAGGCGTACACATTATTTATCTCTCCCTTTACGAATAACCGAACCAGGAGCGCCGTTTTCTTCAAAGTATTTAATGCAGTTACGACATAGCCAATGTTCTACAACTTCGCGATTCGGCTGCGATACCAAACCAACTGTTTCGCTGCCAGCAAAATCGCTGTTTTGGCAATTCTCACACTCCAGCAAATCATCAAGCATCTCTTGCAGCGCCTCGCTGGTTTCAATAGCTCCCCATTCGTTAAGAGTGGCAATATCACAAAGAATTAATTTAAGAGCCTCCTTATTCTCCCGCGCTTCTGTCTTGGCTTTTTCCTTTTCATCTAGGGTTAGCTTTTGGTATTCATCAATAAGCTTCCAGTAGTGTTCGATTCTCTCGCTCATTAATTTTAAAAGTGATTTCATAGGACCACCCTTTTGCTTGCGCTCATGCAGTTGCGTGCTGCCATGGCTAGCGCTGATTTCAATAATTGGTTGCTGCGTTCGCCGTTGCGTTGGGCGCGGGTTTCTTGCTCGATGCGCTTTTGCTCGGCTTCGTGCTGCGCTTTGTGTGATTTGATTTGAGCGCGCAATTGGCGGATTTTCATTCGCTGAATATCCCAATGTGATGGCTCGGTGATTAACTCGTCGATTTCTACGATTGAATGGCTCATGATCTAGTCCTTTATTAGAAAAATATCTGGACGTAGCTCAGTGCGACTTACACCAGTGACCTTTTCAACTTTAAGAACCAACTCGGCAGGCACCTTTCCTTTTTTCAACCAATAAGAGACTTTTTGTTGAGTAACCTTACCGCCAACAGCCTCTGCCAGTTGCTTCTGACCACCTATATTATTAATAGCTTGCTTTAGTGCAGACATAATTGCTCTCCTTTTTTTTGAACAATACAATCAAAACAAGTTAAACACAACTTTTCAAGTTAAATTTTACTTGTTTTTATGTTTGCCGCTATATCCCTTTACTTGTAAGCTAGTGACATAACAGTATTTTCATCAGGAATTGACCATGACAGAAAGCATTGGACAAAGAATCGCGAGATTAAGAAAGTCCAAAGGTTTGACCCAACTACAATTAGCTGAGCTTGTTGGTATGAGCCAGCAAGCCTTTGCTTCTCTAGAAAAAAAAGACACTCCACCAAAGCGAATTTATGAAATCTCAGCAGCGTTGGGAGTCGATGTTGGTTATATCTACAACGGTGAGAAAGGCAACTCATCGTTGTCAGTGGTCAAGGAAAGTGCATCAGACTCTTTTACTTGTGACGAGATCGAAGAAGTAATACCTGTAGCATTAGAACGAACAATCGTTGCACTACAAAAACAGTTTCAAGCACAAAACATTGGAAAGCTAGACATAGTGAAACACCAAGATATTATCGCTAGCTTTTTGGGCGCTAGTATTGCTGTCGAACTGAGTGGAGATTACGAAAGAATAGCCAAAAAATTCATAGAGCTAGAAAGTTTAAAAGCGTAGGTTATACCGAATGAATAGCTACTGGGTGGCAACTGCTAAAAAGCGCATGAAAGATTTAGGCCTTAAACAATGTGACCTACTAGATGTGTTTGGCGTTACAACAAGGGGAGCTGTCGGGCATTACTTTTCGGGTAGGCAGCCAATCAACGTAGATCAGCTAGAAGCACTTTCCAAGAAATTAGGCATTAGAATAGATTACTACGACACTAATGACGAACGTTATTCAATTGACGAGATAAATACACTGCTAAGCTATTGGATCCCAAAGCTTTCGAAAACAGGGCTTGCTCGATATGAAACAACCCCTGATATCATAAAAAACTTGATTATAAGCTCTCTCTCAGATAAGCAAAAATAATCAACTAGCCCTTTTTAATCGTTGAACTCTGCTAATTAAATTGTCTCTTTTGGATGAGTGAATGATGTTAAGAGCAACAGTATCCTCACCCCGAGCTAACTTAGAATCAATTTTTTTAGATTCTACCAGAATATCAACACAGTCGCTCAAAAGACTACATTCTGCTACTCCAAGAGTTTTCCCTTCTTGCGTTTCCTCTTTTGGCTCAGGCCTATACTTTAAAAGTCTATGACAAAATAGCAAACTCCCACATAAGCATAGGAACGAAAGCACAAACAGAAACACCATCAACATTACAAACTCCGTTTAAAAACTCTGTACTTAATTGTAACAAAAACAGCACTAAATGCTACACAAATATTAACATAAGGTATGCTGTACTGATAAAGTTTCCTTAACACCTCACTGTCTACATTTAACAAAACGTAACTCACATACCTAAGTACAGTTACCATAGTTATCACGACAAAACTAGCAGATACTAGCACAGCAAACTTACTGGCTCGAACCTCTCTAAACACATGAATTGTACATAAAAATGATGTCGCAGTTAGATAAAACACAGAGAAAGACAAATACCACAGATGCCTCATAAGCTCTCTATCATATATGTCAAACTTACTTTTAAGAAAGTAACCCCAACCATGCATCATTCCATTAAAAATGCAGAGCACTACTAGCGACCAAAGTATACTTTCATCCTTTGAACCGCTTTTAACAAATAAAATTAGTGCAACAAAATTAATGAACACTACAAAATCACCAATTTTAAAAAGCAAATCTGCCATCAAGTTTAACCTTCGTTAGTTTGCGTCACTCCACCTGAGTAATTCATATCGACAGCTTCAGTCTTTGGTGGCTCAACGCCATTCCCGCCCGTACCGCCAAAAACCTTTTTAAGAAGCTCATTAGGGATCACAACAAAATTTATATTCACAATTAATCTCCACTTACTTTAACTTACAAGACAACAACTTTTCAAGTAAAACAACCTTGACAAACCACTTAACGTGTAACAACCTATAAAAACACTTGAAAAGTGGTTTTATAGACAACTTGCTTGTCAATGATAACAGAGTCTAACAATGTTAAATAGTGAGAACAGATATGTTAAATCAAATGGCTTGTATCGGTTCATGGATACCGCAGGAAATGTACTTAAGGGTATACGGAGAGGAAAAAAGCACATTAGACGAAAGGATCAGGCGAAAACACTGGGTAAAAGGAACACACTATAACGTTCCGCGTGGTTCAAAAGGTCGTTGGATTAACATTGAAGAGGTAAACAAGTGGGCAGCGGGACAAATAAGTACATCGGCGTATTTACACGCAAATTAAAATCCGGTGAACGCCTTAACATTACGTTCAATTACCAAGGTGAGCGCTGCCGTGAAGCGCTCCCCGGGCTAAACCCTGAATTAAAGGGTGATTGGGATTTTGCCTTTGGGCTTAAAAAGGAAATTGAACGCATGATTCTACTCGGGAAGTTTGATTATGCTAACTACTTCCCAAACTCTCCTAAAGCCAAGAAATTTGCAGCTAAATCAACCGCAACAGTTAATGATTATTTAATGGAATACATTAGCAATAGTAAAAAGCGCGGTCTTAGCGTATCAACGATAGAGGGATATGAAAAAGCCAAAAATGCTTTTAAATCTATTCATCACATTAAAGTGGTAGACCTCACCCCGTCTGATATAAAGCGATACATAAAAGACTCGAATGTGACTTTAAAAACTATGCGTAATCGTCTGAGCGTGCTGAATTCAGCGCTTAACGAGGCTGTGGTAGATGGTGTGTTACCACTAAACCCATGTACATCTGTCAAACCACACCAATACATGAATAAAGTTGAAAAAGTGTCGGCTCGCGGTGAACACGATGATGTGGATCCTTTCCGCCCAAAAGAAATAGCGGCAATTTTAAACGCCTGCCGAAATGAATTAGAACGTAACCTGTTGACCGTCATGTTTTACACTGGCATGAGACCATCAGAAGCAGCTGCTTTACAGTGGATTGACGTTGACCTTGTTAATGAAGAGCTAAAGGTTTGTGAGGCGGTGATTTGGGACTCTACGAATAAAAAATCAGTTACTAAAGGAACAAAAACAAAATCGGGGAATCGAATTATTGAATTGCAACGACCTGCCTTGGAATCGCTACTCGCTCAACAACAGTATACAGGTGATAATAAGTTTGTTTTCATTGAGCCTAGACAAAAAAAGCAATTAACGGGTGCAGCCCAAATTCGTAAAAACATTTGGATACCCGTTCTTAATAAAAGTAATGTTCGTTATCGGCATCCGTATCAAGCTCGACATACGTTCGCAACAATGCTGATTAGTGACGGGCGTAACTTATGGTGGATAGCCGATCAGATGGGTCACGATGGTCCTGAAATGCTATTCAGGCATTATGGTAGTTACATTAAAGAGCATGATTTGAAGCTAAAACAAAAAAGCCGCACTTGATGCGGTTTTTTGTTGTATACACAAAACTCTGTCACCAGTTTGTCACGGGCTTGATTGGAATCTAATAAAATCAATAATATTCATTAACTTACACCCCATGTTGACAGTCATTCAAATCCCCCCAGCTCCACCACTTCATAGTGATTTTTGGAACCACCCAAAAATTGCCCGCAAAGCCTTATAGGCTGGGCAATTGGGTGGTTCAAAAATCCTTCTTCCTTATCGTACTTCAACATACCCGTGAACAAAATTTTGAGCAATGCGTTGCGATCTGCCAAACACCCTGTATCCCAGAGCTGACGCGGGTTCGATAACCAGATCATAGCGGTTCTAAAAGCGTGTTCAAAGCTTGGTTTCGATTTGCCTATATTTTTACGCTTTTCGCTTAGTAAAATTTTCTGGCGTTCTAGCTCTTGGATAGTCTTTTCATAGGTATTGATAAGAGTTGGGCTATCGGTTTCAAGTAAACGGTCAACCAGCTTATCGAGCTTGGCCTGAATTGCACTGCTCTCTTCTTCGATAGATTTTAAATTACCAACACTATTGTTATGGCGCTTATCCCACAGCATCTTCAGTGCTTTTTGAGCAACATGGAACATTTCTTTTGGCATGCGCAGTGCTCCCAGTAGGTTTCTAAATTCCTGATCAATTACATCACGTTTGATGGTTTTACCGTATTTCTTACACGCTTTTTTCGGACACCAATAATATGGGTATTTCTTGTTGCGCCCTTTTGCCATTGCTGCGGTCATTGCTGTACCGCAGCATCCACATGCGACATGCCCCCGCAAAGTAAATTCATCACTAATAAAAGATTGCTGCGGCTTGCGTGCTCCCCCTTCAATTTTATCCAGAATGGCCTGATGCGTCTCAAAGCTAATCAGCGCTTCATGTTTTGCGGGATGCATATGGATATTCCATTTTGGTACGCTTATATAGCCTGCATATAATGGCTTTTTTAGAATATCCGCAACACGCTGGTACGGAACCTTGCCTTTTGGGGTTTTAGGGAATGCTGCAAAGGATTCAAAAAAGCGCTTTACGTCAGTTTGAGTTTCAAACCGATTGGACGCAAAGCCTTCAAGTCCTTCTTTAATAATAGAAGCAACAGGCTCATCTCTCACAAGGATTTTTCCGTGCTCTGGTAGCTTGTCGTATTTAAGGCCTGGCACGGGGCAATAGCACCAGTAGCCATTTAAAACACGCGCGCTCATTCTGTTGATGACTTGCTCTTTATTCTTTTCCCTTTGGTGCTGAGACACAGAGGCTAGGAGGTTTTCTACCAGTAACGAGTCTGAGTCTGTGCCGAACTCAATGCTTGGGGATTCCAGTTTACCGCCAGCTTGTTGAATGGTCGTTCTTAACTGCAAATGCGCTTCCAGCCCTCTTGCTAAGCGGCTGATATCATCAATAATGACAATCGTCTGCTCAGGTTTGCGGCTTTCTAAATATTGCAGCAAATCTTGCATTCCAGGGCGCTCAACTAAGCCTCCTGAAACACCTTCGTCATAGAAGACTTCTTCTACATGGTAGCTCTTAAATTTCGCGTATTCTCGGCACCTCGTCTCTTGCGAGGACAATCCGTGTCCCTCTTTTAGCTGCCGCGCACTGGAAACGCGACAATAGGTGACTGCACTTTGCGTATGTGACATGCAATTCCTCCTTTGATGAGTTGGTTAATGCAATGTTTGCGTTGTTGATGGGGGTAACTTTGAATCTAATTCCATCTGTGTATTCTGTAAATGATTTAATTCCAATTCCCCGCGTTTACAGCGCACAGGGTTAATATTCCACTCTTTATCAACAATGGCCTCCATGGCAAGCCAAGTGAATTTAACCATGGCTTTTCTGTCATCTAGCGGCATATCCATGCCTTCTGTTAGGGATAATAAGGTGTTGAACTCGGTTGGTGTCATATTGTCCTCCTGCTAGATGTTAAGTGTTGGTTTGTCATCTGACTTCGAAAATCGAATTTTCTGCCTCAGCTCTGGGGTTAAGTCTTGCTTCATATCTTCGCTCAATTGCGCTTGCTCCTGTTGTTGCGCTTCCCGTAATACTTGCAGCTGGTTTTGAAGGCGCTTACGCTGTTCAAGCTGAAACTGGATGAGCTTTTCTTTTTCGCGCTCATCTCGCGCAATGGCTTGCTGCGCTAATTGTTCATTTTCCTTATGCTGCTTTTTGGATTTGCCTGTTAGGTAATCCCAAAGCCCAAGTAATCCTTTACGGATTTTGCTTTGCCGCTCAGCTTGCTCTTGCTGCGCTCTTGTTGTTTGCGCCAACGTCATTTGCTCACGCATGCTGCGTTGCTCGGCTCGCAAAACTTGTTTTTGATCTGTCAGTGGCTTGATTGCAAAATCGTGCTTAGCACGCAATGTTTTAGAAAAGCGCTTGTGGAGCTGTTCATACTGATCTGCAATCATGATTTCTGTTTCTTCTACTGTTGGTAAATCACTCGGCTCTCCAAGGCGAGCTTTCACCTCTTTAGCTTTAATATTCAAACTGCGAGACAAAGAATAGATTTCACCGCGCCAATCCATCGCCACAAATCCCCTACGATCTCCTTTTGCGAGAAAAAAACCGTTTTCAGACAGCGCGTGGCGAAGTGCTGGCTTGCTGTCTGATATTTTCCAGCATTGTTGTAGCGCTTGTTTTATTTCTCGTGGATCGACCCCTGTACGCTTGCTTTGTTGCCACTCTGCCAAGGTAAAATTTAAGGGATTGGTTAACTTTTTAGAGACAAAACCCTTGGGCAGATCCCAGCCATAATCAAGGTATAGCTCTTTCGCGATGCCATTAAGCCGCTGCTTATAAAAAGGGAGCTTGATGGCTTTCATATTCTCACCATCAATCCTTGAATACACACAATGCGCGTGCCTGCGTCCTTGCTTTTCATGGAAAATAATTGCGCGTGGTTGCTGGTTTAAATTCAGTTCTTGCTCAATCCGCTCTATTGCCTCTTCAAATTCTTTGATGCTGACTTGCTGATTGTCTGGTGGGTTAAGCGACAAAGAGAATAGAAATTTTTGGCAGCGCGTTGCCTTGGCAACCGCTTGCATCTCTTTAAATGCACCAACAACGTCATCACTGATAACACCACGCAAGTCATGCACCGTGACATGCTCATTGTCTTCTGTATTCATAAGGTGCAAGGCGAGCTGCTTAGCACCAGAGCGTTGCGATGCTTTTAAGATCATTGTGGCTTCAACCCTTGCGCAGTAATAAGTGAGCGGCGCATCCACATCACCGCATCATAGGCTTCATGAATTTGTGCGTTGGTGTCTGGGCTCAGGATTAAGTTTCCTGTGTTGATTGCTTTGGCAATCTGGTTTAAGTTGTTTGGAATTCTTGAACGACCGAGTAAATGCAGTATTTTTGCAATGTCTTGATTGTGGCTTTGCGGCATTAATGCTTTTTGCTGCGCGGTACTCAAAGAGGTATCAGTGAATAGTCGGTGCTTTATCCACTTAGCCTCACTGACTTTCATCGCAGCTGCCTCAGCTTTGATGTAAGCACGCTGCTTTGCCGTAAAACGGATTGAGTAAGGGGAGCTTACTGTCATGTTCCATCCTCTTTTAGGTGAATACGAGTATTGAAAAAGCTGGGCTGAAGCCATCAGCCCAGCAATTGATAGTTAGTGACTCAGCGTGTTGGTTTGTTTTACGCTAAGGCTGTCAGTGGCATTTTTGCGCAGTGCCTCAAGATCTTCTTTGGATGGACGTGGCTTAACTATGAGTTTGCCATGAACCGTGTCACCAACCATGTTTTCTGATTGACTACTGTTCCAAAGAGCCCCAATTTTCATTGGCCTCGCATGCTCGCCATTGCCAATTATCTGCAACACATCAAAATCAGGTTCTCGTCCTTTCTTTTGTGTATGCTGCTCTTTATCGTGCTGGTTTTGTGCTCTATCAGTCATTGTGTCTCCTGATTAATTGAAGTTAAATTTACACATAAGTTGGCTTTGCAATATTTAATGAAATGTTGGTTCTGGCTCCTCCAGCCAGCTCTCTCTAGGGCGGTATCCATAGTTGGCTGCACTTGCCATTGGCACAATGACGAACTCAATCCCCGCAAGCTCACCTTCTGTTCGGTGATGAGGAAGCCCATCTTGTTGCGCATAGCCCATAGCTAAGTAATCAATTTGCCCTTCTTCTATCGCTATCTTTTGAAAGACAATATGAGTTGGCTTGCCGACGGACGATGTGTTGATGTCCAGTTCATTAAATTCATCTAAGATCATTTTTTCTCCTAATCTTTGGTTGCGTTTTACTCTTACATTTGGCGGTCAAAATCGTAAATTAAGTGTTAAATATCAAACCCTTGACGGCGGGCATCCTGATAGAGGATGCACCTTTAAAAATAAGTTAATTACAGCTTCAAGTTGCATTCACTTGTATGGCTTAAAGCATTGAATTGAGCCCGAAGCAGGCCTTCATTACGCACCTTTTCAAGATCATTTCGTAACTTTTTACTCATTTCGCTCATTAATTTTTCACCCTCACGCAGTTGGTTGGCTTGTGCTTTGTAATACTCTGTATGTACCTGTTGCTCTAGTACGCCCCCTGGTGTGAGCTGTGGTTTCAGCTCAGGTTTTGCCAGTCTGGAGCGGAGCGCCTCCAGACTGGCTTTCGTGACCGTCACATGGTCTTCAACTACAAAGGAATAGCGGTAAAGCGAGCACCAGCTTTATTGAAATACTGAGCCCACGCTTTGCGTAACTGTGTGGTTTCTCTATCTTGCCTACCCGCACCTAAGCCAAACATCACAACATTGCATCCTTTAACATCTACAAATTCGCTAGGCGCTGGAAGCGACTGTTTGCCCGCCATCAATTTATTAGGGTTAACGTATTCAGATGCCTCAATACCGTCTGATAAAATCAGTATTGTTTTTGGAGCTTTCTGACAATCCAGAGCATTACGGTTAAACCATGCCAGCAAGTTGGTGCTAGGTTGCGGCTCGCTCCTTTCTGGTAGTGTCATAATGTAATGGAGGACTGCTTTTTCAATGCGCTTACGCTTTTGTCTGGTAAGTGTGTATTCATAACGCTCTAGGTTTTTTGCACTTTGTAGCTCGCCAAATGTTTGAACCAAAATGCTGTCTCCCAATTTTAGAGATGACATTTGCTCCGCTGAATATTGCGCAGCTCGTTTGACGAATGCTGCATTTGATAACATCGGATTCGACTGACTGACATCAACAATAATATGTAAGTCATCAGCAACAGCGTAACTTTGAACACCGATTGCCAAACATGCTGCAAGTGCCGACTTTTTGATAAAAGATGAAACTTTCATAAGAATATCTCCCATTACTGAGTGTGTTTTAAAATGTCATCACGTGTGATTGATTGAATTGGCTTTATTGCTTTCTCTAAAGCCGCTATGTTGATCTGATTTGGTGGCACTAGGCCTTCTGGACGCTGTATAAACTTTTCTCGATTGAGTAAGTTAATGGTTGGCTCCAAGCCATGCTGAATGGTCAACAGCACCTCGTCTGCAATTTCATTGCATAGTGCAAAGTCATCCCGCATTTTTAGTGTGTCTAACTCTTTTTGCAGTGCCTCATATTGTTGTTGGGCTTGTTGATACTCAGCGATATTTCTATTGTCTTGTTTAACGGCGCTATAGACTTGAACCGCTTTTCGAAATGACTGCTCCGCTTTAGTGAGCGCATGGTTTGCGACAAACACGGATATAACTGTCAATGAGCCTATACCAATAGAAAACAGAACACCCGCTAACGGAGAAACAACATCCACCATCCATTTAGCCATTGGGTCTTTGCTCTGCGGATCTAACTGTTCTGCTTGAAAAACAATGTCTTCAGGAAACAACATGTCTCCCACGCCGCCATGATAAAGGCTAGCGACAATTAAAACGCCGATGCCAATTAAATAGACGGGTATCAATAACCCTGCGAGCCTATCAATAAACTTGATCACGGGGTGTTTTGCGTTCTTATGCGCTAAGAAATGCACAGCAAGCACAAGGATTAAGCTCGCCAAGGCCATGATCCAAGGCTTCCAAATCGTGTCGTCTTCCCCGAAGATTGTTTCAAAAGTTGCAAAAACAATATGGGCTTCAAAGCCAGTCACCGCCAACGAGACAATCGCTGCCACTACAAATGTCACAATCAATGCGGTTAATTTTAGCGATGCCGCCGCACTGGGCTGGCGAAGTGACTCAAGTGTGGTGATCACGATTGAGTCAAAAATGGATGTTTTTTGCATGGGGCTACTCCTTTTCTTGATTAAAGGGGTGATATGGGCTAACAACATCATTAATTACGGAGTTGTCAGCTGCGTAATAATGTCTCTGGTACATCGCACTGGCTGCGTTTTCCGCACGGTGAACGCATTGCTGAATTTCAAACTCTAAGGCATTGAGCTTTTCTTGATGCTCTCGTTTTCTTTGCTGAAATAAGCTCTTTACTAAAGTCAGATCAGGGATCTGATGCGTTTGTACGGATTGCTTGATATGAGCGAATACGCCGAGTGTATTTTCATCTTGTGTGTTCATGCTTCTGTCCTCTCCTGTCAAAATTTCATTACCATTATCTTCATTGAATAAGCTGCACTGCATCGCCAGAGCGTTGCATTAACTGTTCAGGCGCTCACCTTTACTCCTGTGTCTAAAAATGGATTTTGGATTGAAAATCAGCCTGCTCAGAAAGCGTAGAATTGGCTCTCTATGCCCACTATCTAGGCCAAATGCTGTAACTGGTAGTTCTTTGAAGTAAGGAGCCAGCTTAAGGCGCATAGCCCTTGCCCCAGCTCGAATGACAATTAAGTTACCCGTATCTGGGGATAGAAAACGCTTGACCTGATCAGGGGTCATCACCAAGCTTTCTCTGTATGTTTTCTTACCTGTTCTAGGGTCTTTTTGGACGTGTGTTTTCTTGCCAAGCGCTTCACTGACATAGTTATAGTTATCTGGATGATTTGTACCCATGAACAAAACTGCATCCGCATTTCCTTCAAAACTGCCGTAGGTTTTGGGATAGGCCGCTTTCATACCTTCACGGTCCTGAGCAATCGCCACAATAGAAAGTCCGTATGAACGCGCAACAGGCAGCGCAGTCTCTAGCGTTTCGTTGTACCCCATAGCCTGAACTTCATCGATAACAAACAACGTTTGTCCCGATTTTTTAGGCACAGATTCAAAGGTGTAATTAACAAAATTTGTGAATAGGCGAAATAAAGGCTTTAGCTCTTCGCGTAAGCTCAGCACTGGAGCAACAAATGAAAACGCGACGTCATTACGTGTTTTTGCTTCTGATAGCGACTTAGTTGTCGCAGACAACATATATTTCACCGAAGGAGATGCTAGCCATTGCAACTGCTGTTGGAGCGTTGCAATCAATGAAGATTTCGTATCTCCTGAGGCATTGATAAAGGCAGACGCGCTTGAAGCAACAGCACCATCAAAAGCAGTATTATTAAGCAATTGGTTATTAAGCAACGCAACGGCTTCTTCAGATGTTGTCTCTAGTGAACCGTCTTCGTTAAAAACACGCAGCCCATGACAAGCTATTTCGTGCATAAATGGGAGCGTGTGAAATTTGTCTTCATACGCCGATAACATATGCAATAGCAGTGCTGTCACATAGCTTTTGCACGTATCTGTAAAAAAAGGGGATTTGCTATCAGCTAACGTAATGATGAGACTATTGGCTAAACGTTGGCACCATTTCACAGCAGCATCTTGCCCTTCGCGCTGCATGGCAGCCTTGATGTCATTCAGAGGGTTCCACTGGTCTGATTTTTCTGGATTATGCGGATGCAACTGTACCCATTCACGCTTATCATAGGGGGCGCGTTTTTCGGTCTGCTCTCCTTTCGGATCAATGATGATCAAACTTCCCTGATATAGAGACATCAAGGTCAGTGCATAAACTGATTTACCAGCGCCAGAAGCTGCATAAATCATTAAGTGGGTTTTAATCGAAATTCCAACAGGATTAACTAAACCAAAGCCTGCAAACCAAACCCTACCCAAGACAATTTGAGAGCCGTTGTTATACTCCATGGTCATCGTGCTGAGTGTGGACGAAAACCCAGCCGTATGCTGTTTACCAAATCTGAAAACGATCTCGCGCCATCGTGCAAAGGCCATTTTTAAACGAAATACACTTCTCCACCCAGGCAGCACACTGGGCAGCGCTTTATAAAGCCTTGGAGAATATAGCCCTAGCGCTCTAAACATCTGAAGGAAAAGAAATTTTAGAATCAAGCCAGTAATAATGTAAGTGACAGCAAATACAGCCATTACTGCCAAAACATCTTCCGCTGGCATAGATTGCAGGTCACCCACTAGGGCTATCAGCTGCGGCAAGTGCTTTTCAGCTAAATAAAGGCTCATTCTCACGCCCCCCTACCGTAATAACCAAACACTTTGCGTAGGACTAAGGTGAGAGTTATTCTGATGACATGCCCCCAAAAGAAGAACGCAACAAAACCAACAATGATTGCTTGTAGCTGCTCCGATAAGTACGCTAAGCGGATGTCAAAGAGAGCCAAGACAGCCTCAACAATCACAAGTGCTGGCAGCTTGGCGTAGTGAACTAAAGTTTCAAGAAAAGCGGTCATTTTACTGACCGCCATTTGATGATTTTAAAGTTGAAATTAAGTTTCTGACTTCCTGAACAGCGATTATCCCGAATGCGAGGCAAAAGAGACCATCACCGTGATACGCTGAAAGCGCAATACCTGTCAGCGTTGCAATAAGTGCAGATACCAGCAACGTACATTCCAAAACTATTTTTAATACTGCCTGGTTTGATGATTTCATGCCTGCCACCTCTTTTTGAACTGATTAGACTGGATAAAGACCTACGTGTGTAAGAACACTGCATGTGTCAACGTTGCTTCCTTTAACTTCATACTAAGTGAGTGGAGCACCACGATTGGGAAACTTGAGTGAGCTCAAAAGTGGCTGCAATAGCAGCCACCTCTATGCTCTTTGAATTTAAAAGAAGCATCAAAAGTCTTCCTCATCATGTTGCGGCTTGAGGTGCTCTTCGCACCAATTAGCAACATGGGCCGCATAAACTTCATCTTCAGACTGGACAACTAAACACTCATTGGCGAGTAAGTCCCAGCTACGCAAAAATGTATTTGGATCATGAAGCTGTTTGCGAATGGTTCGACCTTCAAAATCCGTCATCACTTCCCAGCTAGGTACAAAAATGACCGATAGCTTTGCATTACAGAACAGATTTGCATGGAGGATTGATAGCTCTTCCAAACCATCTCGTTCAGACCATTGATACTTGTTACCAACTCTTCGTAACCCTTCGTTTAACGCTTTTTGGTTCTCTTTGCCTGCAAAGTATTTTTGCGGCATAAATTTTAAGTCATGCTTTTTTGAATTCATTGTCTTCACCATTAAGTGAAAACAGCGCTGTTTTCATTTTTAAGTCACTAATTAAACAATTGGCCGATTGCTACCCACTGAAGAGGTTCAGCAGATAGAACAAGCATGCAAAATTATCTAATACTCGTATGTGGCGAAGACGGGAAGTTCATTTCCATAAAAAAGGAAGTGACGTTTTCTATTGACCTCATTACCCCAAATAGGATAACCATTTTTATGGTAAAAAATTGAAAGGCTATGGAATGGCAAAAAGTGAATTCAATGGAGCTTCAAAAGACTTCGATGATAAAGTTAATTTTCGCACTGAAGACATGCAATTAGCGGCAAGAGTGTTATGTAGGGAAATGGCAAAAGTAGAAGGCAAAAATGTAGGGGATATAGTATCTGAGGCCATATGGGAAATAGCTAAAGACCGCTTACACCCATTGCATATCAAATTAGCTCTTGAACGAGGGAATGTCGAAAACATTCCTGAGGTACTTTAAGAGAGCTTAGGTTAAATATACACTGGGCCTACAGCTGATGTTGCACAGGCCTAGAAGATGGACACTTTTAATTTTGAGACTTATTGGAGAGCTTTACCAAAACAAGTTAGAGCAGCTATAAATCTAATCTGCCTATCAGTTTCAGGTACTGATTACAAAGATCACGACAGCAAGAAAGTTTGGGTTGGAAAACTCTTTTGGGCCTACATAACAAAAGAAGGAAAAGGACCAAAAGAACAGTTACTATTTAGAAAAAATGTCGACCGCTACACACAATGTGACTGGAATACCTTAGCAAGGGTATCTAACAAAGGTTTAGGTTCTCAAAGCTCAAAAATTGCATTTTGCTATTCTGCACACCTTCATGAAAAACATTATAAAATTTCCATTTTTAACTTTATTTTTGATTTTATAAAGTATTGCAGTGAAAGAAACTCCAGCTTCAACTTTGAGACACTAAGTAGCTCAATAAATCACTTTAGAGAAAGCCAATACCCGCCATTGGGTTTACCTCAGCCTAGGGTTTCAAACGGCATAAATCACTTCGCTAATAGAGCAATAAAGAAAATCGTTGGTAGGGAAAATGAGCTCGCAAAGTTAAGAGCGTTTATTGATTCTAATGAACAATTTTCTTGGTTTCAGATAGCTGGCTCATCAGGGATGGGGAAAAGTAGACTTGCTTACGAAATGGTAATTGAAGCTAGAGAGAGAGGCTGGATTGCAGGCTTTTGGAAAAGCAAACATGACTTGAGTTTAAATACAGTTGATAAATTCGAAAATGAACTAAGTGAGTGGAACCCTACTGTCCCTCATTTAATAGTTTTTGATTATGTCCTAGGCCGTGAGAAAACTATAAAAACACTACTTGAATTTTTGTGCAGTAAAAGTAACCAAAAAGAGGAAAAAGTCAGGTTAATTTTAGTTGAAAGACAAAGTTGGTATCAAGAAGATTTAAAAGCAACTAATTCAGAAAAAGAGAAACATAAAATATCTAATAATAAATGCTCTGCATGGTTTATGTTAGTTTCTGAAAATGGAGTCGACAATCACAGTATCAATCAATGTAGATTTGAGAGTGGCTTTCTAGAATTGGGAGGCTTGAATGAAGACAACCTTCTTGAAATTATTAAACTTTCATTCGAGATAACAACAGGTAAAAAATTTGAAGAAACCCACATTAAAAGGGTAACCCTTCTACTTCAAAGTTGCATCCATGAAGGAAACCCTCTGTTTGCAAGCTTTATTGGGCAATATTATGATTACGACACAATAGTGAATTTGCAGACTCGCGAACACCTTTTGAATGAAGTTCTAACGCGGGATTACCATACGCGCTGGAAAGCAGTATGGGGGTCATCAACTCCAGCTATTGGAGAGGATATTGAGTCTATGAGACTCGCAGTTCTGTCAAATATTGTGGGAGGTTTAGACGTAACTGAGGCTAAGAACAATAATCTATTAGGAGCTGTTAGCAAGCACGATTTTAATCAAGCCCTAACTATAAATGGTACAGACATTGCTGATAGTGCTTTCTTCACTGATCTATACATCCCCGCTTTACAACCTGACATATTGAGAGAGTGGTTTGTACTTTCATCTTTAAAGGGGACTATCACTACTGAGAATATAATGGGCATTGCATGGAAGTATAACCCAGTAAAAACATCTAACTACCTTCTCAGATTAATACAAGATTTTGCATCGAGCAGCGTAACACAAAAAATTCTTAATTTCAGACCAAATGACCAAAAATCTTGGAAGGAACTCTCATCTAACTCTTTCCAAATAGCAAGTAAATTAACTGAAGAGAACTTAAACTTACCAGAACACATATTGCAATGTGATTTTTTCAATCAAACGAATGATTTCATATATAATCAGATTTTATCAATTTTTATAGATAATTACCTCGCATTCAGTGTGGAAGCACGCCCCTGCTCAGCAGAAAGGATGTTAGCAGAAATAAACAATCGCTATGACTTCATTAGGTCATATGCAAAGTACAATTGGTATGTCCCAGCTTCAGATTATAATGAAATTGAAACAAAAATGATTCATGACTGGACATGCAGATCACTAGAGGGGTGTGGGTTTTCCAGCTTTAATCTTGGTTTTTCATATTTCATTGGAGGCCAAGTTAACCCAGACATGAAATTAGCAAATAAATACCTAAAATCTGCCGCTGAACAAGGGTACGAAGCGGCAAAATTAATTTTAGGAGTTATTTATTACACTGGGATTGGAGTAGAAAAGTGTTTTGATACAGCAGTTAATTTCTTCACATCATCACTAAAAGATAACTGGGTTAGAACAAACGAAATATTAGCGTTACATCATTTTTTCTGGGGGACTGACAATTCAATAGATATTGAAAAAACCAAATACTATTTACAAAAATCAAATAGCCGTTTCGCCAAAGAGTTTTTTCGAACCAAGAAAGATATAGAAAAAATAGGTTTCGAGTCATCTTTTGACTCACTGACCTACATTTCCAGACATTTACTACATGAATACTCATTATCAAAAGGGTTAATAATTCAAACATGTGTTATGTTTTCCCTTACGACTAAAACCGTTACATTCTCATCTGGAAAAATCTTTAATGAAAAGTTCAATTTTTCCCACAGCCCTAAGTACTTTTTTTTAAATTTCGACCCAGCTTCATTGCTAATGGAAGTTTTCCTAAAAGACCTTGAGACAGAAAAAAGCTATGTAACTTACGCTCTTGTGGAGAGGCAGCGCTTAGCGTTACTACCGTCAATTCCGCTAGATTTTCCTCCATCTAGAATTGAGCCCTCTATGAGTTCTCCTATGGAACTTTCAGAGGACAATAATGCTGTAATTGAATATTTAATTTTTAAGCTCTATTGGCATTCTGGTTTGCACGTTGTTACAAACAACAGCAAGGCTGGATTACTACACCATTTGAACAATGAGAATTGTTTTATTACCTATAAATATGGTGCATTTAACAAGGAGGGCTATAGGGCTTTTAGAGGTTTTGCCTTCGTTGATGGATATAGCGATGCTTACCTGATGTGTGCAACCTTTGTAGTCTTCTCTAATGGAGCCATAGAAATTGAATACCACATGGACGAAGATATATATATTGAAAGTATACCTAAGACTTCCGACGTTGTAGATGTGATCCGCTGGAGAAGCATCAATCAGAACTTATCGATTCAGCTATCACTTTAATAACTTCTCTATTTGTTCATGTTACTTCCCGCAAGATGTCCCCTTTGTAATACATTTGAAATCAATACGACACTGACGTGTGCTAGTTGACCTCAAATACAAAGGGGCTCTCTTGGCAAGGGAAGCCGCTGCGCTTTTTCCCGTTGCATCCCTTATCGCTTTTTCTAATTTCGTGCCTTAATAAGAAAAACGTGTTGGCCGTGTGGTAAAAAACCAAGACAGATCCGCCACCAAAAACTTGTGCAGTTTTACCGCATCCAAGGGAGCATTCGCGCTCCCCTGGCAACCCCATCGACCAAAGAGCGTATTCCTGCCCTTTGGAAACCTGAACCAACCGTGCGCCGATTGGATGCCGCCAATATTTCGCTATTGGAAATCGACCAAAGATATTCCTTGGAACCTGTTCACCAACTTTTGCCAGCGATGTTTTTGATTATTGAAATTAACAATTGTTATTAAACCGTTGTATTGTGACAATGTCTACAGCTATGACCCAAACACGGCACATTAAAATCGGATAGCCGTATCACCAATAAACTTGCAGGGAAGCCTATGGAATTTGCGCACTCTCTCAGGTCCATACTCGGACTTTTGATTTCACCAAAAATCAGTGCATTAGATGAGCTTAGAAAGCTCACCCTTAAAGAAGTTAGCATCCCACCTGTGACAGTTGACGGAGAAGCGTCACTTATAAGGCTGGAGCATATGACGCACGGTATATCTTGGACACACGTATATGGCTCTAGTCCAGAATTACAGCCAGTAAAAGACGCCATCAGTGCCTTCGTAAGCATTGAAAACACTTATGACGAACATTTTGATTTCAAAAAACTGCAAAGTTTTTCAGCATCAAAAAGCTTTATGACTTGGTCTGAAAGCTCAAACGCCTCCAAATATAAAGATGCTCTAGAATGGGGGCAGAATATGTGGGAGGGAGACAATCTAGCCTTTACCACAGATCTAGACTTTCAAAACAATATTGCGCATTTGATGGGCGAAGGTATAGGCAGCTCTGGAGAGATCAACGTATCCATATATGCATGGCATGACGAGCGTATCTTGTGGTCAAACTCTGGTGGTTCCCACCATGGTGCCGCACTGATCAGACAAATGCATACACAAAATCGAGAGTTTTACTGTAAAGCAAAAATAACTCGCTATTCCATCAACAAGCATGTATTAACGCCGGTATTGGACGACTTTTATTTGCTCATTGTAGACGATGATTGCCTAAAAGACGGTGAAAAGTATTATCTAAGCCTCGCCCTATCTGACATGGATATTCACTTCAGTACTTGTGGTTTACCTATACGCAGCAGAAACTATCAACTCTTAGTGATCCCTAAAAAGCAAGATGTTGTAACCAAGAATGATTTGGATACTTGGGTTGCTGAGAACATTGCTGCTCAAAGAATCTTAGACTTTGCACAGTTTGTTTTGAAAAACCACAAGTGATAGTTTTATCTTTACTTGCTTAGGTGTAGTTACACCTAAACTGTTACAGGGGTAAATCGCAATACCACCAACCTATATAGGTCATCAAAATATTATTGACCAAGCTGGATAGAGATAGCCGTTTATCAACGCTTTTTAGCTAGAGTAGTTAGTTCAATACAACCTTTTTGGCGTATAAAGTCGGTTTGTATTGCCTCTGAGGGAAGCATATACAAAACGTCTAGAGGCAGTTCTCTACTCGCTATTAGCATCTCTTCTTTTAAACTAGATAATGCTCTACCAGATGGACCAACTATAAGGATATCAATATCTCGACCTACACCTTTCAAAGTCGACCCAAACATATATGCATCAAAGTATTTTAATGACAAACAATTATTAATCAGGTGAATTGCAACTTTACTTGCACTCATCAAAGGCTTTGAAGGTATTGCTTCATTCCTTCTGTCTTTAACACAGCACATCCGAGTTCTTTTCCTGTTGTGATAGCGTTGGCACATGGATCACCATTAGGGTTAATATTCCAAGCGATGTCAACAGGCCCAAATTCATCCCACAAACCTCTGATGTTGTCGGCAGTTGGTTCATAATCAGGGATTAACCCAATACGTAAGGTTTGACCACCTTTTAGAGTTACTAGAAAAATACGGTCAAATTCTCGCTCTGCATTGTCAACGATACCATATTGGTGAATTAATCTTGCTGCGAACGCATATACTTTATGTTCTGCAAAGTTTGCATTACCATCCAAGATAGCAGACCCAAGCGTACCCAAGTTACCCCAGCCGATATTTCTTTCTTTTAGGTAAGCGATTGCAGCCCCTTCCCAAACACACTGTTTGCGATACCCACAAAGAAAGTCAATGTTAGGGTTTAGCCGAACATATTCCGTTGCAACATCCTCAGACACACGATAACCACCATAAATCGCTGCTAATACATCTGGCTTCCCATCCGCTATAATTTCTACAACATCGTTCTCTACGTGCTTTGCACAAACTTTTTCATTTTCTCTATTTAAGTTCTCTAGAGTATATTTAACCTGCCACTTCATAAGAAAATCTTTTCCATTCCTTTCGGGAACCTAATAGCTTTACCCGCTACGCCACAAATATGCCTGTCGGTTAGACCTCGAACATGTTCTTTATATTCTGCATAGACTTGCCTTTCACTCTCAGTCATGTGACTCGTGTTTGACTTTAAGATAGAGAGAATTTGATAATGATTAGGCAGAATGACGCCTTTCACTCTTTGCTCCCATAGGCCCGCCGTTTCAGACTCAGGATTGTATTCAAACTCAATACCATCCACAGGGGCAAACTTTTCCCAAATAGCCCTGTTTTCATCCATTCTGTCTACAATAACACTCCTCACCTCTTCTCGGCTGTCATATTTGGAAATTCCTTGATATTTCGTCAAACTTGCCAAATGCTCTCTTTTCCACGTAATCAAAGTACTTCTAGAGTACGCATCTGGGTTTTTATCAATTATTGTATGACATGTTGGACACAGCAAAATTAGATTATCAAATGAGTCTGGATTAAAATCTTCCTTGGGTCTTTCTTCCTTTCTCGGGCCAGTTTCACCGTGTGGGATAACATGAGCCATTTCAGCAATGTGTTTAATGCCATTTAACTCTAGTGGGTACAGAGTCGCCAAACATTCTGGCCGTTGACAGTGTCCCGCAGATGCAGCGAACAAGCGTAACTTAATATCTGACGGAATTGATTTTCGTTTTGCCATAAAAAGAACAGATCCTTAGCTTAGTATTTCAGCCAGCGTATTCTAGCTTAAGCAAGTATTCAATCTATTCTCATCATTTGACTGCTTAACAATAGAATATTTATAAAACACTATATTGGTCATCGTAAGATATCTCTTCTAAGTGACATAGGACGTGAACGATATTTCAAATCGATCAGCCTGCTCTATGCCTAAATGGGGAAAGGCCTTTCCCTGCCTTCAATCGCTTCGCGCTTTGCGCCACCCTTTCTAGCGGGGACACCCCGTAACGCCCCGACTATTCACCTTAGAGAGCGGTCTTGTCCGCTCAAAATCAAGAAAAATGACGGTTTCCACCTTATCCTCACAAGCTCGGGGCGGACCCTCCGCAATTTTTCCTGATTTTTTCACCCCCGCCTAGTCGCCCTAGTCGGCAGGAGCCATGACGCGCGCACTTCGTGCTGTCGCATAGCTCCAACACCGAACAAAAGGATAACAGACTATGAGAAATGACATTCAAATTTATGTAGCTGATTTAGCCGCTTACAATGCTGGATACTTACATGGGGTCTGGATTGATGCCACATTGGCTGTCGATGATATGCAAGAGGCAATACAATCGATGCTTACCAGCAGCCCTGTCAGTAACGCTGAGGAATACGCAATTCATGATTATGAAGGGTTTGAAGGTGTGTCACTCAGTGAATGGGAGGGATTGCAGTCCGTTCATCAAATAGCGACGTTTATTGACGAACATGGTCCATTAGCTGCAAAACTGCTTGAACATTACGATTTAGACCAAGCAAAAACCGCGCTAGAGGACAATTATCATGGCTGTTATTCATCTCTTGCAGACTATGCAGAGCAGTTTACCAGCGACACAAGCGAAGTCCCGCAGCACTTACAAGCCTATATTGACTATGAGCGCATGGCCCAAGACTGGGAAATGTCTGGCGATATTTTTACAGTTGAAACCGCTCATGATGAAGTTCATGTTTTTAGCCCGTGCTAACTAGCTCCGTTATAGAGCTTATACCTATAAGCTCTATGACCACCCGCCAGACTGCGGCATAAGGAAAGCACTATCGTGCTGCTATTTGCTCATCCAACAAATCGGTCATGACCTCTTTATCGTCTGTTTTCAAAAAAAGATGCAGCTAAAGCCGCATCTTACTTTCATACTGAATGGCTGCAAGCGCAGCATTAAGCTTACTTAATGCCATGATGCTGCGCTTTGATCGGCTAATCTGATTGAACACGTTTTTATATAATCCACGCAGCTGATATGTATTCATCGTTCTAGCATTAAAAGCATGAGTAATATTCATTGTTGAGCCCTTCGTTCTTGTGAATGCGAAGGCCGAGGCCTTTTCGCGCCCACAACGCTAGGAAAAGGCTGACAGCATGAGCGATAAAACAGGAACATAAGGACTATTGAATAATTTAACGGTTTATTAAACCTATCGCACTAGAATACAACTATCGATTTAATTCGTTCGGGTGAGACAAAGAGGCGAACAATGACGCATTATATAAATAGTTCTGAGTACATAGGGTCGGGTTCATCACGAACCTATGTGAGCAAAGCTGTAGATTTGCGCAGTATTCCAGCATTCGGAGCCTTTTATGGATAAGGAATTCGAACAGGCCGAAGCAACTCGTTCAGCTAAGCAGCGCCAAGAAGACATAGATCAAATCAATCAAGAACGAGCTGGCATTGAAACGTCACGCATTCCCAAAACAGGGCTGTTAAAAGCCAAGCATGAAGAACGCCAGCGAGAAAAAGAGCACAATAGTCGCCTCAATTCCCAACTACTGTCTCAAGCATATCAAGACGCACACGATCGTACCCTGCGCCTATTAAATGACACGGAAGATCTGCTTTATCAGGCTTTAATTCAGTCAAAAGACGACTTATTCCGCATTCAAACAGAGCATGAGACATTGCTGGATAAGGCCATAACGCTCCCTAATGGCGACAAAGCTTTTATTAGTGAGCAAGGGGAAGTCTATAACGAAAATGGCGAACGTTTAGAGATCGAAGATGTACAAGCCATTTATGCCAGTCACCCGAATGCGCCAAGCTGGGAAGCCTTCTTAGCTAGTAAAGAGGCGTTAATCGTAGCAAATGACAAACACGATCAATTGCTCATTCATGAAGAGCGCTTAGTTGAATTACGCGAAGAGTTAGAGGATGAGAACACCCCGCCATCTATGGATCGACTAGAAAGTATTACTCAAGAACTTCGCGATGTATCAATGCAGATTTCCCCCAAACCAGATCATGACGTTGCTTTAGAAGTCTCCCACACCCAGCCAGTAAAAGTACCAGACCTATCACTGTAAACACTTGCAGTAGCACATATCTGATTTTACAGTTTTGATGAAAGCGTTTAGATTTTATCTAACGAACAGTTATAAGCCAAAAGCGACGGTGACAGATAGCAACCTTACAGTGTATGCTAACTAGCAAGGTCTTACTAATAACTTGTTACGTGACCACCATATTGAGGAGTTTTAGTTAATGCAAATTGGAGCAGCAGCAATCGCGAAAATTGCTGAAATGATATGCGGTGATCAACCGTTTCAGTTCTTCCCGTATCGAAGTTCATCTTACCTTACGAGATTTTTTGTCGATTTAGACCTTGATTATGTTCATGATGGCTCAACTAGACGAGTATGGGTTAGGGAGGTTCTAGATGAGCTTAATAAAAGGCAGTCTACTGACAATATGCCATCACCAGAAATGGTCAAGGTCATTGAATATCTATTACATCCAGATCACTTTCTCTTCGATGATAAAGTTGACCGTGATAAGGCTTTAGAAGCGATTACTTCAGCATTAAAAACAAATGATTTAACGATTTCAGTTCAACCGAACGGAACAGTTCGGCTACTACCTGCAAATGGCGAATTCGTTTCAACATCTTACGAAGAAATCCCGACCGAGCGAGTAATAACGTTTAAGCCCAGCGTATTTCAAGTTCCTGCTAAAAAATTAAACGAAAAGCTAATCTCTGTAATGATGCCATTTAATGCAGGATTCAATGGCACCTATTCAGCTATAACTAGAGTAGCTGATTACATGAGTTTGGAATGCAAGCGAGCTGATGACATATGGGATAATTCTACCTTTATACAAGATATCTTTGATTTGATATTTTGTTCGAAGGTGGTAGTGGTTGATTTTACAGGTAAAAACCCAAACGTCATGTATGAAACAGGGATAGCACATACTCTTGGAAAAACGGTTATTCCAATTACACAGTCTCTTGACGATATACCTTCTGACTTAGGGCATCATAGAGCATTAAAATATTATCCAAATGATGAAGGCTTAAGAAACCTAAGTAATGAGTTATATAAACGCCTTCAGGTTATTTATAAGCAAAACATATAAAAAACACTGTTGTTATACTGTTTTTCCGCTGTGAGTCAAACCAGCTTCAAACGCGGGCGTTGTATCTATAGGGGGGGGCGATGGAAAATTTTATTAAGGCAAACTTAATTCGTTCAGACTTAGTCGAGATTGATCGTCAATTGTCCAATGGCTTCCGTCATGATATGTCTACGATGTTATTGGTTAAACAAGCACTCCTAACGATAACAAATTTGGTAGACTTTGAGCTTTCCGTTAGGCTTCTTTATAAAAAACACCCGCAGCTTTCCGAACAATATAAAGAAAATGCCAAAAGCTATGATTTCTCCAAATATTTAAGAAATAAGTTTGTTGGCCATATTAAACCAGAGTTAATTATGAAAGCGATAGAGTGGAAGCCTGAGTTGAGCTATTCACTTAACTCTGTCAACGACCAAAAGATGATGTACGTGTTTAATTTATTCGTGCTAGAAACAGCAATCAATTCTTATGTTGCACAAGATGGTAAGCATAAAATTTTTGAAAGCGAGACAGACCTAGTTTATCCACCTGATTTCGAGCGATTTCTGATGTATCTAGAGACAATAATACGTTCAGCAATTAAATTTTTAGATGAGCTTTGCACGGCTCTTGGTGAAACTATTGATATACCGACACATCAGGAGCAAAAGCTAGAACATTGGCAGAAAGCCGGTGAGACAACATTTGAGTTTATAAAAAAATAGGTATAATGCGGTGGCGCCATAGCCCAAAAGACACATAAACGAATCACTGTCTTACATGGTGCTTATTAATGTTGGATAGCGTGGCTTCGCCACCTATCCACCCTAGTACAAAACATCGGCTGGGTTAGCTTAAGGGGTTTCCCGATAATTGGGCATATTGTACTCGCTTCATCGAATCTTTGGAAAGGCTATCCAGTGTCATGCCTTGCATTTGACTACCTAGATTTGGACGTCCGATTATGGCACATTTGCGATGGTCAGGATTGATTAAGTTACTGTTTTCAAACCTGACAGCTGTAGGTTAAGGCTTATTCAAGTTACTTGTGATAGGTGCCGCATTCCCTTTCAGTAAGGGCGATAAATATTGCACTCGGATATGAAGATGGATATTTTTCCATACTCGCTAAAATTAGACTGTTGCGCTCAGCTCGCTTGTCTCCAAAGTACCAATCAATAACGCATTTCCCTGTTTCTTTACTTTTGGCAGCTGCGACATGCCCAAGCGAATACATCGCGCCTTGAATCCAAAATTTTTTATAAGAACTATCAAGCTCTAAAAACTCAGCGTTAGTCATTCCAGCAGCAACAGCTTGAAAGCTCACCCCAACGGACAGGGCTCCATATAACAAAAACTTCTTTAATTTATATTTGAAAGTTGATAAAGGTATAATAACTGCGTACTCAGCAAGGATTTAATGGTGCGTCCCACCACACTTACAGCCTGTTGAATCCTTGCTAATCTATTTATACGTAACGGGAAAATGGATTATGCCAACTTTCAAATAAAAGTTAACAAGCTCAAAAATTTGAGATGTTTTAAAGACTGCGAATGCCCAAAAGTAACAACAGAAACCACCCTAAGCGAGGCTGTTCGATAAAAGTGCAGCCAATCCGAACACGCCAAGAAATCAACACCATCAAAGCCCATTTAAAACATCAACCCAGAGACCTTTGCTTATTTACCCTAGGCATCAACACGGCCTACAGGGCCAATGAATTACTATCACTCACCATAGGACAAGTCATACATCTGCAAGTGGGTGATTATTTAGAGCTTAAACAATCCAAAAACAAACAGTACCGCCCTATCACGTTAAACACCTCAGCCATCACCGCAATACAAAGTTGGCTAGAACACCACCCAAACCGCTTAGACCCCTCCGCCCCTTTGTTTGTGTCATTCCGAAGACTTAGGAAGCCACTCACAGTGCCAGCGTTAAATCGGCTGGTTAAAAGCTGGTGCGAGCATGCAAAACTCAATGGAAACTTTGGCTCACACACGCTCAGAAAAACATGGGGGTATCATCAACGCATCGAAAATCATGTGTCAGTAGCACTGCTAATGCGTGCATTTCGCCACGCCACCGAAGCCCAAACCCTAGATTACCTTGGCATCATCCCCGATGAGATCAAGGATATGTATTTAACGCTAGAGCTTTAGCTGCTTTGATTTAAAGAGGCAGCGAGAAACCTATCCAATACAACCATTAGACACTTACAGGTGCTGTGTGTCCATACTCTCTAGCTAGCTTTCTCTGACTGCTACTGAGGGCAGGCCATATTGTCTCTCTTCTGTCCACATCCAGTTTGCTCACAAGCCTTGTGAGCAAACTGGGTTCATAAATAAAATTACGCATAAGTTTAGATAAATAAGCATTTTATCTTGATGTTAAACTATCCAGATAACTTTTAGGTATTAATGCATTTCCGTTTCGGAACTCTTCTACCAAGTGAATGTTCTCAAAGTCATCAAAGTAGTCTTTTGGAACATGCTCAAAAACAATCATCTGGAAAGGCTTTTTCATATTATTTAAAATATTTCCTGTAAAGGTGTCCAACAATTTGAGTGCATCGATAACTTTTGCTTTATCTGAGTGATGCAACCTTTGTTCAGAAAGATTTCCTTCTTCACCGTAATAAGGCCTACTAGGCTGATCAATCAGTAAGAATGAAGGAACATGTTTGCTATTATTCGTTAGCATCAGCTCATGTAAACTTAAAAACATAAAGAGGTGTTTAAACATATCATTTGAACTACTTCCAGCCGCTTCAATATATGTCGTTCGAGGCTTCCTAAAGTCTATTTTCTTTTCTTTATAATTAAAAACTGGCTGATATTTTCCATAGTTTTCAAGTGATGGTTCAACTAACTCCATATACCCTGAAATTATTTCTTCTAAAACCTTTACACAAATATCCCTATTTTCTGAAGTATCAAAAACTCTAATTGAATTTAGCTGCTTTTCAAGTTCCTCTGTCGATACTATTTCTCCATGCTCATCAGAAGATGTGTATAATTCGAGCTGAGCTTTAGTTTGCCCCAGAAAAATGTACTTCTCTCTATCATCACGAAAACTTTTAGCTTGCTTCGGAAGTGCTTTGGACTCTTCTCTAAGTTCACTAATTAGTTGCTTACATTTAGCTATTTCATCAGAAGTTTTTCCGTCAATAGGCGTTCTACTTCTATTGGCTTTTTTAATTTTTATTAAGTCTCTTTCTAATGAGCTAATAAGAATATCAAATATAGATGTTTTCACGACATCTTCTTTTTCTCTCCAGTACTCTAACGGCCTCAAACTATCTTCAGTGGCGCCCAAACTAGACTTGTACTCTGTATATGCAGATTGAAAACGGATAAGGTTTCTAACTTTTCTTTCGAGAAAGCTAATCTCGGAGGTTATTTCGTCTATTCTATTTCCCTTAATATTACAAGCTTCATAAATTCCAGTATCTATAACTGACCTTAAAGATTCAATAGTCTCTGGAGCATCACTTCCCTCATTAATTAATCCAAACTCCTTAGCCTGCGAAGCTATATTTTTTAGATCGTCATTAAATTCTGCTCTCTTTTCGGATACTCTCTTATTTTTCTTTTCTACTTTTGCGATCTTCGATTTTAAAGTTAACATTTTTTCTCGCATAAGAATGTTCTCCACAGTCTCTATACCGACTGCTAAATCAAAGACTCTAGGAAGAGCTTCTCGATACCTGCTGTCATTTTGCTTGTCGAAGAAAACCTCACTATGCTGAATAATGTCACCTGATATGGTACAAAATAACATGAAATATCTAAGTGAAATCTTACTGTTAGCTTTTAATGTCTTGCCACCGAATGGAATTGTAACGTTCTTATCTATATCGAGTTCAGCTTCCAATATTTCCTTTAAGCTTCCCTCTGTCATATTCGAGAACGGTAGCTCTGGGATTTCACCGATCGATGAGAAGTAATACTCATTTGAGATTTTGGTTCTGTTGGGTGATTTTCTAGCGATGGAGTAATCTTTATCATTTATTTTTAGTTTTATTCCATACCAGGCTACATTTTCATTAATTTTACTCTCGGCAATTTTGTGCCTTGAAGCGAAAAGACAATAATCGATAATATGAAGAATTGCTGTTTTCCCTGTATTTGATTCGCCCGTTATGACATTTACTTTATCTTCTTTAAATTCAAGCTCTCTTTTGTAATGGCAATCACCTTTCATCCATAGGGTAATCTTTGTTATTGAATATTTCATATCTCAACCCTTAAGTTTAGGTACAGACTTGAAGCATCTTCACTCAATATTTTTGATATATTTTCTGAAGCCTTATAAACTTTTTTTAACCTGTTTCCCATTGATTTAGAATAAACGATCTCCTCAACAGAAGTGACATAGTTTTCTTCTATTAAAACCATATCAACTTCAGAAAGGAATTGAATACTATTAATGGAAGTACTCAAGCCATCATAAAAACGTTTGTTGAAATTTGAAAAACAATGAAGCTTATCTACTATCAGTTTATCTAAGCTTCTTAGTTGAGTTTTCCCATTGGCCAAATAAGATAGTAGCTCTTTATTCGTAACAAAAGGCATTATTAAAAAAACCTTTGTCAATTCAACCTTTTGTGATTTGTTTAGCACCATTGCTATTGCCAATGATGCAAAAGCTATATTGTTTAGTGTCTCCGCTCTCATTTATATTTATCCTGCCAACCTTTAATCCAGCCAATTATTGGTCTATTTGAAAGGCTATACAAACTTCCATGCCCCATGTCCGATCTCAGTTTCTGCCCAGATATTGATAATTCCTTACGTCTCATTTCAATCAAAATTTTGTGGGCTATATCAGTGTATTCATCAGGGTTATTCTTTTTTCGGTATGAAGACCGATACTCCATTTCCCACAGTCTAAAAATCTCGTCTTCAAACACTTTAATTTCTTCGGAAGTTAACTGCCCCTCTTCGACCCAATGAGATAAGTTGCTCTCGAGCATTAACCTGTAGCGAGTGTAATTCTGGATAATCTCTTGCTCACTTAGCTCTACATCCTCAATGTCTATCAATTGCTTAATAAAAATTTGTTCTTCAATACTATCTGGCAGGCCTCCTTCAAATTCATGTATTTTTAAGTCTGGATTGTTTGCTATACTAAAATATCTACGAAACTTTCGGCTTCTTTCTTCGAAGGAATAAGTAACACTTTTATTTTCTGAAAAGTTCTGAAATATTTCTTGTCTAACTACAGAATCAAGTTGACTAAAAAGGCTGTCGATAGATTTTGGATTAACGTCTTTCTCTTCAAGTACCGTTTTGCACTTATTAACTATTTCATCGACATTAAGATCACACCTTATATTAAACAAGAACTCTTTTAATACTTGTTCGTGAAGGTCAATTACTGAGCTAATATAACTTTTGATTTCATCAGATGAAACAGAATCACGAAGCGTAACTAAATAGCTATAAATTTCATCAAAATTACCGTTCCCATCTTGCAGTTTAGAAAGCTGTGATAAAAAACTGTTATTAGTTGAGTAGGATTTGTTTGAAGACAATATAAAGGTTGTTTTTTTTACAAATTTCTTTTGCTCATCGAGTCCCTCCCTTCCGTCATTCTTATCCCTAATGACAGAGCTCCAATTGTTCATGGTCTTCCATAGATCTGTGTCAAGCTCGGTTAAATTGGCAGTGGTTCCGTCTACTTTTTTTTGCACGGTATGTTTAACCTGAGTGAGTACAAGGTGATCACTATCAAGCTCAGTATGAACGTCATCAAACAGTTCAAACCCTATTGTCTCACCTTTTTTCAGCGTTAACAGCTTATACAAGAAATAGTAGTATTGGTAATCAAACCCAGCTATTGTCGCTGCAGCTGTTGTTTTCTCATGGTGAGGTTTTCCACTCATACTAACCTCTCTCGGATTTTTGAATTTTTTATCAAAACGCACCCTTCATAAAACCTAAGAACCGATTACTTGCCTCAACGTTTCTATGGGGCAATAGCAAAGTTATCACTAACCATATATAAAATATCCTTAAGAATGAAGGTGTTTTTTACTAAACAAGCAAAACAACGGCGAACCATCAACAATGGTCTTTATCTACATAACGGCTGGTCTTAGGTTCAAATCTACGCTTCTTATGACCAAGTGAAGTGTCCTGCAAAATGTCTTCGATTCTCGCCATTTCATCGAACAATTGGTTCAACTCATTTTCCGTAAGTTCCACCAAATTTTAGCGTTTTAAAACAGCCAGTTAGAGCAATATGCTTTAACTGGCTTTTTTGTTTTCAGGGCAAACATCCACATTTCATCCTAAAAAATGTCCACATCGTGACCACATTTATATAAAGCCCAAAATCCGCATATTTATTTTAGCTTTTATGGTCACATGGCTTATCCGATTTCAATCTACAATTTATCCAAATAACAATTCAAAATATGTCTTTATTGAGCCAATTTAGGCATAAATTCGGGATTGTCACTTCACCGTAATCACTATCAATTCTATGCTATCTGGACTAACATATTGATTAGATTTAAAGCGTAAGGAATATAGCGTGTCGTTAGCGAATGCTCACACAGTTCGCCAGAGCCGATTTTTGCCACTTGTTGCTGCACTACTCGTGTTAGTTGGCAGTATGCTTTATGGGTTGGTGTTATATGAGCAAGAAAAGGAGCATCATGCTGAAAAGGTAGCGGCGGCACTTGCCTCACGGCTTGACCATGTGACTGAGGGTGTAAACGAGCGCGTTACGCTGTATTGGTACGGTATTTTAGGGCTTCGCACTGCAATTTATGCGAATCAACAACACAGCTTTGACTACCAGGCGATGCAGCGTTATATCAGGTCCTTTGACTTCCAAGCAGAATATTCTGGGGCTCGTGGCGTGGGGATCATCAAATATGTCCCCGTTGATAGCGTAAGCAGCTTTGTACAACAAGCACAAGCTGAGCGTACAGACAGAACATTCTCCATCAAAACGCTAAACCCACATAGCACCAGCAAATTTGTTATCCAGTACATTGAACCCGAAGTAAACAACGATAAAGCCGTCGGCTTGGATATAGGTTCCGAAGCTAGTCGTAGAATAGCAGCAATAGAAGCTGCAACTGCCAATGAGCCGAGGCTTACCGCCCCAATTACCTTAGTGCAAGCCGACAATAAAATTAAATACGGCTTTTTGATACTCGCGCCAATTTATACCTCTATTGGTATGGCAACAAATGAAGAAAATCGGTTAGACAACTTAGTTGGTTGGACTTATTCCCCGTTACTTATCGATGAGATCCTGTCGACTTTGCTGTCTTTTCGACAAGATGTTTCAATTCAAATTTCCGATGTAACCAATAACGATGAAAACACACCATTTTATCAGGTGCTAAAAGAAGATATTAAAGAGTTGGATAAC
Organism: Pseudoalteromonas sp. JC28; assembly: GCF_013319255.1. Classification (NCBI taxonomy): domain Bacteria; kingdom Pseudomonadati; phylum Pseudomonadota; class Gammaproteobacteria; order Alteromonadales; family Pseudoalteromonadaceae; genus Pseudoalteromonas; species Pseudoalteromonas sp. JC28. The sequence goes on along the minus strand of NZ_QOKX01000001.1, from coordinate 321,332 downwards.
TCGGTGGCTAAACAGGTCACCTTGTTTGGTCGCTCTTGGGAAGTAAAAATTTGGCCAACTCCGCAATTTATCCGTTCACTCAATCTCGTCTCTCCTAATACCATTTTGCAAGTTGCGCTGCTGGTGTCTGCGCTATTGGCAATCATCACTTATATTCTGCTTTTAAGCTTTACGCGTCAGCGCTTAGCAGAAAAGGAAAAGCTAGCAGCCGAAGAAGAAAAAGCACAGTCCCTTGCTAAACTGAACTCTTCATTAGAACAGGAAGTAAAAGCACGAACTAAAGAAATCGTAAAATACAGCCAACTTCACACCAGCATTGTTGAAGGTTCGGGTTATGCCATTGTCGCCACCGATCCTGACGGTATCATTACCCAGTTTAACCCTGCTGCTGAGCGTTTATTAGGGTACAAAAAAGATGAACTCATTGGTAAATCATCCCCTGCCATTTTCCATCTTGAGGAAGAGGTCATAGCAAGAGCAAAAGCGTTAACGGAAGAGCTTGGCAGAGTCATTGAACCTGGGTTTGAAGTGTTTGTCGCCAAAGCCAAACAAGGTGTGGTAGATACTAGTCGATGGACTTACGTTACTAAGCAAAATCAACACGTTCAAATTAAGTTAAATGTAACAATCTTGACCGACGAACACGGCAATATTGATGGTTTTTTGGGCATCGCATTAGATCTCACTGAGCAGCTCAAACATGAGCGAGAACTCTCGCACGCCAAAGAAGCAGCTGAGCAAGCAGCCAAAGCCAAAGCCGTCTTTTTGGCGAATATGAGTCATGAAATACGAACCCCCATGAATGGCTTATACGGCACATTACAACTATTAAAGTCGGAACCACTTAACAGCACCGCTACCAACCTACTTGAGAAGGCGACTTACTCGGTTAAGGCACTTAATACTATCATCAACGATATTTTGGATTTCTCTAAAATTGAAGCCGGTAGAATTGAGCTTGAAGAACGACCATTTAATATTGAGGTGTTGGTTGAACATCTACGCTCAGATTTCTTAGTGTTGGCAAAAAACAAGGGATTAAAGCTTAAGATCTACGTTGAACTTGAGCATAAGTTTTGGCTTGGAGACGAAGTCAGAGTCAGGCAAGTGTTGCTTAACCTCTTGTCAAACTCCATTAAGTTTACTGAAACTGGTAGTATTATTACCCATATAAAACCACTCCAAAATGATTCAGGTATGCTTATCACCGTTGCCGACACCGGCATAGGAATGACAGAAGCCACAATCAAAAAACTCTTTTCACGATTTGAGCAGGCGGATAAGTCCACCACCAGAAAATTTGGTGGTACGGGGCTCGGCCTTTCTATCACCCGCTCCCTAATCGACCTGATGGGCGGCACGATAAAAGTAGAAAGTACTGTCGGAGAAGGCAGTCAATTTAGCATCGAGTTGCCCTTGCAAAAGGCTAAGTGTACATCAGAGCAACCAAAAGGCGATCCGCTAACAGCAGCAGACTTGAGCGGTACGTCCATATTGCTGGCTGAGGATAATCCAGTAAACCAGCTGGTAGTGCGTTCTATGATCAGTAAAGCCAATGGTGATATTACGATTGCGAATAATGGTAAAGAGTCCATTGAACAATTCGAGCTAAACAAACCCGACTTAATACTTATGGATATTCAAATGCCTGAAATGGATGGCGTTGAAGCCTGCAAGCGTCTCAAAAGAAAGGATCCCAATATCCCAATAATCGCATTGACTGCAAATGCCTTTGCGGAAGACAAAGCCTTGTATGAGCGCGTCGGATTTGATGGTTATGTTGCCAAACCCATAGAGCAGCTTGAGCTTATCAATACCATAGCGACCGTACTCGCACAGAGCCGCAATGTACAATAATAAATTAAGAAGCAAAAAACACTTTGCGGATACATTAAACATTCTTAATCGTTTAACAAAACACGTGTACCAGTCTTCCTTTGCTGATAAAATAAGCATGCTTTATAAAACGCTCAGAGATTTACGCCATGAAATGTTCTATATCACTTTTACTTAGTTTACTTATCACATTTTGGGCATTTGAAACTTTAGCGAAATGTAGCAAAACTTTGCGCATAGGAATGAACGAAACACTGTGGCCTCCTTATATTTCCCGTAAAGAAGGTAATGTCTCTGGTTTAGAGATTAATGCGCTAAACACCTTGTTTAACGACTCATCTTATTGCTTGGAATATGTCTTTTATCCCACTTCAGCGAGAATGCTAGCAGAGTTAAAGGTAGGTAAGGTAGATGTACTAATGGCTGCGACCAAAACGGCATCTAGAGCTAAGTTTGCTTACTTCACTACACCTTACCGCCAAGAAGTCATGGCATTATTCCAACATAAAGAAAAACCAAAAATTGGCGGCGAAGTCGAGTCGTTGATCCTTGCAGGAAACACATTTGCTCTGAATGCCGGCAGCTACTATGGAATTGCCTTTGAAAAACTGATCCAAGACTTTTATAACGACCAGCTGGTACACCTGCCCAATGCCGCTCGCCGCTTTAAAATGTTGGGTAAACAGCGAGTTGATTATGTTGTTGAAGATAAGCTCGCTGGCGAGCACTTTATTCAAGCCAAAGAGTATACCGATGTTATCTATTCTGGTATCGAGGCGAATAGAACTCCGGTTAGCTATATGCTTAGCAAAGTCAGTTTAACCACTGTAGACCTTGAAAATATTAATCGGCTAATTGAATTGCACCAGAGTGAACTCAACAATTTGTTTTCTTTTCATCACGTTTCCGATCCCCATTTATAATTGAAGAGGTAACCTCTACATTGTTGCTTATCTTTGTATAATGCTGTTTGTCGTAATTGATTTGGAACTATTTGTTACTGCCGACTACAGTTAATAGATGCGCAAAAATGTGGTTGGGATTTGCTTGGTTCGGTTTTTACTCTTTGTAACTTGTACATTTTATTTTTGCCAACATGCGTTGGCGAAAGACTTCTCATATTTTGAAAGTAAGCTAGACGAGGCCAGCGACTATTTAACGGTTAATCCTGCACAATCCTTGATTATTCTCGACAGTTTAGAGCAACTGCCAGATGTACCTGTACCGTTATTTATTCAGTGGCATTTGCTGAGCGCTCGTGCATCTGTACCAACAAACAAAGTTGATAGGCTCTATACCTCAATAAACGCGACCTTTCTGTATCCAGATGACATGTTTTTTAAAGCCAACCTCCCTACCATTTTGAGTGCGCTAGGGATTTGGTTACGCCGACAAGAATACCTTGATGATGCTGATACTAGTCTTAAGTGTGCCTACAAATATGCAGAAAATGACCGCCAACGACTTACGCTGACTAACAGTATGGCGCTAGTTGCCCGCAACCAAGATGACTACCAAAAAGCGAGAACATTGTATGCCAAAGCACGCAAATTAGCTGAGGAGTTAAAGCAAACCCCGGTACTTGCGATGATCGAAAGCAATTTGGGTAGCCTCGCACTTGATCAAGGTCGAGTATTTGAAGCCGAGCAGTATTTTCGCCATGCTCTGTTGGGCTATCAAGCCGTTGATAAACGCTCGGGTCAAATCTCAGCGGGGATTAACTTGATGTTTGTCTTTCTTATTCAAAAACAAATCGTGAACTACGAACGTTTACAAGGGCCCACGTCTACCCTAACCACAGCCTTTCCAAACGAATCAAAACAAGCTTGGCTACAATGGCTTGAGGCGCGCTATAAACAACTCGAGGGGGAGATGCCCAACCAAAGCACTAAGCAAGCGTTACAACTGGCATATACCCAGTTAGAAAGCGATAAAGTAAAGCTACTAGTACATAGATATTTAGCAAAAGAGTTAGGCGTCGAAGTAACGGCTCCCCTCCCCATCACAGCCAAGTCTTTTTCAAGCCCTTGGTTTGATAGAGTGAAGCTGTGTAGCTGGTAAGCAAATACATTCGTTCCTAAACGCAAAAAAGCCGCTCAATGAGCGGCTTTTTCAAATTGAATTTGCTTATTCAGCAGCCTTAGAGACCATCACCATTGCAGGGCGCAATAGACGACCGTTTAAGGTATACCCTTTTTGCATCACAGCAAGCACAGTATTTGGTGATACATCATTGCTTGGCTGAATTGACATTGCTTGGTGTAGCTCTGGGTTAAATGCTTCACCCTGCGGGTTTACCGCTTCAACACCAAATTTAGCAAGGGCATCAGCAAATGTCTTGATAGTCATATCAATACCTTCAAGCACTGGCTTTAAAGTTTCGTTTTCTTTGTCAGAAAACTCAATCGCACGCTCTAGGTTATCGATTACAGGTAGTAATTCGTTTGAGAACTTTTCTAGCGCAAATTTATGCGCTTTTTCAACATCCTGCGCTGCACGGCGACGAACATTTTCAAGCTCAGCAGCGGCGCGAACAACGCTATCTTTTTGTGAGTCGATAGTTTGCTTAGCGGTTTCAAGCTCAGCATACAGACCAGCGATTTCTTCTTCTGGGCTCAACTCACCCGCATTTTCTGCCTGCTCTTCCTGAGTTTGTTGTTCTGCTTGTGCTTCTACAACTTCCGCTTCCGCTTGTGTTTGTTCTTGTTCAAGCTCTTGCTCTGGGGCTTTTGTCTGCTCAGACATGTGGTGATTCTCCGATTCTTTACAACTGCGGTAATTATGGGGATTGAAATGAGAGTTTCAACCCTTTATTGCGGCAATTTTTTGAATTCCGACAAGATAGCTTCGATCTTTGAATCCGCAGGGCAAATGACGCAAAAGCGACTTTGATATTCTCCTTTGGAGAAATACGGCACACTAAGCACCACTACGCGATGTAAACCGAGCATGCTTAGCTCTTCGCCAAGTAACACGGATACACCGTCTTTAAACGCCAAGCGGTCTTCAACTTGGTCTAAAAATCCGACGCCAAGATTAATCTCTCTATCCAACTCTAGGCGGTTATATAAGTAGCGCTCGCCCACAACAATCGCATTATCTGAGCCTAATTGCTGACTTAACTGCTTAGTCCACTGGGCCAAAATATGATGACAACTCGGCGGTGCGCTGTGTGCCATGGCGCGCATTCGGTGCAACCCTTCAACTAAAGTTTGTTGACTGAATACAGTATTCATCCAAGCCGCGAACTGGTAACGCAACGCGTCGGAGTCATCAACGGGTTTATCTATACAAATATTGTGTGATTGCCCCGCTCTGTCTAACAGCAGGACCAGCCAATTTTTACGATCAAAATCGAGCACTTCGACACGGAACATTTGTTTGCTGCTAACTTGTGGTAATCCAACGCAGCAACAGACCTGGAAGTTTTGGCTCAATAAGTGGGCAAAAGAGACTATTGCGGATTGATCTGGTTGCCAATGAACGGCAACATCAGCCAGAGGAAAAAACTCCTGTAGCCAGAATTTTACACCTTGATCGGTGGGCACGCGGCCAGCTGACGTGTGCGGCGAATACAATAAGCCTTGATTTTCAAGTCTTGCCATTGCATTGCGTACGGTTGCAGAACAAATAGCAAGGCCGTCCTGCTTTGCTATTTTGCTGGATGCAACAGGCTGCCCTTCACCATTACAATAATGGCGCATGACCGCACACAGAATTTGTTCATCTCTGGGATTTAGTTTCATAATTATTTTAATATGGGTGTCAATTGCCAGTTTCAAGCACTACGCTTTTAATATAATCTTGCAACAAAGATACCAAGGACAAATGACTGAATGACGACCACGTTTAACACCATCGGCTTAATTGGCAAACCCAACCACGAAGGCGCGGGGACGACCTTACAACGACTCTACACATTTTTGCAAGCATTAGGATATGAAGTACTCGTAGAAGATCGCGTTGCGGAGCAAATAAAGTCGTTAGACGAAGACGCTGTTGTCGAGTTAGTTGAACTAGGTAAACGCTGCGATCTTGCTATTGTTGTTGGTGGTGACGGTAACATGCTTGGTGCGGCGAGAGTACTGGCTCGTTTTGATGTCGCCGTGATTGGGGTTAACCGCGGTAACTTAGGCTTTTTGACAGATTTGAACCCCGAAGGCTTTGAAGCGCAGCTAGAAGCGGTGTTAAGCGGCCAATTTATTGAAGAATCGAGATTTCTGTTAGAGGTGGCAGTATATCGACATCACCAACTTAAAAGCGCAAATTTAGCAATGAACGAAGCCGTATTACACGCTGATAAGGTTGCTCATATGATTGAATTTGAGGCCTTTATCAACGACGACTTTGTATTTTCCCAGCGCTCAGACGGTTTAATTGTCTCGACACCGACGGGGTCAACCGCTTACTCGCTTTCTGGTGGCGGGCCTATTTTAACCCCAGAACTCGACGCTATTTCTTTGGTGCCTATGTTTCCGCATACCTTATCCAGCCGGCCTTTAGTGGTGGATGCAGAAAAAGAAGTCAAACTTAAGTTAAGTCTAGAAAACACCGACAGCTTACAAGTAAGTTGTGACAGCCATGTTGTACTGGCTGTGCTACCTGGCGACGAGGTTATCATCAAAAAAGCGGAGAAAAGACTAAGATTGATCCACCCTAAATGCTACTCCTACTACAATGTTCTTAGACAGAAATTAAATTGGGGCAGTAGGCTTTACTAAGCACGCAAAGTTACGCAAAATAACCTTGGTTAATTTTTCTAATTTAGGTAAATAGCAATAAAATGGCTTACGTTGTATTTTTCACATTGGCGCTGCTTATCACTATACTTTCAGTGTATTTAGTGATTGAAAATAATAGAAGAAAAGCCCGTGAAGCGGAAAAAAAAGCCTTTAACGATCGTTTAAAAGTGATTAGTAGCAACTTTAAACTTAAAGTTGCTGAATTCGTCGAAGCGAAGATTTTAAGGCCAAAATACGCACCGCAGATCAATGCAATTGTTGGCAACTTTTTTGTCGTTCAAGCCCACTCGGAAGAAAACTTAGCGCAACTGGAAAAAGTGTCTGAGTTATTTATCTATTCAGTGACAAACGAGCTTAACAAGTGTCGCTCAAATGGCAATATGGATTTGCTTGCTGAGCAATTACAATATTTTGTTGCCGAATTACCCACGGCAGGCATTGCCTATAATCGCGATTTCTATCGCGAGATGCTCCCGGCCCTCATTGCTCGCATTCAAACACCTGAAACACCAGCACAACAGCAAGATGAAGATGTATTAGACTCACCAGAACTAACTAGCTCAGAGCCATCCAACCAACAAAAGCAAGCAGCAGCCTTAGTAAAAGAGCATGCCGTCGGTTAATCTTGCTATTATTTTTAGCAGAATTTTTTAATTTGAGTTGCTAAACAACAAAATACTGTATAAATTAACAGTAATTCTCTGTTAGGGTGTACAGTATGCTTTTAGCTTTAAATATTCAAAATTTTGCTATTGTTAGTGCGCTAAATACTGACTGGCATTGTGGCATGACCGCAATTACAGGTGAAACAGGCGCAGGTAAGTCCATTGCAATTGATGCGCTTTCTTTATGTCTCGGTGAGCGCGCTGATCCTTCTGCTATTCGTCCAGGTACCGACAAAGCGGATATCTCTGCTCAGTTTGATGTTTCAAATCTCCCAGCTGCCAAACGCTTTCTAACGGAGCATATGCTAGATAACGAAGAGAATGAATGTATTCTTCGTCGTGTTATTAGTAAAAGTGGGCGTAGTAAAAGCTACATCAATGGCTCCCCTGTTACTGCTGGCCAGCAAAAAGAGTTAGGCCAACATCTTATTGCAATCCATGGACAACACGCCCATCAGCTACTGCTAAAGCCAGAATATCAACTGCACTTGCTAGATGCCTATGCTAACCACACGACTTTGTTACAAGCAGTTAAGGGGCAATATAATCACTACCATAAACTGCAAAAAGAATATGCCGAACTACAAAAGTCACAGCAGGCACAAGCCGCAAAAAAACAACTTCTTGAGTACCAAGTAGCGGAGCTTGACGAGTTTGCCCTACAAGAAGGCGAATATGAAGATATTGAGACCGAACATTCACGCCTAAGCCATAGCCAAACCATTTTAGAACAATGCCACCGTGAGCTCTCTCGCCTTTATGAAAATGACGAGCAGACTGTGCTATCGCAACTACAACAAAGTGCACAAGTGTTCTCTGAACTCACCAGTTTTGACAAAACCCTTGAGAATATTGCGCAAGTGCTTGAAGAGGCAGCAGTACAAGTGGAAGAAGCCAGTAGAGAGATCCGCAGTTATTCCGATTCTGTCGAACAAGATCCGATGCGACTACAAGAGCTAGAAGATAGACTCTCTCAAGCTCTAGATTTAGCTAGAAAGCATCAAGTTCAGCCAGAATTGCTATATCAGCACCATCAAGCACTACAACACGAGCTTGAGTCTATTAGCTCTGATTCTGCACGACTGGATGCATTAGAGGAGGAAATTGCTGAAGCCATCAACGCTTATAACCAAGCTGCACAAGGATTAAGTCAAAGCCGCCAGCAAGCCAGTGCATCTCTTAACGAACGTATTTCTGCAAGTATGAAAGAGCTTGCGATGGGTGATGGTCAATTTGAGATCCAGTTAACGCCTAATCTTGGCGCTAAACCGAGCCCTCTTGGGTATGACCACATTGAATTTTACGTCTCTACTAACCCAGGCCAACCTTTACAGCCTATGGGCAAAGTTGCCTCGGGTGGTGAACTATCTCGGATAAGCTTAGCCATTCAAGTGATTATCGCAACACGCGTTACGACACCCACTTTGATTTTCGATGAAGTTGATGTAGGGATATCAGGTCCAACGGCTGCAACCGTAGGTAAATTGCTACGTCAGCTTGGCCAGTCCACGCAAGTTATTTGTGTTACCCATTTACCGCAAGTGGCATGCAGTGGTCACAACCAGTTCTTTGTCGCAAAACGGGTAGAACATGGCGAAACCTTTACCAAAATGACCCCAATGGCAGAAAGCCAACGCATTGATGAAATAGCAAGGTTAATTGGTGGAGATAAAATAAGTGACACGACAAGAGCGAGTGCAAAAGAATTATTACAAGTACAAAGTGCTTAGCCGTTATCAGGCTGATTGCTCCTGTTGATTAACGCGCAGCGTTATACCGAATTGCTGCGCGGATCAATGTACAGAAATGGGCTTCATTGATGGTGTCCTGCTGTTTTATATCAATCGCCCGTCGAGTGTTACCTGCAAACCCTGTATTGAATAACTGGTGCTCATCTTCAAACTTTGCACCGTATGCAAAGGTAAGTTTGACCTTATCTTTGTATACTTCGCCCGTGCAGATCATGCCAGCTTTTGACCAGACAGGCACTCCTGTTGGGTTGCTTGGCTTACGCCACTTGATATCTTCTTCTACCTCTTTATCAACACTTAGGATCAGACTTCTGACCTGCTGCAATACCACTGCACGCCAATCGCTTAAGCTCGCTATCTTTGCAGTGACCGCATCAGCGCCTGAGTTTATTGTTTCATTCATGATCTTTCCTTAATACTATTGATAAATATATGTTGAGTAAAATTAAGTTAGTGGCTAACAAGGGCCTGTTGACCTTTGCTGTTTGATTTTTGTTCTTCTGAGTGCGTTTTGGTCGCGACGCGCAACTTGCCGCCTAGTAATCTAGGTAAAAGTTGAGCAACAATGAACAAAGCACACTCAGGTGAACCCAAAGGGCAGCGCTTGATTAGCATTTCTACTGTGTTATCGCCTGACTCACATAGAACAACTATGCTACGCAGACTCTGCCTTGTATAAACACCAATCAAACTGCTGCAAAAACAAACTTAAAAGATAAACAGTCCCTACGCAAAATTCAAATAAAAAAACCCCAGCTACAACGAATGTAGTTGGGGTTTGTGAACGACAAAAGCGTTAAACTTCTAAATAATCCAAAATGCCTTCAGCAGCGTTGCGGCCTTCAAAAATCGCCGTTACCACTAAATCAGAACCTCGTACCGCGTCGCCACCGGCAAAGATCTTAGGATTACTTGTTTGATGTGTAAATGCGCCTTTTTCTGGTGCAACAATACCGCCCCAGTGATTTATTGCTACATCGTATTGTGCTAACCAATCAAGGTTGTGAGGCTTAAAACCAAATGCCATGATCACCGCGTCGGCTTCTAGTGTATGCTCAGAGCCTTCCACGGTTTCAGCACTACGGCGACCATTTTTGTCAGGTTCACCTAATTGTGTTTTCACCATTTTAACGCCCGTGACTTTGCCTGAGCTGTCAATTTCAATACCAACCGGCTGTAAATTGAATCTAAATTCAACCCCTTCTTCTTTGGCATTTTTAACTTCTCGAACTGAGCCTGGCATGTTTTCTTCATCACGACGATAAGCACAGATCACGGATTGCGCATTTTGTCTGACTGACGTTCTAACACAGTCCATCGCTGTGTCACCACCACCTAGTACCACCACGCGCTTACCAGCCATGTTCACATAGTTATGCTGACTTTCGTCATAGCCCATAACTCGGTTGGTGTTACCAATCAAAAATGGTAGCGCATCATAAACACCATCGGCATCTTCATTTGCAAGATTACCTTTCATGCTTTGGTACGTCCCCACACCTAAGAATACCGCGTCGTATTGCGACAATAACTCGTCCATTGAGACATCACGACCAACCTCGGTATTGAGTTTAAACTCAACGCCCATTTCGGTGAAAATCTCGCGACGGTTTTCCATTACCGATTTTTCTAATTTGAATGACGGGATCCCAAAGGTCAGCAAGCCACCAATCTCTGGGTTACGATCATACACCACAGGGCGCACGCCGTTTCGCACTAGAATATCTGCACAGCCAAGCCCTGCCGGACCCGCGCCTATGATTGCGACTTTCTTATCAGTCCAAGTAACGTAAGAAAGATCAGGCTTCCAGCCCTGTGCAAACGCCGTATCAGTAATATATTTTTCAATATTTCCTATAGTCACTGCACCAAACTCTTCGTTCAGCGTACACGCCCCCTCACAAAGCCTATCTTGCGGACATACTCGACCACACACTTCAGGCAAACTATTGGTACGGTGAGATAGCTCCGCTGCCTCAATGATTCTGCCGGTACGAATAAGTTTGAGCCATTGCGGAATATAGTTGTGAACTGGGCACTTCCATTCACAATACGGATTACCACAATCTAAACAACGATCGGATTGCGAATGAACTTGCTGCTCAGAAAATGGCTCATAAATTTCAACAAAAGATTGCTTACGCGTAGAAATAGGCTTTTTGCGCGGATCTACACGTTGTACATCGATAAATTGGTAAACGTTCTCGCTCATTGCTCTCTCCTACTGCGCCTGAATTCTTAGCTCAGCGCTACTACGCGCTCGGTGGCCAAGTAAACTGTTTAAATCGCTCGACTTTGGCTTTACCAATGTAAACATTGGCAAATACAACTCAAAGTTAGCTAAGATCTGCTCAGCTCGAGTTGAGCTCGTTAAATCTAAATGCTCTGCAATTAAACCGCGTAGATGTTCTTGGTGCGATGCCAGCGCTTTGAGGTCTACCAGCTCGACCAACTCAGGGTTGATCCGCTTATCAAAATCACTTTCTTCATCAAGTACATAGGCAAAACCACCAGTCATGCCTGCGCCAAAGTTAACGCCAACTTGACCAAGCACACACACCACGCCTCCCGTCATGTATTCGCAGCCATTATCACCAAGCCCTTCCACAACCGCTTGTACACCCGAATTCCGCACGGCAAAGCGCTCCCCAGCTCGACCTGCTGCAAACAACTTGCCGCCGGTCGCGCCATATAAACAGGTGTTACCGATGATAGCCGCCTGATGAGAGGCAAAGCTTGAGCCAACAGGAGGACGCACGACTAGCTTTCCACCAGCCATCCCTTTACCAACGTAATCGTTAGCATCACCGACTAATGTCATTTCAAGGCCACCCGCATTCCACACCCCAAACGATTGCCCTGCTGTACCATGTAACTCAAGTGCGATTGGATCTGCTGCCATACCTTGGTTACCATGCTTGCTCGCGATATAACCAGACAGCATTGCACCGATAGAGCGATCCGTATTGGATATACGACTCACCAACGAGATACCTGTCATTTCATCGATTGCCGTCTTCGCTTTCGCTAGTAAGCTTTCGTTCAACGCACCACTGTAATGTGACGGATTAGTATGGGTGCAATACAGCGCTTCATTTGACGGATTGTTCGGCTTCGCTAGAAGCGGACTTAAGTCGAGCTTTTTCTGCTTTGCAGTATTACCTTCAATGGCTTCAAGTAAATCCGTTCTACCAATCAAATCGGTGAGTTTTGTGACTCCCAAAGCGGCCATCAGTTCACGAGCCTCTTGCGCAATAAACTTAAAGTAGTTCATCGCCATTTCCGGCAATCCGTGATAATGCTTTTGACGCAACGTATCATCTTGCGTAGCAACACCGGTTGCACAGTTATTAAGGTGACAGATCCGCAGGTACTTACAGCCAAGCGCAACCATAGGGCCGGTACCAAAACCAAAGCTCTCAGCACCCAAAATTGCTGCTTTAATAATATCTAATCCGGTCTTTAAGCCGCCATCTGTTTGCAACCTAATGCGGTGGCGTAGACCATTTTCAACCAACGCCTGTTGCGTTTCAGCAAGGCCGAGCTCCCATGGGCTACCAGCATACTTTACCGATGTCAGCGGACTCGCCCCAGTACCACCGTCATAACCGGCAATGGTAATGAGATCGGCATACGCTTTAGCAACACCAGTCGCAATCGTGCCGACACCGGGCTCTGAAACCAGCTTGACCGAGATCATCGCTTCAGGATTGACCTGTTTGAGGTCAAAAATAAGCTGAGCTAAGTCTTCGATCGAATAAATATCGTGATGCGGCGGCGGCGAAATCAAAGTAACACCAGGAACCGAATAGCGTAGCTTCGCGATATAAGGGGTGACTTTTTCACCTGGAAGCTGACCACCCTCGCCCGGCTTTGCCCCTTGCGCAACTTTGATTTGAATAACGTCAGCTGAACGCAAATAATGTGGTGTCACACCGAATCGGCCAGAAGCAACCTGCTTAATACGCGAATTCTTTTCTGTACCAAAACGTAGCTTATCCTCACCACCCTCACCAGAGTTAGAGCAACCGCCGAGGCGATTCATCGCAATTGCTAACGCCTCGTGTGCCTCTGGTGATAATGCACCGATACTCATCGCAGCTGAGTCAAAACGTTTGTAGAGCTCGGTAGCAGGCTCAACGTCATTGATGTCGATTGCTTGTTGCGCCGTATTAAGCTTAAGCATATCTCGCAGATTTGTAATTGGGCGGTTATTTACCAGCTCCGCGTATTTAACGTAGTCTTGATAGTTACCCGAACGAACAGCGGTCTGCAAAGTTTGCACGACATCTGGGTTATACGCATGGTATTCACCACCATGCACATACTTTAATAATCCACCGTGTGATAGTAGTTTACGCTTGCTAAATGCCAATTTATTGAGTTGTTGTTGCTCCAAGGCAAAATCGTCAAAACACGCACCTTTAATACGGTTTGCAACGCCTTTGAAGCACAATTCAACCACCTCATCGGATAAACCGACGGCTTCAAACAACATCGAACAACGATAGGAAGCAATGGTGCTGATCCCCATCTTCGACATGATTTTGTATAAACCTTTGTTAATCGCGCCGCGATAAGACAAAGTCACCTCGCGGTAAGACTTTTTAATGATCTTCTTATCACACATTGCAACAAGGGTTTCGTAGGCTAGATAAGGATAAATCGCTGTTGCGCCAAAACCTAACAAAACAGCAAACTGGTGCGGATCTCTTACGCTACCTGTTTCAACCAAAATATTGGTGTCGCAACGCTGGTTGCCATCCACTAGTCGTCTTTGTACTGCCCCCACGGCCATCGCCGCTGGGATAACTTGTTTACCTGCAGCGATTTCTCGGTCACTGAGCACTAACATCACGCACCCAGAACCTGCTTTTGCAACGGCTTCATCACAAATGCGCTTGATTGCATCTTGCAATGACTCTTCAATCTCGTAAATCAATGAAATTTTACACGCACAGTAATGGTCATCATCGGCGGCTAATAGCTGCTGCATGTCAGAATAAGTCAATACTGGCGAGGCAAATTGCAAACGTTTAGCGTGACCTGTGGTTTCGTTGAAAACGTTTTGCTCACGACCAATACAAGTCGCCAGTGACATTACATGATTTTCCCGTAATGGATCGATTGGCGGGTTCGTGACCTGAGCAAACTTCTGGCGGAAGTAGTCAAATATCGAACGGTGTCCTTCAGATAGCACTGCAAATGGCGTATCGTCACCCATTGAGCCGGTTGCTTCTTGGCCGTTTTCGCCCATTACGCGGATCACTTGGTCGAGCTCTTCATTGGTATAACCAAACTGCTTCTGATAGGTCAGCAAAGTTTCGTCGTCAAGATCGCGCTTGCCAGCTGCTTTCTCATCTAGCGCTTCAAATGGCGTTAAACGCTTAACATTTTGCTCAAGCCAAGTTTTGTACGGGTGTCTGGATTTCAGGTCTTGATCGATTTCATCGGACTGCCAAATCTTGCCATGTAAGGTATCAACCACCAGTAATTCACCTGGACCCACGCGACCTTTTTCTATAACTTCATCTGGCGCGTAATCCCAAATGCCCACTTCCGAGGCAAGCGTAATAAAGCCGTCTTGCGTGATCACATAGCGGGCAGGACGAAGACCGTTACGGTCCAAATTACAGGCAGCAAAGCGTCCATCAGACATCACGATGCCAGCTGGGCCATCCCACGGCTCCATATGCATGGAGTTAAAGTCATAGAATGCGCGTAAGTCTTCATCCATGGCACGATTTTTCTGCCATGCAGGTGGCACTAACATACGCATAGCGCGGAATAAGTCCATGCCACCAGCTAAAAATAGCTCTAGCATGTTATCTAAACTAGACGAGTCAGAACCCGTTTCATTGACAAACGGTGCCGCATTTTGTAAGTCTGGTAATAACGGCGACGCGAACTTGTAAGCACGCGCTCTCGCCCACTGACGGTTACCTTCAATAGTATTGATTTCACCATTGTGAGCTAAATAGCGGAACGGTTGCGCCAACGGCCATCGAGGCTGTGTATTGGTTGAAAAGCGCTGATGGAATACACAAATCGCACTGGTCATCCGCATATCAGCAAGATCAGTATAAAAATTCGGTAGATCCGCAGGCATCATTAAGCCTTTATAGATAGTCACCAAACCGGACAAACTACAAATATAAAACTGCTCATCTTGCTCTAAACGCTTTTCGATGCGTCGTCTTGCAATATATAGACGACGCTCTAAATCTTTAGGACGCCACCCTTCAGGCGCACCGACAAAAACCTGTTTAAACTGCGGTAATTGTGCTTTAGCGATAGGACCTAACATAGATGGATCGGTGGGTACTTCACGCCAACCAATGAGCGTCAGTGTTTCTTTTTCTAATTCTTCACTGATCACTTTCTCAGCCGCAGCTGCAAGCTCATGATCCTGATTTAAAAATAGCATACCTACCGCATAGTTTTTGCCCACATGCCAATCATTTTCAGCTGCGACGGCGCGAAAAAAACTATCCGGTTTTTGTAATAACAGTCCGCAGCCATCGCCGGTTTTGCCATCTGCAGAAATACCACCTCGGTGCTGCATGCGGTCCAAACCTGTGATTGCTGTACGGATCAGTTTGTGACTCGGCTGACCGCTTACATGCGCAATCAAGCCAAATCCACAGTTATCTTTTTCTAATTTTGAGTCGTATAACATAGACTCCTCCCCTTGCTACAACGGCCAGCCCATGACGGTACGACGAAATGCTGGCAGATATTCAAAATTAGCCTTGATTGAAAGTAGAGTCAACACAAATATGAATACATATTCATAAACTTGAATATTTCTCATTGGTAAGACAAGTTAGCCAAAACCGTAATAAATTTGCCACTTTGAAAATAGTGAATATAAATTTGTAAAATGACACCGGTATCACACCAATAAAAATGCAACAAAACACAACCGAGAATAAACGTTTACGTAAACGTAAACTTTGATAAAAATGAATAATTATTCATTTTTTCAGTTTTGTAAAACTCAATATCGGAGCGCGTTCGATTACACTGTTTATATAGGTATGCAAAACAGAGCGCGTTTTTAGCTTGACGCTAACGTCAACTTAAGTTGATAAAAATAAGCGAGTAGCTCTGAGTTAGATAAGCGCGGATAGCGTTAATGAAAGTGTAGATATCTTAAATTCAATGAACTGCCGGTTTTCAACCAAACAGCAGACAAAAAGACTTGCTAAAAAAAGTAGGTAGGAAGATATTAGAAGATTTTTAGAAAATAAAGCATGGCAGAGTATCTACTCTGCCATTAGCGGTTAGCTTATTCCGCTGCTGCTTCGTCTTTCTTATATTTAGCTGCTGTTTCAGCAATAAGAGGTTGAAGCTCACCCTTTTGGAACATCTCAATGATGATGTCACAACCACCGATTAACTCACCTTCTACCCAAAGCTGAGGGAAAGTTGGCCAGTTCGCATAATGCGGTAGTTCAGCACGAATGTCTGGATTTAATAAAATGTCAACATAAGCAAACTGCTCACCACACGCCATCAAAGCCTGAGATGCCTGCGAAGAGAAACCACAGTTAGGGAGTTTTGGCGACCCTTTCATATATAGAATAATTGGATTTTCTTCGATCTGCTGTTTAATCTTGTCAATAGTTTCCATTAGTTACCTCAAAATGACGTTTCATCCAATGCTTATCAATATTTAGTTTAGCATCGGCGTTTTAGCTTGCTACTCACCTTAACAACACCTGTTGCATTCATAATGCCAAACTTTAAGCAGCGATAGAACCTTAGCTGCCATGGCTAAAATAAGCATAACCGCCTGTCACGATGTTCTACGCTTTGACTTCTATTCGGCATATGTTCACAAAGAATGTGTATTATAAGTCATTAAGTCACTGGCACGCATTGCTGTTTGCCAAAACTTGAGTAAAATAGTCAGGAATTATAGTATCACTATATAGGCCAATGGTATAGAAAAGTGGGCTGATGTTAGCTACCTTTCGTATGCGTTATTGGCAAATCAACCAAAAAATGGAGATTAATATGGCATTTGAACTACCGTCACTACCTTATGCACTAAATGCTCTTGAGCCGCACGTTTCTCAAGAGACGCTAGAATTCCACCACGGTAAGCACCACAACACATACGTTGTAAAGCTTAACGGTCTTATCGAAGGTACTGACTTTGAAGGTAAATCACTAGAAGAGATCGTATGTAGCTCTGAAGGTGGTGTTTTCAACAATGCTGCTCAAATCTGGAACCACACTTTCTACTGGCACAGCCTTGCGCCAAATGCAGGTGGCGAACCAACAGGTAAAGTTGCTGAACTAATTAATGCAAAATGGGGCTCATTCGCAGCATTCCAAGAAGCTTTCAACGACAAAGCAGTTAACAACTTTGGTTCAAGCTGGACTTGGTTAGTACAACTAGCTGACGGTTCTCTAGATATCGTTAACAC
The DNA here is from genome assembly GCF_013319255.1 of Pseudoalteromonas sp. JC28. Classification (NCBI taxonomy): domain Bacteria; kingdom Pseudomonadati; phylum Pseudomonadota; class Gammaproteobacteria; order Alteromonadales; family Pseudoalteromonadaceae; genus Pseudoalteromonas; species Pseudoalteromonas sp. JC28. Next base: position 303,900 of record NZ_QOKX01000001.1, on the reverse strand, counting down.
TTCAAATGCAGCAACGCCGCTGACTGAAGAAGGTGTTACACCTATCATCACAGTTGACCTGTGGGAACACGCTTACTACATCGATTACCGTAATGTTCGTCCTGATTACCTTAAAGGTTTCTGGGCACTTGTTAACTGGGATTTCGCAAACAGCAACCTAGCTTAACATCAACTATCAGTATTGATGCAACAATGGGGCGCAAAAGCGCCCTTTTTTATGTCTGTAACTCAACATTAATACATAAAAAATCTAGTTTTTTTTGGGTATTCTTCATATCGCGACTAAGCTTTAAGTAACCTTTCCAAATCTGTGATCCGCAAACCACACCAAGTAGCTTATTGGAGGTCGTTATGACAATATTTGAACATTATCAGGCCAGATATGAAGCCGCGCAAGAAGAAGAGTACACCATCGCGGAATTTCTTGAAATTTGTAAAAATGACAAATCAGCCTATGCCAGCGCACCTGAGCGACTTCTGATGGCAATAGGCGAACCAGAAATGATCGATACGTCGAAAGATGCCAGACTTAGCAGGCTGTTTTCGAATAGAGTAATAGCTCGATACCCTGCCTTCAATGAGTTTTACGGTATGGAGGATGCCATCGAACAAATCGTATCGTATCTCAAACATGCCGCACAGGGGCTTGAAGAGTGCAAACAAGTACTCTATTTACTCGGCCCGGTAGGTGGTGGTAAATCGTCTATCGCAGAAAAGCTCAAGTATTTAATGCAAAAGGTGCCGGTTTATTCTTTAAAAGGCTCACCCGTTAATGACCACCCGCTTTGCTTGTTTAGCCCACAAGAAGATGCTGACCTACTTGAAAAAGAGTACGGCATTCCTGGGCGCTATATTAAAACGATAATGTCTCCATGGGCGACCAAACGCTTACATGAGTACAATGGAGATATTACCCAATTTAAGGTCGTAAAACGTTACCCTTCCATTCTTGATCAAATTGCTATCGCGAAAACGGAGCCTGGGGATGAGAACAACCAAGATATCTCAGCACTGGTGGGCAAAGTAGATATCCGTAAACTGGAGCATTTCGCTCAAAATGACCCCGATGCCTATGCGTATTCTGGAGCGCTATGCCTTGCGAACCAAGGTTTGATGGAATTTGTCGAGATGTTTAAAGCACCCATTAAGGTGCTACACCCGCTACTAACTGCAACCCAAGAAGGCAACTACAATGGTACGGAGGGTATTTCCGCCCTACCATTTAGCGGCCTAATACTTGCTCACTCTAACGAATCTGAATGGCAAACCTTTAAGAACAATAAAAACAACGAGGCATTTTTAGACCGTGTTTACATCGTTAAAGTGCCTTATTGTTTACGCGTGTCTGAAGAGGTCAAAATTTACGAGAAGCTTATTGAAAATAGTGAGCTCAGGGAAGCCCCCTGTGCGCCTGGCACTTTAGAAACTTTAGCGAAGTTTTCAGCACTGTCTCGGATTAAAGAGCCAGAGAACTCCAGTATCTATTCAAAAATGCGGGTGTACGATGGTGAAAGCTTAAAAGACACAGATCCAAAAGCTAAGTCCTATCAAGAATACAGAGACTACGCTGGTGTGGACGAAGGCATGAGCGGCCTCTCAACTCGCTTTGCCTTTAAGATCCTCTCTCGTGTGTTTAACTTTGACCACAGTGAAGTCGCAGCAAACCCAGTTCATTTATTTTATGTACTTGAGCAACAAATTGAGCGCGAACAATTTAACGCAGAAGTACAAGAGCGCTACCTAAGCCACCTTAAAGGGTATCTAATTCCGCAATATGTCGAATTTATTGGTAAAGAGCTACAAACAGCTTACCTTGAGTCGTACTCTGAGTACGGCCAAAACATTTTTGACCGCTATGTTACCTATGCAGATTTTTGGATCCAAGATCAAGAATATCGTGACCCAGATACTGGCCAACTGTTTGATAGAGCCGCACTTAACGGCGAGCTGGAAAAGATTGAAAAGCCAGCCGGTATTTCCAATCCCAAAGATTTCCGTAACGAGATAGTCAACTTTGTTTTAAGAGCAAGAGCCCATCACAATGGTGACAATCCAGTATGGACCAGCTATGAAAAACTAAGAACGGTTATCGAGAAGAAAATGTTCTCTAATACCGAAGACTTACTCCCTGTGATTTCGTTTAATGCAAAAACCTCTGCCGAAGATCAGAAGAAGCACGAGGACTTTGTCAATCGTATGGTTGATAAAGGCTATACCCAAAAACAAGTTCGCCTACTTTCAGAATGGTATTTAAGAGTTAGAAAGTCACAGTAACTTGTTAGTATGAAGAGGGTGTTATATGGCGCATTTTATTGACCGCCGTCTTAACGGTAAAAATAAGAGCACTCTGAACCGCCAACGTTTTATCCGCCGCTACAAGAAGCAGATAAAGAAAGCGGTTTCAGAGGCCATCAACAAACGTAGTGTGACTGATATCTCCAGTGGCGAAAGCATTTCTATCCCACAACGAGATATCAGCGAGCCCACTTTCCATCAGGGAAAAGGGGGTGACAGAGAGCTCATTCACCCAGGTAACGATCAATTTTCAACGGGCGATCGGATCCAACGCCCTCCTTCTGGGCAAGGTGGTGGGTCAGGTGATGGCGAGGCAAGTAACCAAGGCGAAGGACAAGACGACTTTGTATTTTCTATTTCAAAAGACGAATACTTAGACCTATTGTTTGAAGACTTGGAGTTACCCAACTTACAACAAAGCCAGTTAGATAAATTAATGCAATTGAAAACGCATCGAGCTGGCTTTTGTAATGATGGTATGCCTAGTAACCTAGATATTGTACGTAGTTTAAAAGGCTCAATGGCACGCCGCATTGCGATGACCTCGAGTAAACGCCGAGAGTTAAGGGAGTTGGAGGAAGAACTGGCGAGTATGCTTGCTGAACCGGTTCCTCCTCAACAAAAAATCAATGATATAGAACTGCGGATCCAAGTGCTAAAAGAGCAAATAGCCGCGGTGCCTTTCATCGACAATTACGACCTACGCTTTCGTAATTACGAAAGGCGTCCGCACCCCACCAGCAAAGCGGTCATGTTTTGCTTGATGGATGTGTCTGGCTCAATGGATCAAGCCACCAAAGACATGGCAAAACGTTTTTATATTTTGCTCTATCAGTTCTTAACCCGCACTTATAAAGATATTGAGGTAGTCTATATCCGCCACCATACCCAAGCAAAAGAAGTAGACGAGCAAGAGTTTTTCTACTCGCAAGAGACTGGTGGCACAATTGTCTCAAGTGCGCTGAAATTAATGGATGAAATCATTCAAGAGCGTTATGCCCAAGGCGATTGGAATATTTACGCCGCACAAGCCTCTGACGGTGATAACTGGGCAGATGATTCTCCACAATGCACCCAGATACTCTCTAACAAACTACTTAAAATTGTCCGCTACTATGCGTATATAGAGATAACGACCCGTGCACACCAAAGTCTGTGGCGGGAGTATCAAGGAGTAGCCAACTCATTTGACAACTTTGCTATGCAGCACATTCGAGGTGTAGAAGATATTTACCCTATCTTTAGAGAATTGTTCAAGAAGAACAAAAATAAGCAAAGTGCGGCATAATTTTTGGAGGGTTGCGCGATGACATATCAGCCAATTGACGATGGTCCAGATTGGACCTTTGATTTACTTGATACTTATCATCAGGAAATTGCTCGTGTAGCCGAGCATTACAGACTTGATACTTACCCAAATCAAATTGAGGTGATCACAGCTGAGCAGATGATGGATGCCTACTCAAGTGTGGGCATGCCAATTGGTTATGCACATTGGTCGTACGGTAAAAAATTTATCCAGACTGAGCAAACCTACAAACGAGGTCAAATGGGTCTTGCCTACGAGATTGTGATTAACTCTAATCCTTGTATTGCGTACTTAATGGAAGAAAATACCATGCCTATGCAGGCACTGGTGATGGCGCATGCGTGCTATGGTCATAATTCTTTCTTCAAGGGTAACTATCTATTTAAAACCTGGACGGACGCATCATCCATCATTGATTACTTGGTATTCGCTAAAAATTATGTCGCCAAGTGTGAAGAAAAGTACGGTATTGATGAGGTAGAAAACCTGATTGACTCTTGTCATGCATTAATGAATTACGGTGTTGATCGGTATAAAAGGCCGCAACGGATCTCTATGTTTGAAGAGCAAAAACGGCAAAAAGAACGGGAAGATTATTTGCAGTCCCAAGTTAATGAATTATGGCGAACCATTCCTAAAGGTGAAGATGAAGAAACAGACAACCGTGCCCGTTTCCCATCAGAACCCCAGGAAAATATACTGTATTTCATCGAGAAAAATGCCCCATTGTTGGAGTCTTGGCAACGCGAGATTATTCGTATTGTGCGTAAAGTATCACAGTACTTCTACCCGCAAAGACAAACTCAAGTCATGAATGAAGGCTGGGCTACATTTTGGCATTACACTATTTTGAACCATTTATATGACGAGGGAAAACTAAGTGATTCCTTTATGTTGGAGTTTTTGCAAAGCCATACCAATGTTGTGTATCAACCGCCATACAATAGTAAATTTTATTCTGGGATAAACCCCTATGCGCTCGGCTTTAATATGATGGTCGATATTCGCCGTATATGCGAAAACCCAACGGAAGAAGACAAACAGTGGTTCCCGGAATTTGCGGGGAGCAACTGGCTGGATACACTGCATTTTGCGATGCAAAATTTTAAAGACGAGAGCTTTATCAGCCAATTTTTATCTCCAAAGCTCATGCGCGACTTTAAGCTTTTTACGATTGTCGACAAACAAAAATCTCCGCACTTAGAAGTTGGCCCTATTCACGACGAAATGGGTTATCAACAACTTCGCAGTGCCCTTTCAGCGCAGTACAACTTGAGTAACCATGAGCCTAATATTCAAGTTTATGACGTCGATGTACGGGGAGATCGTTCACTTACGCTAAGGTATGTACCGCAAGGCGGGATCCCACTTGCCGCTTCAAAGCAAGAAGTGATAAAGCACCTCTATCGCTTATGGGGATTTAAAGTGAAACTTGAACAAGTAGATGAAAATGGCAATATCGAGCAGATAGCTCAATGCCCTGAAGAGGAAAGTGAATCGTAACTCTGTTAGTTTGACTTAGGAGACGGCAAACAGGTTGTATTTGCCGTGACTCCTTTCTAATGCTTAGACACTTTAGCTTCAACTACTCTACAGTGAGGTGTGTTATTAAACTCTAGACAGCACGTAAACACTTCCAACTGCAGAGCTTCGCTATTCAAAGTGCCGGTTACTTAAAAAAATTGAAGCTAAGTGGATAAATCCATACTTCCCCATTATTGGCTTTCATCGCGGCAATGATGGCAAATATAATATTAAGAATAGCTAACACAACGAACCCTAAAATACCAACCGCAACAAAAACTAAAATACCGCAAATTATGGAATAGATGATTAAGCTAATTAACCAGTTAATAGTGGCTTTTCCGTGTTGGTCGATTGTTTCGCTTTTATCCTTATTGGTTGCCCACATAACCACCGGTAATACAAGCCCTAGTCCCGGAGCAACAAAGCTCGCCAGTTGGCTCAAATGTAATAACATACAGTATGTATTTAGCGGCATCCCCCAGTATTCATCATTATCGTTCATTTTTCATTCCCTTTTATTGTTGTAAGTGATTACGCATTTCAAGCAAGTGTTTCATATTGACTGAAGTCTATGGAATTCTTCCTAATGAGTTAAAATCATTTAAGGAACTACTATTCACCTGCCTCATCTTAAAATAAATGGCTAAAGACCTCTAATTGAGAACTCAACTCCCCACTCCTCCATTAAAGCTAGATAAGCCATGATTTACAAGTCTTTTGATATCAAGAGCATGAGCGTAGACCTAACAACTCTGGTTAACCGCTATAGTTTAAAGACAAGGTTTATTCAATTTTCACCAAGTAAATAGTGTCTACTCAGACTAAGGCTTTACCAATTTTGGGTATAGATTTAAGATGAACCAAAGGACTCTAATCCAGACATAAAACCAATGGATCAATACAAAACCAAATTTGTTGTTGTTTATCTAATTGCTGCAATAATTACTGCGGCATGCCTATTAATGAATGGACCGATGCGTCCTGGCTTGCCTCTTGATAACACGGTAATAATGCGTATGGAGTTTATTGCCGAAAACTTAGTATTGTGGCAGTGGTCTTGGATAGCTTGGATGTTCTCTGCACTAGGTCTTTTAGTATTTAGTGTTATTTTAGCAGGTGAGCTCAAAGCAGACTTTAGAAAGCATGTTGGCCTGCTATTAGTCGCCTTGGGTGTGGCCCCAGATCTAATTGCTGAAGTAATTTATGCCTTTGTTTTACCAAAAGTAGTTCATTTAGCCATGGGAGAATCTGTATTTTTACTGTTTGAGCATATTGCAACCCATCTAACCGGTTACTTAGGTAATGGCCTTTATAATTTAGGAGGGCTTACGTTAACCTGTCTAGCCATTAAGCAAGGTATATTTAAAACATGGGTATCAGTGTGGGGGATCACCGCTTGGATTTTAGGCTTATTGCTGTCTGTATCTATCGCTGCTGGTCAACTTAAAGCTGCTGAGATATTTACTGCATCAAGCATGACTCTTAGTACACTTTGGATGATTATCTTTGCACATCAAGTTTTGAGGCCTAGATGGAATACGCAATCTTAAAATTAGTGCACATAGGTGCCTTGATTTTTTGGCTCGGCCCAGCTCTTGGTGCTTGGCTTGTATTAAAAGCAATAGAAAATGAAAATATAGGACCGGTGACCGCGAAGGTGGATCATGTGTTCTTTCTCATGGTCACACTGGAACATGTAGCATTTATTGTCCTCTTATTAACAGGCTTTTCTATGGCTTTTTTAGCTGGATGGTTTACATCTCCATGGCTCCAGCAAAAGCTACTTGTGGTCGGTCTCGTGATTATCCCGTTAGAGATTGTGGATATTTTCTTGGGAAATTGGTTAGCAGCAAAGGCATCTAAAAGAGTCCACTTGGGCATTGCAAGCGCTCAGCAACGGCGTTGGTTAGCGCTCTACCACGGCCCTTTTACTAAACTTGCACTCTTAACCATACCGGTTTCAGTCGTTATCGTGATGTATTTAGCGGTGAGTAAGATGCCACTTTTATCACTTTAATTCGCGGAATAACCGAACGATACTGTTGATTTGTCTAACAGACCGCTGTTCATTCCACACCGATACTAAAAAGTTAGTGGGGTAAGAATTATAAAGTGGCAATATGAATAGAACCGCATCGCGCTAAAGTCACCATATAAAGATAAATTTACTCGCTGGCCATGTCTTCAGAGTATACAGTTACCCGATTTCTTCCGCCCTCTTTAGAAACATACAAAGCGCTGTCCGCGGCTTCAATCCATTGTTCATGTTTTTCAAAAGACTCTTCGTACACGGCAACACCAAGGCTAACCGTAATCTTTATTTGTTGTTCATCGTAGTAAATAGATGAGTTTTCTATTAACGAGCGCAGTCTTTCGGCGAAAGTGATTGCACCCTTTACGTCTGTGTCGAGCAAAGTCACTGCAAACTCTTCACCGCCGTAGCGGCCTGCAGTGTCCGTTTCGCGTAGTGTTTTGCGTAGTAAGTCAGAGATATGACGGATTGCCTCATCTCCACCACTGTGACCGTATTCGTCATTGATACGCTTAAAGTGGTCAATATCAAACATAAGCAATGCACTTTGGCCTTGATTACGTTTCAAGCGTTTAAACTCTTGCTTTAGGCTTTCTTCCCAAAAGCCGCGATTATGCAACTGCGTTAAACTGTCTGTTCGGCTAATTTTTTCTAATTGTTTATTCAACGACTCAAGCTCTAACTTGTTGATTGCTTCGTCGGTTACATCGTATATGATCACACAAATATGCCCTACATCCCCCGTCACTGTGGTCAATGGGATGAAAGTTGCATTCTGATACATATAATCCGCTTTGCCTGTGATAGGTCGATAATTTTTGAATCGGAAAATATACGGCTGCTGCTCCCAAATGGTAAACGACCGATTTTTTAGCACGAATACAGGCTCAGCTTTTGATCTAAACCATTGCTCATCAATACTTGGGAACAAATCAAAAATGTCTTTATCTTTAACCGCACTCGGTAACAAACCAGAATGATTTTCCATAAAACCATTCCATATACATACCTTGTAGTCGCGATCGAGTACCACCAAGCCAACATCTACGGTGTTAAACATATCCATTAACCAATGGATTTCATTCATATCAAAATCGGCTGCAGGCATAGTTAATCATCCAATAAATAGGCTACTTTGTATTTTAATGTTTTAAGCGAGTCTTCTGTGAATAGCAGCATAAGGTCACAGTTAATGTTGTGATGCTCGATGCCATAGCTAATCTCTATAGCGAGCGTTCTTTGCCATCTCGCTTTGTTGGCTTTCACAAGCTCAGCAACATCACAATGTTGGCCAAGCACCACGGGGTGGCCTTGACTGAAAGACATATCGAGCTGCTTAGATAGTCCCGTTAAAATTGCGCCAATCAAGATATTGCTAATATCCATTAAAAGCTCAAGCTCAACTTTGGTATTAAGATCGCCATGATAATTCATCAAGGACGCGATCTCTTTGAAACTAGAGTCATTGAGCAGTAGCAATGCTTCTCCGGAAACACCGCCGCCAATAAAGCCTTGGCAAACGCCCGACGTAGTTGCGCTCGCATCAATCGCTTGCAGTGCCATATGCAGCTCGTTGACTTCGAGTACATTAACGTTTGGAATAGGTAATTCGACGAATACGTTTAGCAATCGCGCCAACAAATCACCCGCCTGCCCCATAGCGACGTTGGTAAGCTCTTGATAGATATCACGGATCTCAGGGTCTAGCTGCTCACCAAGTTTATGAACCAAGCTTTCTCTGATTGCTTTGTCTTTTATTCCATGATGCTCAATAATTTCAGCAAGTTTAGCTGCATCGCAGGGCTTACGGATAAAATCAATAGCGCCAAGTTCTATCACTCGTTGGTGCGCATTAGGTTGAATGTCGCCAGAAACAACGACAGTAAGCACGGATAAATCTTGCTCGGTAATGGCCTGTAGCACTTCATAGCCATCCATCTGCGGCATATTTAGATCAAGGAATAGAATCTCTGGAGAAAGTGCTTTTATTTGTTTAATACAGTCGAGTCCATTCTCTGCAAATTCTACTTTAATATCCCAGTCGTCTGGCAATGAACGCGCCAGCTGCCGACGGGCAAGTTTTGAATCGTCACAAATTAGGACTAGTGTTGACATACAAGCTCTCTTTCTGTTTCCCATGCGTATCGGCACGATGTCGGGAAGTTTTAGTTATAATTATGAGATTAAAGCTTAAAATTGCGACATATGTTAATAAAACGACGCCATCTTGACAATCTAAATGTCACTTAAGCTTGGTTAGTTACTGTCAGTATAATACACTCAAATCAATTAAGTTAACTTCAAAAGGAATACTTTATGCTGAAAGCGTTAGTTTTAGCGAGTGGTCTGTTTAGTGCGATATCATTGGCTTATGATTTACCTGAAAACTCGGTAGATATGGGCAAGGTAAAAGCGCAAGGTAAAGCGGTGGTATTGCTTGGTAATGGTGTAAAGCAAGGTCAGGCTGCACCGGATTTTAAGGTTGCCGATGCTGACTTCAGCCCTGTTACCCTGAAAGACTTTGAAAGTCGTGCAATTTTAATTAGTGTTGTTCCAAGCCTAGATACTGGCACTTGCAGCCTACAAACTAAACATTTCAATGAAAAAGTAGCAAGCCAATTTCCTGATGTTGCCATGTTGACGATTAGTGCTGACTTGCCGTTTGCGCAAAAGCGCTTTTGCAAAGCAGAAAATATCGACAAGGTTAAAACATTATCAGACGCCGTATGGCATTCTTTTGGTGAAAATTATGGCTTGTTGATTAAAGATATGGGCCTGCTCAGTCGTGCAATTTTTGTGCTAGACAAGGAACACAAGGTTGTTTACAAGCAGCTGGTAGAAAATTTAGCAAAAGAGCCAAACTACGAAGAAGTCGTTGGCGCACTGAAGAGTCTATAGCCTCACTATATACTCTCATCAATAAATACAACAAAGCCGGTCACTTAACAACGACCGGCTTTTTCAATTCGTTATACCAATTTACTTCATTAATTTTACTTTTGTAGATCTAGCATTAGCTTATTAAGACGGCTTACAAATCCCGCTGGATCTTTCAGGCTACCACGCTCTGCAAGCATTGCTTGGTCTAGTAGTACTTCTGCCCATTGTCCAAACTTGTCTTCGTCTTGTTCGTTATTCAAGTGCTTAACCAATTGGTGCTCAGGGTTAAGTTCAAATACCGGCTTAGACTCAGGCACGGCTTGACCCACCTGCTCCATTAGCTTTTGCATCTGAGAGCTCATGTCGTGATCGTCTGCAACCACACACGCAGGAGAATCTGTTAAGCGGTGCGTAAAGCGTACTTCTTTCACTTTATCGCCAAGTGCTGTTTTCACGCGCTCAACTAGGCCTTCAACTTCTTTCTCACTTTCTTCGTGTGCTTTTTTCGTCTCTTCGTCATCCATATCACCTAAGTCAAGATCACCACGCGTGATTGACTGAAGTGGCTTCTCGTTGAATTCAGTGAGGTGGCTCATCATCCACTCGTCAACACGATCCGACAACAGTAAAACTTCAATGCCTTTCTTACGGAAGATTTCAAGATGCGGTGAACTCTTTGCTGCTTCAAAGCTATCAGCCACAACATAGTAAATCTTATCTTGGCCTTCTTTCATACGCTCAATGTACTGCTCAAGAGAAACATTTTGCGTTTTCTCGTCAGTATGTGTAGAGCTAAAGCGCAATAGTTTTGCAATAGCATCTTTGTTTGCGAAATCTTCAGCAGGACCTTCTTTGATCACATTACCAAATTCATTCCAGAATGCTTGGTAATCTTCTGGTTTGTTTTTGCCCATACGCTCAAGCATTTTAAGTACACGAGATGTACAGCCTTTACGAATAGCTTGAGTGATCTTGTTGTCTTGTAGGATCTCACGAGATACGTTAAGCGGTAAATCGTTAGAATCTAGTAAGCCTTTAACAAAGCGCAGGTAGCTTGGCATAAACTGCTCGGCGTCATCCATGATGAACACGCGTTGTACATAAAGCTTAAGGCCAGCTTGACGCTCACGATTGTATAAATCGAAAGGTGCCTTTTTAGGGATATAAAGTAGGCTGGTGTATTCAGTTTTACCTTCTACTTTATTGTGTGCCCAAGTGAGTGGCTCTTCCCAATCATGACCAACATGCTTGTAGAACTCTTTATATTCTTCTTCGCTGATCTCTGATTTATCACGAGTCCAAAGTGCTGTGGCTTTGTTGATCGCTTCCCACTCGCCAGGTTGCGCTTCAATTTTCTCGCCATCTGGGCCTTCAGATTCAGGAACTGGGTCTTTATAAAGTTCAACAGGAATTGAAATGTGATCTGAGTATTTAGTCACAATACCGCGAAGGCGATAAGTTTCAAGGAACTCACTCTCTTCTTCACGAAGATGTAGTGTGATCTCTGTACCACGCTCTGCTTTTTCGATTTCAGCAATCGTGAAGTCGCCTTCACCTTGCGATTCCCATTCAACCGCCTCTGACTCACCCGCTTTACGCGTACGAACCGTTACTTTATCAGCAACAATGAATGCAGAATAGAAACCAACACCGAACTGACCAATCAGCTGTGAATCTTTTGCTTGGTCGCCAGTTAGGTTTTTAAAGAAATCAGCTGTACCAGATTTTGCGATGGTACCTAATGAGCTGATCACTTCGTCACGCGTCATACCAATACCATTGTCAGAAATGGTAATGGTTTTTGCATCTTTGTTTACGCTTAAGCGAACACGTAGTTCCGCGTCACCTTCGTAAAGGTCACCATTTTGCAAAGCTAAATAACGTAGTTTGTCAGCCGCGTCTGAAGCGTTAGATACTAATTCGCGTAAAAAGATCTCTTTGTTTGAGTACAAAGAGTGGATCATTAGGTTTAATAATTGTTTGACTTCTGTTTGAAAGCCTAATGTTTCTTTTTGAGCTGCGGACATTGTTCTCTCCAATATAAGCAATTAATGCAGTGTTCTTTATCAATATGCTAGGTATATGGGGGAAGAGAAAAAACTTTCAAGAGACTGAACAAAATTTTTAACAAATCGCCCTATTTTTTAGATTCAATTACTCCAAAAACAGGGCTTTAAGTAAGAAGCGTTAAGATTGGAGCTTCTTGCGCCCGCTAAACGCATGCATTAACGTCATACCGTCTACCAGGTCAAGCTCACCGCCAACAGGCATACCGTGAGCAATACGCGACGCTTCAACTTGATATTTATGACATAACTCAGAAATATAATGTGCCGTTGCCTCGCCTTCCACCGTTGGGTTTGTCGCTAAGATAACTTCATTAATATTGCCAGCACTTAGCTTACGCTCAAGAACATCAAGGCCGATTTCATTAGGGCCAATTCCATCCAGAGGCGATAAATGCCCCATCAGCACAAAATACAAGCCATTAAATTGGCCCGTTTGCTCTATCGCCAATACGTCCGTTGGTGATTCAACCACACAAAGCAGCCCTGTGTCTTGGCGCTTGATACTTTGGCAAATATCACACACCTCAACCTCACTAAATGTTCGGCAGCTTGAGCAATGACCGATGGCTTGCATCGCATGAGTAAGGCTTTGCCCCAGTTGGCTGCCGCCCTCTCTGTCTCGCTCTAATAAATGAAAGGCAATACGTTGCGCAGACTTAGGCCCAATGCCAGGTAAACAACGCAGCGCTTCAATAAGCGCCGTTAAACTTGGTGATAATTGCATAAATTCGTTTCTTGTGGCCCATGCAGTGCAAACGCACCGATAACAATGCCGAAATGATAAGGGATATTTCTATTGATTTAAAGCTTGAAGCAATTTCAATTCCCTTCACGCATTGTGAAGTTTAAAAACGCATTTACCATGAATTTTTCAACAATTCGACTCAAATGCTTGCAGCAAACAGGTATTCGCTCGACAATGGTTCCATTCCCGATAGTAAATACAATAGGACGACTGTCGGGCTCACTTCTCGAACTAGATAGAGACTACATAATGAAAAAAACGATAATAGCAAGTGCACTTGCAGCCGTTATGCTGACGGCTTGCTCTGAGCCACAAGTCACAACAAGTGAAACCCAAAAAACAGAAAACGCAGCGGTAGCCACTGGTAAGGCCGAACTTGGCAACTTTGGTGTTGACCTCAGTGCACGCGATGAAAGTGTAAAACCAGGCGATGATTTCTTTATGTACGCCAGCGGCACTTGGTACAAAAACTACGAAATGCCAGCAGACAAAACGCGTTTTGGTGCATTCTCTGCACTTGCTGAACGCAGTGAAGAGCAAGTAAAAACCATTATCGAAGAGATTGCTAACGGTAAAAACCTAAACGCCGAAGAGCAGCTAATTGCCGATTTTTACAATGCTTATATGGATGTTGAAACCCTAAATAAGCTTGGTATTAAACCTATTCAGCCACTACTTGCTGACATTGACGCCATTAACAACACTGACGGTCTAACCAAAGCATTCGGGCAATCTTGGTTAACTGGCGTAAATGCGCCGCTCGGCGGCGGTATGTGGTTTAACCGTCTAGACCCAAATAAATATGAGATGTCGATGGGTGCTGGCGGACTTGGACTACCAGATCGCTCTTACTATTTAGAAGAGGCTGAGCGTTTTGTTAAAACTCGAGAAGCATACGTTACGCATATTGCAGATATGCTTAAATTTGCGGGTAAAGACAAGCCGACTGAGCGCGCAGAGGCCATTCTTGCACTTGAAACTAAAATTGCTGAGGGACACTGGCCACGTGAAAAACGCAGAAATCGCGACCTGACATTAAATCAAGTCAAACGTGACGAACTAGCAACACAGTACCCAGGCTTTAATTGGGATTTATATTTTGCTGAAACAGGCTACAAAGTGCCTCAGCTAAATATGTCTCAGCCAGAGCCGATTAAAGCAATGATTGCGCTTATCAACTCTGAAGACTTGGCCGTTTGGAAAGACTACTTAACTTATCACGCAATTAGCGGCAATGCGTCGCTGCTGTCTGAAGATATCTTCAATACTAACTTTGAATTTTATGGCAAACATTTAAGTGGTCAACAAGAACCACGTGCTCGTTGGAAACGCGCAATAAGCGAAATGTCTGGCACTACGTCGCTTGGCTTTGCAATTGGTAAAGTTTACGTTGCCCGTTACTTCCCAGAGTCTTCTAAAAAACAAATGTCAGAATTGGTTGAAAACCTACGCACCGCGCTTGGTGAAAGGATTGAAAGCTTAGACTGGATGGGGGAAGAAACAAAAGTAAATGCTCAAGCAAAACTTGCCGCATTTACGCCTAAGATTGGCTACCCTGATAAATGGCAATCATTTGATGGGTTAACCTTAACCCGCGATAACTTAATGACGAATGTGAAAAACCTACGTGAGTTTTTCCGCAATGACAGTATCGCCAAAGAGCTTGAAAAAACCGACCGTAACCGCTGGGGTATGACACCGCAACGCGTAAACGCCTACTACAACAGCTCGTTTAATGAAATCGTTTTCCCTGCGGCAATTCTACAACCGCCATTCTTCGATCCAAATGCAGACCCTGCAGTAAACTACGGCGGTATTGGTGCGGTGATAGGGCACGAAATGGGCCACGGTTTTGATGACCAAGGATCTAAATCAGATGCCAACGGTATTCAGCGTAATTGGTGGACCGATTCAGATCGCGCTGCTTTCGAAGAAAAAGCAGACAAGCTCGCGGCGCAATACAACAAATATGAGCCTATTGAGGGTAACTTCGTAAACGGTCGTAACAGCCTTGGCGAAAACATCGGTGACGTAGGTGGCCTTGCAATGGCTTACCATGCTTATAAACTGAGCCTAAACGGCAAAGAAGCACCTGTGATTGATGGCTTGACTGGCGACCAACGTTTCTTCCTTGCCTGGGCACAAGTATGGAAAGAAAAGCGTACTGAGCAAAGCATGCTAAACCAACTACGCGCAGGTACACACGCACCAGGTCAATTTAGAGCGCTTGCACCTCGCAACCATGATGCATGGTATAAAGCGTTTGACGTTAAACCGGGTGACAAACTATACCTAGCACCTGAAGAGCGCGTGCGTATTTGGTAATAACTTGAATCCCAAAGCATAACCTGCCGTCACTGGCAGGTTATGCTGCTTTAACGCCGAGCAATACGCTTTTGCTTAGTTAAGTATGCCCCGCCTAATCCGCTTAAAAACCCAAAAATATGACTTGAACTACTCGTCTGTGCAGAAAAATCAAATAACGTCGCTAAAAAACTAATGTTGGCATAGTAAGTCAATACCAGCATAGCAATAAAACTAACAATACCAAGCACATCTCGATTGAATAGCGCAGCACCCAGCAATAAGCCAAAATAACCCATTACAATGCCTGATGCACCAATGTGATTAGCGTGCCCAGCAAACAGCCACACCAACAGCCCTGTAGCAACCACAATAAAAAGTGTTGCTCGCTTAAACCTTGGTAATCTCGCAGCCAAATAGCCGCTAATACTTAAACCGAGCAAATTACTCAGCAAATGTCCCCAGCTACCATGCACAAAAGGCGCAGTTAACACACCACTCAAATGATGAACATTATGCGGTACAATCCCAAAACGATAGACGGGTAAGCCAAAAATACCACCCAACAACTGTACGAGGCACATCACTGCCATCGCGTACAAAACCAGCTTAAAATTGGGCGGAAAAACTAGTGCACGTTTACTCATCTTATTGTCCACATCCCCTCTAATGGCACACCGCTGATAAGGTGGCTAAATTTTATTAACCTGTTAAAGCCAAGGGCATGTCACAACATCTTGGCTAAGGTCGATTAGAGTAACTTAGGAAGTACAGATAACCCTAGCTTTTCTTTAGTTGAAACAGACAACTTATCAACTTGAGAGATTATTTTTGCAGCTAATGCTTCTCCTTCCATAACACTTACCCCATGTTCACTTGCATATTCTTTAACTTTATCTGAAACAACACCTGTGGTAATCAACCATAAACTTACATTCGGTGTTTCTTTTTCAAATTCAATTAACTGATCAACTCCCCAATTACTAGTTGTACCTGAATGATGCTTACACTGAACATACACGATATTTGTCCCAGAAAAGTCATCACTTTTTTCCGCCCTAATATCAATATCAGAATGATCATTTGTCTGACTTTTTGACATAATATGCGTTCGATAACCTTCAATTTCTAAGAGTTCAGCAATTAACTTTTCTAAACCATACCCACCACTTTCTAGTCTAGATTGCCCTGTTATCAATCTATCTAGCAAACTACGTTCAATATGTTTTAATTCAATTTCTACTCGAGTCTGAAATTCTGAGTCAAATTTTATCTCTAGGTTTTGCTGTAGTTTTTCAATATAGCCGGTAATTTCTTCTTTAAATTCATTAAGGTTGGCAATCGACATCCTTATCTTTAATCTGCTTTGTAAGCCCTCGGTTAATTGATACCTTGGGATCTTAACCAAATTACCATTAGACTTTTTAAAAAAATTGACCGCGACTCTATTAGCTCCATTCCAAGGTGTTTCAGCGAATGATTTTTCACCAACTGCAACCCCTATTAACACAGCCCTATTTATCGGAACTACTACGATATCGCCTGCTGAAATTTCAAAAAATCGTTTGATTTGATTTCTTTGTCTGCCGACATCGATTCCCCTCTCTTTAATAAACTCATCAATTTCAAAAAAAGAATTAAATTTACTCAAATTAATTTCACGCCAACCATAACCAACTAAAGCCTGCTCGGCTAAGTACTCTGGGCCTCTAACTAATATTATGTTTTTCATTTTGTTCGTCCTTTACAGGTTAAGCCAATGCCAAAACGCTTCGGGCATTTCTTGCTCTACCATTTCCATAGCTTTGATATCGACAGTACTGTTACAACCCATCAGAGGTACTTCAATTTCTCTTGATTGCTCAGCCCAGCTAACTTCAAAGTAACGAACATTTTCATCATCATGGCATATCTTAGTTACTCTACCGAAACCGTATAGCTTCATGGTTTTACCAAATTGTTCACGCTTTTTAAGGACAAGAAGGTCACCTGCACACACTTCATACCATCGATTTATCTGAACTTCACTCTCTAGATAGTCAAAACGACAAATCCCATTTTCTTTCCAAAAAATATCTAATCTATTTGAAAAATCAGCTTCGGGACAAAAGCCCATAAATAAAATTGATGTATCTGCAGGCTTACTATATGGGATCGCATCAAGTATTAACTTTGCGTCTTTATCTCCTTTGTTGAAAATGCGTAGCGCATTTTCTTGTAAAACAGCCATTTGAGCTCGCGTTAAACTGCCACTTTTTAACTGGTCAAGTTGATTTTGATACTTCATAAATCCATCTCCACATTTAGAGTAGTTCAATACAGATAGACTTAAGTTAGAACATTTCCACAAAAAATAAAAGCTTTATTATTCAATAATATAAAGATAATTTTCAATGTAAAAATGCCTAAATCCCGTGCTATAGAATCGGTTTAAATCCATTTAGAACCCTCTTTTTTCAAAAAAAGTAGATTACGATGATAATTTTAAGGGATCAGATAAAGTAACAGCCCTCACCGAATCCGTGGTATCTATTAGGTATCCCTAAATTTCAGACAAAAAAATAGCGCCTTTAGGCGCTATTTTTATAGGATTCTTATTAAAACGGCATTTTGAAGCCTGGAGGCATTTGCATGCCGCCAGTGACTTCTGACATACGCTTTTGCGTTTCTTCACCTACACGTCGCACTGCGTCGTTTACCGCAGCGGCTAGTAGGTCTTCGATCATGTCTTTGTCGTCTTCCATTAGGCTTTCATCGATTTCTACGCGACGTACGTTGTGGCTACCAAGCATAGTTACTTTAACTAAACCTGCGCCTGCTTCACCTGTTACTTCTAGGCTCTTGATCTCTTCTTGGGCTTTTTCCATGCGCTCTTGCATTTGCTGCGCCTGCTTCATGATGTTGCCCATTCCGCCTTTAAACATATTCTGCTCTCTTATACTTCAATTTGGTTTACTGTGATAAAAGATAAGGGCTAACGCCCTTAATTACAATGCCTGAACACTATTTTCGTCAAGCATTGCGTCAAATTCTTGGACAAACGCGCTGACGAGAGGATCGTCACGCATCGCCGCTTTAGCTTGGACAAGCCTATGTTCATCTAACTGTTGCTGTACCAAAAACGGCGTGTTATTTACCGTGTCGATATAGTTAATCTCAAGCGCGATTGGCTGCTCAAGTAATGCGCTTAGGCTTTCAGTTAGTTTCTCTCTCAGCACTGCTGAATCCAAGTGCTGTTGACTCGCATCTACTTGCAATTGTACCTGCGCGCCTTGCTGCGTTATCACACTGTGTAATGCATACTGGCGAATTCGGCCACCTAATTGCATCTTTTCAATCATGTTTGCCCAATCGTCGCTCTGGTGAGCAAACTTAATGCCACTGATAGGACTAACAAAGTTTTCCGGTGCAGGGATCTCCACTTGAATACTTTGCTCGTTATCATCTTGTTTTACCGGTGATAACTGCTCTAGCAATTCTGGCGCTAAATTTTCCGTAATAGGTTTGTGGCGCTCTTGAAACGCTTCTTTCTTTTGCTTTTTTGGTGCCAAGCGAGGTGCTGCCGGCTGTGCACGTTGCGGCTGAGGCTGATACTCAGGTGTGATTACCGTCGTGGCTGGCGCTTGCTCTATTGGCATTGGCGCACTAGGCGCCTCAGACTTTTTTACCTCACCATTGGCTCCCACCAATCGACCCGCCCCAGAGATATTACGATTTTTTAAAATTCGTGCTATTGCTGACTGGGCTTGGTTTTGCTGCTCAGTAACACTGGCCGTAGCAACAGGTTCTGAAGCGCCTTGGTTTTGCACCTCAGGTTGAGACCAATCCTCTTGATTTTGCGATGCCATTTGCGCGTATGCAGCATCATCGACTGGCGCACTTTCATGATGATGTGCAGGAACTTGTTCTTGGAACCCCTGCTCTACCGCCTCTGACATGATACTGTCGTATTGGTTGGCCATCTCCGCCTCAGATGGCACAGAGGCGACTGGTGCTTGGCTTTGCACAGCTGGCGTTGGCGACACCGGCTCATAATGTGTTGTTTGTTGCACGGCTGGTGTCGTTGCTTCTGGTGCATATGTAGGTGTTGCTGTCGGCTGCACCTGAGGTGATGCCGCTACCGTTGCATTATCTTCCGTTGGCTTTTCTAACAGCGCTCGTAAATCCCCTACTTTGCTTTGCTTTTCAGAAGTCTCTTGGCTCACAGGAGCGCTAGGCACTACACTATGACTTTCTTTTTCGAACGCCATTAAGCGCAGCATGACCATCTCAAACCCAAGTTTAGGCTCGGGTGCCCACTTTAGGTCTTTTTTGCCATTTAACAGCAGTTGATACAACAACTGACCCTGTTGCGGTGCTAATTGCTCGGCAAATAGCTTAATGTCGTTGTTATCAAAATTTGATAACCGCGCAGCACTAGGCACAAGTTGAGTGAGCTGAATAACATGCAATAACGCAATTAAATCGTCCAGCACACTGACAAAATTACCGTTTTGTAGTGCTATTTTTTCAATCGCATTGAGTAAGGCATCACCGTCGTGACATAAAATTGCAGACAGCAAAATGACCGCATGAGCACTATCCATCAGTCCCAGCATAGATTGCACTGCAGGCACCGTTAAATTGCCATTTGTTTGTGCAATAGCCTGATCGGTCAAACTTAGAGCGTCACGCATACTGCCATCAGCGGCTTTAGCTAACGTTTGTAGCGCTACCGGATCAAAGGCAACTTGCTCTAGCGGCAGAATTTTTTCTAGCTGTTCAACTATTTGCCCTTGTGTCATTGCGTTCAGGTTGAACTGTAAACAGCGAGACAGAATAGTCACAGGCAACTTCTGTGGATCGGTTGTGGCGAGCAAAAATTTTACGTGCTCTGGCGGCTCTTCTAAGGTTTTAAGGAGCGCATTAAAACTGTGCTTCGACAGCATATGCACTTCATCGATGAGATAAACCTTGTAGCGACCACGGGTTGGTGCATATTGTACGTTGTCTAAGATTTCTCGCGTGTCTTCAACTTTTGTGCGAGAAGCCGCATCAATTTCGATTAAATCGATAAACTTACCAGTTTCAATCTCAGTACAGGCACTACACTGACCACAAGGCGTTGAAGTAACGCCTTGTTCGCAGTTAAGGCTTTTAGCAAAGATCCTAGCAATGGTTGTTTTGCCCACACCACGTGTTCCGGTGAATAAATAGGCATGGTGTAAACGCTTTTCATTGAGTGCGTTAACCAGAGCTTGTTTAACATGCTCTTGCCCCATTAATTCATGGAAGTTTTGCGGACGCCATTTTCGCGCCAGAACCTGATAGCTCATGCTTATTCGCCTTCGAACTCTACAAGTGAAAGGATTTTGATCCCAAGATCGTTAATTTTCTTTTCACCACCAAGCTCAGGCAATGAAATAACAAACGCAGCATCAGTGGCTTCACCGCCTAAGCGCTTAACCAGTTTTGCTGTTGCTTCAATAGTACCACCTGTTGCAAGTAAATCATCAACAAGTAGCACTTTATCACCTGTTTCAATTGCATCTGAGTGTAATTCAAGCGTATCTTCACCATATTCAAGCTGGTAAGACTGGCTGATCACCTCACGCGGTAACTTACCCGGCTTTCTTACTGGAATAAAAGGAATACCTAACTCATACGCCAATGGTGCACCGAAGATAAAACCACGCGATTCAGTACCGATGATTTTAGTGAAGCCGCCATCTTTATAAGCCGCAACGAACGCATCAATTGTTGCCTTAAACGCAGCAGGATTTGCTAGAAGTGAAGTCACGTCACGGAACATGATCCCAGGTTTTGGGTAATTAGGAACCGTCGCGATACTATTTTTGATCAATGACATATTCTCTGTCGTCATAATTGCTTTGCTTTAAGTTTATTACAAAAGAGTGAGATTATAACAATTTTCTATCCGGTTGAAACCGACTGAGTGACTTTGTGTGTCAGGATGGGGGAAAAGCGAACAATTTAGTGAGTATTTTATACCAATTAGCTTAATTAAGTGATCTATTTTGAGGCGAGAAAATCTTGTCGATAACACCGCTTCCGCATCCTGCTCACACCAAGGTACCTACATCCATATAGGCAAGGCGAAAGTTTTGCGATTTAGTTGTTCTAAATGAGAAATTTTTAACGCCGTTAGCGTCAGATTTGCTCCTTCAAATTGAGCAAGTATTAAGACTAATTGGTATATATCTGTATAGAATCGAAAAAGGCTGCGAAAAGCAGCCTCTAGGTAAATACGTTCAGCTTGACTTATGCAAGCGCTGTTGCCCAGCCTAGAATCGCGTTTAAACAACCAATTCCAGCGAATACAGCAACAAATGCAAGGAAATACTTTGCATTGAACGGATCTTTAAAGTCACCTTTAGACATAGATACTACCTTTAATTTTACAACTCGCGCCAACTGCATAGCAGCAGAAAGCATTGACTAGCGCCCTAGTCCGAGTTTAAGCACGACAAAAACAGGCCGTATAATAGTCGATGTTGCCAATAGCTTAAAGGTTTTTTGTTTTGATAATGCCAAGATCTGCGAATTCAGCTAGTGTATGCCGTGCCCCTTGCTGCAGCTGTTCAACGGTAAACTGAGGCACTTGCTGCGCGATAACATCCACAATGTCAGCGAGTTGCATACCATCATTGGCTTCAATCACCGACAACATTAAGGCCGTCATCGGATTTAGTGCGACAAACTGAACATCGTCCTCTTCGTCTCTATACAATGCAAAACTAAACGTTTGCCCTGCTGTTTTAGTTGGCCTAAAGGTTTCACTGATCTGATGAACTGGATATTGATAATGTGCAACTCTGGCTGTACTTGCCAAGCTAATTTCAACATCTGCAAGCGCTTGCAATTCAATTGAAAGCTCATGCTTTGCCTCAACGGTCGTTGCCACATCTAGCTCTAGCCATTCATAATGAGCAAGCTCTAACAAGAACTCAGGATCAACTTCAGTGGGCTCGTATTCTGTTTGTAAAAACTGCAAGAATTCTTTGCTAATCTCTAAAAAGTATGGCGAATGACAATCGTGCTTAACAAAAAACAGCCTAATTAACGCCAACCAATCTGCATTTTTATATAAGCTTTTAAGTACAGGAAACGCACTGCTCACGAAGCCTTCAACATTATTAAAAAACAGCTCTTGATAGATTTTTAAGCGCCGAGCTTCTATGCCTTCAGGTGCTGGTTGGTTGTCTGGATCTCTGATATGCGCCATAAACAGCTGCTGAGTTTCTACAAAAGACATAGCTATACCTGCTCCAAGCGCTTGGCGTATTTGGCCTGTATTGCTGAAATTCGCCCCGCTTCTGCCAGTAACTCTGCCATGGGAGGAATATTAAAATCACGCTCTAGTAACGTCGGAAATACCCCATGCAGCTCATAGGCTTTCTCTAATAAGTCCCATACTGGTGAAGATACCTCAGCGCCGTGCGTATCAACGAGTAAGTCTTCGGCTTCCACATAATGGCCTGCGATATGGCCGTATGCAATACGCTCGCTTGGCATAGCCGCTAAGAAGTGTTCGGCATCATAGCCATGGTTAATAGCGTTGACATAGATGTTGTTAACATCGAGTAGCAAATCGCAATCGGCCTCGGCTAATACCCCAAGGGTAAATTCCAACTCCGACATTTCTTGTCCAGGAGCGGCATAGTACGAGACATTTTCTACTGCAATCCGGCGTTCTAGATGTTCTTGGACTGCTCGGATCCGCTTAGCGGTATGATAGATTGCTTCTTCAGTAAAAGGGATTGGCATCAGATCGTACATATGACCCTCTCCCGAACAATAACTCAGATGCTCACTATAGGTAGCGATATTATGCTGGTTAAAAAATGTTTTGAGTTGAGATAAAAATTCGCGATCAAGCGGTGCAGGTGAACCCAGCGATAACGACAAGCCATGACAGATAAAGGTATGTTGTTGCGTCAATGCTTGAAATTGCTTTGCAAGCTTACCGCCAAATTTTAGCCAGTTTTCTGGTGCAACCTCATAAAAGTCTACTTGCTTTGGCGGCGCATTGAGCACGTCATCGACCATTTCACGGCGTAAACCAAGTCCTAAGTTGCCTAACTGCACTGCCATATTTCTCTCACTTTAGACATTATTTTGAACTAATCAGAAGCTGGCATCACAGAGGCTTTACTGTATGCATGGCTTCACTTTGGAATTACCCAATAGCGCTTTTTACCTTGACATAATTAGCTGCGCTATTGGGTCGAACATAATAGTGTTCTTAATTAGTGGTTACCACCGCATTTACCTTCGCCGCACTTGCCTTCTTTCTTGCCTTTAGCATCGCCACCACATTTACCTTCGCCGCACTTACCTTCTTTTTTGCCTTTGGCGTCGCCACCGCACTTGCCTTCGCCGCACTTACCTTCTTTTTTGCCTTTGGCGTCGCCACCGCATTTGCCTTCGCCGCACTTACCTTCTTTTTTACCTTTAGCGTCGCCACCACATTTGCCTTCGCCGCACTTACCTTCTTTTTTGCCTTTAGCATCGCCACCACATTTGCCTTCACCGCACTTACCCTCTTTTTTGCCTTTGGCGTCGCCACCGCATTTGCCTTCGCCGCACTTACCTTCACCAGCGTCTAGTTGATAACCAGCGGTCATTGTTTCAAAACTAAATGGATTCGCACTTGCGTCCGTCGCGGATAACCCCGCAGTACCTGCAACAACAGCGCTTAAAGTAAGGGCAATAGAGTTCTTTTTAACGGTATTCATAATGTTTGCTCTCTCAGAAATAGTAGATTCAATAAGTAGACCCAAACGTCTAAATATTTATTTCGCTAAACGTTTAAAAATTTTAGCTGTAATGCCAATTCGCTAAGTTTTGGTTTACATCCAGTTATAGTCCATCTGTTGTCTTTTTGCTATTTGCGGATAACTAGGGGCTGCTGATGACTTGCAGCAAACAATTAGCTAAAATGTCGCGCTTTTCGATGAGTCATCAGTGACTCATTTTATTTTTGTTGTATCTGAAGGTTAACACATGAAGCTTGTTCTGGCGCCGATGGAAGGTGTAGTTGATTTTAAAATGCGCGAATTACTCACAGATCTCGGCGGCTTTGATCTTTGTGTCACTGAATTTATTCGCGTCGTTGATCTCACCTTTCCACGTAGGGTATTTACTAGATACTGTCCTGAACTATTAAATGGTGGTTATACCAGAGCCGGAACACCGGTTAGAGTACAGCTTCTAGGTCAGGTTCCCCATGCGCTTGCTGAAAATGCACGAAAGGCCGTAAAGCTTGGCTCTCATGGTGTTGATTTGAACTTTGGTTGTCCTGCAAAAACCGTGAATAAAAGCCGTGGTGGTGCGGTTTTACTGAAAGAGCCTGAGCAAATTTATCAAATCATTAAAGCGGTTAGAGATGCGGTACCAGAAGAACATCAAGTAAGCGCCAAAATACGCCTTGGCTTTGACGATGATGCCAATAGCACTGAAATTGTCGATGCGGTCCAGCAAGGTGGTGCGTCGAGTTTGGCAATACATGCGCGTACCAAACGAGATGGCTACAAACCGCCAGCGTACTGGGAAAAGATCCCCCCTTTATTATCAAGGTTAACCATTCCTGTCGTTGCTAACGGTGAAATTTGGCAAGTTGAAGATGCACTACTCTGCCAAACACGTAGCCAATGCCAAGATTTGATGCTTGGTCGCGGTGCGCTAGCCACCCCCGATTTGGCAGCAAAAATCAAAGCGCATGTTAGCGGAACTCATTATACTCCGCTTACATGGGAAAACGTGGTCTACCATATCCTCCACTCTTCCATGCATCAAGATGAGAATATGAGTGAAAAGTACTTTTCGGCTAGAACAAAGCAATGGCTCAGTTATCTGAAACGTCAGTATGACGGCGCACATGTTCTTTTTGATGAAATCAAAACGCTTAAAAGCAAAGATGACGTCATGAAGGTGTTGCAGAAATATGCAATGTCTCCAGACATTGATTCAAATCATAACAGTGAAGTTTGACTGAAATGATAATGGGGTGTCGGATAGGAGAGCGCCCATGAATGAAAACACACAACACTACGAACAAAGCCTACAAGCAGAACTTGCCACACTTAGAAGCGACTTCTTGGGAGAGTTAAAAGCTTCACCCAATGAGTTTACTCATAATCTTGCCAATACCTTAGAGCTTAACCCACCTAATAAGTGGCTTGATATTGTGATGGAGAAGATAAATCCTGAGCAATTTCCACTCTATGATAGATTGATGAAAGTCGAAGCGGCATTATGCCAAATGGAAATCGGTCAGTTCGGGTATTGCTGTGATTGCGAGCAGACAATAGAACTTGAGTTGCTAGAACACGATCCAGCAACCCAACGCTGTCGCAGTTGTAAGACTAAGGCTTTAAAAAGTGGGGATATGCAGCAAAAATAGTCGCTGGGAAATAGACAAGATTAGCAATCAATTGTTGTGCTTGTTGTTCATTCAGCGCTAGTTTTGAGTTAAGCGCAACAAATGCTTGCTTTTGTGACCACCCTTGATAATGAATTCCCAAATCCACCGCCATCAAAGTCACGATTAGCGCTTTATGTTGCTCTATTGCCTTTGTACATTTTGCTACGGTCGAAGGCACATTAATAAACCCATCTCGCCAGTTGAGCCCTGCAATTCTTTGGCAGTTAGCCGGCAATAATTCCAGAATATAAGGTTGTTGAGTATCAGGCATTACCTTGAGCACATTCGCTTTGCTATTTTGATCATCAAACTTTGATAACGTCGCCAAAACTTTAGTAGGTGAATCTTGAATAGCCCCATAAAAATTGAGCTTTGATTGATACCATTCTTTTCCGTTGGGTAGTTGATGGAGTCCAAGCATAGCTCTTGGTTTATAATTACTCAGATAAGCTAACAAGGCCGAACGTGATGGTGCGTCAATATCCGAACTTTCAAGTTGGAGCATTAAAGTATCTCGCTCTAACCGGTTCAAGCGAATATTACTTTCATCGGCCTCTTTTAGTTTTACTTCTACAAACGCAAGCCACTGTCCAAGTTCATTTCTACTTACTTTATTTTTAACATTTTCCAGCACTGATATGTAAGCAGGCCAAGGCAAGTAGCGTTCAGGATATCTTTCCTGAATTCTTAAATAATCTAACTCTTTATGAGCCATAACATCTGGTTCATTCAACTCACTAGATAATAAGGCATGCCTTAGTTGTAAGTAACCTTCTGTGAACGGTAATACACTAATTTCATCGTCCGAGGGCTTGCTTAAACCATTATTAAGAGAAAGTAGTGAAGTTCTGAGCTCTTGGTAACTTACAGTTTGCTTCTGTTCAGTACAGCCAAAAAGGAATATAAGCGTAGCCAAAGTAAAACAGATCAGTAAATGCTTTTTCATAGTTCCACATTAAAATTTAGAATCAAAAAAGCCCCTTTCGGGGCTTTTTTACTAGAGACTTACGCCTCTACGCTGTGCTTTATCTTTGATAAAACCAGACCAACTTTTAGCAAATTTGCTAGTGCGAGGATCTTCCTGCGCTTTCAAAATTGCAGAGTAAGCTTGCTTAAACTTATCCTGATAGAAATAAGCTTCAGCCAAGTCTGTATAGGTATTGCCTTTTTTCTCAGTACCGAGCTCTAACGCCTTGTTTAGTCTCACAATAGCTGCACTAAACTGCTGATCCTGAAGTAAAAGACTACCTGCTTTACCATAAAGTTCTGCGTCATTGTCAAACTTCGCAGCTTCTTCGTAATATTTAGCAGCATCGCTGATATGTTTAGCTTGGTGGTAGTAACTTGCAAGCGCTGTTACGTTCTGCTTTGTTCGTTCAATTTTGCCATCTTTGATCGCTTTTTCGAACGTTTGAGCTGCACGCCAAGGATCTTCTGTTAAAGAATATAAGCTTCCAAGAATCTTATAATCATTCTCTTTTTCAAAATAACCTTTTTTATACGCCACCTTCATTACAGTCATACCTTTGCTGTAATCTTCGGTTTGCAAATAAAAACCACCCAGTTGTGTCCAAGCTTTCGGGTCTTCAGGGAAAACACGTACTAACTCTTCACCAACCTCTACAGCCTTTTTGAACTGTTTTAATTCAAAGTACGCAGCAACTTTCATCAGGTAGTATTGCTTATTAGGCTCTTCTACACCCGCAATCGCTTTATCAGCTGGAGCAATAACATTCGTATATTGCTTTAACTCATAATAAGCTTGAGCGATACGACCATATACTTTGGCGTCATTTTCACCAGTAAAGTCCATCCATGCTTCATAAGCCTTAATGCCTTCTGCGTACTTTTCAGTACCAAGCAAAAGGTCACCTAACAGCTTCATCAAATCGCCTTGCTCTTTGAAGTTAAGCGCGTCAGGCGCAATGGCTAGACGTGAGTATTTAATCGCTTCGGCGTAGTTTTCCTTTTGAGCATAAAGCTGGCCGAGGTAACGGTTGACTGTCGCTTTATCGAAATCATCTGAAGGATCAAGTTCGCGAAGCATTGCAATTGCTTCATCGACCTTTTCTTCATTATAGAGTTCGAACGCTTTAGCAACTTTTTTACCTACACGCTCACCCATGATCTTAGTTTTTGCCGCTTTGCGCTTCTCTATTTCTTCATAGTTAGGCGCTGCAGAAACTGAGCTTGAGTAAATACCACCAGTTAACGCTATCAAGAGAGCAAGAGCTGTAAATTTAGGTAAACTTTTCATGTCCTGCCTCCTTAATCTTGGTTTAACTTAAAGTCAAGCTGAACTGTGATGCCAGGTTGCTTTTGTGGCTTACCGTCAACAACCTTAGGACGGTATTTCCACTTGCGTAGTGCACGTTTTGCTTCACGGTCAAAGATGCGCTTCGGTTCAGCGTCGATAACTTCAATATCGTCAACTCCACCAAGCTCATTGATTGTGAATGATAAACGTACCCAACCTTCTTTGCCATCACGAGCAGCTTGAGGTGGATATTTTGGCTCGATTCGAACGATTGGTGTTGCATCACCGTCACGACCAAACTCACCAGGTCCAGATAAACCACCTGCGGTTCCACCTAGATCAATACTAGGCATATTAAAGCCGATATTTCCTGCAGTCGGATCAGCCGTGTCAGGCTGAGGCGGCTGCGGTTTAGGCGGCTGCTTTGGCGGTGGCGGCGGCGGAGGCGGGACGCGCTTCCGCTGCTGCACCTTTGATTCAGGCGGATTCGACATAATCTCGACTACGATTTGTTCCTTTTGTACGTCTGCCCTATCTGCTCCTCCGGAGATAAGATATGACATGAAAAAGAACAAGCCGAGAGTTACTGCCCCACCTGCTAGAAGTGAAAACAGAAGTCGAATCATTACTGATCTCCAGCTATTGAAATCTTCAAGTTGTCGCCAGTCGCTTTAATTTGGTCCATAACCTTAACAACTACGCCGTGTTTCGCACCTTTGTCGGCTTGAATAATAATCACGTCAGTAGGCTGTTCAGCCATTAGACTTTCAAGGTTTGCACTTACACGCTCAACATCAACCTGGCGCTTATCCATCCAAATCTCACCGTTTTCACGGATTGCGATAAAGATGTTCGCGTTTTTGGTTTTTTGTGCTTGTGCCGCTTTTGGCTTGTTAACCTCAATACCAGCTTCTTTAACAAAAGAAGTGGTTACGATGAAGAAGATAAGCATAATGAATACGATGTCTAGCATCGGCGTCATATCTACTGCTGCATCTTCCTCTTCACGAAAACGTTGTTTACGTGCCATAGTTCAATCTCTCTCTAGTGATGAGGCAAGCTATCAACTAGCTTCTCTTTAGCCATTTTCGCACGTGCTTCTAGACGCGTGCTAAAGAAAACACCTGATAGTGCCGCAACCATTCCAGCCATTGTTGGTACCGTAGCCATTGAAATGCCTGAAGCCATTAATCGCGCGTTACCCGTACCTTGAGTAGCCATTGTTTCAAATACGGTGATCATACCTGTCACTGTACCTAAAAGACCGATTAATGGACACATTGCAACCAATGTTTTGATAATCAACATGCGCTCATCTAATTTTTCAGACACTTCAGAAATCCAAGCATCGCGGATTCTGTGTGCGTACCAAGACGTAGTATCTTGCCGGGCGTCCCACTTAGCGACGATTTCCTTATGCATTTTAGGAAATTCGCCGAGTAGGAACCAATAGCGCTCAATCATTAAAACCCACATTAGAAAGAGTGCCATTGCGACCACGTACAATACATCGCCGCCTGTAGCAACAAAATCCCTGATAGATTCCCATATCTCCATCAGGACTAACATTAGGCTTTCTCCTTCTCCGCGTGAGTAGCAACAATACCTGCGCTTTGCTCATCTAGGATGTGTAGAACCGCTTTACTACGACCATGTACAACAGCATGAAGTAGAATCAGAGGTAGAGCTGCAATAAGACCTAGTGCCGTTGTTACTAGCGCTAGAGAGATGTTACCTGCCATGATCTTCGGATCACCAGTACCATGTAGTGTGATTGATTCGAATGTCATGATCATACCAACAACCGTACCTAATAGACCTAGTAGTGGCGCGATGGCCGCTAGGATCTTGATGATGTTTACGCCCATCTCGATACGCGGAGTTTCACGTAGGATAGCTTCATCAAGCTTAAGCTCTAGGTTTTCAACGTCTTGGTCTTTGTTGTCGTGATAAACTTTCAAGATACGACCAAGTGGGTTGTTTGTGTTAGGGTTATTTGCATTTTTGATTTGCGCTTTGATTTTACCACTAACAATGAATAGGTCTAGCATACGAACGATTGCAATCAATGCACCTAAGATAAGTAGTGCTGTAATGATGTAACCAACCGTGTCACCTTGGTGCCAGCGCTCTTCCATCGTTGCACGTTGAGTATTAAGTCGTAATAATGAACCACGAGTTGGGTCAACTGCAAACATAACAAACTTATCAGCAGATGCACCGATTAGACGCTCAACACCACCTAGTTCACCGCTTGGCTGCTTACCAAGAGGAACAATTTGCTTGTTCTCAGGATCGTAAATAACGTAGCCGTCTTTAGTGACTAGGTTGAAGTTACCAACACGTGTTACTTCTTTAACGTTTACGTCACCGTTTAGCTCAGCAACTTCAGCTTCAAACTTAGTTACTTTAGCTGATTCAGTCATTTCAGTTTGGAAAGCAATCCAAAGGTCTTCAAGTTCACGAGTAGTTGGCAGCTCTTTCGCTTCAGCTAGTGAACGAAGAACTTCAGCACGTCCTGGCTTTTCAGCACTTACAAGTGAAGCTTCGATTGAACCGATAGCATCAGCAGCTGAACGACGTACAACACCGAACATTTCACCGAGTGTACCTTTGGCATTTTCAAGCTCAACTTCTTTTTCAGCAAGTGTGATTTCATTTTGCTTGAATTGTTCATTTAAACGCTCACCACGTGCTTTCTCAGCAGCCAATTCACGCTTCGCTTTGTTCAACAATGCTTGTTTGTCAGCACGGTCGTTTAAAAACTCTTGCTCACGTTGTTTGTTGATTTTGCCTTCAGAGATACGGTTTTGTTTAACCTGTTCTAGGATTTTGTCTAAGGCTTCAGTGTTTGCGTGTGCATTTAGCGCGGCACCAGCAGAAACTGTTAACGCTGCAGCAACTGCAAAACCTTTAAATAGTTTCTTCATCATTAATTACTCCGCGCCAAAGATAGGTAGGTTTACAAGTTCAGGAGCCGCTTGCTTACGTGCAATACGGATCATGCTCTTAACTGGCTTAAGATATTCTTCGCCAAGTTGATCCCACTGCTTAGTGTTGTTGTTCCAAACCCAAGCATGTTTTTGGTCGAACGACTGAGCTACGTATGCGATACGGCCAAGGCGTGCGAAGTCAACATTGATGTTTTTGCCGTTTTGTTCAAGAGAACCTTGGCTCGCAATCATTGTTGCACTGTAGTCAGTTTCAATCGTGTAAGCTTCAAGCACTTGACGGAACTTCTCAGAAGTAGTTACAGATGAGTTAGTCATGATGCTGCGAAGTTTCTCAACGCGATCTAGACGTGTTTCTTGATTAAACGGAACGTCCGCTTTGATGAATTGCTCAAGCGTATCGATCATGCGATACATCAAAGGCACAACGTCCTGTTTTGTCTTGTCAATAGTACCAATTTGACGCTCAAGAGACTCAATACTTGCATTTTGATCCGCTACAAGACGTGCAACGTGATCGTTATACACTTTAAGCAGTTCTGCTTCTTCAACTAGACCACGGTATTCCGCGATCATTTCTTGAGACTGACCGTAAAGGTTATCAATCTTTTCTTGAGACTTTTTAGCAGCCGTTTGAGTTTGTTGACCTACTTTTTGTATGTCATTCAAAGGATCTGCAATCACATTGCTGCTTGCAAAAGCTGTCGCGCCTAAAAGCGCCGTAGCTACAAGGCTCTTTCTGATTTTAACAGACATAGTTCCCAACCAATTAAGTAATGTTACTTTTATAATTTTCGCGCTCTCACCAACGTAAGAGCAACCCTGATATCATTTGACAGATATCAACTGTCCAATAATGCTAAATGCAACACGATGTGTCAACTTCACTGTGAAAACATTTTTTGTCTATAAATAAGTAATAATTATATACAAAACAAAAAATTAACATCAAAAACACAGCAAAATATACACAACCCTCGCAAAACCAACCTTTTGCATACGCTGTTTACAATATTTTACATCGGATTTATTCCAATAAATTGAATAGATATTCCAAATAGAACTTATGAATAATCTATAAAAACAGTAGCATAGTCAAAATTACTCATTGCACAGAACGCAAATTATTTCATCTTCTGCGAACTAACGCAAAATTTGTTTATCTGTCCCAAATCGCTTGATCTATTTTTTCCTGTAGAATTTGAACGAATTCAGCGACGTGTAGACCATCCATTAAGGCGTGGTGGACTTCGATACAAAATGGCATCGTACCATCTGCTTTATTGTATTTTCCGAACACAAATTTTGGGATACCGAAGTCATCTCTACTGTGCCTTGCATGACCAAAACTGGAAAAAGATAGCCATGGAAGTATAGATACATGAACGCAATTTGGCACCTGACTTTCCGTTAAAAATTGCTCGCTGACAAGCGGCCCATTTAATTGCTCAGTTTTACTATGCAAATTGGCACTAATAAAGCGCTTGAAATCGGTTTCAGGGGCAAGCCTTACAAATCTGAAGGTTTCATCCTCCCGCAGAAAAACACTGCTAATTTCTACCACATCATATTCGACTACTGTCCCCGCTTCGATTCGGTAACGAATGGGCGCATAGCTTTGCAAAGCCAACTGCAGTGCATACAGGCAGCTAAGAGAAAACGGCACTGTATTACGCTTACTCATTTCATAAACTCTTTCCATTTGTAAGCTGACGGTGACTGTAAAATATGGCTGGGTAAAATCATTGAAGAAGGAAAAATGTTCTTGGCGAGGCCAAGTATCAAGAGATAGTTTCTTTTTCATACAAAAAAAGGGGCTCATGCCCCTCTCTGGTAATTAAACGGCGTTTTCATTATAGACCGTTTTCAATAATCTCTTGAGCTAATTTATCAGCAATAATATGCGTTGAAACTTTCTCATCTTCAGAACGCTTAAAGATTTCAGTTAGCGTGTCGTAGATGCCTTCTACGTGTTTAGTCGCTGCAGCCTCATCATAACCTTCAGGTTTTGTTTCATAGTAAACATTGATGATTCCACCAGCGTTGATCACGTAATCTGGCGCATAAAGAACACCTTTTTCACGAATGATCTCACCATGACGAGACTCTGCAAGCTGGTTGTTTGCACATCCTGCAATAATTGTGGCTTTGATACGAGGAATAGTATCGTCATTTACCGTAGCACCTAGTGCACACGGCGCATATACATCAACATCTAGATCATAGATTTCATCAATACCAACAGCAGTAGCATTGAAATCATTGACCACTCTTTGTACTGACTCTTCGTTGATATCAGTAACAAATAGCTCTGCACCCGCTTCATGGAGGTGCTTACATAAAGTGTAAGCAACTGCACCCAGGCCCTGCACGGCAACTTTGATACCAGCCAAGTCTTGGTGACCATACTTGTGTTGGTAAGCTGCTTTAATTCCAAGGAATGTGCCTAACGCAGTAAATGGAGAAGGGTTACCGCTTTTACCTTCGAGGCCCATTACGTAGTTAGTTTCTTTATGCATTACCATTACATCACCGGTTGTGATGTTTACATCTTCAGCTGAATAGTAACTGCCACCTAGACGGTCTAGGTGTTTACCAAATGCTCTGAATAGCGCTTCTGACTTGATAGTCTTAGCATCGCCAATAATGACAGATTTGCCACCACCAAATGGTAAACGTGCAACCGCATTCTTATATGTCATCCCTTTA
The DNA here is from genome assembly GCF_013319255.1 of Pseudoalteromonas sp. JC28. NCBI lineage: Bacteria > Pseudomonadati > Pseudomonadota > Gammaproteobacteria > Alteromonadales > Pseudoalteromonadaceae > Pseudoalteromonas > Pseudoalteromonas sp. JC28. The sequence goes on along the minus strand of NZ_QOKX01000001.1, from coordinate 270,396 downwards.
GACAGACGCAGTACATCATATACAGCGTCTTCATCAGAGGCATAATTCCATAGACGGCAGCCACCTACAGCTGGACCTAGCTTAGTGTTATGTACCGCGATAATAGCTTTAAGGCCTGATGCTTCGTCTGAACAGAATACGACTTGTTCATGGTTATCAAATTCAACTTGGTTAAATACAGCCACTTTCTTCTTCTCCAAAAATTATCTATCCCATACGGGTAAGCTCTTAGGTGTGACTTTGCGTTCAATACCACACTAAGGGCAAATAGCGCTGAAATTGGCAAGACTCTATCACTAACTCTAGCACCATTCCACAAATTGAGATGATATAAACCCAATTTAAAGCAAATACAAATATTTAATTCAAAAGAAAAGAAAACAAAGGAAAAACAAACCAAAAATAAAAGCATTAAAGGAATTTTAATTTAACTTATTGAGCTTTTCTGAAGTTACTGTTTACGTAAACGGAAGGCTAATAAGCATTGTAAACATATCAGTACAAAAAAGGAGGCTGCTAGCCTCCTCAATAATGCTTCGGATCGTCACTTTAACACCGAAGACAAATATTTAAGTGGAAAGTAACTATATGCTCTCCACTAACGCAAAACTGATCAACTAAGTTTGCTATCTAACTCTTCAATTCGTGCTTTCCAAATTGCAGGGCCTTGGGTATGCGCATTCTCACCATTGCTATCGACGGCAACCGTCACCGGCATGTCTTCTACTTCAAATTCATAAATAGCTTCCATACCTAAGTCTTCAAACGCCACAACACGAGATTTCTTAATTGCCTTAGCCACTAAGTACGCTGCGCCACCTACAGCCATAAGGTATACGGCTTTATTCTGTTTGATTGACTCGACAGTTGCTGGACCGCGCTCGGCTTTACCGATCATGCCGATAAGACCCGTTTTCTCTAACATTAGATCAGTAAACTTATCCATACGTGTAGATGTGGTAGGACCTGCAGGTCCCACGACTTCATCGCCAACAGCATCCACAGGACCCACGTAATAGATGAACTTATTAGTGAAATCGACACCTTCTGGCAAGCCTTGACCAGAATTCATCATTTCTTGCAGACGTTTATGCGCTGCATCTCGACCAGTTAAGATCTTGCCAGAAAGCAGGACAGTTTCACCCATTTTCCATTCCTGAATATCTGCTTTGGTCAAAGTATCTAAATTGACACGACGCGTATCTTCACCTACTTCCCAAGTCACTTCTGGCCAATCTTCGAGCTTTGGTGCTTTTAGATCTGCAGGACCTGAACCATCTAGTGTGAAATGTACGTGGCGTGTAGCGGCACAGTTAGGGATCATTACCACTGGCTTAGACGCTGCGTGTGTTGGTGCTGTTTTGATTTTAACGTCAACAACGGTTGTTAAACCACCAAGGCCTTGTGCGCCAATGCCTAGCTTATTTGCACGTTCAAAAATTTCTAGACGCAGTTTTTCTTCTGCAGTTTCGGCACCGCGTTCCATCAGCTCATGGATATCAACCGGATCCATTAAGGATTCTTTTGCCAGTACAGCCGCTTTCTCTGCTGTACCACCGATACCTATACCTAGCATGCCCGGAGGACACCAACCAGCTCCCATTGTCGGTAATGTTTTTTCTACCCACTCTGCAACATCATCTGATGGATTTAGCATCACCATTTTAGTTTTGTTTTCAGAGCCGCCCCCCTTCGCTGCAATCATCACTTCAACTTCAGCACCAGGTACTAAGTCAATGTGTACTACCGAAGGCGTATTGTCTTTGGTGTTTTTACGGCTACCTGCTGGATCGGCAACGATTGATGCACGTAGCGGATTATCTGGGTTCATATAGGCACGACGAGTTCCCTCATCTACCATTTGTTGTACCGTCAAGTCAGTTTTATCCCACTTAACGTCCATACCGACTTTAACAAAACAGGTTACTATCCCAGTGTCTTGACACAGCGGACGCTTACCTTCTGCTGACATGCGTGAGTTAATTAAGATCTGTGCAATTGCATCTTTCGCGGCCTTACTTTCTTCTTTTTCGTAGGCTTTTTCTAATGCTTGGACAAAATCAAGTGGGTGGTAAAATGAGATATATTGAAGCGCATCTTCAATGCTATCAATAAAGTCTTGCTGACGGATTGTACTCATGACGGTTCCTCAATTTTCGACGGTATTTTTTGGTATTGAAACTTTCGCTGGCAATTGTTGTTATTCAGCGTCAGAAAGTCAATTTCAATACCTTAAACTATGGAATAGCAGGTAACTATGATAACCTCCCCGCCCGTTTGGGGCTAGCTTTGCAGGTCAAGTAAATGATAAACGAGCAAATAAACTGTACAAAATTAGACATTAGGCACAATGCACTAGAATTATTTGAACACTTTGCAAACGAATCTCAGGCTATCCTGTTAGATTCAAGCGATTCTGATCACATCAATAGCCGCTACGATATCATTGCGATTGCACCAATTAATTTACTTGAAGCTAAAGACGGAAATGTATTTTTAGACGGCGAACTGCAGAGTAATTCTATTTTCACTGTGATGAAAGGTAAGCTTGCCCAGTTTAGTAATTACAGTGCTCCTTATGATTTACCTTTTAACGGCGGTTGGCTTGGTTATTTTGGCTATGATCTCGGCCGTTATGTTGAACACATACCACATTGTGCGGAACATGATATTAAGCTACCCGACGCCTGTGTTGGTTTGTATCCAGACGCGCTAATTTATGACAAAGTACACAAAACTTGGTTTTATGTGTCGCAACCTGATACACAAAGGCTAGAAATGTATTTGCAGCGGCTCAAAGACGCCTCAGCGTTCGAGCCATTTAGACTGACGTCACAATGGCAGTCAAACATGACTAGAGCACAATACGAGCAAAACTTTGAGCGCATTCAATCTTATTTGTTAAGTGGCGACTGCTATCAAATAAACCTAGCACAGCGATTCACTGCTAACTTTGAAGGCACTCCGTGGCTCGCGTATAAAAAGCTTCGAAACCACAACCAAGCGCCTTTCTCAGCATTTTTTAACTTAGGCAATAGTGCTATTGTTTCTTTGTCACCAGAGCGCTTCATCCAAGTTAAAAACAATATTGTAGAAACTAAACCGATTAAAGGCACCCTGCCAAGGTTACCAAATACTGACGCCGATAAAGCGCAAGCTGAAAAACTGAGAAACAGCAGCAAAGACCGAGCCGAGAATGTCATGATAGTAGACCTACTACGTAACGACTTGGGTAAAGTGGCCAAGCCGGGTTCTGTCGCGGTTCCATCACTCTTCGCTATCGAGAGCTTCCCTGCTGTTCACCATCTAGTCAGTACGGTAACGTCCAAACTGGCAGAAGGAAAATGTGCTGTTGATCAACTCGAAGCCGCCTTCCCCGGTGGCTCCATAACAGGTGCACCTAAGATCCGCGCCATGGAGATCATCGAAGAGCTCGAGCCTCACAGACGCAGCGTTTATTGCGGCTCAATTGGTTACCTCAGCGCCTGTGGCAACATGGATACCTCTATCACTATCAGAACCCTAGTTTGTCATCAAAATAAGATACATTGCTGGGCAGGTGGTGGCATAGTCAAAGACTCTCAAGTACAGTTAGAGTTTGAAGAGACTTACCACAAAGTGAATAAAATTCTCCCGGTATTAAATGAAGATTGATCAGGTAATATCGCAATTTATGTTGGCGCCCATCATGACGCAAACACCAACCACATTGCATACTCTAAAGCAAAGTGCGGTGCTTATTCCTATTGTTGATGTAAACGCTCGAGCCCACCTGTTGTTTTGCAAACGCAGCAGCGAATTACCGAGCCACCCGAGTCAAATTTGCTTTCCTGGCGGCAAAGTCGAACAACAAGATAGTAATATCATCAACACAGCACTGCGCGAGACCGAAGAAGAGATAGGTCTGACAATCTCTGAGTCTCAAGTACTGGGCATATTACCGTTTATGCAAACGCTCACCGGCTACCAAATCACCCCCGTTGTTGCTTCTGTACAACAAGATGCGACTTGGGTGAATCAAAGCGACGAAGTGCAACACACCTTTACGGTGCCATTAAATCAATTAAGCGCTGCCGAGAATTGGCGAACCTTCCATTTTACCAATAAAGGCAAACCCGTTTCACTCGACGGATTTATGACACCACATGGCTTACTGTGGGGCGCAACGGCAAAAATCGTCAAACAGTTCACCGCCCTATTTTAGCCCTTAACTGGTAAGACCTTTTTTAAAATCCACCTCCACCTTGCAGATTAGAGACCTTTCTATCATGCTTACTGCAAAACTGGCATATACTTTTGCCGATTATGGGTTACTTCCCTAAGTAGACACGTTATGATGGCGTCCGTTTTAAAGGCAATGTGAGTAAAATTTATGATCAGTGCATTCGATATGTTTAGTATCGGTATTGGACCTTCTTCCTCTCATACAGTGGGACCAATGCGTGCTTCTAGGTTATTCGTACAAGACCTTCAGGCACAAGGCATCGTTGATGATATCACTTCGGTGAAAGTGGAACTGTTCGGTTCTTTAGGCCAAACAGGTATTGGCCACGGCTCTGGCAAAGCTGTTATTTTGGGACTTGCGGGTTACGATCCTGAGACCATAGATGCAGATCTAGTACCAGAGATCTTAGAAACCATAGAAAATGAACAGGTTATCTATCTCGACAAGCAACATAAAGTAAAATTTCCTAAGCAAGGCGCGATTGTTTTTCACCGTCGAAAAACGCTGCCTAAGCACTCCAATGCAATGGAAATCAAAGCGTATAAAGGCGAAGAGCTTGCTCATAGCCAAATTTACTATTCGATTGGTGGTGGCTTTATCGTTACCGATCAGAATTTTGAAGCTGAAAAGCAAGCTGCGCTAGATATCAGAACAGAAAACCCGGCACCTTACCCATTCAATTCAGCCGCCGAACTACTGGAAATGTGTAAAGAGTCTGGTCTCAGTGTGTCTTCGTTAATGATGGCCAACGAGAAAACGCTACGTAAAGAATCTGAAATCAAAGAAACGCTATTCCACATCTGGCAAGTAATGAAAGCTTGTATTGAACGTGGTATGAAAACCGAAGGTATTTTACCAGGCGGTTTAAAGGTTCGTCGTCGTGCACCTAGCCTGTATTTAAAACTCAGTGTAGAAACGCACCAAGATCCACTGCGCGCAATGGATTGGGTGGATTTGTTTGCACTTGCAGTTAATGAAGAAAATGCAGCGGGCGGCCGCGTAGTAACTGCACCAACCAATGGTGCAGCCGGTATTCTTCCAGCGGTGTTAATGTACTATCACACTTTTATCAAAGAAGTGGATATAGAGATTGCCACACGTTATCTACTTACCGCAGCGGCGATTGGGATCTTATATAAGAAGAATGCCTCTATATCTGGCGCTGAAGTTGGATGCCAAGGTGAAGTAGGTGTTGCGTGTTCAATGGCTGCTGGCGCTCTTACCGAAATAATGGGTGGTAACGTAGTACACGTTGAGAACGCCGCTGAGATTGGTATGGAGCATAATCTAGGCCTAACCTGCGATCCTGTCGGTGGGCTTGTGCAAGTTCCGTGTATTGAGCGCAATGCAATGGGTTCTATTAAAGCCATTAATGCTTCTCGTCTTGCTTTGCGCGGTACGGGCGATCAAAAAGTATCACTAGATAAAGTGATTAAAACGATGCTTGATACCGGTAACGATATGAAAACTAAATACAAGGAAACCGCGCGCGGTGGATTGGCGGTAAACATTATTGAGTGCTAGTTGACAATTGTCAGTTCACTTTACAGATGACTTAATGGCATCATGGTGGTAAATCATGATGCCATTTTTTATCGTCACTACAATGAATTCGTCATGATATTACTTATCAACAAAAAGGAGTAAATTGGCTATGTCAGGCACTACAATGGTTTTTTTGATTGTACTTATTAGTGTTGGTGGAGGAATAATTAGCGAAATCTATAAACGTCGCTTGGAATTTAAAAAAATAGACGCACAAAGAACAAAGGTGCATGATGAGCTACACTCAGAGATTGCTGCATTAAAAGCAAGAGTGGCAACACTGGAGCAAATTGTTACCGATGAAGGTTATCAAGTTAAAAAAGATATAAATAACTTATAAAAAAATACGGCTAATAGCGCTACTAGACAAAGGAAAGGAATCCTTTCTGGTTACTTTTTTCACCTCTTGTTACTGTTTACATTTGTTTTCAAAGAAGATAACCAATTGAATTAAATGATAAAAACACACAATTAATTACACTTAGTTTACAAAACTTAAAATTATATAATTGCTAACATTAATTTACTTGAGTACATTCGTTACTGCAAAGTGTACAAAGGTAAATAATATGAATAACAATAAATTCAAATACACCGCTTTATCCGCAGCGATAGTAGTAGCACTATCAGCTTGTGGTGGAAGCGATAACAACAATAATAGTTCAGCTCAAGAGCTAGATCATGCACCTCAGGCTGGTGTTACCCGGCTGGAAAATGTAAAACATTGGCAGACCATTTCAGGCTCGATTCAAGCCTCCGACGCAGATAGTGACAATCTATCAATTACAATATTTGACGGTGAGACAGAGATTTCGCCTGTAGATAATGTTTACACTTTTCCTCATGGTATTTTAACGCTGAAAAGCCTAACCGCTTTTGATTACTTGCCAATATCTGGCGAAGCGGCAACTATTAAGTACACTGTTACTGCAAAAGGAAAGTCAGCCAACGGTAGTATTGAGATCCCAGCATCACTAACTGACCCTCTTGCTTACCAACAATGGCACCTAAATAATACGGGTCAAAAGGCTTATGCACTGAGTGATGCAATGAAACAAGGCTTGGTCGACCTCTACGTCGGTCGTGGCATTATGACTGAAGAACAAGCGATTGAGTACTGGAATAGTGAATTTGCGGATGCAGAATCAAACATCTTAGTCGCTGGTGAAGATATGAATGTACCAGCAGCATTTGCCCAGGGTGTAACGGGCGAAGGTGTGACAGCCGTTGTCGTTGACTCAGGCCTAGAAATTAGACATGAAGATTTGGCTCCTAACGTTTTGCCAAATCGCTCTCTTAACCTACTTGACAATGCGCTTGATAAAACTGACCCTACGAGCACAGCGACTAATGGTGACCACGGGACTAGTGTTGCAGGTCTGATTGCATCTAAAGGCTGGAACGGCCTAGGCGGCCGTGGTGTTTCGCCTGATACTGGTCTTATCGGAATGAATTTACTAGCTAGCGGTGACAAGACACCAAAGCAAGATCTTTTAGTTCATGGCTTTCCTGGCTCTGGGATAACAGAAAGTGAGTCTATTTCTGTATTCAACCGCAGCTATGGCCTTACCTACCCTGTTCAATTTAGTTATTCGGAACTTGATGAAGCAATTGAATCTTATCCAAACAGGAAGCTTCGTTCAGGCAAAGGTGCTACTAACGTAAAATCAAGTGGTAATAGTTTTGTAAGTGAAGACTTAGAAGGCTCATTTTGTGATGACAATGGTGCAAATGACTTAGGATTAACCTGCTACAATAGCAACAGTGAAAGTAGCCAAGGGCACCCTTACTATTTCTCTATTGGTGCCGTTAACTCAAATGGTAAACATACTAGTTACTCAAGCGCTGGGGCAAACCTGTTAGCAGCAGCTCCTGCTGGGGAATATGGCCGTTGGGCTCCTGCAATGGTTACGACTGATCCAATGACATGTTTAAGTGGTAGTTCTGGTTATACTGGTCGCGCAATCGCCAGTTGGACAGGAGCTTATGGAGAGGAGTTCGCTGCAAGCCAATACCCATTCGATTACCCTGGACATCCAGAAAACCCTAACTGTAATTACCGTTCAACCATGAATGGAACCTCTTCTGCAGCACCAAACGCTTCAGGCGTGATCTCTCTGATCCTATCAGCGAACAGTGAGCTGACTTGGAGAGATGTACGTCATATCATTGTGTCAACAAGCACCAAAAATGACGCCGAAAATGCGCCAGTAACGGTGCCAGTAGGCGCTGGTGAATTTATCGCGCATGATGGCTGGGTAGAAAACGCAGCTGGCTATAGCCATAATAACCTTTATGGTTTTGGCCGTGTAGATGCCGGTGCAGCAGTTAAAATGGCCAAGTCTTACTCAACTAAACTTGGTGAAGAAGTTATTACAGATTGGATTGGCCAAGGCTCCGTAATGGGTCAAGATTCTCTAGAGATGGCAATCCCTGATAACAGTGAAGTTGGTGCCACTTACAAAGTGACTGTCTCAGAGGACATCAACGTTGAAGCTATCCAATTCAAACTGGATGTATTTAACGATGAGTTTGGTATGGGAATTCAAAATGATGAAGCTGTTATACAGTCTACAGCTGGTTCTGACTTGGCAATTGAAGTTATCTCTCCGAGCGGTACGAGAAGCGTTTTATTATCATCTAGACAAGCACTGATACGCCCTGCATATGATTTTAGCGGTGCTGGCTTCCAGGTTGGCTATATCCTAAAAAATGGCGTATTTTTATCAAACAGCTTCTATGGTGAGTCAGCTAAAGGAGAGTGGACAATTCGCTTGTTTGACGTGTCAGACAAGTCGTTTGCGACGACTAGCACAGGTGATATTGTCTACGATGGATACGTAAACAATTCAACGCCATCAAAACTGATGGGTGCAGCTGTACGTATCTTTGGCCATCAATCTGCTGAGTAATTGGAGTGTATACTATGAACAAGTTAAAAATCGCGGCATTAATTACAACTTCACTATTCTTAACTCAAGCAGAGGCTCGAGACAACTTGACTCCTAAACTGGAGAAAGTAAACAAAGTGGCAAATTTTGAAAAGCCTGATTTTGGTGCTTATAAGATTATGTCTGACTATGCATTAGTTCCGTTAGCCATTGCAGATCCTAGTGCTGTAATTAGCCAAAAAGGTGAAAAAGCGCTAGTCAAGTCGACGTCTATCAGCCAGTTATTTACTAAAGGCTCTTTAGTTAAAAATATATTCAATGGTGAGATTGCTCCAGTATCTGGTAACATCAACCTGCTTATGAAAGACAATGCGTCTGCACGCGAATTAGCAAGTGAGTACGGCGTTGCTGTTGAAAATACGTATGACGGTGGCCGAATTGCTGTTGTTAGTGTAAACAGCAACCAAGATTTACTAGGTAAACTTGCTGAACTGAAGCAATCAGGAAAGGTAGTTGAAGCTAGAATTGAAGTGTTAGGTACTTTATACACATCTAGATAATTTTCCTGTCAAACACTAATTTTTCTCAAGCCTCATTTAGAATGGGGCTTTTTTACGCTTCAAAAGCCTAATACACTGATGACTATATTTTCTGCTACCCCCTAAAACCTCAGATATGGCTAGATCAAAAGTGACCTCCGTATTTTGAAATCCATTATTTTATAACTAACCTAAACTCGTATACTTACTATTCTTTATAAAATTGCCTATTAAAAATACAAGCATTGGCTGAAACTTAAGTTATACCAATTTAGGCCCCGTGTCTTAGGCTATAGCTTTAGCGATGATTGCTCGAGGAGGGAATTTAATAGCTTATTTTTAGTACCAATCGGTTATGGGGAGAAATAGAATAATGAATATCTGTATGAAGTTAGTCAACTGACCCACAATATTTAGGCGGGTAAATATTGTGGGTTATCAGTATACTCTGTTACTGAGTGTCCTGTTTTAGCCAACTAACCACTTGGCCATGAAGACGATGACAGGCAGAGTAACAAGTGTTCGCAAGATAAAGATTAGGAATAGCTCCCATAAGTTCACCGGGATTTTGCTGCCAAGCAGCAACGCGCCAACTTCTGACATATAAATAAGCTGAGTTACGCTCATGGCAGCAACGATAAATCGGGTGGTATCGCTTTCAATGGAACCTGCGGCAAGAATTGACGGAATAAACATATCCGCAAAGCCGACAACTATTGTCTGCGCGGCCTTTTCTGCCTCTGCCACATTGAGTAGCTCGAGGTAAGGAACGAAAGGTGTGCCTAAATATTGAAATACTGGCGTATGCTCAGCAATAATCAACGCAAAAGTACCTACAGCCATCACTACAGGTAACACAGCAAACACCATATCTAATGCGTTGTGCAGGCCTTCTTCTAGTGTTCCTTTCACCCCTGGAGCCGTTTTAGCCTTGGTAAGCGCTATATCTAGGGAGTGGCTAAACAACCCCTTCCCTTTAGGCACAGCTTCAGAATCTTCATTATGATCACTACCATCAACATAAATATCTTTTTTAAATCTGAGCGGTGGTAAACGCGGCACAATAATCGCGGCAACAAAGCCGGCTGCGCATACGGTAAGATAAAATGGAGCAAACAGGTGTTCAAGTTTGACTTGGCCAATAACGACTAAGCAAAAAGTGATTGAAACCGCAGAGAATGTAGTACCAATGATTGCTGCTTCTCGTTGTGTGTAATGCTTATCTTCATATTGGCGAGCGGTCATCAAAATACCGACACTGCCATCACCAAGCCAAGATGCAACACAGTTTACTGCACTACGTCCTGGCACCCCGAATAAAGGGCGCATCACTTTGGTCAGAAGCGTACCAACCATCTCAAGCAAGCCAAAGTTAAGCAGGAGTGGCAGCAATAGTCCGGCTAAAATGAATACACAAAATAGCACGGGCAAAAGATCATTGAGCACTAACGCCCCTGTATTTTCCGAATGGATCGCTTCTGGACCAACACCATTGAAGGTAAGCACAATAAACACCATACCAACTAGTCGGGTTATTAACCAAATCCAGCTTACATCGAATAGGTGTCTTATTATGGTTATTTTTAATAGCGCTTGGGGTCTTAGGAGTTTAACCACCAGACTCATGATCCCAGTAATACATACTATTGCAACGATCATGTCTTTCATAAAAGGGGCTAGTTGCGCTTGCAACCATTTTGCCATCACTGCAATCGGGATAGTCATTGCCTCCCCGACCGCTACTGGCGTCATAAACAAAAAAATACCAATCAATGACGGTACGATAAACGCAAACCACGTTTGTAAAGTGGAGCGTGGTGTCATAGTGCTCTCTGTCATTTTTTACTTCCACAAAAACAAAGAAAAGAGCCGAAGCTCTTTTCGTTTTTAAATTATTATATTTATTAAATCGTTAGACCTTTTTGCCTTAGCAAAGTGATCAAGGCTTGATGCAGGTTATTCATGGTGTTTGCATCAAGTACATTCCCCTCGCTATCCTTCCAGGTAATGGAAGTACGCGTGTCCTGCGCTTGAGCGATCTTTATCGTGTAATCACCATTATCAATCGGTAATACAACCGCTTCTTCACCCCAAATAGAATCCCAAACACTGCTTTCAGGCGCTTCGTAACGAACCAAAACTTCCTGCTTTTCCCTATCGACACGAACAACCGTAAAGTTACTTCTTTCTAGGAAGTTAGAGAAGCGATCAAGTACCGCTTCTTGACCTTTTTCAGTCAGTAGCGCCGAATCACCATTCTTGTCAAATCCAAGTTCAAGTGCCAGTACACCTTGGCGCTTACGCATTTCAACTTGTAGTAAACGATATTGATAGTCAAATTCGGTCACAACTTCATTAAGCGCTCGTACCTCTAAGTGGTTCTTTTGAAGCGCAGTTAACTCGTCATCGCCTTGATAATCAACCAACTCTGCACGAATTGATGCGGTACGCTGGTGCTCTTTCTGTTCCAGGGTAAATTTAAATTTTTGCTTAGACGGCTCTACACTTTCTTCCCAAAACCAGCCGTCTTTTGGTTGGATCAGTGAATACCAAGTTGTCGTCACTGTCCCTTGTGCCTTGTTATCACTTTCAAACCCAGCGTTATGCATTGCGACGACGCCGTCCACGGCGCGCCAAATAAATGCTGGTAAATCTTCTATCCCATCATTTTTATCAAAATAAATCCTTGCGGCGTCTTCACCCTGCTCGACCCAACTACCTTGCGCAACCGTCAATACTTGCTGCGGTGCACGATAACTTACCGGCTCGGCCGTGTTCTCATATTGACCAACTGGCATGGCAAACTCAGGATCTCGGTAAGGTTGAGACAAGCCTTCAGGGGCTTTCACCGGAGCATTTGCACGATAATTTCTTTCGTGATGTGCATCATTTGTGAAAATACTACAGCCGCTTAGACTCACGGCAATTCCAAGAACCAGTGATTTTGGGATCCAATACTGCACTCATTTACTCCTTAGCAAACCCTATTATTATTCGAATCAAAGTTATGATTTAGGATTGCCGAATTGGTTCACACAAAGTTGCCAAAAATTGACAATCTCTGAATTGTTAGTGCTATGACATCGAATGTCCCATCAAATATTTTGGGAACACGTATTTCATAGCCAAAATTTTGCCCTATGTTACTTGTCATACATTAGAAAAACAAGCAACCATGTCCAGCAAGCACAATTCTATTTTTTATTACAACGCGCTAGCGCTAAAACTCAGATATGGTAGTATTTCGCGTTAATTATTAACCTTGAGCGCATTACGTGAAATCAGAGGTTCCAAAATGACCATGCATGCAAACCATCAACTTGTCTTAACCGCCATTGGAGAAGACAGATCTGGTATTGTTGGCGAATTGACACAGCTTGTGAGTGACTGCAACTGTAATATTATTGACAGTCGAATTGCAATATTGGGCAATGAGTTTACCTTTATCATGCTACTTGCCGGTGACATGGCGTCTATCAGTCGTGTCGAGCACACTTTACCTGCCAAAGGGATGGAGCTTGGCCTTTTAACGATGATGAAACGCACCGCAAGCCATCAACAAGGCGAATACAGTGCAGGTTATACTTTGGAATATGAAGGGTTAGATACTCCTGGTACGTTAAGTAAAGTAACACGCTATTTCGCAGCGCAAGGGGTGAATATTTGTTCACTGAAGTCAGATACCTTTGAGCAAGAAGACGAGCTACATATGCGCTGCGAGCTCGAGTTTAATATTCCTGTAGATGTGGATATCGATAACTTTAAAGTTCAGTTCGAAGATCTTTCACACTCCTTAAACGTAGACTATATATTCAGACGCATTCGCTAAGGATTTACTATGAATACTTTGAAAATCGGTGATAAAGCACCATTATTCTCACTGCAAAACCAAAACGACGAGACCGTTGAGCTTGCTACTTTATTAAAGTCACATCAAGTTTTAGTCTATTTTTATCCTAAAGCATTGACCCCGGGCTGTACCGTTCAAGCTGAAAATCTGCGTGACCACAAAGCTGAACTGGCTGAATTAAACACCGTAGCCGTTGGCATTAGTCCAGATGCTGTGAAAAAGTTAAAGAACTTTGAAAACAAAAAAGAGCTTAACTTTGACTTACTTTCGGATGAAGATCACGCGGTAGCCGATGAGTTTGGTGTGTGGGGCTTAAAGAAATTTATGGGTAAAGAGTATGACGGTATTCATCGCCTATCTTTCTTAGTCGGTCAAGATGGTACCATCAAGCACGTGTTCAATAAGTTTAAAACCAAAGACCACCATGAAGTCGTGATTAACCACTTGAAAGAACACGCTTAAAGTGACTCGTTAAGCCGTATATACGTATATTTGAGAAATAAAAAACGGAGCTGAATGCTCCGTTTTTTTATCCGCTTCAACCGACTTTAATCAAGCGCGTTTTCTACTTTATTAAATAAGGTAGTGATCTCTTTACTTGGTTCCTTGGTCAGTAGGCTAACAGCAAAGATAGCGACTGTCGCAACAATAAATCCTGGGACAATTTCATATAATGTCGCACTAAGCGGCTCGCCATTATAAGTAAACGGACCGTAGATCCATACCAACACAGTCACCGCACCAGATACCATGCCGGCGAGTGCTCCAGCAAAGTTCATACGAGACCAGAATAAGCTTATCAATACTAGCGGGCCAAATGCCGCACCAAAACCTGCCCAAGCATTACTCACAAGATCTAGAATCGAGCTATCTCTGTCGTACGCAAGATAAATGGCAGCAAGCGCTACAACTAGTACACTGATACGACCAACAAGCACAAGTTCTTTATCCGAAGCATTTTTGTTCAAGAATATCTTATAAAAGTCTTCCGTTAACGAGCTCGAACTCACTAACAACTGCGAAGAAATGGTACTCATAATTGCCGCAAGAATAGCTGCAAGTAAGAATCCCGCAATCAATGGGTGAAACAATAACTGGGATAAAATCAAGAAAATGGTCTCAGCATCGTCTACAACAATCCCATGCTCATGTGCATAAGCAGCACCAAACAAACCAGTGCCCACGGCACCGAGAGCTGCGACTATCATCCAGCTCATACCTATACGGCGCGCTGTTGGCATATCTTTAACACTTCGAACAGACATAAAGCGCACGATAATATGGGGTTGACCAAAATATCCAAGACCCCAAGACATTGCAGAAATAATGCCTATTGCGCCAGCTGATCCCACCCAAGTTAACATCGACGGATTTAACTCGTTCAGTGTTTGAGAAAGTGGATTATCGAGTAATGAGAAGGTAACTAAAGGCACTAAAATCAAAGCGATAAACATGATACAGCCTTGGACAAAGTCAGTCAGACTTACCGCTAAAAAGCCACCGAATAAAGTATAAAGCACAACAACACTAGTTGTGATATATAAGCCGCTCTCATAACTCATGCCAAATGAACTTTCGAACAGCTTGCCACCGGCAACCACGCCAGAAGAGGTATATAGCGTGAAGAAAACAATGATCACTAACGCAGAGACTATTCTTAACGCATTTCCTTTATCTTCGAAACGATTGGCAAAATAGTCAGGAATGGTGATCGCATCATTTGCATACTCTGTGTAAACACGCAGGCGCGGTGCGACCAATAAATAGTTGAGCCAAGCACCAATCACAAGGCCAATTGCAATCCATGTACTGCTAAAACCATAGAGGAACATTGCGCCAGGTAGACCCATCAAGATCCAACCACTCATGTCGGATGCACCAGCTGAAAGAGCTGCTACACTTGGTGGCAGACTACGGCCACCCAACATGTAGCCAGACACATCACTGGTCGACTTTTTATATGCATATAACCCAATTCCCAGCATCGCAATAAAATACAGTGCGAGAGAGATTATCGTACCAATCTCCAAATTAGCCTCCTAAATTGTTAGTTGGGCTCTTCTCCAAATGTGAGCTTTTTCTATCACTTAATTATTCGATTTCTAACTCACTTTGAATAAAAGCCAAAAACATAAAGACCTCACTATAACACGCACAAACCATACACCCAACCACCTGAGACTATTGACCAAAATAGTATTTTATTTGTACCTAATTCAACTGGTTAATTATCATTCACCCTATGCTCTGTATTTACCCATATTCTGTAAACTCAATTTCCCAGCGTGACCTGACTGCGCTTTTACCTTATATTAAAGCCAATAGCATTTTGTTTGGACGGTAGTATCTATGTACTTTTACGCGGCTCGTCAGCCAATTTTTGATGTCCAAAGGGAATTGATTGGCTACGAACTTTTATTTCGTGATGGATTAAGTAACGTATTTCCCGAAATTGACGGCGATGAAGCGACAAGCCGGTTAGTTGAGGGCAGCCAGTTTACCTTTGGCCTAGATGATTTAACCAATCAACAGCCAGCCTACATTAACTTCACCCTAGAAACACTTGCTAAAGGTTATGTACAAATGCTCGCCCCCGAGCAAGTTGTTGTAGAAATATTAGAAACAGTACAACCGGGCAAACGGCTCTTAGCCTGTGTCAAAGAGCTAAAAGAGCAAGGTTATACACTAGCGCTTGACGATTACCATCACCAAAATGTGTGGCGCCATTTTTTTCCTTATATCGACCAAATAAAAGTCGACTTTTTGGCGACTAACCTTGACCAAATTCATGCCATTAAAGGTGCGATACAGGATTTTCCTAACATTGATTTAGTGGCAGAAAAAGTAGAAACCTACGAGCAGTTTGAACTCGCCAAGTCGCTTGGATTCAAATATTTTCAAGGCTTCTTTTTTGCCAAACCCGAGATGGTCAAAACCAAAGCACTAGCCCCCTCGGAATTAGCCATGGCTGAATTGCTTTATGAGACTTCAAGCGTTGAGCCCGACCTTGCTAGGATCACTCAGGTCTTCGAGCGTGATGTAAACCTAAGCTACAAACTTCTTCGTTATGCAAATAGTGCCGTATTTAAACGCCGAGCAGAGATATCGACGATTAAACAAGCCTTGGTTGTACTCGGTAGTGATGAGCTTAAGCGTCTGATCTCATTATTGTTTGCTTCACAGCTTAATACTGAAAAGCCCAAAGAGCTGCTTTCACTCTCATTATTGCGTGCACACTTTATGGAAGCAATAGCAACTAAGGCCAACAAAGTCTCCGATACTGGGAGTACATTTTTGGTTGGTATGATGTCACTGATGGACGCCATTCTTGATGACGATATGGCCAGTTTATTGACGAAGTTACCCTTATCTCAAGAAATTAAATCAACTTTACTGAAGAAACCGAGTGCTTTTGGTATCTATCTAGACCTTGCAGAATCTCTGGAAAAAGGTGATTGGGATAGTGTTGAAACCATATCAAAATCTCTTGGCGTAACCAGCCAAAATATCGCAGAGCTATATCAAAAGTCGCAAGTTTGGAGTGACACTCAAATAAAAGCGATAGAGTAACCTATCAAAGGATGCGACAATCTGTCGCATCCCGCTAAGCACCTGATAGCGATAAAATAAGTTCACCAAAACAACTTCAAAGTGAACTTATGAAACGCACTCTACTCTCTCTTGCTATTGTTTCCTTATCCCCCATAACTCATGCCGATGAAATTGAAAAAATCGTTGTTATTGCACCGATGCAAACACCAATTACGCTAACAACGGATACAAAAGCAGTACGCCAACCACTACCAGCACAAGACGGCGCGGACTTACTCTCTTCAATTGCGGGGTTCTCACTAATTAAAAAAGGCGGCGCAAGCGCTGACCCTGTGTTTCGTGGCATGGCAGGCTCTAGAGTTGCCATTATCGCCAATAATGGGCAAACGCTTGGTGGTTGCGGTAGCCGCATGGACCCGCCAACGGCATATATTACGCCACAATCCTACGACACATTAAAAGTCATCAAAGGCCCACAAACTGTGTTGTATGGTCCAGGCAACAGTGCTGCCACTGTGGTGTTTGAGCGTGAAAATGAACGCCTAGCTAAGTCAGAAGTGATTGGCTTTACCAATGCGGTGCTGTCGAGCCAAGGCCGCCACAGTGTTAACAGTGATATCAAGGCTGGTAATGAACGCGGATACGCTCGGATCGCTGCAAATTACAGCGATGCTGATGATTATGAAGATGGCAATGGTACCAAAGTTCACTCGGCTTACGAGCGCTGGAATATAGACACAGAGTTTGCCTATACCCCAAACGATGACGCCTTTTACTCTATCACTTACGGGGTGAGCGATGGTGAAGTTGCCTATGCCGACCGCATGATGGATGGTAGCCTCTTCGACCGAGAAAATATTGGCCTGAATATCAAATTATCCTCCCTTTCATCTCTGATTGAAGAGTTAACATTCAACGCATACTATAACTACGTCGACCACATCATGGACAATCATAGCTTACGTCCTTTTGTTGCTAACATGATGATGAAAACCCCAACCTCTTCCAACCCTGACCGTAAAACTTATGGCGCAAAGCTTACGTTGACTTCAGAAGTCAATGCCCAACATACTTTTGTCTACGGTGTCGATTATCAAGCAAATGAGCACCGCAATCGAGTCAGCCGAGATCAATTCAACAATCCGGTAGAAACGATGCCGCGCCAAATAGATGCTGAATTTAGACAGCTCGGTGTATTTGCCGAGTTCGAATATCAATTGGGTCGCTCCAGCCAATGGGTTAGCGGATTACGCATTGATGATTGGCAGAGTGAAGATCATCGCACCATGATAAACGCAATGATGTCAATGAAACCAAACCCAACCGCCCTACAAACAAGAGACGATACGTTATTCAGCGGATTTAGCCGTTATCAAGCACAGTCTGAAAACAGCAGCTATTTTGCCGGTTTCGGCGTTACAGAGCGTTTTCCCGATTACTGGGAAGTTGTCGGTGGTAGTCGAGGAAGTGAAACGTCTATTTCTGCCTTTAATGTCGATACTGAAAAGACCTTGCAATTAGATGCTGGATTGGTAAAACAGTTCAAGGCCATTAACGTCAATTTCTCGGTGTTCTATAACCAAATTGACGACTATTTATTAGTCGACAATATGTTTGAAAAGATCAATATGACGTCAAAAGTGACCAGAAATATTGACGCGGAAACCTTCGGTTTTGAGGGTGAAGTAATGTGGCAAGCGAGCAAAGCGCTACAACTCACCGGAAGTATCAACTATGTAAAGGGTAATAACCTTACTGACAATCTCGCATTAGCTCAGCAACCACCTTTGCAACTGCGTATTGCAAGCAATTACCAATTAAGCGATAAGTGGCAACTAGGCGGATTGGTAAGATTAGTACAACACCAGCATAGAGTGGCGATTGGACAAGGGAATATTGCAGGTCAGGATATCGCTGCAACGACTGGATTTGGTACACTTGCACTCAACACCAATTATCAATATAGCGATGCATTACAACTCAGTGCAGGAGTAGATAATGTGCTCGATAAAGCCTATGCAGAGCATTTAAGTCGTTCAGGCGCCGCAGTAAGTGGCTTTGACCAAATTGATCGAGTCAATGAGCCGGGACGGACGCTCTGGGCAAATCTTAACTGGCGCTTTTAAGTTTTCGCAAAAATAACGAAAAGGTCGGCGATTGCCGACCTTTATTTTTACAGGTTCTCTAAAAAGTTCTCATCAAAATCATCCGGCTCTTCTTCCATTGGCGGGTTGCCATCAAATAGCTCGTACAATTGACGTTGATAGTATACATCCTTTAAGAAAGTGTATGGATCAAGCGACTCATTTAGCAGCTTTTCTTGTGACATCAAAGCCGCTCTTGCTTCAACCGCACGCAGCGCAAACACTAATACTGTTTGTGGCGTAGTGAGTGCAATTTCTGGCAAGACAAAGTTATCGACTACATCACCCGTTAAGTTTCTCGCGGTCGTCGGTCCCATAGCTGGGATCATAATATACGCACCATCACCAACGCCCCACACCCCAAGGGTTTGGCCAAAATCTTCGTCTTTAAGCTCAAGGCCAAGTGTTTTCGCAACATCAAACAAGCCAAAAATACCGACCGTAGAATTAACTAAAAAGCGAGCAACATTGATTGCCATATGATCAGGCTTGCCCTGCAATGCCGCGTTTACTGCATCGGTCGGCGCGGCGATGTTGGTGGTGAAATTAACCACACTACTGCGCACAGGAGCGGGAGTCACCGCAACATATCCTTTAGCAACAGGCCGTAAGATATAGGCGTCCAACACATCCATATTGAAGTCATAAAGTGGACGGTTAAGTGATTGAAATGGATCTCGTGGATCCTTTTTCTCTTCGGGTACTTGCGCACAACCGACAACGGTCAGCGCAAGTAAACCTGTGAGCACAGCTTTAAGCATTTATTTCCCTGTATTTGTTAAGACACGACTAATCTCGACAGTGAGCTGATTTTCGCCTTGTTGAAGTTCAATTACGCTTGAAGCACCCTCTAGTTCTCCATCTGAAGGCATTACTGAACCATCATTAGAAATACGTGCGGTGACCGTAACTTGAGAAAATTTCGACAAGGTTAATTCAGGCATCATTGCCATACTATCATCTAGGTTTACCGTCATTGGCAAGTTAAAGTTTGTAATTTTGGCGACCGCCAATGGCATGGCTGGGCCTTCAGCCGCTTTTGCAAAAACGAACAAAGTGCTGTCCTTTGGAATCTTGTTCTGTAACTCAGCTGAAATGGTTACAGTAGCGACAATACCAGCTTTTACAGCTACTGGTTCATCTGTTTGTTGACCCAACTTTTGCTCGATTTCAGCAATCCGCCCTGCGATCATCTCATAACGCGGATCATCTTTGGTTAATTGTGACAACAAGACTTCAAAAGCGGCTTTTGACTCTTTCCAATCTTGACGTTCATAGGCAATTAACGCCAGCAAGCTAATCGCATCAATATTCGTTGGATCATTCTTGAGCACTTTTGACAACATTCTGGCCGCGCGATTCATACTTGGCTCTGAGCCCTCTATCAATAATGCTTGGCTATAATTCACCAGAACATTATTGTTATTAGGTTGCATCACGAGTGCTTTATCAAATGCCTGCATCGCCATCTCAAAGTCACTAAGTGACATTGCAACACGACCAAGTAACATCCATGCAACTGCATCGTCGCCAGCGGTTGCTAGTTTAGTTCTTAGTCCCAGCGCAAATGCTTGTAGCTCGTTGGCATTTAGCGGCTCTCCAGATTGCATTACTGCACGCTCACCATACTCAGGTAACTTTTCAACGGCTTCATGCCAGCTAGCTATTTGCCTGTGGCTACCCGTATAGTAATAAAAGACACCTGTCACCAGCACCATAAAAGCAATACCTGTCAGCGCTAATACACGGTTGTCACCACGACTCGTCAATGATTGTTCAGGCGATAACTCGTTCAATAAGCGACGCTTGAGTTCAACCACAGATTCATTATAACTGTCTTTTTCGATACGCTGATTAGCAAGCTCTTCTTTTAACTCTTCCAAACGCTGATGAAAAATATCGATACGCTCGGCGTTCGCATCGTGATCAACCGTGACGCGCTTTTCCTTTTTAATAAACGGAAAAACCACAAACAGACCGGCAAATATGCCTAGCAGAAGAAACAAAAACCACATTTGAGTTAAATCTGTCGAGAATTCGCTCACTGCTCACGCTCCTGACGTTGATATTGATTAATGAGCTCAGCTAGCTTTTGTTCGTCTGCGGCATTCCAATCTTGTTTTTTCGCAGCGCGTTTTTGACGAAATATAATAAAGCCGAAACCTAAAATAATGATTGCCACTGGCAGTACCCAAAGTACGATTGTTGCAGGCGTAACAGGTGGTTGATAATGAACGAAATAGCCATAGCGGTCGATCATATAATCAATGACCTCTTGCTTAGACTGACCTTCATTAACCAATGCGATGACTTTGTCACGCAGGTCTTTGGCTACGACGGCATCTGAATCTGCAATGTTTTGGTTCTGGCATTTAGGGCAACGTAGCTCATGTGTCAGCTCTCGGAAAGTCTGCTCACGTTCCGCTGTAGCAAAATTATATTTGTCTTCTGTTGCTTGCGCCGCTGCAGTAATCATCATTAAAATCAAAACAATTACATATTTCATTGCGCCAACTCCTGATAGATTGCCGCAAACTTAGTGCGCCACACGCGTTCATTGATGTCGCCAGTATGATGCAACAAAATCTTACCTTGCTTATCTACCAAAAAAGTCTCTGGCGCGCCTGAAACACCTAGATCCAGTGCTAATGTACGCTCCAAATCAAGAATGTTAAATTGGTATGGGTTACCAGCACGACTCAGCATGTTATTGACATCTTGTCTTAGTGCATTGATATCAAACTGGTCGCCAAAATCAGGGTCATAAGCCTGCTCGTAATACAGGCCTATTATTTTCACGCCACGCTCTCTAAGCTCAGTTAAATAACCTAGCTCAGCGATACACGTTGGGCACCAAGTGCCCCATACGTTCATCAAGTAGACTTCACCCTTAAGCGAGTCGGCGGTCCAAGTTTTATCACTATCCATTAGATCGGGTAAAGAAAACTCAGGCATAGTGTGTCCTAAACGGCCTGTCTGAAGTTCTCTTGGATTACCAAATAGTCCTTGGTACAAAAACACACAAAGGAAAATAAATATCAAAAAAGGCGCTAAACCTAATAACTTGCGGTTCATGTTAAGCCTCCACTTGGGATGATTTTTTAACGCGGTTGCGGTAGCGTTTATCCGCAAGCACAATGAAGCCGGCAAAAGAGATAAGTAGCCCACCTAGCCACATCCAGCGTACGTATGGTTTGTGATAGATCCTAAGCGACCACGCGCCTGCAGAAAGCGGCTCGCCGAGTGCTAAATATAAATCACGGAAGAAACCATCATCAATAGCGGCTTCGGTCATAAACTGCATCCCTACATCATAACGGCGTTTTTCTGCATGCAGCTCGGTGACTTTTTTACCATTTTTGAATACCGTCACTACGCCAGCATGACCACCGTAGTTCGGGCCTCGAATTTCTTTTACGCCATCAAAGCGATATTCGTACTCGTTTAGCATCGCCGTTTCACCGGGTTTCATGCTCACGGAGCGCTCAACTGAGTATGCTGAAGTTAGCGTCACCGACGCGATAACAAAGGCAATACCAATGTGCCCGAGTACCATTGCCCAATAGCTCAATCCTAGCTTTTTAAAGCCGATCGCAACACTTGGGTGAACAGTCACTTTATTAAATAAGTCAGCAGCAGTAGCCACACTTATCCACACAGCCAGCGCTGTCGCAACGAACGTTAGTGGTGCCACCACTTCGTAGCTCGAGTACAACCACGTCGCGGTGAGCACTAAACTCACCGCAATCAATACAGCCCATTTTTTCACTAGTGGCGGCATTTTATTTTGTTTCCAGCGCAGCATAGGGGCTAAACCCAGCAAAATCGCGAACGGCACGATTAATATCGCAAACATTTGGTTAAAGAAAGGTACGCCAATAGAAATCGAGCCTAAGCCCAACTCTTTGTGGATCATAGGCAATAGCGTGCCCAATAATACAATCAAGGTCGCAACCACTAAGAAGATATTGTTGATCCATAGCGCTACTTCACGCGAAATGAATTGATAACGCCCTTCGCTATATACTTGAGCTACGCGCAGTGCGTAAAGCGCTAAGCTGCCACCCACAACCACAGCTAAGAATGACAGGATATATAAACCACGGTCAGGATCGGTTGCAAACGCATGCACCGATACGATAATGCCTGAGCGAACGATAAAGGTACCCAGTAAACATAAACTAAACGCGGTGATAGCAAGTAGTACTGTCCAAGACTTAAACACACCACGTTTTTCCGTTACTGCGAGTGAATGCAATAAAGCGGTTGCAACAAGCCAAGGCATCAGTGAAGCGTTTTCCACCGGATCCCAGAACCACCAACCGCCCCAGCCAAGCTCTGAGTACGCCCACCAACTACCAATTGTAATGCCAAGAGTAAGAAAGCCCCATGCGGCCATTGTCCAAGGACGAGACCATTTAGCCCAAGTATTATCAAGTTTACCAGTTAAAAGCGCAGCAATTGCAAAAGAGAAAGACACAGATAAGCCAACATAACCCATATAAAGGAGCGGCGGGTGAATGATCATACCTGGGTCTTGCAATAATGGATTCAAATCACGCCCTTCAACAGGGAAGTAAGGAAGCAAACGCTCAAACGGGCTCGACATCCACAGGGTATAGAGCATAAAACCCACCCCTAAAAAGCCAAGTACGCCTAACACACGCGCTCGCAATACCCACGGTAGCGACTTTGACATCACAGCAACCAGCATGGTCCACATGGATTGCATTACCAACCACAGTAAAATTGCGCCTTCGTGTCCACCCCATGTTGAGGTGATTTTATAATACCAAGGTAAAGTACTGCTCGAATGATGCGCCACATACGCAACCGTAAAGTCATCCATTAACGTGATGTAGATCAGTACCATAAATGAGAACACCACAAGAATACACTGACCAATGGCCAGTGAAGGAGCGGCTTTCATCAGCCTCAAATTACCCGTATAAGCCCCCCACAATGGGAAAATACACAGTAATAAGCTCAATGCCATCGCCAGAACTAAGGCGAAGTAACCTATTTCTGGGACCATTTTAGTTCTCGCTGTTTAAATTATATTTTGGCTTTTCGTGTTTAATGCCTTTCACGGCTTCAGCCACTTCTGATGGCATATACTCTTCATCATGCTTGGCAAGTACTTCAAACGCTTCAACTACATTAGACTCAACTAACGTCCCTTGCGCTACAATACCTTGGCCTTCACGGAATAGGTCAGGAAGGATGCCTTTGTAACGAATAGTAACCATAGGGCCGGTGTCGATAAGTTTAAATGACACATCTAAAGACGTTTCATCACGCACCACTGAACCTGGCACAACCATACCGCCAATACGCAGCTTCTGGCCAATTTGCGGGATTTCTTTTAACTCACCTTTACCTTCAACAAGCTCGCTCGGCGTGTAAAACAAATTAATATTTTCTTGTAGTGCATAAAGCGTAAGCCCAACCGCTGCGCCAATACCAAAGATTACGGCAGCAACGGTGAATAATCTCTTTTTGCGTCTAGGATTCATGCTTGCGACTCCTCTTTTGCTTTTTTAATCCGTGCTTCTCTTGCCATTTGCGCTTTAACTGCTTGCTTTAGCTTCTTACCATCCAAGATAGAGCCGACTAACATACCAGCCAGTATTAATGCACATGAGCCGAATGAGAGCCAAACATAAAAGCCATAGCCACCCATGGCTAAAAATTCACTGAAGGATTCAAACTGCATGATTAACCCCTATTCACTAATTCGCGGACCCAAGGACGGTGTTGCTCGCTTCGTAAAATTTCATTTTTCAAACGAATTAGCGTAACCACGCCAAGCACACCAGCAAACGCCACTATGTTGATCAACAAAGGCCACAACATAGAAGGATCAATCGCTGACGTATCAAATTTGGTGATAGTTGATCCCTGATGCAGCGTATTCCACCACTCTACCGAGAAATGAATAATAGGCAGATTAACGACCCCGACAATGGCAAGAATACAGGCAGCTCTACCACCTGATTTTTTATCTTCAAAGGCGTGATATAGAGACAAAACACCAAAATACAAAAACAGTAGGATAAGCTCTGACGTCAATCTTGCATCCCAGACCCACCAAGCGCCCCACATAGGTTTACCCCAAGCCGCACCGGTGATTAACGCAATCGCGGTCATTGCCGCACCAATAGGAGCAATGGCAATAACCGCCAGTTCAGCATTACGAATTTGCCATACCAAGGCAACAATCGCTGCAATAGCCATAGACGAGTATGCGCCCATTGACCAGATAGCCGATGGCACATGAATAAAGATAATACGATAGCTGTCTTTTTGTTGGTAGTCGGCTGGCGCATAGGCTAACCCCCAAACCCATCCAACAATTAAGCCCACTACCGCAATCACGGCAAAGTAAGGAAGCAAGGTGTTACACAATTGGTAAGCACGCTCCGCTTTGGCATAAGGATGTAACCACTTCCACATTTTAACTTACACTCACTCTTAAAGCTGACGATATGGCAATTGGTGCGGCAACAATTGCGACGGCAAGCATCGCACCAAGGATTGCAAGCTGACCACCATACGCTAAAGACATGCTACTGGTATCTATGGCGGACGTTGCAAAAATCAATACGGGGATATAAAGCGGAAGGACGAGTAAACTCATTAAAATGCCACCCTTTTGCAATGCAACGGTGAGTCCTGCGCCAATGGCCCCAATAAAACTTAATAACGGTGTACCTATCAGTAAGGTCAATACAGTCGCATTGAGAGATTGCGACTCGAGATTCATTAACAGCGCGAACAAGGGCGCAAGCACCACCATTGGCAAACCACTGACTGTCCAATGCGCTGCTACTTTTGCTAATACTGATAGCGATAATGGATAAGGTGAAGCAATCAATTGCTCTAATGAGCCGTCGTTGTAATCGTCCCTAAATAATTTATCTAGACCTAACATAGTCGATAAAAGCGCCGCTACCCAAATAATACCCGGAGCCATTCTGGTAAGCAGCGCAGGTTCAGGCCCAATTGCTAACGGAAATAAGGTGATCACGATAAGGAAAAACAACAAAGGATTGACTATCTCAGCGCGTTGTCTAAAGGCCAAGGTCACATCTTTGGCATAAACCGATTTAAAAGCTAACCAATAAGAATGTTGAGTCTGCATTACAAACGGTACTCCAACGCCAAGGTTTGTAACTGTGCAAAATGTGCGGTGAGATCTTGGTGGGTCGTCAATAAAATGGCGCCCCCCTTGTCGAGATGAGACTGGAACTGGGTTTGCAACATGGCGACCCCTTTTTTATCCAGCGCAGTAAATGGTTCATCTAGCACCCAAAGCTTGGCTTGATTAAGCCACAAACGTACTAATGCAACACGGCGCTGTTGGCCTGCCGACAATGTCCGCACAGGTACATCTTCAAGTCCGATTAAGCCGAGCTTAGCAAGCAGTGTATAGACTTCTTCTTCATCTGCCTGAGCGCCGTGAACCATAAGCCAATGTTGAACATTTTCGTAGGCACTAAGTTGTTGATTGACACCTGTCTTATGACCAATAAATAATAAATCGGCAGCGAATGAATCATAATCATCGCGGATATCAGTGCTGTTGTAGCGGATCTGCCCTTCATCCGCTCTGGCGAACCCAGCAATGATCCTCAACAAAGAGGTTTTTCCGGCACCATTTGGGCCTTCAATTTGCATGATCTGCCCCGCATGGAGAGTGAAACTTAATGAGTCAAACAAGCATCTATCTTGTTTGGTACAAGTGACGGCGTCTATCTCTAGCAAACTTGGGCTTCTCTTTACCTAAAATTGGGCGTTAGTCTAACATAATGGTATGGTAATACGAATAATCCGATGCGACCGATTAGCGAAAATTTGATTTAAAATAATGAATAAGCTGCCAATTACAACAAATACGACGACAGCATCTGTGATAAGCACAGATAATAGCGAAGTATCGAGATTAGACTTAGCCAAAAACCAACCGTTTGCAGCGAAGAATATCCAAATTAGTAACGATAAACTAAAAATGGATGTGGCAATTGATGGCCGCTGGCAAACTATCCAACTAGCGCTTAAGCCTCCAACCCAGCCCAATCTGCTTCCAGAAGCACAGGTTAGTATTGATGAAACTGGCAAGGTGGTCACCTTTCAAACGCCCAAATTACAAGCGCAAGTAACGCTGACAAAACAGCTTTTTGATATTTTAACGACGCTAAAGACGCACACGCCAAGCCCAGTAGTACAGTCTTCAGCAACCACGTTGCCAGACGCCACATTGCACATCAAGGTGCTTGATTTAAAAATACCGCTTCCGCAAGCCGTGGCACAATTGCTCGCAAGTGAAAACAAACTTATTGCGCATCTTAGTGCCCAACAAAGTAATGTTTCCTTGCAGGTCGTCAATCAATTTAAAGACTTGCTGTTTAGTACGGCTTTACCTAAGTCAATGATTGCAAAACTTATCTCTAGCCAACTTAGCAGTGTTGAGGTGAAGCCTCAGCCAAGTGGAGTAACACTTAACATTCATGACCGTTCAATAACCTTATCGCCAATAAGCAGTAACTGGCCTGCAGCAACCACATGGCAAAAAGGCGAAGTAAAAACGGCTTTCAATGGAATTGATATCACAAAATCGACACAACAAGTAAAAGTAGAGACCATAAAGCCGCTTAGCGCTTTGCTGCAACAAGTCACTGCAGTGAATAAGGAAACCCCCTTACCGCTTGAGTCACGCTTAGCATCAGTACATACGCTGGCGTATGACAAACCGTTACTTGAAGTCAATCTGCAACAAATTAAGTCAACAGTAGTAAAAGCGTTGCAAGTACTGATCGGAAGACCTTTTGGGAAGCCACTCACAAATCAGGTTGATCAGCCCGCGAACTCCCCAGTCAAGAACGGCCAAAGTCATGTTTTGAGTCGTTCGACCTCAGTGCTGTATATGCAAAGTGAGAAAGTAAGTGCTCACAATGAGAATAAACCAAGCACACCACTACAACAGCTCACAAACCAAATAAAACTGAATCTTACAGAGCTGATGGCAAAGCAACCATTACCGTTGCAAAAAAGTCACTTCCCCTTGCAAAGCGAAAAGTTAGCCAGCTCCATTGCTCGTTACTTACAACACCAGCTCGCAGAAACACCAAAATATCAAGCGCCACCGGTTGATTTTGAGGTGAAACAAAAAGCCCTGTCCTTATTATTGGACACTCTCACGGGTAAACTGTCGCTTAGCAATAAGCAAGTTGAACAGCTGACACAAGTCTTAGCGCGGCCGCTTTATCGTAAAGCGAGTTCTGCGCCTGTAGATTCGGCTAAAACGTTCCAGTTGCAATCTACAACACATTCACAAGGCACAAAAGTAACCGCTACGCCTTCTCAAGTACCGCAGCCTACCAGCAATCAAACTAAAGGGGTAATTGAAGCTCTGCTTACTCTGCCCATGACTAAGGCCGAACAAAAAGAAAACACACCAAACATGTTACGCCAAGCTTCTGCAACCATCGAAAAGCTCGTCAAAGCAGATACATTCAAACAAACGCCTGAATTGCAGAAATTAGTCAATCAAGCATTTTCGCGCTTGCTTGATGACCGTTCAGTCAACGCGCTCACCGTTAAAAACCAGTTAGAAAGCCAACTGGGCATGGCAACCTTTGCTAACACGCCAACAAGTTTAGCTCAATCGAGCTTTACACAAATGTTGGACCGTTTAATTGTGTCGCTATTAGGTAGTCAGGTGGCAAACCAAACTCAGAGCAATGAGCAAGCAACGCAAAAAATACAAGCTTTACTGGATGCGCTGCTACCACAACTGAAGTTGACCTCACCCAAGCAAACAACTGAAGCGCTACAACAACCACAAGCAAAAGAGCTGTTAAACGAATTAGGACAATTGCATAACCAACTACAACCGCAACAATCACAAACTACAACCACCAACTCTGCGAAACAAGACAGCGAAGCACAGTTAATTATTAACCTGCTCTTTCCCACCAAAGTAGGACAAGAGCAACAGCAAACACAATTACAAATAGGTGAATATAAAAAGTCGCCGAAACCTGGTATGCCGGAGAAGTCTGTGTGGTTTATTCGTCTTTGTTTTGATTTTGCAGAAAAAGGTCAGATCCATGCCCAAGCCGAGCTGATGGATAAAGCCCTGGAATGTGCATTAGTAGCCACCTCCAATCAGGTCAAGCAGCTTGCAGAGCCACATTTGGCAACGCTCAGACATAAGTTAGCATCTCATGGGCTACAAGTCGCAGAGATAGGCCTTAGGGAAGAAGCCAGCTTTCAAGATAAGTTCTCTAATGAACACGCAATTATCAACATTAAGGTGTAAAGAAATGACACAAAAATCTGCAATCGGGCTGTTATATGAAGCTGGTAGCGCACCTCAGGTCACCTTTAAAGGATATGGCGAACTAGCAGAGGAAATTATTGCGCTGGCAAAAGAGAAAAACATCATGATCCATGAGGATGAATCATTAGCACAAACACTCAGTGCACTTGAGTTACACCAAGAGATCCCAAAGGAACTCTACTATGTGATTGCTGAACTCATCGCTTTTTCTTACATTATGCGTGGTAAGTTTCCACCTGGTTGGGAAGGTTTTCGTGGCAAGTTAGATATTAAGGCATAGCCAAAATTTCCTACTTTCTAGGGCCTGTTGACCTTTGCTGTTTGATTTTTGTTCTCCTGAGTGTGTTTTGATCGCGACGCTCGACTTGCCGCCTAGTAATCTAGGCAAAAGTTGAGCAACAAAGAACAAAGCGCACTCAGGGGAACCCAAAGGGCAGCGCTTGATTGGAATTTCTTCTGTGTTATCGCCTAACTTACATAGAATAACTATGCTACGCAGGCTCTGCCTTGTATAAATACCAATCAAACTGCTGCAAAAACAAACTTGAAAGGTCAACAGGCCCTAGACAATCATTTTGATTTGTTATGTAAAGACATGAGCAGCTCTGCCTCAGCTCTTGGCAACTCACACTCGTGCATCACCTCTTCAATATCAGCACCAAGCTCCACCATTTTCACGGCGCGAGAATACATTTTAGCGTCAGGGTCATCATATTTCTGTGCTGCTTGCTGATTCGCAACGTCATTTAACTCTTGCTCGGTTGCGACCACCCGCTTACCAATACTCATGATACTGGCACGTAACTCCGCAACTTCGCTGCGTAATATTGCTATTTGTTGCTCAGACCCCTGCAGTGAGCTCGAAAGTTGCGCTGTTTGCCCCTGCGCATTCTGTAGTTTTTTACTCAGCACAAAAACAAACCTCAAGCATACTAACGCAAGTATGCTTGAGGTTATTGATATAACGAGTAAAACGGTTTGTGCGTTTACTACTTCAGACATCTAGATATGACTCAGCTCATCCCATTCATCATCGTTTAATAGCTTATTAAGATCGACTAAGATCAACAGCTCGCCTTCTCGATTTGATACGCCTTGGATAAACTTAGCGCTCTCTTCGGTACCTATGTTTGGCGCGCTGTCAATTTCCGAGCTACGTAAGTAAACCACCTCAGCAACGCTATCTACTAAGATACCAATAACTTGCTTTTCGGCTTCGATAATCACAATTCTTGAATTATCCGTTACTTCAGCACTTTGTAGACCAAACCTAGCTCGCGTGTCTATAACCGTTACAACGTTACCACGCAGATTAATGATCCCGAGTACGTAGCTTGGTGCACCTGGGACTGGTGCAATTTCGGTGTAACGCAGCACTTCTTGTACTTGCATTACATTGATACCGTAAGTTTCCTCTTCAAGCTTGTAAGTAACCCATTGCAATACTTCATCATTACTATCAGCATTTTTGTCTGCAGAAAGTAGTCTATCTTGGCTCATGGTTTCACTCCATCAATATACTAGTTACTGCTCTCGACTATCGAGGCCTTGTTCTAGCAAACGGTTTAAATTCTCTACATCAATCAGCGCGCACATTTTCTCTTTAATCACTCCAGCCAACCAAGGCCGTTTACCATCTGCTGTGCGCCACTTTATGTCTTCAGGCTTGAGGGTTAAGTTGTTGACTAGTTTTTCTGCTAACAGTCCCCAGTTACTATCCCCAAGTGTAATCAAATACTGGTAATCCAGCGTATCTTCTAATTCTGGCGTTAACTTTTCAGGCATCACCCATCGTGCAGTATCAACAACATTGAGTTTTTCTTCACGATTTAGCATCACACCCTTAAACCATTTAGGTTTACCAAAGAGTTGATTGACTTCGCCCAGTTGGTGTATTCCCCCAAGTGATTTCAGCGGAACCGCCAGTGTTAAGCCTGCCACTTCAAAAAACAATGCCTGAAATTCACCTTCTTGATAGGCTTCCCTTGCAGAAACAGACTCTATCGTTGCCTGTTCTTTGATAATAGATGTATTTTCAGTGACTTCAAGATCATGAGCCAATTTACTCGGCTGTTCTTGAATAACTTCACTCACTGACTCCAGAGGTTCTGTTGCAACTACGACTGAGGATTCTATTTCCTCAAGTTCTGATTTAGGTTCTTTTACTTGTTCAAGTAGCTTTGCAACTGGTGATAATTCGCATTGTTCAATCTCTGGCTCCTCTTGCAACAGGGCACCAAGATACTGCTTCATCACCTTCTCATTTGCAAATAAATGCTTACTCATTATGCTCTCTAGCTTAACTGCTTCAAATAGTCCAATAGTGCACGATAAGCGAACACGCCTCGTGATTTAGGACAAAATTGTACAGGGACTTGTTGTGCAAGGCTTGCATCCCTAAACTTGGTATCTACGGGAACCACACCTGGCCAAACGGCATCTTTGTATGTTTCCAGCAACGTTTTATACGCCTCCAACGACGCTTTAGTCCGTTTATCATACATAGTTGGAATAATAGTATATTGGTACTGTTTCTGCTGTGAAGACTGCATTAGCTCCATCGTGCGCATCATTCTATCTAGTCCCTTCAACGCCAAAAATTCAGTTTGAACCGGTACCAAAATTCGCTCACTCGCTGCTAATGCATTTACCATCAATACCCCGAGCACTGGTGGACAGTCTAAAATAGCATAGTCATATTGATCCGCTATCTTTTCGAGCGATTTCTTTAAGATAAGTCCCATGCCCGTTTTATTACCCATGCTACGATCAAGCGTAGCAATGGCCATAGTAGCAGGCAGAATATCCAAATTTTCAATAGTCGAAGGGCAAAGAGACTGTAAAATTTCTTCACTCGTCATGCTGCTGCCGCGTGCAAAAATATCATACACACTGACTTCCAACTCTTCAGAATCAATACCAAAGTAATATGTAAGTGAAGCATGTGGATCGGTATCAATAAGCAAAACCCGATGACCTTGTTCAGCAAGAATGCCTCCTAAGCTCACCGTTGTCGTGGTTTTACCCACGCCACCTTTTTGATTTGCTACTGTCCAAATTTTCACTCTATATTCCTTTGCTTATCACTATTGATTGCGTTCAATAGATACTATACCAACTCAATGTTATTCATTCTTTTTAGACGTTTGATATTTACAAGCTTCAAGCAAAATAACCAAATCGTGGCTTAGCCTATTAGTTACCAGCTTCTTTATTAATTCTTGCAGCAAAGTCTTGTAGCGCGATACTATCAGACGAAAGTCCAGCGCCAGCGACTGCTTGAGGCATCCCATAAACGACACAAGTCGCTTCATCTTGCGCCCAAATGGTGGCACCAACCTGTTTTAGCATACGAGCGCCATCTCGACCATCAGCGCCCATCCCCGTTAATACAATCGCTAACGTGTCGCCACCATAGGCTTTTGCAACACTTGCAAATGTCACATCAACGCTGGGTTTATAGGTGATCCTTGGACTATCATCTTCAAACACTTTTAGTGTCTTACTACCACCGCGATTTTCAACCAGCATTTGCTTGCCGCCAGGCGCTAGATAGGCCATGCCTGGCATTAATCTATCACCTTGTTCTGCTTCTTTAACCTTAATCTGGCATAAACTATTTAATCTTGCTGCAAACGCAGGTGTAAATGCCGCAGGCATATGCTGGATAAGTAAAATTGGATGAGGAAAGTTTGCTGGCAACTGCGTCAATATTGTCTGCAGTGCAACGGGTCCACCTGTTGATGTACCAATTGCAACCAGTCCATATTTCTTACCTGATGCTCTAGCACCCGCAGCACTGGATGTGCCACCAGATACCGGTCTCTGAAAACTTCTATCCGGTTGAGGGATCGTTGCTCTTCCAGTGTCAGCGCGAGTTGCTCTAGACTCGACGCGCTTTGGCGGAGTCGCGATACTAGGGCGCGTAAAGCGGCTAACTCGGCGGCGGCCAATTTCCTTTACCTTGTTTTGTAACGATTTAATTGCGTCTTCGCTATTGCGGGCAATGTCTTCAAACTTTTTCGGTAAAAAATCTACAGCGCCCGCATCCAGTGCATCTAACGTAGCACTAGCGCCTTCACGAGTTAACGAAGAAAACATTAAGATTGGGGTCGGAGTAGCCTGCATGATCTGCTTCACCGCACTGATCCCATCAAGCACAGGCATCTCTACGTCCATAGTAATGACATCTGGACGCAATGAAGCGGCCTTTTCAACCGCCTCCTTTCCATTAACTGCAAAATCTATAACTTTGATTTCACTGTCTTTTTCTAAAATTTCACTGACTCGACGACGAAAAAAACTGGAGTCGTCTACGACTAACACTTTAACTGCCATTGGCAACGCTCTTTAATTTGCTCTACAGCAGAGCAGCACATGCTGCTCTAGAATTCGAACTACGCCTAATAAAATTAGGCGTAGTGTTTTAATAAGTTGGGGACATCAAGGATTAGCGCAATACCACCATCAGATGTGATGGTCGCACCGGCCATACCTGGTGTACCTTGTAACAAAGCATCTAATGGTTTGATTACGACTTCCTCTTGGCCTATCAGAGAATCAACCACAAAACCGACTTGCTTGGTACCGATTTGAGCAATAACAACATGGCCTTCAGCCTTTCTCATGCCCCTATTAGCACCTTTTACCAACCAATGCTCAAGATAAAATAACGGGATCGCCTTTTCTCTCACTATAATAGTCAATTGACCATCAACTACATTCGTTTTAGTCAAATCTAAATGGAAGATCTCGTTCACACCGGCAAGTGGTAACGCAAACGTTTGTTCTCCGACTACCACCATCAAGGTAGGCAAAATAGCCAGTGTAAGCGGCACTTTTATCTCTAATACGGTACCAACACCCAATTCTGATTGGATGTTTACCGAGCCATTCAATTGAGTGATTTTCGTTTTAACAACGTCCATCCCTACACCGCGACCAGAAATATCTGAAATTTGTTCTTTTGTTGAAAATCCAGGTGCAAAGATCAAGTTATAGGCTTCAGTATCAGACAATCGGCTTGCTTGATCGGAGTCAATAACGCCTTTATTTATAGCAATTTTCTTGAGTTTTTCAGGATCCATACCGGCGCCATCATCTCGGATGGTGAGAAGAATATGATCCCCCTCTTGAGATGCTGACAACGTGACAGTCCCCATTCTTGGCTTACCCGATGCTTCGCGCACATCAGGCATTTCAATACCGTGATCCACTGAGTTTCTCACTAAGTGAACCAATGGATCTGCGAGCGCCTCAACAAGGTTTTTATCTAAATCTGTCTCTTCACCTTGTAAAACCAGGTTGATTTCTTTTTTCAAGCTACGCGCAAGGTCCCTCACCACTCGAGGGAAACGACCAAATACCTTTTTGATCGGCTGCATCCGCGTTTTCATCACAGCGCCCTGCAAGTCTGCGGTCACTACATCAAGGTTCGAAATAGCTTTACCCATGCTTTCGCTGTTGGTGTTATTCGCTAAACTAACCAAGCGGTTACGCACCAATACTAATTCGCCAACCATATTCATGATTTCATCAAGACGTTTGGTATCAACTCGCACTGTAGTCTCAGCTTGCGCAGCAGGTTTCTTTGCAGCTGCTGGCGCAGAAGCTTTTGCAGGCTCTGGCTCTTTTTGCGGGGCTGGAGTCGCAGGTTTAGCTTCAACTTTAGGCGCAGGCTTTGGAGCAGGTTTCGGAGGTGGCGCAGCTTTAGCAGGCTCAGGTTGAGCTGGCTCAGCTTCTGAGATATCTGTCGGCGATTCATCTACCGCTTTAGGAGCACTGCCTTTACCATGAAGTTCGTCAAGCAAAGCCTCAAACTCATCATCGGTAATTTCTTCATCTCCAGAGGGCACACTCGCAGCGCCTGATGACGTTGCTTTAGCCGCAGGCTCACTGGCTTGAGAAGTAGCCGCATCTTCTGCATTTGGTGCTCCACCAAATTTCCCAACCCCATGGAGTTCATCTAAGAGATTATCGAACTCGTCATCGGTGATATCGCCGTCATCTGCAGTTGACACCGTTTCAGGTTTAGCCGCCGGTGCGACAGCAGGCGCATTACCAGAGCCGTGTAACTCATCTAATAGATTTTCAAATTCTTCTTCTGTTATCTCATCAATGCTAGAGCCGCTATCATCGCCTGAATCTGCGTCCGCATCGAATAGAATATCATCCGCACTTAAATCTGGTACAACAGATTCTGGCTCTGAAACAGGTTCCTCAATCACTTCACTGACTTCGTCTTCAGATGCAGGTTGGCTGAGTTTATGGAGGGTTTCAAGCAACACAGGATCAGCAGCTTCGGGTTCCTCTCGGTTTTGAATACAAGCGAACATTTCGTTGATCGTATCCAAAGATTGCAAAATAACATCCATTAATTCTGACGTTACTTTTCGCTGCCCTTGTCTTAGTACATCAAACACGTTCTCTGCACCGTGACAGGCATCAACCAGTTCGGTCATACCGAGGAAGCCTGCTCCACCTTTAACAGTATGGAAGCCACGGAAAATCGCATTGAGAAGTTCTTTATCTTCGGGATTATTTTCTAGTTCAACAAGCTGTTCAGATAACAGTTCTAATATTTCGCCTGCTTCAACAAGAAAGTCCTGCAAGATATCTTCATCGACTTCAAAGCTCATACACACTCTCCAACTAGAAGCCTAAACTAGATAGCAAGTCATCGACTTCGTCTTGACCAGAAACCACGTCATCTCGCGATTCAGCGTCAATAATTGGACCTTCAGGTCCAGACAATTCATCACTGATAGTCTCAGTTGTTTTTATTTCGTTTTCATTCGCATTTTCTGCAACTGCAGGCGCTTCATCCGAAGTACCAAACACAGTTAGAAGGTGAATGAGACTATCTTCTACTTCTCTCACAAGCTCAATGACTCGACGGATGACCTGCCCAGTCAAATCCTGATAGTCTTGCGCCATCAGCACATTAGTCATTAAGCCTTGTAATTCGTCTGTACGTGTCTTTGAAGTCTGCATAAAGCTGTCGAGATCATGACACAGAGATTTAAACTCACCGAGTTGAATATCTCTGCTCATCAACCGATCCCAAGTAGGCTTTATTTGTGCTAACTCATCCGCAAGATTCTGCGCAAGAGGTAAGCTTTCTTCGACCGCGTCCATCGTTTTATTAGCAGCGCTTTCTGTCATTTCCATAACATAATTAAGACGCTGCTTGGCGTCAGGTATAGCCTCTGTCGTGAGATCTGAGAGTCGAGTATCCAGCTCAAAGTTCTTCAAGGACTCGTGTAATTGGCGAGTTAGCTTTCCAACTTCTGCAAATAACTCCGATTGCTCTTTGTTAGCAGCTTCTAAAATCAGCTGGTCAGCTTTTTCTTGTTCACCTTGCTCTAGTAGCTCAACAAGTTGCTTGGCTTGTTCAAGTGTAATTTGCGGCGCAGCATTTACAGACATAGGCCATATCCCCTTGCTGTTTAGCCTAGTCGCTCAAATACTTTTTCAAGCTTAGTCTTGAGCGTACCTGCAGTAAACGGTTTAACAATATATCCGTTCACCCCAGCTTGCGCTGCTGCAACAATTTGTTCTTTTTTCGCTTCTGCGGTAACCATCAACACTGGAATGTGCTTAAGCTTTTCATCTGCGCGTATTGCACGAAGCAGATCAATACCTTGCATGCCCGGCATGTTCCAATCAGTTACTACAAAGTCAAACTCCTGATTTTGTAGCATCGGAAGTGCTGTACTACCATCATCAGCTTCTTGAACATTGGTAAAGCCTAAATCTCTTAATAGGTTTTTGATTATTCTTCTCATAGTAGAGAAATCATCAACCACGAGAATCTTCATGTTCTTATCCAAAACTTCCTCCAGTGAGGTTCGAACCCAACTATTTTATGTACTCTAATTTATCCAGTCATTGATTTTAGCTTTGAGCTTTATCATTGCCTGACCGTGAATTTGGCTTACTCGAGATTCACTGACATCAAGGATGGCACCAATCTCTTTCAAATTCATTTCGTCGTTATAGTAAAGTGACAACACCAGAGCATCCCTTTCGGGTAGTGCTTTGATAGCATTTACTAAAGACTCGTTAAAACGTTCATTTTTAACGTTATTAAACGGTTTGTCTAGCGCAAAATCGCTGTTTGCTGGGGTTATCACATCTTCATCAACCCCTAGATCCTCAATGCCGATGACTTTACTTGCATTTACATCATGTAAAATATGATGGTACTCATCTAAAGATATATCAAGTTTTTCAGCGATTTCAGTGTCTTTTGGTTCGCGGCCAAGGAGAGATTCGAGCTCAGATATCGCTTCGGCTACCATTCTGCTGTTTTTATGTACGGACCGAGGGGCCCAATCTCCGCGACGGATTTCATCTAGCATTGCACCTCGGATGCGTATCCCCGCAAAGGTCTCGAAACTAGCGCCTTTAGTAGCATCGAAATTTTTAGATGCTTCAATCAATCCAATCATACCTGATTGAATTAGATCGTCGAGCTGCACACTTGCCGGAAGCCGAGCGATCAGGTGACATGCCACTTTTTTGACAAGTGGAGCATGTCTCTCGACCACTTTATGGATATGGTCAGAAGTTTGATATCCCGCAGCTCTGTTGACCGGAGAAGCCATAATCACCCGTTTACAAGTTGTTCAATGAAAAATTCTAGATGACCGGAAGGTTGATGAGGAATTGGCCATTTAACTGCCTTGGCAGCAAGTCCTTTAATTGCAACTGCTGCTGGAGAGCTCGGAAATAAATCCACGATTGCTCTTTGTCTACGAGAGGACTTACGCATGTTTTCGTCAAATGGTACTGTGGCCACTAATTCCAATGCTACATCAAGAAAACGGTCTGTAACTTTTGAAAGTTTAGCAAATAATTCTTGCCCTTCACGCATACTGCGGACCATATTGGCAACTATTTTAAAACGATAAACGCCATGCTCTCTGCTTAAAACTTTGATCAACGCATAAGCATCCGTAATAGAAGTCGGTTCATCACACACAACAACCATCACATCTTGTGCAGCTCGAGAGAAGCTCAGAACCATATCTGAGATACCAGCTGCGGTATCAACAATTAAAACATCAAATTGAGTGTTAAGCTCGCTAAATGCGCGAATAAGTCCAGCATGCTCTGCGGGAGTCAACTCCACCATGCTTTGAGAACCCGAAGTAGCTGGCACAATTTTGATACCAGCGGGACCTTCTACGAGAATCTCATCTAGTTCACATTCACCCGACAACACATGTGAAAGGTTCTTTTCTACTCGGAGCCCTAACATCACATCACAGTTTGCCAAGCCCAAGTCCGCATCTAAAACGAGAACTCGCTGTCCTTGTTGGCCCATAGCGATGGCAGTATTGAGCGAGACATTGGTTTTACCCACCCCACCTTTACCACCGGTCACGGCTATTACTTTTACACCCTGGTTGCTATTTTGACTCATTCTACGCAGGCCACTTGCTTGATCTAAAACTGTGTTAATCATACATTCCTACTGACTCTGACGCTACAGGTACACGTCGAGAGTGCTGTGCTTTTATTCTTTTTAAATACAATTGCTCAGCCTTTTTTACTAGCTTTTGAGCATTTGCTACGCGAATGTCTTCTGGCACTCGCTGACCGTTGGTAAGATACCCTATTGGCAAGCGATTTTGAATCGCTATGCTAATTATCTCACCCAAACTTAGACTTTCATCAAGTTTTGTGAAAATACAGCCACTTAAATTTACTTTTTTGAAGTGTCTTACTGTTTCTTGTAACACATTCATCTGTGCTGTCGCACTCAACACTAAATAGCTACGAATATCTACTCTCGCGCTACGCATAAGTGTATTTAACTGTTCAGTTAAGCGCAAATCTCTTTGACTCATTCCCGCCGTATCTATTAATACTAGACGCTTATTGCGTAAATGATAAAGCACTTCTGCAAGTTCATTTGCATCTTTAACTTGTTTAACCGGACAACCGATGATTCTACCATAGGTAGCTAGTTGCTCGTAAGCGCCAATTCTATAGGTATCGGTGGTTATTAGCGCCACTTTATCTGCACCGTATTTTTGTGCGCCTAATGCCGCTAATTTTGCAACCGTTGTGGTTTTGCCAACACCTGTTGGACCAACCATTGCAAATACGCCACCTTGACGAAGAATATCATTGTTGGTGGTGTGCATTTGGTTAATTACCATATTCAACAGCGCGTCCCAAGCTTCTTTACGAGACACATCATCAGGGATAAAACATGCCATTTGCTCTGCAACGTCTTTGTCTATGCCCATTCCTTCCAGACGATCTACAAGGCACGCACGGGTTGGATCGCGACGAGCCATTTCTTGTTTCATTAGACCAGATACTTGATGTTCAAGTAATTGACGAATAGCGTTCATTTCTTCGCGCATTGCACTCATTTCGTCAGGCTTGGCATTTAACTCAGGTAAATCATCACCAAAACCGTTGTCTAATTCATCAGACTCGCTCCACTGCTGTGGTTGCTCAAATCCATCATCATCAAAGTCAAAAGATTGGCGACGAGCTTGCTGTGGCTTCGCTTGGTACGCCGGCGCAGCAGTTTGTGTTTTACGTTGGCTGCTTAACATTTGCTCTGTATCAATCCCCGACTGGGAGAACATAGAAGCAAGTTCTGGTGAGCGAGGACGCGGCGCTTGACGCTCTAGCAATGCCGCTAAGCTATCGGCAACTTGCGCTTGTTTTGCTGGCTGTGCTTGGCGAGGCTCTGGACGGACAAAGCGGGTCGGAGCCTCGTTTGAGGCAGTCGCACGGGCAGCTGGAGCTTGCTTAACAGGTGCAGCAGCACGGTCATTATCAACTGCTGCGACGATTTCAACACCATCTGCTAACTTTTTGTTAGACATGATGACAGCATCAGCACCAAGCTCTTCTTTTACTTCATTTAAAGCCGTACGCATATCTTTTGCGAAGAAACGTTTAATTTTCATGTTACAGCCCCTTTATCCTCTATTGTCCAACCGAGCTCACTATCTTAATTTGTCTTTCTTCCGGCACTTCTTGATATGACATCACTCGAAGACCTGGAATTGTATGTTTAACAAATCGAGACAGTACACTTCTTAACATACCTGAGGTTAATAAGATGGACGGCTCCCCTAGCATTTCTTGGTTGTGATGTGCTTCTCTTAATGATTCTTGAAGCCTCTCAGCCAAGCCAGGTTCAATACCTGCCCCCTCATCACCTGCGTTCTGAAGTGACTGATGCAACATCTGTTCCAACTCAGGCGCCAATGTTATGACAGGAATCTCTTCTTCGCTTCCAACGGCATCTTGAACAATCAATCTGCGTAATGAAATTCTTACCGCAGCCGTTAATACATCAGGGTCTTGGCTACGTGGTCCGTACTCAACTAAGGTTTGTACAATCGAGCGCATATCTCGAATTGCAACGCCTTCATTAAGCAGATTTTGTAGTACTTTTACTACGGTAGTGAGTGGTAAAATATCAGGCACTAAGCCTTCAACTAATCTAGGGTGACTTTTCGCAAGCATGTCTAATAGATTTTGAACTTCTTCATGACCAAGCAATAGTGACGCATTATTCGTCAATAATTGACTAATGTGTGTTGCCACCACAGTTGCAGCATCTACTACTGTATAGCCAAGTGAATGCGCTTCATCTTTTTGATCTGGTTTAATCCATACTGCATCTAAGCCAAATGCAGGATCTTTAGTCTCTATGCCTTTAATCGGCCCAAACACCTGCCCTGGGTTAATTGCGAGCTCATCGCCATGCTTCAACTCACCGGTTCCTGAGCCAACTCCCATTAAAGTAATATTGTATGCATTTGGATCTAATTCTAGGTTATCGCGAATATGTACCGGCGGTACTAAAAAGCCCAGTTCCTGAGATAGCTTTTTACGCACCCCTTTAATACGACTGAGAAGCTCCCCGCCTTGGGCTTGGTCAACTAGAGGGATTAGGCGATAACCTACCTCTAAACCAATCACATCAACAGGTTGTACATCATCCCAACCAAGCTCTTTTTGATCTTGTTGATGGCCTCCTTTGGCAGCAGGTCCTTTGGCAGCTTGTTCCGCCTTTTCGATTTCCGCCTTTTTCTTTTGCTGACTTGTGTAATAGGCTATATAGCCAAGTAATACACCTAACCCTAAGAAGGCAACATGTGGCATGCCAGGAACGAGTCCCATGGTGATCAAAATACCTGAAGCAATAGCCAGCGATTTTTCATTACCCAGTTGGTTTTTAAACTGATCGCCCATGTTGTGCGATTCATTTTGACGCGTTACTACAATTGCAGTACCAATTGAGAGTAAAAGAGAAGGAATTTGCGCGACCAGACCGTCACCAATCGTCAGCATGGTATAAACTTCCATCGCGTGACCAAAGCTTAAATCATGCTGGATCATCCCAACGAAAAGGCCACCTATTATATTAATAGCAAGGATCACAATACCTGCGATAGCATCACCTTTAACGAATTTACTTGCACCGTCCATTGAACCGTAAAAATCGGCTTCTCGAGTCACTTCTTCACGGCGAGCCCGAGCGTCATCTGCAGAGATAAAACCGGCATTTAAATCCGCATCAATAGCCATTTGCTTACCCGGCATAGCATCGAGGGTGAAACGCGCAGACACCTCAGAAATACGACCTGCACCTTTGGTAATTACAACAAAGTTAATAATAATAAGGATAAGGAATACAACTAAACCGACGGCGTAGTTACCACCAATAACAACGCTACCAAAGGCTTCGATCACCTTACCTGCCGCATCACCACCATTATGACCTTCAAGTAATACGACTCGAGTACTCGCTACGTTTAATGCCAATCGCATGATAGTCGCGATCAGTAGTACCGCCGGAAACATACCAAATTCGAGTGGCTTCAAGGTATAAACAGTCACCAATAGCACCACAAGTGCCAATGCAATGTTGAAGGAAAATAGAATATCAAGCAAAAAAGGAGGTAGCGGCAGAATAACCATGCCAAGTGCTGCAAGCACCAACAATGGAGTACCCACACCTTTAGCATATTCTTTTTTATCTCGATTGAGTTGTTGTAAAACCGCTTTAAATTCCATAACTTAACACAAGCAAAAAATTGACACATAGCAACAAATGCAATATGCGTTCCAATTAATAGCTTATTTTTATAAGAGCAATTTTAGTGCTTTAAATCGTCTGGGATTGGTAAATCTCGAGTAAGTGCAACAGGTCTTTTCCCTTTACCCTTTTGGAAACGATTCAGCTGAAATACATAAGCAAGTACCTGTGCAACCGCGGTAAACAATTGTTCAGGGATTTGATCACCTACTTCGGTTGTATGATAAAGTGAACGAGTCAATACAGGTGACTCCACAATCGGTACTTCATTTCCTTTAGCTATTTTTCTAATTTGCATCGCAAGCTCATCAACCCCTTTTGCGATAACAACAGGCGCCCCCGCTCGTTCAGTATCGTATTTAAGCGCAACCGAATAGTGAGTAGGGTTGGTCACAACAACATCTGCATCTGGTACATCTTGCATCATACGTCGTTGCGACATTTCTCTTTGCGTGCGGCGGATCCGCGCTTTTATTTGCGGATCACCTTCTGAGTTTTTATATTCATCCTTGACTTCTTGTAGCGTCATTTTAAGCTGTTTATGGTGATTGTAGCTTTGATAAGGGGCATCAATCGCTGAAATAATGATCATGGTGCAACTAAGTGCTAAGAACATCCACGCAATGATTTCTAACGCATGCTCTATACTCGATGGGATTTGTTCAATACTCAAGTGCAATATTTCATTAAAATACATATTGATAAGCAAGATTGCAAAACCTGCTACCAATACAAACTTAAGAACTGACTTCAATAACTCAATGGCCGCTTGTGGGCCCAACATTCGCTTCAGTCCCTTCATAGGTGACATTTTACTTGCTTTAGGTGCGGCCGCTTGCCAAGAAAAGTTAAAGCCACCGAGTAACGTATTCCCCACTATTCCAGCAATTGCGATAATAAAAACGAACATAGCCATTGGGAATAACAGCTCAGCGCCAATATCCCCCCACACAGCAAACATTTTGGTTGTATCGTAGGTTTCATTGCGATTAAGCGACAACATTCGCCCCATCACGTTGTAAAGCGCCTTCCCTATACCAGGACCATACATCAGTAAAGCGATAGCAGAAAACAACAAGACAAACGTAGTCCCCAACTCCTTTGAACGGGCTACCTGGCCTTTACTCCTCGCATCACTTATCTTCTTGGAGGTGGGTTCTTCGGTGCGTTCTTGACCTGAATCTTCTGCCATTTCAAACTCCTAAACCGTACAACCAATTAGATCGCACATCAGCTCCGTCATTTTGAGCCATTGAAACTCAAATTGTGCTAAGAAGTTACCCAGTGTCGCCCAAATAATGGTAAGACCTGCAACCAGCGTAAAAGCAAACCCTACAGAGAAAATATTCATCTGAGGTGCAGCTCTGGTCATGATCCC
This sequence comes from Pseudoalteromonas sp. JC28, assembly GCF_013319255.1. Taxonomy (NCBI): domain Bacteria; kingdom Pseudomonadati; phylum Pseudomonadota; class Gammaproteobacteria; order Alteromonadales; family Pseudoalteromonadaceae; genus Pseudoalteromonas; species Pseudoalteromonas sp. JC28. The sequence goes on along the minus strand of NZ_QOKX01000001.1, from coordinate 226,843 downwards.
AAACGAGATATTGATAACCAACATTGCCGTTAATGGAGCTAATGCAAGAGCCAGTGCCGTAGAAAACATCCAGCCCCCCCAATTAACGATTCTCCAAAAATTATCTACCACCCACCAATTACCTGCAATGGGAAAGCTTTCGAAGCTATACACTACCATTTGTATCATCATCAGGTGACCGTTATAAACAAAAAACAGTAATGTCGCTAATATTAAATAGAACTGACCAACTGCTGGGACACTTAATCCATTGGCAGGGTCAACAACAGATGCGAAACCAAGACCTGTTTGCATAGCAAGGATTTGACCCGCAATGATAAAAGTATTTAAAAGCAACAGAGAGCCAAAACCAATTGCGACTCCGGTCATCATTTCTTGAATAACAACCAAAATCATCGAAAAGGAGAACAAATCGGTAAATTCTGATTTGGGCAAAACGGGCACCACGGCAAAAGTGACGACCACAGCGAGCGCAAACTTAATTCGAGCCGGCACACTTTGTGCCCCAAGCCCCGCCATTACCATTATCATTGAGCTTATCCGCACCAGTGGAAGTAAAAAATCACTTAGCCACTGCATGATTACCGCAAAGGTGAACTCCATGGCTAACCTGCGATTTCAGGAATTCGCATAACCACGAGGTTAAAATAGTCCATCAGTTCTTGAGTTAACCAATGGCCACCAAAAATAAGGGCCAGAATCGTGATAATTAAACGCGGTAAAAAGCTTAATGTTTGCTCGTTAATTGATGTTGCAGCTTGAAACACAGCAACAACTAAACCAACTAGAAGCCCAGGTACTACAATCGCCGCCACCAGCTTGATGACTAAAAACAATGCATCACTTAAGATATCGACAAAGACTTCTGGTTCCACATTACACCCCCAATCCGAAGCTTCTGGCCAGTGTCCCCATGACCAAACTCCAACCGTCGACGAGCACAAAAAGCATAATCTTAAACGGCAAGGAAACTATCATTGGCGATAACATCATCATACCCATGGCCATCAAGACACTGGCTACAACTAAGTCGACTATCAAAAATGGAATAAAGAACATAAAGCCGATAATAAAAGCCGTTTGCAGCTCAGATGTAACGAAGGCCGGAATAATAACGATAAACGGCGTATCCTCAGGGCTATCAAGCTTGTCATAGCCCGCTATTTTAGCAAAGGTTTCCAGGTCTTTAATTCGGGTTTGTGACAACATGAAAGCTTTCATGGGTTCTTTGGCACGTTCAAGTGCTTGGATCGATGTGATTTCTTCTTTTATATATGGCTGCACCGCTTCATCATTTATCTGCGAAAATATAGGTGCCATTATAAATAGCGTCAAAAACAACGATAAACCGAGTAAAATTTGATTCGATGGCGATTGCTGTAGACCAATCGCTTGTCTCAAAATCGCAAGTACAACAATTATTCGAGTAAACGAAGTCATCATGATAACAGCGGCTGGAATAAAACTCAGCGCCGTCATAATGGCGAGCACTTGAAGTGTCACTGAGTACTCTTGAGAGCCATCAGGGTTTGTTGTGACGTTTATTGCTTCTATCCCTTCTGCAGAAGCTACCCCAGAAAACAGTAATAAACAGAGTATCAGCAATCTAGTCATGGCTTTTCTTATTTTGGTTATTGGCTACTTGCCCTTTTCCCGTTAAAAACTTTTGTAGCTCGTTTGCAAATGGCGTTCGGCTAACATCATCCAGTGGTGTTTCTAGCTGATATAAATAATTGATATTATTTGGTGTTACCCCGAGCAAGTGCTGTTTATCATCCAACTCTACAACCAGCAAACGCTCTTTCGTACCGAGCGATATACTGCGGATCACCTTAAAGTCCTTTTGGTTTACAATGTTGGGATTTAAACGCTTCAGCACAAATGCTAACCCCAAAATAAGTAAGATCACCAACACCAAGGACAATCCCATGGAGAGTAGTTCCGAGCTTAACCCCGCAGTACCTGCCCCTACAGAAGACTTAGGTACTACTCCTGACGTCGTTGCAACGGCAGCACTCGCGTAACAAGCAGTACTAAACAAAGCTACACACCAACCCCAGCGCATTAACGTAGCTTTTTAATACGCTCAACCTGACTAATAACGTCCGTTAAGCGAATACCAAACTTGTCGTTTACTACAACTACTTCACCGTGTGCAATCAACGTACCGTTAACAAGTACATCTAGCGGTTCACCAGCTACTCGATCCAACTCAACAACAGAGCCCTGATTTAGCTGTAATAAGTTACGAATATTAATTTTAGAGCGGCCAACTTCCATCGAAATGGTAACTGGAATGTCTAAAATGGTATCGAGTTTACGTTTTTCATCTGACGATAATGCAGGCGCTGAATCTTTGAGTTCATCTAACTCTGCAACTTCTGGCTCACTGCCACCTTCGGCACCTTCGGCTTCAGCTAGTGCTGCCGCCCATTCGTCCATAGTATCTTGATCATCGCTCATTGGATTACTACCTGATTAAGTTAATTTGTTGTCCATAATTAGTCTCATGACGTTGCTTGTACAACCTCACGACTACCAATCTAAATCCACACCTTCGGAAAGATGCAGATCTTCTTCTAATTCTGCCAGCTCAGCATCTGAATCGAGTTTTTTACCACCTTTGGTAAACACATGAAGCTCAGACTTCACTGATTCTGGCCGTTTAATTTTTTCACTGATCTGTAAAGCAACATTGTCACGAGAACGACCCATTTTAGCTCTAAAGGTTGGCAGCTCTTCTACAAATACGGTGACATGCTCTGGCATTTCCACAGGAATAACATCACCAGCTTGAAGTTTCATTATTTGCTCAAGTGATAAGTCCACTTCCAGCAACTGGGAGGAAATCTCAACTTCAACATCCATAATCTCATCACGAAGCGCTTTACTCCAACGCAGATCGGTATCTTCAGTATCTGATTGAACACCGGCATCGAGTAACTCTCGAATAGGTTCCAACATAGAGTAAGGCAATGAAATATGGAAATCGCCCCCTCCACCATCTAATTCAATATGAAAAGAGCTAATCACCACCACTTCAGTTGGCGATACAATATTCGCCATCGCGGGGTTAACCTCGGAGTCAAGATATTCAAACGACACATCCATAACCGGTGCCCAGGCTTCTTTGTAATCTTCAAAGATGATCTTAAGTAGCATCTGAACGATACGACGTTCTGTAGGTGTAAACTCACGCCCCTCGATCTTGGCATGATAACGACCATCTCCACCAAAAAAGTTGTCTACAAGGATAAAAACCAACCGGGCTTCCATGGTTATCAGGCCAGTACCTTTTAGTGGCCTAAAGCGCACCATATTCAAGCTGGTAGGAACGAACAGAGTATGAATATACTCGCCAAACTTAAGCATTTGCACACCATTGATAGACACTTCAGCGGTGCGGCGCATCATGTTGAAAAGGCTTATCCGCATATGGCGGGCAAATCGTTCATTAACGATTTCAAGCGTCGGCATCCGCCCACGCACAATCCTATCTTGAGACGAAAAGTCATACTGTAAGGCACCAGCGCCTTCGCCGTCACCACTATCACCGATTTCGTCTTCTTCGACTTCATCTACACCATGGAGTAGCGCATCAATTTCGTCTTGGGATAATAAATCGCTCACAAATACTACCTTATTGCATTACAAAGCCAGTAAACAACACACGCTCGATTACTTTGCTACCTTCAACCCCTTCCATCGCAGCTTGGACTTTATCTAGCGCCGTTAAGCGCAAAGTTTCTTTACCTGCACTTGTGCTTAACTCATCAGCGGTAGTCGTTGAAAACACGCTAAGTAAAGTACCTTCAATCAAGGGAATATGCTTCTTTGCTACTTCTTCATTAACATCACCGCGAACCAGCAGCTGAACTTTAATTTGCACAATTCTATCGCGACTTGCACCAGGTACATTGAAAACAAAGGGACGGGGCATGGCAACGTACAGTGCACTCCCCATTTGCGCAGCGCTACCTTGCTCCGCTTTAACTTCGCTTGCTGTCGTTTCTTCTGCTAAGGATTCTTCTGGCGCATCTGAGCCTGAAAATAAGAAAAACCCTGCGACACCGCCGAGTACCAATACCGCAGCGACAATAATGATAATCAGCTTTTTCTTGGAACCACCCGTTTCTTCTATTTCTAAGTCGGTTTCTTCAGCCATAGCAAGCCCTTATGATCTTTATTAATTACAATAATAGCAGGTGTTAGGCATAGTAATCTATTGCAGAATCAGTATTTCTCTTTTGTGATGGTTGTGGATTGTCAGAAACCCCCGATTCATCACCTAGAGTTTGCTGTCCACTCGTATTGCCACCAGCAGTTTGCGACTCTGATTCAGTATTTCCACCTTGCTGATGTGATATTTGGCTGTCACCCAGTTCAATACCCTGCTCAGCTAACATTTCTCTTAGTCTTGGCAGTGATTGCTCTAGTAATTCTTTAGCTTGCTGATTTTGCACCACAATATTCACTTGAGCCTGCTCTGCATCGCTTTTTATTCGAATTTGCATCGCCCCAAGCTCTGGCGGGTCTAAGCGAATCTCAGCTTCCTTATTGTTAAGGTTAAGCATCAACCCTACCCGTTGATGCAGCTCTTTAGCGGCATCTTGACGTGCTATGTTAATCGCCTGTTGAAGATTAGCATCTGTCGCTTGCTTTGTCTGTGTTGTGCTTTGGTTTGTTGGCTGAGACTGTTGAATTTGCTGAACTTCTTTCAGTGTTTGGTTTAGTGAGCTAGTGTCTTGCGATACACTTACAGGACTTGCTTCAGGCTTAACTTGATTTGGTATCGCTGCTGCAGTATTCGCCGATTGACGCTCATTTTTAACCGCCTCTTTCGCGATGCTTGCTTCCGCTTGCATCAGCTTACTATTTTCTTTATCAACTACCTTTTCACTTATTTGCTTTTCTAAGTTCTGTTTTTCTGAACTTTGCTTCTCTACAGCTAACTTTTCATCGCTAGTCAATTTATTCACAGCTATATTTTTTTCAGCACGTTCACCCTCTTTAACTACCACGGCCTGCTGCTCACTATTGTTAGACTTTTCTTGCGCGCTATTTACATTAAAAGACGCTTGGGTAGTATCTTTAACATCCGTAGCAGCTTCTTGCGGGGTGTTTGTTGAAGTTTGTGTTACGACAGAGGATGGCACAAATGCTTTAAATTGCTGTACATTTGCGATATCAACACCTTTACCAATTAATTGAGCTACGGCTTTTTGTACACTTGGCGACGCATCATAAATATCCAGCTTGCCAGCCATCACGGCTTTTAATTCTTGTTGTTGCTGTACGGTCAACTTTTCTACCATGGTTTGCACATCTGTAGTGCTTTTTGTACTTACTGCGTTTTTGTCTTTCGCGGTTTGTGTACTCGCCTCAGAAATGATTTGCTTTGTTTCTGATTGCTTAGCTTCAGATGAGGAAACAGATTGAGCAAGCTCTGATTTCTTAGCGGCTAAGAGTCCTTTCTGTTGCGCGGTTTCAGACTCACTTTCAACTTGAGACTCGACTGGCTTATTAGCGCTTGGATCCCGTTTTTCTATGTTTGTATTGGTAACCAAGGCTTGAGTGCTAGTATCCTTTTGCAACTTAGGCTGTAATGTTTGTTCTTTAGCTTCTGAACTGTCATTCAATAACGAAGGTTTAGCAACCTCACCTTCTGGGTCTTGGCTGTCCAAAGAAGTTGCCTGCTGTAATAACGAGGTTGGCTTAGTGCCGGCGTTTTCAGTTTGGCCTTTCCCCCCTCGAGTTAGTGGACTGGCTTCGTCTTGTAGCTGCTCCTGAGATGGTGCACTATCGCTAGCTACAACCTCTTCATCAGTCAAAGAAGCATTGCCCAATGCTTCTTTGACTGATTGCGCAATTACTGTTGGGGTTTGGCTCAATGAAGTGCTCTGCTGTTTTGCAGCGTTGATCTGAGCATATAAATCATTATCCGGGGGATCAGGAAGCGGTTTGTCCGCAACTACCAAGCCTTTGTCAGTGTAGCTAACAGTAGAAGTTGGTACTTCCCCTTGCAGCTTAGAGGAAGAGGCTTGTGCTTTACTGTCTGACTGCGGAGCATCATCTGATGCGACTTCGCTATCTATTGGCGCATCCAGCTCTGAGGTTACAGGATCTGCAGACTCTTTTACCTGCTTGTTTGCACTCTCTTGCTCGGCTAACTCAGCCATTAAAGCACTAAACCCAGAGCTGTCCTCAGAACCCTCAGCATCTGTCTCCTGGAATTTTTCTTTAATATCAACCTCGTTACTGCCTCGTTGCAGCATGGATGCAAGCATTAGATTCATCTTAAAGCTACCTCATAAAGTGGCAATGTCCTGCCGTTGTAATACACCATTAAAAACCAACACTATGAATATTAGTGACTTTTACGAGTGAACTACCTAAATAATAAAACGCTAATTATTACGAAGCATATTTCGAGCCAACTTACCAAGCACGCGCTCTTCGTACAAACTGATTCGTTGCAAACTCATCAAGCATCTTTTGCTCTGCTTTGGCTAGACGAGTTTGCTTCGCGAGAGCTTGCTTCTCGATAAGCTTTTCAATTGCCTTCGTTTTAGCCTGTTGCGCTAGCCATAGCTTGCGGCGTTGTTCAACCACCTGCTTCGCGGTGTTGACCGTTTTTGCTTGCTGATCAATAGCCTGCTCAATCTTATTAATAAAGTTATGGTATTGATTGAAACCGCCACTAGACAGACCAACTTGTGCTTTACTATGAAGCTGCATGCTGTATTCCAGACGGAAATCGTTTAGTCCCGATAACCGTTGTTGGTTTGTTGCTAAGTGCTGCTGCGCTTGAACAAAATTCGCTCGAAGGCTATCTTCTTTGTCTTTTTCTAGCTTAAGCAATAAAGTCAGTTTGTTATTTGCCATTATGCTTGTCCTAGTAGCTTAGCGAGGCCTTGTAAACACTCGTCATAATTGATCACGTCTTTCATGCCTTGCTGAAGGAAGTTATTCACCGCAGGCATCATATTTATCGCCTGATCTAACATCTGATCACTGCCACGTTGATAAGCACCTAAGGTGATCATGTCTTTATTCTGCTGGTACATTGAATAGACTTGCTTGAGCACTCTGGCTTGCTGCATGTGTGCCTCTGATACCACTTGAGGCATGACTCGACTGATGGACTTTTCAATATCTATCGCTGGGTAATGACCACTATCGGCAAGCTCTCGTGATAACACAATATGACCATCCAAAATAGCTCGGGCAGCATCGGCGATAGGGTCTTGCATATCATCACCTTCACTCAATACCGTAAAAAATGCGGTAATTGAGCCTTGTCCCTCACCACCATTACCTGCGCGCTCAACCAACGCTGGGAGCTTTGCAAACACGGAAGGCGGATACCCTTTTGTGGCTGGCGGCTCGCCTACAGCAAGCGCTATCTCACGTTGTGCCATGGCATAGCGCGTCACCGAATCCAGTAACAACAGTACATTTAACCCTTGATCGCGAAAATACTCCGCAATAGTCACAGCACTCTCACAGCCTTTTAAGCGCATCAGCGGTGAGGCATCGGCGGGAGCGGCAACCACTACGGAGCGGCGTCTACCCTCGACGCCCAAAATCTCATCGATAAATTCTTTCACCTCACGACCACGTTCACCAACCAAGCCAACGACAATAACATCCGCTTCACTGCCTCGTGTCATCATGCCAAGCAATACCGATTTACCCACACCACTCCCTGCAAACAGCCCCATACGTTGGCCTTGACCCACTGTCACGATCGAATTTATCGCACGCACGCCTACATCCATTGGTGAGTCGATTGGGCGTCTTGCAAGTGGGTTGATTTGCGCTGCGGCAAATTTCAGGTGTTTCTCAGCATCAATGGCACCAAGACCATCTAGTGGTCTACCAAGTCCATCAACTACACGGCCAAGTAGACCCATACCGACAGGTAATCCAGCATCCTTAACTTTTGGGATCACTCGCGCTCCAGGGAGGACGCCTGTAATATGGTCGTTTGGCATAAGATAAAGCGTTTCTTGATTGAAACCGATGACTTCTGCATCAATAAAGCCGCCCAGCGTCTCGATTTTACATTGACTGCCGACGGGAGCACTTAGCCCCCTAGCTTCAAGGGTGAGGCCAACCACACGGGTGAGGCTGCCAGCAACCGCAACCCCATATGGTTTGATAAATTTCTGATACTTACTGATGCGCTCGCTCATAGCAGCAGATGTCGACATGTTCGCAATTACCTTAGGAAGGCATCGTTATCTTGATTTGATTGCTTCGCTTATCTTGATAACAGTGCAGTATTATTGGTTTATACCGCTATCTTGCAAAAATGATTCCAACACTTCGCTAATACGGTTTTTAAGCGTCATATCAATGGATGACTGTGGTGTTTTCACCTCGCAGCCACCTCTGTCCAACGTCGGCTCTGGAAGTAACTGCCAATGCTGTGATTGTATATGTTCCTCGCCGTACATGGCTTGCACTAAAGCTAAATCTTCGGGGTGCAAATGGATGCGTACTGATTGATCTTTGACAGGCAGCGCGTCCATCGCTTTTTTCAACGCGTTTAAAATGAGCTCAGGCGTGGTCTTGAGCTCTTTAAAAATAACCTGCTCTGCCAATAAATTGACGAGTACAACCAGCTGCTTTTCACACTCATCATCAACCTTTTTCAGTGGCGTTTGCATGCCATCTAAAATAGTGGATAGCGCTTTCATCCTTTCTTCAATGAGAGGTTGTGCTTCCTCAAGTCCCTTTTCTTTACCTATTTCTACGCCTTCTTTATAACCGGCTTCTTTACCTTCAGAAACTCCTTTGTCAAAGCCTTCAATATAGCCTTGTTCGTGGCCTTGCTTTATTCCTTCGTCGTAGGCATCCTGACGGATCTGCTCTAATTCTTCAATGGTCAAAGTAGGGAATTCAGGCTCTTGCGGCTCAGGTTCTGCGCTCACCTCTCTCTTAGTATACAACTCTTCCAACGGCGTACCGAAGGCCGTAGAACGACCTCGGTATTTTTCAGGCTTATCCGTAACATCTGGAATGGGCCAGTTTTCTAATAACTCATCCAGTGCTTCGGTGCTGACAGGGCGGCCTTTATACAACTTTTTATCGACCATGGTTTATAGGAACTCCTCACCACCGCCGCCACCAAGCATAATTTCACCTGAGTCAGCCAAACGTCTAGCCGTTGCCAGAATCTCTTTTTGTGCAGCTTCGACTTCACTGATCCGCACTGGAGGCATAGCCTCAAGGTCATCTTGCATCATCTCAGCAGCACGTTTAGACATATTCTTCATAATCTTTTCTTTTAAAGATTCGTCCGCGCCTTTAATTGCTTTCATCAGTACGTCTTGCTGCACTTCACGCAGTATGGCTTGGATCCCTCGGTCTTCGACATCCATCAAGTTTTCAAACACGAACATGAGGTCTTGAATTTGTTGCGACATTTCTTCGTCATGTTCTCGGATTGAATCCATCAACTGGCCTTCAATATTGGTATCCAAGTAGTTCATGATATCTGCAGCGGCTTTTAAGCCACCCATTTTCGCTGCTTGTGCACCAGCTTGACCTGCGAACTGTTTCTCCATGATCTCGTTGAGTTCTTGCAGTGCCGCAGGTTGTACTTCTTCTAAGTTTGCAATACGCATTGTTAAATCTAAGCGTACTTTCTCAGGAAACTGAGACAAAATTTCGGCGGATTGCTCAGGCTCGAGATAAGACAATACAATCGTTTGGATCTGCGGGTGCTCGTTGCGGATAATATTGGCAACTTGCTTCGAGTCCATCCACTTCAACGAATCCAACCCTTTTGCACCAGAGCCCATAACGATTTGGTCAATAAGGCTTGCCGCTTTGTCTTCACCAAGTGCTGCGGTTAGCGCCTTCTTAATAAAATCTTCCGATTGGAAACCAATTGTACTAAAACTTTGAATTTGTTCGATAAACAAATTGTGCACAGCTGCAATTTTAGCCTGAGATAGGTCATCCATGGAGGCCATCGCCATACCGACCTTTTGCACTTGCTTCGGCTCTAAGTGTTTCAAAATCTGAGCCGCATCTTCTTCAGTCAAACTAAGCAGTAAGATGGCAGCCTTGTCGACGCCATCTAGCTTGTCAACGTCAAAGGCTGCGGGCAATTGTTTTTGTTCTTGATCAGTCATCTTCTGTCAACCACGCTTTCACAACTTGTGATGAGAGTTCTGGTTCGTTAGCAACTAAGGCACGTACTGCTTTGAGTAAGTCCTCGTCGCCATGTAAGTCTGGCAATTGTAATCTACCGTCAGAAGAGAAGCCAACCGCAGACTCATCGAATTCGTTATTTAGCATATCGAGTGTACTGTCACCTAAATCTACACCACTGGTCAACGCATCTTCATCAAAATCTTCAAGCGTATCATCTGGGTAAATTAGACGCTTAAGCATAGGTCTTACTACCGCTAAGATTAGCACAATGATCACTAAGGTACCTGCTGCAAGACGGATTGTCTTTTGGAACCAATCTTGCTCCCAAAGTGGTATCTCTTGCATTTCAGTGAGGTCTTCACGCACGAATGGCACAGTCACTACCTCTAGTGCATCACCTCGCTGCATATCAAAGCCCACACCACCTTGTAGCAAACGACGGATGTTATTTAACTCTTCTTGCGTACGCGGCGCCATTGCCATGTTACCTTCAGCATCAGGTTTTGCGAGGTAGTCAACGGCCACACTCACACTGATCCGGCGAATAACCCCAGTTTGCTGACGTTTATGGCTAATAGTGGTATCTAACTCATAGTTACGGGTTGCTTCTTTTTGATTACTGCTTGGTGTTGCACTTTGACCATTGCCGCCTTGACCCGCAATCTCTGGGATATTTGAGTTTATAGGAGGTTGATTAGTCAGCGCCCCCGGAATACCCACAGCTAAACCACCAATATTATTTTCTTCATACGTCGTTTCGCTACGAACCGCAGGTAAATCTGGGTTATAACGTTTTTGCGTTTCTTCAACTGCGCTGAAGTCCATCGTTAAGTCAACCTGCGCGGTAAAGTTACCAAGACCTACAGTTGGGATCAGGATGCTATCAATTTTTTCTAGATATTCTTGTTCACGCTTACGTTCGATTTCATACTCTTTTCTCGAGCGCGCAGCTAAAGAGTCTTGAGAACCAGAGTTGAGTAGACGACCGTTTTGATCGGTGACAGTCACGCGTGAAGGCTCTAGGCCTTGTACCGCTGATGCCACAATGTCTACGATTGAATCAACTTCTTCGCCGCCAAGCGTTTTGCCACGTTTAAGGGTAATAACTACGGTTGCAGAGGGTTTTTTCTCGCGACGTGCAAAGACGTTTTCTTTTGGAATTGCAAGTAACACTTTTGCACGATTTACGTCTTGTAACTCTTCAATTGTTCTCGCAAGTTGTTGCTCACGGCTATGTTTTAAGCGCTCTCTTTCAAGACGTTGGCTAACACCAAAACCCATATCTTGCATCAGAATATCAGTGCCAGAACTCGGAGACTGGGTAAAACCGTCACGCGCCATGCGTAGTTTTATGTCTTGATAGTCCGACTCAGCGACTAAAATGGTATTACCATCTAATTGGTATTCAATTTTCTGTTGGTCTAAAAAGTCTAACGTTTCGACGAGTTCTTCTGTTGGGTATTTACCAAGTGGGCGCATATCTGGTTGGCGCGCCCAAATGATAATAAAGATTGCGATTGCTAAACAAATAGCAAGGGCAATAACCAGAGTAACCTGGCGCAACATATCAACACCGCTTAGCGCACTGAAGTAGCCTGATTTTTGCTCTTGTTGCTCATCCGATCCGCTGTCATTATTCAGCGCTGCATCGGAAAGCGTAAGATCTGTTGATTGATTAGTAGCCACGATTACTCTCCACAGTCACTCAATTAAACTGGCATGCTCATGATTTCTTTATAGGCCTCTACAAGTTTATTACGAACTTGCACTGTTGCCTCAAAAGCGACCGACGATTTTTGTTTCGCTATCATGGCTTCTGCAAGAGAAACGCTTCTGTCACCCATTTCAACAGCGGTGACTTTTTGTTTCGCTTCTTGTTGTAAGCCATGAACCGTATTAAGTGCGTCTGAGAGTAAATCGCCAAACTGAGCCGACGAAGATGCCGCCGTCTTAACCGGCTGCACTGATGGCTGTGTGTTTCTCGTCGCTTCTGCAGCCATTGCCTGCATTTCTTGAAATAGCGCTGATGATTGTACTTTCATGATGCTTTACTCAAAATAACTCTTAGTTACCTGTAATAAAGCAGAAAACGTGCCAACTTAAAATCGTTAATTTTCAGTATGTTGAAACATTTTTAGCATGTCGAAAAATTGGCAGTGCATAGAAGTGAAAACTAGGCGCCTAAGATCTGCTGATCTTTATAGGCACCTAATTAAATTTGAATTAACAGATAAAGCTTAGCCTGAGGTTTGGATAAGCAATGAGCTAACTCATTGTTTTTAAGCTCAGCTAACTTAGGTTAAGCGGGTAGCGCAATCCCTAAATCTCGCATTTTTGCCAGCTTGTAGCGAAGTGTGCGAGGACTCATACCCAATACCTCCGCCACCTCTTTACGTTTGCCATTAAACTTTGCCAGTGTATCTAAAATAATTTGGTGTTCTTTATCCTGTAACTCATCCTTATAGCTAATGATCTCATCCTCACCTTGAGAGCGCTCCATTAGAGCTGATGCTTCATGATTTACAAGTGGTGCAGACTCAATCAAAGCCATCGGTGAGAAATTTTCGATAAAAATATCATCTTCTTGAATTTCATTACCTTGGAACAAAATCAGGGCACGTTGAATAACGTTGTCTAGCTCTCTTACGTTTCCAGGCCAACTGTGTGAACTGAGCTTGCGCTTTGCACCGCTGCTTAATATAGGTGTTGGCTTGCCTGCTTTTTGCGTATGTCTTACCAACAAATGCTCAGCTAACACAGCGATATCACCCGCTCTGTCCTTCAGTGGCAACCACTCTAGTGGGAAAACATTGAGGCGATAATATAAATCTTCTCTAAATACCCCATCATCCACCGCTTCTTTTAAATCGCGGTTACTGGTTGCCAACACTCTGACGTCCAGTGAAATGGTTTTTCTACTGCCTAAACGCTCTACTTCCCGCTCTTGTAACACGCGAAGTAATTTTGCTTGTAATCCCAAATCCATCTCTGTGATCTCATCAAGCAAAATCGTTCCCTTTTGTGCTTGCTCAAATTTTCCAGGACACGCCTGAATGGCACCTGTAAATGCCCCCTTCTCGTAACCAAACAGGGTCGCTTCGAGCATATTTTCTGGGATTGCAGCGCAGTTAATTGCGATAAAGGGATCATCTGCTCTGTCGGATTTATCGTGAATATAGCGAGCTAACACTTCTTTACCTGAACCGCTCGGTCCAAGTACCATAACGCTGGCATCCGACTTAGCTACTTTTGCAGCCAGTTCAAGTAGTTTAATACTCTTTGGATCGGCAACAATGGGGCCATCTGTCTCTTTTTCCTTCTCAGGTAGATAACGTCCAACCATATTGAGCAATACTTCAGGCGCAAATGGCTTAGCCATATAGTCGATGGCACCCAATCTCATCGCTTCAACCGCATCATCAATGGTCGCGTATGCTGTCATCATCAATACCGGTAATTCGGGATAGTTGAGTTTAATGGTCTTTAACAAGTCAAGCCCACTCATGGCACCCATTTGCACGTCACTCACCACCAAAGAAAAGGTTTCTTGCTTGAGCAATAAAACGGCTTGTTCCGCACAACTTGCTTCTACGCACTCGATATTTGAAAGCTGCAATGTATCAATGAGTGCTTCTCTTAAACCAGCATCATCTTCAACAACTAAAACTCTGTTACTCATAGTTCCTCCGCCTCAATTAGTGGTAGTACCAAGCTAAAACGCGCACCCTTGCCTTCAATATTGTCTGCCTGTGCAAACCCTTTGTGTGCGTTAGCGACCGAATTAACCACCGCAAGTCCTAACCCAGTCCCCTGCGACTTAGTTGTAAAAAATGGTTCAAACAACTTGTCGACTAAGGTTTCATCAATACCAGGACCATTATCAACAACTGAGATACGTACATACTCGCCACACGGCTCGCGCTCTGCATTAAGTTCAATGTGTGCCGCACTGCCAATTATTTGAATACTGTTGTGGATCAGGTTTTGGATCGCACTTGCAAGCGCCGTACGATTACCTAATATTTCGATATCTGGCTCGGGTAAAAATGCTTCCAACTTTGCTTGGTTAAGCTCAACCATAGCGTCAGCACCCGCTTTGACTTCACTCAATAACTGTTGCATTGACACTCGCTCAACCACTTGTTGTTCACCGCTTTTAGCGAACAACAGCATGTCATTAACTTGGCTTTCTAAGTCTTTTAACCGAGACATCAACTTATCGTGAAACTTTTCTCGAGAAGCCGAAGGAAGATTAGCTGCACCAAGATTTGCACCATATAACATCGCAGCCGATAACGGCGTACGCACTTGATGCGCCAATGAGGCAACCATTTTTCCTAACGCACTTAATCTTTGCATATGCGCAACACGACTTTGGAGCCGGCGCGTCTCGGTGAGATCTGTCATCAAAATGAGTTGCCCAGGTTCCGGTGTTAGCGCGGTAATATCTAACTTAATTCTTCTGCCATCTTTAAGAGAGACTTCATGACCATCGTCCTGCTGTGGTCGAAATGAACGCTGAATAACGCTAAACCACTTTTCACCTTCGAGTGGTTCACCCAACATATCCATCGCGATTTGATTTGCCTTGGCAATCATACCTTGACCATCAAGTACCACGACACCCGCAGGCATAGTATCAACAAGATGGCTTAACCAACTCGCCTGCTGCCTAAGGTCGCTTAGCTCACCGACGTAGGCTTCTTGCAGCAAACAGGGATTGTAGCGATTCGTCGTTGGTACAAATTGTGGATTAATAACATGTGCTAATGCCATTTTTCCGCTCTCTTAAAAATAAACTCAATGGATAAAAGCAAAAAACGATCCAACTTTATATTCCTTTTAAAACATAGAGTTATATAACACTTAACAATATCAATTTATTGACACTGTTTTTATATACAGCATTGTGATAGAGTTTTTGAAAGCCAAATGTGATGCCGCAATGAGTAGTTGGCGTAATAAATCATTTAGCTTATTCATATTCACAATTAGATAGAAGAGAGCCAACAATGACAATACGATGCGGCTGGGTGGACGAGAGCAAACCCGATTATGTTGAGTACCATGATAAGGAATGGGGAAGACCTGTACTGGATGACCAGAGCTTGTTTGAGTTTATCACATTGGAATCTGCACAAGCTGGCTTAAGCTGGTATACCATTTTAAAAAAACGTGAAGGCTATAGAAAAGCATTCCACGATTTTGATGTACACAAAGTGAGCCAGATGACAGAGCAAGATATCGAGCGGCTATTAGCATTTGACGGAATTATTAGAAACCGCGCAAAAATCGCAGCAACGATAAACAACGCTAAGCGATTTATTGAAATTCAGCAAGAGTTTGGCAGCTTTGCAAAATACCAGTGGCAATTTGTTAATTACAAGCCTGTTATCAATCCCATGCGTGACAAACACGATGCCGTTGCCACCAGTGAACTCAGCGACAAATTTGCTAAGGACTTAAAAAAACGTGGATTTAAGTTTTTAGGCTCAACCACCGTGTATGCACATATGCAAGCTTGCGGCATGGTTAACGACCATGCCGATAACTGTTTTTGCAAACAAACCATTATTGCCAGTTATCAAGACTTGGATTTTACTCAACTTTAAACAATAAAGTACAAGGCCGCGTATTAAGCGGCCTTGCTGAGTTGAGCCGGTAACCTGAACTTGGAATAACAACTTGTTCTCTAGCAGCTGTTATCCCTTACTACTGCGTTAAATTTGCTTGCAATAGGCCAGCTATTGACGCACAAATTTGCCTTGTATTAAGAAATAACTTCTAGCTAGAGTGATACTACGCTTTTGAATTTAGTGATTTTAGTGGATTAACTTACTTCTTATCCCGAGTTCAGGTTAGGTAGTAATTGATGAACTATCAGTCACGATTGAGATTATACTTTTTCATCTTCTCAACTAATGTTGTTCGGCGAACGCCCAAGATTTCAGCCGCTCGAGCAACCACATAATCGTAGCGCTCTAAAGCTTGAGTGATCAAATCAATTTCAAGCTCTGCTAAATATTCTTTTAACTCTATCCCCTCGTCCGGCAGTAAGCCAACATTCGGTGCTTGCGGCGCAAAATCTTCCGCGACCATGTCCTCTTCGTCGTCACTAAAACCATCGCTAAATAGCTCATTGAACGCATCTTTTTCTAATAGTTCTTCTGGATATTCAGGCTCAAACGCTTCGACTTCTATATAGCGATACTTTTGTGGTAAATCAGTCACATCGACAACCTTGTCTGGGAACATAATCACCATTCGTTCCACAAGGTTTGCAAGCTCTCGAATATTCCCAGGCCAAGCGTGCGACTTTAAGCTGTCTACGGCTCTATCGGTAAACTTAACCGAATTGCCCGTTTGTTCATTTACTCTACGTGTTAGTTCCTTTAGCAGTAGCGCAATATCTTCCGCACGCTCATTTAAAGAGGGGTTTTCAATGGGGAATACATTGAGTCTATAAAATAAGTCTTCGCGAAACTTGCCGTCTTCAATCATGGTTTCAAGATTACGGTGCGTCGCGGCAATCACACGAACATCCGCCTGAATCGGCTTTGTGCCCCCTACTCGTTCATAGGTGCGCTCTTGCAAAACTCGTAACAATTTCACCTGCATTTGCAGTGGCATATCACCGATTTCATCGAGAAAAAGCGTACCTCCTTGCGCCAGTTCAAAACGCCCTTTCCTGGCTGAAATCGCGCCAGTAAACGCGCCTTTTTCATGACCAAAAAGCTCGCTTTCTAACAACTCCCCAGGGATAGCACCACAGTTAACTGGCACAAATGGTCCCTGCGCACGTTTAGACAATAAGTGTACGTTACGTGCAACCACTTCCTTACCGGTTCCCGATTCCCCCAAAATAAGGACATTGGCGTCGGTTTTAGCCACTTGAGAAATCAAGAAACGAACGTTTTTAACCGCTTCGGTTTCCCCAACTAAACCATCAAAGCTCTTATTTTGTAGCTTGTTCTCTTTGTTTGGAAGCATACGTAAGTATTGCTGGCAGTCATGTAGCAATTGCATCGTGACTTCTTGCCCAAAGGGTTCGGTGACAAGCCCTATCACATTCGGTAACGCAAGTAGCGGCCTGAGCGTTTCACCTATTAATAAAAACGGGACGGCGGGATGAGATTTTATCAGCGCTTCGTGTGTTAAGCTTTGCAAAGCGCCTAACACAAAAATTGGTTCTTGATTGTTATCAAGGAT
This sequence comes from Pseudoalteromonas sp. JC28, assembly GCF_013319255.1. NCBI lineage: Bacteria > Pseudomonadati > Pseudomonadota > Gammaproteobacteria > Alteromonadales > Pseudoalteromonadaceae > Pseudoalteromonas > Pseudoalteromonas sp. JC28. The sequence goes on along the minus strand of NZ_QOKX01000001.1, from coordinate 209,464 downwards.
CTTGGGCTCATAACGCTCTTCGGCCAGCACTTCATTTTCTTGACCGACAAAACTAAGTGCCGCACCTAATCCGATCGCTCTTTTGTTGTTGTTATCTAAGATCAAGACCATTGCTTGAGAACCAATCTACTTAAAATTCTTTAATAGTTAGATTGTAAGAGAGATTAAGGGGGATGCAATACCTAAGTGGCAACTTTTTGACATTAACGCCAAAAAATCGCCACTAGAGCTGTTCTATATCAATACTTTGGTATTAATTTATAATAAACCCAGTACCGATGATGCAGACTGATTAGCTTGGCCACGCAAAGCAATAGACGCTTGCGATAAAATATCGTTGGCGACTTGATCGCTCACCGCTTGCGCGTAATCGGTGTCTTGAATTCGACTTTGGCTCGCTGCGATGTTCTCACGTTGGTTACTCGCAGAGCGAATCGTACTAGATACCGCATTTTCAAATGCGCCAAGCCCAGCGCGTTGGCTGTTTAAATCTTCAGAGACTGTATCTGCCGCATCAATGGCAGCTTGGGCACCCGCTTGCGTCGAAATGTCTACACTCAATATTGCATTGGCAAAACCACCATCAGTCTGCTGTAGCGACTGAGTGGTATTAGCGTCAGGACCTACCTGAAAACTACGAGACTCACCGTCAAAAATTTGTGCGCCACCAAATGTAGTATTTTCAAACGTTTCGCTGATTTGCGTTTGCAACTGCGATACTTCCTCTTGCAATGCTTGACGGTCACTATCTGTCAGCGCCCCATTACCGGCTTGAATCGATAATTCTCTAATCCGGGAAACCGCATCATTCACACCAGATAATGCCGAGTCAGCGGTTTGCGAATACGAGATACCATCATATGCGTTACGAATGGATTGACTGTAGCCGTCCTGTTGAGACGTCAAACGGTTAATGATCTGCAAAGCCGCAGCATCGTCAGCGGCAGAATTAACTTTCTTACCAGTTGATAGTTGCTCGGACAATGTCTTGTTCTTTTCTGATATCTGATTAAATAAAGACAAATGTGGATTTTCGATTTTCATAATGATGCACCATTAAGTACCCTACTCAATAAGTGTAGCACCTTCTCAAAGTTTATACGTCAGATTGCTGTCCAACCACCATCTAAAACTATTGACTGCCCCGTCATATAATTCGATAACCCACTACACAGAAAGATAACTGCGCCTTTTATATCTTCTTCTGTTGCCATTCTCCTCAATGGAACTCGTTGGATATACTTCTCTACAAATGCTTCATCTTGATTACGATAAATACCACCTAAAACGATATTATTAGCCCTTATATTTGGTGCACCAACACTGCTAAGCCAAGTTGTGAACTGCATTAATCCAGCTTTACTAGTCGCATAGGCTGCGGGGTTACCTAAATTTGTTCCCTCATACATAGCCATTTGCGGTCCAACCACTCCATAGATAGAAGAAATATTTACAACACTTCGACAACCTGTTGAAGTTATCTCAAACAGGGGCATACACAACTTTGTCAATAAAAACGGTGCTGCTAAATTCACGTCAATGCATTTTGAAAAAGTATCATAACTTTGCTGTTCAAAAGGTACCGCCCACCCAGTTAAATTATCGGTGCCAACAAAAGCCGCATTATTAATCAAAAAGTTTAATCTACCCGATGATATTTCCCGATACTGTTCAACTCCCTTTACAATATCTTCTTCTATAGCCAAGTCACAGCAGATTGTATATAATTGGTTCTTGTACTCAGCTAAATTGGCAGAGGCTATATCTAGAGCGGCTTTGCTTCTATCCCAAAGCACAACATTTGCACCAAGCTCCATTAATGCCGCCGCCGCGGCTTGCCCTACATGCCCCCCACCACCTGTGATAATACCCCAAAAATCAGCTAAGCTCTGTAATTCAGAAATACTTCTCATAATTTCACTCTCCGGCTTATCGATTTAATAAAAATTCTGCATACTCAAAATCGATCTCAGTATCAATATCAATAGCTCTTAATTTCGGCATTTTTACTCCCAGAATTCTACCGTCCATAACACCGTTTTCTCGTAAAATATATTCAGCAGTAGTCACATATACCATGGTTGTGATGTTCCATGATACTGGGACTTCTTGCCTACGTGTGAAAGTTTCATCACCACAAATTGTTTCTATTACTCCTTCAGAGTCCATTTTAACCATATTAAAATAAGGGCTATGATCAGCTTCAGTTATGCCTAAAGCCAAATCACAGGTATTGGTCAAAAATGCTTCTATTGCAGAAGAGATATCAGCTGAAGTTCTTAGTGGAGAGGTACAAGGTACACTAACGAAAATATCACTCTTCGACATTTCTCCCCGCGCAACAAGATATTGAACAGCATGTTGCCATGCAAGCCACTCACTAGCAGAATCCGATGCTAGCGACTCTGGCCGATGGATGATTTCGCACCCTAAACTTTTAGCTATGTCCTTTATAGCGTCTCCATCAGTTGACACATAATGTTTATCGATTAATTGGCACGCATGAGCTGACTCTATGGCGTATTGAAGTAAAGGCTTTCCATGTAAAAGCCTAATATTTTTATTAGGTACACCCTTTGAACCCGCACGTGCAAAAGTAAACGCAATAACTTTATCCATTAAATTCCCTCAAACTAAACGATACTTGACATTTATTGCTTGCAGCTTCTTCTATAGAATCAATCCAACTCATAACCTGAACAGACCTGAGCAGGGCTTGCTTACTAGTGACAGAATTAGCACTTTGCGATATCAGAGTTTGTATTAGTTTCACATATGGTTGATTGCTATCCTCTCGAACATCAATTTCTTTCAACTCTTCTCCACATGAGTTATAAGTAACCTTTTGCCTTATTAAATCCCATGTCAATGACCCTTTTGCGCCTTCAATATACAGATACCTACTTGGAAAGCGTTTTAGCATATCAAGATGAATTGAAAAGCTAACCTTCTCAGCTTGGCTTCGCAATGATAAGCCGCCAAAAATATTAGCCTCATTTTCACAGTCCATTGCCAAGATAGAATGTCTAACTAACTGGGCTGAAAATTCAATATTTGATACGTTAAATAATGCCAGTAAGTAATCTAGCTCATGGCTTAACTCTCTTAAAGCTCCGCCACCTAACGCCTTAACTGCCGATACCGTAGTTTTATAATTTTTACTCGGCCGCCAGTCCGGTAAAAATTGACCAACTGAGATATTAATGTGCCAAATTTTTCCCAAACATTCAGAATGTAATATGCGACTTACCTCAGTAAACCCTTTGGTATAAATCAAATCGTAGCCAATTATACAGTTCATATTCTTTAACCTAGTAAACTGATATAACTCTTGAGCTTGATGACCATTCAAAGTGATCGGTTTTTCAACCAAACAGCCAATCTTTAAGTTGCTTAGTTGATGTAGCTGGTCTGAATGTGCGCTGGCTGGAGAAGCAATGATTGCTATATCAAAATGTCTTTCATTAATTGCCTGTTTAAAATCAGTATAAATAGCGACAGGGAACTTATAATTAGGTTGGTCTTCGAGCATAACTTTTTTTACTATTGTAAGAGATTTAATTATTCCCAAGTTATTTAGGTTATTAATGTGGCGTTGTGCTATTGCACCGTACCCTGAGACGAGAATGTCATATTTCATATTTAAAAAAAGTTAATAATATCTGATTGCGCACGTTCAAAGTCAGACATACGCCCAATATCTAACCAGTATTCATGTATCGGAAACATAGAAATTTTTTCATTACTTTGTAAGCAAGAGTTAATCAAATCTGGCATATCTAGACGCTCTCCGTAATTAAGGCGATTGATGACACTCGGAGAGACAACATATACTCCTGCATTTACAAAGTACTTTTCTGTTGGCTTTTCAACTATTCGAACAACTTCATTATTTTCAGATTTAATCACACCATAGGGAATTTGATATTCGTGCTCTCTAACACACATGGTTATCGCCGCTCCCTCCTCTTGGTGATAGGCCAATAGCTCAGAGAAGTCAACTTTTGTCAAAAGATCTCCATTCATCATCACAACAGGGACGACCTGCTCAGGTAGTAAGCTCAGTGCGCCTGCAGTTCCTAACGGCTCTTTTTCCTCCACATAATCAATATCGACACCATACTTAATACCATTAGAAAAGTGATCTTTTATCATGTCAGCCTTATAATGAACGGAAATAAAAAAATTCTTGAAACCATGCAGGCAAAAGCTATCTAGAATGGTCTCCAATATCGGCTTTTTCCCAACTCTCAATAAAGGCTTAGGACAACTTTGGGTCAATGGCTTTAAACGAGTACCAAACCCACCCGCCATTAAAAACACAGTGTTTGGGATTTCGCATTTTTTTAACAAACCATCCTTTGTAATGATGTTTTTAAGTTCCCTATTTTTATCTACAATAGGTATCTGTTGGAGCTTATTTTTTTCTAATAATGACATCACAAATGCTTTGCTATCAAACTCATTTGCAGTTATCGGCTCACGACACATGATTTCTGTCAATGGTGTTTCTAGGGATTTGAAATCCAATATAGCCCTTCGAATGTCACCATCAGTTATCACTCCAAGCAGCCGTCCCTTCTCAACCACAGTAACCAGCTTAATTGGTGAATTATTTAAGATTTTTATCGCATCCTTCATAAACGCAGAAGCGCTTAATTGAGTTGCTTTCCAAATATCGCCCATATAATTACTCCAAACTATGCCTCTTTCTGTGCAATAATCATCCACTCCTTAATGACCTCAACACCGCGCCCCCACTGAAGCAAATCGACATTTCTCAACTTCATATCAGTTGGCAACAGTTTTACTATATCTTCTTCATCGGTAAATCTAGTCAAACCTTTAGCCGCCATAGGTCCTTCTTGTGGTATATAAGTGTTATGTGCCAACTGCTCACCAGTTTTGTCTCCCCAAGTTCCCGTAGCAAACGTTCTTATATATAGGAGCCCATTAGGCTTCAACACTCTTGCAGCTTCTTGATAAATTTTTTGTGTATTTTCAAACGAGTTTGTTGAGCTTGCCTCAATATCCAGCACACAATCAAATTGTTTGTCACTATAAGGTAGTTTAATCATATCCCCAATATCAAGGTGGCCTTGCCAATCAGGAACCTCATGATCAAGTCGGGCTTTAGCTTGAGCTATAGCTGTTTTGGAACCATCAATACCAGTGACATTAAAGCCCTCTCGTGCCATAAACCATATATTTGCACCCGGACCACAACCAATTTCAAGTAATTTTACTGCACAGCGATCCTCGCACTTGTAATAATTTCTAGCGATAAACCGGACAATATCTTCCCCAGGATATTTCCCCCAAGCCTGTGATTTAAATATGTCTTCCCAAGTTTTATCCCAAGACATTTTAACTTCCTAATTTTTTGGCAGTTATCATCCATTGTTTAACTGGCTTATCTTCCATTCCATAGCTCATTACTTCAATAGATATTAATTCTAAGTCAATAGGCAATAAAGACTGTATTTCTGACTTATCAGTAAAGCGGATTGCCCCTTGGTTAACCATTGGCCCTTCAGAAACCAAATAGGTGTTTTTTGCAACTTCTTCACCTGTATTATCTCCCCAGCAGCCTTTAGCCAAACATCGGCTGTATAAGAGACCACCAACCTTTAATACTCGGCTGGCTTCACTAAATATTTTTTGGGCAACTTCAAAGCTCGTTGTAGGTGTGACCCCAATATCTAAAACCGCGTCAAAATATTCATCTCCGTAAGCTAAGCTTATAACATCACCTTCAACAACCTCTCCTTGCCAACTAGGAACCTCAGCATCAAGCCTTTCATTTGCAATACGAACAGCTGTTTTTGAACCTTCAACGCCTGTCACATGAAACCCTTCACGCGCCATAAAACACAACTGAGCACCTGGGCCACACCCCATCTCTAGGAGCTTTACTTCCCCTCTATTCTCTACATTATAAAAATTACGAGCAACGAAGCGAACTACGTCTGTATCCGGGTATTTTCCCCAGCTTCTCTCACTATATATTTTTTCCCAAATTGGATCCCAGCTCATAGCCCTTTCCTATATAAGCAGTTAGCGTCAATACATATTAGCGATAAAAAATCACTCGGTTTGTTTTAGCAAGATTAATACCAGGCTTTATGCATATTTTTTTAAGTGATTGATAACGTTCTGTATCGAGTACTTTATGGCCAACCACATACTTTTCTTGATTCTTGCTGAAAAGCATTTTGAAACGTAAAAGTGGATCATCATTTGAAGTGGTGTATCCACCTCCCAAATGCAAATACTTGGCTCCGTATTCTTTACCTTTTAGCATCGCTTGTTCAATAATCAATTTAGTTGCATTTAATTTTTGCCCATATTGATTATTTGCAGAAAGGTGGTACTCCATATAATCACCATCAATAAAAAAACTTGCTCCAGCAATTACTTGTCCGTTAAAAGTAGCTATCGCGAGCTCACAAAATGGTAAACTTACAAGCTCTCGAAGTACGCTTTTAGGAAAAAAGTAGTCGGAGTTGGCCCGCAAACGTGTCATCGTTTCGTAATATTGTTCGATAAACGCCTCAACATACTCTCTATCTTTTGACCAAATAACTCTGATACCTTCGCGCTTCGCTTTTCTAATAGCACTTCTCGTTCTCGCTTGAATTTGCGAGGTTATTACTTCTAGAGTTAAATCAACTACAACTACATCTCTATTCTCATTGAGTTGACCATCATAGAGCTTGCTATTTTTCAAGCAACAATTATAGCGAATAAATTCAACTAGGAAGTTATTCTTAATACAGTACTCTCTATAAGCATTAACACTACGCTCAATAAAACCTATATCAGAAGAGGAGCTTATAGCTCCACCAAATCCATAAGCAGACTCAATATCTTTGATAACTCTCCCTTCTACCTCGCTTTTAAATACTAAAAATGGGTGGTAAAAGAAACTATCCTCCTCCCTATGGAGGAAAAAGCATGCTTGTGCGTTATCATATTGATTTGCCATCACCTCAACATACTCAAATCTTAACATCGGGTGTCGAAGGTTACTGGGTAGAGAAGAAAATAATTGATTCAGCTCTTTATGCGTCATTCTTCTCTCTCTATTGACTGGTCATAATAGTAATTTTTTGTTGCAACTTTGCCGATAAGCTCATCCCAAAATTGGGCATCTACTCCTGAGCTTGTGCGCTTGGTTGTCAAGTTAGACATGGAAAATACATCCCCACGCTTGATCTCACACTTAGCAACGATGCGCTTTCTAACAACTCTTTTGTTTTCCAACTCCACGCTCGATAAAGTTTTTACCTTACTTCCTAGGGCCGTTTCGATATTTCTGATGGCTTTAACCATAGCAATAAATTCTTTTGGCTCCATTGAAGCCTCATGATCTGGACCTGCCATTTTTTTATCTAACGTTATGTGTTTTTCTATTACTGAAGCTCCTAGAGCAACGGCAGCAATAGCTACCTCAGCACCTTGGGTATGATCTGAGTACCCGTACTCTGTACCAAAGTTATCACCAAGCTCTGACATAGCTAAGAGGTTAACACTCTCCATAGAGGCCGGGTACTCTGAAGTGCAATGCAGAATAGTTATGTTTTCTTTTTCTGTACCAGACTTAACCAAAGTATTGAAAGCAAACTCAACTTCGCGTAAGTCAGCCATGCCTGTTGACAGTATTACATTTGCATTTCGGTGGCCTATTTTTCTTAAATAAGGAGTATTTGTTATCTCACCTGACGGAATTTTAAAAGTTGTCATTCCTAACTCAATTAGTAAGTCGATGCTCACCAAATCAAAAGCGGAAGACATAAAAGTAATATTCTTGCATTGGCAGTAGCTCAAAAGCTCTTCATGATCTTGCCTTGACAGCTCTAGTCGTTTAATCATGTCAAATTGTGACTCGTCCCCATCCGTCGTTTTTTTTTGATATCCCGCTTTAGGAGTATCAACAACAAGCTCTTCCTCTGTAACAAAACTTTGAAATTTAGCCACGTCAGCTCCAGCTTCTACGGCAACATCGATTAGCTTCTTTGCAAGTGATATATCCCCATTATGATTTACACCTATTTCTGCAATAACTGTAACTCTATTAGGCTTTATCATAAAACACCTTTTTAACTGTGCTAATTGGTTTAAACCGTTTGAGCACTCTCATTATTTTGGTTAGAGATTCAGGATCTCCATACGGATTTTCCGCCGAAGCACATATTGTCAAAAACTCTTCACTTAATGCTTCTTCAATAGCTTCCACAACCGATTCCTCGCTACAATGTAAGACACTCGCTGCACAGAGCCTTCCATCTTGTCTAGTTCCTATGTTTATAGATGGCTTTTTCAGAGAAGGAGCTTCGATCAAGGCACTTGAGGAGTTCCCTAATACTAATGCACAGTGATAAAGCGCGGTATGATAAAGCTCAAACCCTAAAGAAGGAACCAATACAACTCGCTCTGGCTTGTTTTCAGCATAACTAATCAGCGTCTTTAGAATTACATCGTATCCATAGTCCGCATTTGGATAAGTAATAAGCACTTGAAACTCTGAAAACTTATCTATTGCCTTGAGGATCAACTCAATAGCATGTTCATTTTCAGATAACCCTTGAGTAGTAACTGGATGATATGTAAATAAAAAAAACTGATTTTTTTGGAATGTGCTACTTAAACTCTTATTTAGCTCTACAAGCGAAAATTTAGGTCTTTGATATAGCTTAGTTAAGCCTGGTTCACCAACATTAAACACACGTGTAGGGCACTCACCCATTCTAATTACGCGCTGTTCATGCTCATAATTTGATGTAAAGTGTAGATAGGACATTTTTGTTAGAGCGTGTCTAATGCTATCGTCTATAGCACCTGTTGTAACCTCTCCCCCAGAAAAGTGTGCAATTGGGATATGATGTATCAGTGCCGCATTAGCAAAACCAAGTAGTTCAAACCTGTCACCCATGATTATAAGCAAGTGAGGTCTGAGCTCTTCCAAAATATCTGAAAAACCACTAGCAGCTTTTGCAATAGTGTTTACATTGTCACGCTGACTACTCCCAGCCAAGATTGGTAGCTGTGCAGATATGGATAAACCCAAATCGATAATTTCATTTATCGTAGTTCCATGCTCATCAGCTAAATGACTTCCTGAAACAACTAACTGTAGAGATAAAGATTGGCATTCCTCAATTTTGCAGATAACGTCATAAAGTAGACCAAACTCTGCTCTAGAGGTTGTTAACACTGCAATTTTTTTCATACTTATTTGATCACTAAATTAGGTGTGCTTGGTATGTTAATGATTCTTTTTTGAAAGTACTCTGCTCTGGCAAGGTCCCCTTTCAAACAATTTGAGAACATTGGCAACGTATTCATTAACCTCCATACAGGACGGGTCATAATCCCCTTATCACTCAGTGCATTGATGTAAACATCCCTCGCCTCTGGACTAGGGGCAATTACTGCATTAAGCCAATAATTTGACGTGGCATAATCAGGTTCACTGACGAAGGATAATTCACTACTTTTGAAAAACTCCTGATACAACCGAGCAAGATTTCGTTTTTCTAAAATAATTTTGTCCAAGTATTCTAATTGACCACAGCCTAGAGCAGCGTTTATGTTCGGCATACGAAAGTTAAACCCCAACTCATCATGATAATATTCATAATCATGAGGGACTTTTGCGGTTGACGTTAAATGCTTAACTTTCTCTCCAAGCAACTCTGAAGAAGCGATTACAGCACCTCCTCCACCTGTCGTTATAGTTTTATTACCATTAAAGCTAAGCGCTGACAAAAAACCAAAAGTACCTGTATGTTGCCCTTTATACAAAGAACCTAAACTCTCCGCTGCATCCTCAATTAAAAGTAAATGCCACTTTTCACACACAGTTATAAGTTCTTTCAATTTCACCGGATGGCCAAACGTATGCATTGGTAACACTGCTTTAATTACTCTATTAGTAGACTTGTCTCTGCATACTCCTGCATCATCTAAATATGCTGAATCAGATAAATAAGCCTCTAATGCAAGGGGTGATAACCCAAGACTTTCATCATCAATGTCTACAAATATAGGCGATGCACCCAATTGCGAAATAGCATTGCAGGTTGCTACAAAGGTCATAGGTTGAGTGATCACAAGATCACTTTGTCTAACTCCTGCCATATAAAGTGAGATATATAAAGCAGAACTGCCGTTTACCGTTGCTGAAACAGCTGGCGCTTTCGTAAACATTTTCAGCTCATCTTCGAATCTAGTAACAAACATCCCAACACTAGATACAAACGTAGACTCAAGTGTCTCACATACATAGTGTTTTTCGTTGCCAATAAACTTCGGAGCATGGAGAGGAATAAACTCGTTCGTTTTGTGATATTCACGAATGAACCCAACAATGTCTCTGACAAAGTCAGTCATTACATCTTTCCATCTAAATATAGGCCGGTTTCTTTATGTTGGAACTGGGGTAGTAATTTAACAACAGCATTAACAATATCTGACTTTTTCCATATACCTCGAGCTTGTAAACCTTTTATCGTTTGTTTAAAAGCAACTAACTCATGAGAAGTCACTGATAAATTTGATTTAACGACTCCGATGTCATTAAACAATGTCATATCTAAAATCTCACCTACTGTGTAAAACTCTTCGATAGCTTTTTCACCGGTCGTAGTACTTCCGCTAAATAAACATGGCCAAAAACCTTTCGCAGGTAATACTCTCGCAAGCTCTCTAGCTTCGTCTTCAGTTTCACATAGGTAGGGTGTATACCCCTGAGAGAGTAGAAACTTCTCAGCTATATCTGAAAACTTTGCTAAGTGACTTTCAGCGTTCAATTTAGGAAAGAAGATATCGCCTGTCTGGCCGAATATACACGACATTAAACACAGGGTTGCAGACTCTTCTGGCGTGACAAAGTAGCGTTGAATATCATTAGGTGCGACAATAGGTTGGGATTTAAAGAGGCGTTGTTTGAAACTATGCAAAAGAGAGCCGTCAGAAAAAGCGACATTCGCAAATCTAGCCGTCGAAATAGGTAGTTCCTTGTGAAAGTCGGTTAAGAACATCTCCATAACCCGCTTCGACGCCCCCATTAAGTTGACAGGGTTTGCAGCTTTATCTGTTGATACACAGAAATACTTTTTAGCACCAAACGCTATTGACTGCTCGAGGGATTTTATAGTATTGAAAATATTCACATCAAGCATACGCATTAGAGTAAAAGCGTCCTCTTCACTACGTACATGCTTTAATGCTGATAAGTTTAAAACATAGTCATAGCCATTGCCCGAGTTAATAAAAGCATCATATTCTAATGAACCAATATCTAAAGCAAAGGTTTTAAAGTCACTTACGATGTAACCAAAACTACTTCGTAAATCTCTAACTAGCTCAACTAGGTTATTCTCACTAATATCTACTACGTGTAATACTTTAGAACCACGCTTAAACAGCTCCTTTACAACGGCTTGACCTATGGAACCCGCGCCTCCCAATATCAAGAAACGTGAATTACTAACTATTCTTGACAACTCATCATCATGGGTTTTTAGATCTTCATAAAAGAGCGGTAATGTTCTGCCAAACAAGCCTAAAGAACCTTCATTATTATTCATCTTGGTAGAACTCACTCCAAGTACATTTAGTATTCCAATTCGCTTCAAAATCTACTTTCGCTGCTTTGATGAACTCCTGCCAAACCTTTAGAGTCTTATCAAACCACTCCAATGACTTATCTTCCTGCTCATAGTAATAGAGCATGGTCATCATCGGGCAGTGGAAGTATAGCATTGTACCTTTAATTAGATGGAAGAAGTGTGCATATTGGTTATCTTTATATGCGAGCAAAACGTTTTGTTGAGCACGTAGCAACTTATGAGCTTCATCACGGTTTTCATAAGGTCTATTCCCAATTTCTATTAAATAATCACAAAGCTCTGCAAAGCTTTGCCAACCAAGCGTTTCCTCACTTGGAACAACAGTAATCTCTTGAAAAAAGCTTGCTTTTATTGCTTCAACTAGTTCACCTTTATTTTCTGTTTTATTTAACAAGAACAGTTCGTCAGTCAAAAGTGTATGTGCTCCTGCGACTTTTGCCCCACTACCAACGTTATAAAAATCAATCCCAGGAAACAGAGCTATCAACTTTTCCTGCATGATATGAGATATGACCATTAGGTTGGTTGCCATAACTATTTCTCCTGTGTTACCAGGTAGCTCAATAGTTGCCCCTACGGGTGCTTTATAACCTAACTTAATCAGGCGTTTGTCATTATAAACACTTAACGAAGAATGTGTTTTGTTATTTGTATGGTAACCATTATCAATACCAAACATGTATATCTCACCAAAACCAAATGCTGCTGCATAAGCTAAAGCGGTATTGGCGACTAGAGGAGCACAAAATGGTAGCTCTGTAGATGCATAACCAAACTCTTTTAATGACTGCACAGCCAAAAATACGCTAGCGGCTTCAGGGCCTTTTCTCCCCAGCCCCGCCCATTTATACATTTTCAATACGTCTGGATACATAACGTCAACCGCCAACAGGTTAAGATTGGAGTAATCCTCTCCTTCATTTAGAAAATCAACTTGTGCATCATATGTTCCTTTGGTGCGCTCAACTAACACATGAAAATCAGGTACTATTCCAGCGTTTTGAAGGCTATATAGTGCCGTACCCGCAGCAATAATAATGGCATCATCTTTGTTTTGCTTTATGAATTCTATAGACTCGTCTAGCGAAGGGCCGTTAGCCACAACAAACACAGACTTATCCTTTAGCACTTGCCGCTTTTCTGGTGACGCAAACAAATAAGGGAACTTATTTTGCGAATTAATAATTCCATGCGCAAGGCCGGTAATTGCATCATTATAAAAGCCAAACCCTTGATGAAGCTGATAGTAGTTTTTAAAAAAACCTTTAATGCTCAAGTTCAGTTCTTTAGAAGGGTAATGCTGATAACAAAAGCTATTGATGATAGAGTTGGCACCAACCTTTTCAGCAATTAATCGAATATCTTCAAAAAACTCCGTATAAGTACTGCCTACATTGAGAAATAGACACCCACCCTGTTGATCAATTTTCTCAATCACAGCACTCCAGTCGATACAGAAAAGGCTTGCAAAAAAGAGCTCAATATCTGGCTCGCATACATACATATAATCAAATTGACATTTATCAAGTAGCGATTCGATGTGGTAGCCCAAGCCTACTCCAAACATCATACAAGTAGGGTATGTTTTTGGCAGAGATGTGAGGATTTCCAAACGATCAGCTTGCACTTGGCATAGTATGTCAGCGAGCTTTTTAACATATTTTATATGTAGTCGCTTATCTTCTTTAAGAGTATTTGGAGCAGAAAAATAATCTGTTCGGCTAAAGTTGGGTGAAGCAATATTTCTATTGACTTGCTCATTTGCTTGTAAAACCGGATCATCACTATAGAGCGGGACTTCAGTTCCTTTAGGATAGAAATTAGCAGCACCAGTAGAAGTTACATGTAAACAAAAATTTTCTCGAGGGGTAAACTCTACCAAAATATCAAAAATATCAGGGAAGTACTTCTGGAAAGCTAGAATATTTTTTCCAAATCGTAGATTAGCCTCTACAGCAAACTCACCTTCTCTTTCACTTTGCGCTTTAAGACTTGCTAATGCACTTTCGGCTTGGCCCAAGAGATTTTCGATATTATCCATATTTACAACTACTCAACTTTTACACTTCGATATATTATTGCAACTTTATACTTCATTGCTCAAATATCCTATTTAATCGCTGCGAAAACGCAGGTATTAGGGCATGCACCCTTTTACTTTACTGTATTTATCAACCTTAGATTTTTTACCTTGCAGACCAATAATCTCAGCTTTTGCTTCATTTTTTTGTTCATTAACAAATTGCATACACTCTATCAACCGACTCTGAAGGTCGACTAACTGATGCTGACAACTTTCCAGTTCTTCGCTTGTTAACGCTTTTAGAAGCGCATCAATCTTATCAAAAATAGACTGCGCGAGCCCAATATTTTTGCTAGACAACGCACTCTCAAAATTTTGGAGCAACTCTAACAAAGCCTGACTCTTATCCAGCATTGTTAGTACTCGAGTCGCTATATAAAATTTGTTCTCTCACCTCAATAGGGATAGCATCCCACCCAGATTTAATCTCTTTTAATAGATTACTTACCTCATCGACAATGTCAGGGTCGTTATTAACGCTAGCATCTAATAATCGATTTAACATGTAACTATATAATGAGTATAAATTCTCGGAGACTTCTCCACCAGCATTAAAGTCTAAACACCCCCTAAGGGCCTCAATGATTGAACTAGCTTTTGATATATGTTCCGCCTTCGCCTCGAAATTTTTGTTTTCAATCGAGACTTTCGCGCGAACTAGTTTTTCAATCGCGCCAGCAAAAAGCATCTGAATGACCTCGTACCGGTCCGCGCCCGCCAATCGAGTTTTCAGTGCTTCTTTTTGATAATTTTTTACCTTTGCGTTGTACATAATTCACCTAGTTAAGTTACTCTTAAGAACCTGATTTTACAAAACCCGGAAGGCTTGCTAGTTGAGCCCCCAAATAGGATTGAGTAGACTTCATTTGAGCGAGCAAAACATCTAATCCAGCATACTGCTGACGTAGACCATCCTCATAATCTTTCATCCGTGCTTTATGATCGATAACATCATCTTCCAAATCATCAAGCTGCGTAGTTAATGATGTTTCTCTCACTTTCAATATGCCACCTGTATCGATATAATTTCCAAGCAGCGCTTCAAGTTTTTTGGCTACACCATTTTCTCCTGCAAATGCCGCGCCAATATCATCAAAATTTTCATCCATTGCCTCGTTCAAACTTCTGACAAGTGACGACTTTTCTAAGTACGAGTCTTTTTTAACGCCGATTCCTATATCAAAAATAGATTCAAACGGCCCAGCGTCAGTTAACTCAGTGCCAAGTGTTGATATTAGCTGGTCGCTTAATGCACGCATGGACGCATCACCGTTTAACGGTTTGTTCGCTCGAGTTTGAAGTCCAATCATTCCAACTAGATTGTTATAGCTGGCAATAAATTCGTCGATTAGCGCAGTCACTGATTCCCGATCATAGTCTATATTAAGTTTTGCGGACAGCTTTGTTCCGGATGAGTCTTCAGGGCTTACTTCTAGTGCCTTGATAGTCATATCTTGAACAGCATCTTTGAAGGTATTTGTGTCACTATTTACGCTAAGCCCGTCCACTGTAATTATTGCATCTTGTGCTTTATCGTTATCAGCTATAACCATACCACCACTTGGGTTTAGTGTTTCATCGTAAGTCTCAATTGCATCTAATTCTGCAGTATCACTCGTGATGACGAGGTCGTTATCAGCACCTGTTACGTTCGACGTTAGAACAAGTTTAGAACCGACCTGGGGGTCTCCAGTGTTTATTATATTTGCAGTTACACCAAAATTATCCTTTGAAGAATTTATTGCATCACGCAACTCCGATAGCGTCATTCCAGCTGTTACACCTAGATCGAACGTTTTATCTGGCCCTGCCGCAAAAGACAAAGTTCCACCACTTGCACTAACAACCGCATCAGCAGACGAAAAAGCACCATCTGCAGAAACAGCTCTACTTCCTTGAGCCAGCTGTTGCACCGTAATGTTAAAGTTACCTGTAGAGATATCTGAAGTGGGAGTAACACTAATTATGTCAGCTCCATTCGGCTGGCGGATATTAGCCACCCGTTTACCAAAATTATCTTTGTCCGCAAGCTTTTCAATAATATCGTTCAGTTTTGATACAGCTGATTTCACTTCGCCAATTGATGATAACTCAACTTTTAACGATTCCTGCTTTTCCGCAAACCTAAGCATTTTAGGTCTGTTTTCCGCATCAATTGAAGCTTGTATTATTGACTCTAGATTTAGACCTGAGCCTACACCTGCAGATGTGATCGATGGCATGATTAACTCCTCAATACCTTACAACTTTCTGTCACGCTGTTTTGTTGAACAAAAAGCCTTTACTAGACAACTTATCGGCAAACTCTTCTAAAGCTTTAGCAACTTCTCTAAACTCCTCAGTGGGAATTTCTCGAATCACTTCTTCGCTTTCTTTATCAAAGACCTTAATAATAGGTGGCTCCCCTTGCTCATCAAACTCAAAGACTAAATTAGTTGACGTAACTGGAAGATATTCATTTAGCTTTTCCAAGTTCTGTTTAACTTCATTTACTAAATCTAACTTGCTCTTGAGCTTTATCCCACTCTCGACATTACCGGCTATTGGCTCTTTCGCCATCAATTCAGAGTCTTTCAACTCTTTATTGCTTAGCTGCCTAGGCTTTAAGGTACTGCCGTCTGAAGAAAGGGTTTCAGCAGGTCGTTGAGTTGAATTCATATCAATCATTATTACAACTCCTATTTTCCTCTTTAATATAGTTTAAGCCACTTTAAGAAAAATATCTCTTAAAGTGACTTGTAAACCTGGTAGATTACCCTAAGAGAGAAAGGGCGACCTGAGGACGCTGGTTTGCTTGGCTTAAGATTGATTGGCTTGCTTGCTGAAGTATTTGCGCCTTTGTTAAGCTCGCAGTTTCTTTAGCAAAATCAGTATCTTGAACCCTAGAGCGAGCAGCCGACAAGTTTTCTGAAATATTAGACTGATTTCGTATTGTCGACTGAAAGCGGTTCTGCACCGCACCTAATTCTGAACGTTTCTTGTCAACAACAGCAATTAATGCATCCATACCCGCCATTACGAGTTGAGCGTTATATTGAGTCGATACCGATATCCCTGTTTCAGTAAACGTCGTTGCAAATGTTGCTGTAGAAGCTGTAAATGCCGTGTCACCAGCAGCCGCAGCTAGCTCATTTAACTTCGTGATCCCATCAGCATCAACATAACCAGCAGCTGCTGCAGTCGACGCAGCACCGACCAAAGCACGACTACCAACTGCAGACGCAATACCTGCTATCCCAGATAGTGTAAATCCACCATTGGCAGTCAACGTATTCGTTGTGGCTCCAACGGTTTTCATACTAAAATCAATCGTCTGGGCAGCCTCTGCACCTACTTGAAAGCTTGCTCCGTAAGAGCCATCTAACAAATTTGTGCCACCAAACGAAGTATCTGATGCAACCCTGTTGACCTCATCCATTAATTGATGAATTTCTTCTTGAAGTGCTAAGCGATCTTCATCAGTGTTTGAGCCATTGGAAGCTTGTTGCGCAAGCGTGCGGACCCGTTGGAACATAGATGTTACTTCTTCCATCGCACCTTCAGCGGTCTGTGCTAAAGAAATCCCGTCGTTAGCATTCCTGATACCTTGATCAAGACCATTCACTTGACTAGTGAGACGGTTTGCGATTTGCATACCTGCCGCATCATCTTTCGCACTATTAATGCGCAAACCTGATGACAAGCGCTTAAACGAAGTATCTAGTGTGTTACCAGAGTTCATTAATTGTCTTTGTGCGTTCAGTGAACTCACATTAGTATTTACATATAAAGCCATTATAGCCTCCGCTTTTCAGTTTCTGAGCTAAACCGCGGGATACCCCTACCCTGCGACTTAGCTGATTTAGAGCACTAGACTTATAGTGCTCTAAATCAGTTATCGTCATATTGAGCGAAAGCTTTAGCAAAATTAGTAATTTTATTTAACTATTTTTATAAACTTTAGCCTTGTAATAGGCTTAATGCTGCCTGGGGTCTTTGATTGGCTTGACCTAAAATGGTTTGGCTAGCTTGTTGTAAAATTTGGTTCTTAGTTAACTTTGCGGTTTCTAAAGCAAAATCAGCATCTTTAATTCGAGATTTTGCGGCTGACAAATTCTCTGAAACGTTCGCTTGATTTCGAATAGTAGATTGAAAGCGGTTTTGAACTGCACCTAGCTCAGAACGTTTCTTATCTACCACAGCAATCAATGCATCCATACCAGCCATCACTAACTGGGCATTATATTGCGTCGATACTGATATTCCTGTTTCCGTAAATATTGTCGCAAATGTTGCAGTCGATGCTGTAAACGCAGTATCACCAGCGGCTGCGGCAAGCTCATTTAGCTTGGTAATTCCATCCGCATCAATATAACCTGCTCCTACTGCAGTCGTTGCAGCTCCCACCAGAGCCCTTGTACCCACTGAAGATGCAACACCTGCAATACCCGATAATGTAAAACCACCGTTTGCAGTTAGTGAATTCGCAGAACTTCCCACAGTTTGCATACTAAAACCAATTGTTTGAGCTGCATCAGCACCAACTTGAAAACTAGCTGCATAAGATCCATCTAGCAAATTTGTACCACCAAATGTGGTGTCTGATGCCACCCGATTTAACTCATCCATTAATTGACGAATTTCTTCTTGAAGCGCTATTCTATCTTCATCTGTATTAGAGCCATTTGCAGCTTGCTGAGAAAGAGTTCTCACTCTTTGCATCATGCTCGTCATTTCCTCCATTGCCCCTTCGGCTGTTTGAGCTAAAGAGATACCATCGTTAGCATTTCGGTTACCTTGGCCTAGCCCTAGTATTTGGGATTGCAAACGATCAGAAATTTGTAGACCAGCAGCATCGTCTGCAGCACTGTTAATCCGAAGACCTGAAGATAAACGCTTGAAAGACGTATCCAACTCATTTCCGGAGTTCATTAAATTTCTCTGGGCATTCAAGGAACTCACATTGGTATTTACATATAAAGACATAACTCACTCTCTTTTTGTCAAATCATTATCTAATTAATAGATAGCTAAATGACAAAGCGGCACTTATGCATCGGGTATTTAACCAACTAAGGCAACCAATTGCCACTTTGACGCCAGAATTTACTGTAACTAGTAATAAGCAAATAGCAGGCCAAAAACCCAAAGCTATGATTAAATAAAACAGGAAACTTAAAAATAGGTATTAAATACTTTGTTTATCGAGGAACGACTAACTAGCATTTCGGCATCTAGCCGCGGCTTTTTTGATGGATGGAGAGGCTTCAGCTCAAAGTGTAGGGAAATAAAAAGAGGCCAGTTGGCCTCTTTAGATAAATTTGAGAGTGAGTGTCATTTTTCTAGCATAAAGTTGGCATACTTAATGCTTTGATTAACGTGTTCATTGTTTTAATGAACGCTATTGGATTTAAGCACCTCCGCTTTATCATCCAATTAGGTGCCTAAGCAAATACCCCATTCGGCTTAGGCACCTTTACTTTCCAACTGTTATCCTAGAAGACTTAAAGCAGCCTGAGGACGTTGGTTAGCCTGGCTTAGGATTGTTTGGCTAGCCTGTTGAAGGATCTGCATTTTGGTTAAGCTAGCGGTTTCTTTAGCAAAGTCAGCGTCCTTAATACGAGAGTTCGCAGCCGATAAATTCTCGGAAATATTAGACTGGTTACGAATCGTTGATTGGAAACGGTTTTGAACCGCACCTAATTCAGAGCGCTTTTTATCCACTACAGCTATAAGCGCATCCATTCCGGCCATTACTAGCTGTGCATTATATTGCGTTGACACAGATATGCCCGTTTCAGTGAATACGGTTGCAAAAGTTGCTGTCGACGCCGTAAATGCTGTATCCCCAGCAGCTGCTGCTAAATCGTTTAGTTTTGTAATCCCATCCGCGTCAACATAACCTGCTGCAGCTGCAGTCGACGCTGCTCCCACTAAAGCTCTGCTTCCCACTGCGGAGGCAACACCTGCAATACCCGATAATGTAAAGCCACCATTTGCTGTTAAAGTATTGGCCGTACCTCCGACTGTTTTCATACTGAAATCGATGGTTTGAGCTGCATCAGCACCCACTTGGAAGCTTGCAGCGTATGAGCCATCTAGCAAGTTTGTTCCACCAAACGTTGTATCTGAAGCAACACGATTAACTTCATCCATTAATTGATGAATCTCTTCTTGTAGTGCTAAGCGATCTTCATCGGTATTTGAGCCATTCGCAGCTTGTTGTGCAAGCGTACGAACACGTTGGAACATCGACGTCACCTCTTCCATTGCACCTTCAGCGGTTTGTGCCAAAGAAATACCGTCGTTTGCATTTCTATTGCCTTGATCGAGACCGTTAATTTGTGAGTTCAAACGGTCAGAAATTTGAAGGCCTGCAGCGTCATCAGCAGCGCTGTTGATACGAAGGCCTGAAGATAGACGCTTGAATGATGTATCTAGTGAGTTACCAGAATTCATTAATTGTCTTTGTGCGTTCAATGAACTTACGTTAGTATTTACATAAAGTGCCATGATGGTTCTCCCACTTTAAATCGAGTCTTTCACTCTCAAACTTAGATTCTTTTCCAGCCTTTGAATGTTTTTCACTCTCCGGCTTGGTTAATTAAGTTATCGGTCGGCAAAAAATTTCCTTTAGTATTTTTTAAAAAAAAAGTTTATTACTTTGATTACTAGGCACTTTATCTCGTAATAAAGAAGGAGTGACAACGTTTTGACATATGATGGCGAGAAAATAGCTCTGACCTTAAACCGACTATATTTCAATCGTTTAAAAGGGAAATTGAAGTTTAGTGGCTTTAAAAGAAAAATGGCCAGTAAAGGCCACTTTTTAGCGAATATAGTCTAGTAGTGTAAGATTAGTTAACCGACCAAATGTTGCTTGTGAAGCTTGAAGCGCCGTTTCATGCTTAGTCAGCTCTGAGATAGCGGAGTAGAAATCAACCTCTAAAAGAGAAGCCTTGTTTGCTTTGTTATCGATATCTAAATCTGAATTTGAATCTTTAACCAGCTTTGCCGCATTTAGCCTACCACCGAGCCCAGCTTGACCTTGTGATACTTTAATCTTAGCGTTTTCTAACCCGGTCAACCCATCTGCAAGTACCTGTTTGTAATCGTCACCTGTAATACTGGGGTCTCTCAATGACGTAATCATAGATTCTAATGTATTTAGAATGTTTTCCTTCTGGGGCTTTTCTAAATCAAAGCTTATTTGGCCTGGTGCAGCACCAGCGAAGTCAAACTCCATACCAGCGACTTTAATAGTTCCGCTTTCTGCAGTACCGGTTGAAATAACTGTACCTCCCTGCTCAAGCTGATAAGTATTTGGCGTACCCGCTGTCACCACTAAGTCAAAGGTGTTTGCACCTGCAGGCGCACTTGGATCCGCGTTGTAATTCGCTTTATGAAACTTATCAAACACAGCTTGCTCATCTACATAAACCGATGCAGAAGTAATTCCACCAGAAACCACACCTGTATTTGACGTAATATTCAGTCGCTTCTCTGCACTTTCAAATACATCAAAACCGTTATCACTTGAGCGTATTTCAACCCCTTCAGAAACTTTTATTTTATGCTGTCCTTGGTCACCGTTATATACGTACTTTCCAGTGGCAGAATCAAAGCTGTAGGTTTGAGTATTATCTTGGTAGCCGGAAAATATAAACTTACCATCCTCACTTTTTGAGTTCATTAAATCCAAAATAGTATCTTGGATTGACTCCAACTCATCAGCGATTGCTTGGCGGTCAACATCGGATAGCCCACCATTACCTGCCTGTATCGACTTGGTATAAGCACTATCGATGGCCGTTTTAATATTTTCTAGTACTGACTCTTGAGTATCTAATCTCGAAGACAACATTGTCAGGTTCTTAGTAAACTGATCGTTTGCTTGGATCCGGTCGTCAAAAAGCATGGCTCTAGCAGTCGCTGAAGCATCATCAGAAGCGCTCAGTACCCGCTTTTGCGTGTTCAGCTGCTGTGTTGCTTTATTCACGTCCTGCTGATTACGCAAAATAGAATTGAGATTAGAATTAAAAATTTGATTTTGAGATAAACGCATAATTACCTCGCTGCACTTAATAAGGTATCGAACACGGTTCTTGCTGCTGAAATGACTTGCGCCGAAGCAGAGTAAGACTGTTGAAAACGTAACAAGTTGGCCGCCTCTTCATCTAGGTTTACACCCGATAGAGACTCAAACCATGCACTCGACTGATTAGCCAGCGCTTCAAATGCCGCGCCATTGGTTTTCGCTTGATTGGTGATAACCCCTACACCAGTGACAATATCGGCATATGCTTCATTAAAGGTTTTATGGCTTTCGGTACTACCTGTAGGCTCTACATTTTGTCTAACTAAATCCGATGATTTCAGACCATCGAGCGCTGCACCATTACGGTTATCATCAAAGCCACCGGTGTTAAAGCTGATCTCAAAACTATCACCAGTATTCGGTGTACCCTCAATATCGAAAGTGAAGCCAAGGTTATCAAAAGGCGCAGGTGCTGCTCCTCCCACTCCAGACAGAATATCTTTACCATCCGCTGGAGCCGTAAAGGTATGCGTTGTACCTGAATTACTGGTCAACGTATATTCGTTAGCATTGGCTGTTTTAGTCAAAGTATAAGGACCATCATTCAACGTTGGCGGCGTTCCCGCAGTAAATGCACTGGTCGCGGGATCGGTATCAGTGACGACTCCAGCTGAGATGGTCGCCGTACCATTATTGTCTGCTGATTTTTCTGTACGAATTGGTGACGCTAATGCGAGAGCTTCTGGTCTTTGAGTTGCAAGCTCCAACCCAGTTGCAGCCTGTTGGTTTAATTTCACAAGAAATCTATCGCCTGTTGCACCACTACCAGTTACGTTCATCTGTAAGCCAAAATAATCGCCGGTTCCCGTGATGACTCCACCTGCAATATTACCAGTCGTCGGCGTACCGATAGGATTGCCTTTGGCATCTACAGCTGTTATTTCAACGGTTGTTGCACTGGTATAAGTAACTTGAAAATCGGTAGCTGGCAACTCATTGCCGCGCTCAGGCTCAAGTGTTGCCGTAAGCGCTGCGGTGCCTGTATTTTCGCTGTAAGCAAAGCCACCCACGGTGGGTATTTTAAATATATCTCCACCTATATTGCCATCTAAGTCCATTCCCAATCTATTTTGCTGATTAAAAGCATCTGCCAATGCGAGGCCAATTTGGCCTAGTTGGTTTTGTGCCGGGATCAACACTTCATCTCTAAACGCCAGTAACCCGCCGATTTTGCCTTTCAAGCTGCCGCTATCTAACTCGAGTTGCACAACATTTTTATCTTTAATGTCTAGGATTAGTTCTTTATGATTAGGATCTGGATTGCCTTTCATCGCGAATAAATTGAAGGCTCCACCTTGCATCACAAGTGCATCCCCAGTGCCTAAAAATACGAGCTTCTCGCCATTTTCACCATCGAGTGTTTCTATATCTACAAGTTCAGCGAGCTCCTTGATAGCTTGATCTCGCTCGTTAAGTACACTGTGATCGACATTGTTCAGATTGAGTGCTGATTTACTCGCTACTTGTTTATTTAATTCGCTGATTTTTTGCACAAGGTTATTGGCTTCTTCTGAGAAAATATCCAATTGCTCGTTCACAATACTGTTTTGATCAACAACAATACCTGACAGTCTATCCATTTGATCAACAAGGCCTTGAGCGCCCGTCATAAATAAAGAGCGGTTAGTTGTCGATGAAGGTAAGTTAATCGCGCTTTGTAAATTGTTAAACATCGAGTTGATGCTTTTGCTCAGACTGTTTGAGTCTTGTGCAAACAACGTATCAACACGGCTTGCCTCAGTGACAAACTGCTCGTAGTAAGACTGATTAGAAATATCACGATTTAATTGCTGCTGCGCAAATTGGTTGAGCAAACGCACGGTTTCACCACGACCAACCATGCCACCTATCATCGTTCCGTGCTCAGTCCGTTCACGGATATACCCTTTGGTATTTAGGTTAGCAATGTTTTTACTGGTGGTTTGTAGTAACTCGGAGTTAGCCCTAACCCCTGCTGCACCAATATTTAATAGATCAAATGACATCTCATCTGACTCCCTTTGTTAGCGCACCGGATAAGAAATCGGATACATCAATACGCTTTAAAACTGACTTAATTTTGTTGGCATAATTCGGATCGGTCGCATAGCCTGCATTTTGAAGTTCACTTAAATAGGCGTGACTATCACCAGCCTTATTTAAGGCTTGCTCGTATCTCGGATTACCTTTTAGGAAACTGACATAATCGTCAAAGCTTTGTTCAAGCGACTTATAAGCACGGAAATCGGCTTGCTTTTGCACCGGTAACCCTTGCTCAAATTCAAGTGTCGATTTTCTGGCGCTTTCACCACTCCAGCGGCTATCCGCTTTAATATTGAATAGATTAAAACTGCTACTACCATCCTTTTTGCTGATGATGTGTTTACCCCAACCGGTTTCCAGTGCAGCTTGTGCAACCATTACCGCAGGGTTCAAGCCCAACTTTTTCGCCGCTGTTTGAGCGTATTCCCAAATTCTATCGACGAATTCCTCAGGAGAACCAAAGCCTGTTTGTTCATCGCTTGAGGCATCTGCCTTTACATTGACAACCTGCGGTTCGGGTTTATTCACACTCTCACTCGCTGTCGCCTGCTTTTTAAAGGAAATATCGCCGTCAGCTCTCATTACTGATGCAGGCTTATACTTTTCAGAGTTAGGAGACAACTGCTGCACAATCAGATCTGCCAGTCCTAAGCTGCCCTGCTCAGATAAGTGCATCGAAAGTTGCTGATCATGCATTTCTTCAAAAAATTTGACACCACTAGAGTTAAATGGACTGTCTTTATCCTCTAGCGCCTCATTCGCTTTACGCATGCTTTGTAACAACATTTGCGTAAAGATAGACTCAAACTGTTGTGCCGCCTTCTTCAATGCCTGATCTGAGGCACCTTGATCGCCAGCACCTTTCAGCGCCTCTTTACGGATCGAATCAAGGTTTCCTAGGTCAAAAAAGCTTTGATTTTTCAATTGGTCGGTGTTCATACACTCAGCACTGTTTGACGTTAATAACTATACAAATAGAAATGCAAAATCCGAGCCAAAAAAAAGCCCCACAATTGCGGGGCTAACTAGTTGATTAATAATGGAACATCAAATGACGACTAATTGACCATTTATCGCGCCTGCTTCTTTTAGCGCTTCAAGGATCGCCATTAAATCGCCAGGTGCTGCGCCAACCTGGTTAATTGCCCTAACCAAGTCATCAAGACTCACGCCTGGGTCAAACACAAACGCTCGAGAGTCATCCTGATTTACGTCGATAATGCTTTGCTGCGTCACTGTTGTTTCGCCATTCGCCAGCGCATTAGGTTGTGACACATTTTGCTGCTCAGCAATTGTTACGGTAAGGCCGCCATGAGTAATTGCCGCAGGCTGCAACTTGACATTTTTGCCGATAACGATAGTGCCAGTGCGCGAGTTAACGATGATCTTCGCAGCGGTATCCGCTGGTTTGAATTCAAGATTCTCTAGCGTAGATAAATACGCAACGCGCTGAGACGGATCTCTTGGTGCAATTACTCGAACTGAAGCTGCATCCATAGGTTTAGCACTGTTTGGTCCAACAAGACCATTGATAGTGTCGGCCAAGCGCTTTGCGGTAGTAAAATCCGGTCTATTCAAGTTAAAGGTAATGTAATCACCCTGAGTAAACGGACTTGGTACTGCTCGCTCCACTGTCGCGCCATTTGCCACACGCCCTACTGTCGGGGTGTTGATCACAACTCGACTCCCGTCGGCACCATCAGCGCCCAAACCACCGACAATCAAGCTACCTTGCGCAATTGCATATACGTTACCATCAACCCCTTTTAGAAAGGTCTGAAGTAAAGTACCGCCTCGTAAACTACCAGCACTACCAATAGATGAAACGGTAACGTCAATGGTTTGGCCGGGCTTAACAAAAGGTGGCAGATCTGCGTGAACCGCAACAGCCGCAACATTTTTAATTTTTGGCTTTAAGCTTGCGGGCATCGTGATCCCAAAGCTATTCAACATCGCTTTAAAGCTTTGCTCGGTAAATCTGGTTTGCTCACCGGTACCAGGCAAGCCCACAACTAGGCCGTAGCCAACCAGTTGGTTTGAACGAACACCTTCAACCATACTGACGTCTTTAACTCGCTCAGCAGAAGCCAAAGAAGAAAAACCAACCAATGTAATGGCCGCACCGATAAGCAAAATATTCTTAAGCATATTGTTCATTTTCAGCACCTTAAAACGGCATCAGCGCGCTCATAAAGAAACTCGTTAACCAACCTGCACTTTGCACTTCTTGTTGGTCACCCTTACCTGAATATTGAATTCTGGCATTTGCCACTCGATTAGACTCAACAGTGTTATCTGCGGTCACATCCTGAGGTCTTACCAACCCTTCTAAGCGAATAAATTCCTCGCCAGTATTGAGGGTTAACCACTTTTCACCGCGGATCACTAAATTACCGTTAGGCAATACTCGGGTTACATTGACCGATATATTCCCGAATAAGCTATTTGACTGATTAGACTTCGAATCACCAGAGAAAGAAGAACTGGATTTAGCACCAAACTGTATTGCTTCTTTTCCGATATTAATGGCATTGCCACCAAGACCAATCACAGGGTCTAAGCTCGAATCACTGGATTTATCCAGCTCAGAATTTGCAGCTTTGGTCGCCTGAGTCGTTTCTCTGAGTACGATGGTAATAATATCGCCGACTCTTAACGCTTTTTTGTCAGCATAAAGATCATTGGAAAACTGCGTATTAAATAATGACCCTGTTGCCACCATTTGGGCTTGATTATCCTCGGGATAGATAGGCGCATAATACGGATCGTCACGCACCACATTTTTATTTTGTGTTGTACTACATCCAGATAATGCAGCGACCGTTACGATGGCTAAATATAATGCACGCATAATACCCCCTACCCAATTACAGCTGTTGATTAATGTAGCTCAGCATCTGATCTACCGTTGAAATCACTTTTGAGTTCATCTCATACACGCGTTGTGTCTCAATTAGATTTACAAGCTCTTCGGTCACATTAACGTTTGACGTTTCAAGTGCGCCTTGCACAATCTTACCTAGCCCTTCAACGCTTGGATTACCTTGTACTGGTGCACCACTTACCGCAGTTTCTGTGTACAAGTTTTGTCCAATCGGTTCAAGACCTGATGGATTAATAAAGTCACTGATCGTCAACTGTCCGATAACAACGTTTTCAGCTTGTCCTGCAACGCGCACCGATACTTCACCATCTTGAGAAATAGTAATTGACTGTGCATCGTCGGGTACGTTCATCTCAGGTAACACAGGAAAACCCGCACCTGAGGTAACAATTCGACCTTCTTCATCCGTCGTGAACTGACCGTTTCTTGAATACGCAGTTGTGCCATCTGGCATCTGAATCTCAAAAAAGCCCGGGCCTTGGATCATCCAATCCAAAGAGTTTTCGGTACTTAACATATTACCTTGAGAAAAGTTCTTTTGGTTGGCGACTACTTTGGCACCTGCACCAAGCATCAAACCAGACGGTAATTCTGTATCTTGAGAACTGCGGCCACCTGGCTGATTGATGTTTTGATATAATAAGTCTTCGAATATCGCCCGACTCTTTTTGTAGCCGACGGTACTGGCGTTCGCCAAGTTGTTCGAAATAACTGAAATATCAGTTTGCTGAGCATCTAAGCCTGTTTTACTTATCCACAATGCCGGATTCATGATCTCTACCTCACTCTTAAACTATGCGTAGGAGCGAAGTGTGTCGCTCATCTATTTCTTCAGCTGTTTTCATCAGCTTAATTTGCATTTCAAATTGTCTTTGATGGTTGATCATATCCACCATCTCATGAACGGGATTGACGTTGGACATCTCTAAGAAGCCACTCATCACTTTTGCGGTTGGTGATATTTCACAAAAGCCACAGATCCCATCTTCTAGCTTATCTTCTTTTGGTCTATAAAGGCCGTCATTGCCTTTTTGCAGCTTACTATTATCTGCTTCAATAATTTTCAGCCGATCAACCACTTCAAGAAAGTTAGCAGGAGCGCCTTGTGGACGCACTTGAATAGAGCCATCGTCACTAAACACCACTTTATCAACGGGGATAGGTAAGACAATAGGTCCACCTTCGCCAATAAGTTGACGCCCATGAGCTGTGACCAACGCACCGTCATTACGAATATTGAGCGTGCCGACTTTGGTGTAAGCTTCTTCACCCGAGGCATCAACAACACTGATCCATGATTTATCATCTACTGCAATATCTAGCTCACGGCCAGTTTCAACGATTGCGCCACCGGTCATATTGGTCCCTGGGCGTTCTTGCATAGCAAAAACCCGTGTAGGTAGCCCTTCACCAAACGCCTGCATTGAGCGCGCTTGAGCAAAATCTGCTTTGAAGCCAGTCGTATTGGCATTAGCAAGGTTATTCGCCTTAAGTGCCACACCGCGTAAGCTCTGCTTAGCGCCTGACATTGCGATATACACCATTTTATCCATGACGATGACCTATAAAATTCAAACTTAGTCTAGTTAATGCAAGCACAGTGCCAAAGTGACGAGATGTTTTTGACGGACATAAAAAAGGCTGCCTTTGTAGCAGCCTTTGGAGGGCATAATATATTATCGGATCTGTAATATATTTTGTTGTAATGTTGAGTTAACCTCAAGCGCTCGAGAGTTCGCTTGGAAGTTACGTTGGGCGCTGATAAGGTCAACTAACTCGTTTGTGAGGTTGACGTTCGATTGCTCTAACGCAGATGAACTAATACCACCGAGAGTACCTGTGTTTGGCTCGCCTGCAAGTGGTTCACCAGAAGATAGGCTCTTCTTCCACTCAGTATTACCAATCGCCTGAAGGCCTTGAGAATTCGGGAAGCGTACTAGCGCGACTTGCCCTAAGAACGTTGAGTCGCCGTTAGTATATGAAGCCACAACTTTACCATCAGTACCAATATCAATACCTGCTAAACGGCCAACGGTCGCACCGTCTTGCTCCAATGCTTTTACTTCAAATCGACCCGATGAATATTGCGTTGGTAGCTTTTGAGCAGTATTTGCTTCATCACGCCAGTTAACAACAATATCATTCGGAAAAGTTGCACCGTTATCAAGCAAGTTTGACATACCGATAGTTGGGTCAACTGCATCTTGAGGTCCAGCAAGACTTAAGGGGTTAAATGTCGAGCCAGTATTGTTGTTAAAAACAAGCGGCGTAGCTGAAGGATCGGCAGCCGTCTGTGATGGAATACCGCTAGCATCGAAACGGAACACACTAACTGGCGTATAAGGAACAGGTGGTGTTGCTGCTGGATCAATTTGCTGCGCATTATGGTTAAAAGGTTTATCGTCCATTGTTGCGTAAGTAGACCACTCATTATCCGCTGTTTTTCTGAAGAATAACTGCAATGTATGTGATTCACCCAACGAGTCATATACCGTTATTGCTGTTCTTGAATTATATGAGGCACGTTGCTCAGGATCAAAAGCAATTGTAGGTGGTTGCGCAGTCGCATCTAGGTTAAACGAGGTATAGATTTGCGATGTTGCACGAGGAGAACCTGATGCATCTGGAATTTGAACGGGTGATGTTGTGCTTAAACTCAAAGACGTGGTATCACCTGTAGATGGATCGACTGGAAAGCCTTGCAAGTAATCACCCTTAGCATTCACGATGAAGTTGTCTTTGTTGAGCTTAAATGCACCCGCTCGAGAATAGGTGAAATCTTGTGATTGAAGAGAATTTGACATGGCAAAATAGCCTTCGCCCTCAATCGCCAAGTCTAGCGAGTTTTGCGTAAACTTTAATGATCCTTGGTGAAACTGCTGTGCAACCATGGTAGTTTGTACACCATCGCCATTTTTCGTTTTGCCAGAGCTAAAAACCGAAGACGCGTAAACATCAGCAAATTCTGCGCGAGACTCTTTAAAACCCGTCGTGTTCACGTTAGCAATGTTATTTGCTGTTACGTCCAAGTCTTTTTGCGCGGCGGCAATACCTGTCAGTGCTATATTGAAACTCATACTCTCACCTCTAAGTTCTTAAGGTTAATTCTTTAAAACTACTATGCTATTTCAGCAATATCAGTTAAGCGCACCGCGCCTTCTTTGGTATTAATGACGATGCCGTTAGCACCATTAACATTAACACTGTCTATATTTCTAAATGTGGCCGACGGTAAAGTTTGATATTCACCTTCAATCATACCCTCCGCTTTTATGGTGTATTCACCTGGAGGCATCATCTCACCGTCTTTATTTTTACCATCCCAATCGAATCGCACAGCGCCCACACTTTGTTCGCCAAATTCAAGCGTCTTTACAAGCGCTCCAGATTCATCATAGATACCCACTGATAGATTCTGAACTGGTTCCTGTACAATCACAGAACCTTTTGTAAGTGCATCGTCACCATGTTCTAACGTCGTTGATTCGAGTAATGCTTTCTTACCAATCAGCGTTGATGCTTGAAGCGCCGAGTTAGAAGTCATCGATGCAGCTAACGAGTCAAAGTTCTCATTTAACTTTGAGATCCCCTCGGCCATGGTAAAACTTGTCATCTGCGCGATCATTTGATCGTTGTCCGCAGGCTTACTTGGATCTTGGAAAGAGAGCTGTTGAGTAAGCAGCGAGAAGAAATCTTCTTGCGATAGCTCATCTCTGGGCTTTTTCTCCTCGGCCTGTTTCTGCCTGTCCCAGTAGAGTGAATCTACACCCGTTGAAGAAGTGGCATTTACATTATTACTCATCAGCTGTTACTCCCAATTTAGCGCTGGCCTAGTTGCAATGTTTTACTAAGCATTTGCTTTGCAGCATCTGCAACTTGAACATTGGTTTGGTAAGAGCGAGAAGCAGAAATCATGTTTGCCATCTCCTCTACCACATTCACATTCGGTTTATAAATGTAGCCATTTGCGTCAGCACTTGGGTGGTTTGGGTTATATTCAACTTGAAGCGGCTTATCGCTCTCAACCACACCTAATACTTTTACTCCAACTGACGATCCCGCGACATTGCTCTGGGAAGCTGAAGCTTTGGAAAGTTCAGCGGCAAATACAGGGTGTCTAGCGCGATAAACATTATCTTGACTAGAACTCACTGAGTTTGCGTTCGAGATATTACTTGCGGTGGTATTTAGTCGCACATTCTGTGCACTCATCCCTGAACCCGCAATATCGAAAACGTTATATAAACTCATAATTATGCCCCTTGTCCGCCGAGTGCCTTCTTAAGGCCACTGAACTT
The DNA here is from genome assembly GCF_013319255.1 of Pseudoalteromonas sp. JC28. Lineage (NCBI taxonomy): Bacteria > Pseudomonadati > Pseudomonadota > Gammaproteobacteria > Alteromonadales > Pseudoalteromonadaceae > Pseudoalteromonas > Pseudoalteromonas sp. JC28. The sequence goes on along the minus strand of NZ_QOKX01000001.1, from coordinate 178,464 downwards.
ACCACCAAGAAATTGCAAACTGGCTTGGTACTCTAATGCATTCTGTACATACAAATTTCGTTCCACTTGTATATCTACTGAGTTACCATCACCTGTATCTGCTTGATTTGGCGAACGATATAGTTCAGATGAGTTACTCATTTTAGTACCACCACTGAGGTGTTTTGCATCTGTTCTAACCATATCATTGCCGCTTCTTTGCATTGTCTTTGCCGCTTTCAAAGCACTAGCAAAGTCGATATCTTTAGCTTTGTATCCTGGAGTGTCTGCGTTTGCGATATTGCTTGCTAGAATTTCAGCGCGTTGTGAGCGAAGCAGCATAGTATGCTGATGTATACCCAACGCTTTATCGAAACTAATTGCCATTATCTGACTCCAAAAAATTGACTCAGGTATGACAAAGCAATCTTTAGGCCAGTTTTAAGGTTAAATTTATCCCTTAAATTTCATACAATTAAACTATATTTTTGGAATAATTAAACTTGAATCAGTGTTGAGTCGGTAACGTAAATAAGAGCAAATATTCGAATAATTGACAACTTGGCTGAAGCAATTTGAGGCTAAAAGGTAGGAGATAGTTATTAGAATTACGTTACAAATTGCAAATACTAGCTATAGCGACTATCCCTGCCGCTATATGTGAGTATTAAGTCTTTTTCTGATAGATAATCCCAGGATTACAACGGATCATATTAAAGTCGTCACTCAACCCCGCCATCGATTCCGACGCCCCTAAAAACAAATAGCCATTCGGGTTTAACGACTGAGCAAATTGCGAAATGATTTTGGCTTTCACTTCAGGTGAAAAATAGATCAGGACGTTACGGCAGAAAATAACATCAAACTTACCCATCAACGCGTAAGAATCTAGCAAGTTCAAATGCCTAAAGCTGACCATTTTACGGATAGGTTCAACTACCTTAGCCATTCCATTACCGCTATCCATAAAAAACTTCTTTCTGCGCTCAGGCGACAACCCTCTCGCCAACGCCAACGCGTCATATTCAGCATTCTTACACATATCAAGCATCGTGTTAGAAATGTCTGTACCAACGATCTGAACACCCATTTTCAGCGCGCCTGGGCTTTTACTCACATATTCACTCGCAGACATCGCAATTGAATATGGCTCTTGTCCTGATGAACTTGCCGCCGACCAAATCTTAACTGGACGTCTCAAGTCTTTAAACTCTGGTAAGATTTTCGATTTAATTAGCTCGAACGGATAAGTATCCCTAAACCAAAGTGTTTCATTCGTTGTCATCGCATCCACCACAGCGGCACGCAATTGCCGCTCATGGGGACTGAGTGTTTTAGCTACTAAAGACGATAGTGTTTCCACACCAAAGCGAGCCATCAGAGGAGCGAGTCGGCTTTTGACCAAGTACAATTTATTGTCACCCAGTACAATACCGCACTGTTGCTCCAAAAAGGTTCTAAATTGGTCGTACTCTTTTTGCTCTAAATGCTTATTTTCCAAGTGCTACCACCAGCTTTAATCACAATGAACCCATTTTTTAACCGCTGAAGCTAATTCATCTGGGTTAAACTTAGCAATAAAATCATCAGCGCCAACCTTCTCAATCATGGCCTGATTAAATACACCACTCAGTGAAGTATGGAGTATCACATGCAATGGCGCTAATTTTGGATCAGCTTTTATTTCAGCTGTTAGCGTATAACCATCCATTTCTGGCATTTCAACGTCAGATATTAATAGCCCTACTCGCTCAGTGACATTATTTTGACAGTCCATTTCCGCAATTTCACGAAGCCTGATGAGTGCTTCTTTGCCGTTCTTCGCAAGCTCAGTCTGAACACCTAATGGCTCTAATGCACGTTTGACCTGATTACGAGCAACCGCGGAGTCATCAGCGATAAAGACAATACGTTCGCCTAAATCTTTTTGCATTTCACCATCAGAGACAATGTCAGCACTGACTTCTGTGTTGATCGGGCAAATTTCATTGAGGATCTTTTCTACGTCTAATATTTCAACTAGCTCGTTTTCAATTTCTGTAACCGCTGTCAAATAGGAATAACGGCCTGCCCCAGATGGCGGGGGCATTATTTTTTCCCAGTTCATATTCACAATGCGTTCTACCGCACTGACTAAAAAGCCTTGAACTGAACGGTTGTATTCCGCAATTACAATAAAACAATTGCGAATATCTTGAATAGGAGGCCCACCAACCGCAAGTGACATGTCAATTACGGATATTGTTTGGCCTCGAATATGAGCAACCCCTCGAATCAAAGGGTTTGACTTGGGCATGCTTGTCAATGCTGGACATTGAAGCACTTCTCGGACTTTGAAAACGTTAATGCCGAAGCGCTGTCGACCTTGAAGTCGAAAAAGTAATAGCTCGAGACGGTTTTGTCCAACCAGCTGTGTACGTTGGTTAACCGAGTCTAAAATACCTGCCATTTCAATCTCCTACTGTATAAACCGCTAATCGGAACGATCTTTGCTTCGACTCTGATATGGTTTACCACCCTTGATTAGGTGCAGTTATTAAAGCAGAATCTTTATACCTTGTTTCACCCCATAAGCATAGTCGAAACATCATGAGTTTGTTAAAAAAAACCCATTACATTCAGTTTTTTTGTTTGTTCGCTTATTTTATAGGCGTTGACTATGGTTATTGTCAGCAATATGACAACAAAACTTTAGTACAAAGCGCAATAGAATTTGTTGAACCAAATGTAGAGCAAGATCCCGACAGCCAGCTATCACTAACTGCTATACCACTTGATTCAAGAATTCCAGCAAGGGATTGTCAATCGCCGTTGCAATATAGTACAGCAATGACTCCGCCTTTTGACACTCAAGTGACAGTACAAATTAGATGCAACGATACCCTCAGCTGGACTCAATACGTCCACGTGCGTATCGATCACCTCTTCCCTATTTTAGTTAGCGCGACCATGTTAGAAAAAGGCCGTGTTATTCAGGATGACGATGTAAAAATAGAGTATCAGCCGAAACGTTTTCGTAGGGTTTCCTATATAGAAGATAAGTCGATACTAATAGGCAGTAGAAGCAAACGTAATATCAGAGAAGGTCAAGCCTTTACTCAGGCTCATATTTGTATGGTCTGCAAAGGCGATACGGTGACGATTATTGCTAAATCAGGTGGGCTTGTGATCAAAACTCAAGGAGAAGCGCAGCAAGATGGCAACCGTGGTGAACTTATTAATATTAAAAACGCTCGCTCTGGCAAAACCTTACGTGCTAGAGTAATAGAAGTGGAAACAGTAGAGGTGAATTTATAAAAAATTTGCTAAAGTAATACTATTAAACGCCGATAACAAGGCTGAGAGTATAATTTTATTGGGTCTACAATCATGGTTAATCAAGTTAACGGTCAGAATCAGTCTACATCCGTTGCTAATAATGTTAAGCAACAGAAGGCTGAATTGCAAAGAAATGATGCTAATAGTGCGTCAGTTAAATCACCAGCTACACCGAAAGCAGCTGCGGATTCAGTGAGCCTGACTCCACAAGCGCAACAGCTGAAAACGGTCAACGAAAAAGCGCAGCAGTCATCAGGCTTTGACGACAAGAAAGTCGAAGAACTGAAAAAAGCGATTGCAGAAGGCAAGTATCAAGTTGACGCGGAAAAACTAGCCAAAAACATAGCTGCATTTGAGTTCGAAATATATGGATGATTTGGTTCGGCTCTGCCACCACAAACTTTCAGAACAAATCTCGACGCTAGAAGCGATGACCCAGCTTCTGGCTCGTGAGCTTGACGAGCTCGCGTCTCGGCGTGGCGACAACTTAAAAGAAATCGCTCGTGAAAAGCTAACTCTCATTTCAAAACTGCAAAAGCTCGACAATGAATTGTCAAAAACTGAGTCTCACGTCTTTGAAAACAGTGAAGTAGCCCCGCTCGTTGCTAAAGTGCGAGCACTACTCAGTGAGTGTCAGACCAAAAATGAAATCAATGCTAAAACGGCTCATCAGGCTAATGTAAGCACACGTGAACTAAAAGGGATCTTAATTGGCGCACCAACTTCGATTACATATGGTCAAGATGGCAGCGTGAAAAGTAGCGATAGTGAATTGGTACGTAACCTAAAGGCGTAGCCACGCCTGTCGTATTTTAGTATTGAAGAACAATCGAAGTGAAGCGCATTAAGTAAGCGATATGTGATGAGTGCTTACTTAAAGCTATAAGATATCTTCTTAATTTTCTGCGGCTTGACTTGAGTAATATACAAATCATAAACGCGTTTCATATCAAGCTCTAACTCCGTCGCGTAAGTATCACCAACTGCGTAACTTTTCAGCACCTTAGCCCCACGAACAAGTCCATTTACTTGGCTCTTAAGACCGTCGTTTTGCGCAACCGCTCCTTTTACCGTAATAGTGGATGTCAAATTCTGGCCATACAGTTGCTCAGCCAATTCACGATAGGCTTCTAATTTTGACACTTTAATGGCCATTAGCTGCTTCTCACCCTCAGTTTTACCCGGCTGAGCACTCAAAGGAGCGTACCCCACAGCCCGTAAAACAGGAAAAGTTTCCGGTTGCACTGTTTCATATTCAATATGCTTATCAACGAGGCTTGAACAGCCGCTGAGCCCTGCTAGCGAACAAACCATAACAACTGAACTGATAGAATTAGTGATACGCATTTCACCCCACTCCGCTACAATATATACCAATCAAAATTAAGCACTTCCCCAACATCTTGGTCTCGCAAGGGTTGTTGTGGTTTCATTGAGTATTGGCAAGAAATAAAATTAACTTTCATAATGTATGATTATGCACGAACCTTGCCAAAATTTGGCACAGGTATTGCTGAGTTGAAGAGTAGTTTTTGATCTGGGCATTTAAACATGAAAAAGCAATTCGCGACCAGTCTATCACTGTTGTGTATCACCTTGGTTCATCCAGCTTATGCTGAATGGTTTGAAGTTACCGGCATGGCTGACGTTAAAAATGGCGACCATCAAAAAGCCAAAAGAAAGGCGGTAAATGACGCCATCACACAAGCTTTGCTGTTTTCTGGCGCTTCGGTGAGTAGTGTGCAAACCGTCACCGATGGTGTGCTCACCCAAGATCAACTTAAGATCCGCTCAAATGCTGAAATCCAAAGTGCCAACGTAATTGCTGAAGCAAAAGTTGGTGACTCATGGCAGGTGACATTACATATCGATATTACCCCACAGAGTGCTCAGTGCCCTACTAGTGCTTACGACAAACAGGTTGCAGTCACACAAAGTCAGTTAAAAAATAAACACCAAGCAACACTAGGTCAAATTTTTGACATAAATAAAGCGGTGAGCGAGCGCCTATACCAGACAATGTCTGAACAAAAGTTGAGCTTAGAACCTGTTCCCTATTTCGCACAGACCATAGACGTTAACCGCTTTTTCAGCCAGCGGTTTGATTATAATGAACAGCTAATCGAGACCATTACGGCAAATACGAACAGCCAATTTGTATTACTGAGTCAAATTACTGATATTGCTGGTGTCGATAAACTTAATAGCGACTTCGCATTTTGGCAAAGTGATAAATATTTAAGAAGCTTCAAGGTAGACTTTGCGCTGTTTGATGCACTTTCTCATGAAAGGGTGTGGCAAAAGCAATATGCCACTCAAGGCGTGTGGCCGTTTAAGAAGACCAAATTAATTGATGTGTACAGTGAGCGCTTTTGGCAGACAGATTATGCTGATGAGATCCAAACCACGCTGATACAAATCGCAACTGATTTAAACGCAGCGGTAGCCTGCTTACCAACCAACGGCAAAATCCTACATATCGATGATGAACAAGTCGTTATTAATTTGGGCCGCATGCATGGCTTAGAGAATGGCCAGATCCTTAACGTAGCGCATAGTAATCCGCTGACTAATGTCGATGGTAAAATATTTATGCATCAAATTAAAACCATTAATAAACTGCAAGTGATCCAGGTGAATGCGCAAAACGCCATTGCGGTAAATATCAGTAATCGCCCACTTCACAATGTGCAAATTAATGATTTGGTTGAAATTCAAATAGAAAATGAAAATGAGTTTGAACTGTAAGGTTAAGACTACCTATGACGCAGACAAGATTTTCGACGACTTTACACACTCTACATCATGCTTCCGCCGCCCATTTACTTTGGTAATTCCACGCAAAAGTGATACCAATGGCGTCCCCAGTAGGAATCGAACCTACATCTAAGCCTTAGGAGGGCCTTGTTTTATCCATTAAACTATGGGGACAATCTCTAAAGTCAGATAACGATCGCTTTTTTTGACCTTCACTAGCGGGATCTGCGGTACTTAATACCAATGAAAGTCGAGAATTGTTGATTCTCTGTTGTACTGCATCTCAGTGACTTCACTTTAGTATACTGATCTTAATGAACTTTTAAAGATTAATAGTCAATTTATTCGCGGTAATAAATGAGGTGGTTCAGTAGGTGAATACGCAGCAGTTAAGACCCACTACTGCGCTATCAGTTACTTCACTTGAGGTGTGAATAAGAAGTAGGATAGTTCTTCGTTTAATAAAACCTAAACGGTATTTTCTTCTAAAAACCGCTATTTGAAGTACTACCTTGCAGCGGTTGCCTGATCATCAAGGATAAAATACGGGATGGTCACCACCGTGCTTGCTATCACTAAGTTGGTGTTAAACTCTAACAATCTTGCATTTACCTCCACGCCTCGTGGACGGTAAACCATAGTGCCTGTGAGCAAATGGCTGGGAGATTGCGTGTTTTTCAAGCGGCTTGCGTTACGCGAAAAAGTCAAGTCACCACTGGATGTCACTTCAATTTTCCCCAATGCTTTAAAGTCTAACGCTTGATAACCCAGCTTTTGCATTTGATGCATTAAGGACTCAGCCAATTGGTTTCCTAGCTGGTTTGTATCCCTTAATGATTCATTAAAGTTGACAAAACTGGCTACCGCTATCGACTCAGGCTTTTGCCCTAATACAGTATCTGACAGTTCCAACGCAATTTGACTGGCGTAGTTAGCAATTTCTTTGCGATGACGATAGCTAACGAAGCCAATATCTTGCAATACCGCGGCTTGTGAACCTTCATTACGCTCTTGCTCTTCCATCATGGCATATAATATTTCCATGTCGGATTGCTGCGTTTCTGTAGGTTCGGAAGCCGTTTGTTTTGTCATTTCGCAGCCACCGAGTAATGCAAGTGTCGTCGCGAATAGCACTACATTTTTCATCATCGCCTCCGAATTAGTTCGCACGCTCTATACGAATGCCATCGTATGCCGCACCATCTTGTAGGGCGTTAACTACGTTTTGCGGTAAAAAGCCTTGAGCAGAACCCACGACACTTTTACTTCTAAGCCCAACCACTCTGGCATTAACCATAACCCCGCCCTGATGATTCACCAAAGTACCACCTAGCACATACAAAAAAGGATGGTCGTCAGATAGCTCTAAAAAGTCACGGCTAAAAATGAAATCGCCTTCAGGTGTCACCCGGATATAGTCTGTTGTTTTAAAGTCCACAACAGGGATCCCAAACGCATGAAGCTCATGGATAAAGCTTTCAGCCAACTGGTTACCCAGCAAGGAACCTTTATCAAATTCTTTATCTAAAAATACAAAGCTTGTCACTGCTACCGGCGTTTTCTCATTCACGTGTTTCAAGTTTGCTACCATGTCTTGCATAATGCTTTGAACATAGTGAGTGACATTCTTACCAGCCATTTGCTGAGAAACAGAGAATTGTTTCATACCGTTTGGATTACTTTGATACATCGAAGATTTTTCAAAGCCATTACGCACGGGCTCAGCCTGAGCATTATCCACCGCAAAAAAGCTACTCTGAGCACAGCCAACCATCAATGAAAGCGGCAAAACCAAACTTAATACTTTTTTCATTACTTTCATCTCCACTAATATTGGCTTCGTATAATCTGACCGTCACGATTTGTGACACGCTCCGTACCCCACATAACAGCTTTTGGAATGCTGATTGATGCGGCTGAGACGGCTCGATTATGTAACGTATCAACCAGCCGCGCATTGACCAAATAGGTATCACGACTTTCTACGATTGTCCCGACCACCACGAGGTCAATTTTCTGGCGCTGATTCAGCACATTCAATTCTCGACTTAACATACTATCGGCAGAACTTTGTAAAGATAAAGCGTTTCTGAGTCGATATTCCACGACATCTGCCCCCATTTGACTTAAATGGGTCATGAGGGATTCTTGCAAGGCCACGCTCAAGCCTGAACCTTGCCCAGCAACGGTATCATCCAGCTGATTAGCCTTAAAAAAACTCGTCACAGCAACCGTTGAGTTCGGCTTGAACGGCCGTACATACTGCCCGAGTTCCGCGGCTAACTGAGCGCCAACCCCATCTAAGTCAGGTAAGATTTCTTGCTGCTGGATCGCTTCTCTTTTGCCGACCTGTTGGCTGTTTGTACACCCTGCCAACAACATAATCACTATGAGTGCTAGATATTTCATTTCACCAAGCCCACGATAAACTTATTGGATAAAATGCAAAATACGCACCAAGTTTTAAAGTCGATGACTGGTGTAATGGCTAACCAAACAGCTTAAACCTGCACGCTTAAGTTGCTGGCAACCTTTGTATGCAGAGGCCTTATCTGCAAATGCACCTAATTTGAGCCGATAATATTTCGTATTTTGAATATCTATTTGCTCGATATTCACTTCGCTTGTTGCAAAGTCTTGCGGTAACTTATCCTTGAGTTGCTCGTAGGTTTGCCTAAGCTTGGTATATTCCGTTGTAGAGGCCAATTGAATTGCGAATTCAGCTATCTCGACAGGCTGTTTTTGTTTCTCGGTGGGCTTTGTTTTTTGCTCTATCACTTGCTCGGGTTGCTCTGCTAAAAGCTCAGCATGCTTTTGCTTTGCAAGCGAATTTGATAGCTGCATCGCAATAACATCTAAATCTTCCTGCACTTCTTCAAACCTAGCAACCTGCTGTTTTAGCGCTCTGAGCTGTTCTACTTCTTGTTGTAAGGTGCTTACCTGCTGTTCCAATAAAGATATCTGCTTCTTCATTTGTAATGAGTCAAGTTGACTCTTGCTCGCAGTTGCTTGGCAACCACTTAACGCAACGAAACTGAGCATAATGAGATGCCACTTAATTGATTGCATTGTTTTCTCTTTCATAAATAGTTAAGGCTTCCACCGTGCAAGAAACTTTGAAGGGAAGTAGATTTTGGCAAATATTTGCCGCATTTTGTGTGGCGTCATCTCTTAATATAAGTAAATAAGTGGCGTCGCCTTCTTGTTCCGCATACCCAAAACCACCGCTTAATAACGCGGGATAACGCTTAGCCAAAATCGCCGCGTACACTTTTAATATCGTTAATGTCTTGAAGCGTCCAACTACAGCAAACTCTCGCGTGGTTGCGCGCTGTCGTTGTAATTCGTGATTTACATCAAGCAGCAAGTCTCCCTCTGCACTTAACTCCACTTCTATCTGTTGAGTACTGGCTACCGCGAGCCTTTTCGCATCACTTATTGCTGTACGGTAAGTCCCAGGCTTCAAACCAGTAAATACATAGTAGCCGTCATATGCCGTCTGAGTGCGCGCGACTTCGTTACCCGTTTCATCAAGTAAACTCACGGTAGTGAATCCTGCAGGTCGGCGCTCAGTACCCTCATTGATTTCAACAATACCTTCAACTTCCGACGAGTTTACAAATGGTATTTCAACATATTCAATATGACCGGGTCTTGGAGTGAATGAAAAGCCATCATTAGCGGGAATTAAAAAGGGTTCAGGGATCGTTTCTTTGTCAACAATAATATCTGTTCGTTTGTAATTAACCATTGCGGGTAATAGAGCCACACCGTCGTCGTCAGTTTTACCTTGTGCAAAGTTTTGCAATGCTTTTATAGTTACCCCCTTCAGCGGTAACTCCCCATCGTCAAGATAGCCGTTATTATTTTGGTCGATAAAAGCACGAATCATCAAAGAGCCAAACTGCGACAAGCGTTTGCCAGTTAAAAAAACCTGATCTACGGTTTCGCCCGCTCCAATACTTACTTGTCCAGAGAGGCCTAGTTGCCAGTTATCATCGTTATCGTATTGCAAGTCTGTTAACAACCGAAACTTATCATGGTTCCAGCTCAATCCAAGTTCGGTTTTATAGTATTCCGCAGCAAAGTCTTTGTATAAGGTAATGCCAAGATCAAGCTCAGGACTTAGCGCTTTGCTCAACTCTAGCTCAGCAGCTGTAATTTCATTAGCAGGTTCTATGTCATACCAAGTAGTAAAACGACTATATATCCCAAAAATCCTTCGCTGCCAGCGCAAGTAGCCACTCACATCGCTGGCTTGATCTGTCTGCGCTTGCCACACAAATTGGTTACTGAAAGTGCCCCAATAATTCCCCGTGCTAAACAGCAGCGACGCTTGCTCGGTGGTGTCTATATTAGCTCTATTAAGCTGAAAGTATTCAGCACGATAGTAAATTTTAGCGGCATCAAAAAGAGACCAATCTCCCGCCGCCGTTAATTTTATCTCGGTCGCATTTTCATCCCGTTCTAAATCTTCCTTTAGCTCAAATTTAGCACCTACCTGCTGGCCAAATAGACGGGTTCGAGTATTTGCAGAGAGACGTTGGTTCGCTTCGCTCTTACTATAGTCAACATCCAGTAATAGTCGTTTATTAATATTGGTGTTAAATCCTGTAGAAAAGTATTGTTCTGAGGCGCTATTTTTTACACCTTGACGATGCTGCAAGCCTGCATACACCGCAAAATTTTTAGTAAGGCCGTAGTCAAATCGACCATTTACTTGCCAGCTTGATGCTCCTGATACCGCAGTCTTGTCGCCCAGTATACTTTTGCCCGTCTCAGTAATTGATACGGCAAAAAAGCCTTCATCTTCGTTTACGATGCTCTGTTCAACATAATAGGTCTGCACTTCTTTTGATACTTGACCTTGCCCTCCATACATCACCAGTTCAAAGGTATTTTCACCAAATAGTAAATCAATATTTTCAAACTCATAGCGCCCAGATTGAACATTATTTTCTTGCCCTATTAGCAATCCATTTCGATAAAGCTCTACGTCCCACCCTACCTGAACAGGACCTGAGATGACAATACGCTGACGGTTAGTGCGGCTATCTAACGGCGCGTTACTGAAGTTCACTCCTCGCCCTTCTTCATTTAGCGCATCAACTCCAACTTGAACACTCTGTACATCACCGAGCGATACCTTGGTAAAGTTGCCAAACGGTAAAACATCGGCTTTTTTAGAAGCACGGTTTAGGGATAATCGTGAGCGATTAATCACATCTCCCTCTCTACCAGCAATAAAATACTGAGCTTGCCAATAGGCGATGTCTTGCGAACCAATAAGGGAATAAGACGTCTGACTAATGTCTTCAGTCACCTGCGCATTTATCTGAGCATCCAGCACTGGTTTACCGATGCTTTGATAAGGACTTGGTCGCCACGGTAATGTTGCGCTGGCATTGCGGTCAAACCTGACAACTTCTCTTCCTAATCGCTGTTGCTGCGCTTCTATTGGCAGAATTTGCCTACTTTTAACCGTAAGAGATAAATCCTGTATATCGGTAAACAGGCTCACATCGAATAAGGTCGCAACGATATAATCGGCGAGAAATACCTCACCATTGATAACCTGAACCTCCTTATCACTCAATTGCGTTCGCTGCCCTTTGCTCTCAACTAAATGCGCTTTGGCATTAAGACTAAAGGTGTTTTCAGGTGTGAAGAACCAGCCATCAAAAGTTCCTGATACATCTTCTGATACCACAAAGCCCAAAGCTGAAAACAAGCTCAAGAGTTCCACATTGACGCCTTGTTCCGACGTCACCGCGATCACTTCACCTAAATATAAATTTCCTTTATAAGCGGATAAAAACAGTTCCGTACCAACATCAACCCGAGAGACCACCCGCTCACTTTGCTGTATCGCAAGTTTTGCTTTCACTCGTTCAACCCGTTCTAATAGCTGTTGCAAAGTATCAACCTGCGATGCCATAGCAGGTTGATAGCATAGTATGCCAATTAGTAACGCGCGCCAAATAGCGGGGGCTCTCATTACGTTCGCTTACCCTAAACTACAAAGATACCGAATCATCTACAAAGGTGCGGTCAGTGTACTCCTCATCACCCACATACTTGATTAAGACCTTGCCTGATGGCCCAAGCTTAATTGCAGGGTCTATCGAGAATTCTACACTCCTTTGATTAAGCTCTGGATATACGGCAAACTTATTTAATACTCCGATCCGCACCGGTTTAACGTCATTTTTCCCCTGCCAATAAGCGGATAATTCGCCAAAGCTACTATATTTCCCAGTTCGATTAAGTAGTACCGTAATTGCCTGACGACCATTTTTCGCGTTGCTTACAATGACATCCTCAAGCTGTACTTGCGGGTTCGCATCGCCAACTCGTAGCATCACCGGAATGCTATAGCTCATCAGCACGTCAATATTGATACCTTCTTGCAGCTTGCCTTTATTATTCGGCAGCTCCCTAAAAAGCAAATGTGAGCGATACTCTCCTTGTTCCATATTCGCCTTTCTGCGCACAGCCAGCTTTATTACCTGACGCTCACCAGGCCCTAGTGTTACTTGCCTAGGTGAAATACGAATGAAATGGCTTGCAGCCATAGGGTTCATTTTTTGCTCGGCAAAGTTGGCATAACCACCTTCTTTAAGTGCTAGCTTCTCTTGAAATTCAAGTCGATAAGATTTGGTCACATCACCATTATTAATGATTGTAACCCTCTCAATTCTCTGACGCTCTTCGAAAGCAACCCGTGTTGGGGTGATCATCAGATTGGCGCTTACTTTACAGCAACAAAACAAAAGCAGCGTTAATATTAATTTATTCATAATTTAGTAAGACAAAGTTATTTCAACGTTCAAGGTTTGCACTCCATCCGATAGCGATTTACCATTGCCAGCAAAGCGCAATTGACCACCGACCTTAAACTCACCAGACCCAACACTATCGGTGTAAATCGCCTTCTCGTGATACAGCTCTGTCAATTGGAAGGCATCGGATGCACCAAGATTCCAATATCCAAACCAGTCGTTGTAAATGGTAGATTGGACGCTAATTTGGCGATTGTGAGGAAAATCGGTCAAGAGGATTTCTGCCGCATGACCAAACTCTACGAATAGAATATTGCTTGAGGTTTGTGGCCTAACATTAGGTTCTATTGTCACAGTGCCTGCGCTATTTTGGTCAATAATCGCAATAGTGCCAAAGCTCAATTTCTTAACGACCGATATATCTTGAGCTTTGGCCCAGTGACTGGCAAAAAGCAATGCCAGTACCATGTAACGCCACATGTTTTAGTAAGCGATTTCGATATCAACTTTACTGGTGTATACACCACCACCATACGTATCTGTTCCAGAAAGTGCTTTCGTACTTAATGTCGCACCAACGGAAAGCGTTGCGGCACCATTTGCATCAACCCTAAACTTGTTGTTTGTCACTTCACTATTAGGTTGTGCACCGCTTACCACATAAAACTCAAAATCCTTTAAATCAAAAGAGGCATTACCCACGCTATCAACCGTAGTTGCAGCCGGAACCGTAATCGTTAGCTCAGTGTTTGGCGCTGCATCAGTGATATTGATAGAGCCTGCTCCACCTGTACTAATAAGGTTTATTACTGCGTCACCAGTATTCTTAATTTCAGGATCGGTCAGTGTTGGATCCGCTTCAATCTTCATCGTCGCGACATCAGCTGCATCACCCTGCACTCGAATGATACCGAAATCAAGCGGATCACCAGCTTCCGCTGAAAATAAGTTTTTAACTTCTACTTTAACTTCAAGACGGGCAGTATCTTTAGCAATTGCTGAAGAAGTAAGTAAAGCAGCGGAAATAGAGCTTGCAACAAGCGCAGATTTAATCAGTGTTTTCATCTTTAAATTCCTTTAGGAGTCATTTTTATCATCACCGCAATGCCATTTTTTTGGTGACTTATTGTTTATCGTTCCCAAATGGGAAAACTTTAGTAAAAATTAAAGCATTAATCTCCTACAATCAATGCTTTGGATAGAAAATAGTCTACAGTAGATTTTTGCTTCTTGAGTTGATCTTAATCCAGAAACTGTTGCCCAATCCCGCATTTCAAATGCTTGAATTCGAAATTCGGCCTCAGAGAATATACTAGGAAACTTTCGCTTTACTGCCACTAATAGCGCTTGATGTTGCTCAACTTGAGGCATGGAATTGATGGATATTGGAAACAACTTGAGTTGAATTCCAGTCGTTTGATTCGCCTTTTGTTTACTGGCGGAATAACGCTTAACCTCTATGTCAGTAGTCGATGCTGCTTGGATATTATCGACGCTAGCTTGAGACTCTAACAAAGTCAGCAGGTTTGAGAGATCCTCTTCTAACGAGCTCAATCGCTTAATACTTTTGAGCTGTTGCTCACTTAACTGCGAGGGCTGCTGAACTGAATGACTACAGCCACCTAAGGTGATTACAGAGCCGAGTAGTATAAGTTTAAAAAACTGAATATTCACAATAAGTTATAACAAAAATCCATTTTCTGCTATGGTACATAAATCGCGGTAAATAACCAAATGCTTTTACCGCAAATATCGGTACATTTAACTTTTTGCAATAGAATCGATAAGAGAAGCAAGCTCAGTCGAATACTCTTCTCTTCGCATCGCATGCTCAACTATCGCTTTTAAATAGCCAATTTTACTTCCGCAATCATGGCTTTTTCCACGTAGCGAGTATGCATCCACTTGCTCTCGCTCCATCAACATAGCAATCGCATCGGTCAGTTGAATTTCACCACCAGCACCTAACGGTGTTTTTGCCAAAAGTGGCCAAATAGATTTGTTAAGTACGTAACGACCAACAACGGCTAAGTTTGAAGGCGCATTTTGTTGTTCAGGCTTTTCGACAATAGACTGCATTGCGCCTGACTCTCCTTGCACTAGCGCTGCTCCTCCCAAGTCCACAATACCAAACTGAGAAACGAGTTCAGGCGCTACCGCTTCTACCATCACTTGGCTATTACCTGACGCTTTAAAACGCGCGATCATATCAGCAAGATTATCTTTTGTTAGATCGCATGCAGCGTCATCGACCAATACATCGGGCAGCATAACCACAAAGGGCTCATCGCCAATCACAGGTGCAGCGCAGTTGATGGCATGACCAAGGCCACGAGCCTCACCTTGACGCACATGGATCAGCGTAACGCCTTTGGGGCATATAGATTGTACTTCTTCTAGCAGCTGACGCTTAACCCGTTTTTCCAGTGTTGCTTCCAACTCAAAGCTTTTATCAAAGTGGTTTTCAATTGAGTTTTTACTTGAATGGGTTACCAGGACAATTTCTTTGACGCCAGCGGCCGCTGCTTCATCTACCACATACTGGATCAGAGGCTTATCGACAATTGGCAGCATTTCTTTTGGAATGGCCTTCGTTGCTGGTAACATGCGGGTGCCAAGACCCGCCACTGGAATAACGGCTTTCATAAATGTTCCTAAATCGCGACTGGTGCCTTTATATGCGGGTGACATTCGTAGTTCACCAGTTCAAAGTCTTCAAACTTAAAACCAAATATGTCTTTTACTTGAGGGTTGATCTGCATTTGTGGCTTCGCAAACGGCGCTCGGCTTAGCTGCTCTTCAACTTGTTCCATATGGTTTAGGTATAAATGGGCATCGCCGAAAGTATGTACGAAATCACCCACTTCTAAGTCACAAACTTGTGCAATCATCATCGTTAACAGCGCATAACTTGCGATGTTAAAGGGCACACCCAAGAAAATATCCGCACTGCGCTGATAAAGCTGGCAAGAAAGCTTGCCATCTAGTACATAAAATTGAAATAACGTGTGGCAAGGTGGCAACGCTTGTTTGCCCATCGCTGCATTTTCTTTCGGTGAATAGTTAGTATCAGGCAAAAGCGCAGGGTTCCAAGCACTCACAATCAGGCGACGAGAGTCAGGGTTGGTTTTGATTTGCTCTACAACATCTTTGATTTGATCTATCACTTCACCATTTGGCCCCGTCCAAGAGCGCCACTGGCTGCCATAAACTGGCCCTAAGTCCCCTTCATCCGTTGCCCAGCCATCCCAAATGCTAACGCCATTTTCCTTTAGGTATTTGATGTTAGTATCGCCTTGCAAGAACCAAAGTAGCTCGTGGATAATCGAGCGTAGATGACACTTTTTCGTCGTTACAAGCGGAAAGCCTTCTTGCAAGTTGAAGCGCATCTGGTATCCAAAAACACTCACTGTGCCAGTGCCAGTGCGGTCTTCTTTTTTTGTGCCATTATCACGCACATGGCGCATCAGTTCTAAATATTGCTTCATTGTTCGCTACTCTTTAACTTTTAACTTGCTCGTTAGATGGGTTGCTACTTTCTCGCTTATATGCCCATACCATAAGGATAGCGCCTGCAATCACCATAGGGAGGGATAAGATCTGACCTTGAGAAATAAAGCCACCATATAAGCCAATATGTGCATCTGGTTCACGGAAATACTCGATTGAGAAGCGGAACACACCGTAACCGGCTAAAAATAGACCTGCTACGCTGCCCGCTGGGCGCGGTTTTTTCCTAAACCATACCAACATCACAAACAATACCAACCCTTCAAAAAGCGCTTCATAAAGTTGTGATGGGTGGCGCGGCTGTGGTCCGCCCGTTGGGAAAATAAATGCCCAGGGAACATCCGTTACGCGACCCCATAATTCGCCATTAATGAAGTTACCGATACGACCAGCAAAAAGCCCAACAGGCACCATAGGAACGACAAAGTCACCTACCGATAAAATCGAACGTTTGTTTTTAAGCGCATACACGATAATTGCCGTTATAACGCCCAATGCACCGCCATGGAAAGACATACCGCCTTGGTCCACCCTAAACAAATAAAGCGGGTTTTCAATAAAATGAGAGAATTGATAAAACAACACGTAACCAATTCGCCCGCCCAAGATCACACCGAGCATACAGTAAAAAACTAGGTCGCCAACTTGGTCTTTATTCCAACCAGAGTTTGGTTTTTTTGCTTCTTTCCCTGCCCACCACATGGCGAACATAAAGCCGATTAAATACATTAATCCATACCAACGAACACTTAACGGTCCGATGGAAAAAATCACAGGGTCTATCTGTGGAAACTGCAAAGCCATAGCCTTTCCTTAATTCATTAACATATTGCCAGCGATAACAATGAGTAACGCCGCAAACACTTTCTTAATCGTTGTGACTGGTAAGTGGTGCGTAGCTTTAGCACCAATAGGCGCCATAAACCATGAAGTTGCCACTATACCAAACAAAGCCGGTAAATAGACAAAACCTAAAAATCCATGCTCAATATCCACATGTTGGCTGCCAGAGGCGATATAGCCAAAGGAGCCAAAGATAGCGATAACAATACCACTGGCAGACGCACATCCTATCGCTTTTTTCATATCAACAGAGAAAAATGTCAGTAGTGGGACGATTAATGCTCCCCCGCCGATACCAATCATTGCAGACAGCGCCCCCGTTACCGAGGTTAGCATCGCAAGTATCGGTCCTTGCGGTATAGCTCTGGTTGATTGTGGCGGTCTTCTGGAACTCCAAGCCATTTTCAATGCAATGCCCACAACACTAACCACAAAAATAATTCTGACGAGTTTTTCAGGCAACATCACTGCGGCAAAACCACTGCCCAACGCGCCGACTGCCACACCTAACATCACCCATGGAGCAATGTGCCATGGAACATTGTCATTTTTATGATGTGCTTTGGCTGAAGATGTCGAAGTGAAAATAATGGAGGCGAGAGACGTCGCAATTGCAACTAACACCACTTGATCTGTGGGTATAACATTAAATTTGGTCAAGATGACAGATAAAATAGGGACTATCAGCAGCCCGCCGCCGATACCAAGTAGACCTGCCAAAAAGCCAACTGCACAGCCGAGCAAAGCGCAAAGTACAACGATGAGTATAATAGTTTCCATCAACAAGCTCTTATTCTTATAGCGCCGTAATGGTAGCGTAAATAGCCTTAAGAAGCACCCTTTGCTTGGTGGCTGGTATAGAGTAATTCTGCAAAATGATGTTCTATCATAAATTCTTTAATAATTCGGCGCACTTGCTTAGATGACGGCTGTGCTAAACAATTTTCAAGTAAAGCTTCCATATCCGTTACTCTCAGTCTACGTAACACCCATTTTACTTTGTTCAGTGATGAAATATTCATACTCAAACGGCGATACCCCATTGCAATAAGCAAGATTGCTCCCTCAGGCTCACCGCCTAATTCTCCACACAGGCTAAAAGGCAGCTCGTGTAATTCACACTGCTGTGCAATCTGGTTTAACACTCGTAATACACTGGGGTGATAAGGGTCAAAAAGATCCGCTACTTGCGCGTTGGTTCTATCAACGGCTAATAAATACTGCGTCAAATCGTTACTGCCCACAGAGCAAAAATCAATTTTTTTCGACCACTCAGGTAACAAGTACACGCTAGACGGTACTTCGAGCATCACGCCGATTTCTGGTCGGTCGATGGTATAAAAAGGATCGGCCCATTCGTCTTGCAACTCAAAACAAGCCTGCTCAATGAGTGCCATCGCTTCATCTATTTCCTCACTATGACCCACCATAGGCAACATGATCTGTAAGTTGCCAAGACCTGCGTTTGCTTTGATCATCGCTTTGATTTGATCCAAGAAAAGCTCGGGGTGATCCAGCGATACACGAATGCCCCGCCACCCTAAAAATGGGTTTTCTTCTTTGATATCAAAGTAATCTAGAATTTTGTCGCCACCGATATCTAAAGTCCGCATCACTACGGGCTCAGGGTGATAACGTGATAGCACCTCGCGATACCAGACTTCTTGCTCCGATTGTGTTGGGAATTGGCCTTTTTGCATAAACCAAGACTCAGTTCGATAAAGACCAACGCCATCGCAATAACTGGCGCTTAATGTCTCGGTCGATAGATCAAGCCCAGCATTTAAGAGTAAATTTATACGCTCACCATCGAGTGTAATAGGCGGCAAATCATGTTCCGCTTCAAACTTATCATGCAGAATGTTGTCTTTACGTTTGATTTCAACGTACTCATTGACCAACATTTGCGAAGGCGAAATATAAAGCCGCCCAGAATACGCATCCATGATCATAGACTTACCATCAAACTGTAATAATGGAATGTCTTCTATGCCCCAAATAGCGGGGACGCCCATCGCACGAGTGAGAATGGAGGCATGAGAGTTAGCCGAGCCATGCACACTGACGACCCCTTTGAGCTTTTCTTTTGGTACTTGCGCTAACATAGTTGGAGTCAAAGTATGGGCGATTAGAATCGTATTATCTGGATAGTGTTTAACAGCTTGTTCAGTTGAGACTAAATGCTGGAGCACGCGCAGGCCAATATCATTAACATCAATCGCACGCTCTTTGATATAAGGGTCGCTCATCATATCAAACTGAGCCACAAGCTTTTCGATAACAAGCTTTAGCGCTGTTTTCGCGTTCCAGCCTTGTTGTATTTCAGACTCTACTTGTTTACCTAAACTCTTGGCATCCAAAAGTTGTTGGTAAACCTCAAACACAGCTACCGCTTCTTTTGGAATATCATCACTCAGAGTTTTGGCTAAAATATGGAATTCTTGCCGAGTCGCGGCCACCGCTTGATGAAACAGCTGAATTTGCTTCTGAATATTGTCACTATGCTGTGGTTCAATACTCGCAAAATCAATATGGGGTAACACCACATAACCATCGCCTAAGGCAATACCTGGAGCACTTGATACCCCTTTTAACACTGAGGTTCTGTGACTGCTTGCATCTTGTTGAAGTAAAGTTTGGATCTCGGTGTTGGCAAGCTGTGAAGCCAATTGCGCTGAAAGCGTAATAAGAAAGGACTCTTCATCATGGCTAAATACACGAGCAATCTTTTGCTGCACCACAATAACTCCAAGCACTTTACGCTGGTGTACAACAGGTACTGATAAGAAAGCATTGTAGCCTTCTTCATTGACCTCAGGTGACAGTTTGAATCTTGGGTGTGATTGGGCGTGGGCAACGTTAATTGGCTCTTCACGCTGGGCAACAAGACCGACTAGGCCTTCGGTAAATCCCATGCGGAATTTTCCGATTGCTTCAGGGTTTAAGCCATCCGTTGCCATCAGGATAAAGTTATCTTGACTGTAATCGGCAAAATAAACTGAGCAGCATTCAGTGTGCATGGCATCTTTGACCATAGTAACAAAGCAATTTAACGCGCTTTGTAGGTCACTTTGCTGTGCCACTGACTCAGCAATCGATCTTAACGTTGCTAACACCTGCTGCTCCTATTTTTATCGTTTTGTGCGCCAGAAATCCTTTTGCCCTTGCTGTTCACGTTTACCAAATGGCATCGCAAACGGAGCGAATTCCTTCATCACTCGACGATAGACATCACGCTTAAACGATACAACTTGACGTACTGGATACCAATAGCTAACCCAGCGCCAATCATCGAACTCAGGGTGATGCGTACGTAATAAGTCTACGTCTTCATCTTTACACCTAAGTTTCAATAAAAACCATTTCTGCTTTTGCCCGATACAGACTGGGCTTGAATCTCGTCTAATTAACCTTTTTGGTAGTTTGTAACGTAACCAATGTTTAGAACTTGCTACTATTTCAACATCTTCTGGCCTAAGTCCAACTTCTTCATGAAGTTCACGATACATCGTTTGCTCAGGTGTTTCCCCTTGATCTATTCCGCCTTGAGGAAATTGCCAAGAGTGTTGTCCGTAACGACGGGCCCAAAAAACCTGCCCCTGATTATTACAAATCACTATTCCGACATTGGCACGAAACCCTTCGGCATCAATCACCTTAGTGCCTCATTTATAAGTCGATTTTTAATGATTGTTCCACAACTCCCGCGCCACGGCAAATTTAATTCCATTCTATACCTAAATTATCTCAGCATACTCTCAAGTTACCCACAACTTGTGCATAACTAAGTGTTTTTCAGTTCAAATTACGAACAAATCCACAATTACACACTTCAAACCTCAGGTTTTCCACATATTCTGTGGATAATTATGTTTATAGTCTTGTATTTATCCAAAGCCATAAGATTTCCAAGCCGCTCTGACTGTAGCAAAATAAAAATAACTTCATATTTATCATATAGATAATAAAGTTATTACTTTAACCATATGTTGAAATAACAAACCACACTTAAGTTGAGTGCAAAATAACCAACTTACTTCACCACATGATTTCTTTTATAATCGTGTTTTTAGGGGATAGACTCAGGAGTATCGCTTGCCATCAGTTACACCACCACGCTCTGTGGGCGAACTTATGCAGCGTGTTGAAAACATAGCCGGTTTAACATTAGGTGAACTCGCTCATCAGCTCTCGTTTAAAACACCACAAGACTTGCTCAAAGAGAAAGGCTGGGTAGGACAACTCATAGAAGCGGCCTTAGGTGCCACCGCGGGCTCAAAGCCTGTGCCTGATTTTGAGCATATTGGCGTTGAACTCAAGACTTTGCCCATAAGCTATCAAGGCAAACCGCTAGAGACCACCTATGTTTCTGTCGTGCCGCTGACTCAGTTAACAGGATTAACATGGGAAGCGTCGAGTGTTAAAAAGAAATTAGCTCACGTTCTTTGGCTACCCATATTAGCCGAGCGAGAAATTCCTTTAATAGATAGGGTTATTGGACACGGCTTCTTATGGCGGCCAGACGCGCATCAAGAACAATTGTTACGAAGAGACTGGGAAGAGCAAATCGAGTTAATCGCTACGGGCCATGTAGAGGAAATCTCAGGGCATCTTGGAGAAGTCATGCAGATAAGGCCAAAAGCGGCAAATGCCAAAGCGCTTACCGACGCTATAGGGCCTAACGGTAAAATAGTGCAAACTTTGCCAAGAGGTTTTTATTTGAAAATTAACTTCACCCAATCGATATTAGCGCAAGAGTTTGGTGCTTAAAAACACCTGTTGACTTTTTATACAAAAAGTACAAATGTAACACAACCAACATCTTGTATGGATTTGGTTAACATTTATATTTTTTATAGAAGGAAACGACAATGAAATTAAAGTTCAACAAAAAATCGATTAAAGAACTTAGTGTGAACAAAATACTTGTGACCAAGATGACACCAGCTGTTGCTGGAGGTAATGGAGCAGCAACGATGGATGATACTTGTAATTCACTTCAAGTCTGTTGGACATTCCGATATGGCCAAGGGCATTGTGAAGTTTGGTGATGAACGTTAGGAACAAAAACGCCAGTAACTAAACTGGCGTTTTTACAATACATCAAGTAATGCTAATTACTGACCTTTGATTTCACTACGGCCTTTGTATACCGCTTTTTCACCTAGCGCTTCTTCAATACGTAGTAACTGGTTGTACTTAGCTACACGATCCGAACGACAAAGTGAACCTGTCTTAATTTGACCTGCCGCTGTCGCCACTGCTAAATCAGCAATGGTTGCGTCTTCAGTTTCACCAGAGCGGTGTGAAATAACGGCAGTAAAGCCAGCATCTTGCGCCATTTTGATGGCATCAAGCGTTTCAGACAGTGAACCAATCTGGTTGAATTTAATCAAGATTGAGTTACCAATGCTTTCTTCAATACCACGCTTTAAAATCTTAGTGTTAGTAACAAAAAGATCATCACCCACTAGCTGAACTTTATCGCCGATTTTATCTGTTAGGACTTTCCAGCCAGCCCAGTCGCTTTCGTCTAGGCCATCTTCGATTGATACAATTGGGTAACGTGCTGCAAGATCGGCCAAGAAGCCTGCAAAACCTTCCGAGTCGAATGTTTTACCTTCGCCCTTTAGGTCATACTTGCCATCGACATAAAACTCAGACGCTGCACAGTCAAGTGCTAGTGTTACGTCTTTGTTCATTTCGTAGCCAGCTGCTGCAACCGCTTCAACAATCACTTCTAGCGCTTCTTCATTTGACTTAAGGTCTGGAGCAAAACCACCTTCATCACCAACAGCAGTGTTCAGGCCACGTGACTTAAGTACGTTTTTCAAGCTATGGAAGATTTCAGCACCCATACGTAGTGCTTCACGGAAGCTCTTTGCGCCAACAGGCTGAACCATAAACTCTTGAATATCAACGTTGTTATCCGCGT
Source organism: Pseudoalteromonas sp. JC28 (assembly GCF_013319255.1). Classification (NCBI taxonomy): domain Bacteria; kingdom Pseudomonadati; phylum Pseudomonadota; class Gammaproteobacteria; order Alteromonadales; family Pseudoalteromonadaceae; genus Pseudoalteromonas; species Pseudoalteromonas sp. JC28. The sequence goes on along the minus strand of NZ_QOKX01000001.1, from coordinate 155,340 downwards.
GCTCACCACCATTGATAATGTTCATCATCGGAACTGGCATTGAGTACTGACCTGCTGTACCGTTGATGTCTGCGATATGCTCGTATAGCGCCACGCCTTTGTCTTGTGCAGCTGCTTTTGCTGTTGCTAGAGATACCGCAAGGATGGCATTCGCACCTAGTTTTTCTTTGTTTTCAGTGCCGTCTAAGTCCAACATAATTTGGTCGATTGCACGTTGTTCTAGCGCGTTTTGACCTTCAAGTGCTGCCGCGATTTCGTTATTTACGTAGTTTACCGCTGTTAATACACCTTTACCTAAGTAACGAGACTTATCACCATCACGTAGCTCTAGTGCTTCACGGGTACCCGTAGATGCACCTGATGGCGCACATGCACGGCCCCATGCACCTGACTCTAGGTGTACGTCCGCTTCTACTGTTGGGTTACCGCGTGAGTCCATAACTTCACGGCCAATCACTCTAACGATTTTTGACATCTTGATTCCTCTTATTCCCAAAGTGGTGTGTGTTGCACTGCTTCTGTCGCAGGCGAATTCAGGGTCAATAAACCCGCTTTAAAGTTTGCCTTATCTCTGTTGCTTCGCAAAGTGAAGAATTTACACGTATCACATTGACGCGCCGGCAGATAAGAAAAAGTTTGGCGATAAACACTACTCTTAGCGCCTATTGCAAAACCTTCTGCAACAAAAAAGCCGTGCAAGAGCACGGCTTTTTCTTATTACGAAGATGCCTTTTGGTGGCTGTATGCCGCCGCAACAAAACCTTCAAATAATGGGTGACCATCACGAGGCGTTGACGTGAACTCAGGGTGGAACTGAGCCGCGATAAACCAAGGGTGATCTTTATTCTCGATAATCTCAACTAGTTTCTTGTCTTCTGACAGACCAGTAAATTGCAGACCCGCTTTTTCAAGCTCAGCAACATAGTTGTTGTTTACTTCGTAGCGGTGACGGTGACGCTCAACGATTTCGGCATTACCGTATACTTCACGCACCTTAGAGCCCTCTTTTAAGTGGCAAAGCTGCGCGCCAAGACGCATAGTGCCACCAAGATCAGAGTCGTGGTCACGTACTTCAATCTTACCATCTGCATCTAACCACTCAGTGATCAGACCAACCACTGGGTGTGGGCTTTCAAGATCAAATTCAGTTGAGTTAGCACCAGTAAGACCTGCAACGTTACGTGCATACTCGATTAGCGCAACTTGCATCCCTAAACAAATACCTAGGTATGGTACTTTGTTTTCACGTGCATACTTTGCAGCTAAAATCTTACCTTCAACGCCACGGTTACCAAAGCCACCAGGTACTAAGATAGCATCAAGGTGCTCAAGTAACTCAGTGCCCTTGCTCTCGATATCTTGAGAGTCAACATATTCAATATTCACCGTTAAACGGTTTTTCAAACCTGCATGCTTCAATGCTTCGTTAACTGATTTATATGCGTCCGGTAATTCAATGTATTTACCAACCATACCAATTGTCACTTCACCAGTAGGATTTGACTCTTGATAAAGTACCTGTTCCCACTCAGATAAATCCGCTTCTGGACGTTCAAGGTAGAAACGACGACAAATGATGTTATCGAGCTCTTGCGACTTCAATAGCGCAGGGATCTTATAAATACTGTCTACGTCCTGTAGCGAGATAACAGCTTTTTCTTCCACGTTAGTGAATAGGGCAATCTTCGCGCGCTCATTCGCTGGTAATTTACGATCTGAACGACAGATCAAAATATCAGGTTGAATACCGATTGAACGAAGCTCTTTCACAGAGTGCTGGGTTGGCTTAGTTTTCACTTCACCCGCAGGGCCTAAGAAAGGCACTAGCGTCAAATGCATAAACAAAGCGCTCTCACGACCAAGCTCTGTGCCTAGCTGACGAATTGCTTCTAGGAAAGGTTGTGACTCGATATCACCAACCGTGCCACCGATCTCTACGATAGCAACATCATGGCCTTCCGCGCCTTCAAGCACGCGACGCTTGATGTCGTTTGTGATGTGAGGAATAACCTGAATAGTGGCACCTAAGTACTCACCTCTACGCTCTTTGCGCAACACGTCTTCAAATACGCGGCCTTGTGTAAAGTTGTTACGCTTGGTCATTTTAGTGCGAATAAAACGCTCGTAGTGACCAAGATCAAGGTCGGTTTCCGCGCCGTCTTCGGTTACGAATACTTCACCGTGTTGGATAGGGCTCATGGTCCCAGGGTCAACATTGATGTAAGGATCCAGCTTTAGAATCGTTACTTTCAAGCCACGTGCTTCTAAAATAGCGGCTAAAGAAGCAGCTGCAATACCTTTACCCAAGGAGGATACTACTCCGCCCGTTACGAAGATAAATTTTGTACTCATGCGAACCCTAGAAATTTCAGGAAAATTGGAATTTAAATAAGAATCAAGACGGGGCGATAGTATAGCAAAAGCACCTAAGTCATTCCAGCTAAAAATGACTTAGCACGGTAATATATTTTATCAGGAGGTCGTTTTAAATAACGAACAAACCGTAAAATCAGTCTCTGTTTTTACTGCGTTGACGACGTTTCACTGTCTCCCAAGCACCATCCATCTCCTCCAAGCTCGCATCTTTAAGTGATAGTGAGGACTCATTCAAAACGGCTTCGACTTGCACAAAGCGATTTTTAAATTTCTCATTGGCTTGACGTAGCAGCTGCTCCGGATCTCGTTTTATATGCCGGCTCACATTCACAGTTGCAAACAACAAGTCGCCCACCTCTTCCGCTGTATGTTCAGAGCGTGGATCAACTTGCAGCGCCTCGCTCACCTCTGCTATTTCCTCTTGTACTTTATCCCACGCGCCGTGATAACTTGGCCAGTCAAATCCGAGTTTGGCTGCTTGCTTTTGAATTTTGTAGGCTTTTGATAATGCAGGCAAGCTGCTTGGAATATCTGCCGCGAACGCCCCTTGTTTTTGTGCCTGTTTTTCTTGCTGTTTAATGGCGTGCCATTGCTGCTCAAGCTCTGCTTCGCTTAAGCTTTCCTGCTTTTCAAATACATGAGGGTGGCGTCTCACTAATTTGTCATTGAGAGTTTGCACTATGTCAGCAAAGTCAAACAACCCCTGCTCTTTTCCAAGCTGAGCATAAAAAATCACTTGGAACAGCAAGTCCCCCAACTCTTCTTTTAAGTGAGCAAAGTCGCCTTGCTCGATAGCATCGGCAACTTCGTGTGCTTCTTCTAACGTATAAGGGACAATGGTTTTAAAGGTTTGCTTCTTATCCCAGTCGCATCCAGTGCTTGGGTCGCGTAGCTGCGACATAATCTCTAGCAGCTGCTCTATCCCCATTGTTGCCGAAGGCTTAGAGTCGTTTGGCATCAAAAACACCTTCGATTTGCATCAATTTAGTCAGCAAGCGATGCATAGCAGAAAGGTCATCCACCTCTACCTTCATCATAAATACCGCCACGTTTTTATCGTCTTGGGTTTGTACATTCATATTGAGCACATTGACTTTTTCATTGGCAAGCACAGCGCTAATGTCTCGGATCAGCCCTTGGCGGTCGTGTGCTTCAATTTTTAATGTAATGGCGTACGACGCTTTAACATCCTCTGACCAACTGACTGCAATCTCACGCTCTGGATGTATATCCGTAATATGAGCAAATGACTCACAATCAGAGCGATGCACGGCAATACCTCGCCCTTGCGTGATGTAACCCACAATTTCATCGCCCGGTACTGGCTCACAGCATTTCGCCATATGACTCATTAAGCTGCCTACCCCATCAACGACCACTGCATTTTTGTCGCCTTTAGTGTGTTTTGGCGAGGAGATTTTTAACTTAGGTGTATCCTCAGGTTTATCTTGCACGTAGTTCAGGAATTGATTGATACGAATATCACCGGCACCAATCGCCACCATTAAATCGTCGAGTTCTTTAAAGTTAAAGCGGTCAATCGCGGGTTCTAAATCTTTATAGGTAATATCTAGTTTTTGCAGATGACTATCTAAAATTTCCTTACCCGCTTGAAGATTTTTGTCTCTATCTTGCTGCTTAAACCAGTGATGGATCTTACTGCGCGCTCTTGAAGAATGAATATATCCCAGCGACGGGTTTAACCAATCTCGACTTGGCGAAGCATTTTTCTGGGTAAGAATCTCTACCTGATCGCCTGTACGCAATGTGTAAGTGAAAGGCACTATTTTACCAAACACTTTTGCACCAATGCAGCGATGTCCAACATTAGAATGAATGTAGTAAGCGAAGTCGAGTGGCGTCGAGCCTAGTGGCAAATCAAAGATATCGCCCTTGGGCGTGAATACATAAACACGGTCTTCGACAACCTGATTCTTCAGCTCATCTGCTATTTCGCTGCCATCTACCACTTCTTCTTGCCACTGCAACAATTTGCGTAGCCAGCTAATTTTTTGCTCGTATCCTGAGTTTCTGCCCGGCAATGCACCTTCTTTGTACATCCAATGAGCCGCCACCCCAAGCTCTGCATCTCGATGCATGGCCTCGGTACGGATTTGGATTTCTACCGTTTTGCCCTCAGGACCAAACACCACGGTGTGGATAGACTGATAGCCGTTTTGCTTAGGCGTAGCAATATAGTCGTCAAACTCTTTGTTTAAATGCCGCCAACTGGTGTGCACAATGCCCAACGCGGCGTAGCAATCTTGAATTTCATCTACCACCACACGCATAGCTCGAATGTCGAACAACTGTTCGAATTCATAGCTTTTCTGCGCCATTTTTTTATAAATGCTATAAATATGCTTAGGGCGACCGTAGACCTGCGCTTTAATGCCTGCATCCGCAAGTTTTTGTGCCACCGAATTAACCATATTTTCCATATAGGCTTCGCGGTCTAGGCGTTTATCAGAAAGCTTCTTGGCAATAGACTTATACGTATCCGGATGCAAATAACGGAAAGAGAGATCTTCAAGTTCCCATTTTAATTGGCCAATCCCCAAACGGTTCGCAAGTGGTGCAAAAATATTGGCAGCCGCTTTTGCAGCAACGACTCTTTCTTCTTCAGATGCTTTCTTAACCGCACGCAAATGGCAGATTTGCTCAGCAAGCTTAATCACTACAGCGCGCACATCTTCCACCATAGCAAGTAACATACGGCGGATGTTGTCGACTTGTACCTTACCCGAGCTTTGGTGTGCCAAAGTGCTGATGGTGTCCATATTCTCCACCCCTCTTAAAAGCAGAGAGATATTTTTGCCAAGCGCTTCTTCCACTTGCTCAAGGGACAACTTTCCAGCAACAAAATAAGGAGTTAAAAACGCAGTTGCTAAGGATTCGCTATCAAAATTTAAGTCTGCAAGGATCTCTACCATTTCGATGGCGTTATTGAGATGTTCCGTTGACTCATCCGCGGGACAAAGTTCATAGGCCTTTTGCAGCCATGCTCTTTGATCTTCAGACAAGTTTAAGATAGTGAGTCGCGCATCAAACTCCAGTGGCAAAGTGGTTTGATGCGACTGCCGAGTAGCAACCATGTTTTAATACCTCCTTAAAATTACTTACCCGCCTCATTTTCGGGTAAATTATCTAGCCTAATGCTCGGGCAATAACGGCCTCATAGCTCAGGTTATTTACACTGCTTTTTAAACAGCGCCATGGTTTCGATATGTCCCGTGTGGACAAACATATTCATTAAGCCAAGCTTTTCTATTTCAAAGCCTGCCTGCGCTATCACCAAAGAATCGCGCGCCAGTGTAACTGGGTCGCATGACACGTATAAAATACGGGTAAACTGCGTCAAAGGTAATTGCTGCAGTACCTCAAGCGCCCCCGGCCTTGAAGGGTCCAGTACTAATACATCCAGATTTGCGTCGAACCAAGCAGCCTCTGCAATCGACTGGGTTAGATCAAAACAGTGAAACTGAACATTACTGATTTTATTAGTTTGCGCATTTTGCTGAGCCATTGCAACCGATTGCGCTTCACCTTCTACCCCAATCACATTTTTTGCTTGTTTTGCGAGCACCAAAGAGAAATTTCCCACCCCACAGAAAAGGTCGAGGACACTTTCATCGTTATTCAGCTGTAGCCAGTCTGTCGCTTGGCGCAGCATTGCTTCATTTACCGATTGATTCACTTGAATAAAGTTGTTCAATTTAAATTCAAGTGTTAAGTCAAATTCACCAAGGTGATAGTGCGGCAACTGGGAATACACAACTGGCGTCTCGCCATCGTCAAACAGTACCTGACAATTTTCCAGCTCGTTTTGTAGCGTTTCGCGAGTCGAAGCGGACAGTGGCTTTGTATGACGACACAACACATAGTTATAGTTGTCAGCCTGACAAAGCTGAATATGACTGATTAGTCTAAACTCACTTAGCGACTGTGCTAGCAAACTTAGCGTGTTAACAATACGATCAAAAGGCGACACCAATACGTCACACTGCGCTATTTCGATAATCTGCTTCGACTGACTTGCTCTAAAGCCTAACTTGACGCTTTTGCTTTGTTTATCAAAAATGCATGCCAAACGAGCTGCACGGCGATAATGAAGCGCCATAGAGGTGATCGGCGCTTGCCAAGGTAAGTGCTCGATGTTGGCAAAACGCGCAAAAAGTTTTTCGACTGCATGTTGCTTTTCATTGAGCTGACCATCAATACTTTGATGCTGCAAGCTACAACCACCGCACTGCTGGTAATGCGGGCAAAACGGTTTAACACGCTCTTTGGAGGCATTAAGTACTTTGATCACCTTCGCTTCCAACAGTTTAGACTTTGCCTGTACAACCTGTGCTCTCACTCGCTCACCAGTCAAGGCACCAGCCACAAAACAGACCTTACCTTCATGGCGAGCAACACCTCGCCCCTGATGATCCATTGACTCTATGCTTAATTCTATTTGCTTTGACGGCTTAGCAGCTTTCTTAGCACGAAAAATCTGTGCCATTGGGTTCCTCATTTGTTTGCTTATCACGTCGGTAAAAGATAATCTTAGTTACAGATTTCTCTGCACTTTTTTGACCCTATGACAAAATTAAACCTGCGTGACAGTATTTTACTACTCACTCTTTTGCCAACCCTTTTGGTTGGCTTGCTACTTGGTGGTTATTTTACTATAAATCGCTACGTAGAGCTTGAGGAAATTCTGATAAGTCAGGGAAATCGCATTGCAGATTCACTTGCCATGTCAGTAGAATACCCAATAGAAAAACAAGATAAAGCGCACTTACACCGCATTTTAAGCCAGGCACACAATAAACATGCACCACTGGTAAAAAGCATCGCGCTGTTTGATAGCCAAAATCAGCTTATTCTTACCAGTAATTATCATAGTGAATTCGATAAATTACATTATTTTGGTGAAGTGCAAAAGCTACAAACCACCGAAGTCACTACACTAAAAAATACCTTTGTGTTTTATTCACCAGTTAAAAACCATTTAGCAAAAAAAACCGATTGGCACAGTGCAGAGCCGGCTACGCTGGCGATTTTAGTTGTAGAGATCAGTAAAGACCAAGCGTTGATATCGCAGCAACGCGCGCTGATTTTGAGTGCCATTGTTATTATTTTCTCCTTTTTACTTAGTGTTATGTTGGCCATGCGATTGTCACGTATGCTAACCAAACCAATTGCCAATTTGATTTTAGCCACAGACAAGCTCAACGAAGGTAAACAAGACATCGCAATCAATGAGCCGATGCGGGGTGAATTTGAGCTTTTGCGCCAAGGCTTGATCGTTATTGGCAGAAAGATGGCAAATCAAAAAGACGAAATGCAAAAGCACATTGACCAGGCAACTAGTGATTATCGTGAAACCCTAGAGCAGTATGAAACGCAGAATATTCAGCTCAATATTGCCAAAAAAGAGGCACAAGATGCTAACCGCGTAAAGTCGGATTTCTTGGCTAAGATGAGTCATGAACTTAGAACGCCGCTCAATGGTGTTATAGGCTTTACCCGTCAACTTTATAAAACACCATTAAATAAACACCAAAAAGATTATTTAGATACCATAGAGCTATCTGCAAATAGCCTGCTTACCATCATTAGTGACATCTTGGATTTTTCAAAGCTAGAGGCTGGTGCTATGGAGCTGGAGAATATCCAGTTTGAATTACGCGACGCCGTCAATGAGGTCATGACCTTATTAGCGCCAAGCGCTCACGAAAAGCAGTTGGAGTTTTCCATTTCTGTTAATCGCCAAGTGCCCGACAACTTAATTGGCGATCCTACGCGATTTAAACAGGTATTGACCAATCTGATCAGTAATGCCATCAAGTTCACGGAAAAAGGCTCAGTCAAAGTGGATATTAACCACCGTCTGATGGATGAATCTCAGTCCTCGTTGCTAGTGTCTGTCAGCGATACCGGGGTCGGTATTGCTCAGGATAAGCAAGACGCACTATTTACGCCGTTTGCTCAAGCCGATACTAGTATTACCCGTAAATTTGGTGGCACAGGTCTAGGTCTTATCATCACTAAGCATATTGTTGAGGCGATGAATGGTCGTATCACTCTTAACTCAGCACCAGGAAATGGCACCTGTTTCTCATTTAACGCGGTCTTTGCATTACCAAACCGCCTCTACAACGACAACTTACCAAGCAAGCCGCTTGAAAATAAACGCGTGCTCTACTTTGAACCACAAGAGCATACTCATTATGCGGTAATAGCTCAACTACAAGCGTGGGAAATGCAGGTCACTCGCTGCCTTACCGAAGAAGAGTTCGATACTGCCTTAGGCCAAGATTTTAATTACGATATCTGTTTAATTGGATCTATGGCAAGCGTCGACCAAATGCAAACCGTTAAGAGTTACATCAAGCAAGCTCGCGGATCTGCAGACTACCTATATTTGATGGTTAATACCGTCTCACATAATATGCGTGAGGCGCTTATTGGCAGTGGAGCTGACGCTTGTTTAAGCAAGCCACTTAACCACAGAAAACTATGCGAAATGCTTGCAGCACCTTATCGTTTAGACCATCCAGACATGAGTGCCAATGAAATCGAAGCCACAAGTCTGCCACTTAAAGTGCTGGTTGCAGACGATAACGATGCTAACTTGAAGTTGATATGCACATTGTTAGATGAACAAGTAGAGGCAATAGATACAGCGCATAATGGTGCTCAAGCAGTCAGTTTATGTAAATCAAGAAAATACGACCTGATATTTATGGATATTCAAATGCCCATAATGGATGGTATAAGCGCCTGTAGAAGCATAAGAGAGTCGTCGTTAAATGAGGATACCCCTATCATCGCCGTCACAGCACATGCGCTTGCTGGCGAAAAAGAGCAACTGCTTAAAGATGGCTTTAGTAACTATATGACTAAACCCATAGATGAAGATATGCTCAAGCAAATTATTTGCGACCATAGCGCGTCTTCACCAGTAGCGAGACAAAAAAATATTGAGAGTCATCAGCACAGCGTGCCGCCATTTAATAGCCAAATGTTAGATTGGGGATTAGCATTACAGCGAGCGGGTAATAAACCTGATTTAGCATTGGAAATGCTCAATATGCTGCTTTCTAGCGTGCCCGAAACGTTGCAGCAGTTGGAGTCTGCACAAGACGCAGAGGATCTCCCGACGCTGCTCAAAATAGTTCATAAATTCCACGGTGCCTGCTGTTATACTGGCGTACCAACCCTAAAGAAATTGGCTGAGATCATTGAAACGGGATTAAAACAAGAAAAACCACTCAGTGATATCGAGCCTGAGCTATTTGAGCTGGTTGATGGACTAACTGTATTACTAACAGATTCTGATCTCACTCAATCCAGTTAAATCTTATACACACCTATCTGCTCGCTACTTTATAAAAACCCTTTTGAAGTGGCGAGTAGATTAGGGATGTAAGACAACAACGATTTCTTAAACAGATAACACTTAAAACAACGTTTCCCGACAATTTATTACACTTTCTAACAGCACTTCCCCAAGTCTTGTAACAAACTTCTTACATTCTAAATTCTCGCAATTTTTAACTTACGAAAGGAATTCTGTATGTATCTAATCAAGTCAGCACTCACGTCTGCTGCCGTCTTCACATTAACCTTTGCTTCTTTTAGTCATGCCATTGAGCCGAAATCTAACGAATGGCAGGTTCGTTTAGGGGGAGGAGCCGCGGCTGCAGATTTGCCATGGAAAGGCATTGACAGTGAGTTTATCTCAATTCCCATTATAGATATTCAAAAAGGAAATTGGTTTATCAACAAAGATAGCCTAATTGGTTACCGCTTTCCTATTACTGAAGATTTATCTGTCTACTCTGGGTTGGGCTATCGTCAAGATGGCTATGACGGTGTATTCCGAGACGCAAAGTCTGAAGATAAGATTTTTGACGGATATGACGCGCCGGATGGCGATGTCACGGTTAACTATGGCGTCACCTATCTGTGGTTTACGCTCGCTGGTCACAGTGATATTTCCGATAATTCAGATTCAACCACGGCTACTTTTTCAGTATCAATCCCACTGTACAACGATGGTCGAGGATTTAAAATCTCGGCAGTAGGTAATGTAGAATGGCAGCAGTCTGATTATGTTAATTATATCTATGGAATAACTGGTGAAAATATCGATATTAGCCGAGGCCGATTCCGCTACTTAACTGCTGATGACGCTGTGAATTATTCCGCAGGGTTGACTGCGCATTATCAGATAAAAACACAACTCAGTCTGGTTGGTGGGATAACTCGAACTAAACTCGATGATGTTATTGCCAATAGCCCTTTGCTAGACAGAGACACCAGTGACCTCGCTTATGTTGGCCTAGTCTATCAATTTTAGGCTGTTGTCTGAGTTAAAATTAAATAAAAAACCCAAGTTAAACTTGGGTTTTTTATCATAATGCTTATTCACATCATCAACTAGTTTAGTCGCTTTCGGCGCTTTCCGCTTCTTGATTGTGTAGCTCAAGGCTTGCAGACATCGCGGCTTCACGATTAGACTTTGCCGAATCGTTGCGTAGCTCATCAATATGGTTGAGGTAGTTCTGGTCAACGTCACCTGTGATGTATTGACCATCAAATACCGAAGTCTCAAAGCGAACGATCTCTGGATTTTCTTGACCAACGGCTGCAATCAAATCGCTTAGGGATTGGTAGATCAAACCGTCCGAGCCAATACTCGCATTGATATCTTCCACTTCACGACCATGAGCGATTAGCTCTGATGCAGAAGGCATATCGATGCCATATACGTTCGGGAATCTTACCTCTGGTGCTGCTGATGCAAAGTACACGTTCTTCGCACCCGCTTCACGCGCCATTTCAACGATTTGCGCTGATGTTGTGCCTCGCACAATCGAATCGTCGACAAGTAGCACGTTCTTACCAGCGAATTCTCTGTCAATCGCGTTAAGTTTACGACGTACAGACTTCTTACGCAGCTCTTGGCCAGGCATAATGAAAGTACGGCCAATGTAGCGGTTCTTAACAAACCCTTGGCGATAAGGAAGCCCTAGCACGGAAGCAATTTCAAGTGCGATATCACATGATGTTTCAGGGATTGGGATAACCACGTCGATATCTTTGTCGCCCCACTCTGTCGCGATTTTCTCACCGAGCTTGGTACCCATATTCACGCGAGTCGCATAAACAGACATTTTATCAATGTTTGAATCTGGACGAGCAAAATATACAAACTCGAAGATACAAGGTGCAAGCGTCGTTTTAGCAGCGCAGATCTGAGAAAAAAACTCACCTTTTTCGGTTACGTAAATAGCTTCACCAGGTGCAACATCTCGCACAAACTCAAAGCCATCCGTTGCCAATGCAACACTCTCCGAAGCGAACATGTATTCCATGCCACGCTCAGTTTCTTTCTTACCGAACACAAGCGGACGAATACCATGAGGGTCTCTAAATGCCAAAATACCATGGCCGATGATCATCGCGATACTCGCGTAACCACCAGAAACAATAGACACAACCTCAGTTACTGCCGTAAACATGTCTTCCGCGTCTAATTTCATCTTGTCTGTTTTGCCAAGCTCGTGAGCTAAGATGTTCAGCAGGATCTCTGAATCAGACGTAGTATTAACGTGGCGACGCGCTTGAGTAAACAAACGCTCTTTTAATTTTTCTGCATTGGTTAAGTTGCCGTTGTGTGCAAGGGCAATACCAAATGGAGAGTTTACGTAGAAAGGTTGAGCTTCTGCTGAGCTTGAAGAGCCAGCAGTAGGATAACGTACATGACCAAGACCAATGTTGCCCTGTAGGCGTTTCATATGTCTTGTATGAAATACGTCTTTCACTAGACCGTTTGCTTTTCGTAAGCTAAACGTATTGTTGTCAATGGTAATAATGCCAGCCGCATCTTGGCCGCGGTGTTGCAAAACAGTTAAGCCGTCATAAATCGCCTGATTAACAGGAGATGTTCCGACTATCCCAACGATACCACACATTAAAAATTTCCTCGCCGATTAACGGTTTACTGAATCTAAAAAGCTCGAGTTATGTTCAAGATAGGAGAAAAACCACTCTATTACAAAGCCAAATTCAGGAATTAAGTTTGATGTTTTCCACCACTGCGTGTCTGGTGCACTGGTAAACGCATCAAGGAAAAAGAGTAAGGCGCTAACGACCAACACACCTCGAAGTCCACCGAATACAATCCCAAAGATCCTATCGGTGCCTGAGAGCCCTGTTCTTTGAACCAGTTCACTCAAGACATAATTAACAAGCCCGCCTAACATCAAGGTCGCAAAAAAGAGTATGGCTATTGCGGCTGCATTTCTTAAAAGGGGTTCTGAAATGAATGTTAGGAAGGTTGCGAGATATTGGTAAAAAATACTAGAGATGAAAAAAGCGCCGATCCATACGACAAGTGACATCGCTTCTTTGACAAAGCCTCGAAGCAAGCCAAAGATAGTCGATAAACCAACAATACCAAGAATGGCGTAATCAACCCAGATCATAGTAACCAATAAGTCGTTAATGTGGGGCGCATTCTAAAAGGTTTGGCATCTAAATGCCAGATCATTTTGTCACTTCAAATTGTGTCAAACGACCATTTAACTTAGTTAATTTCTTTAGTTCTGGTAACTTAGCTTCAAGTTCAGCTTTATTTAAGTCTGGTCCGACAAACACTTTTGTCAGTGTACCATTAGGGGTTTTAACGGGTTTTGTAAAGGTTTTAAAGCCATTGTCAGCAAGCTTCTTCGTCAGTGCATCGACGTTCGACTTATGCGAAAAGCTACCAAGCTGAATGACATAGGCCATTTTTGAAAAGTTAGCACTCTCTGGACGCGTTAATTTCGCCACCTCAACTTTGTCGGTCGTTGCGACGGGTTTCGCCTCAACGTGTGTAGGTGACGTATCCGATTGCGGCGTATTGGCTAGCGTTGTCTCTTCCGTGCCTTCTAGTTTTGCATCATCGGCGTCAATATCTTCCAACGGATCAGAGGGCAACTCAGGCGCAAGTTTGGCTTGCGCGTCCACTTTTTCTTGGAGATCAATGGTTTTGAACTCAGGTCTTTCAGGGATCGCTTGAAATCCTTCCTTGTAGTGGACCTTTTCACCATCAAGGATATTTGGAATAAAGATCACCGCAGCAACCACGACGATACTCGTTCCAACAAGGCGATTTATAAATACTGAGTTCACAACTTTACTCTCTACTAAACGTTAAATCTTCTTTGGTTATTTTCGCCAGTATTCCATTGCCTCAGCAACGGTAAAGAACGAGCCAAATACCACCAATGCCTGATCGCTCGTAAGGGTATCGAGCTGAGTATCAAGTGCTGCTGTAACGCTATCGAATAAGGTGACATTGCAACTTGGGTCAAGCAAAGGTTTAAGGTTTTCCGCACGCTCTCCACGAGGCCCTGAAAGTGAAGCTAAACTCCAGCTATCTACATATTGGGTGACTTCTTTCAGCACACTGGCTTTGTCTTTATCCGCAAGCATAGCGACTAAGGCATGAATTTTAAACCCTTTTTGCTTTAGTTCTTGTAACTTAGTTGCCAAATATCTTGCAGACTCTGGATTATGAGCAACATCTGTATAGACTAGCGGCGTGGTATTGAGTCGCTGAAAGCGACCTTCCACTTGCAAATTTGCCAAACAAGTCTTCACTGCATCATAGCTAGGTAGCAACTCAAGTTTAGCTAATACCGTTAACGCTGTCGCAGCATTTTGTGCTGGAATGGCTGGTTTGTCGAAGTGCCAATCAAAATCAAGATATTGCCATCTAAACTGAGAATCTAGCGGGGTAAAATAAAAATCGCGCTTTGATAACACCATATCTGCCGCAATTTCGTCGCCATAGTCTGTAACCGTATGTGGAATATTTAAATCGCCAACGATTGCAGGCTTACCACTGCGGAAAATGCCAGCTTTGTCATAGCCTACCAGCTCTCGGGTATCACCCAGATACTCTTTATGATCTAAGTCAACAGTCGTGATAACAGAGGCAAATGGCGAGACTATATTCGTCGCATCAAAGCGCCCGCCTAAACCAACTTCAAGCAAAATATAATCAACCTTACAGCGCTTGAAAATACTTAACGCGCCAAGCGTACCAAACTCAAAATAGGTCAGCTGAGTGTCTTTGCGGGTGTCATCGAGGAATTTAAATGCATCGATATGATACTGATCTTCAAGCTCTGCCCCATTCACTCGGACACGCTCGTTGTAGCGCACTAAATGTGGTGAAGCGTAGGTGCCAACCGAAAACCCTTGTGCGAGCAACAACGACTCCAAGCACCTGGCCGTTGTGCCTTTACCATTGGTTCCACCAATTAGAATAATTTTACTGAAAGGCTCAAGTAATCCGGCTTGCTCGGCAACTTGCGCTACACGCTCAAGTCCCATTTCAATGGTGGCTGGATGAATTGCTTCTAAATAACAAAGCCAATCATCAAGGCTTGATGATTGGCTAGGCTGTTTAACCGTCATAAGTTGAGTAGCTCAATTTGAAAAATTTACGCTACTCTATGCTCTTGTTCAGTGGAAGGCAAGTCCATAAACTTCGCCAAAATACGCGCTAACGTATCGCGCATTTCACGACGGTCGACGATCATGTCAATCGCACCGTGCTCTAATAAGAACTCACTGCGCTGGAAACCATCAGGTAGAGTTTCACGTACAGTTTGTTCGATAACACGTGGACCCGCAAAACCGATAAGTGCCTTTGGCTCTGCCACATTGATATCACCAAGCATTGCCAATGATGCAGAAACACCACCCATAGTTGGATCGGTTAATACAGAGATAAATGGCAAGCCTTTATCACTCATTTTTGCCAATGCAGCACTTGTTTTTGCCATTTGCATCAATGACATAAGTGCTTCTTGCATACGTGCACCACCAGATGCAGAGAAACAGATTAACGGCATGTTATGTTCTAAACAAACGTTAACTGCATCAACAAATCTCGCACCAACAACCGACGCCATTGAACCACCCATAAAGGAAAACTCAAAAGCAACAGCAGCAACAGGAATACCCTTTACGCGGCCTTTCATTGCAACTAAAGCGTCTTTTTCACCACTTACCTTTTGCGCTTGAACGATACGATCTGAATATTTTTTAGAGTCTTTAAACTTTAATACGTCTTGTGGCTCATGCTCTGTGCCAAGCTCTTGACGATCTGCATCATCTAAAAAACTTTCAAGGCGCTTACGTGCCGTAATGCGCATGTGATGATCACACTTAGGACATACGTTTAACGACTTTTCTAATTCCGCTTTGTATAGGATTGAATCACAATCTGTACACTTTGCCCAAACCCCTTCTGGGATCTCTTTTTTACCAGAAGATTTAGTGGTTTTAGGTAAGATCTTTTCTAACCAACTCATTTGCAACTCTCTATCGTGCTTTATTCTGTTCCGTCAGTAAAGACAGACATCTTTTCCCAATTAAATCATGATTTAGCTATAGGTGATATAAAAAACTGGTCTTAAGAGTACAAGGTACTACATAAATATGACCGTTACACTAATTCCTCAGGCAAGAATAAAGGCCCAAGCGGCATCTTTTCTATTTGCCATTGTTCAGGATAGTCCACATCAACTAAATACAATCCGTTAGGTTTTGCCGTAGCACTTGCTAACGTGCGATCTTTTGCAACAAGCAGCTCCGCCATCCACTCAGGCTCTTGCTTGCCAACACCAATATCAAGTAAACAACCTGTAATATTGCGCACCATATGATGCAAAAACGCATTTGCTTTAATATCAATGACAATATATTTGCCAATGCGTTTCACCTCTAAGTGATGGATATTACGAAACGGCGTATTAGACTGACAATGTACCGCCCTGAAAGAAGTGAAATCTTGCTCCCCTATCATCACAGGGCATGCAACTTTCATTCTTTCAACATCAAGCTCGTGGTGAAAATGCGTTACGCCACTGCGTAAAATACCCGGCCTGTAGGTGTGATTATAAATAACGTAGCGGTATCGACGAGCTGTCGCAGAAAAACGAGCATGGAACTCAGGGTCGACTTCTTTAGCAAATCGTACCGCAATGTCGTCGGGAAGCTGAGAGTTCATTCCTAATGTAAAAGCGCTCATATCGCGAGCTGAATCCGTGTCAAAATGCACGAGTTGACCCGTTGCATGAACCCCTGCATCAGTGCGCCCCGCGCAAGTTATCTCAACGGGATGATTACAGATATTCGATAGCGCTTTTTCTATTTCTTCTTGGACACTGCTGACATGATTTTGCCTCTGCCAACCACTATAATTTGCACCATTATATTCAATGCCTAACGCTACTCGCATACTTTTTCTATCGCAACCCATAACAAAAACGACATTTTATGCCATTGGCGATGTGAATTAAAGCGCTTAAGCTAAGAAGTAGATGATGATACCGGCCAAACAAGGCAATTACTTTGTGTGGTCGGTATCGTTGATGTGAGTATTAAGACTCTGTAAGACTGGATTTAAGCGACTTTGCCTCAGCTTGCACAGAATCCGGACCATTCTCAATAACATCGTTGAGCGTTGATATCGCCGAATCATAATCTTGAATTTCGATATAAGCTTTCGCTAAATCTAGTTTAGCGGCAAACCCTTCATCCTCTAAATCAACATCCGTGGTATTTTCACCCGCTAATAGTTCTTCAAAATCGCCAAGCCCAACATCCATATTTGCACCGACGTAAGGTTCAACATCGCTATCAAGATCGTCGCTTTGTTCAAGTAGGTCTTCAATTTCTAAGTAGTCTTCTGTACCTTCGGCGTCCGTTGGTAGCGCTTGGGCTTCCCCTGCGACCAATTCGTCTTGTAACAAGCTATCGAAATCTACTTCAAAATCTTCTGCATTTCCGGCGTCAAAGTCACTGGGATCGTCCAGTTCGCTGAGTAGAGCATCGAAGTCTGCTTGGGTAAAGTCAGCCATAAATTCTTTTTCAATCTCGGCTTCATTGACCTCTGGTAATTCAGATTCAGTTTGTGGCTCAGAAAGTAGAGTTTCCAAGTCATCTTCATCGTTTAATTCTGGCAGCACGTCTTCGATTTCAAGCTCAGGTTCAGACTCAAGCTCATCATTTTCTGCAGCTTCGACCGGTGCTTCAGGTTCGTCTTCAAGCAAGGTCTCTTCGTCAAAATCTGCGTTTAACTCTGGCAGTTCATCTTCGATTTCAAGTTCAGGTTCAGACTCAAGCGTATCACTTTCTGCTGCTTCGACCGGTGCTTCAGGTTCGTTTTCAAGCAAAGCCTCTTCATCAAAATCTGCGTTTAATTCTGGCAGCTCGTCTTCGATTTCAARCTCAGATTCAGACTCAAGCGTATCACTTTCTGCTTCTTCGACTGGTGCTTCAGGTTCGTTTTCAAGCAAAGCCTCTTCATCAAAATCTGCGTTTAATTCTGGCAGCTCGTCTTCGATTTCAAGCTCAGATTCAGACTCAAGCGTATCACTTTCAGCTTCGTCGAGCGGCGCTTCAGATTCGTCTTCAAGCAAAGCCTCTTCATCAAAATCTGCGTTTAATTCTGGCAGCTCGTCTTCGACTTCCAGTTCAGGTTCAGGTTCAGACTCAAGCGTATCACTTTCTGCTGCTTCGATTGGCGCTTCAGGTTCGTCTTCAAGCAAGGTTTCTTCGTCAAAATCTGCGTTTAACTCCGGCAGCTCGTCTTCAACTTCCAGTTCAGGTTCAGACTCAAGCTCATCATTTTCTGCAGCTTCGACCGGTGCTTCAGGTTCGTCTTCAAGCAAGGTCTCTTCGTCAAAATCTGCGTTTAACTCTGGCAGTTCATCTTCGATTTCAAGTTCAGGTTCAGACTCAAGCGTATCACTTTCTGCTGCTTCGATTGGCGCTTCAGGTTCGTCTTCAAGCAAGGTCTCTTCGTCAAAATCTGCGTTTAACTCTGGCAGATCATCTTCGATTTCAAGTTCAGGTTCAGACTCAAGCGTATCACTTTCTGCTGCTTCGACTGGTGCTTCAGGTTCGTCTTCAAGCAAGGTTTCTTGGTCAAAATCTACAGTTAACTCCGGCAGCTCGTCTTCAACTTCCAGTTCAGGTTCAGACTCAAGCGTATTAATTTCTGCAGCTTCGACTGGTGCTTCAGGCTCATCTTCAAGCAAGGTTTCTTCGTCAAAATCTGCGTTTAACTCCGGCAGCTCGTCTTCAACTTCCAGTTCAGGTTCAGACTCAAGCGTATCACTTTCTGCTGCTTCGACTGGTGCTTCAGGTTCGTTTTCAAGCAAGGTATCTTCGTCGAAATCCGCACTAAATTCAGGCAAATCATCTTCATCAAAGCCAGAGATTTCATCGTCGAGAAGATCGTCATCAAGCCCGTCCTCTATATCAAATTGAGCGTCATTGGATAATGCTTCTGATAATGCTTTTTCGGTTTCGCTTTGCGAGTCAGTAGTTTCAAGTTCTTCGCCAAGTTCCAGCTCAGGGTAACTCTCTAGCTCTGCGCTTGGTTGCAGATCTTCTTCGTCAAGAAACTCTTCTTCTGCCAGTAAATCCACTTCGTCATTAAGTGGATCATCTCCCAGCTCAATTTCAACTTCTTCATCCGAAAAATCGTCTTCAAGTTCAGCATCCAACTCAAACTGTTCTTCGGCTTGAAGCTCCTGTAATAGCTCATCAACACTTTTTAAGTCAGGATCTTCAAATTCACTGTCTTCGTCAGCTTGAACATTCTCATCACTAAAATCTGCTTCATTGGCTAGATCGGACTGCAATGTATCTTCCATCAGTTCTTCAGATGATTCCGGAATAGCATCCTCTTCATCCAACATACCAGACAAGTGTCCTGACTCCGTTTGCTCAGACTCTGCTAAAAGCTGTTCAGATCCTAGTTCACGCTCGTCAGATACCTCTTCCAGCTTTGGTAAAGCATCTTCTGGTGCTTCATCTAATAAACCATCAAGCTCGTTATCTGCTGGCTCACCAACTTCCTCTTCAAGCTCCGGCAAAGCTTCTTCTGCCGTTTCGTCAACTAATGCATCGAGATCGTCGTCGGCCAGTTCATCAGATTCTTCTTCCAGCTCTGGCAAACCATCTTCTGCCGTTTCGTCAACTAATGTATCGAGATCGTCGTCGGCCAGTTCATCGGATTCTTCTTCCAGCTCCGGCAAAGCTTCTTCTGCCGTTTCGTCAACTAATGTATCGAGTTCAACGTCGGCCAGTTCATCAGATTCATCTTCCAGCTCTGGCAAACCATCTTCTGGTGTTTCGTCAACTAATGCATCGAGATCGTCGTCGGCCAGCTCATCAGATTCTTCTTCCAGCTCTGGCAAACCATCTTCTGGTGTTTCGTCAACTAATGCATCGAGATCGTCGTCGGCCAGTTCATCRGATTCTTCTTCCAGCTCTGGCAAAGCTTCTTCTGGTGTTTCGTCAACTAATGCATCGAGATCGTCGTCGGCCAGTTCATCAGATTCTTCTTCCAGCTCTGGCAAAGCTTCTTCTGGTGTTTCTTCAACTAATGTATCGAGTTCAACGTCGGCCAGTTCATCAGATTCATCTTCCAGTTCAGGTAACAGCTCTTCCTGTGCTTCATCCAATAAAGCATCGATATCATCACCAGCGAGATCATCTGACTCTTCTTCTAATTCCGGCAACGTATCTTCTTGTACTTCATCTAATAAAGCATCGAGTTCATCGTCGGCCTGTTCATCGGATTCTTCTTCCAGTTCAGGTAACAGCTCTTCCTGTGCTTCATCCAATAAAGCATCGATATCATCACCAGCGAGAGCATCTGACTCTTCTTCTAATTCCGGCAGCGTATCTTCTTGTGCTTCATCCAATAAAGCATCGAGTTCATCGGACTCTTCTTCCAGTTCAGGTAACGGCTCTTCCTGTACTTCATCTAATAAAGCATCGAGTTCATCACCAGCGAGATCATCGGACTCTTCTTCTAATTCCGGCAACGTATCTTCCTGTGCTTCATCCAATAAAGCATCGAGTTCATCACCAGCTAGATCGTCAGACTCTTCTTCTAATTCCGGCAACGTATCTTCTTGTGCTTCATCCAATAAAGCATCGAGTTCATCGTCGGCCTGTTCATCGGACTCTTCTTCCAGTTCAGGTAATGTATCCTCTTGTGCTTCATCCAATAAAGCATCAATATCATCACCAGCGAGAGCATCTGACTCTTCTTCTAATTCTGGCAACGTATCTTCCTGTGCTTCATCCAATAAAGCATCGATATCATCACCAGCGAGATCATCGGACTCTTCTTCTAATTCCGGCAACGTATCTTCTTGCGCTTCATCCAATAAAGCATCAATATCATCACCTGCTAGATCGTCAGACTCTTCTTCTAATTCTGGCAACGTATCTTCTTGCGCTTCATCCAATAAAGCATCGATATCATCACCAGCGAGAGCATCTGACTCTTCTTCTAATTCTGGCAACGTATCTTCCTGTGCTTCATCCAATATAGCATCGATATCATCACCATCAAGCGTATCTGGCTCTTCGTTAATTTCAGCTAACGCATCGTCTTGAACTTCATTTAATAGAGCATCAATATCATCACCCGCAAGCTCACTACTTGGTTCCTCAAAATCAGGCAGTGCATCATCGTCAGCATCTTGAGAAGCATCAAGTAGTGCATCGATATCATCAGCATCGACTAAACTCTCACTATCAAAGTTACCGCTAAATTCGGGTTCTTCATCTAGCGCCCCGTCCAGAATTGAATCGATATCATCGTCGTTTGCAACAGCATCCGCTTGCTCATCAGCAAGTTCCTCGCTCAGGGCAGCAAGCGCATCATCGCTAACATCAATTTCTTCGTCTTGAGACTCGTTGAACAAATCATCTAGATCGCTGTCACTTAAAATATCTTTGCTATCATCAACATCGAGCGAAACTTCATCATCAGCCTCCTCGAAGCTCTGTTGCATAAAGTCTTCGTCGTGATCATCACCAAACGAAATATCTTCGTTTAGTAAGCTATCCAGTTCGTCTTGATCTAACGTATCACTTCCTTCATCGAAGTCGTCATCAAGTGAGTCAAAGGTAATTTCATCGTCTTCAGGTAAGATATCGTCATCTAACTGAACGCTTGCGCCCAGTGCATCTTCATCGTCGCCCATTCCGATATCAAGTGGGTCTGGCTCAGGGTCAAATGCAGTCGCAGCGGTTGCAGCTCCCGCCACAGCGCCTGCAGCCACGGATGGTGTTTGCGGAAGAAAATCGTCATCATCTGTTGACGTCTGAGATTGCTTTCTCCGGCGTAGGAACATAACGAATCCAGCAATTGCCAGTAGTGCTGGCAATGTAGCAAGTAATGCAATGCCAGCTGGCGAGCTAAAAAATGCGCTTAACTCGCTACTTTCTTGCGCTTTTGCTTGAGCGGCTTGCTGATCAATCATTTCATTTTGCAAGTCGATAACAGCCTTTAGCTGTTGTTGGATTTCGCTGTCTTTTCCAAGCTGAGTACGAACCGTTTGAAGCTCGGTAGAAATAGCGCCGAGCTGTTGCTTTAACTTATTGTTTTCGGATAGGATTTCTTCAACATTACGCACCGAGGACTTGAACTCTTTTTGTAAGTCCATCAGCCTCATGTCCTGTTCCATCTTTAAAGAGCGCAGTTGATTAGTCAGGTCTTTTTTTGCTTCTTCAACATCGACTTTGCGAGCTTGTGTAACCTTTTTTTCAGCTTCGTTTATTGCATTTGGGTTCAATAATCCCTTACGCTTCATTTCCCAAAGTTTGTCATCTTGATCCGACTTTTGCTTTGCCAACTCAGGGTTAACACTACGAATTTCATTGATGGTAGGAATACGTAAATACGCCCCATCCTGCATATGGTTGAGGTTTTTATCTAGAAATGAATTAGGATTTTTATCATAAAGCGCCTTCATCACCTGATAAATGGTGACCGAGTCATCTGGTCGCACTTTTTGTGCTATACGCCACAATGTATCCGTGGGTCTGATAGGCCCTATTGACCGACCTTGAGCCCCATAATCAACCCCTTTAGGGCCTTTTAGCACTACCCCCTCTTGGGTATATACTGGTGTGGCAATCAGTGCGAATACAAAGATACTAAATAAGGCTAAACCGCGCATGCCGATCCTTTACTCAAATGTTTAACACCCGTTAAACGACGTTTTATTATTATGGCTTTGAAGCAAGCTCTATTCCAAATGCAAACTATAAACCAGATATGTTGGAATATCCATTGCAACGTATTGAAAGTTAACATGGTTATAATGCTTTTTACTGATTTTGGAATAGCTGATATAGGTGAAGAATAGTCAAGTATTTGACTTAACGGCAAACTTCTTGGCAGAAGTTTGCCGTCATAGTGCAGAGAAGTAAGCAAAACTTTGCTTACTTTGCGATATCAAAGGGTACCTATAGATAGCTTTCTATAAGGGCTTCTGCTATTTGAATGCTATTTGTTGCTGCACCTTTTCTGGTGTTGTCTGATACCACCCATAAGTTTAAGCCTAGTGGATGTGAAATATCTTGCCTTACACGACCCACATAAACGGTATCGTTACCACTTGCATCACTTACCGGTGTTGGGTAGTCGTTTTCGTCTTCAATTAGTTCAACACCCGGCGCATCAGCAAGTAACTGCTTAACATGTTCAAGATCATAAGGCATGCGCGTTTCAAGATGAATGGCTTCAGCATGACCAAAAAACACAGGAACGCGAACCGCAGTCGGGTTAACCAAAACACTTGAGTCGCCCAAGATTTTTTGCGTTTCCCACACCATCTTCATTTCTTCTTTGGTGTAACCATTTTCTTGGAACGCATCAATTTGAGGAATGACATTAAAAGCGATTTGTTTGCTAAACACTTCGTTTTCCATCGGTCTTGCATTCATTAAGTTTGCAGTTTGCTTAGCCAACTCATCTACCGCTTCTTTACCTGCACCAGATACCGCTTGATAAGTTGAGACATTAATTCTGTCAATGCCATAGGCATCATAAATTGGTTTAAGTGCCACTAGCATTTGGATTGTAGAGCAGTTTGGGTTAGCAATGATATTACGATTTCTAAAATCGGCAAGACTGTCTTTATTCACCTCAGGAACTACTAATGGAATATCAAAGTCGTATCTAAAATGTGAGGTGTTATCTATCACAATGCAGCCAGCGTCAGCGGCGATTGGTGCATATTTCTCCGACACGGAACCACCCGCTGAAAACAAACCGATATGGGCATTAGAAAAATCAAACTCTTCAACATCCAGAACTTCGATTTTTTCACCCATAAAGTCAATCTCTTCACCCGCGCTTCGGCTACTCGCGAGTGGGTATAATGTGTCTACAGGAAACTTTCGTTCTGCTAGTAATTCGATAATTTGCTTGCCAACAAGACCTGTTGCGCCAAGTACCGCAACATTATATTTTTGCGACATTATTTTTCCTCATTCTCTAATATACCAACCACAGCACTTAACTCTTGTGCTCAGAAAAGCCAAGTTGGTAAAGCTTTTCACTGATTGGTGAGTCATTATTGACTGCAATTGTACTAAATTCTCGACGCACGGGATATGCTTTACGCAAGGTATCAAAGCCCAATGTGCTTAGCTGTTTTCTCATGATGCCATCATCACGACGAATGTCATAAACAAGATGCGCTAAATTGATAATATCCTGCTCGTTGGCTGTGCTTTGCAATTGGCAGCCAGTGACACTTGGCTTAGGAAGAAAATCACTAATCGTTTTGCTGGCTGGTAAATCGAATTCTCGGCATACGGCTTCGTATAACATTTGCGTGCCTCGTGCCTTGCCTTCTAGCGTGTGGCCAGCAATATGTACAGATGCAAAGCGAGTATATTGCAATAATGGCTGCAAAATATTCGGCTCATTTTCCCAAACGTCTAAGATCAGCTCGAGCGCTTGCCCACCCTCTAAAGCGCGCAAAAGCGCTTGATTATCGATAACATCTCCACGGCTTGCGTTGATTATCACCGTACCCGGCTTTAATGCCGCTATCCGCGGTGCATCAAGTAGATGAACCGTTTTATGCGGGCCTTGCTTAACTAATGGAACGTGAAATGTCACGATATCCGCGCGCGCTAAGGCTTCATCTAAGGCTACATGTGAATCCAATGTCCCCGCTTGCTGCCTTACGGGGTCACACAATAATATCGTAAGACCAAGCCCTTTAAGCTTTGATGCCAAACACGCGCCAATATTACCAACACCAATGATGGCAATCGTTTTATCTTGAAGTGGCGTGGAAGTTTCTTGTGCGTATGCAAGTAGAGCGCTTATCACGTACTCGGCAACAGCTATCGCATTACAGCCTGGTGCGCTGCTGAACGAGATATTGGCGCTGGCCAACAATGAGGTATCAATATGATCAATCCCTATTGTCGCAGTCCCAACAAACTTCAGATTATCTGCTTGTGCTAACAGGGCCTCATTGACCTTAGTGACTGAGCGAGTCAACAGAATATCGACGTTTTTTAGCTCGTCAGGTTGAAGGTTACGGCCATCAAACCGTGTTACCTCACCAATTTCGCAGAAGAATGACTCAACTAAGGGCATATTTTGATCGGCTAATATTCGCATGCGGGTTTCCTGTCACCTATTGTCTCGAGTACTCAGGCGATAACACATCGCCTGAGTCGAGTTTAACATGGCAAGCTAGGCGACTAATAATAAAACCTTTTATTTTGTGTCACCGCTTTATTGCAACCAAACGCTATTGCAAAAAACATCACACAGCATACAAAAACAACCGCCCCCTTGAGACTTAACCAGCCACCTGAATCAAGCAAAGGACAAAACGTCATGGCCAACACGTTAATACAACACAATAATAAAGCCCAACGGGTATAAGCTCGGTAGCCAAGTAATGCGGCAAACAAACTGCTAAAAACATTAAAAATTACCGCTTCAGGAAAGAGGTGAAAGGCCGACAACATCGCGGCAAAGGCCAAAATAGTGACTAGATAAAAAATACTCTGCTGCATCTTGTTTCTCCTTAACATGGACAGCAATATCAACCGCTACACTAGGTCGTAGCGATAAATCCTAACTCACATAGCTACCAAGAAAATGGACTGCATTTGCTACTCCTTAGCAATTCTTAAAAGCACCATTTCGTGGCTATGCTTAACCCAATTGTAGAAACATTAGCGTGTATTTCAATGCAAATCCGACATGAAGTTTTGGCAATTATAATGCACAGATAACGAACTTCTCTGAAAGAAATTTCATGTGCATTTTCGTCATATTGCACTACGTTCATTACACTTAAATATCGATCAGTAATTAATAGCGTTGAAAATTCTCTCAGGTTATAGCTGGGGTGTAATCAATAACTTTTAAATTACTGACATGAGAAGCATGACTCATTTAACACTCAGATTCAGTACAAAACGTAAATAATATGTCACAACAAGGCATCAACTAATTCGCATAGAGGGTATGAAGACGCTTGAAATATCAGCGTTAACCAGCTAGTCTAACTGGGTGGTCAGACCTCTTATAAGGAAGAACAACATGACACTTATATTTGTTCTCGCGTTGTTAGCCTTGCTCAGCGCAGCAAGCTATCATCGCGCAAGCTGGAATACCGCTCTAGGTATTGCAGCAGTTACAATGCTAGTTGGCACCTTTGCTGGTGCATTTGGCATTATCTCTTGGTTAATTTTCTTAGCGATTGTTATTCCGCTTTCAGTAACGAACCTGCGTCAGCAGTACATCGTGGCTCCAGCATTTAAAGCGTTCAAAAAAGTTACGCCGACAATGTCAGAAACCGAAAAGTCAGCGATTGATGCAGGTACAACTTGGTGGGAAGCCGATCTATTTTGTGGTAACCCAAACTGGGATAAACTTCATCAGTTTCCTAAGCCACGCTTGAGCGTTGAAGAGCAAGCGTTTTTGGATGGTCCGGTGGAAGAAGTGTGTGCCATGCTTAACGATTGGGAAGCAACGCACGAACTGACTGACTTACCGAAAGACGTGTGGCAATACTTAAAAGACAACAAGTTCTTTGCGATGATCATCAAAAAGCAATACGGCGGTCTTGAGTTTTCAGCTTACGCGCAATCTTGTGTACTACAAAAGCTTACCAGTAAATCAACTTTACTTTCGTCTATCGTGGGCGTACCTAACTCGTTAGGCCCAGGCGAACTACTTCAGCACTACGGTACTGACGAGCAAAAGGAACACTACTTACCTCGTCTAGCAGTGGGTGATGAAATCCCTTGTTTTGCATTAACGTCACCAGAAGCGGGCTCTGATGCTTCATCTATCCCTGACTTTGGTGTGGTATGTAAAGGCGAATGGGAAGGTGAAGAAGTATTAGGTATTAGCCTAACGTGGAACAAACGCTATATTACTTTAGCACCTGTTGCGACTGTACTTGGTCTGGCGTTTAAGATGCGCGACCCGGACGGTCTATTAGGTGATAAAGAAGAGTTAGGTATTACTTGTGCGCTTATTCCTACAAACACGCCAGGCGTAAAAATTGGCCGACGTCATTTCCCACTGAATGTGCCATTCCAAAATGGCCCTACCCAAGGCGAAAACGTGTTTGTACCACTCGATTTCATTATCGGTGGCGCAAAAATGGCAGGACAAGGCTGGCGCATGCTGGTTGAGTGTTTGTCGGTTGGTCGTGTTATTACGCTACCTTCAAACTCTGCCGGTGGTATTAAATCCCTTGCAGTTGCAAGTGGCGCATACAGCCGCATTCGTCGCCAGTTCAAACTGCCTATCGGTAAGATGGAAGGGATTGAAGAGGCACTAGCGAAACTGGGTGGCTATGCGTATAGCTCTGATGCTGCGGTGACTATGTCAACTGGCGCGGTAGATTTAGGTGAAAAACCTTCGGTTGTTTCTGCCATTTTGAAGTACCACTTAACCGAACAAATGCGTGCTTCAACCATCCATGCCATGGATATTCATGGTGGTAAAGGGATTTGTCTAGGTCCAAACAACTACGTTGGCCGTGGTTACCAAGGTGCACCAATTGCAATTACGGTAGAAGGTGCAAACATCCTAACCCGTAACATGATCATCTACGGTCAAGGCGCTATTCGCTGCCATCCTTTTGTACTGGCTGAACTTGAAGCTTGTTCTATCAAAGATAAACAAGAAGCGCTTGATAGCTTCGATAAATCCTTGATGGGTCACATCGGTTTCACTATGTCGAACTTGGTAAGAACTAAGTGGTTAGCGCTAACCGGTGCACGTTTCACCAAAGTACCATTTAACGATGAAACCGCTGTTTATTATCGTAATGCTGCTCGTTACAGTGCATCATTGGCATTAATGTCTGATATTTGTATGGCTGTATTTGGTGGTTCACTGAAGCGTAAAGAGCGTATTTCTGCACGTTTGGGCGACTTATTAAGCTACCTTTATCTGGTTTCTGCAACGCTTAAGCGCTATAACGATGAAGGTCGTCGTAAAGAAGACTTACCTTTTGTGCAATGGTCTTGTCAGGAGCACCTGTACCTTTGTCAACGTGCCCTTGCTGACTTAATCAACAACATGCCTTCTGCTGCATTACGTGGTTTGTTGAAAGTGGTACTGTTCCCATTTGGTCGTCCGGTTCGTAAACCAACCGACAAAATGGAGCACAAACTTGCTCAGCTACTTCAAGTACCTAGCGAAACGCGTGACCGCCTTGCAACACACATCTACTTAAAAGATGAGCCTCTGTGCTTGCTTGGTAAGCAAGAGCAAACGCTAAAAGACATTCTTGCCGTAGAGCCGTTATTTGAAAAGGTATGCCGTGGTACTGGTAAAAAGTTACCGTTTATGCAACTTGATAAAGTAGCAGCAATGGGGCTTGAAGCAGGTGTACTGAGCGAAGACGAAGCAGCTAAATTGACTGCCGTTGAAGCAAAACGTCTTGCCGTTATCAACGTTGATGACTTTGACCCTGAAGAGTTACTTGCCGGTAAAGCAAGAACGAAGGAATCAAGTAAAGCAGACGCAGCATAACTATTTTTGTTTAGGTAGTGTGATCCATACTACCATAGCAATTAGCGTGGATATAAAGGTCAGAATTTTCTGACCTTTTTTCTTGGCAGATTATACCAATTTGACTTAATACTTGCTCAATTTGAAGGAATAAATCTGACGCTAACAGCGTTAAAAATTTCTTATTTAGAACAACTAAATAACAAAATTTTTGCCTGGTTATCGACAAGATTTTCTCGCCTCAAAATAGACCACTTAATTAAGAAAATTGGTATTAGAGCCGGGGGAACACAGCTCTAGTGTTTTAAAATAAATATCGCACTTTAAACGTCACTAAGTCTTGCACTGGTTGCTGCCATAAATCAGCGACACTACCAAACCAGTCTCTGCGCCCGACTTGCGACTTTTCAAGTGTCGAAAAGTTTGCACCTCCGCGTTGATACACTAAAAAAATATCTGAATATGCACCCATGCGATAACGCAGTTTTATCTGGCTTGCTAAGCGCCTGTCGTCAAAACTGGTGTCACCATGAATTTCGTGAAGCTCTCCGTTGGTAATTTGATAAATCGTCTTACTTTGTGCTTCAAGTATCGTCCACTGTAGCGAACCACTGAGTTCAAGGTTGTCGGTGATCCGACCGTTAAATTCCAACTTATTGGAAAACTCATCTCTGTCGTATTCACTCAAGCGGTTTTGCCCGTTCGCCATCAGCCAGCCATCACCGCTTCTAAAGAAATTACTCAACTTAAGGTTCCAGTTGTAGTGTGGCATCCACGTCAAATCCACGGCGTATTGCTGTGCTGAGCCTGATATTCCTTCTTGGTCAAGCTCTATACTCGCAGCCCAAGAAAAATCCCCCACATAAGGGCTTTGATAAAAGACCCGAGACTCCACACGGCTTGGCATCTCAAACACCTCAGTGCCTCGCCCTAAGTTGTCTTGTTTACCGCTAGTGTAATAATCTAGCCCGAGGTTGAGCTGACCACCATTTGCCAACAAAAACTGCGCTAAATATGCTTGTCTGGCCGCTAAACCTGTTCCAGCATTATTTTGCTCATGCCTCAGTGTGAGTGACTGCTTTAACCTGGTAAACCAGCTGTCTTTTGGGTGCATCGAGTATTCTCCATAAAGCTCGCTCACCTGCCAATCATTGCGTTTCATATAGCCGAGATCACGGTTATCAAATTCGTCATCCACAGCAAAGTAGCGCGCAGCGAACTTCGTCTGTAACGATAGTTGATACTCCGCGTCTAGCGATACACCTTGGCCTGTCACACTGTGCTTTTGTGTTTCTACCTCAGTTTGTAATAGCGCGCCTTTGAAAGACCAAGTATCACTACGATACTGGCCATCAACGGCATAACTCATGGCATCGCGTTCAAGAAATGGCCGTTCTGTTTTGGTCGCAAGCACACCGGCCTGCCAATCTTGCGTGCGATAATTAGCTCTTGTTGCAAAAAACTGCTTACCAATATCGTCCGAAAAGTCCGACTCAGACACAGCAAAAGTACCAAATTGTACCGACTTTCCTTTATGCACAAATCGTAGTGCCGCATCTATGGGGGTGATTGCGCGTGTACCATCATCACTTGATGCCCCTATCCGACGAGTATGAATAAGCTTAGTGCTTTCAAGTGCAGCAACGTCAAAAAGGCTGATATCTTGGGTGAAAAATGGACGTTTATCGGTGCGAAGCGTTTCCACGGCTGAATAATTCACGTCAACATCATCGATATCCACCTGACCAAAGTCAGGATTCACGGCAAGACTCACCTTCTGATGATGAGAAGGCTTGTAAAACAAATCAAAGCCAACATCGGACTGGTGCTGGCGCTCGGAAGGTGAAGTGCTTAGCGGTGCAAATTGAGCCTGATGCGCAAAGTAAGGCACAAATGCCAATTGAGAATGCGCGGGGATCTGTGCTGCGATCTTTGGCATGGTCAGGAAGAAATCACTATTTGCTGTTGTATCCTCATGGTTTGCATAGATAAAATTACTTTTAAGTTCATACAACTGTACCGAAACCCCAATCTTTGTAAGCCCCTGCTCATCTCCTGGCTGAAACGACACGGTATGCCAAGGGATCAATAATTCCGTGGTCCAATACGTATCGTCAATGTGATTGGCATAGTGCCAGTCCCCATCCCAATCGTAATCCACGTTTAAGCTTGGGGTTACAACACCATCTTGCGAGCCGCCACCTAATGTCACCGAAAATTGATATGCACTACTACCGTCGCCTGAAAAGTCCACAACTACCCGATTGAAGTCAGCTTGCATAAAGCGGTCATGGATATTGAATTGTCGCTTGCGCTCGGCTTTATTCTGGAAGTTTTTAATACCAATATAAACACCGTCGGCGGTTGCAAAAGCTTTTGCGGTAATTTTGTCATTGGCAGATGCCAAAGTTACAGGCACAACCTGAACAAATTGTTCAAACTGTGTAGCTGAACCCCACTGCGCTTCATTCAACTTACCATCAACCACGATAGGTTCCGCAAGTGCAGCTCCTGCCATCATGGGATAACTTAAACCGAGCCAAAATTTATTGCTTTTATTCATACATACTTTCCTCAGAGTTATGCCTGCTATTGCAACAAACTTTGCCGTAAAAAGTTCTTAACTTTTTCTGAAGAAAGCTGACTTAACCTTTATAAACATTGACTTAATCTTAAGAAACGCTAACGTTATGGGAACAATTGGTTTTAATTATTGAAATTGGTACTCAGCGTGCAGGCACAGGAAGTAGAGATGGTTTGTTTTGGACATTGGCAGTTTGATCTCCAGCAAGATTGCCTAACACATAGGCAAAGCCAAGAAACCGTAAAACTTGAGCCACAAATGGCAAGGTTACTCGCGCTTTTTATTGAGCATCATAACGAAGTGCTAGAGAAATATTGGCTTACCGAACAGCTGTGGCAACATGCGGTTGTCGAACCTAATAGTCTTTATCAGCTTCTGACTAAACTGCGAAAAGTGCTCGGGGACGACCCTAAAAACCCAATTTACATCAAAACCATCCCAAAGCGGGGCTATCGCTTTATCGCGCCACTAGAAAAGCATGAAATAGCACCTCGTCATACGGCAAAACCAGTCAACGTAATCGCCAAGTCCCGTATTTTATCACTCAGTGCCGTCGCAATGGCGGTTCTATGCTTTGGCGCGATCGCCTTTTTTAATCAAACACCGACTGAAAAAACACCATCACGCTACGAAACCTCGAGCCTTAGTCATGAGCTTGGCCTTGAATTTGACGTTGATGCCCACCAAGGCAAAGATCTCATCGCCTATGTGAAAGATTTTACCCACCTTATTATTGCCAACAAACAAGGCTTTCAATTAAATGAACACCGCTTTGATTCGCGGATCAGTTTTCCAAGTTGGAGCCCCGACTCAGATAAGTTAGCGTTCTGGCAATATCAAGGTAGTGGCTGTCAACTTCATGTTATGACTGCCGCAGGGCAATTTTTCCACAGTTCTCAAATTCTTCCGTGCCAAGTTGGTACTAAACCCGTTTGGAAAAATGACAAAGAGCTCATCCTAACGTTCGGCCAATATAATGCCAAAGCAGCACACCTTTACCGGCTTGAGTCTCATCAAATGGTTAAGCTGCCACTTGCTTTGGCAGCCAACGAGCGGTTAAAAATGGCCCTTCGAGCATGGCAAGATAAAACCTATTATTTAGTTCAAGATAAACAAGGGTTCGCAAGACTACAAACGCTCGATGGCACGGTACATCTAAAGTGGTCAGCTCCAGTCACTTCAGTTGCGTTTGATGTTTATCATCAAGCTGTGATTGCGAGCCAATATGGCAGCCTATCGCGACACTTTAGAGACGGTGACAGTCAAGCCATCAAAGAAACGGAAATTGGCTTATACACAAGCTTCTCAAGCGATAATCGCGGCGATATATTCGCGGCATTGGAGAGTTTTCAAGTTAATATCAAAGACCGAGATGATCTCCCCTTATTTTCAAGCTCAAGCATCGACTATCTACCACTGACCAACAGCTTGGGGGAAACGGCGTTTATGTCGAGGCGCAGCGGCGTATGCGAGGTGTATCTATATCACGATGATAAAATCAATCAGCTTTCCTTTCATCAGGGGCATGAATACGTTGGTTTTTTAGTATGGAGTCCAGAGCTGAGCTATTTGGCCTCAAACCGTGATAACGATTTAGTGATATACGACCGAAAACGCCCACTCACCCAGTTCAATTCACAGCTGAGTCTGCCCGTCAAAAGCATGGGTTGGATAGATGAGCAAACACTATGGGCTTATGACGGCGAAACATTAAACCAATACAGCTTGTCTGGGGCGCTTATCAGCAGTCATGATAGTACAGCTGACTTTGTCTTTTATCACCCCGAAAGACAAACCTGGTTTGTGCTACAACAAAACCTACTGCTTGAGTACGAGACGCTCTTCGAAAGCGACTCAGAAGCGTTAAATAAATATGCATTAAGTCAAAAACAAACCAATCAATTTAGTAACTTAAGAATTCGCGGCAACGACATCTATTGGCAATCCGCTTGGTCAAAAAGGGACTACATTTGGCAACTCACCTTGATGCCAGAGCAAAACCCTACGCTTAAAAAAGTCGGCCACTTGATTTGGCACTACGATATCGACGCGCTTGGGGATCTGCTCATAGCAAAAATGGAAAGTGTAGAAGGCGATATCAAGAAACTGACTCGCCTACCAGAAGCTGCCAACTAACGATTATCATTACAAAAGCACATACGCGGTATAGCTCAGCACTAAGGTGCTGAGCCAAGTCATAGCTAAAAGCTGTGGACTTTTTAATGCACTTAACACTAAAAGTGGTAGAAAGGCATAGGGTAACAGGCTCACTGCACTCAGTCCTAATAACATATAGACAGGCACTGAAAAACAGACGGCAGCCGTCAGCACAATAATCCAGATGCTCTGCTTTGCCGATTGCAGCTTATCTATACTCAACCAATATGCAGTGCGGTCGTAGACTTCAGGTTTGAGATCAATGGCAAGGCTCGACCACCATAATAGATTTAACGTCACCAGACCTGGAACGTAATTTGCCATCAGATCGGGGCGCTCTGCGCTTAAGATCGCGCCAAACCATAGCACCAACACACTCATCACAATGCGCCAAAGCAACACAAAATAGTGGTTGTAAGCAAAGCTCAGCCAAAATGTCGTCAACCCTTTAACCATTACCGATAAAGTCACTTTACGCGGTAGCAAAGCAGCACAGCCAAACACTATAAGGTTTACAGCAATCAAATACCAAGTAATTTCGACAACAGCAAAACTAATAATAGCTGTTATCAATAATCCAATACTGGTCCCCAAAGGACGATAAATAAAACAAAGAGCAACGAAGAATTGCGTCACCGCAAAAAACAGTAAATGCCATGCTTGTGTGATTTTCTCAATTCCAATCGAGTAGCAAAGAATTAGCGTCATCAATAATAAGGGGTGAACAATCAGTACGGACAACCCATCCGCCACTTTTTGATGGATGGCACGATGCAGGATCGTGTGGTGGTAACTTCGGTGCGCTTTGTCCAAAACCGCATCTCGAAACACAAATAGAATAAAGCTTTGCGCCGCAAGTAATCCCCATGCAATTTGTACCTGTGCAACGGGATTATCACTTTCTACAATTTTACCTATACCCATAAATAGTATTGCGATAAAACCTAACAGATAAACTTGAAACAAGGCAGCTATCATCAAGCCAAATTGCTGAAGTTGCTGGCCTATGGCTTGCAGCGATAAAGTAAGTGATGCTTTTCTGTAACGATAGTAATAGAGCATATTAACTACTCTGCTTCGGTGCTAAGGGAACAGAATGAAATCCAACTTGTAAAAAAGGTTCAGGCTCATGACTTGTCATCAGCACCATGCCAGCGTAGTTTTGCGCGAGCTCAACGATATACTCGCAGCCTGCCGCGTCCAAAGCCGCAGTAGGCTCATCGAGCAATAAATAAGGGGTATTACGCATCACGGCATTAATAAGCTGAAGCTTCTTTTTGTTACCAGAGGAGAGATCCGCGTAACGCGTCATTAAAAAGCCTTCAAACTGAAAGTCGTTTACAAGCTGCGAAGGAAAATCACATTGCCATGCGGTTGATGTGAGAGTTAATAACTCTTTTGCACGCAAAAAAGCAGGAAATGGAATGTTGTCTGACGCAAGTGCAACAAGTGTTTGGCGTTTATCGATTTTCTTGTCTTGTAATAGAATGTCGCCATTGAACGCATCATCAAGCCCAGCAATCATGCACAGTAAGGTGGTTTTCCCTACGCCATTCGGCGCCGCTAAACAAATTCTATTATGCTCGAACTCTTGTGAGTAATTGTCAAACAGTACCTCTTTGGAGAAGCTTTTACTTAGAGATTTTATCGTTATCATCTTGCTCTACACTATAAATCCAAATAGGGATTTATATTTATGTTTAAAAATGTAGTTGTCATAAAACTTAACTTATTACAAAAGCCAATATTTATCACCTAGTTAGAAAGTAAAATGACATATATTACGTACCTTATTTTGTAACAAAGCCTTACACTCTACATTTTTTAACATCTTATAAACATCATTAAGTAACCTTTCATTTTTCCATCCTATACTCTTGCTCCGAAATCGCTTGAATAACGACCTATGTTCAAAATATTGATAAAGGAGATCAACTATGAACTTTCGTATCCTAACTGCAGCCACCCTATCCCTATTAGCGGTAGCATGTTCGTCCGAAGATATCGAGACCGCCAACTTCGGTTCTGACATCTATAAAAACCAATATAACTTGGTTAATGCCACCGATTATGAAATTGCATTTCACCTTGCTAACACTGAGCTAGACGGTGATGAACGAAATGTCGCTGACGATAAATATCGCGTCAAAGTACTAGCTTCCGGTTCAGAACCCGTACGCATAACACACGAACATAACACCAACCGTGAAATCAGTTTTTATGCTGAGTCAGTTAACAAGCTTGGCATGATAGAACAAGAAAAAATTAAGGTAAGTAATGACCGAGATTATCACTTTGTTGTAATGCAGGATAGCAACGATACCTTAGATATAAAGGTGGTTAGAAAGTCTAAAGATGATCACGATAATAAATTTACCGTACGAGTATTAGCTTCCAAAACAATGACATTAAATATTAACGGTTCAGACGTTGAATTTGATAAAGGAGAAGTCAGTAGCTGGTATCAAGTGGATGACTGTAATCAAGATATTATGATGGGTGATGAGGTTATAAGTCTTTGCAATGCATCACTAGACCGCTCTTACTTACTCGTCGTCGGTGAAACTGGATTAATGAGCACCGTTTTAGAATACTAACTAATCAGTGTTTTTGAGGCTGCCGATATTCCGGCAACCTCAACGGTTAGCCGTCTAGATTTATATTTATAACGCATTTTTTATTCACAAAAAATTCAACTTTCTGCCGAAATAAGTCAATTCTATTCATTTTCAGATCCGACCATACAAAATAGTGACATTTGTCATAAGTCAGTTTTATTAAACTTTCCACGTGCAATAAAAATAGAGTTTTAGCTTTAAAAATCAATTAATTCTTTATATCTCATAGAGATAAAAAATAGCTATTAACAACTCCATATTGCAATCATTTTATAACATTTCAATTATGTTAACGTTAGATTTAATTAACATTAAAATGTCAAATTTTTCGTGTTGACACCCTGAAAACTCGGGCTTAACCTAGCCGCCGTTCTTAAAACACAACAATCAAAAAATCACATTTAATATTTTTTATTTACAAATAAAATAATCTTGTAACAAAGATAGCGACAATAGTATCGCGACAAAGCCGACCAAGTTAGCGGATTGGCACACACGGGACGTTGGTTAAGCAGTACTCGCCTCTAACAAGTATGATTGGGTTTTCTAAACAGTTTCCCGTCATACAAAAATATAAGCATTGTGAAAATCACAATCGGATTCATTATTTTAGTCAGAGTAGGAAAGTCATGAACCAGTACAACACAGAAAAGGAAGCAATTCAGGTCGAGAAAAAGCTCGGTAGTATTGTTTTCATCTCGCAAGATCAATCACTTTCTCTGGAGTCAGTGCAAGATTACGCAGCTCAGCCCTTATCCAAAGTAAAATTGGACGAATTGGCACTAAAAGCTAGAATCGAGCAAAACCGTCAATACCTGGACAATAAATTAGCAAATCAAGAAGATATATACGGCGTGACGACTGGTTTTGGTAACTCAGCAAGTAACCGTATTTCGACTTCTCTCTCTGAAGAATTACAACAAAACCTCATTGCTTATCATGGCTGTGGCGTTGGTGATTACCTTTCAGAGTCTGATTGTGCCGCGACTTTATTGATCCGCATGAACTGTAATGCCAAAGGCTTTTCAGGCGTTAGTTGGGAATTGCTGGCGCAAATGGAAACCTTTCTAAACAACCGCATCATCCCAGCTATCCCTTCTATGGGTTCAGTGGGTGCGAGTGGCGACTTAACACCACTTTCTTATGTCGGTGCCGCACTTGGTGGTAAGCGTAAGGTGTACTATCAAGGACAACTACGTGAAACCGCTGAAGTGTTAGAAGAGCTAAACATTGCGCCATACAAGCTAAAGCCGAAAGAAGGTTTAGCTATCATGAATGGTACTTCGGTTATGTCTGCCATCGCCACGAATGCGCTAAAAGACATCCGCCGCGGCATTGATTTAAGCTGTAAACTGATCGCGCTTTATGTCGAACTTATCGAAGGTCGTGCATCGCCATTCCATAAACGCGTACACGAACTTAAACCACACCGCGGACAGCAGATCTGCGCAGAGAAAATTCTAGAACGCTTAACTAACGTCGATCAGCGTTTAGGTCGCAGAAACCGCACCGATGACAACATTGAGTTTGGCAAGCAAGAAACGTTCAGGTTACAAGATAGCTATTCAATTCGCTGCTCTCCGCAGGTGTTAGGTCCATTAATTGATGCTGAGATGTGGGCATCACAGATCCTAACGACTGAAATCAACTCTGTGAACGATAACCCACTATTTGATGATGAGAACGACCTTATCCTCAACGCGGGTCACTTCTACGGTGGTCACGTTGCAGCGGTGTGCGATACCCTCAAGCCACTCGTTGCAAACATGGGCGCCTTACTAGAGCGTGAATTAGGCATTTTGGTTGACGACCGTCTTAACGGTGGAATTTCTAACAACTTGGTTGCGCGTGAAGATCTTGGCGACAAAGCTTGGGTACACCACGGTTTCAAAGCAATGCAAATTACCTCTTCTTCTCTTGTTGCAGAAGCACTGAAAAATGCAGGCCCTATGTCAGTATTTTCACGCACAACAGAAGCACTAAACCAAGACATCGTCAGCATGGGCACCATCGCCGCACGTGACCTTCGTCGTATTACAGATCTTATCAAGCCAGTTATTGCTATTCAGGCAATGGCGATCCGCCAGGCATTTTATGTTGATGGGAAAGATGCAAAAGCAGAGAAACTCAACGCACTTTCTCGCGAGTTTTTCGACGAAATTAGCAGCAACTTCCAACCAGTCATTGAAGATAGGCCGATGGATGTCGAAATCAACAATATGGTTAACGCCCTATTTAATGAGCAGTAACCCTCTCTAAGTCATTTTTGAGATGACGATAACGCTATAGCTGGCAGCTTCACTGCAGCCAGCTAGGGCTTGTTGTTGCTCAAAAACCGCTAATGAGACGTAAACTACACACCAGAGAAACTAAAAAGGATATAAAAATGAGTAGCTTAGAATCAATAACACAATTTATTAAACAAGACATCATTGTAGACAATTTAGAAGTGGTAGATAGCATTGATGAAATCGAAGATGATGCTCAACTTATCGGTGACGGTCTAGATCTAGACAGCATCGAGGTGCTCGATCTTGTGGTATCTATCGAGAAAAAATACAACCTTAAGTTCAAAGATTACCCAGAACAAACCATTCAAGAAAAAATGAAAAACGTCAGTACCTTAGCTAGCTTTGTTCACGAACAAGTTGAAGCACAAACAACAGCTGAAGCTTGTTGATCTGACCGTAACCATTTTCGCTTGGAAGGACACCATGCAAACATACAGTGCCATTCGTTCAACACTCATGCAACTGATTGAAGCTGAGTTAGAAGTAGATAAAGAACAACTAGACGTACTAAGTGACGACGCCAATTTAATTGAGGCGCCACTGTTTCTCGACTCGGTCGACCTTATGCAGTTATCTGCTGCATGTAAAAAAGCGTTCCAATTAAAAGACTTGGGCGAATTGAGCACTGTAACTTTGGCGACACTAACACGTCAAATAGCGTTAAACTTAACGCAACAAAAACAAGCAGCACCCTTGGAGACTTGGGCAGATCAAGTCACCTCTCTCAAAGAGACCGATTTACTAGCACTGATACAGCGTAGTCTAGAGTGTGAGATCATAGGTCAGGCTCGCCTTATCAAAGACAGCACGCCCTGCGATATCATTGTGAGCACTATGGTGTTATTAGCGCACAATATCACTCCGGTATTAAGTGCGAATGCGGCCTCGAACGCCAATGCGTTTAGCTGGCGAGAACTCCCGCTTGCCAATCAAGAGGTAGAAGTTCCGTTTCGTTCCATAACGGCATTTTTACAACAGCATAGCGATAAGACAATTGGCTTTGAAACGTCAGGCAGCACAGGCAAGCCACAAACTTGGCATAAATCCATCGCCTCACTCCATGCAGAAGCCGTCACCTTTGCTGACACTTTCTCGTTTGACGCAGTAGATTATTTCTGTGCCTGCGTTGATATCCGCCACATGTTCGGTTTTATTTGGGCATTTATGCTCCCTCTGCAACTTGGCAAACCGGTGTGTTACGAACTTGGTTCTACACCGGACTTACAACCAGTAAGAGATAAACAGGTAGGTGTGATCTTAACGCCAACTATGTTTGACTTTGTGGCCGATCAGTTAAGTCAAAACCACTGTTACTTAATAAGCTCAGGTGCACCATTCAAAGGTGAGAAAGAGCAAAAGCTTGCCGACCTTATTTCTTCCCTATCACTTTCAATACAAGCTTTTGAGGTACTAGGCAGCACTGAAACCGGCGGTATCGGCTATCGTCCATTAGGCAACAACGAAACACACTTTACTAAGTTCACTGCGGTCGACATTTATCAAAATGCCGAGCGTAAAACCATGTTGAGATCGCCGTTTTTAGTGGCTAATTGTGAAGAGTTTGAGCTCAAAGATAAGCTGATTTTCAGCAATGAAAACCAATTCACACACGGTGGGCGCGCAGACCAAATATTTAAGTATGCAGGTAAACGCTACTCGCTACAAAGTATAGAAAAAATCCTCCAAGAACGCTTTGCGGGACTTCGCCATCGCGTGTTTTTTATCGAGGACAATAACAATAATAAAGGGGGCGAGCTGGTCGCCTTTGTCGAAGGACTATCTTGCATCCCTACACTTCAGGACATCAGAAGTTGGTTTAAAGATTTACCCACGCCGCAGGTTCATTTTTTGGCGCAATTTCCAGAAAACGAGCTCGGCAAAATCACCCTCTCGGCACTACAGGAATGCGTACATGAATAATAAACAACAAACTTTCATTACTGGTTATGGTGTGCTCTGCGCAGCGGGCGAGAATCGCAAAGCGCTGCTAACTAGCATCAAGGAAAACCGCACTGGTATTGACCGCATTAATCGTTTCGACACACAGGGACTAACACACAATGTTGGGGCGCTCGCTATCAACTACAAGCACCACAGCGCAGAACATTTTGATATGGATCTGGCGAGCCAATACGCTATCCATGCCGTTACAGAAGCACTTGAGCATGCAAATTTAGCCTTAACTGAGATGGACAGTACCCGTGTGGCATTTATTCTCGGTAATGCAAACTGCGGTATGTTTTCATTGATGGAGAGCCTTAAAGGTCAGCATCAACTAGGGTTTAAGTTTTATCCACCACATCAAATTGCAACCGATGTCAGCCGCCACTTCGATATTCAGGGCCCTGTAATGACTTTCACCTCGGCCTGTACCGCAAGTAGCAGTGCCATTGCTTTTGCTAAGCAACTTATCGAAAATGACCAAGCAGATGTTGTCATTGCTGGCGGTGCAGATGCCCTCAGCGAGTTAGTTTACGGCGGCTTTCAGTCGGTACAATCCTTGAGTCCTGAACCTTGTGCTCCGTACAGCGAAAAAATGGGATTAAGTTTAGGTGAAGGCGCAGGTTTTTTAGTCTTTGAATCGCAAACACATGCTAATAAGCGTAACGCAACGCTGCGATATCAATTGCTCGCGACAGGGTCGAGCTTAGATGCTCACCACGCTACAGCGCCTAACCCCGAGGGCGATGGTGTACGCCGCGCTTTTACGCAGACATTGTCCTATGCGCCCGTTGCAGCAAGTGATATTGAATATATCAACAGCCACGGGACTGGTACGCCAGCAAATGATGGCGCAGAGCTAAAAGGGATCCAATCAGCCATTGGTGAACAGGCCATGCGCGACGTCTCGGTTTCAAGTAGTAAATCTTACTTTGGTCATACCCTTGGTGCCGCTGGTGCCGTAGAACTTATTTCAACTTTGGTCAGTCAGGATGAAGGGCTTCTACCAGCAACACTGGGTGTCGACTCAATAAGGTCTTGTTGCCAAGCATATCAATTAGTGACCAATCAGGCGAAACCTCAGGTTGTTGATGTTTTTGCAGTGACTAACTCAGCGTTTGGTGGCCACAACACCAGCATGCTACTCAGTAAGCATCAGAAAACGTCGATTAACACGGCGCCAAATCCGGTGTATCTACTTGCTGCCACCAGCCTGTCTGATACTGAAGTATACAATGCTCGACAAAATAGCACCGACCACTTTGCTGAATTTAACTTAAAACAGCAGTTCCCTGCACTTTTCCAGCGCCGTACACCGTGTGTTGCACAATTTGCCTTGGGTGCCTGCCAATTTACCTTACAAGACAGCGATCTCGATCTAGCGCAATTACCACTGCCAGAATTCGCAGCCTACTATGCTAATCCCATTGGTTCGCTGGAAACCTTAGATAAAAACCTCGCATCATTTCAAGATGGCATTGCAGAGCTAAAAAGTACGCATTTCCCCAATACCGTCGTCAATGCCACATTAGGGCAACTGGCACTCGGCTTCGGCTTTAAAAACTCGGCCACTTGTGTGAGTGATTTAGGCAATGACTTTTTACATGCGCTTTGGAGCGCAGCACTTGATATGCGTGAAGGTCGAAGTCGATATGCGATGGTATGTAGCTCGCAAGACGATACTGCACTCTCGCAACAAGTCTGGGCTGCACATCAATTCCAAGCAGATATCGGTCATTTTTCCAGCGCCACGCTCTTGGCAACCAGCGAGGTGTTACCGGCAGGCTACCAACCTCTCGCAGAAATCATTGATTTTATTCAAATCAATGATGCGCAGGAACATCAAGCACTAGACAGATTATTAGCAAGCCATGCTAGGAAGCTGAGCCAAGTGGGCAATGTCGTGTTAAGTACTTATCACGATGAAGCGTTTGCCACCATTGCAGCAAGCTTGGACAGCCATTTACCACAGGCCCAACTTATAAAATATCAGCCACAAACCACGCCTCTACACAGTACAGAATTAGCAGTGCGTGCGCTAATGCATGCACTCAACACCCCAGCTGGTGATACCGAGTTAGATCAAACCCTACTCCTAAGCGTTAATCTCGCGGGAAGTATGACGGGATGTATTTTACGAACAGTAAGGAAATAAGATGACGACCGTGATCGAAGTGAAGAACTTAAGGAAGGTCTACAAAAGAACACGAAAAGTTGCCGTCGATGACGTCTCTTTTAGCGTTAGCGAAGGCGAATGTTTTGGACTCCTTGGGCCCAATGGCGCCGGAAAAACCACGACGTTGGAAATACTTCAGGGCTTGCGTAGTGCAACGTCAGGTGAAGTGACGTTATTCGGTCTTAATTGGAAGCAACACGAAACCAAACTTCGCAGCCTTATGGGTGGCGTGATGCAACACAATAACCTCTACGAAAAACTCAAAGTAAAAGAGTGCGTCGAGCTATTTGCCAGCTTTTACCCAAGCTACACGCCAATTGATACGCTGCTTGAGCGCTTCAATTTAAGCGAGAAAAAGGACGCTTGGCTAAGCGAACTCAGCGGTGGACAAAAGCAACGCGTATTTTTGGCGATGGCAGTGGTTGGCCAGCCCAAGTTGGTGTTTTTAGATGAGCCAACTACGGGACTTGACCCCACGAGTCGCCAGGAATTTTGGCACATCATTAAAGATCTCAAAGAAGCTGGTACCTGTGTGATGTTAACGACGCACTACATGGATGAGGCAGAGTTCTTATGCGACAACTTAGCCATCATTAATTCAGGTCAAATCATAGAGTCAGGCGCGCCAAGCGACATTATTAATCGCACCTTTGAGACTCCGGTGATTAAAGAACCCAGAAAAGCCACACTCAACGACGTATTTTTGAAACTCACAGGTTCCACGATGGAGAGGGAAAGTTATGCCTGAGTTAAGTCAAACTAAGTTATATCCATTTTGGCAATTAATGATGGTCAATATTCGACCTTTTTTCCGTGATAAAGCGGTATTGCTATGGACATTCGGTTTACCTATTTTTATCGCCCTATTGTTGATCCAAGCCTTCTCCGGTGGACCAAAAATGTCTCCTATGAATGTGGTGGTGATGCATGGCGAGCAAATTGAACAGAAATGGCTTAAAGCGATGGAGGAAGATCCACTCGTTACCGTTACCCGCCTCTCACAAACCGATTCAATTGTGCTGGAAGACAGCTTTGCTTCTGCTCAGCTGGCGGAAGTGATCAGCTCACCAGGCTCAGTGCTACGTAAGCTGCAAAATGAGGTGAGCCCTGAAGTTTATCTTGCCCCCAATGCTATGTTTTCTACTCATAACTCCGATGAGTCGTTAATGGCACGTAACTATCTATTGCGTCTTAAAGCGCAAGCTAACGGCGAAGAGATGCGAAGCAATGTCATTAGCGTCAAAGGTTATCGTTACACTGACTGGTTGATCCCGGGGATCATCGTGTTACAAGTCCTTGGTTTAGCACTGGTGTCGATTGCCAACAGTTTAGTGTCGGACAGACAAAACGGCTTTTTTAAACGTCTACGCCTTTCTCCTTTCAAACGCCGTGATTACATCATTGGGATCGTGCTCGCACGCTTATTCTTGCTGGTGTTCCAAATGCTGATTCTGTTCGTCGCATTTCACTTTTTATTTGGTTACACGCTGCAAGGAAACGTGCTGGATATCATTGCAGTAATGGCACTCGGTTCATTTTGTATCTGTATGCTCGGCGTGTTAGTCGGCGCCCGTAGCCAACGGGTTGAAGTCTCATCAGGGATAGCTAACTTACTTTACTTTCCGTTGATGTTTTTATCGGGCATCTATTTCGACACCGCTAACTTCCCCACTCTACTGCGAGAAATAGTTTCGTTACTGCCAACCACTGCGTTTTTGGATGCACTGCGCTTAGTCGCAAACCAAGGCGTTGAACTGGCTGCGGTAAGTCGTCAACTGATTATTTTAGGCGTCACCAGCGTGGTGTTTTTCCTCATCGTTTACTTCTGCTTTGACTGGGGAGATGAAAAATCATGATCACCGATAACTTGCCGCACAAGGCACCATTTAAGTTTGCAGACAAGATAATCGAACATTCACCGGGAGAGATGATTGTTGGACTAAAGTTTGTCTCGCATAACGAACCAGGCCTGCAAGGACATTTTCCGGATGAGCCTATTTTCCCGGGTGTGTTAATCATTGAGACCATGGCGCAGATCAGCGGCTTGTGCTGCAACAACACGCACAAAGGAGGCATGCTGTCTTCCATAGAAAAAGCCAAATTTAGTCGCCCTGTTCGCCCCGGCGAAATCATTAAAGTAACGGCAAAACTAGAAACTGAATTTGGTGCGAT
The DNA here is from genome assembly GCF_013319255.1 of Pseudoalteromonas sp. JC28. NCBI lineage: Bacteria > Pseudomonadati > Pseudomonadota > Gammaproteobacteria > Alteromonadales > Pseudoalteromonadaceae > Pseudoalteromonas > Pseudoalteromonas sp. JC28. The sequence continues at coordinate 111,134 of NZ_QOKX01000001.1, read as the reverse complement.
GGCGCGCTTTAAAGCACAAGCACACGTTGAAGATGAGTTGGTTGCAAAAGCTGAACTCACGATTGTTTACACGGATTAAGGAACTTGGTTGTGTTTACTGGAAAGACAGTAGTAGTGACTGGCGTATCCAAAGGGATAGGCAAAGGCATCGCACTCGCCTTTTTGCAAGGTGGTGCTCGAGTATACGGTATTTGTCGCACACAAACCCCCATCGCGGAGTTACACAAACCTGAGTATCAAGCTCGTTTCACTCAACAAAGCGGCAATATTACCGACAGCGAGTTCGTCAACTCCGCTATTCGCCAAGCGATAAGCGACACGGGTCGGGTTGATGTGTTAGTGAATAACGCTGGGATCACGAATGATAGCTTGTTCTCTCAGATGTCGTACGACGCTTTTCATAACGTGTTAGATATCAACTTCAAGGGTACATTGCTGTGTTGCCAAGCGGTGTTACCAGTCATGACTAAGCAAGGTGCAGGCAAGATCATCAACATGGTGTCGCAAAGTGGAATAAGCGGACGTGAAGGCCAAGCCAACTACGCGACCTCAAAAGGCGCAATTATTGGCCTCACTCGGACTATTGCACGGCAATATGGTCACTGTGGTGTTTACTGTAACGCACTCGCTCCGACGTTTATTGCAACCGATATGATTGATGATATCCCCGCAAGCATTATCAACCCGGTGCTTAAACATACCGCACTAGGTCGTGTTGGGAGTGTCAAAGAAATTGCTGATGCCACGCTATATCTCGCTTCTAGCGCCTCTAACTACCAAACTGGAAATGTGCTTCGTTTGGATGGAGGGCTTGCGGTATGAATGCTCAAGCATTTATTTTACTTTATCCAACAAGTGAGTTTGATAGCCACTTCGTTACCCATTTGCTGTCGCAAAAACATCCGTTACTCCTTATCAATGCAAGTGCTGAGGTGCTCGAGCATAATCCAGAAGCGAGCCATATCCACCTCAACGCTCCCCTCTCGGAGTTAAATACCAATACATTACTAGATTGGTTTGAACTCAATAATAATCAGCAAGAAGTGATGGTACTGCATTGTGCCAATCGCCTTGATGAAAGCAATCTACTCGAAGACATTGCCGTTGGCGAGCAAGTGATTGCGCGTCTAGAAAGCGTATTTTCGGTCCTCAGAGTCATCGCGGACAACCTCAGAGTAAGTGGTGGAAACCTCGTCTTTTTAACTCAATCAGACACCTTAAATTACGAATTAGAAGCCACCGCCAGTGTCTGTAACCACGCTCATAATGCGTTGATGATGACGCTCGCGCGCGAGTATCAAGGTAGCAAGCTGGCAGTTAACAGTTTTGTGTTACCGCTACTGGCTACCGATAGCAAAGCCGCAAGAATCCAAAAGCGCAACCTAAAAGGAGGCGTATTGGGTGCACGACCTGCAGTATACAGCTATCAAGACTTGGTGGAATACCTAGTCAACTTTATGAAAACCAACACCATGCTCACCGGTCAATCCATCGCATTCACACCAACGCTGGAGCTCAAGCTATGATGCCGGTTGACTTATACTGTTTCCATCACGCAGGTGGCTCTTCTTTGTTTTTTAGGGAATGGGCCAAACATTTACCTGCGCATTGGCAACTCCACGGCATCGACTTACCGGGCCGTGGTACTAAAGCAGGCATGCAATCTTTACGGGACTGGGATGAGGCACTTAGTCACCTAAGTAGTAGCACGCAACTTCAGCCGCGTAGTGAGCGGCTGTGCGTGTTTTTTGGTCACAGTCTTGGCGGGATGGTGGCTTATAAGCTTGCCGATCATCTTGCTAAACACGCACTGACAACACCGGATTTACTCTGTCTATCAGGGTGTCGCGCGCCAAGTATTCCTTCAGCTACCCAGTACTCAAAATTGACTGACTCGGACTTGCTCACGACTTTATATCATCTCGACATGCTGCCTAAACATCGTTTAACGAAGGACGTAGAAGCGGTTGTGGCCGCCATGTTTAAAGACGACTTTATGTTAGCCGAGCAACCCGTCAGTACTGACATTACGTTAACGATGCCGGTCGAACTGATCCTCGCCACACAAGATCACTTGGTTAAGCCTGAGTCACACCAAGCTTGGTCTGAGTACTGCGAGAACTATTTTCAATACCATCATGTCGATGGCGGTCATATGTATTTACAGCAACGCCCAACGCTAGCGTGTGAGGTGATTGTCGCCGCAGTAGCGCGACACCTAGCACGCTTGCAGCAAACAAAATACCAAAAAGCAAACTGGCAAAAGCCGTTGTGTTAAGGCGAAAAAACAAGGATCACGCAATGAACTCACAGTCCAATTCCGCCAATTTCAAGTCACTGACAACGAGGCAACTTCACGTATGGCAAGCCCAACAGCTTGATTTGGCAAATCCAGTATATAACATCGCTTGCGCGGTACAATTTACCGGCGGGCTCACAGCCGAGGCACTAGAGCAAGCCTTGGTGTTGCTATTTGCAAGGCACCCAGTTTTATCGAGTCGTATTGATGAGGCTCAAGGCGAACCACAACTCGAATTATTAGCCTGTGCCCCTAAGTTATTAGCCGTGCCTGATGAGATTGCCGCTTTTAGTGACTCTGTCACCGCCAAAACCTTAATTGAGCAAGCCATCGATATCACTAAAGAGACCTTTCAATTCTACGCTTGTAGCTCAGAAACTCGGTTGCTATTGACCATCAAAGGACATCACATCAACTGTGACCAGTGGGCATTGCAAGTACTAATGAGCGATTTACTCGCATGTGTAGAAGCGGTGCTTGATAACTCTGAACTTGATCTCGCCCCCCTTGATTATCAAGTGATGTTTGAAGAAAAGCCTGAGCGTGCAGCAACTTCACAACAGAGCGAACTCTATCCTATCGATTTTTACCAGAGTAATACTGAGGCACTAGCGCACCATTATGACGGCATCGCGTTTCGTGAAGAAAACCCAGAGGCACTCAAACAAGTAAAACAGGTGGCCTCTCAAGCTGGTGTTACGAGTTTTAGCGTCGTGCTTGCCAGCGTCTTTTTGACTTTATTTCATACCACAGGGCAAACCGATTTGACCATAGGGATCCCGATGGCTCGCCGCACCCGTAAAACACGCGCGATCTTAGGTCATTACTCAGACGTTGAAACGGTTTCTATTTGCGATATTGAGCAGTACACAGGTGCATCGCTTATCAGTGAAGTCAGTAACCAGCTCACCCAATTACTGCTTTCAGGAAATAATAATAAAGACGCTGCAAAGCATATTAATGTCACCTGTAACTACTTAGCCAAGCTAAAAAGCAATGGTATTCGTCCAGGGATCACCCCGTTGATGATTGGTCGCCAAGGGTACGAACTTGCTTTGGGCACAGCGGGAGATACCATTATCAAAGGGGTATCCATTGAGCCTGGTGTTTCACAATTTGATATCGAATTTACGCATTTTGAAACAGAAGGAGGCCTTTGTCGTAAAGTGGTCGCCGCTAAGTCTGTCTTTTCTCGCGTGGCAATGACACGGATCACCGATATTCAGGCGCGCTTTATTGAATTACTTACCCACTCTAGCGATCTTAATATCGCCGAGCTGCCTGTACTGGATGAAGAAGAGCAAAAGCTGATCTTGGCGCGCAGCAATCAAGATAATGAAACGTTCTTTTCCGACACCACTTTAAATCACTGGTTTGAACAAGCGGTAAGTAAGCACCCAGATCAAATCGCGCTACAAACCCAAACACAATCTATCGATTATAAAACCCTTAACGCCAGAGCCAACGCCCTTGCCTTGCATTTACGGGAGCAATATCAGTCTCAGTATCAGCGAACCCTCACTGCCGATACGTTAATTGCGCTGTACATGCAGCCTTCTATCGAGATGCTGATTGCAATTCTTGCTGTCACTAAAGCGGGTGCGGCTTATGTGCCGCTGTCTCCCGACCATGCCAGCGAGCGAACAACCTTTATTCTAAGTGATACTAACCCAAGCCTATTGATTGTCGATGAACAAGAGTATGCCGCTGCACAAGAAAAATGCCGTTTGGCGGAGGTGGCTTGCCCACTAGTTACACCACTCAATGCTCAGCAACAAAGCGACACAGCCCCTGTCATACACCAATCACCGCAGGATTTGGTATACATCATTTATACCTCGGGTACGACAGGCCAACCAAAAGGCGTGATGCAAACTCATGAAAACGTCGCTCGATTGTTCACGGCGACGGAGCAAGATTATGGCTTTGACCATCACGATACTTGGGTGCTTTACCATGCCTATACTTTTGACTTTAGTGTATGGGAAATGTGGGGCGCCCTACTTTATGGCGGTAAACTCTGTATTCCTGACAACAGCCTGATCCGCGATTTTGAGGCCTTTGCAGACTACTGCTCAGATAATCAAGTGACTGTGCTTAATCAGACTCCTGCCGCATTCTATGAATTTAGTGCAGCGGCACTAAGCGCAAAATTGAATTTTGACAAACTGAGGTATGTGATTTTCGGCGGTGACAAACTCAACCCCGAAATGCTCAACCCTTGGTGGAACCGCTACGGCGATGAACAGCCGCTATTGGTCAACATGTATGGGATCACTGAAACCACGGTGCATGTCACCTTTAAAGCACTCACGCAACAATCAAGTTCTAAAGCCTCTCATATCGGTAGACCCATATTAGATATGAAAGCGTACGTACTAAATTCCAAATTGCAGTTGGTCGAACCCGGTGCCTGCGGTGAGTTATATATTGGCGGTGCAGGTCTTGCTCGTGGTTATTTAAACCGCCAAGCGCTCAGTCAAGAACGCTTTATTAGCAGCCCGTACGCAAGCGAACAAGATATTCAACAAGGACGAGCCAGACTGTATAAAACCGGTGACTTGGCAAGACGCCTGCCGGATGGTGAGTTGGAGTATATCGGTCGTAACGATAATCAGGTGAAGATCCGTGGCTACCGTATTGAACTGGGTGAAATCGAAAGCGTGATCAACCAATTGCCAGAAGTTGCCCAAGCGGTGGTTATTGACCGTACCCTACAAAGTGTTCCCTACCTAGCCGCTTATATCAAGTTTAAGCCACAACATCACGGCCAAACTGCCCAAGTGAAAGCCCATGTGAGTCAAGCGCTACCCAGTTATATGCAGCCAAAAACGTGGACTGAGCTTGCGGAAATACCTTTGACTGGCAACGGTAAATTAGACCGTAAAGCGTTGCCAGAGCCTGAACTGGTAAGCCAAAGCGAATATGTGGCGCCGCAAGACGAAACGGAAGCGCAACTGTGTGAAGCATTTAAAACTTTGCTTGGTGTTGAGCAAGTGAGCACCAAAGATGATTTCTTTGCTATCGGTGGTGATTCTATTCTCACGATTCAACTCGTTGCTTTGCTCAGAAAGCAAGGCATTGAACTGCAAGTAAAAGATATCTTTGATTGTCCAACTGCAGCGGCGTTAAGTCAGCGTATTGTTAGCGTACAAGCGACTCAACGAGAGATAGCACAGGAGCAAGGCCTGCTGAGCGGACGCTTTGATCTACTGCCAATTCAACAATGGTTTTTCAATAAAGCACTACCGGAGGAGAATCATTGGAATCAGGCATTTGCAATCAGGATCCCAAGCGGCTTTAGCCAAATTCAATTACAAGAGGCGCTACACAGTTTAAGTGATCAACATGATATGTTGCGCACAACCTTTATGGAATTTGAAGGCCATATTACGCAAGAATATAACGATGTGAGTACCATGGCGCCACTCAACGTCCTTAACGGCAAGTCACACGATGTACAAGCAGAACTCAACGCGCGACAAAGCCAGTTTGATATTTGTAATGGCCCACTTTGGCAAGTTACACATATCGAAGCGTTTTGCGAAGACTACGACCTGCTTCACTTTGCACTTCACCACTTAATCATCGATGCGGTTTCTTGGCGGATCATCGCGCAAGATCTGCAAACCCTTTTAGCACAAGGAGAGTTGCTGAGTAAACGTACCAGCTATCGACAGTGGGTAGAAATGATGCAAGCGTACCCGGCAGCACACCCGCAAGAAATGGCATTTTGGCAGCGTTTAGCAACCAACTTGCCAAGCTATCCGCCAAGCATGGCTGCAACACCGTCAACCGCTTGGTTAGAGCTAGACGCGCACACCACGGCCCGCTTCATACGTGACGCGAATGCAGGCTTCAATACGCAAGGTGAAGAGTTACTACTGGCTGCTTTGTGCCAAGCATTGAGTAAAACCTTTAAGCAAACTCAGCATGCTATCACGTTGGAAAGTCATGGTCGTGAAATGTGGCGTGATGATGCTGATATCAACCAAACAATTGGCTGGTTCACTTGTTTGTACCCGCTACGCCTGACTCAACAAGCGACACTAAGCGACACCATTATTGATGCCAAAGAAGCGCTACGCCAGATCCCGAATAAAGGTCTTGGTTTTGGTAGTGCACAACTGCAAGACACCAGCTTAACGTTGCCAAGTATCAGCTTTAACTACCTGGGCCAAATGGGTGGGCAAAGCGATGCGCTTTGGCAGATAGACAACCAACTGCAAACCGAGACAAGTTCTGCACAAAACGGCTCGGATCTGATCCTCGATATCAATGCGCTAGTTCAGGGCGAACAACTCAGGATCAAAGTGGATTCATTACTAGATGGCAATCTTACCGATGCCTTCGCTACTCACTTAACACAAGCGCTACATGACGTATTGGATACAGCGCTCGAGGCGAAAAAGCGCGGCGGTGTATGCACCCCTAGCGATTTTGGCGCGGGCTCGCTTTCTCAGGAGCAACTAGCTGCACTGCAATCTCAGTTAAGTGAAACACAACTAGAACAAACCACGACTCAGTCTGAAAAAACACAAGAATTAGAGATTTAAACCATGTTGAATTTATGCCAATCACTTGCAAAGGATAACATTGCGCTTTGGGCCAATGGAGACAAACTTAAGATTGTCCATGGTGAGCAAGGACTCAGCCAACAATGGGTTGACTACCTCAAAGCAAATAAAGCCGCATTATTAGATTACCTTGTATCGCAGCAAGTTTTTTCCGAACAAGACTTTGAACAGTTGCTAGCGACTGAGCATAAAAAGGCATCTGAGATCCGTGCCATCTTTGATGCTAACAGTATGCAAAAAGGTTTTGTTTATCATCACCTTGCCCAACCAAATGACGATGCTTACCGCGTTCAGTTAGTCATCGATTACCATCAAGCACTCGATGTCGATGCTTACCAACAGGCTTGGATCTTGGCATCAATGCGTTACCCTGCGCTACGTACTGCGTTCAACTGGGAAAATGAAATCATCCAAGTGATCAAAGGAGGAGCCGGATTTACCCCAAATCACTTCAGTTTTCACGACTTGAGTAGGCTAGACCACATTGAACAACAGACACGTATCGATAAGCTCATTCACGACGACCGTAATACGCCTTTCGATTTGACTCAGCCGGGATTAATGCGCTTTGCTATCGTTAAGCGCGCCGATGCACATTACACCCTAATTAAAGCAGAACACCACAGCATCAGCGATGGTTGGAGCTTTCCGGTGATGCTGCAAACCGTGCATCAAAACTACGCCAAACTAACCAAAGGCGAGCCGGTCATTGTTGAAGAAGAAACGGCTTACCTACAAACACAAGCGCGCTATCAGCAAAATCAAAAATCTAGCGATAGCTATTGGCAAACCCAAAAGGCACAATTTGGTGAGCCCAATGATATCAACCGCTTATTGAGTAAAAATATTGACCAATCTGGCTCGTCACAGATCCACAAAGCAGCGGCGAGCGAATTAAAGCTCTCTTCAGAGCGCCATCAACAGCTCAAAGCATTTGCTAAACAACACGGACTAACGCTGAACGTCTTAATGCAATTTGCTTGGCATAAAGTACTGCAATATTACTGCGACGCTGAGCAAACCATAGTAGGCACAACGGTCTCGGGTCGTGAACTCCCCATTGACGGGATCCATGCCAGTGTTGGTTTATATATCAACACCCTACCTCTTTCCCTTGATTGGCAAGAACCGGCCAGTATTCGCACCCAGCTTACAGCGCTGAAAGAAAAAATTGCAGAACTTAACGGCAACAGCAGTGTTTCACTGTCGCAACTACAAGAGCCGAATACTCGCCTGTTCAACAGTCTATTTGTATTTGAAAACTATCCGACACCAGCGGGACAAGACGTGCTCGAATGGTCATTCGATAAGATGATTGAAAAAGTAGACTATCCGCTCACCATCAGCATTGTTGAACAACAAGATATCTTGCTACTTAAGTTGAGCTTCTGCGAAACCATGCTGGCACCAAGCAAAGCACAGCGATTGCTCACCCAAATGACATTGGTGTTAGATGCCATTATTGCTGATGAGAACCAGCCGCATAGCCAAATTTCTTTGTTAAGTAATGATGAGCGAGCACCAATGGTTGAGGTAGATGAGCATGCGGATTATTTGCACTCTACTATCCATGAATTGGTTGCTCAGCAAGTACAAAAAACGCCAACTCGAATAGCGCTGGTTGAAGGCGAAATGCAGCTGACCTATCAAGAATTAGAACAAAGCGCGAATAATCTTGCCGCCTACATTAAAGATCATGTGGACGTTGGCAGCCATCGCTTTGTTGGGCTTTTCTGTGAACGCTCTATTGCAATGGTAATCGCAAAACTGGCTATCCTAAAAGCGGGTTGTGCTTATGTACCGCTTAACCCTGATTATCCAGATCAGCGCATAGAGTATATGCTCAACGACACGCAACTTGGTTTGATTTTAACACAAAGCGAGCTACGCCCGCGTATCGAAACACTCGTTGTAAGTTGTGATGCAGAGCCGCAAATTACCTGCTTAGATAGCTTGTCTTTGTCTGATGCAGCGCCCGTACTATCAGGCGCACATGCGCAAACCGAAGCCTATGTGATCTATACATCCGGTACGACAGGTGAGCCAAAAGGCGTGGTCGTTCCACACCGTGGCGTTGTTTCTTTGGTACAAGATACTGATTTAATAAACACGTCAGAAAACGACGTGTTTATTCACCTATCTAATCCAAATTTTGACGCCGCAACGTTTGAAATTTGGACACCACTGATAAACGGCTGCAAATTGGTTGTAGCAAGTGCGCAACAAGGCGCGGATCCTGACAGCCTATCAAGGTTAATTAAACAACACGGTGTTAGTGTACTTTGGCTAACGCGCACACTGTTTGATTCGCTGTATTTACAACAACCTGATATTTATGACAATGTCCGCTGCGTACTAACAGGCGGTGAGGCAATCACTCCAAGCATAGTTAAACGCATTCTCGCCAGAGATACGCGACCAGAGTTGGTGATAAACGCATATGGCCCAACTGAAAGCACGACATTTACCACTTTCTATCCATGTGCCAATATTGATGGCCCGGTGCCCATCGGCCAAGCCATTAATCATCGCCAAGTATTATTGCTTGATAAACATCTTAATCCAGTGCCATACGGCGCGACAGGCGAGATATTTATAGCGGGTGCCGGACTTGCCTGTGGCTACCTTAATAAACCAGAAATGAGTGCTGCGCGCTTTATCGATAACCCGTTTGCAAGCGCAAAGGCCAAACAACTCGGGCTAGATAAACTGTATAAAACGGGAGACTTAGGACGTTGGTCCGAGTCTGGCGTACTAGAGTTTTTAGGCCGTAACGATCACCAAGTGAAGATCCGCGGGTTTAGGATTGAGCTTGCTGAAATAGAAGCTCAACTCAACGAATTGGCGCAAGTGAAAGTCGCCGCTGTGGTGGTATTCGAACAAGCGGGCAACAAGCAACTTGCTGCATACGTGGTACCAGAGCACGGCGAGTTAGACCTCAATGCAGTAAAACAGGAACTGGCTCAGGTTTTACCTAGCTATATGATCCCAAGCTACTTTGAAGTGATGTCGGCGTTACCGTTTAACAACAATGGTAAGCTGGATCACAGGCAATTGCCCACTCCAACCGTGGTGGATGAAGACAACTATCAAGCCCCGAGCAGCGAATTAGAAAAACAATTGTGTGGTATTTGGCAGTCAGTATTGGGTCTAGAACAAGTGGGCGTTAATGATGACTTTTTCAAAGTCGGTGGCGATTCTATTGTCAGTATTCAACTTGTGTCTGCGCTGCGTAAAGCTGGCTTTAACCTTCAGGTTAAAGACATCATTGACGCCCCAAGCGTGGCAGCGCAGGCCTATTTAATTCAACACGTTAGCACTGAAACCATTGAACTTATCACGGAGCAAGGTAGGTTAAGTGGTGAGTTTGCACTACTGCCTATCCAACAGTGGTTTTTCGATTTAGGGCTACCAAATCCACACCATTGGAACCAAGCATTTACCCTTAACTTACCTGAACACATTGAACACCCGGAGCTGACTCAAGCTATTCAAGCGCTGAGCGAGCATCATGACATGCTACGTTGTCACTTTGTTCAGACCAGCAACGGGGTAAAACAAGCGTACCAAGCGGCAATAGAGCTTGAAGTCCCATTACTTGATGCAACGGCTCTGAGTAAAGACGCGTTATTTAACGAATTGACCAAACTACAAAGCCAATTTGATTTATTCAATGGCCCCCTGTGGCAGGCAGCGTTGGTGAAAACGGCCGAGGGCAGTCAGGTATTCTTTGCCTTCCATCATGCCATTATTGATGTGGTATCGTGGCGGGTGTTAAGCCAAGACTTACAAACCCTATTAAATGGTGAAGCACTAACAGACAAGCTTACCAGCTATCGTCAGTGGGTGGATGCCATTGCCACCTACCCTTCGGCTCACCCTGAGCAAGCGTACTATTGGCAGCGGGTACAAAAAGGCTTTACTAGCCAACCCACTTACTCAGCACAATCACAATACAGCATCACGTTTGAGCAAGAAACGACCGCTAAATTGCTACGAGATGCCAATCTTGGTTTGAATACTGACATTAACGACTTGCTTTTGGCGGCACTCAATATTGCCCTACACAGCACTTTTGACAGTACCGTTAATCATATTCAACTTGAAGGTCATGGTCGTGAAAATATAGATCCGCGCTTGGATGTGTCGCAAACCTTAGGCTGGTTTACCAGTATGTATCCTGTGCGCCTTGAACACCACGACGACGTTATTGCAAGCATCGCAAACACCAAAGAAATGCTGCGCCAAATCCCGGATAAAGGCGTGGGTTATGGCGCTTTTGTGCAAGCAGACAAAGTCAGCGCAATTCGCCCTCAGGTGAGCTTTAACTACCTAGGTCAATTGAATCAGCAACAACAGCAAAACCGAGATTGGCAGCTGGATGATACTCAAGCAGGCTATGTGATGACTGAGGCAAACGCTCAGGCTGACAATGCACTGCTACTCAACATCAATGGCGCAGTTCGCGGTGACAAGCTTCACTTTGATGTGGTTTCGAGGTTGAACCAATCACAGTCGTTGGCATTTGTTGAGCACTTTGAAATGGCGCTTCATCAGGTCATTAATGCAAGCTGTGAACTAGCCGCGCAAGCGCCGCAGCAAACCCCTAGCGATATGGGGTTAAGCGACTTATCTTATGGGCATTATCAAGCGCTGAGCAAGCACTATAATATCGAAGCACTTTACCCGGCTAATAGCTTGCAACAAGGCTTTATCTATCATGCTGTTAACTTCCCAACGGATGATGCCTACCGAGTGCAATTGGTCATGGATATTGAACAAGCGCTAGAGGTTGAACACTTTATTCATGCCTGGCGTTTAGCGTCGCTTCGCTTCCCTATTCTACGCACCGCTTTTGATTGGCAAGAATGTCTACTCCAAGTAGTGTGTCGCGACGCCAGTATCGATGACAGCCACTTCACCATAGTAGATCTGTCATCCCTTGACGAGCACGGCCAACAGCAAGCCATCAGCAAAGCGCAAGCCGAAGATCGACAAGTTCCGTTTGACCTAAGTCAACCGGGGCTTATTCGCTTCACCTTATTTAAGCGCAGTGAAAACCTCTACACACTTATCAAAACCGAACACCATGCCATTAATGATGGCTGGAGTGGACCGTTAATGCTGCAAGCAGTCGCTGAGTATTATCGCCAGCTTTGTGCAGGGAAAACACCAGAGGTGCAAGCGCAGCAAACCTATTTAGAGGCGCAAGCTTATTACCTTAAAAATGCCAAGCAAACTCAGACATACTGGCAGCAACAACAAGCCGAATTTGATACCGCAAACGATATTAACTTATTACTCGGTGGTCAGTATGACTTGTCGCAAAGTCGAATCGTTGAGCAAGTGCAATCGGTGCAGTTTAGTCTTCAAGGCGAGGCGTTTAGGTCGCTACAACATACTTGTCAACAAGCTGGCGTAACCCTCAACGTTGCATTGCAATTTGCTTGGCATAAGTTACTGCAAACCTATTCTGGTGATAGCCAAACGATTGTTGGTAGCACAGTTTCCGGTCGTGAAATTCCAGTCAATGGGATTGAACAAGCGGTCGGTTTGTTCATCAACACCTTACCTTTAGTGGTGAATTGGCAAGCAGAAGCAAGTTGTAATGACATTCTCAAAGCCATTCAAAAAGGCGTAGCTGCACTCAATAGCCACAGCGACATGAGCTTGTCAAAACTGCAACGTGATGGTCAACGCTTGTTCCATACCCTCTTTGTATTTGAAAACTACCCGACTCCAGAAAATACCGGCAGCTGGAAGTTTAGAGAATCAATAGAAAAAGGCGACTATCCGATTTCTGTGGTGGCTCAAAGCGAGCAAGACCGCTTAGACTTTGTGATGCACTACAACGGGGAATGGTTAAGCACAGCGCGGGCAGAGTGGATCCTTGACCAAGTACAAGCTATTTTGGTTCAGCTTGGGGAGCGACTGACACAAAGCCATCAAAGCATTAGCTTGGTCAATAACCAAATGCAGACAACGCTTAGCCAATGGCACAACAACGCCGAGTCGTTTACCACCGACAAAGATTTGGCCAGCTTAGTAGAGCAGCACGCCGCTAACACCCCTGAGCAGACGGCCATGTTAACCAGCAGTGGTGAAGCACTGTCTTATGCCGAAGTGAACGGTAAAGCCAATGCCCTTGCACAGCAAATCCTTGCTCAGCACCCCAAAGCCCAAGCTGGCCTATTGCCTGCCGATACCCCTATCGCCCTCTACTTTTCTCGCAGTAGCGAGATGCTTATTGCTATTTTGGCCGTGCTCAAAGCCGGTGGTGCCTATGTGCCTGTTTCACCAGATTACCCAGAAGCTCGGGTTGAGTTTATTTTAACTGACACCAACACCGACTTAGTGCTAACCCAGGAAAGCCACTTGCCATCACTTAACCCTGTGCTTGGAAAAGCGGCGGCGCTCGGCGTAAACACCCATGCGCTTGCGGTGGAGCACGAGAACTTAGTGCGTCCAACCGCGTTGGCTAACTTGGCTTATATCATCTACACCTCAGGGACAACCGGACAACCAAAAGGTGTGATGCTCACTCAGCACAATGTGCTTTACTATCTTCACGCCTTAACCCGCCAGCTAGGTGACAAGTATCGTAATATCGACTTTTCTTCTAACTACTGTTTTGACCTGTCGGTGACCACCACCTTATGCCCGCTCCTTGCTGGACAAACGGTGTGTGTTTATGAAGGCGATATTCTTGATGCCGCCGCCTTTAGAACTCATCTAAATACCGCGAACGTTGGCTTTGTGAAAACCACACCGAGTCTTGCCATGGCGCTATTGCCTGGCAGCGACGCACAAGTCGATGCCCTAATGCTCGGTGGTGAAGCGCTGACTGAGCAGGCCATTGCCGCATTAAGCGACCATGTAAACGCTATTTTCGATGAATATGGCCCAACGGAAGCCACAGTCGGTGCGATGCTAGCACAGGCCTACCCACGTCTTCATCAAGGCATAGGTAAAGCCTACCCTAACGTTAATCTTCATGTGCTGTCTGAGTCGCTGCAGCCCATGCCCATTGGTGCGCCGGGTGAGTTATATATTTCAGGCCTTGGGGTTGCCCGTGGTTACTTAAACCGCCCTGAACTCAATGCTGAGCGCTTTATTGATAATCCATTTAGTCACGACCCCGCCCATAGCAAGCTGTACAAAACCGGTGACCTTGCCCGTTTCCTAGACAACGGCGACTTGGTGTATCTCGGTCGTAACGATGAGCAGGTGAAAATTCGTGGTTATCGTGTCGAACTAGGCGAGATTGCCGCTGCTATTGTCGACCAACAAGGCGTACAAAACGCTGTGGTGATTGACGTGCCTGCACCGCAAGGCAAAGCGCTGGCCGCTTATCTTGTCGCAGAGCCTGACCTTGAAATTACCGAGTTAAAGCTCGCCCTAAGTGCTGCTTTACCTGAATACATGGTGCCCAGTCACTTTACTCTAATCGAGCATATTCCACTCACGGGTAACGGTAAGCTTGACCGCAAAGCACTCCCCGTGCCAGAGCTTCAAGCCGACAACCTCTATGTGGCACCGCGCAATGCCTTAGAGACCCAACTTTGTGAGATTTGGCAACAGGTACTTGGCCTTGAGCAAGTGGGGATTGAGGATAATTTCTTCAGTATCGGGGGGGACTCTATCTCGGCTATCCGGTTGATGAATGCGTGTAATAAAGCACTGGATTTAAACATCCCAATTTCAGCCTTGTTTGAGCATACCCATATTGCCGCAATCGTCGACAACTTAGAGACGCTGAGCGTGGATATCGAGATTAAAGCAGGCTCCGGATCACAACAAGAACAAACTAATAGCATGAGGATTTAACCATGTTGTCATTGCTCGCTGAACTGAAAGATCACAATCTCTCAATCTGGTTGCAAGACGGCGGACTAGAGCTGTCATTTGGCGCGCAAGCGCCAGATGCTGCGCTTGTTGCAAAGTTAAAGTCAAACAAAACGCAGCTAATGGATTACCTTGAAGCAAAAGCAATTTTTTCAAAGGATGCGTTTAATACACTGCCAGAATTAAACCGCTATCCGCTTTCGTTTGCGCAAGAGCGTTTACTCTTTATCGAACGGTTAGAAAATGGCACCAACGCTTATCATATTCCGTTTTTGGTTAAACTCTCTGAGCACACAGAGCTTGCGCGATTAACGCAAGCACTGAATATCGTGTTAGATAGGCATGAAGTACTTCGCAGTGTCTATCGTCAAGACGAGCAAGGCCACGACTATCAAGAAGTGTTGAGCGCTTGTATTGAGATTACGCCTAGCCCTGTGGCTGACTTAGCTGCGCTTAATACGGCTGTGAAACAAGCTATTAGTACACCATTTGACTTAGCTAATGAGCCTATGTTCAAGGTTTGCTGTTGGACATTAGGCGCTGAACGTTACATGCTATTTATGTGGCACCATATTGCGTTTGATGGCTGGTCCACCGAAATCTTTATGCGTGAGCTACACCAAGCCTATTTTATGCTAGCTTCAGGCAAAACGCCTGAGCTACCAGCGCTTGAGTTACAGTACCAAGATTACGCAAAGTGGCAGCGCGAGTATCTCAGCGGCGATACCTTAACTAAGCTTTTAGACCACTGGACTGATGCACTTGCAGGCGCTGAGCAGCTTGAATTACATTCGCCACTACCAAGGCCAAATGAATATCAATATCACGGTGCCGACCACCGTATTCATTTGGGTCAGGAACGAAGCGAAGCCCTCAAGGCCATAGCCAAAACGCAACAAACCAGTCTTTATGTAGTACTGCTCAGCAGCTGGGCATTGACATTACAAGCAACCAGCGGTCAGTCAGATTTAGTCATAGGTACGCCATCTGACAACCGTCACCTAAGCCAGACACAAAATCTTATTGGCTTTTTGGTCAATAGCTTAGCCCTGCCAGTTCATATTGATAACGCACTCGACTTTAATACCTTAATCCAACAAGTGCACCAAACCTTAAAAGCGGCAAAGGCGCACCAAGATCTGCCATTTGATAAATTGGTCGACGCCCTAAAATTACAACGGGATCCGTCTCGCCATCCGCTATTTCAAATGATGTTTGCGCTTGAACAATTTAAAAATAACAGCGACGACAGCAGCCAACAGCTGTTTACGCCAGTGGATGAGTCACAGGTAAAAGCGCTCCATAAAGTGGCAAAGTTCGACATTAGTTTACTGCTACAAAATGGTGACGAAGAAGTATTTGGTGATATTAACTACGCCACTGCGCTATTTCCTAGTGACTGGATCGCAACTCTTGCTGAGCGCTTTATCAATATTATCGATCAAGTGATCGCCAGAACTGCACAGCCACTTGCAAAAGTAGCCCTACAAAATAGAACTGAGACTGACACACTCCGTGCTTGGCACAACAACGCCGAGTCGTTTGCTACCGACAAAGATCTGGCCAGCTTAGTAGAGCAGCACGCCGCTAACCCCCCTGAGCAGACGGCCATGTTAACCAGCAGCGGTGAAACGCTGTCTTATGCCGAAGTGAACGGTAAAGCCAATGCCCTTGCGAAGCAAATCCTTGCTCAGCACCCCAAAACCCAAGCTGGCCTATTGCCTGCCGATACCCCTATCGCCCTCTACTTTTCTCGCAGTAGCGAGATGCTTATTGCTATTTTGGCCGTGCTCAAAGCCGGTGGTGCCTATGTGCCTGTTTCACCGGATTACCCAGAAGCTCGGGTTGAGTTTATTTTAACTGACACCAACACCGACTTAGTGCTAACCCAGGAAAGCCACTTGCCGTCACTTAACCCTGTGCTTGAAAAAGCGGCGGCGCTCGGCGTGAAGGCGCTCAGTGTGAATACCCGTGCACTGGCGGTGGAGCATGAGAACTTAGTGCGCCCAACCGCGTTGGCTAACTTGGCTTATATCATCTACACCTCAGGGACAACCGGACAACCAAAAGGCGTAATGCTCACGCAGCACAATGTGCTTTACTATCTTCACGCCTTAACCAGCCAGTTAGGTGACAAGTATCGTAATATCGACTTTTCTTCTAACTACTGTTTTGACCTGTCGGTGACCACCACCTTATGTCCGCTCCTTGCTGGACAAACAGTGTGTGTCTATGAAGGCGATATTCTTGATGCCGCCGCCTTTAGAGCTCATCTAAATGCCGCGAACGTTGGCTTTGTGAAAACCACACCGAGTCTTGCCATGGCGCTATTGCCTGACAGCGACGCACAAGTCGATGCCCTAATGCTCGGTGGTGAGGCGTTGACCGACCAGGCCATTGCCGCATTAAGCGACCATGTGAACGCTATTTTCGATGAATATGGCCCAACGGAAGCCACAGTCGGTGCGATGCTAGCGCAGGCCTACCCTCGCCTTCATCAAGGCATAGGTAAAGCCTACCCTAACGTTAATCTTCATGTGTTGTCTGAGTCGCTGCAGCCCATGCCCATTGGTGCGCCGGGTGAGTTATATATTTCAGGTCTTGGGGTTGCCCGGGGTTACTTAAACCGCCCTGAACTCAATGCTGAGCGCTTTATTGATAATCCATTTAGTCACGACCCCGCCCATAGCAAGCTGTACAAAACCGGTGACCTTGCCCGCTTCCTAGACAACGGCGACTTGGTGTATCTCGGTCGTAACGATGAGCAGGTGAAAATTCGTGGTTATCGTGTCGAACTAGGCGAGATTGCCGCTGCTATTGTCGACCAACAAGGCGTACAAAACGCTGTGGTGATTGACGTGCCTGCACCGCAAGGCAAAGCGCTGGCCGCTTATCTTGTCGCAGAGCCTGACCTTGAAATTACCGAGTTAAAGCTCGCCCTAAGTGCTGCTTTACCTGAATACATGGTGCCCAGTCACTTTACTCTAATCGAGCATATTCCACTCACGGGTAACGGTAAGCTTGACCGCAAAGCACTCCCCGTGCCAGAGCTTCAAGCCGACAACCTCTATGTGGCACCGCGCAATGCCTTAGAGACCCAACTTTGTGAGATTTGGCAACAGGTACTTGGCCTTGAGCAAGTGGGGATTGAGGATAATTTCTTCCAAATCGGCGGCGATTCAATTGTCAGTATTCAGCTGGTTTCACGCTTAAGAGAAGCAGGATTAACTGTACAAGTTAAAGAAATATTTGCCGCCCCAACTCCCGCGCAGCTGGCAAAGCTTATCAGTGCGAATGGCGACAAGAAGGTTACGATAAAAACCGAACAAGGCCAGCTTGAAGGCGAGTTCGATCTACTGCCTATCCAGCAGTGGTTCTTCGCAAATCAGTTTGCTAACCCCGCACACTTTGCCCAAACTTTTGCCACTGTAATGCCAAGCGCAATCAGTGATGAGAGATTAGTTGAGCTATTGTCCGAGCTTGCTGAGCAACATGATGTGCTACGCCTTGTTTTCAATCAAAAGACGGCGCATATTACCCAGCAGTACCAACAAAATAATACCATGGCGCCTCTAGTTAAACTTGATGCAGACACACTCAGTGACGACGAGCTTGCCAAGCAATTAACCCGCTTGCAGTCACAGTTTGCGTTAAATTCAGGCCCTCTATGGCAGCCAATTCGTGTCAAACGCCAAAGCCAAGATGTATTGGTATTGGCCTTCCACCACCTGATCATTGACTTTGTCTCTTGGCGGATCCTAATTGAGGACTTAAATAGCCTTTATCAAGGCAAAAAATTGGCGCAAAAAACCTCAAGCTACCGTCAATGGGTTGAGACCTTAAACCAATACGCACATGTTCAAGCCGAACAAATCGATTACTGGCAAGAAGTACTTGATACTTGTCAAACACACTTAACAGCGAATAGTACACCGAGAAACCAAGTAATTAAACTTGACTCTGCATTTACACAAACGCTGCTGTTTGACGCTAATCAAGGCTACCACACAGAGCCTCGAGACCTTGTCGTCGCCGCACTGTCCCTAACTCTAGCTCATATCACTGGTAGTAATGATCAGATTATTGCGCTTGAAGGACATGGTCGTGAACACATCGCCGAAGATATAGATCATTCACGCACCGTAGGCTGGTTTACGTCATTATATCCACTAGCACTCCATGCGGGTTCTAGTCTCGAAAGCGCTATCGTCAATGCCAAAGAGCAGCTGCGTAAATTGCCAGACAATGGCGTTGGTTTTGGTCAATTCTATTTTTCCAAACAAGTGACGGGGACTTTACCAACCGTTGCATTCAACTATTTAGGCCAAATCGGTGGCACTAAAACGCAGCAACCTCATGGCGACTTTTACTTGACCGAAGCCATTACAGGTCAACCAGTCGCAAGCGAAAATAATGGTCATTACGTTCTTGATATCAACGCGGCTATTATTCATGGTCAGCTTGTCTTAAATTGCACCACAGCATTGTCTGAAACCGAATTTGCCCTATTCCAAAGTCAGTTCACTGCCAGTCTACAAGCGGTGCTGGACACGGCATTACATACCAAAGCGCTTGGCGCCAAACAAACGCCGAGCGACTATAACCTGACAGGCGTCAGCTTCGCCCACTTAGATGCACTGCGCACACGTTACGACCTAGCCGCGGTTTATCCCGCAACAAACTTGCAGCAAGGTTTTATTTTCCACCAGCTTAATAGTCCAGAAGATACCGCCTATCGTGTGCAGTCACAGATGCAGTATTTCGATAAAATTGACACTGCGCTTTACTGTCGTGCGTGGCAACTAACCTCGCTGCAATATCCAGCGCTGCGCTGCGCTTTCGATGTTGAAGAAACCATGCTGCAACTTATCGTGGATCACACCTGTGTTGATGAAGATAACTTTAGCGTGATTGATATCAGTCAATACTCAAAAGCAGAACAACAAGCACACATAGAAAAGCTTGCAAACCAAGTGCTAAATCAGCCCTTTAATTTTGCAAGACCGGGGTTATTTACACTGCATTTGGTAAAACGCGGTGAAGCGCATTATCACCTAATAAAAACAGAGCATCACAGCATTTGTGATGGCTGGAGTGGCCCGTTAGTTATGCAGACCGTTCACCAGAACTATACGCAATTACTACAAGGTCGAGAACCTGTTTTACAGGTGGATAACGCCTATTTAGATGCCCATGCTTACCTAAGAGATAATCAGGCCGCCACCAAAGCATTTTGGCAATATCATGTCGCTGATTTATCACAAGCAAACGATCTTAACACCCTGTTTAGTCACTCAACAGATTTAGAAACGCTCCGTCATAATCATGACCAGCAGGCGCTGCATTTTGTCCTACCAAACGAGATGTTAAGTAAGTTGCAGCAAGCATGTCAGCAACATTCTGTCACGCTCAATGCTGCGGTACAATTTGCCTGGCATAAGCTTATCCAAATCTATACTCGCGACGAATTTACTTTAGTAGGTACAACTATCGCAGGTCGCGACTTACCAATTGACGGCATAGAGCAAAGTGTTGGAGCTTACATCAATACGCTACCGCTTTATCTTGATTGGCCTACAGATGCTACCATCGCGCAACAACTCGAGAAGATCCAAACTGCCATTTTGGACTTAAATAGCCATGCGAATGTGTCACTCGCGTCACTGCAACAAGGCGGTAATCGGCTATTCCAAAGCCTAGTCGTTTTCGAAAACTACCCAAACCTTGAAAATGAACAAGCAGAGGCACAACAAGCTCGCTGGCAGTTTGACGCAGCACCAGAGCAAGTTGAATACCCACTTGCATTGATAGCAAAGGAGCAAGGAGAGCTACAACTTGAGCTGATGTACGACGCCAGCTTGCTTTCGCCAGCACGTGCCGTACAACTGCAATCTCAACTGCTACTTATCCTCAAGCAAGTCGCTGACAATACTCACTTACCGCATCAACACATTGAAATTGCCAATACAGTGGAAAAGGCCCGTATTCTCAACGAGTGGAATGAAACCGAGCGCCAGTCATGTGGCTTCGAGAACTTCAACGACTTATTTAGTGAAAAAGTCGCCGTATTCCCGGGTGCAACCGCTGTGGTCTGGCAAGATGAATCACTAAGCTATCAAGCACTCGACCGCCAGGCTTGCCAGCTTGCCCAGCAATTATTGGTGATTAAGGCTGAGATTTATGGCGACGAGTATCAAGGTGATTTTCCAGTCTTGTTGCTGCATGAAAAACAGTTGGACTCTATCGTTGCGATCCTCGCTATTCTTAAAGCAGGCGGTGGTTATGTTCCTGTATCACCGGAATTTCCTGACTCAAGGATTGAATATATTGCCAAGGACTGTGGTGCGAAAATCGTGGTCACCCAATCGGGATTAGTGGATAGAGTTGCGAGTACAACACTTGCCTCACTGACACATGTACTCAGCGATGCACCAATGGAGGAAACAAGCTTAGACCAAGCGGTATCGGTGAGCCCGTCTGATTTGGCTTATATTATCTATACCTCTGGTACCACAGGTAACCCTAAAGGCTTAGAAATCAACCATGCGGCACTATTAAACTATGCCACTGACGACCACTTTATCGATCCCACACAACTGAGCAAGGTCCTTAGCTTATCGAGTATTAGCTTCGACGCGTTTATTTTTGACTGCTTTGTCACACTCAGTAATGGCGCAGCACTACACCTGATAGATAAACAGACTCAACTTGATCCAGAACGACTGATTGAATACTGCCAAGCACAGCAGATTGATACGTGTTTTGTAACCACTGCGCTATTTAATCGTTTAGCTAACGAAGACTTCTTCTTACACGCCGGACTTAAACAGATTAATTTTGGTGGAGAGGCGGTCGACTTAGCTATGGTTGAGCGAGTAAAGCATCAAGCGCCAGAGCTGATGCTTTACCACGCCTACGGCCCAACTGAGACCACCGTTTATGCGACTTGCTGCTTACTCAACACTGTAAATCACGGAGCACCTATTGGCCGTGCCATTGCCAATAAATCTGCTTACGTGTTGTCGCCTGCTGGAAAAATACTTCCACCGGGCGTGGCAGGAGAGCTTTATATTGGCGGCGCGGGTATGGCAAGAGGCTATTTACACCGTCCAGATTTAACCGAACAAGCATTCTTAGTTAATCCGTTCGCATCGGATAGGTATCTCGCAAACGGTTGGAACAAAATGTATAAAACGGGAGATTTGGTTAAATGGCGTGAAGATGGCTTATTAGAGTATGTTGGTCGTAATGATTTTCAGGTGAAAATTCGTGGTTACCGCATCGAACTTGGCGAGATTGAAACTGCGATTAAGCAACAACCGCAAATTCATACTGCGTTTGTAAACGTGAATGAACAAGATGGGATTAAACGTATCGTGGCCTATTTGGTCATGGCAAATACTGAGTCACTGGGTGAGGCAAAGCTTAAGCAAACACTCTCTCACATGCTGCCGAGTTATATGCTGCCAAGTGCCTACGTCACATTAGACGCCCTACCGGTTACGGTTAATGGCAAGATTGATGCCCGAGCACTACCGCAGCCCGATTTTAGCCAAACTGAGACCCTCCATGCTCCAAACACAGAACTGGAGCGGCATATCGCTAAAATCTGGTGTGCTGTTTTGGGGATTAAGCAGGTTGGCTTGGAAGATAACTTCTTCCATATCGGTGGGGACTCAATTATGAGTATTCAGCTCATGTCGGCTCTCAAACGTGCTGGCTATTCGCTGTCGACCAAAGACATATTTACGTATCCAACCCTAAAAGCGCTTTGTGCATTTTTGGCAAATAATGAACAGGTAGAAATTGTGGCTGAACAAGGTGAGCTCAGCGGAGAAATCAAGTTATTACCTATCCAGCAATGGTTCCTCAACTCCCACTACCGTCATAAAGCGCATTTTAATCAGTCGGTCATGCTCGCACTTCCGCACAATACCGCGCTAGATACTTTGGAGCGTGCACTCGTGCAGCTGCATCAACAACATGACATGTTACGCGCTCAGTTTAGCAAAACCGAGACTTGGCAATCCCAATATCAAAGCGTTGCTGCTTGTCCAACACCAAAGCTTATCCATTTGGACACCTCGGGGCTTGATGAGCAGCAAACCGGTCTGGCGTTGAGTAAAATACACGCCCGTTTTGAACTCGGTTCAGGTGCTTTGTGGCAACCGGTTTTACTCAGCGATGATACGCCGCTAACTAGGCTTGTACTTATCGTTCATCACCTTGTTATTGATGGTGTTTCGTGGCGTATTTTGGTCGAAGACTTAAGCCGCTTGCTACAAGGCGACACCTTAAGCGACAAAACCAGCAGTTATCGCCAATGGTCAGACGTTGTGGCCCAGCATCCTTTTGAACAACAAATACCGTATTGGCAAAACGTGCTAAGCACACAACAAAACATACCTTACGGTAAATCACAACAGCGTCTTACGCATCAATTTGATACTCAGCTTACTGAGCAATTGCTACGCCTTGCTCCTGCTGGATTTAACACAGAAATCAATGATCTCTTAATGAGTGCGTTTACTCGGGCTTGGTGCAATACCTTTGCTACAAACTATTGCCACCTCACGTTAGAAGGCCACGGCCGAGAACATCTGAGTGACCATATTGATACGTCAAGAACACTAGGCTGGTTTACTAGTATGTTTCCGGTTGCTCTGAAAAATGACACGGATTTATCGACGCTGATTATTCAAAGCAAAGAAACGCTTCGTGCCATTCCAGATAAAGGGCTAGGTTTCAGCGAATTGGTCAGACGTGGGGAATTTTCCTTCAATCAATTACCTAAAGTTAGCTTTAATTACTTGGGACAACTTGATAGCAATAGCGATGCACAAGATCAGGGTATACGAATGCTAAATGCACACTCAGGCGATGCCAGCAGCAAGGATAATCAGGATGAAATGGCACTCATCGTGAACGCCGAAGTGCGTCAAATGCGACTACAAGTGGGCATTGCAAGTCAGTTAGATGAGACGCAAACCACCGCATTCATAGAGCAGTTCGATGCTGCCCTTCGAGCCGTCGTTTCACATTCGATTACAGCCGCAAATCCCCAAGGCATAAAAACCCTAAGCGATATTGAGATCGGCGCGTTGGTGAATGAAGCCGATGCACCTATTGAATGGTTTTTCTTCCCTCCGGGTGGCGGTGGTGCTGAGAGTTACTTGCAATCCATTGCTCCCAAGATTTCCGCGCCTTGTTATTGCTTCAATAACATCTACGCCGCACAGGAAAAACCAAAGGGCTCGCTCGCCTATGACTATTATCAGTTCCAAACATTGGCGTTGCAGTATGCTATTCATCTTAAAAAGCTAAAGCCTAGTGGTCCTTATCGGATTTTTGGTTGGAGTTTTGGCGCAACGCTAGCACTTGAGGTTGCCAAACTGCTGCAAAATGAGGGGGACACAGTCGAACACTTGGTATTCGTCGACCCTTGTTTTGACTATGCCACGATGCATGATGAAGTTTTTGCTCTACACCCAGAGTTCAGTCATCTTGAGCCCGATAGAATTAATTATCACTACCAAAATGATCCGGCATTTTCTAGCACCGCAAAGGTGACGCTATTTAGTGCTGGTTGTGCGGTTGAAGTGGCTCAGTCGGATAGCCTAGAGTTGCAACTTTCCAGTCATATAATCAACCGATACGTTGATAAGAATCAAAATCTTATCGAAGAAGCAATGCAACCCAGTCAGGTTCAAGTGTTCACCATGAAAGGGTCGCACAACAGTTGGGTAAAAACACCGGAAGACTTAATAAAAATGTCAGAAATTATGAACACTCTTTAACATTTTATTCGTTAATATAATGTTAAATTAAATTTTCTAGAGTGAGGCATTAAAGGGAGCTCCCCTCTTCACTCTAGGATTAATTAATTGCCACATTTTCTCACAATATATGATTAAGGAATTACAAAATGGCTAAGGAAAATGTAGATGTACTTATTATCGGCGCTGGACCTGCTGGGACAATGACCGCTGCAAAGCTAATTCAAGCAGGGTTAACCGTGAAGATCGTTGAACGTAGCCACTTTCCACGCTATGTTATCGGTGAAAGTCTTCTACCACAAAGTATGCAGCATTTAGAAGATGCTGGATTTATGGATGCGTTAGTCGCACGCAATTACCAAAAGAAAATCGGTGCTAATTTTAAACAAGATGACTTCCAAGAGTTTTTCGATTTCTCTAAAAATTACACCGACGGCTGGACATGGACATGGCAAGTTCCAAGAGATGACTTTGACAATGTACTGGCTGAAGAAGTGCAAAAAATGGGTGCCCCCATCGAATTTGGCACTTCCGTAGTCGATGCCAATATGGATCTAGAAGAACCTATCATTAAGGTAGTCAATGAGGCTGGCGACGAGCAGGAGATCCAAGCCAAATTTGTTGTTGACTCAAGCGGCTATGGCCGAGTACTAGCAAATCTACTTGACTTAAATGAACCTTCGTCAGCACCGACTCGGGCAACTTTGTTCGCGCAATTTAAACCAGCTGATGGCATAGAAACTGGGGCTGAAAACAATAAAGTAACGATTCTGGTTCACGAAGAGGATGTATGGGTTTGGCTAATACCTTTCTCTGACGGTCGTGTTTCAGTCGGCTTTGTTGGTAACCCTGAGTATTTGGAGAGTGCAGAAGGCGATGCTAAAGCGCGCTTTTTAACCTACCTTGCTCGCGATCAACATGCATCAGCAATGTTGGAGGGAATGGCGCTGTGTATGGAACCAAAGGAGATCAAAGGCTACTCTAAAGGTATCAAACAACTGTTTGGTAAAAACTTTGTCCTAACCGGTAACGCCAGCGAATTTATTGACCCCGTATTTTCAGCCGGTGTTATGTTTGCCATTGAGTCAGGCGCACGCGCTGCTGATCTCATTGTTGCGCAGTTAAATGGCGAAGAAGCAAATTGGCAGCAAGAATATGAAGCGCATATGCTTAAAGGGATTGCTGTCATGCGCACCTATATTGAAGGCTGGTACGACGGGCGCTTGCGCCGTTTATTTTTCTCAAACAACAAGCCTGAAAAAATTAAGAGCCAAATCACTTCTGTGCTTGCGGGTTATGTATGGGATGAGACTAACCCATTTGTGAACCGCAGCGAGAAAACTTTGAACTTGCTATCTGATCTCCATAATAACCCTGAAATGGCGTGATTTTAGCTTTTGAGACCGGCGTGGGAATAGCTTCTCACGCCACATAATATACTAACAAAGATGCGTTTCAGTAGTAGTGAAAGTAGTTGTGCGATGCCTATAGTTTCCCTTATTTGCGATTAAACAAAGTGGGGAATTTTGTTGTAGGCCGACCATAGATGTGGCACTTGGCGCTTTAAAGGACTTAGACAATGAAAACTAACTTTGTATACACTGCTGCACTTTCAGCGTTATTAGCAGGCACTGCACTTGCAACTCCCGCACAGGCCTCAGAATATAAAACAATTCTAATTCATGGCTTTCAAGCGGACCAACTTAACCGCCCTAACAGCACCAATGTCGAACTTGAAGGTGAAGAATACTGGTCATCTTTTTGGATAAACCACGCTGATGAGCGTATTGATTGGCCTTCTTATGAGCGTTTGCAAGGCAAAATCGCAACAGATTATATTTGGCCAAAGCTAAAAGCATTTGCAGAAAATGGCACTTGTAATCCTGGCTGTGTCTTTGTTACCCACTCAACGGGTGATTTAGTCGCGCGCTATATCTTAGATAACCAAGCAACTTGGCTTGAAAATGCGGGCCTTCAACCACTTAATATCGTTGCTACTTTTGACCTTGCAGGCGCGGGTGGCGGAAGCGAACTCGCAGACACAGCTATCAACGCTGCGACTTCTGGTGGTGTAGTAGGTGAACTAACTCGCCAAGCAGTTGAGGCATGGCTGGGCAGCATGCCTGAAGAGTTTGGTATCATGTGGGATTTAAAAGTAAATAATGCGCGACAAGTTGCTCAGTATCCGAGTGACAATGCGCCTCGCCTACGCTTTGTTGCTGATGCAAGCGACTATTACGGCCTAACTTCAGGCTTCTTACCAGGTAACGACGATGGTGTTGTATCAACGCACTCTTCTTGTGGTGCATCAGCAAAAGGTGACTTTGGTAGTTGTAGTACAAGCGTTGCTATCAACGGTCAGTTAGCCTCCCAAGACGATGCAGTAACTAGCTTTATGCCATATCACTATCCACTACTAATGAGCGCGGAATATAGCCACGGTAATCTGCCAGATGCTGGATACCAAGGCAAAGTAACAGCGGCTCGTACTCAGTTTAACGCGGGTTATAAAACGATTAGCTACAACACCTATGAAGAAACAACGGGTAGCTGGTTTTGGAAAAAAACTTACCGTTATGTTAGCGAGTCTAACTCACAAAGTTTTTCACAGTTAATACTAAACTCACTGTAACTTAACGGTTATTTTGCTAATTTCTATACCCAAGGAACTGCTCTATGCAGTTCCTTATATTAACCGAGTATTGCTATGAAAAAGTTTTTGTTGATTAGCGCCATTCTTATTGTGATCTGTATCACTGCAGGATATTTTGCCTTGCAGCGCGAAGCTCTGCCCTCAACTGAGTTAGCAGCAACACCACAAGTCACCACACCTATTTTGACACCACCAACAACACCACCAGTCACACCTAAAACTGCGATAACACAAAAACAATCACTCATCGAATCGCTACCACTGGCACAAGCTGCGCAATCAGCTGCGGCACACTATGAATATACTATTTCTCTACCGCCTTATTCACAGCCCCTTGGCAAAGGTGATTTTGATAGGCTCAATCCAAATCATTTCTATGCCATCGAAATGCCAATTGAAGAAAACAACGAACAAGTGTCTTTGTCGCTGAATCAATATCGCTTTGTACACCCCGCTACTATCGAGATAAGTTTATCTGGTAGTCAATTTTCTAATGCAACCGCAATGATACTTGACCCTACATCGCAGCAAACCTTATCTACCACCCGCCTCATAGAGTCTAATGGTATTTGGCTTGGCGCAGTCGATGGCGAGACGACATGGCCTCAAGAGCTGAATGTTGTTGTGCGTGCTAAACCAAACTCGGCTAAGGCCGTTGCATTAACAGCAAGTATCCGCTATTACCAACCCAGCGCCACACTGCTCGCCATTGCTGAACCTTACCCCGAGCAAGCTGACTTGATAATTCCATTGCAACTTAAAGTAAAGCAAAGTGGTACTTATCGTATCCGTGCAAACCTATTTACTCCCGATGGCACACCAATCAGTCATTTGGTTGAAAAGCAAAAGTTAAGCGAAGGGAAACAGGTATTCAACTTAAAAGCACATCAGTCGGTGCTTGCTCCTTTTTCAGCTAAATCCGGCCCATCCCAGTTCACGTTAAAGACATTTGTGATTGAGAGAATGTCGCCAATGCCGGGAGAGCTTGCGCAGTTTGGTGATAGCAAAATAACCGAATACCACATCACTGATTTCTACTTTGACGCACTGGAGAAGCGCCCATATAAGCCCTCGGCTGCCGAGCGTCAACGTCTGGGTTACTTGCAAAAAATGGCAGGTAAGTAAAGTAACTAACCTTTGATTCGGATAATTAGCATAAAAACAAACGGTGACCCTTTTTAGGTCACCGAGTTAGCTAAGCTATATCGCTTCAGCCGTCGTCTTGGGCTTCAGCTCAGCAATGCGATAAAAACCAAGTGCGGTGATAGATACTAAGGTCATGATGATAAACAGCATCATACCGGAGTAAAAATCTAAAATAAGTCCGCCTAAAATGGGCGCTAATGCATACCCTAATGAACACAAGCCAGCAGCACCAAAATAGCTAGCTTTCAGGTTATCTGGTGCCAACCTGTCAATATAGACATTGATGTTAGTAAACATAATTGCTTCGCTCAGACTCAACACCATCATGGCTACAATCCATCCCCAAATATTGTGTACATCATTCAAGGCCATCATGACTTGTGAAATAATCAATATCACGCCACCCGCATAAAGCCTATTTTCAATGCGCCAATTACGCATCAGATGTAGTAATGGAAACTGACAAACGATGATCACACTAGAATTTGCGATGATTAAGCTAGAAATTAGCCAAGCTAGATCGGGGACCTCTGCACGCGTCAAATACTGCACTAAGCTAGAGTCACATTGCGCATAAACCAAATACACTAAAGTTGTAGCGATGAGCACAATTAAAAAAACTTTATCTTTTCGTAAGATCCCCAGCCATTTTGCAAACTTCGGCACAGACTGAGCGGCAGACTGCAAAGCGAAAGTCTGCGCTTCACTCAGTTTAGGTCTAAAGTAAAGCAGCGCGAGCAACAAACCAATATACGAAATGCCAGTATAGATAAAGCTAAACTGCTCACCATTAAGCCCCGCCCATAGCCCGTACAATGGTCCTAAAGCCGCTCCCACATTCACGAGAAAATAGAGTAAATGCAGTGCAAGCTCTCTGTCTTTTGCGTCGGCAAGTTCTTCAGTAAGTAACGCTTTACTAGGCGCATCCCAAAGCGTCCTAGGTAGACAAGCTAAAAACACTGAGGTTGCAAACAACCACAACGACTCAGCCACAGCCAACAGTGAAAAAGAAATCACACCAACAAACACTGCCGCGTAGAGCATTTTGGTGCGACCAAAGCGATCAGCGAGATTCCCCGTATAAAACCCCAAAAATACGGCGAAAGTCGCTGACACCGTCAGCAATAAACCGACCTCTGTTGCACTCAGTCCATAATTTTCGTAAAGAATAACAGCCAAAAAAGGCCATACCATGTAGTAACTAGCGCGAACGAAAAAGTTACCAACAAGCATTACCCAAACTAAAGGTGTAAAGCGCTTTAACCGCTCAATTGCAGAGCTATTCTCCATTGATGTTCCTTGATTATTATTGATTTACGCAGAACCCTAATTCCTAAACCTTAGTTTAGGTCAAGCATTTAACTGCATTCTATTATCTTGGATACTGGAATTTTATGAAGAAAAAATTTCATCCTTGAAATCACAAAGGGAGATAAACTAACTCAATAAAATTAAGCATTAAAACCGCTTAACGTAGAACACATTAAAAAAGTCAAGACCGGGGTTGTGGTCGCTCAAACCAGCATTAGAATAATGCAGATATCGGATCCCTACTTTAGTACTGGGGTTCAAATTAACACTAAGTCCAATGCGGTCTTCAAACTGATAGTGAACACCAATGTCTTTACCCGCAAATCGAGTATCACTGACGTAGGTCATGCCAATTCCAAACTCAAAATTTACCGGCTTTCCAGCAAACTCGGTCAGTGGAACACTAAGCACTGGTGACAATGCAATGGCAAACGTCGTGTCTGAGCGTTTTGGTTTGCCGTATTCCCAATAGTTGGTGCTCAGCTCAAAATAAACATAGGCACCTTCTCCAAAACCATAATCCGCTAAACTATAATGCAAGGGACGATACCCAAGCCGCAGTCCTTTTACATCCCCTTCTCCCATCACATAATCAACTGCAACTTCACTAGCATGTGAGTAAGTAGACACAAACAACATAAGCAAGAATAAAACTAAGCGCATAACGACTCCTCTACAACGAGAGCAATTTTACGCCGTTATTTAATTCTTAAAAGACACCAAAAGACCATATAATAATTGCCATTTAAGCACCAACATGGAATTTTAATGGGTACATTAATTTAACCAAAACCAATAACAAATTATGAGTTATACTATTAAAAACGATCTTGAGAATGTGGTATGCAGTATATAATTGGGAGCGTTATAGGGATATTTAGTGTATTCAGTGCCTTAGCCGCAGCACCAACAAAAGTTGATATCTATACCGAGCATTTTCCTCCGTACCAGATAGAGCAAAAGAACGGCACCATTACTGGGCTTGCCACTGATATCGTACGCCTCATTATGTGGGAAGCAGAGCTAAGCTATCAAATTTATATGTTGCCTTGGACTCGCGCAAAAGCCTTCTCCAAAAAATCCCCTTATTCATTGCTCTACTCGATCGCCAGAACGGAGCAACGTGAAGAAAACCATATCTGGATTGCGCCACTTTGTGAGCTAAAGGTCGCCTTTTATAAGCGTGCTGATATTGCCGATCAGCAGGTGTGGGAAATATGGAAAATCAAACAACATGTTGTCGCTGTTGCGGCTGATCAACTCTCCGAAAACTATTTAAAAGCACAAGGCTTTGTCGCCGATAAGAATATGCTATCAGTAACCAGTTTTAGTCGTGCAGGTGAGCTGCTTGAAAGAGGCAGAATAGACTTTATTTTTGGTGCCGAAAATTTTGTAGATAGAATGGCTGCTAGAATGGGTTTAGTGGAGCAATGGGACAAAGTGCTAGAAGTCCCTGAGTTAAGTAAAACCCTCTATTTAACCGCCAACCCGAGCGCTCCTCCAGAGTATATAAATCGGCTGCGCGCCGCCGCTGAACGAGTGCAGATGCAACGCAAAAAGGTTGATGTCGGCTGCCCCATTGACGAGTAATTCATCGTTTGCTACTGAACTTTGTACGTCGCTGTGATAGCATTTTCAAAATTGTATACTTTATTCAAAAAACAACAAATGAAAGTACTCACAGGAATGTTATTACTCGTGCTCTTTGTAGCATGCGAAACACACGCAAGCCCAAAGATCATCAACGCGGTTTCACGCTTTGGCCACCCTCAGGTGATGAAGCCCGCAGACAAGTTTGGCCATAGTCCTTATTCGCCACTTTTTGACAACGGCGCATGGCATGGTCACTTACTTCCTGATAGCGCGGCGGAATTTGGTGGTTTCACGGGTAACGCGATTATCACCGAAGAGTATTTAACCTATTTATTTGAACGTATTGAGCGTCTACAGGTTTTTCACGGTGATATCAAATTGCAATTTGATGCAGCGCAGTACAGCCTACCAGGAGAGCTGGTACAAACGCTCAGACATGAGCTCGCGACGGTGACGATCCGCTTACGCTTTGTTAGCGAGCGCACTTCTCTTATTCAAACCACTATTCATACTAAGCAACGACTTACTTTAAAATTGGACGGCAAATTACTCCACCAACTTAGTCAACAACAAGCACTGGACCAACAATACCCTAAGCTCGCTCCAACCATGGTTGCCAGCGAAAGTGGGATCAGTACCACTTTTGGTCGTGTTCGCGATCCGTGGGCGCTTCTGACCTCTGGTAGCAACGAGTACTCAATCACCCGCACAATCCCTTTCAAAAATGTGGTGGAAAATGACCGTTATTATAGCGAGACACAAATCTCTGGTGATCTGCAGTTTTATACCGCCATAAGTTATGTCCACAATCAACAGGAACGCATACAAACAGCAAAGGCCGTTGCCGAAATTCTCTCATCCCCAGCTACGTATTGGCAACGCTCTAAAGCTCGCTGGATGGGCTATTTAGCACGCTATCAAACCTTACCACGAGATAAACAAACATTGGCGATAAAAGCCGTTGAAACCCTCATTGGTAACTGGCGATCTCCTGCAGGGGCAATCGCGTTTGATACCGTATCGCCTTCGGTCACTGCTCGCTGGTTTTCCGGCAATTTAACTTGGCCTTGGGACAGTTGGAAACAAGCGTCAGCGCTGAGACTATTTGCACCAGATTTAGCCAAGGCCAACATTGATGCCGTATTTTCCTATCAAATAGCAGCTAACGATCCTGTGCGACCCCAAGATAAAGGCTTATTACCCGATTTAATTGGTTATAACCAGCCACCAGAACGTGGTGGCGATGGCGGTAATTGGAGCGAACGGAATTCAAAACCCTCGCTGGCCGCTTGGGCGGTGTTGAATACCTACCATGCCAGCAAAGACAAAGCTTGGCTTGCACAAATTTACCCTAAACTTGTCGCCTATCGTGATTGGTGGCTACGCAACCGTGATCACAACCAAAATGGTATTCCAGAATTTGGTGCAACCATAGATAAACACCATAATAATCAAGCGGGTGAGTTGTTATTTTATCTACATGAAGGAAAGCAAAAGCATGCCCATTTTGGGCTAAAAGCCTATCGCGATGCGCAGGCACAGGGTAAACAGATAAGTATTCCCGCACAGACCGCAGCGTCATGGGAATCTGGAAGAGACGATGCTGCTAACTTTGGTTTTATCTCACCACAGCAGCTTGAGATCTATGTGAAACAAGGTGGCGATGCTAAAGACTGGCAAGTCGAATTTGCTAGCAATATGGACGCCCAAGGCCATCTGCTAGGCTACTCTTTGATGCAAGAGTCGGTTGATGGGGCCAGTTATTTTTATTCTGACACCAAAAACTTGAGTACCATCGCCAATATCTTGGCTAAGCCACAGGAAGCCAAAGCCTTTTCAGCACAAGCAAAGCAGATCGCCGATTATATTAACCGCTGCATGTTCGACGATAACAGCGGATACTACTACGATATTCGTATTGCCCCATCACCGCTTGAAAATGGCTGTGCAGGGAAACCTATCATTGAACGTGGTCGTGGTCCGGAAGGTTGGGCTCCGCTCTTTAATCAGGTCGCAACAGCGTATCATGCTAAACGCGTCTCTGAAGTAATGCTCAGCCCCAGTGAATTCAACACCTATATTCCTCTAGGCTCTGCATCCCAGACCAACCCTGCATTTGGCGCAAACATCTATTGGCGTGGTCGTGTCTGGCTTGACCAATTGTATTTTGGCTTGATGGGACTAAGTTATTATGGTTATGGAACTGAAGCGAACACTTTGCTTGATCGATTTATGCAAAATGCGGATGGTCTGCTGCAAAACGCGCCTATTCGCGAAAACTACAATCCACTCACCGGCGAGCAGCAAGGTGCACCGAACTTTTCATGGAGCGCGGCCCATATTTTGCTGATGATAGAAGCATTTGAGATGGACAAGCCCAAAGCACCAATTAAAGAAGAAAAGCCAGTTTCACAGCAAATCACTACAAACTAGCCGAAAATTTGCTAGCAATTCAGTGATGAACCGTCTACATTTTTTAAATGATACAAAAACAAAATTAGACGGATCGCAATGAGTTGGTTTTACCGTATTTACCATTTTGCCCTAAAGTGCATTGTTATTTTTATCGGGATCCCGAATCCCAAATTACATCAGGGAAAAACGGGGCTGTTAGACGCCATTAAGGCGCTGGGGTTAAAAAATGGAGATAACGTCTTAGTCGTGACCGACCAAGTGCTGCTCAAGCTCAACTTGCATCAGGTTGTGGAAAACACACTACGTGAGTCAGAGTTAGTCACGCATTATTACGCAGATGTTTTACCCAACCCAACCATAACAAACGTTGAAGATGGTCTAAAGGTCTACCAACAGCATCAGTGTAAAGCAATTATCGCGCTTGGCGGTGGCTCGGTACTCGACACGGGCAAGCTGATCGGTGCTCGAGCTGTCAAGCCGAACAAACCGGTGACTAAACTCAAAGGGTTGTTTAAAGTCTTAAAACGCCTACCGCCGAATATCGCGATCCCAACAACCGCAGGAACCGGCTCGGAGACCACCGTTGCCGCCGTTGTTAACGATCCTAGCAATCACGCCAAATATGCCGCGACTGATTTTTGTTTAGTGCCGCACCATGCCGTATTATTACCGGAATTAACCACAAGTATGCCTGCACATATCACCGCGACTACGGCAATTGATGCACTAACCCACGCCATTGAGGCACTACTGAGCATTAACTGTCTTAAGTTTAGCCGCGGCCGTGCTCTTGAGGCCTGTAGAGCCATCTTTGAATATTTACCCAAAGCACAACAAGACCCACAAAATCTAGAAGCAAGGGCGCAACTACTACTCGCTTCCCATTACGCAGGACAAGCTTTTACCAGAACTTCTGTCGGCTACGTACATGCAATTTCACACCAATTGAGCGCTCAATATGGTACGCCACACGGGCTTGCCAATGCGGTGTTACTCATGCCCGTGCTAACCTGGTATGGCGAGCGCATTAACCAGCAACTCGCGCTCATCGCCAGATACTGTGGATTAACCTCGTTAGACTATCCCGTCGAACGCCAAGCGGACGACCTGTTGGAGCACATCAAGCGCTTATTGCTTGATTTACAGATTCAAACCACGCTCGCCGAAGTACTTCCTGATGATGCCGCGCTACTCGCAGAGCTGGCGCTAAAAGAAGCACATCCAGATTATCCGGTGCCCCATTTTATGGATCCCAGCGCCTGCCAACGCATTATAAAAGGTATCGCTCCTACGCCTTAATAAGCACTTTGTTTAGTGTTTTGACTCAAAGAAATTTAAAATAAATACAAACTTTTCAAAATCTTACAAAAAAAACATCAAGTAAAAGCACTAAAAACATAAAGCCTATTAACGAACAGTTAAAAGCCAACAAACGCAAACAAAAACAATTCTCAATAACGATTTTTAATGCTAGTATGCGCGACTTTTGAAAAGCAAACTGGTGTATTTTGGAACGTTATTACTCAGAAGTATTAAGTTATATCGCTCGTTCAGTGGGGTGCAAAGATAAGGCTCAAAATATAGTCCAAGAGGCGTATACCCGAATACTAAGTTATAAAAGCAGCAATCCAAAGCAGGATAACACGCAAGAGCGCGCGCTGTTTTTTAAAGCCGCAAAAAACATTGTGATTGATCAGTATCGCAAAAATCAAACCGTTGCTGAGCCCGACGACTTCGAATTAGTCGCGCCAAGTTATTATGAGCCTGAGGCTAAGCTTGCAAGTCAACAACAACTGGCATTACTTAATCGAAGTATCGACTCCTTACCCCTAAAAACTAAGCAAGCATTTGTGCTCTATAAATTTAAAAACTTAAGCCAGCCACAAATAGCAGAGCAAATGGGGATATCTGTCAGCATGGTCGAAAAACACTTGGCAACTGCCATGCTCGCTTGCCGTAACGCATTACAAAAACAATAAGAGAATCGCAATGGACCGTCATAATGTATCAATACAGCAGCAAGTAAACCACTGGCTGGAACTCGAAAGGCAAGGGCTCAGTAAAACGCAGCAGCAAGCGCTCAATCGTTGGCTTGGTGAGAACCGTGCGCACCAAACAGCCTATCAAGAAAGTAAACAGATTGAGCGACTGTTATCGCAATTTTCAGATCAAGACATTGCACAATTAGAGAATCCACTTACACACTCGAAGCTTAAATCAAAGACAACTCAGCGGTACTTCGCCATTGCTGCATGCTTTGCACTTTTTGCGTTGAGTTTCTTTGGCTATCAAACGTGGTTCTTTCAAGTAAACAAAGACACCTTTCACGCCAGCTATCAGTCAGCACGAGGCGAATTACGCAATATCTCACTGCCCGACCAATCTCGACTGACCTTAGATGCCAAAACTTCCCTCGCTATTGATTTTGATGGCAATCGGCGTAGTAATAAACTACTCAGTGGACGCGTATTGTTTGACGTTGCCAGTGACAAAAGCCGTCCATTTGTTATCAGCGCCGGTAACACAAAAATTACCGTATTAGGTACCCGCTTTTCTGTTGATAAAAAACCCAATAGCGTTCGCATTGTGGTGGATCATGGCCGTGTAAACGTGCAAAGCCAAAATCAGCAAATAACGCTGACAAAAGGTCAAATGGCGGTCGTGGACAGTGACGGCATTGTCAAGGCTGAGTTTGATCCAAACCTCAATCTCGTTGATGCGTTTAAGCAAGGACGACTCGTGTTCGACAATACACCACTTAACGAAGCACTTGAGGAATTTAAACGACATCATGCGATAAGTTACACCTTAAGCGCTCAATCAACTGAGCAATTGGTTATTTCGGGTACTTTTGTAGCATCAGAGCTCGAAAGCTTTTTAAACTTACTTCCACATGTTCTCCCTGTAGAAGTTAAAGAGTATAACAATCATATAGTTATAGTTAATTCTCGATGATGAGATAAAAATATTCAAATTTTTATTGAGGAGTTCTCATTCTCATTCGTTTTCATCTTAGGTAATTTATTTGGACGCATAACAATGAGAACTCGCTCTGTTTTAAACACAAGACTCACTCCCTTAGCATTTGCACTCGGGCTTAGCCTGAGCCTGCCTGCAACCGCGCAGAGTCATGTTGCTTTATATCAATTTAATCTTACGCAGCAACCTATTAGCCATACCTTAACGCAGGTAGCTGAAGCTGCGAGTATGAATCTAATTGCCGATGCGAAACTATTAAATGGCCTGCAAGCCCCAGCACTTAAAGGAGAGGTAAGTTTAACCGAGGCACTAGAACGCACACTAAAAGGTAGCCAGCTAACAGCGAGCATTATCGACAACAACATCGTTATTAAAGCGGCGATTAACGGGTCAGCGCCTGTAAAAAGCAAAACCAATAATACTCAGGAAAAGGCAAAGCACAGCCAAACACCAAATCCGCAAGATAATATTGAAGTTATCACGGTCAAAGGCGATAAACTCAATCTTAATCGTGAACAGATTGCTCGAACCAAGGGTTTATCTAACTCGGATATTTTCTCAACGTTTTCTGGTATAGAGGCAAACAATATTCGAAACGAAGCTGGCGCACTTGATATTGGTATTCGCGGCGTGCAAGGCGAAGGTCGAGTGCCGATTTTCATCGACGGTAGTTTGCAATCAACGCACACAAACCGCGGCTATATGGGCTCGTCTGACAGAACCTATATCGATTCAAACTTGATAAGCTCGGTTAATGTCGAAAAAGGCGCATCGGCCAAAGCATCACCTTTCGGCTCAGGTGCAATCGGCGGAACAGTCAATATCCGAACATTGGGCACACAAGATATTCTCCAAGACGGTAAGCATTTTGGCGCTTTAGTTAAGGTAAATACGCATAACAACAATAAAACACCTGAAGTACCAGAGAGCTTTGGCCTGCAAAGTTATTATGAAATCAGCAACCACAATGACACACTCGACTTTGCAGGCGGCGGGTTTACGCTAGCAACCGCTTATCAACAGGATAACTTACAAGCAGTACTCGCTTATAGTAAGAAAAAGGTTGGTAACTACTTTGCTGGTAAAAATAGCTTTGACGACTTTGTTGAAACCGTGGAGTATGTACGTTGGGTGCCTTCAACTGATCATGAGGGGCAATATGACGAAGTAACAGTAGTCGACCAGATCCCACCTCCAGTTAACCAAAATGGCGAAGTCGTCAATACAAGCTTTGAAAGCGACTCATATCTTGCCAAACTAACTTATGCGTTTACGGACGAACAATCATTAGAGGTGAATACACGCTACCATAAGCAAGAAGCGGGAGAAATGCTGGCCACCTACTGGTACAAACAACGAGCCGGTGACACCAAGTTTTGGAAGGTGATCGATGAAAATGGCCAAGAACAATGGATGTCCGAAGAAATTCCAGAAGGCGTAGAAACCATGCCGCAGTGGGCTCCAGGCTCTGCTCTGGTAAACAGTGCCAGTGCGTTATACCGTTTTTTACCGAGTAATAACTCATTAGTCGACCTCAGTGTTAACGTTTGGCGTACCAGCGCAAGGTTACAGCAATATAATGCACTTGGCAGTAACCTGGGAGCAAATGCGGGGCAATATTTTCACCGTTATAATAATAAGCGTCATGGGATAAGTGCATTCAATACCTCTGCATTATCGTTGGCAAGTACACCGATTACTTTGACTTATGGTCTATCTTGGCAGGTTGAGAAATTAAGCCCTCATAAAGACTGGAAAGACAATTTTAATCGAGACTGGTACCCTGCTGACTTCAATTTAAAAGCCACTTCACGACATGGCAAACAAACAAAACGTGCATTATTCGCCAATGCCAATATCGATCTTGCGCCTGTAGAGTTTGCACTGAACGTAAACCTTCATGACTCGGTCAACGAGGACTATCAAACAGGCGAAAAACTTACATTTGATGCCAAAGCGGATGTGACTGTACAAGCAAATTATCAACTGCTTGATAATACAGTTATTAAAGCCAAATATAGCAACGCATATCGAATGCCAAACCTGTACGAAACAACAGTTTCTAATGAGGTGTTTTCCTACTCTAGTGACTACCCGATCACCCCTGAAAAAACGAAATCGTATGATATTGGCTTTGAGAGTGACTTTAGCAACTTACTCAGCCACGGGGATAAGCTAATTATCTCGGCGGAGTACTTCTACACAAATATTGAAAGTATGTTGGCAACAGGCTTCTTGCCTAAACCCGACGCACCTTCATGGGATCAAAAGTTCACCTTTACCAACTATGATAAGTTTGAACTTCCCGGCACGGAATTTGGCCTTCATTACCAAAGCGACTTATTTTACAGCAGGTTATCTTACACAAAGTACACCGACGTCAAAATGTGCTCACGCTTAATGGCCGAGGCTGCAGGTGTCGATACTTGTAATACGACCGGCTTTGCAGGGAGTTTAACACCACTTCGTGTGCCCCCTGAAAAAAGCTATATCGCAACGCTTGGTATGACACTCTTTAACGACACAATTGATACGGGTTTTACTTACAAAAAACACGCTGAGAAACATCACCCGGGCGGCTTTTTGGCAGGGACAGGAGTAACTGCGCTTGAGTATATTCCAGCAGGCTATCAGCTCGACTTTTACCTTGATTATATCTTTAGCGACAGCATCAAAGGCAACCTAGCGATCACCAACTTGACCGATCAGTATAAAGTTTCAAGCGGCTCAATCGTCGCGATGCCAGAACCTGGCCAAACCATTTCGATTGGCTTAGAACTCAAACTTTAATCAACACTTAGGCGCTGTACTTTTGCTTAAAGACAGCGCTATATTTTTACATCACCTTGGAGCATCAATGACTACCGTTACCTCTGCACTTTCTCGAGCGCAAAACTTAAAACATGCAACTGCAGATACCCACGACAATGTAGACAAATCCATTATGGCGCAAGACCCATTCGCCAATACACAAAGCTATCTCGATTTCTTACGACTACAGTTTTATTTTTTAAAAGATGTGAGCGCCCTTTATGAACACCCAGAGTTGTTAGCGCTTATTCCTGATTTGGCCGCGCGCCGCCGCTTAGGCTTGCTTGAGCAAGACTTTATCGACCTTGAAACCACCATCCCTACTCCCTACTTAATGCCAGAAGTAACCAATAAGACCGACGTCGCCAGAGCGCTCGGCTGGCTATATGTGGTTGAGGGCTCAAAGGTCGGTGCAGCCATGCTGGGTAAACAAGTTGGGGCCAAGCTCAATTTTGATGCGCAGCACGGCGCTCGATATTTAGCAGGCCCAGGAGCTGGTCGCGGCAGCGCTTGGCGAGAGCTTGTGCAAATCATAGACGCAATTGAATTGAGCGAACAGCAAGAACAGGCGCTAATTGAAGGTGCTCGTCAGGCATTCACCCGTTTCCAAGCATTCCAGGCACACGTTTATTCATGATGTTTAAAGCCGCCTTAGCCAACTATAAAAAAATAGCCCTACTGCTATGCGGATATCTATTTGTAGCCCTCGGTGTTATTGGTATTGTTTTGCCCGTCATGCCAACCACTGTGTTTTTTATTCTGGCTTTGGCGTGCTTTTCAAAAGCCTCTCCTAGGTTTGCCTTGTGGCTGCTAAATCACCCAAGGTTTGGCGCTTCATTAACGCAATGGAAGCAATACAAGGTTATTCCGCTCAAGGCCAAAGTCATGGCAACAGTGGGCATGACAGCAAGCTATGCGTTACTTATTTTGCTCTCACCAGCGGCCTGGTTGGCCTGTGTAGTTGGCAGTATAAAGATCGCAGTAATGTCTTATATTTATTCCAGACCATCAAAGCGTGTGTAATACCAGTTTACATTTTTATAATTTAAAACGCTCAACCAGCGTTGCTAGACGATGCGAGAAGCTACTGAGTGACTCGCTGCCTTTAGCCAAGCTTTGCATCGCCTGAGCATTCTCATTTGCGGTACTTTGTGCATCGAGCATCACCTGCTCAATTTGCTGACAATCCGTCGCTTGGTTATCAGCGGCTTGGCTGACTTCTTCACTCAACTGCGTAACCTGTAAAATAGCGTTGGCAATTTCATCCATGGCACTGGCAAGCGCCTCACTTTGTTTAACACATGAAGCAACATCACGTTGGCCGGAATTAATGGCCTCAGAGGCGCTATGTGTATCCTGTCTCAGTGCTGCGATCATTTGGTTAATTTCATTAGTCGACTCTTGCGTCCTTGATGCAAGCGTTCTAACCTCATCGGCGACCACCGCAAACCCTCTTCCCTGCTCACCAGCTCGAGCCGCCTCTATTGCTGCGTTTAGCGCCAACAGATTGGTTTGCTCAGCGATAGAAACAATGGTATCCAAGATACTGCCGATATTCTCACTATGTGTGGTCAATTTAGTCATACTCTCTACCGCTTCACTCATACGTGTGCTGAGCGATAGAATATGTTCTTTATTGTCTTGTGTGTATTTACTGACCTCGGTTTTATGCTGGTTAGCGGTATGGATGCTCGCGAGGCTATCTGACGAGCGTTCGGAAACCGCCAAAGCACTAGCTGAAATACTCTGTGCTAAGCGATTGGCATTATCCATGCGGCGCATTTGCTCAGTCGCATTATTGGCTATTTGTTTACTTTCGCTTAATGATGATTCCGATAGTCCTTCTAACTCATGAACCTGATTATTGATTGACTCTAGCAAAGCACGGAGATTGTCTTTCACCTGATTGATATTATCAATTAACTGACCAAATTCATCATCACTGCGCTTACTCATTTGCTTCGAAAAGTCTCCAGCAGCAAGGTATTTAAGCATTTTATTCACCGCAGCCAACGGCCCAAGCATTGCCCGGCTGGTTGAAACCGAGATAAACGCACCTAAAGCAATAAAAACAATCACCAATAAGATGGCGGTATTTTGCGCCCGCTCGATAAGGGTTTCAGCATTATTTTGAGAACGATTAAACGCCGCATTGGCGCTTTGCTGCAT
Organism: Pseudoalteromonas sp. JC28; assembly: GCF_013319255.1. Lineage (NCBI taxonomy): Bacteria > Pseudomonadati > Pseudomonadota > Gammaproteobacteria > Alteromonadales > Pseudoalteromonadaceae > Pseudoalteromonas > Pseudoalteromonas sp. JC28. The sequence goes on along the minus strand of NZ_QOKX01000001.1, from coordinate 69,560 downwards.
TTTCTCAAGCTCGGTTAAAATGGCAAACGCATGCTGCTCTGACTGCTTGTATAACATCGCCGCTTGCTGCTGCTGACGCAGTTTCTCTTGTACCGCGACATAAAGATGACCGGGCTCACCCAGCTTTTCCCTGAGCTTAGTCATGCCCTCACTAAACTGATTTAACAAATCATCTGCATCCATGCCATAGGCTTGGCGCTTCAAAAACGTTAGGTTATTTTCAATATTATCTAACAAAAACAGCATGTCTTGCTGGTGCTGATCTACTTGCTCTAGCGTTAAACCGCTGATCCGCTGACTGTTGTTTTCCAGTGTAAACAACATGTCATCAATACGAACGCCAGTCCCGACCATTTCTTCCAACTGCCGTGTTTTGTCTGTCTCGATTAACTCAAGATCCAGCATGGCATTGCTGGCCTGTTCTTTATCCTGTTTAAGTGCTTGATATTGCGACTGGATCCGTTGCTGCGCTTGTACAACATCTGCCTTAGCCTGCAACATTTGTTCTGCGGCACGACTGAGCTGCTCACCCAGCGCCAGAGTTTGCTTTAATGGTGTGACAAATTCAGGCATGGCTTGCGTCAATGACGTTAAGTGCCGCTGGCGCTCAACATACAGTTGCTGCTGTGTGGTAAATTGCTGTCGAGCCCGATTGATATCTTGCTCGCTTTCGAGGGTATAAGCTTGAGAAACCAACTTGCTGAGCTTAAGCTGTTCAAGTTGCAAGGCGTCAGCACTGCGCTGAATAGGCAAAGTAATTTGCCCCATATTTTGATTAGCGGACTTTATTTGCGCCAATGCTAAATAGGCAAGCACGCACGCAAGTAACAGCAGCACGCCTAATGCACTAAAGCCTAAAGTAATTTTTTGTTTTATTGTTAGTTTACTTAGCATAATGTCATTGCTCTATTTTGAGTAAACAAACTATGTTACAAATGGGATAAAAAACCAAGTAAATACTCTAAAAATTACCAACATATCTTTTAAAAATGTAGCTTCAAATTTGCGGTTTTGCTTACTTAGTTTTTGATTTTATTTTTAGTTTTAGCGATCATTGCAGTTAGGTCTTTTATTATTTAAGAGCATAACAAGATGAGAGAAACCGCAATCAACGAAGCAAAGGCCTTATGCCAAAACCATAAGAGCGCATTTTTATCTACCTTCTCTAACAACCAAAAGGGCTTTCCTTTTTCTTCTATCGCTCAATATGTTTTTCTTGAAGATAATCACTTTTACTTCTTTATTAGTGATATCGCCCAGCACACCAAGAATTTAGCCAAGCACCCGGCACTTTCGTTTATGGTGCTCGGTGATGGTGCGGTTGAAGACGTTGAAAATGCGCGAGTTACTATTCTTGGGCATGCACACAAACTACCAAGAGCGGATAGCGAAAGCCTGATTGCACAATTCGTAATAAAGCACGAAAAAGCTCAGCAATATGCCATGCTCGGTGACTTTCACCTATGGCGAATTGAAGTGGCGAGGGTTCGATATGTAGGCGGTTTTGGCCGTGCATTTTGGCTAGAAAAACAGGAATGGTACTAACGTAGGTGCTACACTGCAAAAGCGTGTTCAAACTCGCTTTCTCGTCTATGCGATTGCGGTTGATTGGTCATCTCAGCCAAGGTTTTGCGCCAAAAACCGCACGAGCTTTCAAGCTTATCTTGCATACGCACTTTCCAACGACCTTTGTATACTGACCAAATGTGTGCCATAAACTCGGTGGCGTAACGCTTTCTGCGCTCGGCAGGAGTAATATAAAGCGCACAGACTTCAAACTCTCGGCGGTTTGAAATACCTATTACGGTAAAGCCAACCAACTTACCATCTGCATAAAAAAGATAAGCGATATTGGTTGCGCTACACAGTTCAAACGAGCCCACTTGCTTTTGATAATGGCTCGCTTCTAGCAAATGTGTAAAAGTCTGCTCGCTGTATTTATCAACTCGAATTAACTCTAGTTCAACCACTTTTTTAATCTCCCGCTTGGTGTACGGTTGATCATGCTTAAAGTTTGTGGGCGAATTGTGAAGTTTTTAGATTGATTTAGTAAATTTTAGCGGCTTGACCTTTAACCAAATTTCCAGCGCAATCACCTTTTCACTTGGCGAGCCTCCATTTTCTTGTGAAATTACTTCAGGATAATGTTCAATTAAGGGCGCATCTTCTGGCTCGTATCCGCTTTGTGGCAGCCACTTTGCGAAAATATCTAATTGGAAACTCAACAAGTCTTTAATTGCTCCACGGTAATCAAAAATTGCGTATATTCCCGCGCTGAGCACATTGAGTTGATATGGCCGAGTCACCGCAGATTTTAACTCGTCGTTAATCACAATTGCGCCATCGTAACGCGCTTTATCTAGTGGCGTAAAAACGGGGTTATCATGACCAAAACCAAACTTTTGTACTTGGCTATAATCCAGTCCATGTGCACTAGCCCACGCTGCAAGCTGCTGCCAACAGGCGCTAATTCCTTGCAATTGGTAGCCTTGTGACGCGCGTAATGTACATAAAGGTAGCTGTGAAATGGAGTGTAGTTTAACCGGCTGAATAACACTGTGTCGCTCAGCTCTTAATGCGTGTATTCGGGTAAGTTGTGTCGTGTTAAGGGCCGGCTCAATGTTATTTTTTGTCACCAATTTACGTAGTTGCTCTGTTTTTCGCACACTTGAAGGAGTCACACCAAAATGCTCTTTAAACGCTCGCGAAAAGTTTGCGCTACCAGAAAAACCAAACTGTAGCGCAATATCTGTCACATTGTACTCTTCGGCTAGCAACAACATATTGGCCGCGCGCTCCAACCTCACGCGATTAGTGTACTGGCTCAAAGATTCACCAATCACAGCTGCAAAAATGCGCTGGAAATGAAACTTAGAAAAATGGCTCAGGCTCGCCGCTTGCTGTAACGAAAGCGGCGACTCTGGATTACTATGCACCCACTCAATGACAGGTTGTAACCGCCCTAAATATATCTCTTCAGCGCTTAACTTTTGCTCAGTTGATTGATGCAAGCTGTATCTCTCCCGATTGGCTCTTAGCCTGTTGATAGTGCCGCCAACACAGTATAAGTGTTAACCCTGCCGCTATAAAATCAGCCCCTACAAGTGCCATAAATACACCATTTAAGCCAAAGTAGTGCGGTGCAATAACGATTAATGGAACTAGAATAAACATCACCTTCAAGGCGCTGTAAAAACAAGCGCGTTTGGCATCACCTTTTGCTTGATAAAATCCAGATGCTAAAATTACCACGCCAAATAGCGGCATCCCCCAAAGGGCTGAGCGAAAAACGCGCTCTCCTATTTCGAGAAATTCACTCGCTTCGGTAAACAGGCTCAGCCATAGCCTCGGCAATCCCATCAACCCTAGCGTCAATAGCAGTGCAAATCCTGTCATACCCAAAAAAGCAACTCGCGTACACGCTCTTACTCGCCCACTATGTCCTGCCGCTAAGTTATAGCCGACGATAGTTTGAAATGCGATCAACATTGCAATCGCGGGTAGAATTGCAAAATTAATGATACGTCCCAGCATGCCGTGGGCGACTACCCAATTTTCGTTTGCAAAAGACAACAGCTGCCAGTTAACCACCGCAGTTTGCACGCCAAGGCAAAATTGCGTGATCAAGATAGGCATCCCGATTGCGAGGATCGGTAGCCAAGCACGAGGTTTCCAACACACCTTAACCGCAAGCAAGTCAGTACGCTTTCTTTTTAGCTGAAGCGCAATAATCAATGCCCCCAATTGCGCTGCGATTGTCGCATATGCCGCACCTGCAACCCCCAAACCAAAATGCGCGATAAATAGATAATCAAGCAGTATATTGAGCACAGCCGAGACTAATAACAACAGCATCATCAACTGCGGTTTACCCTGACCACGGAACATATCAGCCACGATAGGTAATAAAACTCCGGTAATGGCACAAAGATATAACGGCTGTATGTAGCTAAGCGCATCCTTTACAAAAACCGCTTCCACTTGCAAAAGTGATAAGAGCTCAAGTGGATAAAGCCAACCAAGTACCAAGAATACCACGCTAACTATACCGCCAATTATCAGTCCATGACCGATAACCTCTGCGGCTTTACCTACTTGCTTTGCTCCGATTAATCTTGTCATTGTGGCCGCCATACCTGTAGATACCATAGCGGTTAGCGCTATCATTAACACCTGCAGCGGGTAAACCATAGCCACGGCACCAAATGCCATCTCTGACACGTAGCGACTAATAAACCAGCCGTCAACCAAGGCATATAAACCCACAACGAGTAAACCGATACAAATGGGAATACAGGTTCGAATAAACAGCACAAATATGGGTATCTCGGCGAGCTGCACGAGCCCTAATTGATTTTTATCTTTCATGTAAACTACTCCTCAGTTGCCATAATATGGCAAGGTAAAACTACTTAACCTGAGGTTACAAATTCCAAAGAAAGATAAATATTCAAATATTGCGAAGTTGTTCTAAATTTACTAGAAATGCAAAGTAACCACAGCTTGAGCCCCTTTATTGTCCGGTAAATTCGCTAAATGCAACTCCCCTTGCTGATTACGAATAAGCTCCCTGCTCAATACCAAGCCGATACCCGATCCCTTTGGTTTAGTAGAATAAAATGGTACAAAAAGGTTATCTGGATTGGCGATACCAGCGCCGTTATCTTCTAGGGTAAAGCACCAATTTTTTGGTCTATCTATGGTTAGTGTTATGCCATCATTCCCCGCAGATTGATTTGCTTGCTCAGCATTATTGACAAGGTTGATCATAGCCTGCGTTAGCTGAGCTTCATCACAATAAACCAAGCCCTTATTAAGCGCCTTTATCTCAACACTGGGAAATAAAGCTTGCCAGCGCGATACCAGCAACTCTACCTCAATGTTTTGCATATCAACGGGTGGAAGCTGCGCTACTTGTGCGTAGTTTGCAACAAATTGCTGTAAATGAGCTGCACGACTTTCTATTACACCGAGCATAGTTTGCTGCATCTCAGGTGAAATGATATTGCCATCTTGTTGTAGGGATTGCGCCATTGAGTACACCGGAGTTAAGGCGTTTCGCACTTCATGATTGAGTACCGATAGTAGCTTTTGCCATACCTGCTTTTCATTATCTCGCAGCGCTTGCTCCACCGAGAAAAACACCAATAATTGATAGGCTCGCTGCCCCCGATATAGTTTATGAGCCGCAATGCTAAATCGAGAGATGTGCTGCGTATGCTGCCATTGTTCATCCACATACTGAAGCGCCAGAGCTTTAGCATGTGCACCATGTAACACCTGTTCTGGATACACTGTATTCATGGCATGATTGGCAAAATACACATGATGATGCGCATCAAGTACCACAATTGGCAGGGTGAGTTCGCTCATAAAATTAAATACAAAAGCTTCATTCTGACCATATTCTTGACGCTTTTGCTGTAATCGCTTGGCAGCTTCTTTGAGCTCAGCCTTGAGCAATTCAACCCGACCCTTGCGGTATTGCGCTAACTGCCATACACCAAACTCTTCATTGGTTACACCGTCCAACTGGACCGCCAAACTTTCAAGCACCTGCATTACTGATTGATAGCCGTAACTCAGTGCTAATACAGAGGGGATCATCACACCGAGCAACAAAGTGATTGCACTTAACAACGTAAGCTCAAAATAGCAGATCAACCCAAGCGCGAGCATAGCAAGTGTGATTATAGGTATCGCAATGCCAACAAGTAACTTGTGCTCAAGTGATGCCAGCTTAGCCATCAAGCTCTGCCTTTGGGCTAATATCGTACTTTTCTAGGCGTCGATAAATTGCAGATTTACTCAAACCTAAAAATTCTCCAGCGGCCACTACATTGCCATCGAAATGGCGGATCGCTCTTGCAATCATGCGTTTTTCGGCTTCTTCTAGGCTCAAAAGTGGGAGCTCTTGCTCTAGTACACCTTCCTCAAGCTCGATATCATCCGCGGTTACCTCAGGCTGAAGTCCTAAGATCACGGCCCGTTCAATGACATGAGATAGCTCACGAATATTCCCAGGCCAACTGTAACTCAATAATTTGTCTAGCGCCGCAGCAGTTAGCGAGCGCTCCCGTCCAGTATCATTACCATGGCGCTGGGTGTGCTTTGTTAAAAAATGGGCTGCTAAGCTTGGAAGCTCTGCTAATCTCGCTCTGAGTGGTGGCACCCTTAGCACCACCGTATTTAAGCGATAGAGTAAGTCCTGACGAAACTGCCCGGCGTTAATCGCTTCTGACAAATCCGTATTAGTGGCAGAAACAATCCGCGCGTTACTGCGGCGCGTTTCAGAATCTCCCACGACTTCATATTCACCCGTTTCGAGCACGCGTAATAGCTTGCCCTGAAGTGGCAGCGGCAAGCTGCCGATTTCATCTAAAAACAACGTGCCATTTTCAGCCATTTCAAACCGTCCAGTGCGGTTTGCTTTTGCATCGGTAAATGCGCCTTTGCGATGGCCAAATAACTCACTTTCAAATAATTCCGTTGGAATAGCGGCCATATTCACGCTCACAAAAGCGTGCTCAGAGCGACCGCTATTATCATGAATATATTTAGCCAACTGACTTTTTCCGCAGCCATTTTCTCCCAAAATAAGTACGTTAGCATTGGTTTTTGCAACGCGCTGAGCTTGCTGAAACAACTGAGTGGTTGCGTTATTGTCTGTGTGTGGTTCATGTAATGACGATAGCGCTTCATCACTTTTGGTGTAGCGTCTGATGGTGTTCAGCAGTCGCTGGTTGTGCCAAGGTTTTTCAATGAGGTCACATGCGCCCAACTGCATTGCTTGGACCGCAAGTTCAACTTTGGCCCACGCAGTAATAACAACCACAGGCACACTTATTTGCGCTTGTCTCAGCCAACTAAGAAATTGCAGCCCTTCTTTTCCTGAGGTTGTATCTCTATTGAAGTTCATATCAAGCAAAATAAGCGCAACGGGCTGCTGCGATAAAATAGCTTTAGCTTCATCAGGGTGTGCGGCTTCAAGGCTCATAAAACCATGACTTTGTAGCACTATGGTGGCTGACATTCGCACGTCAGGGTTGTCGTCGATGATTAAAACTGGCGTCATCACTTCCTACTTATATTCTGTTTGGGCTTACGCCCAAACTTTAATGTTTTAATGCTCGCATTGGTGTCGAGTTTATTAACTGTCTCATTGGGTAAATCGCCGTGGCTAACGCAAAAGCCAACATGGTAACAATCACTACAAACAACCAGCTGGATTTTGCCAACAACCAATCTGACGAAACACTTATATAAAATCCCGCAACGACCATAATGGCAGCCAACATCGCCACTAGCATCGGCGCGATGGTATCTGACAATAACAACCGATATAAGCGGTGTCGTTTGGCACCAAGTGCCATTCGTATCCCAAACTCGTAGCGTCTTTGTTGAAAGCTATAGTTAAGCACACCGTAAATGCCCACCCCAGATAACAACAAACAAAAACCACAAAGCGCAAAGCTTAGCAGTAAAGTCAGGCGCTCCAAATAGGTAATGCTCTGATATGTCTTTGTTAAGTTTAAAAAACGCCATATTCCCGCCTGACCATTCACGGCGCTGATGGCATTTTGGATCTGAGCGCGAGTAAGTGATGCTCCCGGTTCCATTTCTATCATAAATGGATAACCCAAAGGCAGCGCGGGTAGCCAAACGGTTTTACCTTGAAGTTCATGATGACGTTTAGGGTAATTGAAGTTTTTTGAAATACCTACGATTTCAGCAGGTACATCTGGGTTAAAAATAAAATACGTTTCACCAATCACATCCCCATCTGGTTTTAACGCCTGTGCCGCAGCCCAAGAAACAATAGCCTCTTCCTTTTCGCCTCGAATTGCAGCTTCGCTAAAAGTGCGCCCGGCAACGAGCTCAAGCCCAGTTAATGCAAAATAATCCGGCCCAACGTTACCTCTAACCATGCTCGGTGTCCATTCACCCGCCATATCTTGCATAGCAACCACAGGGACATCGCTTTGTAATGGACTTTCTCCATGGGCTACGCCTAACACGCCCGGAATGTTAGTCAGCGCGAGTTTGAATCTTTCAATATTGGCATAACGCGCGGGAAATGGAGTGGGATCTGCGGGAATATGTAGCATCACGCTATACATATTGTCCAACTTTGTTCCGAGCGGTCTAAGCAAGGTATCGGCGCTTTTACACAACACTAAGGTCGCCCCAAGCACCAACACAGTGGTAAAAAACAGCTGTACCGCAACCAGTGTTTTTGTCGTCGCTATGCGTACCGCTTTTACGCTGCCTTTACCTGACGACTGCATGCTTTGCTTAAGCTGGCTAAAATCAATCATGCGTGAAGTTACAAACGCAAACAATAAAGCCAATAACAGTACGGTTAGGATAGCACTGAGCAGTACAGTGGTATCTAAGGTTAAGGTATCAATCAGCGGCAAATAACCACTGGTGAGCGATTTAACTAACCTCAGCTCCCACGCCGCAATAAATAACCCCACCAGCACAGCGCCTGACACCAATAACAGCGCTTCTAGCAAAATTCCACGAAACAACAGCTTACGCTTCGCACCGAGCATAGCTTGTAAGGCCAGTTGCTGCTGGATGGTGTGAGCTCGAGAGATAAACAAATTACTCACATTAAAAATTGCAATGAGTACCAAGCATGACACACTCAACAACACGATAATGGCAAGCTTGTCATGTCCCGCCAGTTCTACGTCACGGTACGAACGTACTATAGGTTCAATATCAAGTAACGCTTCGTCGGCCGATTTCCATTCGCTTTGGTGCAGTTGAGCATTTTGATATAGCTGCTCTACGAGGATATCCTGACCACTATTGACTGGTAATATCGCCAGTAACTTCAAGTTGTTTAGTCTGCTACTCCACGGATGATACTCGCCGCGCTGATCACCAAAAAATCGCTCATCTTCAGAAAAACTAAGCCACAGCGCCCCATTTCCTTCACTTAAAAAGTAAGGATCAATATGCGTACGCGCAGCAACACCGACGATGGTGTACAGTCTGCCAACAATCCGCAAACTCTCCCCAAGCACATTGTCATCACCATTGAAGTATTGTTGCCAAAGTTTATAGGAAATAATGACCTCTGGATTTTTCTGGCTAATGCTTTTCGTCGGCGTTAGGTATCGCCCCAGTGCTAGCGGCATTTTCACCATACTAAAATAATCCGAACTTGCAAAAGTCAGCGTAAGCTTTGGCTTGCCAGCTAGATTTTCAACCACATCGGAAAAGCTACTGATCAAAGCTCGTTTTTCAAATATGGAGGGGATCTGATACCAGTTCAGCATATTTTGAAAGCTTTGCAGCCCTTCAGACGCCCTGTCTTGGTATACGTTTTTTTGTTCGACCACCACAAATCGTGATTCATTTTCAATCTCAAGCGGCTTAATAAAAAAGCCACTAAACAGACTCAATGCGACAAAAAAGCAGCTTAACGCGAGTGCCAACGTCAGTACTAGCGTGATACAAAAATTCGGTACTTGAAGCAAACTTTTGATTGCCAGCCCTAGTTGACGCCGAAGTTGCAAAAACCCCATTACACCACCTCCGCAGTACAAATATCGCGTTTTGCAACGCTTGATGAAACCTGTACACCATCTAAAAGCTGAATTTGCCGCTTGGCATAACCTGCATAGCGAATATCGTGCGTCACCATGCAAATGGTTGTGCCTTGCCTATTCAACTCTCCCAGCAACGCCATTACCGCATCCCCATTTTTAGAATCGAGGTTTCCAGTTGGTTCATCAACTAATAAGATACTTGGCTCGCCTGCAAGCGCACGCGCAATAGCCACTCGCTGCTGCTGTCCACCAGATAGTTGGTTTGGTTTATGTTTTGCTCGGTGAGACATTTCAACTTGCTTAAGCGCGCCCATCACACGGCGCTCAATTTCGTCAGTCACAAGCGCAGGCTCTCGATACTGAAGCGGTAAAGCCACATTATCAAATACCGTTAACCCATCCAGTAGATTAAATGACTGAAAGACAAAACCGATATGCAAATTACGCAGCTCTGCTTGCGTGTCTGCGTCTAGCGTACTGGTTTCTATATCTTGGATGCGATAGCTGCCCGACGTGATGTCATCTAATAGTCCAAGAATGCTCAATAGAGTGGATTTTCCCGATCCTGACGGGCCAGTTATCGCAACATAATCGCCCATTTCAATTTCAAGGTTAATGTTGCTAATGGCGTGAGTTTCAACATCCTCGCCAAAGAACACTTTGCTCACTTGATGTAATGCCAAAATTGTCTTGTCCATTTGTTCTTCCTTTACCGATTGAGTGATTTAATTGTTATTTTTTCTAGGTGCTGGTAGTCAGACATTTCTGACACCACCACTTGCTCACCGGATACACCGCCTTCGAGTACTTCTATGGCATTGCCGGCTAGTTTACCAAACTTGAAACTTTTTTTGATAAGCATGTTGTTTTGTTTATCTAAAACAAATAACTGACTCTGAGATTGTGGAGTTGCACGCGGTGGCTTAATAAGTGAAAGTGCGGCGGTCTTTTTTGCTGTAAAAATTTGCCCTTCAACAGTCAAAAGTGGGCGAGCATTGCTTGGCAGTTCCCCAAGTAATGCCAGCTCTATCGCAATACGCCCGTCTTGTACGATGGGCACAATGCGGCTAACCTTTGCCTCAACCTGACCAACAAAGGTGTCTACTACTGCTCGTTGACCTAAGATAATCTCGCTTGCTTCTCGCTCTGGCACCAGTAAGTCGGCTACCAAAGTTCGCTCACTGCCCACCACGGCTAGCGCCTGCCCGCGTGTAATTGCTTGACCTTGACTAACATGTACTTGCTGCAACATGCCGCTGATCCCCGCAGTGACTTGTAATTGCTCCACCGTCTGAAGCGCGACCTGATAGCTCAGCTCATATTCTTTTAATAGTTCTAGCTCAATCTCAATTCTTTGCTTGTGTAATGCACTGGTTTGGCTAAGTTGCAGCTGAGCGAGCTTTACTCGCTCGCTTAACTGAGCAACAGTTAAGATTGAGCGCTGATGATCTAAGCTTGAAACTATGCCTTGAGTAACTAATTGGCGCTCAGCCTGCTCTCGCAATTTGGCATTTTCAAGCTCACTGCTGAGTAGGGTATTTTGTCCTTTCAATACTAGTCGCTCACTTTCTTGGCTTAGCCTTAACGCTTCAACATTGGCTTTTTGCCTAGCGAGTACTAGTCTTTCTCGGTGGAGCTGCTGAGTTAACTCAGGATTGGTTAACTGTAAAATAACGGTGTCTGGCTCTACCCTACTGCCTGGAAGATGCAGTATGGTTTCAACTTGAGCTGCAAATGCGGTCGTGATCTCTCTACTGATCTTTGAGCGTAACCTTCCATAGCCTTTAACACTAAATTCTATTGGCCCGGATTGAATAGAGGCAAACTTGAGTGTTTCTACATCTAGCTGGTGCTTGTCCGGTAAGAACAACATACCAAAGAGTATAATTAGGGTGACAGTCACAATTAATCGCCACCTAAAAGCCTTGACAGGTGGTTTTGTCAGAGTCGTTTTAATATCCATCGCTTCACTGTATTAATTTTTTATACGTAAAAGCGACATCCATGCCAAAGTTAAGCCATTGAATTATTGTGCTTTTTTATTTTTTGTTTGTGTTTCTTTCCCAACAGTGGGACTGTGGCAGAGCTTTTCTGGGAATTTTTGAAGTAAATAATGAATTGGAAGTCTAGAAAGTAACTCTTAGTTACGCTTTAACTTGGTCATAGTTAGAGGTGTATAACCGATGTAAGCTACACACCTATGATAGGTCGCGAAGTTTACAGCAAACTAGAGTGTCTTCCAGACCAAGATATTGTCCCCACGTCTAACACAACGCTGCACGACATCGCCGATATAGTGTTTTGCGCCTTCAGAGAATTGTTTATCTGCGTAGTAGCAAAACTTTGTTGAGTCGTAAGTTTTTGCTTGTTTGTTATTTACTTCAACATTATTCGCTTCAGCAGCAATTGAAAAAACAGGTGCTAATAGCAAAACTGAAAAAATATATTTTATCATTTTAATTTCCTTTTTATTCAGCCCACAAAGCCTATGGGGTGTTTCATTTACATGTTAAGACGGGTATATCAACCGCAACAGCCAAGCTCTTATTACATTTCAACCTGCGCAGAAATTACCTAAAACAACTTAAAAGCAATAAAAACTGACTAATTTTAAATCGTACCTATTTCAATTCCAATGTCAATTATTTAACACCGACCACCGAATTCTAAAACTCTATAGAAGTCTTTAAGAATGATGCTAATCATATTAACACTGGCCCTATTGAACTATATTTTATGTCTATATACGTGGAGGTATTCTTAGACTCTAATACTATAATCGCCAAATCGCTTTAAAGGTTTTGCTCGCCAAATAGAAAAATAACAGCGGCATCAATACTAACTTCAGTAGCAAAAGCGATACCACGTTTAAGAAGTCGATAAAGAGTGACTCAGCAGCGTCGAGCATATCGTTAATACCACTAGAAACGGCTTTAATTGCTCGACTTAACGTCCCCTCATTACTACCGTGTAGCTGCTCATTGAGCCTTTCTATTTGTTGTTGATGTTGATCTTTCTCTCTATTAATAAGTGCAATTTGAGTATCAATTTTAGCCTTATCACTAGCCAATCGTTGTTGCTTTTCAATCAGTGGTTTTGCCTCTTCACTTTTGGTAAATGTTAACCATTCGGATAAACTTCGGTTCGCTTGAACCGCTTCAATATCACCTTCCAACGCGGTAATTTCAGCATGTAGCTCGGTAGCTTCACCATGAAGACGGATCTGTTGTTTTGTCAATAACGCTATTTGTTCACTATGGCTTTGCTTTTGACCGGTGATTTGGGCCTTTATTTTTGCACTTTGCGCACTGGTCTTTGTTGCTTGAGATTGGAAGAGATCAACACTGCTCGACACAACTTCACTTTGTTTATTTATTTCTTGGTCCAGTAAGAGTTGGCTAGTGAGACCTGTCGATAGAATTACAAAGGGAACCACAAAACGGATCAATAGCATCGTGGCTAATATTTTAGTTCTAACCGTTTGCCAAAACCCTAGATAGCAGCACACGAAATATCCAATGACAGTGACAGTAAAAGCAACACTAAACAATACATGAGTAGAAATGGTGTAGAGAATTCGTTGTATAAACAAAGAGCCAATGGCTAGTTGCATCACATCAGAAATGTATTCAGCTAAATCATTGATAGGATCGAGTAGCTGCGCAGGTTGAATGCTTGCAACACCAATCCCAACCTCGGCAGATTGCAGCAAAGAAATAGCGCCATTTACTGTACGTGCTGAAGCATAGACGAGCGAGGATTGTAGCAGCGCTCCATCAATGAACTCCGTCATGGTGAGATTGAAAGCTGATGACCAACTTAATACCACCAAGATAGTAAGTAATACAAATTTACCTATTTTAGCCCAGACCATCTACATACACACCTAGAATGCTAAAGGTTTAGTATTGATGAACAAAGCTTAACTAAAACTGATCTTACTTGTGATTTTCTGGATAATTGGCTACCACAGATAATGTCCGCTTTACAAATGTATTCAGCGCCCGCTCTGGAAGAAAAGGTTGTCGCCCTTCAAGATTAAACTGTGATAATAAGCGCTTAATCTCTTCATCGTTCTTTATTTGCTCAACCGACTTACCCGCCTGATTCAAAATCTTCACCCGCTCAACCAAAGCGAATGTTTGAATTCTATGTTCTTCGAGTTCTCTTTTCGATGTAGGTTTGCCATGACCTGGCACAATCAACGTATTTTGATCGCCAATCGATAAAAGTAAGTCTACCGCTTTATTAAAACCCGTTAAGCCCCCAGCATAAAATGTTGGATGCCAGTTTGTGGTGTAAATGTCCCCGGTGAACAAAATATTGCTCGTAGGATGATAGAGAATGTTGTCATTGGCGGTATGTGAAACTGCTTGAGTATGCTTTATCACCCCAAGCTCCTTTAACCCTTGTGGGCTGTCAATAAGTGTAAAACCTTGTTGTTGGAAAAAAGCATTACCACTGGTGTGATCCGAATGACTATGCGTATTTAGCAGGTATTTTTTCTCGGTCTGAAAGCTATTCTGTATCAAATCATTGAGCTTTGGCAAATCCGCATCTTCAGCTGTGGGGTCAATGATCACCACTCCCCTTTTCGTTGCAAAGATCCCAATGTTTGTGCCATAACTTTTATCTCTAACGACTTTTGCTGTGTCAGATTGATAAAGCACTTCAAACTCACCGCTATAAGTTGGCTGAGCAACAATTAAGCCCAATAAGACGAACCCCGTAATAGACCGCATTTCACACTCCTTTCTACATTAGACTGTTCACGTTATAGCCATTATGACTTCTTTACAAGCCTATTGCTCCACCAGCCTACTTTCCTCTCGGTTTTATGGAGCGGCCAGGCTTTTCCTCAAGCGGTTTATCTGGCCATCGGTGTTTTGGATATCGACCACGCATTTCTTTGGCCACCTCAAAATAAGAAGTTTGCCAAAAGTTGCTTAAATCACTGGTGGTTTGGATTGGCCTTTTCGCTGGAGATAACAGCTCAAATCGCACTGCGACTTGACCATTGGCGAGCGTTGGCGACGTCAATTGACCAAACATTTCTTGTAACACCACAGAAACGGTTGGCCCTTGGTGCTCATCGTAGCGGATCGCGACTCGCTTATCGCTTGGCGTAACATAAAACTCAGGTGCTTGCGCTTCGAGTTGCTGTTGCTGCTCCCAAGTGAGTGTCGCTTGAAGCAGGTTAAAAATATCCAGTTGCTTCAGTTGTTTGATAGTGTTTACGCCCGTCAAATAGGGCAATAACCAAGTATCAAGCTGCGCTATCAAACTTGACTCAGATATCTGTGGGAAGGTATTCAATTGTTCACTTAACCATTTAGCTCGAGCGAGCCAAGCGTGACTTTTTACCGACCAATTGAGCAAACCAAGTCCTTCCGATGTGAGAATATCCTTCACACATTGGGCAAACGCTTCTTTGGGGATCTGACTCAGGTTTTGCTCTTTTAATACCAGAGCATGATATTTAACTTGTTGCCGGCCCTGAATCGCCTCTTTTTTACTATCCAGTTGATACTGCACCACCTCACTCAAATATGGCGCTAGCTGCTCAAGTAATGTGCTCTTTTCGATTGCGCAGCTTAGAAATACCAAGCCATCCTTATTTTTGCCATCCACATCACAAACAATCAAATAAGCCTGACCTTGCAGCGGATCGCCGTCACGTAATGTCACCCCCCGACCATTCGCAAGTAAGTAGCGATTGTCCCCTAAAGGACGTTTTTGTGCAGCTCTGTCAGGAAAGGCATGGAGCAATAAAGTAGGTGCTAAGGTTTGAATATCTACAAGGGCGATTGCTTCACTCTTGAGACTAATTCCCAGTTTGTGTGCAAATGATTTGGCCAATTTTACGGCCTGCTCTGCGGCAGCTCTGTGCAAGCGATATGCTTTGGCGGCACGGGTACGGTCTTGCACAAACTCTACCAATGCCAATACTCGTTCACATACATCACTTGTGTTAGCTTGTACTACAATATCTCGCTCGCTCAATATTGCCGCCAAAAAACAAGCAAGTTGTTGCGAAATTAGCGTCTCACATCGCAGTAGCATGCTGGCAAGACGAGGCGAAACCCCCAGTTGTAGTGCACGCTGCCCAGCAGTTAACACTTTATTATGCGCATCGACCAAGCCAAGCGACTGATTCAATTGACAGGCCACCGAAAAATGTTGCACCGGTGGCGATGTTAGCCAATTCGCGTCCTTGTATTGTGTCACGCCCCACGCGCTGAGCTCTAACGCTAAGTCAGAAAGGTCAGTGGTGGTTATTTCTTCTGGCTGAAAGTCACTTAAGTTATTATGCTCGCTTTCGCGCCAAAGACGTAAACAATGGCCCGCTTGTAGACGACCCGCACGCCCTGCACGTTGTGTTGCTGATGCCTTTGAGATCATCACCGTATCGAGCCGCGAGAGACCGCTTCTAACGTCATAGGTTAAGCGTTTTTCAAGGCCAGAATCTATAACCATAGTGATCCCGGTTATAGTCAAACTGGTTTCAGCAATATTGGTCGAAAAAATAATACGTCTTGATGCGCTGGCGCTTTTACTGAGTACTTTCTCTTGCTCAGATAAGGGTAACCCGCCGTACAAAGGCAGAAGCTCAATATTACTTTGGTCAAGCACTTGGCACGCCTCAATGCAGCGCTGAATATCAGCCTGTCCGGGAAGAAAAACCAATACATCACCATCGCTTTGTAGAGTGAAAGCGTGACGCAGCACACTTAACACATGATCTGCCAAGTAACGACTCGCTTTACCGACATATTCAATTTCAACAGGATAGGTTTTACCAGGGCAAGATAACCTTGGTGCACCATCCAGATAATTCGATAAAAGCTCGGAGTCTATCGTTGCAGACATCACCAGTAATTTGAGGTCGTCGCGATACGCTTGTTGCACTTCAAACGCGAGCATTAAAGCTAGATCCGCATGAATAGAACGCTCATGGAATTCATCGAAGATAATAAGTGCAACATCACTGAGTTCGGGATCCGCTTGAAGACGGCGAGTCAATACGCCTTCGGTGACGATTTCCAAGCGGGTGTTGGATGAAACACGTTGCTCGTTTCGGATTTGATAACCGACTCGCTCACCGACCGATTCCCCCAGCTGTTTGGCTAAATAAGTCGCGATAGATTTTGCAGCCACACGACGTGGCTCAAGCATAATAATTTTTTTACCGGAAAAAATATCAGCTTGCAGTAAACGCAGCGGCACTAAGGTCGATTTACCTGCGCCGGGCTCGGCTTGTAATACCAGACGGTTATCATTGTTTAAGGTGGAAATAATCTCGGGGATGAAGGCTTCAATCGGCAGCAAAACTATAGCGCTTTATTATTCTATCTTGTTCAATATGATACACCTAAACTGGATGTCTCCAAACAGCAGAATTCGCTTAACGAGTATTACAAGCATAAATAAGATCGGATAGATTTGACCACGTTTTTAGTTTGCCTGCTTGTAAATATGAGCGTAGATTTTGCACCATGTGCTCTGCCGGACTCTGTACTTCCTCGTCTCCAGTGTGCACGCCAACCCAGGCATTACGATGAGATTCTTTCGCAAGATATAAGCCACCGTCGGCTAACTCTAACACATGTTCCCAGTTAAGCTTGTCTGGTTGTGTTGGGTCAAACGGGAATGGAGCAAAGCCAATTGAGCAAGTACAGTTGATAGTTTGATCGTTCACCACAAATGGATAGCTCTCCACTTGGCGACGGATCCGTTCTGTCACTTCGTGCGCAGCCGCTCTGTCCATATCCGGCATCACCAACAAAAACTCTTCCCCACCCCAGCGCACTAATATATCTGACTCTCGTGTGCATTGCTTGAGGATTTCAGCAAAGTCTTGCAACACGATATCTCCTGCGGCATGGCCAAAACTATCATTGATATTTTTAAAGTGGTCGATATCAATAATCACAAAAATTAGATCGGCATTCTGTTGTGTTTGCGGAATTTGCCACTTTTGCCTGTACACTTCAATGGTGCCATCGATCACGCTAAAAAAATGATGCCGATTACTCAGACCGGTCAAGCTATCGGTGAAACTAAGGGTTTGTAACCGCTTATTTCGCTCTGCGAGTTCCTCAGTACGCTGCGCAACCTGACTTTCTAACAGCTTGGTGTAACGGCGATTTTGCCAACGCCAATAAAAGACCAGCGCTAAGGTAAATACAAGCAGGACTATCAATAACCAACGCTGCTGGCTTAATCTTGCATTTTCTATCTGTTGCTGATGCGCCATAATCTGCTTTGCCTGCTGGGCATTGTCTCGCTCAAGCTCATTAAGTGCCTGCTTTTGTTGGGCAAGAGAATATTGCGCTTCTAGCTTAAGTAGTTTGTTATTACGCTTTTGCAAATTCAGTGACTGCTCGGTAACGGCATAGCGTTTTAAATAACGATGCGCTTGCTGATAGTCTCCAAGCTGAGCATAGGCTGAGGCCAGTATCCACTGCAACTGAGATTGAAAAAGTAAAAAACGAGTGCCGAGTGTATCTCTCAGCCCAGCCTGAGCTAAATCAATTGAAGTTGCAAAATCGCCACTTTGTAAAGCCACTCTGGCACGCTGCACTGCCGACATAATCCGCATTCTTTGGTTTTGAACCAAATAATCCGCATTGTCTAACTCATCTAGAATTTGCTTGGCTGGTAAATATTCACCGAGCTGTAAAT
Organism: Pseudoalteromonas sp. JC28; assembly: GCF_013319255.1. NCBI lineage: Bacteria > Pseudomonadati > Pseudomonadota > Gammaproteobacteria > Alteromonadales > Pseudoalteromonadaceae > Pseudoalteromonas > Pseudoalteromonas sp. JC28. Next base: position 51,309 of record NZ_QOKX01000001.1, on the reverse strand, counting down.
GAGCCCAAGAACGCGTCAGCTTTAACTGCGCAAGCGTCTCCTGCCGAATGCCTGAAATCTCTGGTACGAAAGAGGACTTAAGCGCTAAACGATAAGCGCCCTTATCCATATTCAAGCGCGACTGCCATAAACTGATATCGGCTTTTACCTGGGCATTATCATCAATTTGCTCAGCCAGCAATGAGGCTTTATCTAAATAGCGCTGCGCTAACTCATAGCTCTCTAAGTCAATATCAAGGTGAGCGATGGCGAGATAGGTGTTTGCCTTTAAAAATGTATTGTTATCGGCTTCGGCCAACTGCAACGCTTGTTGGTGCAAGTCGAGACCATCCTCAAACTCACCAAAGTGTTGAACTATACCACCCTCTAACAGTAATGCTTTGATTTGCAACGGCTTATTACCTTGCGCACGCGCTTGCTCTCGAAGTGCTCTGATGTCCGGTAATAAAGACAAGTCATAATCTTGTTCAGCCGACATTTGTAGCGCATTTAAGTTGCGCTGTATTTGTTCTGATGATTCGTAAGCAAAACCACAAAATGTAATTAGCGCACTTACCAATATGCAAAGCGATACCACAGCTGGCTGCATTAGTCTCCTCCCACCAGCATTTCAGCGTTAGCCACCTGCCAATTCGCCACTTTTTTGTTGATAAAACCAGATTCTGTCAACGCCCGTTTGATCACGCCTCGTCGTTTAAGTATTTTTAACCCACGATTGAGTGCCGCAAATATTTGCACGCCTTCAGGATGATTTTTACTGACGACAAAATGCCGAGAGTCTGGCAAGACAACCTTAATATTTTCGATTGGGACATATTCTTTACCTTCAAAATTTAAAGTTAAAGAATCACTCACGCTAAAATTAATCAACATAGTGTCGACGACATCACTTTCTACCATTGCCAACATGGTTTCCCACGGGCCAATAAAGCTCACCATGTGTAAATCTGTATTCATCAAAGCACGCCAATCCACTTCCCATTGCGGGTTAGATACCACATTCAGCTGCCGAAGCTGTGAAAGCGGCGTTTGCTGCAGTGCGACATTACGCTTGGTGACGTAAAGCCCAGCTTCGTAATCTCCTACTTCAACAAGCGGATCTGAGATAAATAATGAGCCGCGATAGTCCACGATATTTTCATGCCAAACACTGCGAGCAAGGATTAAACTTTCCCCAGCGATCAGATCGGAAAACTCTAAAATATTCACCGAAGGTTTTGGATTAAATACAACTTTGCGCGTCTCACCACCAAGAAACAAGGCCTGCTGTAGTAACACCATTTCGATGATTTCAATATGAGAACCTTTGGTGGTTGGAAAAAAAGAATCAACGTCTAAAACGTCACGACCAGCAAGAAAGTGCTCATAACGCTGACTGAAATTTTCACTACTGATAATGTCAACAACCAGCTGATTGCTCCCCCAACAGAGATTGGAAATAAAAAGGAGTGAAAACAGCCACTTCATCTTCATTGTTGAGTAAAGCCTTATTATTAACAGTTATTCAACTCAGTATACTTGAATTTAGCGTGCTCTGTTAACTACTAAACAACATATTCTAATGAATTTGGATTTGAAATTTATCAGCCCGCCAATAAACGTTAAAACTCAAGAAATGAAAGCAATAAAAAGCCCAGCTAAACTTAATCTCAGATTAGGTTTAGCTGGATGCCAATTCAGCTATTATGCGGTTTCATATCCTAAGTTAGGACCAAGCCAACGCTCCGCTTCTTCCAGCGACATCGCTTGACGCGCAGCATAGTCTTCTACTTGATCTCTTTGAATACTGGCAACGGCAAAGTACTTAGAATCTGGATGTGAGAAATACCAACCCGACACCGCTGCTCCCGGCCACATGGCGTATGAGCTAGTCAGCTTCATACCGATACGGTTTTCGACATCTAACAACTGCCAAATTTTTTGTTTCTCGGTGTGTTCAGGGCACGCTGGATACCCTGGCGCAGGACGGATCCCTTGATAGTTTTCACGGATAAGTTCTTCGTTACTTAGCGCTTCATCCGCTGCAAATCCCCAGTACACTTTACGCACTTGCTCATGTAAATATTCAGCAAATGCCTCGGCTAAGCGATCTGCGACCGCTTTAATCATGATCTTGTTGTAGTCATCTTGCTTGGCATCAAATGCATCTGCTAAGTCATCTTCTTCAAGACCACCAGTGACGGCAAATGCACCGAAATAATCAGGTGTGCCTTTAGGTGCAATATAATCCGACAAACAATAGTTAGGGAAATCGGTTTTTTCGGTTTGCTGACGCAGCTGACATGACGTAACCAAGACTTCGCTGCGCGACTCATCGGTATAAATTTCAATATCATCACCCACGCGGTTAGCAGGGAACAATCCAATCACACCCAGTGGCTGTAAAGTGCCCGCTTGTTCTAACTGATCTAACATGGCATTGGCATCATGAAACAGTTTTTGCGCCTCTTCACCAACCACTTCGTCTTGTAGAATACGTGGATATTTACCGGCCAATGACCAGGTCATAAAAAATGGCGTCCAGTCGATATAATCGCGTAGCGTTTTAATGCTCACGTCTTTAAACTCGGTGATCCCCAACTTATTTGGCACCGGTGGCGTGTAGCTTTGCCAATCAAGTTTTACCGCATTATCGCGCGCACGCGCCAAAGTAACCGGTTTTGAACGTGGTTTTTTACGCGCCTGCTGCTCCCGTACTTTGACGTATTCGTCCGCGGTTTTTGCTAAAAACTCTGGCTTTTGGGTTTTACTTAGCAGGCTAGATACCACACCAACCGCCCGACTGGCGTTATTGACGTAGATCACACCTTTATCGTACTGAGGTTCAATTTTAACCGCAGTATGCGCTTTCGATGTGGTTGCACCACCAATGAGTAGAGGAATATCGAAGCCGCGACGCGTCATTTCTTTCGCAACATGCACCATTTCATCAAGGGATGGCGTAATAAGGCCAGACAGACCAATGACATCAGCGTTTTCGTCAATGGCCGTTTGCAGAATTTTCTCTGCTGGCACCATCACACCCAAGTCCACGACTTCGTAGTTGTTACATTGCAGTACCACGCCCACAATGTTTTTGCCAATGTCGTGTACATCGCCCTTAACCGTGGCCATGATCACTTTACCGTTACTAGAGCCTTCTTCTTTTTCAGCCTCAATGTAAGGGTCAAGATAGGCAACCGCGCGCTTCATCACTCGAGCAGATTTCACCACTTGAGGCAGGAACATTTTGCCCGCGCCAAACAAGTCGCCAACCACGTTCATACCATCCATCAGTGGCCCTTCAATCACTTGAATTGGCTTATCAAACTGTTGCCGACAGGCCTCGGTATCCTCGTCGATAAACTCGGTGATCCCTTTAACTAAGGCGTGCTCCAAGCGTTTTTCAACTGGCCAAGAACGCCACTCTAAATCTTCCTGCTTTTCGGCTTGCGCCATGCCCGAGTATTTAGGCGCGATCTCAACCAATCGTTCGCCAGCACCGGCGTCGGTATTGAGGATCACATCCTCAACGGCATCACGGAGCTCTTTTGGAATATCGTCATACACGGCTAACTGACCGGCATTGACGATCCCCATATCCATGCCTGCTTTAATCGCATGGTAAAGAAACACAGAGTGGATCGCTTCACGCACCGGGTTGTTACCACGGAATGAGAAGGATACGTTAGATACCCCCCCTGACACTTTACAGTGCGGCAGGTTTTGCTTAATTCTGCGCGTGCCCTCTATAAATTCTACGGCATAGTTATCATGCTCTTCGATACCCGTAGCGACCGCAAAAATATTAGGGTCAAAAATAATGTCTTCTGGCGGAAACCCAAGCTCGTCAACCAAGATTTTGTAAGAACGCTGACAGATCTCAAACTTTCGCTCTGCGGTTTCCGCTTGACCAACTTCATCAAATGCCATCACCACCACAGCAGCACCAAAGCGCTTGATGATTTTGGCTTGGTGGATAAATGGTGCCTCACCCTCTTTTAAGGAGATTGAGTTTACAATGGCTTTACCTTGAATACATTTCAGACCCGCTTCAATGACTTCCCATTTAGACGAGTCGACCATGATGGGGACTTTAGAAATATCCGGCTCTGACGCTATCAGATTAAGAAACTTCACCATCGCAGCTTTTGAGTCCAACATGGCTTCATCCATGTTGATATCGATCACTTGCGCGCCGCTTTCAACCTGCTCTCTGGCAACATCCAGCGCGGTTTCGTAATCTTCTTCTAAAATTAAGCGCTTAAATTTTGCCGATCCCGTTACATTGGTACGTTCACCGACATTGGTAAATACTGCTGTTTGTGTCATGGTGAATTCCTAATTTAAGTTACAGGCTTCAAGACCTGCCAAACGCATCCGCACTTCGATGTTAGGCAAGCTACGCGGCTGGGTTTGCTCAAGGCCTCTCGCGAAGGCGCGAATATGTTCGGGCGTGGTGCCACAGCAGCCGCCAACAATATTGATAAACCCTTCATTGCCCCAATCGATAATCTCTTTTGCCATGTCATCGGCTTCTAGGTCGTATTCACCAAACTCGTTAGGAAGCCCTGCGTTTGGATGTACAGAGGTAAAGGTCTCACAAACCCGTGACAGCTCTTCTACATACTGTCTTAATAAATCTGGGCCTAGCGCGCAGTTGAGGCCAATAGAGATTGGCTTAATATGACGAATGGAGTTATAAAACGCCTCGGTGGTTTGCCCTGATAGCGTGCGACCGGAAGCGTCGGTGATCGTGCCCGAGATCATAACAGGCAGAGTGAGGCCCGCTTGCTCGAACGCTTCTTCTACACCGTAAGACGCGGCTTTGGCGTTGAGCGTATCAAAAATAGTCTCAATCAAAATAAGGTGAGCACCGCCTTCAATAAGGGCAAGCGTTGATTCGACATAGGCTGCAACCAACTTGTCAAAAGTGATATTGCGAAAACCAGGGTCGTTTACATCAGGAGAAATCGAACAGGTTTTTGACGTTGGGCCAAGTACACCTGCCACATAGCGAGGCTTGCTGGGATCTTTGGCGGTAAATTCATCACATACCGCACGTGCAAGCTTCGCCGATTCAAGATTAATCTCGCGGCTTAGGCTTGCCATGTCATAATCTTCCATCGAGATGGTGGTGGCGTTAAAAGTATTGGTTTCAATGATATCTGCGCCAGCAGCTAGATAATCGCGATGGATCTGTTTGATTATCTCAGGCTGCGTCAAACTTAGCAGATCGTTGTTGCCTTTGATAAGGACATGCCAATCTTTAAAGCGCTCACCACGATAGTCTTGTTCTTCTAATTTGTGCTTTTGGATCATGGTTCCCATTGCACCATCTAAGATCAGAATACGTTGCTGCATTGCTTGCTTAAGCTGCTCTGCTATTTGCTCACCGTTTACGGCTACATTATTCGGCATAATTGTTAGTCCTTACATCTTGGCTAACTAAGTTAATATCATAAGGTGTGGTTTGGTAAACATAGTAGTTTAACCAATTTGAGAATAACAAGAATGCATGGCTTTGCCATGTCTTAGATGGACGTTTGCTGGTGTCATTCTCAGGAAAATAGTTCTCAGGCTGCGGTGCGTTGGCCATTTTTTCACAATCGCGAAGATATTCTTTTTGTAGCGTATCGGCGTCGTATTCAGGATGACCGGTAATGTATACTTGGCTACCTGAGTGATTTTTAATTAAGTAAGCGCCCACTTTTTCAGAGCCTGCTAACACCACTAGGTCTTTACACGCATTAATTTTATCGATGTCGATGTGGCCATAACGTGAGTGTGGCACCAAAAACTCATCATCAAAACCGCGAGTGAGCGCCCCGTGGTCAAAATAACAGTGGTGCTTAAATACGCCACACAGTTTGTCATTTTTGAGTGCTCGCTTTAACCCATAATGGTGATACAAACCGGCATGTGCGGCCCAACAAGAAAACAGGGTTGAAGTAACATGGTGCTCAGCCCAATCAAAAAACGCCTGTAATTCCTGCCAATACACCACATCGTCATATTCAAGATGCGCCAGCGGCGCACCGGTGACTATCAAAGCATCATAGTTTTGATCTTTCACATCCGAAAAATAGCGGTAAAACATATCTAGATGTTGCTCTGAGTTTTCAGAGCTACGGTGGGTGTCCAGTCGCAACAAATCAACATTCACCTGCAAAGGGGTATTTGCCAGTAATCGGATAAATTGCACCTCAGTCTCCACCTTATTCGGCATCAAGTTTAATATCGCGAGCCGCATTGGGCGGATCTCTTGCGTTGATGCACGACTTTGTGGCATCACGAACACATTTTCATGACGCAATTGGGCAATGGCTGGGAGTTCGTCGGTGACGGTGATTGGCATGCGCTGCTCCAGACTAATCGAATGGCATTATTATGGACAAAAACTGGAAAAATTCAACCTCTAGATGTATGGACGTCTAAACATTTGTGATAATAATTTGATGCCTAACCTCTCACTGATTATTTCAATTTATGTATACTTGCCATCATATAAATAAACACAAGAAACTTGATATTTATGATTGGTATTGGCGAAGCGGCAGCGATTGCGGCGGCTGGGGTATGGGCTGGCTCAACCATACTGTATAAACGATTTAGCCATCACCTTAGTCCATTTGAGTTGAACGTTAGCAAAGGCGTCATCGCTTCTGCTTTGATGATCTTGTGTTTGCTCATCGCAGGTGATGCTATGTATCCGACCTTACTCTCGAGCTGGGGCTGGCTGATAGCCAGTGGGATACTGGGCATAGCGATTGGTGACAGCGCTTACTTTGCCGCACTCAGAAATATAGGCCCTGCTCGCACTTTGGTTATTGAAAGTCTTGCACCTGCCATCGCGGGGATCTTAAACATTGTGCTCCTTGGTGTTTATCTCAGCGCATCCGCTTGGCTCGGCATTGCAGTGACAACCGTTGGTGTGATGTTGGCGATTAAGCCAAGTAGAAGCCAGCCGGTATTAGACAAAAAACATTATCTCTTGGGAGTCTGTTTTGCACTCACGGCTGCCATTTGCCAAGCTGCGGGTATGGTGCTTTCCAAAGGTGCGCTAAATAACGAAAGCATTAGTAGTTTGTGGGCGGCACTTATTCGCTTGGGATCCGGCACCCTATTTGTGGCCTTTATTGTTGTTTGTTTGAAATCACAAAGCCTGTTTAAAGCACTCACACTTAAACAAATCGACGGTAAAAACTGGTTATTCGTTGCAGTGTTTTTTGGCACCTTTATTGGGCTTTGGCTACAGTTAATTTCCGTTAATCATACTGATCCCGCTATCGCACAAACCATCTTTGCAACGGCACCGCTTATGGTGATGACAATTGGACTACTGCGCAGAGAAGCTATTACTAAGTCTATGATGTTTGGAGGCCTAATTGCTTTAGCTGGGGTGTTTTTATTGCTAAAGGGATAGCCAATATCACACTTAATATGTGTGCATATTGGCCTGAATTTGGGGTTAATTTACCACCGAAACAGAGGCAAAATACAAAAAGTAGTCAACCTAAGATTTATTAAAGGCAGACACGACTTTTTGTTACCACTATATTAATATGTAAAAACAATGTATATAGACTAATATTTATGCCTTTGCTTGCTTTGTTTTTCGCATTACTGCTCGTTGTGTTACCGGCGCATGGTTCAGAATGCCCAGGTGCCAATAATGCTAATCTCACAAGCCAGATTTTGTCTTGTAAGCAACATCTTGAAACGCTTGAACCCAACGGTGCTCAAGCTTTTGATGCACATCTTGAGCTTGTTAGCTTGTATCGTCGAGCGGGTGACATAAAGCTCAGCAATCAAATACTGGATGAGTTGATGGCATGGAAGTTAACCACACTCCAACGCTTTCAGGTGTTAAGACAAAGTGGTATTAATCGTTATCGCCAGCGCAATTATATTCAAGCGCTGGAGAGCTTCCACGAAGCGCAAACGCTTGCGGCTAAGTTGCAACAAAACGAACTCCTGGGTAAATCGGCAAACGATTTAGCTAATGCCTATCAGGCACTCGGAGATTTAGACACCGCCCTTACTTTATTTTTAGAAAGCTACCAAATAGCGAAAGCAACAAATGACCTACAGAGACAAGCGATCACGCTTAACAATTTAGGGAATGTATCGAGGGATATTAATCAGTTGGATGATGCCATCCTCTCGTTTCGTCAAGCCCACGCGCTCCACCAGCAAGCTGGCGACCAAACTAAAGCGAATCACACCTTGCTAAGCATCGCGGAGGTATTTTACAAAAAGCGCGACTACAACAAAGCAACTGAAATAATTGAAGATTTACTTCAACCTTTGACACAAAGCGGTGCCTATACCCAATTGTCTCGAGCCTATTTATTATTGGCCGAAATTGCCATTGCTCAAAATCATATCACTCAGGCACAACAGCAACTTGCTTCATTTAAACGTACTCGGCAACTAATTCAACACGGTAAAGTGGATCAGCGAGCACTGCTTATTGAGGCCAAACTCAAGCAGCTTGAGGGCGATAACCTAACAGCACAAACGATACTTAAACAGGGGCTTGAAGCACATAATCAGCAAAATAGTCAGCTTACGGAGTTATTTTACATTGCCTTATTGCAGTCCCAACTACAAACACACGCTTATAAAGAAGCGGTAGAGACCGCACAGCGTTATAATGACACGCTTAAAACTAGTCGTGTACAAAGTGAAAACCTTTATCAATTTCGCCTTCAAAGCGCTAACGTCTTGACCGCGCCTAAGCGCCAAACAGAGACAAGCATGTTGTCTCATGTACTCGTCGGGTTTATCACATTTTTAGCAGGTGTTTTGGTTACTTACTGCTTTATTCGCAATACCGCCCGCGCCGATACTCATGGCGTGCACAGTAAACATACGAGCATTGATGAACAGGCCGCTAGACAATTAATGGTTGAGGTAATGACACTCACTTTGACGCTTTGGGAGCAAAGTAGTGGCAAAACTCGTGTCGAATTAGCGGAAGAAAGCAAAGTGTGGAAAGTGAATATCGATGATGGTCGCTTACGAGTGCGCACTCTTGAACGCTATCTTAATATCAAAACGCTGCCCAAAAAGCCGCGTATTCGAAATATTGTTACCACGGCACAATATGTACTCACTCAATGCCAAGACGCTAATTTCGATACTGCGCCCCTTTCTCAAAAAGTTGCACAACTGGAGCAAATCATAGCGTGCTCCAACGCTACTTGATGTTTACAACAAAGGGGCTTTTGCCCCTTCTCTAGTTATCCGTCGCGGTCTCACATAAATAGCATGCTAAAGTCACGCCCATACCGGCCTCATACTCTTGGTGATGACGGTCTCCTTTGAATTCAAAAGGTCCTTCAAAGCGAGGATACACTGTCATATCAGGCTTTAGGCTATTACTAAAGCCTTTCATATTTTGATGTAGAGATTGACACATTTTATTACCCATATCATAAGCAAGTCGCCAATCATCAAACTGGCCACAATCTAGTCGTGGTGTAATACGACCAGGAATACTCTGCTTAGGACTGGTACAAACGTTACTTCCTTCACTATGTAAATATTTAAAGGTTCCAGCAGTTAATGTCATTTTACCTAGCAGAATCGTTTGCCGCTTTGGACATTTCGCCCCATCAGCAACTTCGAGCTGCGCTATCATTTCTGGGCTATGGGCTTGTACAAAGCTCGCAATCAAAGTTGCTCCCAACACTATTACTCGTCTCATAACTGTCTCCTTATTGGTTATGACACCGTTACTCGATTGCGAATGTACTCACGCTGAGACTCCAATAACGGCGATAGCAAAATCCTGCCTCAAGCGAATATTGATTGCAGCAAAAGTTACGGGGCAATTGGGTAAATTCGGGTAAAAATATAAGCAGACCTTTGATATTTAAGTTTTTATTTACCACAGCTTGATATCAAAACTTACCTAACCCAACGCGTCCGTTTAATATCAAAGGTTTTACCCAAGTTGACCCTAACTGGCCCTACAACCTCCTATTCAATCGCTGAAAAAGTTTCCAACATCACAAGGCAAGTTAACAATGCATGAGGCATGTTGACTCTGCACAACGATGAAGGAATAGAAAAATGAAACAGAGAAATTTCACCCCCAAATTAGTCAGCCTAGTTACCAGCACGTTGTTACTGGGTAGTATTTCGCTACAAGCCGCAGAAGAATATGGAGAAATGGCCCCCTCTCAAGTAAGCCCAGAAGCGTGGCAAGCCATTTCAAACTGGTCTCAAGACCGTGTTTCCTTGCTTGAATATATCTCCGACAACGACGAAGAATATGAATTAGACCGCTATGTCGATAGCTTGATCCGCGACTATCGAGATGGAGAGATGCTAAGCCAAGCAAAAGCTTTAGATCAAAACGTATTATCAGCATGGGAAAATGCTTTTACCGAGCAAACGCCTGAAGATAACTTTTTCTTTACTCGATATCTTATTCAATTTAAACCGACGGTATTCGAAAAATGGACACAACAGCAAAAAGTGCCAACGCTCAGCCAACATTTAGAGCGAAATGCATCGCAGCTTTACAGCACTTGGCACATGGAGTACGCAGCTCCTAAACGTAAAGGGCTCTCGGTACTTGAATACGATAGGACGCTACCGTCAGATATTCTTGCCGAATTAAAAGAATTGCTGACTAAAAAACCCATCTTCGGGCCTAAGTCACAATGCTCATGTCAGATGGTGACCCCTTCAACCAGCACAGGCCAAGTAGTCACTAACTACCCATCAACCCAAACGCCTTGGAGCACATCCACCAGCGATGGTAGTGGTTTTTCTAAGCACCATGCTTATGTCAATACCTCAGCCTACGGCGCCTTTCACTCAGCTAAGGGGAAACGTTGGTCAAAAAATAAAGCGCTCAGTTTCGATAACACCTCAGCCCATAACTCGACAGAGTTCCACGTCAAAATGTTGTGTGCAGACACCGGGGGATTTGCATGTAATCAAAGCAATGCCTGTTCGGGCAATTTAGAAGTCAGAGGCACTTATTCAGCTCGCTACCATGTAACTGGGCAAGCTAAAAAAATCTGGTCAAAAGGTACCAACTCACACGCAACCGACGGCGCAAAATTTGCGGTCGATTTGCCAGGAGCTGCACCTGAAGTCATCTTGTTTAATAAAGCCGGTGGCGCAGCCATGGGATATAACACCACATGGAATTTAAACTCCACCATTGGAGTCGTTAAAGCCGCACTTGGCATTACTTCTGCAATCGTCAATGGCAACCCTGGCAGCTTGCTTGATGGTCAATTGGCCGATGCGCTCATCACCAACTTGGCAGGCATGATCACGCGTTCGGGTAATCAAGCCAGTGTTACCACCACAATGCGCGCGCGCTTTGATTCGTCCGACGTCAGCCCTTTCTTGTTGCAACCCAATGAGGTGTATCACTTTACCCTTGATTCAAAAGGTCGGGTGCAAGCCAGAGGCTACGGTGGTTATTCGGACAGTCATTACGAATATGGTAGCTCAGGCGCGGTGATGTATGCGGCAAATCACTTTACCTGCGGCAGCAATGTCAATGCCCCAGCACCAACAGGGTTATGGTTCTATTCGTCACAATCCGGTCCAGATAGCGACGCATCATTACGTAGTGACGTTGAAAACTGGCTCTCTGTGCAGCTCAACAAACCCGTTAATGCAGGCCAACGCCAAGGCATCATTCACTAGGTTTTGCTAAGGGTGGCCATGCGCTGCCCTACTCCAATAAGGAAAGATTATGAATAAGTTCATCGCCACTACGCTTACCTGCTGGGTTTTGTCTTTAAGCGTTAACGCCTCAGCAGAGTCAGGGCACTACGATACATCAACCCTACCGCTATTATTTCACGCAGGACAACAAGGTTATCAAGCCCTTTCACCTTGGTATTCTTTTCAGTATCAGAACCAACGGATCACCTTACAAACATGCGCAGAAGATGCCTGCAAACAAACGCTGCAATTTCCCCAATTAGAGCAAACTGCACCATTCAATAGCGAGACGTATGAGCCCAGCTATCAAGGTGAAGCTGGAAACATGAAAAAGTTAGAGAGTTACTCTCAACTCCAGCTCGGTTATCTAAAAGAAAACAGACTCTATGCCAGCGGCAATCAACGGCGCTTACTGTTCACGTTACAACTCGCGTCGGGTAAAGCTGAGTTACCCTTTGTATTTAATGATAACTATGACGAATCTCTGGCAAAAGATAAGTCATCCCTTACTCGAAGTTTCTCCTCCTGCGCCAAAGCCTGTAATACCACTTGGCAAGCATTTAGCGTGGATAAATCTGGTCAATATAGTCCGGCTATTTTTGTTCGAGATGAAACCGGAAATTGGCTTATTCAAAGTACTCGCGACGCAATTCGCATTGAACTTACCACCTTAATCGGACAATATCAGCCACCGGCGCTGCGTCATCACCACAATGACACCACACAGTCTAGCTATTCGTTGAATGACGATAGTTTAATTGTTACTCGCCAAGCTGATAGCGTATCTCGTCACATACTTAACCAAACTCAGGTTGTGGGTCTAAGTGATAAGCATTGGTTGCTGCTTCAAAATACCGACCTCACCCTCACGGATAACAACTCAAATATACAAGCCAAGCGTCCAATCGCGCAACTTGAGCTATCACGCTTACTGGCAAGCTATCTTGATAATGATCGCTTATATTTATTAGGGTTATCACCAAGAGACGCTGTGATTAAACCATCGCAGCAAACGATTATGACGCAGTATCCAAAGCTTCATGAAGACGCCCTCGTTGCCACCTCTCTACTGGAACTAGATTTAGGACTACAGGTTATTTCGGCCACAACGGTATTTATTCCTGACACCGAGTTTGCTGATATTCGCATTACTCGCAAGGCGTGGGGAATATTGGTTAGCTCCGGCGAAGTTTCGGCACGTTCAACAACACATACATATGAAAGCAACCAATCGGCATCGGCAATGTCTGGCTGCCCGATGATAGCCAGTGGCTATGGTTATGGCTTGCTATGCTGGAAGGCATTAAATAACCCAACACTCGCCTATACTCCCAATGCCGCAAGCACAATGATCCCAACGACGGTGGTTGACAACACAACGCCAAATCTAATGAATCAATTAGAAAACAATCAATATGGGATTATTTTTAAAAATGGGGCAACGCCAACCGATCCGGGTGGAGTGTGGACTCATCCAGATAATGTTGCCACCAGTAAGGAAGATTTAGGATTGGCTGTGGCCATGTACCATTATCGCTGGGGATCACCTGTCGCGGCAAATATCGTCTACCCATCAGGAAGCCCCGCACATCCTGTGATGTTTAGAAAGGCGGAGTATCAAGCGGCGAATAGCAGTAATTTGCCACATAATGTTTGTAATCATTTTGCTGCCAGCTCAGGTTACCCTGAGTATCAGGCGGCTGATGCTTGTATGACACAGCCAGGTTTTGGCCTATTTAGCCTCGAAGATCTTACCTTCGACCGTTGGCAAGGAGGGAATTATTATCCGAACCAAACAGTCAGTGGGCAGGATAATTCTTGGTTTCCTTGGTATACCAACTTTGTTGGCGATCCACCGGTAACAGAAATCTTTGAACAGGCCTCGAGTGCTGAAATGCTTGCACGATTGCAATTTAACCTAGCGCAGTTTGGTAAAATCAACCAAGACACCTATGTTAACGGCACACGCTTTAGCCAAGACACAGTCACCGGCTTCTACCGCTGCAGCCACCAATAACCAGCAGAAGCAAGATATTCGTATTCGAAACTCGCAAATTGTTAACAATGCATTAAACTTCATTCAACTGTTCAAAAAGGAATGAAGTCATGCGCATCATCATCGCCATTGCGACGCTCAATTTAATTGCTTGTAGCAGCACGTTTGCAGTCCAACAAGCGAATACCAAAGTATTAGGCGCTTACTCAATGTTCGCGCCTTCCACTACAGAAGCCCCAAATATCTACGCGCGCGTCGTTGTTGACGGCGTGCTCAGCGACGCCAACCAATGCCCAAGCTTACTCTTTGGTAAAAAATCCATGCCGATGCAGTTGCGAGCAATGCGTCCGAACCAAACACATTTTCCGGTTTCAGTATGCGAAGCGAAAATCTCCCCAAACACGGCTTATACCGTCAGTGATAGTCAATTCTCGTTAGCGCCCGTGACATTCGATCCGAATAAAATTGCGGTTTTTGGCGACACTGGCTGTAAGTCATCAGTTTGCGAAAACAACACTGCTGCCGAGCCGTTTAAAACCCTCGCAGAGCAAGGGGCAAAGCAACAACCACAATTGTTGCTCCATATGGGGGATTTCAACTATCGAGGTACCGGAGGTGCGATTTCCGGTGATACCTATGCTTATGACGCTGGCGATGGTGGATATGGTGGTACTAGCTGCGGTCTCAACGATACCTACTACAGTCAAAACGCGATAAATAGCCCAAGACCAGATACATGGAGCAACTGGCAAGCCGACTTTTTTGCCGCAACAACGGATCTTTCAGCAACCGCACCATGGATTTTTGCACGAGGCAATCATGAACTTTGTAGCCGCGCAGGAATTGGCTGGTTTTACTTTTTTGGCCCGGGAGCCAGTCTTCCTGATGCCATTGACCAACAGCAATGTCCATCTCAAGGGGATTATAATCAACCGCCACAATCTGCAAGTGCCCATATCATTGTGCAAAACTCCTATACCATCAACTTAAAACCGCTCAGTGTTTGGGTAATGGATAGCGCCAATGCCTGTGATGCCAGTGCAGACAATGGCCTAACAAAAGTCTACCAACAGCAATATCAACGACTCAATGTCAGAAGCGAACTACTCAAAGCCAAACCCATGTGGATTATGAGCCACAGACCTATTTGGGGCGTTGAAGACCCGGCAACCAAAGACACACTAAACGTGATGTTGCAAACCGCGCTGAAGAACACCAGACAAGGTAAGTTGCCTGCTCACGTAACTTTATCACTCGCTGGACATATGCATATTTATCAGTCTTCAACCTTTGCTGCCAGTACCGCGCGTCCTGCGCAAATCGTTGTCGGCAATAGCGGCGTCAGCCTCAGTGATACCAATGCCTTTAGCGAATTTGATTATGCACTTGATAGCCAAAACGCAATCGTTAACGAACAAGGTAAGTTCGGCTTTTTATCCATTAAGCTTGGCAAAGATGGCGCGTGGCAAGGAGAGTTTTTGGATGAAAGTGGTGCCGCTTTTCTAACCTGCAGCAGCGAAACTACAGATAAACAAGCGGTATGTCGGGCGAAGTAAGCGCGACTCTTACATCCTAATCACTGGCAACTTGAGTTGCTCGCCTTGTATCATCGTGTTTTTGATACCAGGCGAGTAACACCACGGTAGCAGCAGCGACCACTGCAACCCCAAATCCAAGATCCACGGTAAAGTGTTCAACGACCCACCCGGTCAACGCAGCCCCACCTGCAATCCCTACACCGAGTCCGGTAATTAGCCAAGTTAAGGCTTCAGTGAGTAAGTGTTTTGGTACGCTTTGCTCAACCAGACCCATGGCAATGATCATCGTTGGAGCAAACGCGAGTCCCGAAATAAACATCACTACCGCCAAGCCATAAACGTGGTTAACACTGAGTAATAGCACGCTCGCGATCAATGTGAACATCGCAAAACGTACAAGCAGTACTGGCATAGACAGACGCCACTTAACGGCTCCAAATCCAAACCCAGCGATACAAGAACCAAGCGCGTACATCGACAATACTAAGCTGGCCGCAATTGGCATACCTTGCTGCTGAGCAAAAGCGATACTTAATACATCGATTGCACCAACAATTACACCGAGTGCCAATAACACTAAACTAAGCAACTTAACCGTGGAATTAGCCAGTGCGGAAGTTCGGGTCTGATTTTCACTTTGTTCTATTTTTGGTTCGGTGTCCTTTTGCGACACTAACCAGATACTGCCTATCACAAACAAAATAACCGCTAGCAACGGACCGGCTTGAGGAAAGAGCAAGCTGCTCAGTGCAATCGCAAGTGGAGGTCCTATCACAAAGGTAATTTCATCCAGTACCGACTCAAAAGAATATGCCGTATTAAGTAAGCCTTGATCTGATTGTATCGCGCTCCACCTGGCCCGAACTAAAGCCGGAACACTTGGCATAATGCCCGCACACATGGCTAAAACATAAAGGCTCCAAAGTGGCGCTTGCAAGTGACTCAGTAGCAACAATGCCAGCGCAGATACAGCACTGAACAAGGTCGCAGGGATCACAACCTTGCGTTGCCCTACCCTATCAATCAGTCGCGACAACTGCGGCGCAGCAAATGCCATGGTGAAGGTAAATAGCGCAGCAATGGAACCTGCAACCCAATATGAGTCATAGAGTTGCGAAAGCATGGTGATTAACCCAATCGCCATCATAGAGAGCGGCATACGAGCAATAAAACCAGCACAGCTAAAATGCTTAGTTCCTTTTATCTTAAAAATTTCGGAGTAAGGATTATTCACTGATCTCTCCTTGAGATTATTTTCACATACAGTGTGTATGTGAAAATAATTGACATACACACTGTATGTCAATTATAAATTGCGTAGTTCTTAATAAGGATCGCAAAATGACAACAAGAAGCAGCATGATGGAGAAAACCCGCAGCGAGCTATTGGCCCAAGCCAGAGTGCTTTTTGCAAGTAAAGGATTTGCAGGGACGGCGTTAGAAGAGCTGACAGCGGACGTAGGACTCACTCGAGGAGCGCTGTATCATCACTTTGGCAACAAAAAAGGGTTGTTTTACGCGGTCGTACAGCAACTAGATAGTGAAATGGATATCCGGCTCCGTGATATTGAACGTAGTGAAACCTCACCTCAGCAAGCGCTTTTGAAACGTGCAGAAACTTACTTGGATATGGCTACGGAGCCCGAGATACAGCGTATCATATTACGTGATGCGCAGTCGGTATTAGAGCCTGAACAACTCGAAAAGGCAGCGTCAGGGTGTGTGGCATCAATCACACAGTTACTAAGTGTAATCGCACCGCAACAGAGTTCTCAAGCGCATAAAACTAGCGCTCAATTTATCAATGGTGGATTAACGAGTCTCGCACTTTGGATTGCAAATCATCAAGTACCCGATCAAGCCGTAGATGATGCAAAACGTACCGCATACGAATTATTAAACCGTATTATGTTAGCTTAGGTTTTACTTAATCAGTAACAACGCGCCGAATCATTCGAACTGTTCTAGCGTATGCATAAGACTAAACGGATGCTGTAAAAACTCGGCTTGGTAGGTTTTATTGCGAACACTTTCTGGTAGCTGGTTAAACTCCAGCTCCGTTTCAACATAATCGAAATAAACGCTGGAGCTTACCGTGTTTAACGTATTCACGAACCTTAAGACTTCTGACTGCTTTTGCACCGCTAAATTCGCGGCAACAAGTCTGGCGAATTCGCCATATTCTTCGGCTTCACATTCCCTTTTTTGGTGAATATAAAAATAAGATAAAACGATACCTCGCTGCTGCGAGGTAATATTAAGACTGCGCAATTGCTCTTCTGTAATAGCACGCTCACTTTCGCATGCCGCTTTTCTATCACCCAGTTGTGTTACTCTATTTAACAGCTCACTAAGCAGCGTCTTTTGAACTGGTTCAAGTTGTTCGACTGGATACTCAATAGTCGGCGTAAGATCTACTGACATTGTTTCAGCGTTAGTTTGCGGCGCGAACGCAAACAATATCAAAACTAATAGCAGGGATTTCACAAATATTCCTTTTATCACTCGTGTCCGTGAACTTGCTCCAAGCTTTGAAACAAATTAAAGTTATCTCGAAGAAAATCCGCTTTTAGCGCGGCCGTTTTAACGGTCTCAGGTAAAGCGTTAAACTCAGCCTCAAACTCAATAAAATTTGCGTAACGCCCAGAAGATAGCACGTTCATTGCTTTCACCAGCTTAAGCTCCCTCGGGCTCTTATGCATCACATAATTTATAGCGACTGTCCTTGTAAAAGCGCCAAACTCCGCAGATTCACACTGATTTTTGTTCAAACCATCAACATAAAAAAGCACAGTGGTGTAGTACTCTACATCCATTTTGAGTGAGTCCAATTGCGACCTTTTCAACACAGTCGCAACGTTGGCACATTCTATCCGTTTGTTGTGTAATCGGTTATAGTCCTTAATTAATTCAGCCATAGCGTGCTGCTCAAGGCCATGTAGTGCTAGGTCATGCAGTAAAGTGGTAAGTTCATTAGGTGGCAGCGGTAGCTGGTTAAGCACATTTTGATAGTCCGGTGTGGCGGACGCTGTACTCATATTTACTATAAAGCCAACGACCAAAAAAGCAGGGGATAAATTCATTGCAAAATTCCTTTTTGACTGTATTGCCTCCAAGCGTACAGTTCTTGCAATAAATAGACAATGAACAAAAGCGTGGCTCACTAGCCACGCTTAGTTAGTTTATAGTCTGCTAAAAATCATAGCTAAAACTTAAGCTGTAATTTCTCGGCGCACCATAGCGATACTGATCAAAGAAGCCTATTTGGCTGTAGTACTTTTCATCGAAGAGGTTTTCTACGTTGAGCTGTAGCGCCATATTGTCTGCCAGAGCGTAGTTTGCCATCAAGCTAACCAGTGCATAAGCATCTTGCTCTAGCCTATCGTTGCCCGTTACTGAATAAGTGTCATCCTGCCAGTTCACGCCACCGCCAATCGTCAACTCAGGTAAAGCATTCACAAATTGGTAAGTCGTATACAACTTAAATTGCTTTCTTGGATTATCCGTATTCACTTCAACGCCGTTGGCATCTTCTGCTTTGTATTGTGAATAACCCAAATGCACATCAAAACCGTCAGTTAACTGACCCACCACTTCAAATTCGAAGCCTTTACTGGTTGTGCCTTCAGCAGCATATTGCGCGACTGTATTTACCGAACCAGGAACTATGTATCCAACATCATCTTGAGCTAGGTTATCTTGTTCGATTTGGAAAATCGCCAATGTTGTTTGCAGCGTGTCATCTAGATAGGTACTTTTTAGCCCCACTTCGTATGATTTTCCTTTGATTGGCTCAAGGAAATCACCATTACGGTCTTGGGCATTTTGCGGCTGGAATATTTCAGTGTAACTTGCATACACTCGCTGCGTTGTCGACAAGTCGTACAAGGCACCAGCGTAAGGTATAAATACGCCATTGTCGCCAAAATCAGTGATGACGCCATAGCTTTCGCCTTCGCGCTGCCAGCTCGACAAACGACCACCCGCTATTACTTTAAGTTCATCGCTAAGATTTAGCCTTGTTGCGGCGTAAAACCCTTTTTGCTCGGTATCCATATCTTGAGCAACTGAGGTTTCTGTGCCCCACGTCGGCTCAGGAAAATTACCATCCCACTCGTAAAAATTGCCAACTGGCAAAAAGGCATTATCGAGCGCAGCAAAAGTGAGGGTATCGGCGCTTTGCTCACTGTAAAGCGCGCCAGTTACGAAATCATGCTCACGACCAGCGAGTTGATAAAAACCTTTAAGCTGGATATCAAAGCTGTCTTGGTTACTTTCACCTGTACTTTTATAGGGCCAAGACGCTAAGCCCTCACCTGTTGTTTTATCCAACGTGCCGAATAAATACAGCAGCTCTGTATCTTGCTCGTATTTCAGCTTGTTGTAATTGGCGACCAGTTCCCAACCATTTGCAAAGTTGTGGCTAAAGTTCACAAAAGCATTGGTGCCAGTAGTTTGCCACTCAGTCCAATTTGCAGCTGTGGTTTTTTCGACTTCCCAGTCTGTCTTACTTCCATCGGTAAAGAAAGTAGGTAATGCCCCCCAAGTTGGACTGGTAGGGTCGTTACGCTGATAGCTTGCACCAACGCGGATCGTCGAATGCGTGCTTAAATCCGCTTCTAGTACCCCATAAAGCACGGTACTTTCGTCAGAGAAGAGATCTAGATACGAGTCACCTTCTTCATACTTCGCGACCACTCGTCCACGCACACTGCCATCGTTAGTTAATCCATTGGCAACGTCCACCATCACTTCTTTATTGTTCCAGCTTCCCAAAGAGACACTGGCAAAACCTGTGAGGTCGGTGCTATTTGCATGTTTGCGTACTAGGTTAATAGAAGCTGAAGGATCGCCCGCGCCGGTTAATAACCCCGTCGCACCACGCACAAACTCCACGCGCTCATATATCGCAACATCCGCGATGGTTTCACCTGAATCACCTGCCAAACTCCATGACAAAGGAACGCCGTCAATTTGATAATTGGTAATGTCAAAGCCACGTGACTGCAACGTATTACGAACATTATCAACTTCTTTCGCTGACACCCCAATCGCATTTAACACAGTATCGGTTAATGTATCGAGTTTTTGCTCTTTGATCCGTGCAGCGGTAATAACACTAACAGATTGCGGCGTCTCAAGAAGTGATAACCCTAAGCCAGTTGCGGTGTCTATCACTTCATTGACGGTGTATTTTCCCGTCACAACTATTTTTTCAATTTCTTCTTTATCTTGCTGTGCTGCTTGCACCTGTAATGCTGACGTGCCGAGCGCTGCCATAACAGCAAATGAGAGCGTTTTGAGAGGCAGAGTGTTCACTGGGTTCATCCTAATATTGTAAAAATCGAAACGATCATAATGCAGATGATAACCATTAGCAATAACATTAAGGTAAATTACAACCAGTTTCGAACCCGATTTAAGGAACGTTCCCAAAATAAGTAAACAACTAATTTAAAACAACTTTCCTATAAAAGAAACAAGAAAGATAAACCGCTAAACGAATAAAACATGCCATTTAACGCACATCCAAATGAATATAATTGCCATTTACACTTTTAAAAAGATATACTTTATTTACATTTTTGCGCAAATACTCCCTCAGCTTTAATTTGTCGCCGTCATTCAAAGAACTAGGAACACACAATGGCAAAGAAAATAAGCAACAAGTTTTGGTTTCAGTTGCATGGTTGGTTTTCACTGCCAATATGGCTACTGTTTTGCTTTATTTGTATCACAGGTACCATTTCCGTTTTCAGCCATGAACTTACATGGCTTACCAACCCTGATTCTCGGGCATATAACCCCAGTCAGGTAAGTGAGATGTCAGCGGGCTCAGTGTTACGCACGTTTAAAGATGAGTACCCAAGTGCAGATGTCATGGGGCTCAATGTGAGAGAGCCCTATTTGACCTATGTGGTGATGTTTACCGACGTCGACAAGCCCTATGCGCTTGCATACGTAAACCAGTACACAGGGGCTGTTCAGGAAATAAATGACGGCAATACGTTTATTAACTTTATGCGTTCATTACATGGCTGGCTGCTATTTCCATGGCAAAACGGCTACAGTGTTGGTTACTATTTAGTGGCGTTTATGTCACTGATCCTACTGGGCGCGTTGATCACAGGCCTGGTGGTATACAAAAAGTTTTGGTTGGCGTTTTTTCAGTTTAAGCTGCGTAAATCACAAGGAGGTCGTACCCTTGCCGCTGACATCCATAAACTCAGTGGAGTATGGTCGCTTTGGTTTATGACCGTAATGAGCCTCACCGGACTGTGGTATTTAACGCAAGCGGTGCTGTGGCATGCTGGTGTTGAACTAGAACATCATGAAACATTAAATGCTGCGGATATACCCAACTCAACAATAAACGCGAATGCAGTGGAAACCAGTGTTGACCTAGCGCTCGGTGAAATCCAACAGCAGTACACTGACTTTCGCCCAAGTTACATCATGCTACCTGAGCATAACCGCGATACGCTCAAAATCAGTGGCGCAAACGACTACATACTCTATGACGATTACAGCATAAATATCGCCTACAACACTTGGAATGATACTGTCGTTCATCATGCAAACCCTGATTCAATGACAGGCTTACAAACGGTTATGCACATCACAGATCCACTGCATTACGGCACCATAGGAGGGATCTGGACCAAAGTCATCTGGTTTATTTTTGGCTGTATTTTATCCGGGATGTCGGTCACTGGATTTATCATGTATCAGCTTCGGACCAAACGCGCGCGTAGCCAAGAACGGAGCAATGCAAAACAACTAAAAGCACAGCAAGGGTAAATCGCCATGAATGCAGTCAAACGCTTTATACAACACAATAAATATTGGTTAAATGCCCTATTGCTGGTGTTGCCAGCTTGGTTTTATTATCAATCATTACATCCAGAGTTTCCCGCTCCATTGGCGGAGCAAACACTTGGAGAGTACAGCATTACACCAATGCCTTTTGACGACAAGCCACCATACATCCACGATAACTTATACGTCAAAGACTTCTTACTACTGTTCAATAAAGGTGACGTTGAATCTGTGCGCCAAGGCTATCTCAATATCGGCCCCAACGCGATGCCACTTGCACAGCTTATGAAGCATGAGCTCGGGATCCTTCACGGCACAAAACACGGTCAACACGTACATGCTTTAGCAAAGAAAACATTATCAAAAGACGACAAGGTTTGGCTGACGATTGAAACTTGGCAAGGCGAAGTCATCGTCATGAATTGGCCACTGCCAGAGTATTTAATCAAAGAAAGCGCATAGAAAAGGGGCATCTCGCCCCTACTCGAATTAAATTGCACTTAAGACTCAATAGAAATCAGGATATTATACCAGTTGTATTAAGTAAATGATCTATCTTGAAGCGGGGAAATAGCTTTAGTAGCACCGCTCTCGCGTCCTGCTACCGCTAAGGTACCTATATCCATATAGGCAAGGCAAAAATTTTGCTATTTAGTTGTTCTAAATGAGAAATTTTTAACGAAGCTAATATGCTATTTCACCCTTCAAATTGATTAGAGAATTAATTCAATTGGTATTAGTACCCCACCGCTGCGCTATCTGCACGCCTTGGATCTGAGGAGCCAAATAGACCTTTATCGGTAAGCATGATTGACTGGGTTGAGCCCATCGCATTCTGCTCTGAAAGTGTGTGTCCTTTGTTTTCTAGTAGACGTCGAGTATCCACATTTAAGCTACGTTCAATACGAATTTCATCTGGTAACCATTGGTGGTGAATACGCGGAGCCACGGTTGCTTCAGCGATGTTCAAACCATGATCAATAACATTCATAATGATTTGTAGCGTGGTGGTGATAATACGCGAGCCACCTGGGCTACCCGTTACCAAAAAGGGTTTACCCTCTTTCATTACAATCGTAGGTGTCATCGAACTCAGCGGGCGCTTCTTTCCTTCAACAGCATTAGCTTCTCCACCAACCAAGCCAAAACCGTTTGGTGTGCCGGGCTTTGCCGAGAAATCATCCATTTCGTTGTTAAGTAGAATGCCAGTGCCAGCCGCGACAATACCTGAGCCATAGCTAAAGTTGAGCGTATAAGTGTTACTCACTGCATTGCCCCACTTATCTACCACAGAATAATGCGTGGTTTGGTTACTCTCATAAGGTAATAATTTACCGGGCTTAATCTCACGGCTTGGCGTCGCTTTGTCTGCGTTTATTTGTTTACTGCGCTGCTTTGCATATTGCTTATCCACCAATGCTTTAACGGGTACGTCGTAGAAATCAGGGTCGCCCAAATATTCACTGCGGTCAGCATACGCACGCTTCATGACCTCAGCCATTATATGGACGGTAGCAGCGCTATTATGCCCAAGCTCACCAATAGGGTATTGCTCCAGCATGTTTAGCATCTCTATGATATGCACACCACCAGATGAAGGAGGTGGCATAGAAACGATGTCGTAGCCGCGATATGTACCTTTTACTGGTTCACGTTCTACCGCTTTATAGCCTTTTAAGTCATCCAGCGACATAATGCCACCAGCTGCTTCTACCGCAGCAACAATTTTCTTTGCTGTCTCGCCCTGATAAAAGCCCGCGCTGCCTTTTTCAGCGATCAGCGCTAAAGAGTGGGCAAGATCTGCTTGCACCAGCCATTCATTTGGCTTATAGCTGCTACCATCTTTTTTATAAAACACGGCCTTAGACGCCGGTACATCGAGCATTCGTTCTTTAATATAATTATGAGAAAGCGAGTTAGCTAAATCAGAGGTCACTTTAATGCCATCACGCGCCAATTTGATTGCAGGCTGGATAACCTGACTAAGTGTCATGGTGCCGTATTTCTCGAGTGCTAACTCCATCCCCATAACCGTTCCGGGAACGCCCACGGCAAGGCCGTGCTGAAGGCTTAGCTTTGGGTTTACCTCGCCGTTTTCATCAATAAAGATGTCTTTGTGCGCACGGCTCGGCGCCATTTCGCGATAATCAATCGCAATGGTTTTATTCTCTTTTGCCAGATGCACTAGCATAAAGCCACCACCGCCGATATTTCCGGCCCTTGGCAAAGTCACGGCAAGACTAAAACCTACTGCAACAGCCGCATCAACGGCATTGCCACCTTGCTTTAAAATCTCTACACCAACCTGACTAGCAAGTGCCTCTTGGCTAGATACCATGCCGTGTTCAGCCCATATTGGCTGTGCCGTGGCTTTAGAACTAAATATTGGTGACTCGTCAGCTTGCGCCGTGTTACCAAACGCAACACCCGTACATAAGGAAACAGAGCAAGTCCACACCAAGGCTGTTAATTTACGCATCTTCATCCCGTTTTTTAATTATTCTCATGTTGCAGTGTTGCATGATTAAAAAGACCAAACAATATCGATGCGTTGGGCGACTGACAGTGCAAATTTACGTTACACCATAGTTACTGCACTCAAGGCTAAAAAGCAGCTTGTCATCGAGCATTGAAGTTACACAGGGTTGAAATAAGGCAATTTAGAAAAACACAAATTTAACCTTTAAAAAACATATTTGACAAATAATTTACGCTAGGTACAGTCAATAATGTAGTTTGTTTTTTGTACTACAATTCAAGCTTTCACAATAAGGAAAATAAGATGAAATTAACACTAACAAAAAGAAAGATAAAACAACTGAACCATACTGCAGGCTTGGAAAAAGCCCAAACACCAAACATCGCGGGAGGTTATTTAACCGCGGTTTGTGACAGAGAAATAACCGAGTTATGCAACACGAAAGCATTTGGTTCTTGCTATAACTGTGGCTCTCTTCGCTGTTAATACGCTTTCTTACCACCCAAAGGAAATGAAAAATGAAAATTAAACTGAATAAAAAGCCGCTTAAAAACTTAAACAATGCTCAAGCTATTGCACCACAAGCAACCCCCCAAATTGGTGGTGGTGTAAACCGTTTGACTGATTTGGACTGTGTACCGACTAACCGCCACGATTGTCGTACAGGTGCTATCTCTTGTTACGGTGATCACGACTGTGCTTTCACAAATAGACAGTATATGTGCGATTAATTCTTTTTAGGCCCGTACTTGGGCCTATTTTGGAGTCTCGACCTGCTTAAAACACTAATCCTAGCTCACGCAACTCGCGCTCAGCTTGAGCCGCATTAAAGAACTGAATGCCATGTAACCCAACCTGCTTTGCACCTTCGACGTTCGCTAAGACATCATCAAGAAAAACACAGTCACCTGCCGCCAGTTGGTAGCGCTCCAGTAAATGAGTAAAAATAGCTTTGCCGGGCTTCATGCAGCCAAGCTCAGCAGAAATAATTTCTCCGTCAAAGTGTTGCCAGAAAGTATGACGCGCTTTTAGGTGACTCACAATCTCGTGCACATTATCGGTTAGGGCATAAGCACTATATCCAGCCGCCTTTAGGCGCTGCATCAGTGCAAGCGTGCCATAAAGTGGGATCAGTGATTCTTTGATATAAAAGAACAGTTCGTCAGCTTGCTCAGAGGTTAAGTGACAGGTTTGTATAAAAGCGTGCTTGGTGTCTGCTTCAGTCAGTTCGCCTCGATTAATCGCAAACCAAATCTCACTATGGAACAGCTGCTTAGCTAGACTCTCAACGTCGCATTGGTTGCCAAAGGTAAGCCGAACTATCTCCTCCGGTGACCACCTCACAAATACGTTACCGACGTCAAAAATTACGTGTTTAATATTGCCAATTGCCATCCTTGAACCTCTTTAGTTAGTTTAAATATGAGCGTTTATTATGCATATATTTATCACTTACGCACGGCTAATTCGGTAGACTCCAATGAAATAAAATCAATCATGCATTTGTTGTAAATACTCGCTAAAAAAGGTTAGAAAAGCTTTGACTTGGCGAGGTTGGAACTGCCTAGATGGATAAATCGCTTGCAGCGCGACTTTATCTGAGTCCGTTGGACTAAATCCCAATGTTTGAGTTGGCAACAACTCCACCAATCGCCCCGCTTTAATATCTTTGTGAACATCTAACCACGACTTGATGGTGATCCCAAGCCCTTGAATAGCCCAGTTTCGCAATACTTCTCCATCTGAACTCACTAAACAGGTAGGCACGGTTTCAATGATGGTTGCTTGCGTGTCTTTGTCGATAAAATACCAATCGTTTAGCGCCTGTCCTGCTCTTTCCAGTACTAAACAACGATGTTGCTGTAATGCTTGATAGCAATCTGGTGTACCATACCGTTCGAGATAGTTTGGGGCAGCCACCAGCATTCTGCGGTTGTTTAACAGAGGCCGAGATATCAAACTGCTATCATTTAAATTACCATAACGAATGGCGATATCAGTGCCAGACTCAACTAATTTGACCAAGCCCTCCCCCAAGCTCAAGTTAACCACCACCTGTGGATGCTGCGTGGCAAACTCCGCAACGGCGGGAACCACGTACTGACGACCAAAGTCTGAGCTTGCTGCAATTTTGAGTGTGCCTCTCAAATCGGGATCGGCATCTTGCAGTAGCGCCTCCGCCGCCGCAACCTCCTCAATGACTCGCACACAGCCCTGATAAAACCGCTCTCCCGCTTCGGTCAGTTTGATACTTCTGGTGTTTCGAGTAAGTAAACGGGTTTTATAGTGCGCTTCAAGTGCATTGATCCGTGCGGTCATGCTCGCTGGAGAAAGCCCTAATACTCGCCCTGCCGCAGCCAGGCCATCAGAGCGCACCACTTGAACAAAAAGCGCCATATCGTCTGCTTTGCTTTTCATTATTCACCTTTTATGAAAAGTAATTTTATATAAAAGCCAATTATCAAATATTAATAAACAAATAGACTGTTCTCAACACATAAATCGCTAACACCAATGGAGGTAACACACCATGCAGTTAGATCACTTTTTGTTTAGAGCACATGACATGGCAAAAATGGCAACCTTTTTTGAGCAAGTTCTTAGGCTTAAAGAAGGCTTACGTCCACCTTTTCCATTTCCAGGAAAGTGGTTTTATGGCGACCAACAGCAACCTTTCATTCATCTGGTTGAACAATCACCACATACCCAAGCACAGGCTGAATACCTTGGTTCTGCGCAAAACACAAGAATGAGTACTAGCAACATAGATCATATTGCATTTCGTGGTGACGATTACCCCGGGTTAATCGCCCGACTAGAGCATTTTGGCGTTCGCTACGTGGAACGAGATGTCCCCATTAGCAATGAGCATCAAGTTTTTATCTTTGCACCTGAATCTCTAAAAATTGAAGTGCTGTTCCCACGCCACATCAACTCACTTGTCCAATAATTAGGAGAATACTATGTCTGATCCATTATTATTTACGCAGAAAAAACTCGGTAATTTAATCTTACCAAACCGCATTTTGATGGCACCAATGACCCGCTCTCGAACAACACAACCGGGAGATATCCCAAACCAGTTGATGGCAAAGTACTACGCCCAACGCGCTTCGGCAGGGCTTATCATTAGTGAAGCCACACAAATCTCTTGTCAGGGCAAAGGATATTCATTTACTCCCGGAATTTATACTGCTTCGCAGGTTGCTGGATGGAAAGAAATCACCTATGCAGTCCAGCAAAAAGGTGGCCGTATTTTCTGTCAGCTTTGGCATGTCGGTCGTATGTCTCACTCCACTTTTCATGAAGATGGCCAACCCGTCGCCCCCTCAGCATTGGCGCCCGACGCACAAGTGTGGGTGGTCAATGAAAAAGGAGTGGGTGAAATGGTCGATTGCCCAACACCGCGCGCACTGGCAACCCAAGAAATACAGAGCATAGTCGAAGATTATGTCCATGCGGCTGAGAATGCCATGATGGCAGGGTTTAATGGCGTCGAGATCCACGCTGGTAATGGCTACTTAATCGACCAGTTTTTACGCCGCAGCTCTAATCAACGTCATGATCAATATGGTGGCTCGAAGGAAAACCGAATTCGCTTTGCGGTTGAAGTTATCACCGCGATTAGCCAAGCGATTGGACCTGAAAAAGTAGGGATCCGATTAGCGCCTTTTATTACCCAACGTGGCATGCAAGACGAAGAAGCCATTGATACTATTTTGCTCGCCGCGGAGCACTTTAACCGCTTAGGCATTGCCTATGTGCACTTAGCTGAAGCGGACTGGGATGATGCGCCGGTCGTGACGGAGAGTTTTAGGCAAGCACTAAGAAGAAAATTTCACGGCGCCATTATTGTGGCGGGAAATTACGAGCCAGAGCAAGCCGAAGCCCTTATTGAACAAGGCCTAGTCGACTTTGTGGCTTTTGGTCGCAAATTTATCTCCAACCCAGACCTCGTATACCGTCTGACTCATCAATTACCTTTGAGTCCAATCAACCCTGATGCGCCTTTGTTTGGTGGTAGCGAGCAGGGCTACACCGACTATGCAGATTTTCAACAATTAAGAGCAAAAGGTGCAATATGAAGCCATTATTACTGAACTTATCCCTAGCCTCCATGGCATTACTCGGTGCAACCAATGCAATTTCATCACCTGAGTTTACACTAGAAAGCCCAGATCTTGTTGCCGAAAAATCTATTCGGCCATTTCAATACTGGGATCAATTTGGCTGCGAGGGAAACAGCACACGGCCAACCTTAGTTTGGTCAAATGCACCTAAACAAACCAAGAGCTTTGCGGTGACATTTTACGATCAAGACGCGCCAACCGGCAGCGGATTTTGGCACTGGCAAGTGTATAACCTGCCCAAAGACACGACTCGGCTTGCAGAAACTTTACCAAGCCAAGCCATTGAAGGTAATACGGATTTAGGAAAGCCTGGGTACTTTGGCCCGTGCCCACCTATTGGTCGCAAACATAAATACACCTTTACCGTGCATGCACTAGATGTAGATACACTCCCCGTGCCAGCTGGTGCAACGGCACCACTTACTGGATTTTTTATCCAACAGCATAGCTTAGCGCAGGCAACACTTTCTGTGTATGCAGGCCCAAGAGCCGCAGGAGAATAACCATGCGTACCACGTTGACCACAAGTATTCGAGCGCTACTAACAGCAACCGCCTTGCTTGCAGGCACAGCCCACGGCGCTGAAATAGAGTCTGGCCATTACTGGCCTGATGATGCTCAATTGGTGATCTCTATCTCCATGCAGTTTGAAGCAACCGCGCAAGACCCAAGCGATCCTGGGCCATTTCCTCAGCAAGAAGCGGGCTACCCCGACACCGTCGCTCCTACTTGGTATCAGTATGGCATGAATGAAGGGATCCCACGATTGCTTAAGCTTTGGGATAAGCACAACATCAAAGTGACGTCCCACATGGTAGGAAAAGCTGCAGAGCTTAATCCTAAACTTGCCAAAATGGTGGCAGAAAAAGGGCATGAAATTTCAGGTCATGGACAAAACTGGACACCACAATACTCGATGACACCCGAAGAAGAACGTGCATCTTATATTCACAGTGCAGATGTGCTTGAAAAGATCACCGGGCAAAGGCCAAAAGGCTTTAACGCATTTTGGATGCGCCATTCTGAGCAAACTCTAACTATTTTGCAGTCCCTTGGTTTTGTCTATCATATTGATGACTTATCTCGGGATGAGCCTTCGTTAACACCGGTCAATGGCAAGCCTTTCGTTGTTGTCCCCTACACCTTTAGAAACAACGATATCGTGCGCTATGGCGGCAGCTCCGCAATGACAGCAAAAGCCTATTTGCAAGAGTTAAAGGACGAGTTTGATGTGCTTTATGAAGAAGGAAAATCCCAGCGCCGCATGATGTCTATTAGTGCACACGACAGACTCGCAGGCAGCCCTGCACGCGTAAAAGCACTTGACGACTTTATTCACTACGCTAAATCGCACCCAAAGGTTAAGTTTATGCGCAAAATAGACATAGCGAAATGGACCCTAAAACAGCAAGACGTACCAACCAACCCAGAACGCGTGTTTTAACAAATAATAACGCTGCAATTCATAGGCTCTATTGATGAGCCTATTTTCTTCTGCGCACTTGCAAATACAATCGAGCTTCCCAAAACCACAATTTTTATTTTCGAAACCGCAAAAAGCACTCCTTCCATGCAAACAGACAAAACAAAAAATCTAATAATTTCAGTAAATTAAATTTTGGCATGCGACTTGTTATCTACTGAGTAATAACAACCCTCATTCCACCAGAGATATCAACATGGATATACAAGTCGAACATAAAAAGCGCAACAAGGTTAGCTGGATGTGGGCTGTTGGCGGAACCATTTTCGCCATCGTTATTATATGGCTGCTAATACAGCCCTCAGCGCAGGCATCTTTGCCTATGGCAAAAACATGGATTGCGGAGGTCCAGCAAGGAGATTTAGAAGTCAGTGTATCTGGATATGGTCAGCTTAAATCGAAAACGCCGCGTTTGATAAGTGCCGCGAGCGATGCCACGGTTGAAGAAATTGTGTTGCGCCCAGGTGCACAAGTTAACCCCGACAGCATCATTATGAAGTTACAAGATGCAAATTTGGCCCAATCTTTAAAAGATGCCAAACGCAGTTTGGCACAATCGCAAGACCAATATCTACAGCTCGATATCAATCAACAACGAGAACTGCTGTCTCACCAGGCAGATTTGGAAATTCTGAGATCTGAGTTAGAAAGTGCCGAGCTGGAGGTTAGCGCTCAAGGAGAGTTGGTTGAAGATGGGGTTGTTTCTAAACTCGACTACCAACGCGCGGTACTTACCCATCGCCAGCTGAAACGTCGCATTAATATTGAACAACAGCGAATATCACAATTGCAGACCTTACACAAAGCCAACCTGCAGCTTGCGCAGTCAAATATTGATGCCAGTAATGAAGCATTTTTATTGGTGCAAGATAGGGTGAATAAGCTCACTGTACGGGCTGGGATCAAAGGAGTATTGCAGCAACTTCATGTGGAACTTGGACAAAGTGTCTCTCTTGGCACTCAATTGGTGTTAGTTGGCAGCACCACTGATTTATATGCGCAATTACAGATCCCACAAGCCTATGCCCAGCAAATAAAGCTGGCTCAGCATGTGAGCATCAATACCCGTAACGACTTAATTGAAGGCCAAGTGTCGCGCATTAATCCAATGGTACAAAATGGCAATATTGAAGTTGAGGTGACACTGCCTAAAAGTCTGCCCGCGAGTGCTCGCCCCGAGCTAAATATTGAGGGAAAAGTCTCTATCGACAAATTGAGTTCCGCACTGTTCATCGACAAACCCGTCGGTGCAAAACCTTATAGTCAAGCAACCTTATATCTTGTTGATAAAGAAAAACAACAAGCCCACGCAATTCAAGTACACTATGGCGCAGAAACGTCACAGCACATTCAACTGCTCAGTGGCGCTTCGACAAATCAGCAGTTTATTTTGTCGGATATGGCATCTTATGCCGACACACCCGTAGTGACTTTGAGCAAATAACAAACCAAAGGAAGAACAATGAATAATAAACACGTTATTGAACTTAAAAACATCACTAAAAAGTTTGTCCTCGGCGGAATGGAAACACTGGCACTGCGTGGCGTAAACCTCAATGTAACTCAGGGCGAATATCTGTCAATTTCAGGCCCATCGGGCTGCGGTAAATCAACACTTCTAAATATTCTTGGTTTATTAGACAGCCCAAGCACCGGCACCTACACAATTGCGGGTAACGATGTCAGTAACCTTGACGTCAACCAAAGAGCCACACTAAGAAATAAACATATTGGCTTTGTGTTTCAGTCATTTAATCTCATTGATGAATTGAACGTCTTTGACAATATCGCCTTACCTATCAAGTACAGTAGCACTGCACTCTCAAATACTGCGTTAAAAGAACGGGTAATGACTTGCTTGGAGTTAGTACAAATGACCCACAGAGCAGAACATAAGCCCAATCAACTGTCAGGCGGACAGCAGCAACGTATCGCCATCGCCCGTGCACTCGCCAATCAGCCAGATATTCTGCTTATTGACGAACCTACAGGAAACTTGGACTCAAAAAATGGCGATGCCGTAATGAACATGCTGAGCGACCTAAACGCCCAAGGCACAACCATGTGTATGGTTACCCACGACCCTAGGTATGCAGACATGGCAAAACGTAAACTGTTCTTGTTAGATGGGGTGATGGTGGATGAAATGAATTTGGAGATGGTGGGATGATAAAAGAGGAATTTAAGCTCGCACTGTCAAATCTGAGGAAGCTTCCGGGATTTAGTCTTACCGTACTTGTCACCCTAGCATTAACCTTAGCAGCGCTAACGGTAGTGATTAATATCAACCATAGATTGATCACGCAACCGCTCCCCTACCCAGATGCAGATAAGCTGTGGGTGACCGATCAAAGCGAAACCATTAATGGAGAAACCCAATATGGATTCCAACTGCTCTCCACCCAGTTTCAGCTATATCAAGATAAGCAATTTATCGACAAAATGACGATGATGCACTTGGTATCATCTCGTTTTATGGACATTAAGGATATGCCCACGGTAGACATAATTCGAGTGACTCCCGAATTCTTTGAGTTGTTAGGCACGCCACTGCATCTTGGTCGCGCGCTAAAGCAAGACGAAGGCGTCAGCGATGAACAAAAAGTTTTAGTCCTGAGTTATCATTCTTGGATAACGCACTTTAATGCCGATCCAGATATCGTTGGTAGCTACACCTCCATAGATCGTGAACGCTATCAAATTATCGGAGTAACGGGAGAAGCGTTTGAAGTGCCTGAGATCTTTGGTGGCTTTCCCGTTAGCGGCTTTAGTAGCTTTCCGGAGCCTGTCACCACCACCTCGCACTGGAATAACATCAGTAGCCAGTTTAACGGTATCGCTCGACTGAAAGCAGGTGTAAACATTGAGCAGATGAATCATGCGCTGGGCGAACAGATTAACACGCTTTACCAATCCCGTGAAAACGTAGCGCCTAACACGCGAATTGGCGCTCAGTTTACACCACTGCGCGACAAAATAGTTGCACGAAGTGATGAGCTCGCCATTACCTTGTTGTTCTCAGCTGCGGTTTTGGTGCTCATTGCCCTGACCAATGTTGTTAATTTATTTCTCTCAAGGGCTGCGCAAAAACAGCGCACCATGGCAATTCAAGCGGCACTGGGGGCAAAGCCTACTCACATTTTTGTCAGTATGTTTTGCGAAAGCGTCCTGTTAGTGGGGGCAGCTACTATACTCGGATTATTGCTTGCCGAGTGGTTGAATGTTTGGTTAGCAAACGACTTGAGCTATTTATTTAGTCGCATGCAGGGCTTAACTCTAGATTGGCCGACCATAGTGGTTGCTTGTGCACTGAGTCTGATAATGGCGCTACTCATCGCCTGGTTTACCAGCAAACAAGTAAACTATTATGCCCTAACAGATGCGCTACACAGCAGCGGTAAAGGCACTGGCGCGCAAATTTCCAAGCGTACTCGTCAAGTGTTGGTGGCATTACAAGTATGCTTTGCCAGTATTTTACTCTTTCTTGCAGCCAACAAATTAGTTCCCGCATACGCGCAAATGACCCATCCCACTGGGTTTGATACTGAGCATTTGTACTATGTCCGTATCGACGGCAGTGCCACAGGAATCGATAACTTTGAGCTTGGCAAGCAAATCAAACAGCTTTTAGCCAATCAAGCGAGCATCACATCGATATCGGCAAGTTATGCTTCGCCTTTGCAAATGGGATGGCAAAATTATTTGTATGACCAAAATATTGCGCTGATCGGTATCGTCAGTTTGTCCTTTTACGACGAAGACGGTTTCACTGCGCTTTCACTACCACTTGAGCAAGGAAGCCGGTTTACACCGATCATGGCCTCAGGCTCAGACAACAATGAAATAATTCTCTCGGCCTCACTCGCTAAGCGTTTGTACAAAGATGAAAATCCAATCGGTCAAACCCTCTATGCTGACAGAGAGGTGCCAAGAAAAGTGGTTGGGGTTGTGAGTGATATTTACGTACCTACGGGCAACCGAGGCTATACCTTAGAGCGCTATTACTTGCCTGTCACTGAAGGCAGCACATCTTTTATTATCAAGGGGAATTCTGCACTGTCAAAAGTCCAATTAACTCATGCTCTCAAGGTCATTCATCCGAGTCTAAACTTTGCTTTTTTTGAGCCTGTAGATGGCATGCTAACCCAGAGGTTAAGACAAACTTGGCTGCAAGCAATGTTGACTGTCGCTCTATTAGCCCTTACCTTAAGCCTAGCTGGCGCCGGGATCTACGGCGTGCTCAACTACAGCGTACAAATGCGTCGCTATGAGCTTGGCATTCACTTGTCGTTGGGCGCACATACACACAAACTGATAGCACAAGTGCTCAAGCAGAGTCTAACACCGGTAATGATTGGCCTTGGAGTGAGTGCATTAACCGTTGCAATCGGATATGGGATACTGACAAAGATAAGTACAACAGCTATTTCCGTGAGCTGGTTCGCTGTTATCGTGACAATCCCTATCATGCTGCTGATTGCGCTCATCGCAAGCTATTTACCTGTGCAAAGGGTGATAAGCCAAGATCCCATTAAAGCGCTAAGAGACGAATAAGTTAATAATAACAACAGGAATGCGTAGGCAAAGCGTGGCGTGTAAACGCTCTTTGCCTACAACACACTATGCAAGGTTCAATTTTAATCGTTGATGACAAGGCCGATATCCGCCTTAGCTTACAGTTTTTACTAAAAAACCACGGTTTTACCATTTTCCAAAGTAGTAGTCTTTATTGTGCCGCTAAGCAGCTCAATGCGCACGACATTGATATTGTACTGCTAGACATGAACTATGAGCTCGATACGACATCCGGCGATGAAGGTCTCGCTTTTTTGAGTCAGTATGCAAGCCAAAGTAGCGCAACCTTTATTGCGATGACCGCTTGGTCTAGCGTCGAACTCGCCGTCGAAGCCATGCAGCGCGGCGCCAAAGACTTTTTTGCCAAGCCTTGGGACAACCACGCTGTAGTAATGATGGTGAAAAAGCATTTAGGGCTAAAGCAAATCACTGCAAAACAACAATCGGCTTCCCCCCTACTAACCACAGCTAAAATAGCGCCAAATGTAGACCATGCTGATGCGTTACTCTGGTTAAGCCCTACGATGCAAGCGCTAAAAAGCCAACTTGATCGCATTGCCAAAACCAAAGCGAATATATTGCTTAGAGGGGAAAATGGTACAGGAAAATCACAAATTGCCAGCTACATCCACCAGCAAAGTAACACCACAGGCAACTTTGTGAGCACCAATATGGCGGCCATTCCAGAGTCACTGTTTGAAAGTGAAATGTTTGGCCATGTGAAAGGTGCGTTTACTGACGCTAAACAGGATAGACAAGGTCGTTTCTCAATGGCTGAGCAAGGGACTTTGTTTTTGGATGAGGTAGGCACACTCACAGAGCCTCAACAAGCGAAGCTACTACGAGTATTAGAAACAGGGGAATATGAAGCTGTTGGCTCGAGCAAAACGCAGCATGCAAGCTGTAGAATTATTAGCGCAACTAATGCAGATTTAGAGTCGCAACAACAAGCAAGTCAATTTCGTAGTGACCTGTATTTCAGACTAAATACAATGGAGTTTGAGATCCCACCACTGCGCTTGCGTCGCACAGAGATAATTCCGCTGGCCGACTTTTTTATTCAAAAGCACGCAATGACCTACGAACTAGACGTAAAACCTTTGTCTCATGCAGCACAAACAAGACTACAAAGTTACGCATTCCCGGGTAATATCCGTGAACTTAGCCATATGATGGAGCGTGCGATTTTGCTGTGTGATGGCACTGAAATTGAAGAAAGCGCGCTTTCTTTAAAATCTGTGGTAACCACAGAGCAGAGTGAGCCCGAAATGATGACGCTAGATCAAGCCGAGCAAAAGTTGATTAAAATGGCGCTGTGCCAATGCCATGATAATGTGGAAGATGCAGCTGTTTTACTTGGGATCAGTAAAAGTGCCCTATATCGTCGCCTTGATAAGTTTGATATCAAAACACGATGAGCTTGCCTATGAAAAAGCCTAACTTTGAACAGACTATCGAGATTTTTTGTCTGGTTATTTGGTTGCTGTTCACCGTGCTCAGCGCTTTTTTTATGGTCATCCTTGAGGTCTCAACACTCAGTGTTATCACCTACTTTATCCTTGTCCTTTGTCCGCTCGCACTGCTGCTGTATCATTTTAAACAGCGCGTAATACAACCTTTTTATCACCTCTCAACCACCATAGAGGCGATTAAAAACGAAGAGTATGGGCAGCGCTTTTACACCTCTGACAGCTCGGGAATTCTTCACAGTTTGCTGCAAGAAACACAGCAATTATGTCAGCAGCTGCAATCATTCAAATCAGAGCGAGACCACCAAGCCATATTACTGTTCAGACTCATTGAACAACTGCCCAGCCCCATCGTAATTTTCGATAACGACACTGCACTGGTGCATGCCAATGAAGCCTTCTCAAATTGGATTGGCAAACCATGGCAAAGCCAGCGTTTATTAAAAGCGCATAAG
The DNA here is from genome assembly GCF_013319255.1 of Pseudoalteromonas sp. JC28. Classification (NCBI taxonomy): domain Bacteria; kingdom Pseudomonadati; phylum Pseudomonadota; class Gammaproteobacteria; order Alteromonadales; family Pseudoalteromonadaceae; genus Pseudoalteromonas; species Pseudoalteromonas sp. JC28. The sequence continues at coordinate 14,680 of NZ_QOKX01000001.1, read as the reverse complement.
TTTAGCCTTGAGTATCATAGTGGACATTGGCACTTTAACCACCCCACCTTAGGTGATGAGTGGCAACTTCGCTATAGCGAGCTTACCATTGCAGGCATGCAGGCGCACTTAGTGATCTTAACCGATGTGCAAGCGGTTGTCAGTCAAGCTCAGCGCGACGCTTGGCAAAAAATGATCAGAGTGCTCAGCCACGAAATTCATAATTCTCTCTCGCCGATTAAGTCACTTGCTCAAACCTTGATAGAAATTCCCACCACGCAAGAAAATCAAGCCGATTTTGAACAAGCGCTTGGCGTGATTGTGCAGCGCAGCGATGGCCTGATGTCATTTGTTAATCGCTATGCAAGCGTTGCAAAACAGCATCAACTTCATATAGAAGCGATATCCATAAGTGACTTACTAACGCCGCTCGTAGGGCTTTTTGACAATCGCGTGAGATTAACCATTGAACAGAACTTTACGCTGCAAATTGATCAAAGCTTACTTGAGCAGGCACTTGTAAACCTGATTAAAAATGCCTTGGAAGCTGGAGGTGAGCGCAATACTGTTTATGTCAAAGCGTACCACAATCATAAATTCGCAGGTATTGAAGTACTCGATGAAGGTCATGGCATAAAGAACGCTGACAACCTATTTGTACCTTTTTACACCACTAAAGCAGCGGGTAAAGGGATTGGTCTCATCTTAGCTAAAAATATCGTTGAACAGCATAACGGAAAACTGAGCTTAACCAATCGTAAAGATGCGCAAGGCGCAATTGCTCATATTCAGCTTCCACTGGTGGCAGTGAATAAGTGAGTGTTCACCGCCACTTCTAGGCAACATTTATTCAGACATTTTAAGCATCGCAATCAACTGACGGCCAGCAGCAATGGTATTGGTTTCACCACTATAGATGTTGCCGCATTCTTTCGATTCAAACTTTGCTTTAGTCCAAACAAGTAATAATAAGTGTTAACCGATTAACTTTGAGCCCTCGTAAAAGTGCTGCCGATGCTCAAGGTAGCGCATCCACACTCTATCCATTTGCGACTGATATAATTTTGCGCCATGTTTGTAATCCGTACCGTGCAACAGCAGCATATCCGCAAGTTGCATGCTGCTGGTCATGGCATGCAACATACCTTGCGAAGAGAGCGGATCAAAGCTCATGCTCGCATCACCCACCGCATACCAGCCTTTTGCTGCGCAACTATCCAAACGGGCCGAATTTGCACTTACCATTGGGTGCAGGTGCGCTGTTTCTATATTCACCAAGTCCACTAAGGTGTTAAATCCCCTCACCTGCTTTACTTTGGCTAAAAAATCTTGAGCGTTGGTAATGTTGCACTTTTTGATCGCATCAGCGCAAGCCTGCCAAGAAAACACCCGAGGCTGCATATTAGGATCGAGTGAAGAGCATGCCGCGCTCGGCGCACTATACCACCAGCCATTTTCTTCATCGCTTATCACCGCAAACTGTTTCGTCGTGGCAACCTCTGCGGTAAGCCACAGTGCCATTTGCTTATCAAACTGTTGTAGTTTTGCACCGAGTCGCCTCGCCAGATGACAGGCGCGACCGGTGGCATCAATAAGCAGTGTTGTCGTGATAGACATGTCAGTGTCGCAACCTTCAACCCTAACTTGCCACCCTGATTGTGTTTGCACCACATCAGTGAGCTTTGTAGGAGATAATAAAGGGATACCACGAAGCACTAATTGATCACGAAGCTGCTGTTCAAAATGCTGCCTATGAATGTGCCACCCCAAACCATCGGGGTTTTTAACGTTATCCACTATGGTAGGCGATTCACTACCCCAAAACGAAATCATACCGTGACAAGTGAGATGTTCCGGGCTTTGTAGTAAGTGCAACAAGTTAAGCTTTTTGAGAATTCTAGACGCCGCAGGCGGTAAACACTCGCCCACTTTGTCTTTAGCTGCGGCGAGCTTATCGACTACTATCACCTGATAGTGAGGATGCAAGGCAAGTGCAGCAATGCATCCTGCAATGCCTGCACCTACAATTACAATATCCGATTTCCTTTCAGCCATATTAGCCCTTATTATTTGCGATTCCGGCGGTGTGCTTTGTCGGTTTGTGACAAATCAGGACGACAATCTCGCATGCTTTCATTACGACTTGTTGTCAGCAGTTTTTCTGCTTTGTGATCAGCTTTGACTGGTGTTAACCCTACTTGCATGGTGGTTGGAAAACCTGTTACGCCTTTTTCTGTCTTCGGTAATACCACCGCCAATTGACCAAACCCAGTGATCATACTGTTGATCTGCTCAATATAGTTGTTTGAAGGGCCTATCGGCAAATCGTTTAGCCACAGCTCCCGGTCATTAAATGCTGCTTGTCGCTCTGCAAATGGCCTAGTTTCATCAACTACCCTGTGATAATTTTGCTCGCTAAGCATATTATTTGGCACTCGTGCAGGCCAAAAGGTCGGTAAATAAGGGTCGTAAGCTTCATTGTAGCCATCGCGACAACTCGCGGTATCTGTTTGCCAAGGAATGGCCATCCAACGCGTAATGCCACCAGCAACCTGCCCCGTTTTTAATGGGCCGCTCGAATGCAGCGCGATTTCTGATGTCATTTCCACGCCATAATTGGTGCCGTGGGTCGGTGCAGTATCTTCTGAATGCTTAAGACGGAAAGCCTCGCTATACATGCCCGCTGTACGCATTGGCCAAGTCATTTCACATCCAGGATGGAAAGCATCCGCTAAACAGAACTCCATCGCCGCTTTAGTTAACATCTCTGGTTGCTCAGCAACCGGAATTTCATCAATGCTGGTTGGGGGGCGATAACAAGGGTCGTAATCAGAATCAAATTCGCCATTCGACCACTGCTGTAACATATTCAACTGAATTTCTGTCAGGGTGACAAACTGCCTTGGCGAGTCATCGGCATCTACACTCATCGCATCGCCGTACAACCAAGGCCACAGCTGCGGTGCGGTAGCAGCAAATTTAGGGTTCCAACTATGTTTTTCATCCGCTGTGGTGACTTTTTCTATCTGTCTAAAGTTATTAAAGAGATTACGTCTTGCTTCTTGCCATGTGCGTGAGTTGTCATTTAAACGGCTGATCCAAGTCTCTGAAGTAAAATCAAAGGGGCTATTCCAGCCAAACCCTGCGGCAAATCCCGCATTAACCCATTGTAAATCGGTTAACCTTTGGAAAATTGGCAGAATGTCTTTACTAAAGGAGGGGTTACCTTCAGGTGCTGGTAGCATCTTGGCATCAACTGCAACCTGGCGCATTAAATCCCACATGGTTCGCGGAGATTTTTGCATTGGCGCGTAATCTGGTGGCGCACAAATAACCCATGCAGGTTTCACATCAAGTGCTTTGCCTTGATATTTCACCTCAGCAGTTACAGGGCCGTCCGAAGTATCGTCGTACCAGCCTTCATTATTACCGAACGTGATCGCCTCGTGGCCTTGAGGATTTTCTGACACCCCGTGTCCACCAAGCATAAGTAAGCGGCCCTTGTCATCGGTACGCATTTCGCCTAAGTACACTTTTTTACCAGCAAAGCATCCTTCAAAGCGACTACAACCACACCCAGAAGCAATACCACTGATCTGCTGCGCCCCACCATCAATGAGCAAGCTGTCACGGTCATTTACATTGAGGTTGCGCAGTAAACTCGGCTCGGCCTCCATCGCCTCTGGAATATCCAACGCTAATTGAAACTCATACCAAGATGCTTTTTGATTAGCCAAGCGAGCATGCCAAATGATAGAAGCGCCATCGTCGCAAGTGAGTTCTTTAACGATGTTGCCCTCGGCGTCCAATCCATAAATACGAAAACGCGCGGCTTGGCGCTTCAACGCTCCCGTGCTATCGCGATAGTAATTCATATCTCTTGGAATGGCGGTATCGACCTCAGGGCCAATAAAAAATTCTTCAGGACTGTTACCAACCCGCATTACACCTATGGGTGGGTATATGGCAGCTGAAACAATGGGGTTTTGATTGCAGTGATGTGACATGTTGTAATCCTTTTTACAGTGGTTCAATTCATGAAGCATTACTGCAGTGTAGAAGCTATTTCTGACTTAAACCATTACATCGAATTACAACTTAAACACGAAAATATTTTGCTTAATCTAAGATTTGGATAGGGAATGTTCTAACTCATTGTTGTTAAAGTACAACTTAATTTACCTCCTAGTCTAACCAGAGAATTTTAGGGAAAACACCGCTTCCGCATCCTTCTCTCGCTATGGTGCCAGCTTCCTATAAGCAAGGCGAATTTGCTAACCAATATAGCTATTGGTTAGTAATTAAACACCGTTTGCACTGGAACTGACTGCTAGAAAGGTATTAACTATCCACAACTCAAGTTAATTAGCGAAGGAACTTATATTTTTTATATCATGTAGTCCACAACATTGCAGCACAGGAAGGCTTTCTCTAAAATACATCTAACTTAAAAAAGAGATTGGAAACTCATGGCTCAATATATTTATACCATGTCGCGGGTGAGCAAAGTTGTGCCACCTAAGCGCACTATTCTGAAAGATATTTCTTTATGCTTTTTCCCGGGCGCTAAAATTGGTGTTTTAGGCCTTAATGGTGCAGGTAAATCGACCTTACTTCGCATTATGGCGGGTGTGGATAACGAATTCGAGGGCGAGGCACGTCCGCAACCTGGTACTAAGATCGGTTACCTACCGCAGGAACCTGTACTAGACGAAAGCAAAACCGTTCGTGAAACGATTGAAGAAGCAGTTGGCGAAGTTAAGCGCGCCCTGAATCGATTAGACGAAGTGTACGCAGAGTACGCAATGGAAGACGCTGACTTTGATGCGCTAGCTAAAGAGCAAGGCGAATTAGAAGCTATCATCCAAGCACATGACGGCCACAACCTAGATAATGCGCTTGAGCGCGCTGCCGATGCGCTTCGTTTACCAGAATGGGATGCGAAAATTGAGCACCTATCAGGTGGTGAAAGACGCCGTGTTGCTATCTGCCGCCTGTTACTTGAGAAGCCAGATATGCTGCTTCTTGACGAACCGACTAACCACTTAGATGCCGAGTCGGTTGCGTGGTTGGAGCGCTTCCTTCATGACTACGAGGGCACAGTGGTAGCGATCACCCACGACCGCTACTTCCTAGATAATGTAGCAGGCTGGATTTTAGAGCTTGACCGTGGCCATGGTATTCCGTGGGAAGGTAACTATTCTTCATGGCTTGAGCAAAAAGATGCACGTTTGAAGCAAGAAGAAAAATCAGAGAAAGCACGCCAGAAGTCGATTGAAAAAGAACTTGAATGGGTACGCTCAAATCCAAAAGGTCGTCAAGCTAAGTCTAAAGCACGTATGGCGCAGTTTACCGAGCTTCAGCAAAACGACTATCAAAAGCGTAACGAAACCAACGAGCTATTCATTCCACCTGGTCCTCGCTTAGGCGACCAAGTGATTGAAGTGAGCAACTTACGTAAGAGCTTCGGTGACAGATTGTTGATTGACGATTTGAACTTCAACGTACCTAAAGGTGCAATTGTTGGGATCATCGGTGCAAACGGCGCGGGTAAGTCAACGCTGTTTAGAATGCTAAGCGGTCAAGAGCAGCCAGATAGTGGTAACATCACTATTGGTGAAACGGTTGAAATCGCCACTGTTGAACAGTTCCGTGATGACATGGACGGTAATAACACCGTATTCCAAGAGATCTCTAACGGCCAAGACATTCTTAAAATTGGTAACTTTGAAGTACCAAGCCGCGCCTATGTTGGCCGCTTTAACTTTAAGGGCAATGACCAACAAAAGTTTGTAAAAGAGCTGTCTGGTGGTGAGCGCAATCGTCTGCACTTAGCAAAACTACTAAAAGCAGGCGGTAACGTACTGTTGCTGGATGAACCAACCAACGATCTAGACGTTGAAACGTTACGAGCCCTAGAAAATGCGATTTTAGAATTCCCGGGCTGCGTTATGTGTATCTCGCACGACCGTTGGTTCCTAGACCGTATCGCGACCCACATTCTAGACTACCGTGATGAAGGCCAAATCAACTTCTTTGACGGCAACTACACTGAATACGAAGAATGGTTGAAGAAGACCTTTGGTGCTGAGGCGGCAGAGCCTAAACGTATCAAATATAAGAAGATTGGCTAACAATTAAAACATTAGTCTATCAACGATGATAATCTAAGGCTCTTCGTTAGGAGCCTTTTTTATTTTTTAATACTTGCTTAGCTTTATTCATGCCGCACTGTGGAGGCAAGTCGCAAATCAAATTGCAGTAGCAATCCCATCCAAGCGGCGTAATTTATTGTCATTGTTAGTAGCGAGCACAATGATATAAGCTATTCTTTACCTATACGGACTATTAGGATCAGTAATGAAAGAACGTCGACGTTTTTCCAGAGTTATTTTTTCAAACGAGGCACAGTTTATGGCCTCAAGCGGTGATTTTAGCTGCGAAATCTTGGATTTGTCGCTCAATGGCGCATTACTCACCCTGCCCGATGGCTATGTGCCACTTAAAAACGACCCTGCAAGTTTAAACTTTTATCTACCTGGTAGTGATATTCAAATTACAATGGAGGTAGAGGTTCGTCACGTTGAAGAAGGTCATCTAGGTGTACATTGCCGCCAAATCGATCTCGATAGTGTGACGCATTTAAAGCGCCTTATTGAACTTAACCTGGGAGATGATGATATACTTCATCGCGAGCTAGAGCAGCTCACCTACGATGATGATTAATACCAATTCGCTTAATTAAGCTAATTGATATTAGACGGATCGATTTTACACTTATGTTAAGAATTTCTGTTGATGAACACCCACACTGGCGTGAACAAGCAAAAGCCCACGGCTTTGAGTTTCATACTATGCTTGGTGAAAAGTATTGAGACGAAAGTGCATATTATCAATTTACGTTAAAGCAAATTGAGCAAGACTTGGAAGATCCAAGTGACGAACTCCACCAAATGCGCTTACACCTTGTCGATTTAGTGTGTAATGACGAGTCTCTTCTGCAACCGTTTGCTAATCCTGAGTCTCAATGGGAATTAGTGACTCGCTCATGGCGTCATCGAGACCAAGCGCTCTATGGTCGCTTTGATTTTAGTTACGATGGAAAGTCACCAGCCAAGCTGCTGGAGGCCAATTTCGACACGCCCACCAGCTTATTCGAAACGGATTACTGGTAGTGGCTTGAAGAACAGGTAAAAGCCGGTAAGTTACCACGTAATGCGGATCAATTAAATGACCTTCAAGAAGCGCTGATAGAGCGCTTTTATCAACTGCATACATGCTACCGTGGTGCTCCCCTACACTTTTCTTGCTGCAAAGAAAGCTTTGACGACTTGGGCACCATTCAATATATGCGCAGTTGCGCGATGGAAGCCGGACTCAAAGCGAAACAAGTTTTTATCGAAGATATCGGATTTGATAACCAACACTTTGTCGACCTTGATGATTCAAAAATCCAATGGATGTTTAAGCTATACCCATGGGAATTTATGTTTCAAGATGAATATAGCGAACAATTATCGGAAGCAAAAGTGCAATGGCTAGAGCCTCCAAGGAAAGCGATTTTATCTAATAAAGTAATCTTACCTTTGCTATGGCAAACCTTTCCAAATCACTCAAATCTGTTACCGGCATACTTTGAACAGGACAAGCATAAAATTGCAAGTAGTGAGTCCGACTATGTGAAGAAGCCATTATTTTCTCGTGAAGGCGCGAATATTGAGATCCGAAAAGATCAACAGCTGCTTGCACAGTCTGCAGGTGGATATGGCGAAGAAGGTTATATTTATCAAGCTTACTCACCTTTACCCAAATTTGCAGGCTTCAATACGCTCATCGGCTCATGGATTGTCGGCGATAAAGCAGTTGGAATTGGTGTCCGTGAAGATAAAAGTCTGATCACCCAAGATCTTAGCCGTTTCTTACCCCATATAATTGTTGGCTAAACTCATTGAACATTAAATAACTTAGTCGGTATGGAACAAATGTGTTCCATCTCTCAAATTAGTGTTTAGCCGAGAATAAAAGCTTATTAAATTCATGCCATTCGTGCTTTTTTAGACAAACACTTGGCAAAACCCGCCGCAAAAATTAACACAAACTTAACCAGTGTACTAAAGTAGTAACTGGGTTTTGCATCAAGTTGAGAAAACAATACCTGGCTTGTTGCAACAAATTTTTGGGAAGTGCACTCAACAGGTTGGAGTGCATAGATACGTTATAGATCACTTAGCGAGCTAGGAAGTAATGCCAATTGGTATAAAAGCAGTCAGCCTCAAAAGTGTGAGACATCGTCGACTAAGGAACTCACATGACTCACTACAAAATAGGTACAGACATTAGTCAAAAACCCATTCCAGAAGCGGTCAAAGTCGCAGTGATAGGGGCTGGCATGTCTGGTTTGTATAGCGCTTGGCGATTACAGTGCGAAACAGACGTTGATGACTTCGCCATTTTTGAGCGCAGCAACCGCACAGGTGGAAGATTGGACTCAGATCTTATCCATTTCAGAGATAACCGCGCAGGAGCAAAGCCTGACAGCACCATTACAGTCAAAGAAGAACAAGGTGGTATGCGGTTTCTATTTGAGGGTATGGATGACCTAATGGCCCTCTTTCTAAAGTTAGGCCTAGAAGATCAGATAGTCCCGTTCCCCATGAATAGCGGCGGTAATAACCGGCTCTACTTTCGCGGTACCAGCTTTTCGGTAAACGATGCCGAACAAGACGACTATCATATTTGGTCGGCACTTTATAACCTCGACCCAAACGAACAAGGTGTTAATCCCAAAGACATTATTAATGTTGTTTTTAATCGTATCTTGCAAGTGAATCCACAGTTCGATTCAAGGCCAGAGGTTCGCGGCCCAGAGTTTTGGCAGGATTTCCGTCTGCAATGTCAATGGCAAGGTGAGCCACTATGTAATTGGTCTTTGTGGGATTTACTCACTGATATGGGTTATAGCCAAGAATGTATCACCATGCTGTATCGTGTTTTGGGCTTTAATGGCACCTTCTTATCGAAAATGAATGCGGGGGTTGCCTATCAGCTTTTGGAAGACTTTCCTGCAGATGTCGAATTTAGAACCTTTAAAGACGGCTTTAGCACCCTGCCAAACGCGCTGGTGGATAAAATAGGTAAAGAGAAGATTTACCTGCAAACGAGCATCGATAGCATCGCCTTTGATAAAGCAGACAATCTTTATGTACTTAAGTACACCAAAACCGAGCAAGACGGACAGATAAGCGAAGGAAAATTTAAAGCTGAAAAGCTTATTTTAGGGCTGCCAAGGCTCGCGCTTGAAAAGTTGTTCATAGCGTCAGATGTATTCAAACAGCTACCAAAGCAGCGGCGCGATGCGTTATGGGATACATTGCAAAGCACAAGCAACCAACCGCTCCTGAAGATTAATTTATATTACGACACTGCATGGTGGGGAACCGGCATGACAGGCCGCCCAGCTGTCAGCTTTGGACCTAACTTTGCCGATTTACCAACGGGTTCTGTTTATCCCTTTTATGCTTTAGATGATGAACTCGCAGCCGCGCTTATGTATAACGAGCGTCATGCCGAGCCTAACTCTGAAACCCAACACAAACTCGAAGGGATAGAAGCCGCTAAATACAGTCGCCCAGCCGCATTGACTATTTACTGTGATTATCTAAATATTAATTTTTGGAGTGCACTGCAAAATAAAGGTGAGCTTTATCATCACCCTCGTGAGTCGGAACTCGTTGAATCTATTCCCAGTGATATATTTCCAGCCTCGGAAGCGGTTGTACGACAAGCGACACAATTCTTTAAAGACATTTTTAATACACATTATGTTCCACAGCCCACCCTCACAAGCGCTCGAATTTGGGAAGGGAACGTGAATTTCAATGTCCCTGAAAATCTTCAATTTGGTTTTGGTGTACATCAATGGGCGATTGGAGCGAATGATAAAGACGTCATCGAAGATTTAGTAGAGCCGTTGCCAAATCTGTTTACCTGCGGTGAAGCTTACTCTGATTATCAGGGCTGGGTAGAAGGCGCATTACGTTCGACAGATTTAGTGCTACAAAAAGGGTTTGGCTTAGCGCCACTAAGCGAAGTCTTTGAAACAGACCAAGGCTGTAGCTCGTCAGAAGCAATACAAATCGCCTATCGAAAAATTGCTAATGAAATGATTATGGAATATATCGATCCTAATTTTTCGCCAAATACTAAAGACAAAGTAACGCTTGCTGATGCCAATAGTGTGCTTGGCGTCAACCTCAGTTATTTCGATAAGCCCTAACCCGCCTCTCTAGTAACGAGGAGTTTTTTACTCCTCATTATCCCTACCTTGCAGAACTAATTGATAGTTTTCGATCAACTAAAACCGTTCCGGCGTATTTCAAGTTAGTCCAAGCTCCGCTGATCTGAGCCCTGTGATAAGTATTCTACGCTTTTGTGATAAAAACGTGATAACTCCGTGAGCCTATCTCAATATCTTGCAGCCATGATAAGGAGACTGTTAATCCTAATAAGAAGAGTACATCATGAAAGCAAAAATCCTGACAACATTAGTCGCAACGTGTTTATCAAGCGCTGCGTTGGCACAAGACCTTGAAGTAAAAATCACTAACCTCACTCACGGTATTTACTATACGCCTTTACTGGTGGCTGCTCATAATCAAGATACCGCTCTTTTCAAACTCGGTGAGCAAGCTTCTGAAGCATTGCAAGCCATGGCCGAAGGCGGTGACATTTCAGCTTTAGGACAAATCCTCGAAAGCTCAAACGCCAATATGGTCGCCAACCCAGCTGAGGGGCTACTTGCACCCGCAGGCTCTACAATGGCGATGATATCTACCAGTGAGGGAAATACGCATCTTTCAATTGTGGCAATGCTACTTCCTACCAATGATGGATTTGTAGGATTAAATGCGTGGCCTATTCCAAGCGCTGCCGGCACCTATGAAGTTTACCTTAATGCCTATGATGCGGGTACTGAAGCGAATAATGAATTGGTTGTCGAAGGCTCTGGTGCACCCGGTATTTTAGGGATCCCGGCATCGCCAGGTGCAGCTCCTGGAACTCAAGGTGCTAGCGTCACAGCAAGTGAAGAAAACACCATGGTCCATATTCACAGAGGCAACGTAGGTGACAACGAGCAAGTCGGCGGTAATAGCGATCTGCATAACACCGTGCACCGTTGGTTAAATCCCGTAGCTAAAGTAACAGTAACCGTAAAATAAGGGGGAGCTATGAAAGCGAAATTAGCATTAATTGCCATGTCTGCGCTCCTGCTCAGTGCATGTGGAGACAATGACAATAATATGGTGATGCCAGAGCCTCCGGTTGAGCCAGAGCCAGTTGAGTATGAGTTTGCCATCACTATCACGAACCTTACACACGCACAGCCTATGTCACCAATTGCAGCGCTGCTTCATCAGTCTGGTCATTACTTTACTGTCGGCATGCCAGCAAGTGAAGCATTAGAGCAACTTGCAGAGGGCGGAAATAACAGCGATATTATAGCCGACGAGATGACACAAGCATCCGTCTCAACGGATGGACCTTTAGGCCCCGGTGCGACAACCAACCTTTCCATCAAAACTACAGACCTTTCTGAGCTTAAATTATCGCTATTAACCATGATGGTGAATACCAATGATGGATTCTCCGGTCTAAATGCTATAGACGTCTCTGCGTTGCCCGTAGGTGAGGTGCAAATGTATCGAACACTTGCCTACGATGCTGGCACTGAGCTGAATAGTGAAGCCGCGGGAACCATACCAGGCCCAGCAGACAGCGGTGAGGGCTTTAACGCAGAGCGCAACGATAATCACAACATGGTGACGATGCACAGTGGTGTAGTTGGTAGTGATGATGGACTCCAAAGTTCAACGCTCACTAGTATCCATAAATTTGATAACCCGCTGCTTGCAGTCACTATCGAGAGAATTAAATAGCCTATGCGCAAACGTCTGCCATAGGCGTTTGCGCTTTCATAAAGGGCTATTTATGTTAGAAACCGTGTTGCTAGTTGAAGATGACTTAGACATAGCGAGATTACTCCAAGTGCATTTAGAGGAGTTAGCTTTAGAGGTCACGCATGTTGCCGACGGCAGTCAAGTATTGTCGGCTGCTAAAGCGAACGATTTTGCCGTGATTTTACTGGATTTAATGCTACCTAATATGGATGGACTAACCCTTTGTCGAGAGCTTAAGGCGCTTCACCCTATGAGTAGTGTCATCATCGTCACCTCAAAAAGTAGCGATATCGATAGGATCATTGGACTAGAAGTTGGTGCGGACGACTATATATGCAAGCCTTTTAATACGAGAGAGTTGCAAGCAAGAGTGAAAGCGCAGCTACGCCATGTCAGGCAACTTAAGCAACCAATGCAGACTGAAAATGTGGACTTCCCACGCGATAAAATTGCAGTTGGAAACTTAGTTATCGATGCCTGTTGTCATGAAATTTCGTTGGCTAATGTTAGATTAGACCTTACTGCAACCGAATTTGAGCTGTTGCAGTTTTTTGCTAAACACCCAAATCACGTGTTTTCTCGAACCCAGTTATTAGAATCAGTATGGGGCTACCAACACTCAGGATACGAGCATACCGTTAACTCCCATATTAATCGTCTGAGGGCAAAGCTTGAAGCTATTTCAAATAATACGGTGATAGAAACAGTATGGGGTGTTGGTTACAAATTAAATTCAGCCTCTCTTTACGGGCAAAGCGTATGAAGCTCTCACTCTACAAAAAACTCGCACTGATCTTATTTGTCACTTTCGTTGTCATTGCAGCGATTTTTGTGTGGTGGACTCAAGCGCTATCTCAAGTCTCTAAGTCTCAAGCAGAACAACAATTACACCTCGCACTTGCGACCCATCTTGTTGACGATAATCCCTTGATAAAAGAGGGAGTGTACGACTATGACGGTTTGAGTAATCTATTTCACACCTTGATGCTCTTAGGCCCCTCATTCGAGTTTTACTTCGTCTCCCCTGAAGGTAAGTTATTAACTTACTCTGCCGCCCCTGGAGAGGTTAAACGTCAGAAAATTGATGTTACCCCTTTAAAAAAACTCCTAAAGAGCGATAGCCAACTACCTGTATTTGGAGATGATCCGAGGAGCGTTAACGGCAGTAAAATTTTCTCTGTAGCCCCTGTATTTAATCAAGATATTTTGCAGGGTTATCTATATATCATCATCGGCTCATCAAAATACGATAGCATTATTGAGCAACTAAAAAATTCAGACAAGGTGATGCTTGGTGTAAGTTGGTTATTAGGCACTTTGTTCTTTTTGCTGGTTGTTGTCCTGCTACTACTTAATAAAATCACTAAGCCCGTGTCCAGACTGACTCAATATATAGATCATGTCAGCCAAAACCAGTTTAATATTAGTCGTGATGCTCAAATAAATTGGCCCGAAGAACATGATGAGATCCATCAGCTGGGTCGCAGCGTCAATGCTATGCTGGATAAAATTCAGCAGCAATTAACCACACTTAACCTCAAAGATGAACAACGTAAAGAACTACTTTCACAGCTAAGCCACGATCTCCGCACACCACTTGCCTCGCTTAAAGGTTACATCGAACTGATAGAAAAACAAACGAGTGACACAAATATCGTTTCACACATCAAAATTGCCAGCAAAAATATAAATCAGCTCAATCATCTTATCGCGCAAATTTTTGAACTCGCCCATCTAGAAGCAGGACATACCAAACTTCATATTGAGCCCTTTAATCTACTTGAACTTATGTATGACGTTGCGGCTAAATTTACATTGCAAGCTAAACGGCGCGGAATAACCATCTCAATAAGCCCGAGAGCAAGCGAAGTTAGTGTATACAGTGATATCGGGAAATTAGACAGGATTTTATCAAACCTCATCGATAACGCTATCAGACATACTGATGCTGGTGGCGAAATACAGCTCACATTACAGCAGCAACAAGATATTGCTTTAGTGAGTGTTAATGATACTGGCATTGGGATAAGCGCCGCTGATCTTCCCTATATATTCGACGCTAGCTTTCAGGCCAAAAATAGCCTAAGTAACCGCAAACACAATGCAGGGCTAGGCCTTGCGATCACAAACGAGCTCGTTAAATTATTAAAAGGAAATATTAGCGTATCAAGCAAGCTAAACCGAGGTTGTAAATTTACAATTACACTGCCACTTTGATTTGCTAATTCTCCTTCTTTAGGTACCTACAGGAAAGTAGCATATTCTAGACGTATAGATATACAAATCGGTGGATAAACCACCTCCTACCATATTGCACTTTGCTTATGCTGTAGTGAGAGCGAGTTTATCTCGAGAAGGTGATCACTTTGTAGATTGGGAAAGCCTTCAGCGTTTTCGACTTGGATGTGTATGCATACAAATCGGCGGGTAAACCGCCTACCACGTCGCACTGTGCTTATGCAGAGGTTGGAGCGAGTTTATCTCGCGATGTATTGTGATCCAATGTACAAAAACTCTATAGCTAATTGTGCGAAAACTACGGGAATATGTGGGAGAGTTCGGGATTGAGTGAGAGCCTATTTTAAAATGAGTTTGATATTGTGAAAATCAGCGGCGCTCAAAAATTTGCGCCGCTTTTTTGTTTTGCTAATTAATAGACGGAACAGTTACCGCTTTTTGAGCCTCACCATTCTGTGCATACGCAGTTTGCGTTTCTTTACTTGTATCGATCATCACCTGCATTG